>JAZRLM010000001.1:0-2797 GCA_045646865.1 Clostridia bacterium
TCAACTGTATAACCGATTTTTGTCAGTCTTTCCGTTAGTGTTTTATTAAGATGCTTTTCATCTTCAACAACCAAAAGTCGCATAATCTCACCTCTTTTGCTTCATTAATTATATCATATTATATCTTAAATTACAAGAAAACCAAATATTTTTATAATATTTAAGGTGTGACGAGCTTCGGTGTACTTCATATCAATTTGAATATATCAAAATTCCCTTGAAATATAAGGGGTTTTGCATCTTGGATGATGCAAAAAATTACCCTAATGCCAACTTTGATGCCGCATTGAGAAAATTTACGTGAACTGCCCGAATCTCAATGTGGACTCACTTTTTTGATATGTTCATGATACATTCAATCGATATCAAAACGAAACAGTTCATATAGGTATGAAATTTATAAAATCCATTGACATTGCGTATTTTCTTTGATACAATATGTAGCGTGCTACATTTATAAAAAAAGGGGGGTATATGCCGTGCCTAAGAAAGATATCGGTTATCTTATCAAAAACATAAATGATAAGTTAAAAGTTAAAGCTGATGCAGATTTGAAGCATTATAATCTCACTTTGGCACAAAGCCGTGTGTTTGCATTTTTACATAAATGCGGAGGACAAGCAACACAAAAAGAAATCGAGGTATTTTTGGAGGTATCGCATCCAACCGTGGTAGGCATTGTTTCAAGGATGGAACAAAACGGTCATGTTGTAAGCCAGACAGACAATCATGATAAGCGAAATAAAATTGTTAAATTAACCAATCAGGCAGAAGCTCTGGGAATGAATATGGAGCATAATATTTTGGCAAATGAACAAAAAATGTTGGCCTCTCTTTCCGATAAAGATATTGAACGATTGAGGAAAATGCTGCTAATAGTTTATAAAAATCTTGAATAAGTAAGCCGGTAGCATATCGGCTTTTACTTAAATTTAATATGTAGCGTGCTACACTAAGAAGGAGGACATTATGATTAAAACATTAGCAAGGAGCCTGCGTGAACATAAAAAAGGCTCTGTTTACACCATTCTTTTATCCATACTTGAAGCGGCTTTTGAGATTTTAATACCGCTTTGTATGGCAGAGGTAATTGACAAGGGCATTGACCCGGGTAATATGAGTGCTGTTTGGAAATACGGTATCGCACTGTTGTTATTTGCAGCGTTTCAGCTTTTTACCGGAGTGCTTTCGGCGCATATCGCAGCTAAAACATCGGTAGGTTTTTCTGCAAATTTAAGGCAGGATATGTACGATAATGTTCAGACTTTTGCTTTCTCAAACATAGATAAGTTTTCAACTGCTTCTATCGTAACCCGTTTAACCACCGACGTTACAAACATTCAAAACGCATATCAAATGCTTATCCGTATGGCAATTCGCGGTCCGGTTATGCTTTTGTTTTCAATGATAGTATCCTTTCGCATAAATAGCACGGTATCATTTATTTTTCTTGCGGTTATTCCTTTGATGTCTCTATTGCTACTGCTGATTATCAAAAAAGTAAATCCGATTTTCAACCGTGTTTTTCATACCTATGATGAACTGAACAACGTGGTGCAGGAAAACGTGCGAGGAATCCGCGTTGTAAAGTCATTCAATCGTGAAGATTACGAAATCGATAAGTTCAAGGGAATATCAAAGAGTATTTATAATGATTTCGCAAAGGGCGAAAGATTGCTTGCTTTTAACTCTCCCATTATGCAGTTTTTTATGTATGCATGTATGATACTTATTTCCTGGATTGGTGCAAAGGCGATTATTGCAAGCGGAAACAATCCTGCTTTGGGAATGACAACGGGCGATTTGACCGCTTTGTTTTCCTATGCAATTCAAATTCTTATGAGCCTTATGATGCTCTCAATGATTTTCGCTATGATGACCATATCCATTGCCTCCATGCGTCGTATTGCAGAAATATTGGACGAAAAAACCGATATAGCAAATCCTTCTGATCCTGAAATGATGGTAAAAGACGGCTCTATCTGTTTTGAGGATGTTGATTTTATTTATGCTTCCAAAGCCGATAAAAAGGTGCTTGATAATATAAATCTTTCTATATCTTCAGGAGAAACTGTGGGCATAATAGGCGGTACCGGTTCATCAAAATCAAGTCTTGTTCAATTAATTCCCCGCCTTTATGATGTAACGGGAGGACGGCTCACCCTGGGCGGCATCGATGTGAGAAAATATGATCTCGATGTCCTTCGCAATGCTGTTGCTATGGTACTTCAGAAGAATGAACTGTTTTCAGGAACAATTAAAGAAAATCTGCGTTGGGGCAACGAAAACGCTACTGATGAAGAAATAGAAACCGCTTGCAAACTTGCTTGTGCTGACGAGTTTATACAAAGTTTTCCCGATAAGTATGATACTTATATCGAGCAAGGCGGAACAAATGTATCGGGCGGACAAAAACAGCGACTTTGCATTGCCAGGGCACTCCTGAAAAAGCCAAAGGTTTTGATATTGGACGATTCAACAAGTGCAGTAGATACCAAAACCGATGCGACTATTCAGAAATCTTTTGCAGAGTATATTCCTGATACTACTAAAATTATTATTGCTCAACGTGTAAGCTCAGTGCAACACGCAGACCAGATTGTTGTTTTGGACGACGGCAAAATAGCTGCTGTCGGAAATCATACAGAGCTACTGGAAAATTGCAATATTTACCGTGAGGTATATGAATCACAGAAGAAAGGAGACGGAGATAATGAATAAGAAAGAAAAAATGCCTCCTATGGGGAAAATTTCCGAAGGTATGCCACCTAAAGCCCATTTCGATTTAAAATCTTTC
>JAZRLM010000002.1:0-89682 GCA_045646865.1 Clostridia bacterium
ATGGATCAATGTCAATAAAGTAGACAGTAAAAAGAGAAAAAATTATACAGACATAAGCAACGCCTCCTTTTGGTTAGGAGTAAGACCATTGTTGTGTGAGTGAGGTCTGACAGAATTGTAAAAACCATTTATATAAGTAAAAAGACTTTGGTTAAGTTCCCCTAAAGATTGGTAATTACGTCTGTCGGTTTCTTCTTTCTTCATATACTTGAAAAAACACTCCATAACAGCATTGTCATACGGATGCCCCTTAGCAGAAAACGATTGCACAATGTTAAGAGAATCAAGATATTTTCTGAATTTTTCAGAGGTAAACTGAGAGCCTCTGTCGGTATGAAACATAAGTCCGGAGACATCTCCTCTAGTTCTTAAAGCTATGTCTAGGGTATCTATGGCAAGTTGGGTATTAATTCTGTTAGATAGCTTGAAAGAAACAATTTTTCTTGCAAATAAATCTAAAATTGCACATAGATAATAAAACCTGTTTGCAACACGGATATAGGTAAAATCACATACCCAGACCAAATTTGGAGCAGGTTGATTAAAATTTTTAGCAAGCAGATTAAAGCAATTGCTATCATCAGTTTTAATTTGAGGGGCTTTAGGTGGTTTTACGGTACTCATTTTAGGTAAATTCATAGATTTCATCAGGCGGTACACTCTGCCGCAACTGATGTTAATGCAATAATCACGGCTAAGACAATCTTTGATTTTGCCAGCTCCCAAACGCTTATCAGTTTTGGCGTAGAGCTCAAGAATACATGAACGAATAGCCCTGTTTTCAAGTTCTCGTGCAGATGGAGAGTGATTAATCCATTTGTAGTAAGTACTTCTGTTTACGCGAAGAACCCTGCAAAGAGTGGAAACAGAATGTTGCTTTGAAAGAGCTTTTACGGCAGTTAATCGTTGTCTGAGTGTGGAGTGAATATTGCAATTGCTTTTTTTAATATGAGATTTTCCTCCTCAAGTTGAGCGTTCCGTTTTTGTAATTCCTTGATTTGTTGTGCAGTGATAATAGTATCATCGTCAATTTTAACTTCGGAATAAAGCTTCAGCCATTTAGATAAAGCACTTGAAGAAACTCCGTATTCGGTATAAATTTGAGCGTAACTTTTTCCAGAATGATAGAGATTAACGATAGTCTTTTTAAATTCTGATGTGTACCTGTTTTTTGTGGACATTGTAATTCTCCTTTCGTGTCTACTATTTTACATCATTTCCATTTTGCTGCCCACTTTTTTAGTATACATCCAATTATAAACATAAAGCCTGATGTTATGAGTATATTGATAGGAGTCAATGATGTATGGCATGAATTTGCTGAGTCGCCGAATGGTGTCAGTGCAGATAAGTATTACAAAATATATGATATGCTCATTGAGGAAGTAAAGAATGCACTTCCTGATATCAAGATAATGATAATGGAACCCTTTGTTCTTAAAGCTTGCGCCACAGAAGAAAAATGGGATTGTTTTAATTCGGAGGTTAAAAAGCGTGCAGAGATGGCAAAGAAAATAGCCCAAAAATATAATTTGCCGTTTATCTCATTACAGGATGGCTTTGACAAATTGTCAAAAAATATTGAAGAAAGCTATTGGCTTGCAGACGGCGTCCACCCAACAGCAATGGGACACGAATATATCAAGAACGAATGGATTAAAGCATTTAAAGCTTTATAAATATAATAGGTATCTAAATTCTATATTCCAAAACACGGTGCCGCTATTCTATTGTATTTTAACTTGTGTCAAGTCGATAAAAATTAAAAGATTAGTTTGCCGATTTATAATATTTACATATACTATCGGATGCGAGAAAATCTAGTGTTCTCGCGGGTTCTAAAGAAAAGTGCTTAAGGGAAATCAGTTGAAAAAATAGGGAAAAGTTAGTAGGTCCTATTATTCACTGTTCTCCAGTCTTGACACGAACTATGCCTAAAAATGTTTGGCATTCCAATTGTCTAACCCTCATAAAAAGGCGACAGCTTTGCTTTGTGAAAAAGCATTAAGATTTCAAAAGAATACAATATATTAAAAGACATAGGAGAAATTTATGGAATCAAGATTTGAGACAAAGGCATATAAGCGTTCAAGAAGTGCTTATATGTTTCAATGCACATTTGAATATTTTATTGCACTGCTTGTAGCGGATGCTTTTTTGGCGAAGCTTCTTGCAACGCTTGGAGTAAGCGATAACCTGGTGGGTATAATATCGTCATTCGTAAGCTTAGCATTTGTATTTCAGCTGCTATCGATATTTCTTGTGAAGGTGGTATCATCTAAAAAGAAGCTCGTTATAATTTGTGACTCAATAAGCATATTTTTCTTTATGCTTATGTACCTGTTGCCGTTTTTACGGGTATCGGACGAAGTAAAGCGTGTGCTTGTGGTAATATCGATTATGCTTGCATATTCGATAAAGTATCTTATATCATCAATATTGTTCAAATGGGCAAATTCATATGTTGACCCATCGCTAAGAGCAGTATATTCGTCAAACAAAGAGGTTTTATCCCTCATTTCGGGAATTATATTTACTGCGGTATTTGGCTACATAATCGATAAATTTGAGAGTGTTGGAAATCTTAACGGAGCGTTTTTGTTTATTTCCATGTCAATTTTTGTGATAAGCATATGCAATTTTGTCAGCCTTAAGATGATTAAAAGCGAAAGCGATTCTGCTCGTGAGGAAGATGCAGGAATACCACTTAAAGCTGTTGTAAAAAACACATTTGGCAACAAAAACTTCCGCAATGTTATTTTTATGGAATGTCTGCAGAAGTTTGCGGTTTATTTTACAATAGGATTTATGGGTATCTATAAAACAAAGGATCTTCTTCTGAGCGTTTTCCTTATCCAGATTATCAACATTATTTCTAATGTTGCAAGAATGCTGATTTCAAGAAAATTTGCGGTTTATTCGGACAAGCATAGCTTTGCAAAGGGAATGGAGTTTGGCTTGTGTATTGCGGCACTTGCATTCTTTTTAAACATTTTCACAACAAAGGATACCTGGTGGCCGGTTATTGTGTTCACAATCCTGTATAATGTTTCTATTGCAGGAACAAACCAGAATTCATTCAATATTGCGTATAGCTATGTACCGCTTAACTGTATCACACAGGCAATGTCGATAAAGAATTCTGTTAGCGGTATGTGCGGATTTTTAGCATCAATTGCAGGGGGTGCAATTGTTTCAATGGTTCAAAATAACGGAAATATGGTGTTCGGAGTGCAAATCTATGCACAGCAGATTCTATCAGCAATATCATTTGTGCTGATTGTGGCGGATGTGCTGTATATCCATTTTGTTATAGCAAAACAAGAAGTAAAGATTCAGTAAAAACGAATATAAAAGGATGGAAACACAAGGGGACGGTTTGAAGTGCGAAGTTTTTGGTTCTATCTTAATATGAACTTGCGACCAAAAAGGTTTGCATCTAAACCTTATGCCTCGCAATATGGATATGTTGAAAAAAGTCGAAATCAAAAAGCCTTCCCCTTGAGGGGAAGGTGTCAGCGTAAGCTGACGGATGAGGTGGAAAAAAATAACGATTGCTTTCGCAATCTACACCTCACCACCGCCTGTGGCGGAGCCTCTCCTCAATGAGAAGCCTTTGAAAGGCTTGCCTCTAAACCTTATGTGTCGCAATACATAAATAACATTTGAAAAGGAGAAAAGAAAATGAAAGAGATTAAAACAAATAATGCGCCTTTGGCGATTGGACCGTATTCACAAGCGATTGTAACAAACAATATGGTGTTCATATCGGGACAAATTCCTGTAAATCCCGAAACGGAAGAAATACCGTCAGGTATTGAGGCACAGGCAAATCTGGTTTTCACAAATATTAAAAATCTACTTGAAGCATCAGGCTCGGGCATTGATAAAGTGGTTAAAACAACCGTGTTTATTCAGAATATGAGTGATTTTGTAGCGGTAAATAAGATTTATGAAACATATTTTACCGAGCCTTATCCTGCGCGTTCTTGTGTGGAGGTTGCCAAGCTTCCTAAAGATGTGCTGATTGAAGTGGAGGCAATTGCCGAGATATAAGGTGACGGTTTGGCGAAGGAGGTACATAGTGGAAAGTTTAAAATTGTCGTTTAATGCAATTGCACCAATCTTTATTTTAATGCTGATTGGATATAGTTTAAAAAAGTTAAAAGTTGCGGATAAAAAAACCTTTGATTCTATAAATAAAATAGGTTTTAAGGTGTTTTTGCCGGTATTGGTATTTTATAATATTTATAAGACCGAAATAGACGATGTTTTAAATGTAAAGCTTATATGGTTCAGCATTATAGGGATTTTTGCGGTTTTTGTAGTGGGGTATTTTGCGGTACTGGTTCTTACAAAAGACAATGCTAAACGCGGAGTAATGCTGCAGGGATTTTTTAGGTCAAATTTTGTACTGCTTGGTATGCCATTAGTTGAGTATATTTACGGTGAGGGCGCAGGCGGGCTGACATCTGTATTGCTTGGAATTATTATACCTGTATTCAATGTTCTGGCAATTATAGCTCTTGTGCGTTTTTGCGGCGGTCAGGGTAAGATGAATATTGGGCAAGTTCTGAAAGGGATAATAACCAATCCGCTGATTATCGGATGTATTGTTGGACTGGCTGTTGTGCTGACAGGGTTAAAACTACCTGCGCTTCTGGAAGAATCGGTGAAGGATATTTCATCTGTTGCAACACCGCTTGCGATAATTGTGCTGGGTGCGGAATTTGAATATTCCACCATTAAAGAAAGCTTAAAAGAACTTTTGATTACCGTAGGTGCTAGGCTGATTTTTATACCCCTTGTTATGTTGACTGTTGCTGTTATGCTTGGGTTCATGGGCGAGGCGCTGGTTTGTATTCTTATCACATTTGCATCACCTATGGCGGTATCGTCGTTCACAATGGCGCAGCAAATGGGCGGTGACGAACATCTGGCGGCACATATGGTGATAATGTCGTCGGCACTTTGTTTGATTACATTATTCGGATGGATTTTTGCGCTTAGTTATTTGGGGTTATTATAAAAAAGTTTCAAAAGGAGATAATTTGTGTTAAAGATAAAAACAATTAAAAAATGCCGCATAACCGTAATGAGAATGGCTCGTTATGACGATTTGATAGAAAAGTTTGAAAATCCTATTGAACACGCCTGCGATATGAAGGTAGGACAGGTTTTTATCACAAACGGATGGGAAAAGCCCGACGGTCTTTGTGACAGTGCATGGGAGAGCATGTCGCCATTTGTTATGGCTCTATCCCACGGCGGTGAGAATTTTTATGACGGTTGGATGAAGAATCCCAAATCGGCTATGATTTCCTGCAATGACGGATTCAGACCTGTAAGTTTTTATATTGAGGCATTGGATGAATAAATAGCTCAGGGCTGTATGGAGCGTATCTGTACAGTTCTTTTTTATGCCTTCTTTTGATTGACAAATCGGCAGATTTGATATACAATAAAAATAAGTATGTTTAAAATTATACAAGGTGAAAATAGGTTAGTATAAAATGAAAAATGGGGTTGAGAAAATGGAAAATACTCAGGAATTTAAAGTTAAATTAAGCAAGATTATTGACGAGTTCAAGCTTGAAGAAATTTATGTTGCAAACAGAGATGTTTATATCGAAACTGCCGATGTCAATAGACCCGGTCTTCCGATTGCAGGCTTTTTTGATTATTTTGAGCCAAAACGTATTCAGGTAATGGGTATGGTTGAAAATACCTATCTTGCAACATTGGACTCTGCTGAAAGATATAAGAGAATAGAAGAATTTTTCAGTAAAAAAATTCCTGTTACAGTTGTAACAAGAGGAATGGATATCTTTCCTGAAATGCTGGAACTCGCAAAAAAATATAATACAAACATTTTACGAAGCCCTTTGAGCACATCTTCATTTATGAGTGCCCTTATTGCATTTCTTAATGTAGAGCTTGCGCCAAGAATAACTCGCCACGGCGTTCTGGTTGAGGTTTACGGCGAAGGTATTCTTATTTTGGGCGAAAGCGGAATTGGTAAGAGTGAGGCGGCTGTTGAGCTTATGAAGCGCGGCCACCGTCTTGTTGCTGACGATGCTGTTGAAATCAGACGTGTATCATCAAAGACATTGGTGGGAAGCTCGCCTGAAATTATCAGGCACTTTATTGAAATGCGCGGTATCGGTATCATTGATGTAAAGAAAATCTTTGGTATGGGTGCCGTAAAGGATACCGAAAAAATAGATCTTGTAATTCAACTTGAAAACTGGCAAAAGGGCAAACAGTATGACAGACTTGGCCTTGTGGATAATTACACCGAGATTTTAGGAATCAATGTGCCTTCATTGAATATACCTATCCGTCCTGGCAGAAACCTTGCGGTTATCTTTGAAATTGCCGCAATGAACAACCGTCAGCGCCGTATGGGTTATAATGCTGCAGAAGAACTGAACAACCGTCTTATAGAACAGATGGGTGCAGAAGAGGACTAATGAAGAAAAGAGGCTAATTGATGAAAATTCTGACAGACGTTCATACACACACAAATGTATCTTCTCATGCGTACAGCACTCTTTACGAAAATATGTGTGCGGCAAGGGATAAGGGGCTTGAGCTTGTTGCCATGACCAACCACGGTATTTCAATGCCCGACTCAACTCATTGGTGGCACTTTGTATACTTTAAGGCGATTCCTCGCGTTATTGAAGGTGTAACTCTTCTGTGCGGAACCGAGGCAAACGTGACAGACCGTTCGGGTGCACTTGATATGCCGGATTCAATACTTAATCTTATGGAACTTGTTATTGCATCAATTCATAATGATACTTATCGCGAAGAAAAGGGCGGCGATCATACCGAAACATGGCTAAATGTGATAGACAACCCCTATGTTGATATACTTGGTCATATCGGCTCGCCCGATTATCTTTTTGATATAGATAAAGTAGTCCCATATGCTAAAGAAAAGAATGTCTGTATAGAAATCAACAACCATACTTTTATATCAAGGCCGCAGAATGTGGAGCGGTGCCGTGAGATAGCTATGGCCTGCAAAAAATATGGTGCACCGATAGTTGTAAATTCAGATGCGCATTTTATGGCAGGAATCGGTTGTGTTAAGAATGCGGTGGATATGCTTGAAGATATGGACTTCCCCGAAGAATTAATTATGAATTTAAATGCAGAAAGATTCATAAACTATATATCGGCAAAGAAAAACAGAGTGTTTGAATTTAAAACCTTTGATGAATAATCTGAAAGGCGAATTGAATTATGCGTAAAATTTTTGAAAACATTCTTGGCGAAGAAAACGTCCTTGAAAATGAGCCTATGAGCCGTCATACCACGTTTAAGATTGGCGGCAATGCAGAATGGTTTTTAACTCCAAAGACAAAAGAACAGTTGCTAAGGACTCTTGAAGCAGTTTACGGCATGGAGATTCCTTGCTTTATACTGGGCAACGGGTCAAATTTGCTTGTTGGTGATAAAGGAATCCGCGGTGTTGTTGTATGCCTTAAAAATATGGATACAATCAAAGTCAGCGGTGACGAGATTTATGCCGAGGCAGGTGCCATTTTGTCCCGTGTTTCAAATGCGGCAGTCGGCGCAGGCCTTGCAGGTGCAGAGTTCGCATCAGGAATTCCCGGCTCGGTTGGCGGTGCTGTTTATATGAACGCAGGGGCATACGACCATGAAATGAAAGAAATAATTAAATCCGTAGATTATATGGATATGCAGGGGAACTTTTTTGAAGCTTCGGGCCAAGAATGTGAATTCGGATACCGCACCAGCAAGTTTGTGGGCGATGATTATATAATCCTTGGGTGCACATTAAAGCTCAATCCTGATAATGCTGATGATATAAAGGCAAGGGTTGCCGACTATACACAGCGAAGGGTATCTAAACAGCCAATTGACAAACCGAGTGCAGGCAGCACGTTTAAAAGACCAAAGGGCAATTTTGCAGGCACACTTATTGATCAGGCAGGGCTTAAGGGATATTCAATCGGCGGTGCACAGGTGTCTGAAAAGCACGCAGGGTTTGTTATTAATACAGGTAGTGCTACGGCAGATGATGTTTTAAATCTTATGGAATATATCAAGAAAATCGTTTTTGAAAAGTCGGGCGTTATTCTTGAGCCTGAGGTCAGAATGATTGGTGAATTTTAAACAGAAGGGAGACACCGCAGATGAAATCATTTTCTAAACTGACAAAGGAAGCACTTTGCCGCACAGACTGCGGTGAGCTTTGCTGTTGCGAGGCAGAGATGATGGGTATTCTTATGTTTGCAGGCAAATTTAAGGGCAATCAGGTAAGAGTGTCCCTTGAAAGCCGCGAAACGATTGAAAGATTCGGGATGCTTGTTAAAAGATGTCTTGATGTGGATATTGTTATTGAAAGCCTTAAAAGCAGTTTCTTTTGTATATTGAGTGATAAAAGAATTCTGTCAAAGATAATTGAATATGAGAGTTCTGTGTTGGAAATTTCGGAAACTGTTGCGCAAAGAGAATGTTGCCGTGGAGCTTTTTTACGTGGGGCATACCTTGGCGGCGGAACAATGACAGACCCTCAAAAAACATATAATATGGAAATGGTCACATACAGCAAAAAAATTCACGACCAGTTCAAAAAACTTTTGCAGGAAATGGGTCTTGCTTTAAACAGTTTAGTTAAAAAGAACAGTTTTGTGCTTTACACAAAAAATAGCGACATAATATGTGATGCTCTTGCCTATATGGGGGCTTTCGGGTCGCAGATGGAGATTTTAAATATAAAAATTGAACGTGAGGTCAGAAGCAACCTGACCCGGACCTCAAATGGCGAAACCGCAAATATGGACAAGGTGATTGAGGCGTCAAGCAGACATATGACTGCAATTGCAAAAATTGAGGAAAGAATGGGTCTTGATAATCTTCCTGATGAATTACGTGAGATTGCTGTTATGCGAAAGGAAAACAAGGATTTAAGCCTTGTGGAGCTTGGTAAAATATTTACACCGCCTTTGTCAAAGTCAGGCGTAAACCACAGACTTAAAAAACTTCTGGATATTGCAGAAAAACTTTGAAATAACGAAAGAATAGGTACGAAAATATGGCATTTGCACATTTACATACACATACCGCCTTCAGCCTTCTTGACGGCGAAGGTACAATAAAGAAAATTCTTGACCGAGCAAAAGAGCTTGGACAGACTTCTATGGCAATCACCGACCACGGCTGTATGTTTGGCGTTATTGACTTTTATGAATATGCAAAAAGCATTGGTATAAAACCTGTTTTGGGGTGCGAGGTTTATGTTGCTGCTCGCGGAAGGCAGGACAAAATTCACGAACTTGATGCGTTAAGCTCACACCTTATTCTGCTTGCAAAGAATAACGAAGGCTACAAAAATCTGATGAATATTGTTTCAATCGGGTACGTTGACGGCTTTTATTATAAACCCCGTATAGATATGGAGGTTCTCCGTCAGAACAGCGAGGGTATAATTGCCCTTAGTGCCTGTATGATTGGCGTTCTTTCTAAAAAGATTTTAAACGGTGATTATGACGGTGCAAAGTGTTCTGCACTTGAGTTTATTGATATATTCGGAAAAGAAAATTATTTTATAGAAATTCAGGATCACGGCATATTTGAACAAAAGATGCTCAATCGTGAGCTTATCCGTCTTGCCCGTGAGCTTGATTTGGGGATTGTGGCAACCAACGATATACATTATGTAAGGCGCGAGGATGCAGAGTTTCAGGATATCCTGATGTGTATTCAGATGGGCAAAACTGTTACAGACGAAGACAGAATGAAAATGACCACTCAGGAGATGTTTGTAAAGTCTGAGGATGAGATGAAGGATCTTTTTGCCTACATTCCTGAAGCACTTGAAAACACCCAAAGAATCGCGGATATGTGTAATGTGGAAATTGAATTCGGCAAGCTGCATCTTCCTGAGTTTGCCCTCCCCGAAGGGTATACATCACCGCAGTATTTGCGTGAGCTGTGCTTTAAAGGTTTTGAAAAAAGGTATCCTGATGCAGATGATACCCTGCGGGAAAGACTTGAATATGAACTAAGTACCATTGAGACAATGGGTTATGTAGATTACTTCCTTATCGTATGGGATTTTATTCACTTTGCCCGTGAGAACGGTATTATGGTAGGCCCCGGCCGCGGAAGTGCCGCAGGAAGTATAGTTTCATATTGTCTTGAAATTACTAACATTGACCCTATAAAGTACGAACTGATTTTTGAAAGATTTCTCAACCCCGAACGTGTAACAATGCCCGATATTGATATTGACTTTTGTTACGAACGTCGCGGCGAGGTAATTGACTATGTAAATAAAAAGTACGGAAAAGACAGGGTTGCCCAGATTGTCACATTTGGTACAATGGCGGCAAAGCTTGCAATCCGCGATACGGGCAGAGCACTTGATATGCCATATAGCTTTGTTGACAGCGTGGCAAAGCAAATACCCAATGAACTGAATATAACAATCAAGGGTGCACTTGAAGAAAATAAACAGCTTAAATTTATGTATGATACCGACCCTCAGGTTAAGAGGTTGATTGATATATCTTCCGAATTTGAAGGTCTGCCAAGACACACATCAACCCACGCTGCAGGTGTGGTTATTACCCGTGAGCCGGTGCAGACATATGTTCCGCTTTCAAGGAATGATGATGTTATAACAACCCAGTTTACAATGACAACCATTGAACGTCTGGGACTATTAAAGATGGATTTCCTTGGTCTGCGTACACTTACGGTAATTCGTGATGCGGTAAACAATATAAAGCTGACCCATGGAATTGATGTAAATATGGACAACGTTGATATGACCGACCCTGAAACCTTTGCGCTTATCTCAAAAGGCGATACTGACGGCGTGTTCCAGCTTGAAAGCGGCGGCATGAAAGAGTTTATGAAGGAACTTCGCCCCAATTCGATTGAAGATATAATTGCGGGAATTTCCCTTTACCGACCGGGCCCGATGGATTCAATTCCACAGTATATTGCCAATAAAAACAATGGCAGTATCAAATATAAGCACACAATGCTTGAACCAATACTCAATGTAACCTATGGCTGTATTGTGTATCAGGAGCAGGTTATGCAGATAGTGCGGGAGCTTGGGGGATATTCCCTTGGTCGTGCCGATTTGGTACGCCGTGCAATGTCAAAAAAGAAAACCGATGTAATGGAACAGGAGCGCAAAAACTTTGTCTACGGTATAAAAAACGAAGCAGGCGAGGTTGAGGTTGAAGGTGCAATTAGCCGTGGTATTGACGAGCAGACTGCGGTTTCAATCTTTGACGAAATGATGGATTTTGCAAAGTATGCCTTCAATAAATCCCACGCGGCGGCGTATGCATTTGTGTCGTATCAGACGGCTTGGCTTAAATGCCATTATCCAACGGAATTCTATGCGGCGCTTCTTACAAGTGTTCTTGGCAACTCAACCAAAATTACCAAGCATATCAACGAGGCAAAGAAACGTGGAATAAAACTGCTGCCCCCAGATATAAACAAGAGCTTTACCAGCTTTGTTCCTGAAGGCAGAGATATACGTTTTGGTCTTGCGGCAATTAAAAATGTCGGCTCGGCATTTATTGACGATATGGCAAAGGAACGTGCTGAAAACGGCGAGTTTGCATCCTTCCGTGAATTCTGCAAACGAATGGCGTCTAAAAAACTGAATAAACGTCTTGTTGAGTCGCTGATAAAGAGTGGTGCGTTTGACAGCCTTGACCTTCACCGTTCGGTACTTCTCAGCGTTTATGAAAGTGTTATTGACTCTGCTGTTCGTGAACAGAAAAATGCGGTTGAGGGTCAGCTTGATTTTTTCAGCTTGTTTGAGGAAGAGGAGGTTGTGGCAAAAGACGATTTCCCCGTTTTTGCCGAGATGCCAAAGCGCGACCTGCTTAATGCCGAAAAGGAATATATGGGTGTGTATGTATCGGGTCATCCCCTTGACGGTCTTGAGGATATTATTAACCGCAATTCCAGCACCAATGTCCTTGAAATTACCGAAAACGAAGACGGCAAGTTTGAATCGGATATGAAGGTAAAAATCGGCGGAATGATTTCCAAGCGCCGCGAACAGCTTACCAAACGCGGCGACCTTATGCTGTATATAACCTTTGAAGACCTGACGGGAGAGATAGAGGTTATTGTATTCCCGTCACAGGTGAGAAGGTTTGATGCCGTTCTTCAGGAAGAAAATATTTGCCTTCTTAAAGGCAACCTTGATATTCAGGAAGAAAGACTGCCTAAAATCAGACTGGAGGAAATAGAACTCCTTGACACTTCGGTTCTTGATTTTAAAAAGCTGTACCTTAAATTAAAGTCTGACGAAAAGGAAAAGTTAGACAGGGTTAAAAATATATTGAGCGGTGAGAATGGTTCTGTTCCTGTTCTGATTTATTACGAGGATACCAAGGAAACCCTGCAGGCACCAAAGTCAATGTGGATTAAAAATGACAAATGTATTCCTGCACTTGTTGGAGTTCTGGGCGAGGACTCAGTTAAAAAAGTAAAATAACCGGAGGTCAGATAGCCTTGACAAAATATTTAATTAAAAAATTAACGGCAAACGGCGATGTCGCATCTGCCCAGGTGCGCACCAAAGTCTGTATGACAGCAGGCATAATGGGGTTTATATGCAACCTTGTGTTGTTTGTTCTTAAATTCCTGATAGGCGTTACTATGCGAAGTATCGCAATTATATCGGATGCATTTAACAACCTTTCTGATACGGGTTCGTCGGTTGTGACCATTATCGGTGCAAAACTCAGCCGCAAAAAGCCTGACAAGGAGCATCCCTTCGGTCACGGCAGATACGAATATATTTCGTCACTGATTGTGTCATTTATTATAATATTAGTGGGTGTTGAGCTTTTTAAAGGCTCGGTGCAAAAGATTTTCAATCCTGAAAACATTGTGATGTCACCGTGGCTTGTGGGCTTTTTGTGCCTGTCGTTGCCTATAAAGTTTTGGATGTACCGCTTTAACCGTGCCATGGGCAAGACGGTTAATTCAAGTTCAGTTCTGGCAACGGCAAAAGACAGCCTGAATGATGTTGTGGCAACAGGTGCGGTTATTCTAACCTCGGTTGTGGGCAAGTTTATTGATTTTCCGCCCCTTGACGGCATTGTGGGTACTGTGGTTTCGCTGATGATTATTTATTCAGGTTTTGGTATCACAATGGATACAATCGGTCTTTTGCTTGGCACAACTCCTGACCCTGAGCTCAGCAAGTATATACGCACTATGGTAATGGAGGCAGAGGGTGTTGTGGGTGTTCACGACCTGATTGTTCACGATTACGGCCCCGGCAGAGTTCTTGCATCCGTTCACGCAGAAGTCCCCGATAACTGTAATGTGGTTGAAATTCACGAGGTGATTGATGCTTTAGAGCATAAAATAAATGACGAGCTTGGTATCCATATTGTAATCCATATGGACCCCATTTCGGTAAATTGCGAATACACAGCCGAAACAAAACTTCGTGTTCAGGAAATCATAAAATCCATTGACGGGAGAATGAATATCCACGATTTCCGTATGGTTGACGGAAATAACAATATTAATCTGATTTTTGATATCGAGGTGCCGGCTGATTTCGGTGATACAGAGGCATTAAAGGCAGAGGTAGGCAGAAGGCTTGCGGAGCTTGACAGCAGATTTAATGCTGTTATTGACATCGACACATTGTTTTGCTAATAAAAAGTAACAAATATTGGACATAATGTTACATAAAATACTTGCAAAATTGCCAAAAACATAGTATAATTATTATAGGAAAATACAAAATGTGTTTTCTGTAAGATTATCGGAACGGAGGCAAGAAGTATGAAGTATAACGTAATTTGCAAAAAAGTGGAATTGTCTGACAGCAGAAAAGAAAAATTGTTGAGCAAGATAAAAAAACTTGACAAATTCTTTGATGCAGATTTGGAATGTAAAATCCTGATTGCAGAGCAGAAAAACGAAATTGTTATGGAAATTACATTCGTAAACAAAGGCTTTGTTTTCAGAGCAGAGGCACGAAATAAAGATCTTCTGATTGCCGCTGATGACTGCCTGGCAAAGCTTGACAGACAAATCAGAAAAAACAAGACAAAACTTGCAAAACACTTGCGCCAACCCGGCATAGAGGATTATGCATCAGTTGTTGAAACCGTTGAAGATGTTATCGACGAGGACAAGGAATTTAGTATTATAAGGAAAAAGAAGATTGAATCCAAGCCTATGGCCGCCGAGGAAGCAGTTCTTCAGATGAATATGCTTGACCATGATTTCTTTATTTTCCGTCAGGCTGAAACAATGAAGCTTGAAATTGTTTACAAACGTAAAGACGGTGACTATGGCCTGATTGAAGTTGAATAATAAAAAATAGTATAGACTTAAGGCCTTGCAAAACTTCGGTTTTGCAAGGCTGTTAAAATGTATAAGAGAAATTTGCTTAGGGTGACAAAAATGCTTAGAAAAAATATGAAAAAATTTATTGCGGTTTTATCCGTTATTCTGATTTTATCAGGATGCAAAAAAACACCGCCACAGGAGGTTGTTCCTGCATTTACCGAAACGGTAAACGAAACAATCACCATTATGGCACTTGGCGACAATTTGCTTCATATGCCGGTGATTAACAGTGGCAAAAAAGCAGACGGAACATACGACTATACCCATCTTTTTGATAAGTTGCAGCCTGAAATCCGTGAAAGTGATATATCGGTTATAGGTCAGGAAACCGTTTTTGCCGGCAAGGAATTGGGTTATTCGGGTTATCCGCTTTTTAATTCGCCCTCGGATATGGGCAAGACCTTGGTGAACGAGGGATTTGATGTTGTTCTTCACGCATCAAACCACGTTATGGACAAGCTGGCACCGGGCATTGAAAATACTCTGGCATTCTGGGCAAACTACCCTGAGGTGACTGTTCTCGGAATTAACGAGAGTGATATTGATAAGTGCATAGTTGACATTAAAGAGGTAAAGGGCGCAAAAATTGCAATGCTTAACTATACCTACGGAACAAACGGAATTAATGTTCCGGCAGATAAGGAGTATCTGGTTAATCTGATTGATGAGGAGAAAATTCATGACGATGTCCGTTATGCCGAAGACAATGCCGACTTCACCATTGTCTTTATGCATTGGGGTACGGAATATTCCGTAACACCCGACCAACAGCAAAAGGATTTGGCTGAAAAGATGTGCCAATGGGGTGTTGATTTGATTATCGGTTCACACCCACATGTTATTGAGCCTGTTGAGTGGATAACAAGCGAAAACGGCAACGAAATGCTTGTGTATTATTCTCTTGGCAACTTTGTATCTCGTCAGCTTGAGGCTCGCAACCTTCTTGGGGGTGTTGCAAATGTTTCTCTTAACTACGACGGCGAAAAGGTCGTGATTTCGGACTATTCGTTTATGCCCATTGTCACACATTATGACACAACCTACACACAGTTTGATGTTTATCCTTTAAAGGAATATTCAAATGATTTTGCTGTGGGCCACGGCATTGCCTCCCATGACGGAGCAGTCAGCGTGGAGCGGTTCCGCAATATGGTTGACGAAACCTTTGAGGGCTATGATGTAAGTATTTTAGATTTTTGATGCGAGGAGGTTATACAATGAAAAGGATATTAGTGTTATTTTTGACAATAACAATTATGTTCGCTATGTCAGAGGCGGCCTTAGCTGCAAATGGAGATATTGCAGGGCGTATATATTCAACAGATATTCGTGCATTTATAAACGGCGTTGAGGTTAAGTCCTATAACATAGGCGGTAAAACCGCCGTAGTTATTGAGGATGTGCTGAATGAAAAATCACATCAGTATATATATGATGATTCTTTGCGTACATTAAAGTTTTTTTCATTGGCACCGTCTTATCTTGTTGAAGAAAAAGCAGAGAACAAAACTGTGCCGGGCAAAGTTATAGGAAACATATACGAAACAGATATCAAAACATCTGTTTATGATGTTGTTGTTCCTACATACAACATTGGCGGAAAAACTGCAGTCGCAATAGAAGATTTAGGCTACGACAAAGCTTTTTCGCCTATTGGCGGAAGATATGTATGGGACGAAACAGACCGCACAATAAGTCTTGAGTTTTTGTATGGAAGTCCAAAAGCTATCTCGAATGATAAGAATATAATTATAACAGCAAATGAGGATATGACCGAAATGACTGCCACCTTTGAGGAAGTATTTCATTGCGGTGGTTATCAAGAGCACTTTAAATTTCCCGATTATGTAACGGATAATACAGAAATTGAAGTTGTATTGCCTATAAAAGCAGAAGATGAAGTAATAGGCTATTATTTCCGCAGACCGTCAAAGGATTATAAATTTACTGCATTTACATATTATTATCCTGAAAAGGTTAAGGAAGCCGAGAAAACTTATACACCAGATCCGCACAAGACAAGAGAAGATATTATTTCGCATTTTTTAAACTATCATTGTGTAGGAGGACCAAGAGAACGCTTTGATACAGATAATTATTCCTTTATCTTTATATCGGTGGCAGGAACATCATGGACATCATATAACCTTCTTCAAGCTTATGATGACGGAACATATATAGATTACAGCGACGAAATTCGTATGCAAAATCGTTCACCGCATAATTTAGTAATTGACAAGGAAAATGAAAAGGTAACATTTAAACACGAGGACCGCTACCATTCCGAGTGGTTTACAAATTACGAAATTGATTTAAAAGCAGGTAAAATAAGAGCCTACAACAATCTTGAAACGGACATAGGAACAGGCACGGCAGACGGTCAGCCATCAGAGCCTGAACAAACCGAGGCCAGAAACGGACAGTATGAGTACAAGCTTATTTCGGGTGAAGAGCAAAAAATTGTCAAAGGCTTTTATGCACACGAGTATTACTATGCGGATATGCTTTCTCTTGCAGAAACTTTTGACTTTTTAAATATTAAATATTCATTTGAAAATGACATCTTAAATATTGATACAAGTGAGGCAAAGTCATTTGGAGTTGAAAAGACAGACAACAAAACTGATGTTTTGGGTGAAAATCCCATTGACTATCTGTGCGTTGATAAAGTCTTGCTGAATGGCGAAGAAACACAAATAACGTATCCATACATAAGCGGACATTTTGACAATGCAAATTATGGTCGGGCCGAAGCAAAACCTTATGTATGTAACGGCAAAGTGTATATAAATGCGAGTTTCATAAGTTGGCTATATGAGAAGGAGAAAGGTGTTTAAAAACCTATCTTGTAAAAATTTCAGCCCCGTTAAGTTGAACGGGGCTGTTTAAAATTAAGAATATTACGGTGAAAATCAGAGAAATTTAGTAACCTCTTTAACAAGTCCTAAAACAGATACCCTTGTGGTTTCGGAGTTCTCAAAGCGTCGTGCAGGGTAATAGGGGTTAATAGATTCCAACTCAAGCCAGCCGCGACCGTAGTTAAGTTTTTTTACAAAAGCATCTTCACCGTCAACCATAACAACTGCGATTGCACCATTGTCAACCGAGGACTGCAGGCGCACAAGAATCTGACTACCGTCGTCAATAAGGGGCGACATACTGTCGCCTGATACATTAACCCTAATATATTTTTCGGGGTTTGCGCCATAGGGGAGGAAGGTAGGTACAAAATCGTCAGGAGTGGAATCAGCAAGTCTGCCAAGACCTGCGGACACACTATTATAAACGGGAATCTGATAAACATTGTCATTTTGTTCTATGGTTGCATCAAAATCAAGATTGGGGTTATCCGTGCGGCCCAGCAGATAATCGGACGAAACATCCAAAAGCTCGGTAAGGTTGGTAACAACACTTACAAGGGGTTCCTGCTTGTTGTTTTCGTATTTTGAAAGGGTACCCTTGCTCATACCGCCTTCAAATCGTCTGTTGTATTTTGCGGCAAGTTCTTCTAATGTAAGATTTTTTGCCTTTCTGCATTCCTTTAATTTATCTCCGAAATTATACATTATATAAATCTCCTTGAGTAAAAATCCTTTGTTATGTTATCAGTATACCATACTTTTCGTAAAAAATCAAGAAAAATATTTCTGAATTCGAAACTTTTTAGAAAAATTTTTTAAAAAGTTGTTGACAACGAAACAAAATTGTGTTATTATGTGTAAAAAGTTGATAAAAACGAAACACAAACAAGAACAAGTTTCGAATTCGGAAAGGATGATTTTTTATGACAAAGACAAAGTACAGATTCAACAAAAAGAGATTTTTTAAATTTATGTTTATCGTATCTACATTTTTTATCAGCATTGTTGCCGGCAACGGAGATATTACCGGTGCACTTGTTTTGACTATGCTTATATAACCTGTTATTCAAAATTGTTAAATAGGGCTATGTAATCAGCCTTGCTCATGGGATGAATAAAGGAGTATTCTTCTGCCAGTTTTTGAGAAATAAGAAGGGTTTGGTCAGAGGATTGCATGTCAATGATATATACATCGGTGGGTAAATTTGATCTATTTGATATTTGCCACGCAAGTGACCGCACTATGCCCTCGATTGATTCTTCGGCGTTTTTTGCGGTGATTGCCAGATGCATATCGCAAAAGCTATCCTGTGTATGTGCTGTGGTTTTGTTCTTTTTAAGCAATATAAGAGGAATTCCCCAGACTATAAAACAAAAAAGCATTATTGATATAATTAAGCTTAGCATAAATGTTGCCTCCTTTGTTAGGAGTATATGTTTTAAAAATAAAAGTGTTACGAAACAAAGAAAGTTTAAATTTAATATGGAAAGTTATTTTTGTTAGCCTATGTTTTTTGCGTAATAGCGAAACTTATAGGCTTTTTTATTTTTCTGTTGACTATTGACGCAAAATGTTATATAATTAACTAGTAAAATAGTATTTTTGTGTTGTTTTGGAGGTATTTTGTATGTTTGTGCAGAGATTAAGAAGAAGATTATTTGGTTATAAAAAGGCCGACGTGTTTGCTTTTGTTACCGAGTTAGACCAGAAAGCGGCAGAAAAGCTTGCCGAAAAAGATAAGCAGATTGATGAACTTAAGGCTAAAGTTGCTGAGCTTGAGGCAGATCGCAGCGCGGTTATTAATGCTTTGAAAGTTGCGGAAGAAAAGGCAACAGAGATTGTTGCTGATGCAAGGGAAAAGGCTGATTCAATGCGTAAAGATGCCGAGCTTGAGATTCAGGAGAAGAAGAATAATGTTAATCGCGAAATCGAGATAAAGCGCAAGGCTATCAAAAGCTATTACGCAAATGAAAATAAAAAGATTGACCAGATTAAGGGCGAGGTTGAACGTATGCGCAAGGCATCTCTCGATGCTATTCAGAATTTTGAAAGACAGCTGCGCGAGGTTGAACGTCTGACCGAAAACAGCAGCTCATATCTTGGTACTGCTATGGACTATGCCCAGACAGGTGCGGCTCTTGAAAATTTCAATGATGTAGACCGCGAGATTCCAATTCATATTGTTGAATCTATTTCTGAATAATTAAAGCACAAATACACAAATTAACACATAATATAAATAAGAGACATTTGGGTTTATGTCTTTAAAATACGCTTATCCGGTTCCGCTGATAAGCGTTATTTTCAGCATAGATGCGGAAAGAAAGGCGATGAGAAATAAGTGAACGTTTATCTGGACAACAGCTCTACAACACGTGCATACAAGGAGTGTGCCGAGCTTGTGGCGGATGTTATGTACAATTCTTACGGTAATCCCTCCTCATTGCATCGAAAAGGTATCGAAGCGGAAAAAATAGTTAAAATAGCAAGAGAACAGATTGCGGATACAATTAAAGCTGCACCGGGAGATATTTATTTTACCTCCGGTGGAACAGAATCCGACAATCTTGCAATAATCGGTGCCTGCCGTGCAAATCGCGGCAAGCATATTATCAGCACTAATGTTGAGCATCCTGCCGTTCTTAACACTTTGCAGCATCTTGAAAAACGGGGATATACAGTTGACCTTGTTTCAGTTTCAAAAAAGGGTGCAATAGACACCGAAAAGCTGGCAAGAATGATAAGAAAGGATACTGCGCTTGTATCCTGTATGTATGTCAATAACGAAATCGGAACGTTAGAACCGGTTGAAAAGGTTGGAAAAATCGTAAAGGCTGAAAATCCCTATACTGCATTTCACATTGATGCTGTGCAGGCATATGGCAAAATACCCTTTACGGCGGCTCAGACAGGAGCAGATTTTATTTCGCTAAGCAGTCATAAAATTCACGGTCCTAAAGGTGTGGGAGCCTTGTATGTAAAAAATAAAAATAAGCTCTCGCCTATTATTTACGGTGGAGGCCAACAGGATAATATACGTCCCGGTACTGAAAATGTTCCCGGAATTGCAGGCTTTGGACTTGCAGCAAAAATGAGCTGCGACGGAATATCCGAAAAAGCAGAAAGGATGAATTACCTTAAAAACCGCTTGCGTGACGGAATAATAAGCCGACTTGATGATGTGGTGGTAAACACCCCTGCAGAGGGTGCAGCACCCCATATCCTTAATATTTCATTCGGTTATGTAAAGTCAGAAGTTTTACTTCATTCTTTAGAGGCGGAAGGGATTTACGTTTCATCAGGTTCTGCTTGTTCAAGCCACAAAAAAGGACCCAGCTACGTGCTGACAGCAATAGGAACAGACAAGAAAATGATTGACGGAAGTATAAGATTCAGCTTGTCGGAATTTACTACCGTTGAAGAGATTGATTATACAATCGAAAAGGTTGTTGAAAATGTTAAAAAAATAAGAAAGCTGCTTAAAAGATAGGAGACAGTAAATGCAAAAGATAGATTTGATACTTTTGAAATACGGTGAAATTGCTCTTAAGGGGCTTAACAAGCCCCTTTTTGAGGGCAAATTGCTAAATAATATTAAAAGCCGTCTTGAAAAGATTGGCAGATTCAGCGTTAAAAAGGCGCAGTCAACAATTTATGTAGAGCCTCTTGAAGACGGAATTGATATGGAGGAGGCAGTTGAAAGCCTTACTCAGGTTTTTGGTATTGTAAACATCTGCCCTGTTATGAAGTGCGAAAAGGATATGGAAAGCATTGCCAAAGCCGCAGTTGAATGTGTAAATTCTATGCGCACAACCGAAAAAACCTTTAAGGTTGAGGCAAAGCGCGAGGATAAGAAGTTTCCGCTCAATTCCCCGCAAATTTGTATGCAGCTTGGCGGCAAGATTCTGGAGGCGGTAAGAGATATTTCTGTTGATGTTCACAAGCCTGATATAATGGTTAATGTTGAAGTAAGGCAGGAGGCATATGTTTACACAAGAAAAATCAAGGGTGCAGGTGGTATGCCCATTGGCACAAACGGCAAGGCTACAATCCTTTTGTCGGGCGGTATTGACAGCCCTGTGGCAGGATATATGATTGCGAAGCGCGGTGTTGAACTTGAGGCGGTACACTTCCACAGCCATCCATACACAAGCGACCGTGCAAAGGAAAAGGTGATTGACCTTGCAAAACAGATGTCAAAGTATTGCGGAAAGATAAGACTTCACGTTGTTCCCTTTACAAAAATTCAGCTTGCTATAATAGAAAAGTGTCCTGAAAATTATTTGACAGTTATTATGCGCAGACTTATGATGCGTATTGCAGAAAAAATCTCGGCAAGAGAAGGTTCTGCAGCCCTTATTACCGGTGAGAGTATAGGTCAGGTTGCGAGTCAGACAATGGAAAGCCTTGTTTGCACAGATAATGCGGTGAGTCAACCTGTTTTCAGACCTTGTATCGGTATGGACAAAGAGGAGATTGTGACAATTTCAAAGAAAATCGGCACATATGAAACCTCAATCCTGCCATATGAGGATTGCTGTACCATATTTGTTCCCAAGCATCCCAAAACCAAGCCTCAGCTTACAGAAATAATCGAGGCGGAAAAGGCTCTTGGCGACATTGAGGCGGCTCTTGATGAAGCCATTGCCGAAGAAGAAATTCTGGTGATTAAATAATGAAAAATATTCAGGAAACAGTTGTAGAACTGCTGATAAAACATGGGATGAAACTTGCTACCGCTGAAAGCTGTACTGGCGGGCTTATTGCACAAAAAATTACGTCTGTTGCAGGTGCATCTGAATGTTTTGATTGTGGTGTTGTTACTTATTCAAACGTGCAAAAACAGAAGTTATTGGGTGTTTCAACAGAAACTCTTGAAAAGTTTGGTGCGGTGTCAGAGAAAACTGCCCTTGAAATGAGCAAGGGTGTAAAAACGCTTAGCGGTGCTGATTTTGGAATATCGGTAACAGGCATAGCAGGCCCCGGCGGTGGCACTCCCGAAAAGCCTGTAGGCACTGTGTGGATTGGCATTTGTGGAGAAAATCTGCACAAAGCAGAAAAATTTCTATTTAAAGGCGACCGTCAGCAGGTGCGCGAAACTACGGCGCAGACGGCACTGAAAATGGTAGAAGAGGCAATTTTAAATAAATAAAAAAGTGGCTTGCGCCACTTTTTATTTTATAGTTAAGTCTTTTATAACCTCGGATGCAATTATAAGCCCTGCAACAGAAGGTACAAAGGAGGTGCTGCCCGGCGTTCTTTTGCCCTCTTCTGAAATATTGGGTTTAATGGGCATTTCCTCGGAGTATACAACCTTAAGTGATTTAACGTTGCGGAGCTTTAATTCTCGGCGCATTACTCTTGCCAAGGGGCAGACAGAGGTTTTATATATGTCTGTTATTTTGAACTGTGTAGGGTCAAGCTTGTTACCTGTTCCCATTGAGCTTATTATGGGTATTCCGACCTTTTCTGCACGAACAGCAAGCTCAATTTTTGCACTTACCGTATCAATTGCATCAACCACATAGTCGTAGCTTCCAAGGGGGAAATCATCTGCATTTTCGGGCAGATAAAATACCTGATTAGCATTTACTTTGGCATTTGGATTGATTGACAGAATACGGTTTTTCATTGCTTCGCATTTAGCCATACCGATAGTATCAACTGTTGCTATAATCTGGCGGTTGAGATTTGATTCGGCGACTGTATCGTTGTCAAACAACGTGAATTCACCAATTCCACATCTTGCCAACGCCTCACAGACGTGACCGCCAACGCCGCCAAGACCAAAAACCGCAACGTGTGCGGTTTCCAGCTTGTCTATATTCTCTTTTCCTAAAAGCATTTCTGTTCGAGAAAATTTGTCAGACATATTTTGTTCCTTATTATTTCTTGATTTTTATTAATCTTATAATTACCGGAGTTAAAACAATATTAAGTACCATTTCAATAAGAAAATTAAAACTGAAAATGGTTACAAGAAAGGCTGTAACATTTCCGTACCACTCAATCAGGGTAGGAATAAAAAATATTATGCAGCCAAGCAAGAATACACCTGTATTTGCAATGGGGCTGATAATTGCCGCAAGGGCTGATGCAACCGTCTGGTTGACTTTTTTAAGCAGCTTGAAAATCAGCGCAGGGAAAAATCCGCAAGCAATACCTTTTGCAATAACGGTAATAAATGTTCCTCCGGCGGTAACAGCCCAGAATGGTGCAGCATCGCCCGTCAAAAGAACGGTTACACCAAATACCAATCCAAGCCATGCGCCCATGCCCATACCGCAGCTTACAGCTCCGATTACGATAGGCGTAAGGGATAGTGTGATTGAGAAGGTTCCAAAGCGGATAGCCATACTGAGGTATTGCAAAACAATTACCAATGCAGTAAGAACCGCGCCAAGAACCAAGGTCTCGGTTGACATTTTTTTCGTTTGTGTTTTCATAAAAATTCCTCCTTGCTGTCGTTCGCCAAATTGCGATACAACGCATAAAATTTTTATATTATCCCTGTATGTCAGGGTAATATACGCACAAATATTTAACTGTTTTTCTTATATAAAATATTAAGTCCTTTAAGGAGCAGATTTTCGTCAAGAGTAATTTGATGGTTACAATGTGGGATAATGGTGGATGCAAGACCGCCTGTTGCATAAACGGGAAGCTCTGCGCCCATTTCGCTGTTGAAACGGTCAATCATACCGTCTATAAGGCAGGCATTACCAAAAACAACGCCTGATTTCATACAGTCAACGGTGTTCTTTCCTATAACGGATTTCGGAGCCTCCAGACCTATCTGTGGGAGCTGTGCAGTTCCGCTTGAAAGAGCTTTCAAACCCATACCAACACCAGGTGCAATTGAAACACCGATAAAGGTACCTGTTTCGTCAATAACCATAATTTTTGTTGCAGTACCCATATCAATAACAAGTGAAGGACTGCCGTATATATGATGTGCCGCAACGCAGGCGGAAATCAGGTCTGCACCGACACTTGCGGGATTATCACAATGGATTTTTATACCTGTTTTTATTCCGGGGCCAACCATAATGGGGTCAACACCGTATACAAACTTAATCGCTTTTTTCATTACCGAGTTGAGAGGGGGAACAACAGAAGAAATTATAGCACCTTCGATAATAGACTTGTCCACATTATGAATGGCAAGAATACTGCGTATTTTGGTGGCATATTCGTCTTCGGTTTTATTGGCATTGGTTGCAATGCGTGCAACAAAGTTCAGTTCGTTATTAACAAAACCGCCAAGAACAATATTTGTATTGCCTATATCTATTGTAAGTACCATAATTGAAAATCCCCTTGTGTTTAACATTTTACCACACAAGTATAACATCAAATTTGCAAAAAATCAATAGAAAAGAAAAAAACAGTGTGCCGCGGCACACTGTTTCGACATATTAAAGGAT
Source organism: Clostridia bacterium (assembly GCA_045646865.1). Lineage (GTDB taxonomy): Bacteria > Bacillota > Clostridia > Monoglobales > Monoglobaceae > SIG440. Next base: position 24,690 of record JAZRLM010000002.1, read on the forward strand.
ACTGTGAAGGAATTGCTGTGTTCTGGGATCCTGAGGATTTGTAAATATTTCGTCAGGAGATCCTTCTTCAACAATTTTACCATCAGACATAAAGATTACACGGTCGGCAACCTCGCGGGCAAAGCCCATTTCGTGAGTTACCACAACCATTGTCATGCCCTCTTTAGCAAGCTCTTTCATAACATCCAGAACTTCGCCAACCATTTCGGGGTCAAGAGCGGAGGTTGGTTCGTCAAAGAGCATAACGTCGGGGTTCATCATAAGCGCGCGTACTATTGCAACTCGCTGTTTCTGACCGCCCGAAAGCTGTGCGGGATATGCATCTGCTCGGTCTGCAAGACCAACACGGTTTAAAAGAGCCATTGCCTTTTCTTCTGCAGCCTGCTTGTCCATTTTAAGAAGTTTCATGGGTGCAATAGTCAGATTTTTAAGCACGGTCATATGAGGGAAGAGGTTGAACTGTTGAAAAACCATTCCCATTCTTTGTCTGTGAAGGTTAATGTTGGTTTTAGGGTCGGTTATATCGGTATCTTCAAAAACGATTGTGCCCGATGTTGGCACTTCAAGCAGATTAAGTGACCGAAGATACGTTGATTTACCTGAACCTGAAGGTCCGATGATTACAACCACTTCACCCTTGGTAATATCTGCGGTAACACCGTCAAGGGCTTTGATTTTACCGTTATTATAGTATTTGCAAAGTTCTGTTGTTGAAATGAGTACATTATCTTTCATTTTTTCTTAATCTCCTTTCAAATACACCAAGGAGTTTTGTGAGACCTACAACCATAACAAGATAAACCACAGCTACAAGCAAAATGGGGTTGATTTGGTCGTAAGTAGTATTTTTAATCTGGTTACCTGCTTTTGTAAGTTCCACAACAGCAACATAACCGGCAACAGAGGTTTCCTTAAGAAGAGCGATCATTTCGTTTCCTATGGCAGGCAGAATGTTTTTAAATGCCTGGGGAAGAATAATGAGCCACATAGTCTGAACCTTAGAAAAACCAAGTGAACGTCCGGCTTCTGTTTGCCCAGAATCAATTGCCATAATACCTGAACGGATAACCTCGGCAACATATGCGCCGGAGTTTACACCAAAGGTAATAATTGCAACCCATGTTCCGTCTTTGGAATTTACAAAGATGATAAAGAAGGAAATAAGAAGCTGAACAACCACAGGAGTTCCACGGATAACAGTCAGGTACAAGTTGCACAGCATATCAAAGATTTTAAGCTTTTTGTTGCGGTCAGCAAAAACTTTGATAATGGCAACTATGGTTCCTATAACTATACCGATTAAAAGAGCTCCCACAGTTATAAGTATTGTTTTGCCAAAGCCTTCAATCAATGTTTTATAACGCTCGGCAACAATAAATGTGTTATATAATGTATCAAGCCATTTTGAAAGCCAATCCATAGTAAAAACCTTTCTCTACAAAAAAAGCGGCGACATATATCGCCGCTTTTTAATGTTTATATGTATTAAATTATTCAGCGTCGTAAGGAAGCTCGTATTTTTCAAAGATTTCAGCGAGCTTGCCTTCAGCTTTAAGTTCAGCAAGAGCCTTGTTGATTTCAGCAATAAGTTCGTCGTTGCCGAGTTTTGTTACGATAGCATAAGCTTCTTCTGTAAGAGCTTCTTCAAGAACAACTGTCTTGCCTTCCTGCTTAGCAGAAAGTGCTCTTGCAACTGCATCGTCGATTACAACAGCGTCAACCTTGCCTGAAACAAGAGCTGTGATTGCTTCTGCACCTGTCTTGAATGACTGAACATTGTAGCCATTGTCAAGGAGATACTGTTCACCTGTTGTACCTTCCTGACAAGAAACTGTCTTGCCTGTAAGGTCAGCAGCTGCCTTTATAGCGCTGTCAGCAGTAACAATGATTGCCTGTGATGCTGTGTAGTAGTCATCTGTAAAGCCCATGTTCTGTCTTCTTTCGTCAGTTGCTGTAACACCTGCGATTGCTACATCATATTTACCGGTAGCAGCACCTGTGAGAGCAGCATCAAAGTCGATGTTTGTGATTTCAAGTGTTTTGCCAAGCTTTTCAGCAATTGCTTTTGCAATGTCAACGTCAGCACCAACGATTTCTTCACCTTCGAGGTATTCAAAGGGAGGAAATTCAGCATTTGTAGCCATTGTAAGTTTGTTTTCGTCTTTTGCTCCGCAACCTGCAAGGCAGCAAACAGCCAGCATAAGAGCAAGTGTTAATGCGATAATTTTTTTCATAATAAAATCCTCCTAAAAGATTTAAATTGATATTATCCATTTTAATGTAAAAGGCGATATTTGTCAAGTCTTTTTGCTAAAAACAAAACAACCGCAGAGATTTTCTGCGGCTGCATTGTAACTTTGTAAAGAGGGTGGATTAATACATTCCGCCCATGCCTGCACCTGCACCTGCCATAGCTGCAGCTTCAGCGGCTGCTGCCTGAGGGTCGGGCTTGTTTGCAACAAGGCTTTCTGTTGTGAGAACCATTGATGCAACTGATGCTGCGTTCTGGAGAGCTGAACGTGTAACCTTTGTGGGGTCAACGATACCGTTTTTCAGCATATCCATATATTCTTCGGTAAGTGCGTTATAGCCAATACCAACTTCGCTTGCCTTGATTGCGTTAACGATAACTGAGCCTTCAACACCTGCATTGAATGCAATCTGACGAACGGGTTCTTCAAGAGCGCGGAGAACTGTCTTTGCACCAACCTTTGCATCGCCTTCAAGTGAGTTCATATGAGCTTCTACTGCGGGCATTGCATTGATAAATGCTGTACCACCGCCGGCAACAATACCTTCTTCAACAGCAGCTCTTGTTGCAGCGAGAGCATCTTCAATTCTGAGTTTCTTTTCCTTCATTTCAACTTCTGTTGCGGCACCAACCTTGATTACTGCAACACCGCCTGACATTTTAGCAAGTCTTTCCTGAAGCTTTTCTCTGTCAAACTCTGATGTTGTTTCTTCAATCTGGTTCTTAATCTGTGTAACACGCATCTTGATAGCATCTGTGTTACCTGCACCGTCAACAATGATTGTGTTTTCCTTCTGAACCTTAACCTGACGTGCACGGCCAAGCTGGTCAAGTGTGGTTTCCTTAAGGTCAAGACCAAGTTCTTCAGAAATTACTGCACCGCCTGTAAGAATTGCTATATCTTCAAGCATAGCCTTTCTTCTGTCGCCAAAGCCGGGAGCCTTAACACCAACACAGGTGAATGTGCCGCGGAGCTTGTTTACGATAAGAGTTGAAAGAGCTTCGCCTTCGATATCCTCTGCAACGATAACAAGCTTTTTGCCCTGCTGAACAATCTGTTCAAGAAGGGGGAGGATATCCTGAATTGTTGTAATCTTTTTGTCTGTAAGAAGGATGTATGCATCGTCAATAACTGCTTCCATCTTTTCTGTATCTGTAACCATATAAGGTGTGATATAGCCACGGTCAAACTGCATACCTTCAACAACTTCTGAATATGTTTCAGCAGTTTTTGATTCTTCAACAGTAATAACACCGTCGCTTGTAACCTTTTCCATAGCATCTGCGATAAGTTCGCCGATAGCATCGTCAGCAGCAGAAACTGCAGCAACTCTTGCAATATCGTCACGACCGCTTACCTTTTTGCTGTTTTTAACAACTTCGTTGACTGCAACCTCAACGGCTGATGCAATACCGCGTCTTACAATCATGGGGTTTGCACCTGCAGTAACGTTCTTAAGGCCTTCGCGAACAAGTGCCTGAGCAAGAAGTGTTGCTGTTGTTGTACCGTCACCTGCTATATCGTTTGTCTTTGATGCAACTTCCTTTACGAGCTGAGCGCCCATGTTTTCAAAGGGACATTCAAGCTCGATTTCCTTTGCAATGGTAACACCGTCGTTTGTGATGAGGGGTGCACCGAACTTCTTTTCAAGAACAACGTTTCTGCCCTTGGGGCCAAGTGTAACCTTAACTGTATTTGCAAGCTGGTTAACGCCCTTTTCAAGAGCGTGTCTTGCTTCTTCACCAAATAAAATCTGTTTAGACATTATGTTTATACCTCCTGAATGAATTAGTCAATGATAGCCAGAACGTCGCTCTGACGAAGAATGGTGTATTCTGTGCCGTTAAGCTTAACTTCTGTACCTGCATACTTGCTGATTAAAACCTTGTCGCCCACCTTGAGCTCCATTTTAATTTCCTTGCCGTCAACAACGCCGCCGGGACCTACCGCAACGATTTCAGCAACTTCGGGCTTTTCCTTTGCGGAGCCTGCCAGAATAATGCCGCTCTTTGTTGTTTCCTCGGCTTCTGTCATTTTAATAACAACTCTGTCTGCCAATGGTTTGATGTTCATTTGAAATGCCTCCTTATGTTATGTGAAATTATTAAAAACTTTGTTGTGTTAGCACTCTGCGTGATTGAGTGCTAATGTAATTAATATACAGAAATATTATATATAAATCAAACTTGATTAAGTTTGATTACAAGCGGTTACAGGTTATTATAACCAATTACATACCAAAATCTACCCCAAACTGTTAAATTTGCATAATAGTAACAACCGCATAGGCTGAAATTCCTTCTTTTCTGCCTTCAAAGCCAAGGTGTTCGGTGGTGGTTGCCTTTACTGAAACACAGGATATATCTATGCCAAGAATACGGCTGATATTTCCTCTCATTTTGTCGATAAAAGGCGAGATTTTAGGAGCCTGAGCAACAATGGTTGTATCAATATTATTTATTGAAAAACCGTGATTTTTGAGAATATCCCCAGTGTTTGCAAGAAGAACAAGACTGTCAATATCTTTAAAGCTGTTGTCAGTATCAGGAAAGTGCTTGCCAATATCGCCAAGTGCGGCAGCACCGAGAAGTGCGTCCATTATTGCGTGCAAAAGAACGTCGGCATCGGAGTGTCCAAGCAGACCTTTTTCATGTGGAATGTCAACGCCGCCAAGGATAAGTTTTCTGCCTTCGGTAAGGGCGTGTACATCATATCCAAATCCAACTCGCATATATTTCGTCCTTTCAATATTATTTCTTTAAAAACTGATAAATTGCTTCCGCTGTGGGAAGGTCTTCAGGGGTTGTTACCTTTATGTTTGTGTACTCTCCATCAACAATGCGGATTTTAATGCCAAGATTCTCGGCAACCGAACAGTCATCTGTACCGATAAAACCCGATGCAGTTGCACGTTCATATGCCAACTTTAATTCGTCTGCGTGAAAAACCTGAGGGGTCTGGATAAGGCGAAGGGTGTTTCTGTCAATTGTTTCTGTAATGGTGTTATCTTGATTTGCTACCTTTACAGTATCCTTGGGAATAACACCGGGAGCGGCAGCGCCAAACTTTTGTGCGGCAAATACAAGTTCATTGATTTTTTCAGCCGAAATAAAGGGACGGGCACCGTCGTGGATGGCAACAATATGGTCATTTTCCACATAAGAGAGGCCGCATTGCACCGAATCCTGACGGCTTTCACCGCCGGGGATAATATTGCTCACCTTTGAAATGCCAAATTCCCGAATCATATCACTTACTGTAAGAATGTTTTCGGGTTTTGTGACAACAATAACACAGTCGATGGATGTTGCTTTGCTGAACTGCAAAAGGGTATGCGCCAAAATGGGCATACCGTCAATTGTTATAAGCTGTTTATCTGCGCCACCCATACGACGACTGCTGCCTGCGGCAACAATAATTGCAGTGGCTTTTTTTACAGAAGTTTTTTTACGGAACATATGCAACCTCCCAGATACAGTTAAATTGCCAGAAGCTCCTTAATTTCATCAACAGACATTCTCTTTGCAAGAACAAGTTCTGAAACAAGAATATTTTTTGCATTTGAAAGCATTTTGCGCTCGGCATTGGATAAAGATTTTTTGTTGTCTCTGAGAAGTAGTGTTTTTGCGACGGTTGCAACATCAATTAGGCTGCCGCTTTTCATTTTTTCGATATTTTCTCTGTATCGCTGATTCCAGTTGTTGTTTGAGTCTTCATCGCAACAGAGAAAATGGTTAATAGCATCATTGGCGGCATCTTCAGAAACTATTTTTCTGATGCCGATAGCTTCAATGTTGTTAACGGGCAGCATTACCTTCATATCGCTGATGGAAATCTGCAAAATATAGTATTTATGGAGCTCACCAAGGATTCTTTTTTCTTCAATGTCTATGATTTTCCCCGCTCCGTGCATGGGATATACTATTTCGTCACCTATATTAAACACATCAAGACTTCCCTTCAAAAACTTTTATGTAATATATTTATATTTTTTTACTAAATGAATTATTTACAGAATTTTGTTATTATATCTTTGATATTAGAGCAAGGAATCAGCTCAATACCGTCAAATTTTTTCAGCTTTTTCAAATTTATTGCGGGAATAATACAACGCTTAAAGCCCAGCTTTTCACATTCCGTAATTCTTGCTTCTAAAAAACTGCAGGCACGAAGCTCGCCTGTAAGACCTACTTCGCCGATGGCAACGGTGTCGCTGTCCATTGCATTGCCCGAGTAACTGGATGCAAGTGCAAGCACAAGGCCAAGGTCTGCGGCGGGTTCTGAAATTTTCAGGCCACCTACAATATTAACATAGGCATCAAATGCCGACATTTTAAGACCGCCACGTTTTTCGAGAACTGCCATCAGCATTATTGAACGGCTAAGGTCGGGGCCGCTTGCCATTCTTCGGGGATTTCCGAATGAGGTAGGTGTAACAAGAGCCTGAACTTCGGCAAGAACGGGACGTGTGCCCTCCATAGTGCATATGATGCAGGAGCCGGAAACATTTTCGGGTCTCCCCGAAAGCATTGCCATTGAAGGATTGGGAACTTCTTCAAGACCACAGCCCTTCATTTCAAACACACCAATTTCGTTGGTGGAACCAAAACGGTTTTTTACCGCACGAAGAATACGGAAGGACTGATGACGTTCTCCTTCGAAATACAGAACACAGTCAACCATATGTTCTAGAATTTTTGGGCCTGCAAGAGCACCTTCCTTTGTGACGTGGCCAACCACAAAGACCGAAATGGAATTTTCCTTTGCAATTTTCATAAGCACCGTGGTAACATCCTTGATTTGTGCTGTGTTACCGGGTGTTGACTGAATTTCGGGATTATACATTGTCTGCACCGAGTCAATAATAAGAACATCGGGCTTTTCGCGAAAGATACAGTCGGTTATATAGTCCATATTTGTTTCGGAATACACCTTCAGGTTTTCGGTTGTGATGCCAAGTCTGTCGGCACGGAGTTTTATCTGTCTTTGGGATTCCTCGCCTGAAACATAAAGAATGCTTTGGGTTTTGCCTAAGTGCTCGCAAATCTGCAAAAGCAGAGTGGACTTACCTATTCCGGGGTCACCGCCCACAAGTACAAGAGAACCACGAACAAGCCCGCCGCCAAGAACACGGTCAAGCTCGCCCATACCAGTAAGGGTGCGTGCCTCCTGAGTTGAGTCGATTTCAGAAATTCGCTTTGGTGATACTGTACCCGCAGAGGGTGCAGACATTACAGAAACTTTAGTGGAGGAAGGAGCAGTCCTGACAATTTCTTCTTCAATGGTGTTCCAGGAATTGCAGGTTGTGCACTTTCCCATCCATTTGGGAAAGCTTGCTCCACATTCCGAACAAACATAAACTGTTTTTGTCTTCATAATATAATTTCCTTATTTATTTGCGTTTTTTGCTGCAGTTAAAGTGTTCTGCATAAGCATTGCTATTGTCATAGGCCCAACACCGCCGGGAACGGGTGTGATTGCACCTGCAACCTTTTCAACCTCGTCATATGCAACGTCGCCGACAAGCTTGCCGTCATCCAAACGGTTCATACCAACGTCAATTACAACAGCGCCGGGCTTCACCATATCTGCAGTAACAAAGTTGGCTCTGCCAACTGCGGCAACCAGAATGTCCGCTTGCTTTGTAACTTCTTTAAGGTCTTTCGTGCGTGAGTGACAGGTGGTAACAGTTCCGTTTTTGTGGAGCAGGAGCATACTCATAGGCTTGCCAACAATGTTGCTTCTGCCGATTACCACACAGTTTTTGCCTTCGATTTCAACGTTGCTTTCTGCAATCAGTTCCATAATACCTGCAGGTGTGCAGGGCACAAAGTCATAGTCGCCAATCATAATCTTGCCCACATTGACGGGGTGAAAGGCGTCAACATCCTTTTCGGGACGGATTGTGTTGATAACAGCCTTTTCGTCAAGGTGTTTGGGAAGAGGAAGCTGTACTAAAATACCGTGAATGTTTTTATCATTATTGAGCTTTTCAACAAGTGCCACAAGCTCTTCCTGGGTTGTTTCTTCAGGCAGGGCAAACTTTTCAGAATGCATACCAAGCTCCTGACACATTGCTTCCTTTCTGCCAACATAAACCTTAGAGGCCGGGTCTTCACCTACTATGATTACGGCGAGACCGGGGGTTGTTCCGCTTTTCTTCAGATTTTCGATTTCCACCTTGAGATTTTCCTTTATTCTTGCAGATACTGTTTTTCCGCTTAAGATTGTTGCCATTTTTGTTTTCTCCTTTTATTGGTTTTATCAGACATTCAGGCCCAAAACCAACAAGGTCAAGCCGTTTTGCCTTTGTTAATGCATTTAGTATAAGGTTATAATTTTTCGGGTCTCGGAACTGCAGAAGTGCACGTTGCATCTGTTTTTCCTTATAGTCCTTTGCCACATAGACCTGATTCATTGTCCGCGGGTCAAGTCCGGTGTAATACATACAGGTTGAAATGCTCCCCGGAGTGGGATAAAAGTCCTGAACCTGTTCGGGGCTAAGGCGGTTTTTATTAAGGTATTCCGCAAGTTTTATTGCATCCTTCAGGGTGCTTCCCGGGTGGGAGGACATAAGGTAGGGCACGGCATATTGTTCTTTGCCTAGTTTTTTGTTTACAGCCTCAAATTTGCTTAAAAACTTTTTATAAACCTCGTGAGAGGGTTTACCCATATATTTTAAAACATTATCCGAGATATGCTCGGGTGCAACCCTTAATTGTCCGCTGATGTGATGTTTGCAAAGTTCTGTAAAGAAACTGTCGTCTTTGTCACACATAAGGTAGTCAAATCTTATCCCAGACCGCACAAATACCTTTTTGACCTTTGGTATTTTGCGTAGCTTTTGCAGAAGTTCAAGATAATCCCTGTGGGAAACCTCAAGGTTTCTGCAAGGAGTGGGATAAAGACATTGCTTATTTTTGCAAACCCCGTGCGTGAGCTGTTTTTGACAGGAAGGGGCACGAAAGTTTGCGGTTGGTCCGCCAACATCGTGGATATAGCCTTTAAAATTCGGCTTTTTGGTAAGAGCCTCTGCCTCGCGCAGAATGGACTGTTGACTTCGGGCGGTAACTGTTCTGCCCTGATGAAAGGCAAGGGCACAGAAATTACAACTTCCGAAACAGCCTCGGCAGGAGGTTAAACTGAATTCTATTTCGTTAATTGCAGGAACTCCGCCAAAAGGCTCATATGACGGATGATAAGTTCCTTCATAGGGCAGTTCATAAACCTTGTCAAGTTCTTCTGTGGTAAGAGGCTTTGAAGGTGGCAGTTGAACAACACACTTTTTCTCATTATCCTTTTGAACAAGGGTTCTGCCCCGAAAGGCATCCTGTTCTTCATACTGTATCCGTGTTGCCTCTGCATAAAGCTTGTGGCTTTGTGTTACATCATCAAATGAGGGGATAATTATAAAATCGTCAGGGAACTCGGTATCGGCATCCTCAAGATATACCGTACCGGGAACGTGCTTGATTTGCTCTGCAGGAACTCCGCAGTTAAGCAGGTCTGCGATTTCCACAATCTGATGTTCGCCCATTCCGTAAATAAGTAGGTCTGCACCGCTGTCGATAAGGATGCTTCGGCGTACCTTGTCCGACCAGTAGTCATAGTGGGCAAAACGTCTGAGGCTTGCCTCAATTCCGCCGATAATAATAGGAATTTTTTTACCGAATGCTTCACGAAGGCGGTTGCAGTATACAACTGTCGCCCTGTCGGGGCGTCGGCCTGAAACTCCACCGGGGGAATACAGGTCTTGCGAACGCACCTTTTTTGACACGGTATAATGGTTGACCATAGGGTCAATATTACCCGATGAAACCAGAAAACCAAGTCTTGGCTCGCCAAGGGTTTTAAAGCTTTCGCAATTGTGCCAGTCGGGTTGGGAAATTATTCCAACGGTATAGCCCGCATTTTCAAGAACACGTGAGATAATTGCGTGCCCGAAGCTGGAATGGTCAACATATGCATCACCGATTATATAAATGAAATCAAGCTGAGTGATTCCACGCTTTTTCATATCATCCTTGGATATGGGAAGAAACATATAAAATCCTCACTAGTTTTAATTATATATCATATATTTTAACACAAAATTGTTATTGTTTCAACAGTATTTTTGCATAAATTTTACTTGACGGAATTTGTTTTAGATTGTATAATTATCTTTGTGAAAATAAATACAAGCAATAAGGAGAGAATACAAATGAAAGCAGTTATTTCTGTTATGGGAATTGACCGTACAGGTATTATAGCAAAAATAAGCAACTGTCTGTATAAGAACGGAGTAAACATTCTTGATATTAACCAGACAATTATGCAGAATATTTTTACAATGGTTATGCTTGTGGAATTCAAAGAAGATTCTGCGGATTCCAACATTGTTACATCAGAACTTGAAGCAATCGGTAAGGAAATCGGCGTTGATGTAAGAATGCAGAACGAAGAAATTTTCAACTCTATGCACAGAATATAAAGAGGTTGCAATATGATTAACACAAGAGAAATTATGGAAACAATCAAGATGATTGATGACCAGCATCTTGATATAAGAACAATAACTATGGGAATTTCACTTCTTGACTGTATTGACAGCAGTGCAGAAAAGGCGTGCGAAAAGATTTATGAAAAAATTACACGTCTTGCAAAAGATTTGGTAAAGACGGGTGAAGACATCAGCCGTCAGTATGGTATTCCTATTATAAATAAAAGAATTTCGGTTACACCCATTGCAATGATTGCAGGGGCAAGTGATGCTGATAATTACGTTATGTTTGCCGAAACGTTAGACCGTGCGGCAAAAGCTACAGGAGTTAATTTTATTGGCGGATTTTCGGCTTTGGTACATAAGGATTTCACCAAGGGCGACAGAATTTTAATTGAATCAATCCCTGAAGCACTTGCTAAAACCGAGCGTGTATGCTCATCGGTTGGTGTTGCTACAACAAAAGCGGGTATCAATATGGATGCTGTAAAGCTGATGGGTCAGGCGATAAAGAAAACTGCGGAAATTACTGCAGATAATGATTCATTTGGTTGCGCAAAATTGGTTGTATTTTCCAATGCGGTTGAGGATAACCCATTTATGGCAGGTGCCTTCCACGGCGTGGGCGAGGGCGACTGTGTTATAAATGTAGGTGTCAGCGGTCCCGGTGTTGTTAAGGCAGCTCTTGAAAAGGTAAAGGGCGAGGACTTTGGTACTGTTGCTGAAACTATAAAGAAAACTGCGTTTAAAATCACACGTATGGGTCAGTTGGTTGCTCAGGAGGCATCACGCAGACTTGGTGTTCCATTTGGAATAGTGGACCTTTCTTTGGCACCCACTCCCGAAATCGGCGATAGTGTTGCATATATCTTAGAGGAAATGGGTCTTGAAAAGTGCGGAACACACGGCACAACAGCAGCACTTGCACTTCTTAACGATGCGGTTAAAAAGGGCGGTGTAATGGCATCAAGCTATGTTGGCGGTCTGAGCGGTGCTTTCATCCCCGTCAGCGAGGATGCAGGTATGATTGCCGCAGCCGAGTGCGGAGCACTTACTCTTGACAAGCTTGAGGCTATGACCTGCGTATGTTCGGTTGGTCTTGATATGATTGCCGTTCCCGGCGATACACCTGCTGAAACAATCTCTGCGATAATTGCAGACGAAGCGGCAATTGGTATGATTAACCAGAAAACTACTGCTGTGAGAATTATTCCCGTTGCAGGAAAAACCGTTGGCGAAAGTGTTGAATTCGGAGGACTTCTGGGTTATGCACCCATTATGCCCGTGCACGAATATTCAAGCGCGGAATTTATCAACCGTGGCGGCAGAATTCCTGCTCCAATTCATAGCTTAAAGAATTAACCAAAATTCCGCCTTAGGGCGGAATTTTTTAAAAAGAGGTAAAAATATGGACAAACTTATAAAAAGAATAAACGAGCTTTACGCAAAATCCAAAAATGAAGGACTTACCGATGCAGAAAAGGAAGAACAGGCAGAACTTAGGAAAAAATATATTCAGTCATTCCGTCAGGGAGTGGTAAACACTATGGAAAATGTAAGAATTGTGGACAAGGACGGAAACAAGAAAAAACTGGAAAGGAAAAAATAATTTTTATTGCAACCTTTTGGCTGTTTACTTGGTATTATATATGAAAGGAGGTTCAGGGATTGTCTGAAAATACACTCAAGAGAAATGACAAACGTGATATTGTTGAAAAATATTTTGATATGATATACAAGCTTGCTCTGTCACAGACAAAGAATCGCGATTCGGCTGATGATGTTGTTCAGGAGGTCTTTTTGCGTTTTCTGAAATCTGACAAGGATTTCCAGAGTGATGAACATATCAAGGCGTGGCTTATTCGTGTAACGGTGAATTGCTGTCACAACGTATTTTCAAATTCCTGGGCACAAAAAACGGCGCCCCTTACCGAGGATATTGTCTTTGATACCGAGGAAAAGGGTGATGTGTATTATGCGGTGCTTGAGCTTCCGCAAAAGTACAGAGCGGTGATACATCTTTTTTATTATGAGGATATGTCGATTGAAGAAATCTCAAAAGCTTTGGGGTCGAATCAATCAACGGTAAAATCACAGCTTAGCCGTGGCAGAAAAATGCTGAAGAATATGCTAGAAGGAGGATACGGTCTTGTTTAAAAAATATTATAAGGCTGCCAATGATGACATTAAAACAAACAGAGAGCTGATTGATAAAATTTTTGACGAAGCCGAAAAACCGTCAAAGACTGTGAAGTTTGCAAATTTTTATAAAGTAGGAACAGCAATAGCGGCAGTATTTGTTTTGGCGGCAGGTGCATTTTTGTATCCGCAAATAACAAAGATTAATGAAACTCCAAATGTGTCGTCACAGACAGGTCAGGTTATTGAGAAGAAAAAAGTGGAGCCAATCAAGACAGAAACAAAGGAGCAAGCTCCGCAGAATGAAGCTGCTGAGCCGATTGTTAAACAGAAAAATGCCGCAAAGACAGCAAGTGAGCCTGCGCCCGAACCTGTTGCAGAGGATACAAATTCAGGAATAAATGTGGATGCAGAGAGTGAAGATGCACAACCTTTTTCAATTCCCGAAAGAAGTTATGCCAGAACATTAGATGCATCGCCTGCTGTTGATACTGAAGAAATGCCATTTGACAGTTTTAAAGAGGTATCAGCAGAGGAGGTTGAAAAGGTTCAGAATTTCCTTATATCAACCTTTGGTGAAAAGGATGAGGAAACCGGAAATGTTCTTATATTTGAGATTGTTGGCAAGGCAGAGGATATGTATCTGGGAAGATGGAAATGGTTTGTTGTGGATCATAATTCCTTGCTTTGTGAGTTTGTTTTAAATGAAGAATTGACCGAAATGTATGAGTGTACTTATACAGAAAACGGTACTGTTGAGTGGAACACATCAAATAATTTGTTGAATAATTAAGAATGAAGCCTCGGATTTTCCCGAGGTTTTTTCTTGACTTGGTTTAAAAATAGTTGTATAATGTCCAAGGAATTTTTATACAATAAGGAGTTTTACATATATGAAAAAAATTCAGTCACTTGGTATACTGCTGTTAACAGCGATGATTTGGGGCTTTGCCTTTGTTGCCCAAAGGGTTGGAGCGGACTTTGTTGGTGCATTTACATTCAACGGCGTACGTTTTTCTCTTGGTGCAATTTCGCTTATCCCTGTTATATTTATTTTTGAAAAACCAGAAGCAGAACCCGTTACGCATAAAAACAAACTGAAGTTGAGTTTTTTCGTGGGAATAGCCGCAGGTGTGATACTGTTTGTTGCATCGTGGCTTCAACAATATGGTATTGTTATTACGGGTAGCGCAGGAAAGGCAGGTTTTATAACGGGACTTTATACTGTTTTGGTGCCTATATTCGGTATTTTTCTTAAAAAGAAAACCAACATTAACATATGGATTGGTGCGGTATTTGCGGTTGCAGGTATGTTTTTTCTTTGCATAAACGAAAAGTGGCAGATAAGCTATGGTGATGCGGTTTTACTTTGCGGCTCGGTGTTCTGGGCATTTCATATTTTAATTATTGACCGTTTTGTTAACTCGATTTATTCTATCAGATTTGCAATGACCCAATTTGCGGTTTGCGGTTTGCTTGGTTTGATTTTTGCATTTATTACCGAACCCATAACAATTGAAGGTTTAAAGGCGGCAACAATACCGATTCTATATGGCGGAATTATGTCGGCAGGGATTGCGTATACCTGTCAGATTATCGGACAGAAGCATGCCGACCCAACTTATGCGTCAATTATTTTGTCTACAGAATCAATGTTCAGCGCAATAGGTAGCGCGGTAATTCTGCACGAGGTTATGACGGGCAGGGGCTATCTTGGTTGTGTGTGCATATTCATTGGTATAATAGTGTCGCAAATAGTGCCTCGCAAGCTGAAAAAGTGCGTAAAATAGCTGTTTCCCCAAAGTACAGCGGTGCCGATGATTGTCGGGGAAATACGCAGGTATTTGCGTGATAACACTTCAATCCGTGTCAGCCGCTCTCTTCGGGATACGGCGTACAAGGCACTTTCTGCCAAGGAAAAGCTTGTGAACAAAAATTCAAAGGAACCCACAATAGAGGAAATTGCCGCAGAAATGGGTGTCAAGCGGGAGGAAGTGTCAAATGCTCTTGATGCCATTATGGACCCCGTTTCACTTTTTGAGCCTGTGTATCACGACGGTGGTGATGCTGTTTTTGTTATGGACCAGGTTAAGGATGAAAAAAATCTTGATGACTCCTGGCTGCAGGAAATTTCAATCAAAGAGGCAATGAAACATTTAAATATGCGTGAGCAAAATATACTGAAGATGAGATTTTTTATAGGCAAAACCCAGATGGAGATTGCCAACGAAATAGGAATTTCTCAGGCTCAGGTATCACGACTTGAAAAAAATGCCCTTGGGCATATGAAAAAGTACCTTTAGAAAATTAGGGGCGGAACTTTACTCCGTCCAATTTACATAAAGCAGGTGTTATTTTGATAAAAAAGTTCTTTCTTAAAAACGAGGTAATGTGCATTGCAATTATTGCGGCGGCGGCTACCTCAATATTTGTGCCGCCTGATGGTGAATATGTAGGTTATTTTGATTTCAGAACATTGACTTGCCTGTTCTGTACTCTTGCGGTGGTATGCGCACTGAAAAATATATACTTTTTCAGGATTGTTGCAAGCGGGATTGTCAAGGCGTTTAAAACCACAAGGTCCGCGATTATCGCACTTGTGTACATAACCTTTATCGGTTCTATGCTGATTGCAAACGATATGGCACTTATTACGTTTTTGCCTTTGGGCTATTATGTTTTAAGCTCTACTGAAAACGAAAAGTATATGAGTTTTACCTTCATTATGCAGAACATTTCGGCAAACCTCGGTGGAATGCTTACACCCTTCGGTAATCCTCAAAACCTTTACCTTTACAGTTATTTTGACATTCCAACGGGCGAATTTATGGGGATAATGTTTCTGCCATTTGTTGTTTCTATTGCTCTCATCACTCTGTGTTGTTTCAGGGTGGATAACAACAAACTGAAAATTGAAAATGCTTACGATAAAAAACTTGAATGGAAGAGGACAGCTATCTATCTGGTGTTGTTTGCATTTTCAATACTGATAGTATTCAGAACAATTAATTATATTTGGGGACTTGTGGTAATACCTGTTGCCCTGTTTGTTCTTGACAGAAAGGCTCTTAAAAAGGTTGACTATTCATTGCTTATGACATTTTGTGCATTCTTTGTTTTTGCAGGAAACATGTCAAGAATCCCTGCAGTAAGCAATTTTCTAGGATGGTTGATTGAAAAGAATACATTGCTTTTTGGTGTGCTTTCCTGCCAGTTTATCAGCAATGTACCAAGTGCAATACTTCTGTCACGGTTTACCGAAAATTACCCTCAACTGTTGGTGGCTGTAAATGTCGGCGGTGCGGGGACTTTAATTGCATCCCTTGCAAGCCTGATAACCTTCCGCGAATATGTTAAACGCGAACCAGAACACGCAAGAGATTATATAAAGGAATTTTCACTGTATAATTTCGGGATACTTATAATACTGACAATACTGATGCTGATTGTTATGAATTAAAATAAATATTTACTGCTGACCTCGTACTTTTTGCGGGGTCAGTTTTATTTTTTCATATGAAATGGTGGAAAAGTATCATATATGGTGTATAATGGCACTGATATTGTGTATGGTAATGATGACCCGTTCTACATACTGCACGGCAAGGCTTGTGATGTTATCAGCGATGCAAGAAAACTTGCAGTAAGAACAGAAAAGGATAAGGACGTTAAAAACTTTGTACTTTCAGTAACCTTCTAGCCCTATTATGAAAATATCCGGCGGATATTAAATTTTATTATTGACAAAAAACATATATTTTGATATAATGTATGAGGTTAAAATTTAATATTCTGTATTCTTTTGGCAAACCCGTTGAAAGGCGGGGACGCAAAGCTTTGATGGCTAAGTGATTAATTCATATGCTCGATCGGTTGCAACGTTTATTTGTTGCGGCCTTTTTTATTTTTTAATAGGGGTTATTAGACGAAAAATAGTGCAATAAAGAAATGAATCCCAGAAAACGGAGATGGGAAAATGAAAAATTTTTATTACAGGATTGGCGCGGCTGTAAGTACGGTTCGTTTTATGATGAACAATTCTGTTGCGGCAAAAGAAACAAATACTGTTGCAAAGACAGAAAACGGTGATTTGTTTTTGTTGATGTCGGTATTGTGCTGTATATTTTTGTTGGGTATATTGATTCTGCTGATATTCAGACTCAGGGACGAAAAACAGCAAAGTGCTATCAATAATATGACCGATGCTGAAACAGGTATGGGTAATCAGTTGTATTTTGAAAATATGTTTAATAACACCATTAGTAATTTTTCGAGAAAAATGTATCATATCGCGTATATAATCATTGACAACAGTTATCTTGACGCATACCACAGCAATGTAACATTAAATGATGCGGTAAAGTATACGGCATCTGTTATTAATGACAATATCCGCGAAAATGAGTTTGCTGCGCGTGTTACCGAAACCGGCTTTGTTGTTGCATTTCAGGATGGCAAATCGGAAGGCTCGGGCAAGCGCATTGAATCTGTAATTTCAAAGCTTAATGACTATGTCAGCTTGGATGAAAAGTATAAAAAACCGGTTTTTCACGCGGCGGTGTATAATCTTGATACATATGATACAAATTGTTTATCGTTGATTTTCAACTTGCGAAGATGTTGCGGAAAAACTATTGAAACCGGTGAACAACTTGTTTTTTGTGATACACGCCTTATGAATAAAGCAGCTGCCGACAAAAAACAGATGGAAATTTTTGAGAATGCTTTTAAAAATCAGGAGTTTAAGCCATATCTTCAGTTCATTGTAGACAAGGAAACCAAAAAAATCGTATCAGCCGAAACTTTATCAAGATGGGAACATCCGGAAAAAGGAACTTTGCTACCCGGCAAATACTTGGGTGCCATAGAAGATGCAGGACTTATTTCTAAATTTGATTTCTATATGTTTGATCAGGTTTGCAGACTGCTTGAAAGATGGAATATTTCCGGCCACTGTGATGTTTCTGTTTCATGTAACTTTACAAGACTTACATTGTCAGGGGATGATTTCATTAATGAGATTATGCCCATAGTAGAGAAATATAACTTTGACAGGTCAAAGCTTATTATTGAAATAACCGAGGATGCAATGGAGTTGGACAGAGAAACTGCTTTGAAGAATGTTATTGCCTGCAAAAATCTTGGCTTTTGTGTTACTCTGGATGATTTGGGTAGTGGCTACACGGCATTGTCAAACCTTTGTGATTACCCTATTGATGTGGTTAAGATTGACCGTGATATTCTTCTTAAAGCCGAGAACAAGAGAGGAAAGGAATTGTTTGCAGGTATTATAGCCTTGGCACACAACCTTAATTTAAAGGTGGTCAGCGAAGGAGTTGAAACAACCGAACAGAACGAATTTGTCGAAATGTCACAGAGTGATTATATTCAAGGTTGGTATTATTTCCATGCTGTTTCTGCGAAAGAAGCTGAGGAAATACTAAATGAAAATGTAACTGTATAAATAATTTTTTTATTCGTATTGAAATATTTTCCTTGTTGTGTTATACTGAATTAATAGTAGTATTTAACGATGAAGGAAAAGATTGATTATGAAAAATTTAGTTAATAAAATAAAAAGTTCGCGCAGTAGAATTGCGGCGACTGTTGTGGTTGCCGTTTTGCTGTGCGTTGTTTTTTTGGTAATGGTAGCTTTTGTATATAAAACTGCAGAGAATGAGGGCAAAGAGTCACTTCATGTAACAACAAAAGAAATACGCGAGGATATAAATCTGCAGATGGTGTCTGACCGTGAAAATCTTCAGACAATGGCTCGTTTTGCGGCAAAACTTTATTCTGATGGTGAAGGCTTTGAGTTGTTATTTAAATCCTATGAGAAAATTGGACTTATTGAGAATATCGGCATACTAACATCTGATAATTTCTTGTTGTCCAAAGCCGGCAGAACTGATGTTTCTTATGAGATGAACTTTGCGGATGAAATGCTAAAAGCACCGTATATAAGCGGCAGAATAAAAGATATAACTAACCCCAGCGAGGAACTTGTCCGCAGTGCGGTACCTGTAAAGGTAAACGATAAGACCATTGCAATTCTTTATGGTGTGATTGATCTTGATACTTTGTATGAAAGATATTATGACAGTGCGGCAAAAATGAATGCACGTCTTTTTGTGCTTGAACGCGGAACAGGAAACTTTATTATAGATACCAAGAATAAGGATCTTGGCAATCTGACATCGCTTGCACAGCGTAAATACAACAAAGGTTTTTCCTATTCGAAACTTGCTCAGAGCATATACGACGGTAAAGACGGGTTTAGTGCTTTTAACTCTAAAGATAATGATATAGCATATTATGTTCATTATGCGCCGCTTGATATAGGCGATTGGCAGATTATGCTGGCTATGCCTGAAGAGACTGTATTTGAAGAAGCAAGAAAAATGGGAATTAACATGACCCTTATGTTTTTAATAGTTGTTTGTGTTATGGTGGCCTATCTGACAATGATTTTCTCTTCCGAAAGAAGAATTTTAAGGATGAATCTCCGTGCTTCTAATGTAAGAAAACTTCTGTTAGAAGTCAGCCAAAGAACAAGCAGTATGTCAGAGGCACTTGAGAATCTGGCTGCATTTGCAAAATCACGTTCGGCTTTTTTTGTGGATACAGACGGCGAGGATTACAGTTATATTAATCCTGTGTTCAAAAGCAAAAAACTTACTGGCGATGACAAACAAAGATTTATATTTGACCTGTTCTGCTGGGCGGGCAAACAAAAAAACAACAAAAATGTTGCGGTTAGTACCATAAGGATTGTTGTGGATAAAGAACTTAAAAAGTCCTCACCGGAATTTTATGAGTTTTTAACCCGAAACAAAATTAAAAATATTACATATGCATCAGTATTCAATCTGCGTGACCACATAAGTATATTAGGTGTTGTAAACACTAACAAGTATCTTGATGTGAAAAATCTTTTGAGTGAAATTGCAGTTTGTTTCTCAATGGCGGTTTATAACAAGAAATATCTTGCAAAAACTGAGACGGTTGCCGCAACAGACTCTCTTACTGGTGTAAATAACCGTATGGCATATAAAAGGGATGTTGTGGCTCTTGATGAAAAAATCACCGAGGATTTGTCGTGTATTTATATCGACGTTAATGAGCTCCATATTATCAACAACAAACACGGTCACGCCGCAGGCGATGCTATGCTTTTGTTTATTGCAAAAACCCTGAAAGAACTTTTTGAGGGACAGCACATTTACCGTATGGGTGGCGACGAGTTTCTTGTGTTTGTTAAAAATTGTCCCGATTATGAGGTTTCTAATAAGATCGAATTATTGCACGAAAGATTAAAGGTTATGAATTATCATGTGTCGGTGGGTATGGCGTTCTGCAAAAGCAATAAAGATACCGAAGCTATGGTTAAAACGGCAGAAAAGCGGATGTATGAGGCAAAGGCCCTGTATTATCAGCAAAAAGAGCAGATGAGTTATAAAGAAACCATAAGCAAAAACATTGACCATATTAAAACAGGAATTACCGAACTTGACGCTATCCTTTCGATTTTGTCACAGCGGTATATGGGAATTTACTGTGTGTCGCTTAAAACTGACCAGGCACGTGAAATACTTATACCATCATATCTTAAAGAACTGGCTGGGGATGACCGTTGTTTCAGCAGAATTTTTGGAAGGTATATTCAGGATATGGCAAGTCATGACTATCAAAGACCCCTTCTCAACTTCCTTCGGTACGATGTTATTGAGGGTCAGTTGTTGGATGGTAACATTCCAAGTATCTCTTACGAGAAGGCCAACGGCGGAAGATTCAGACTTAGTGTTTATCCGCTTGGCGAAGCAACCGATAAAATTACCGAAACAATCTGGATTTTTGAAAAGGAAAATTAGAATTATTAAATAAAAAACCAACTCAGTGATTAAGCTTGTGTATAATTATTGGCGTTAGTATATAAAAAGGGGTATTTGTATGGAGAAAAAAGTTCAGTTTTTTATTGATGACGTTCTCTGGGTGTTTCGTGATTTGACAAGGAAAAAACCCTCTTCGCTTTTTGATAATCCGTATATGGCTATTCTTAAGCGCGCTTATGACGAATACGGAGTAAAAGTTCAGCTTAACGCATTTTACAGAACATCATTCTAGTATGGTAATGATGAATTTTCTTTGTCAGATATGACAGACACCTATAAAAAAGAGTGGGAGCAGGCTGCTGACTGGCTTAAAATAGAATTCCATTTCAAGGAGGAGTGGCCGGATTACCCATATATAAATGCAGATTACAGTCTGGTAAACGATAATTTTAATCTTATAAAAAGCGAGGTTGTTCGTTTTGCGGGCGAAAATTCTTTTGCGAAGAGTGTTGTGCCTCATTGGGCACCCATCAGCAGAGAGGGTATTCAAGCACTTTTGATAACGGAATCCGTGTAGCTTACGCCACATATGGCGAAAAAGAGAAATACGACGGCAATGGAGTATCCCTTCCTTACGGACACGAATTCAGACTTTTGCACAACCGAAAAAAAGAAACAGGGGTATATAACAAAGTTACCCGTGACAAAGCGATAGCAAAGGCTCTTTGCGGATATAATCATATACCTGAAGAAGAGTATGTGGCATGTATGGGTAAGTTAAAAACTGTAAAAGACAGCCAAATAGGCATTTCGTATACAACTGCGGCTCAGGCGGTGCTGAATCTTATTCCGCTTGAAATACTTGAAAAGGAGCTTTCAAAATTTACAAATCAGGAATATCTGAGCATAGGAAATCACGAACAGTACTATTATTCAGACTATTATGCATACCAGCCCGATTATGTCGAAAAAATTTATACAATGGGCAGAATAATGAAAGAAAACGGCTTTGAGTTTATTTTTGCCGAGGAATTGTCGCATTAATAAAATAAGCTGCGATGCAAAATGAATTTGATTAAACAATTAGATAGACTCCTCTTGACAAATACGCTATTTGCTGTTATAATAACTAATGATATAACTTGCGCCCGTGGCGGAATTGGCAGACGCGCTAGACTTAGGATCTAGTGTCAATGACGTGGGAGTTCAAGTCTCTTCGGGCGCACCATTGACATTAAAGCTTATCGGTTGCTTTCGGTAAGCTTTTTTGTTTTGTCAAAAAATTCACCAACAAATCACACATCGCCATCGGCTCGTGTTCTTTGGAAGAGACCCCTACGTGGCAAAACAATTCACAGGATTGTTTTGCATCACTCCGGCTTCGGGCGCACCATTGACATTAAAGCTTATCGGTTGCTTTCGGTAAGCTTTTTCGCTCAGGGCGAATGGTCAGATTGCGTAGAGGAAGCACTTGTTAAGTATCTTGGCTATAATATTGACGTACTTTAATAAATAAATTAAAAAATGGAGGAAAAATTATGAACAAACTTTGAATTTTTATGAATTTCTGGGAAAAGAACTGGGATGTCGACCACGTAAAGTATATCAAAAAGGCAAAGGCAATCGGTTTTGATGTTCTTGAATTTCAGGCACAGCCCCTTCTTGAAATGTCCGATGACAAAATCCGTTCACTCAAGTTTCTTGCTGATGAAGTAGGCATCGAGCTTACTTACAGCCTTGGTCTTGACAGAAATTACGACGTATCTTCACTTTATGAGAAGGTAAGAAAAGGCGGCGAGGTTAGCCGTGATATTCACGTTTACCGCAACCTTGTTGATAATCCTACAGAAGCAGGTATTGATGCAGAAGCTGCATATCTCCTTAACTTTGAAAAGGAGATGCTGAAGAAATACAATATGTAATTATTTACAGTTTTTAAAGAGCGTATGTTTGCATACGCTCATTAGTTTGCTATAATATGGTTGAATGTTTGGCGTATTTATGATATGATATCTATCGAGGTGACTGAATTTGAATACACAGTTTGATGAATTAAATACAGAGGCTTTACTTGACAGAGAAGAAGTTGTCCTTGACAATGCATTGATTAATAATGAAATTGCGGGCAAGGTTGTTCTTGTTACGGGTGCAGGTGGAACAATAGGTTCTGAACTGTGCAGACAGATTGCGGTTTATAAGCCTGATAAAATTATTCTTCTTGATATATATGAAAATACTATGTATCAGCTTGAAAACGAGCTGGAGGAAAGGTTTCCAAAGCAAAATGTTATCTCGCTTGTTGCATCCATAAGGGACAGGATTCGGCTTGAAATAATATTTGATGAATACCGTCCTGAAATTATTTTTCATGCGGCGGCGCATAAGCACGTGCCTCTTATGGAAGACAGCCCGGGAGAAGCAGTAAAAAACAATGTTCTGGGAACACTAAATGTTGCACAATGTGCAGTAGAATATGGTGCGAAAAAATTTATTCTGATTACAACCGACAAGGCTGTGAATAGCACCAATATTATGGGTGCAAGCAAAAGAATATGCGAAATGATTATATGTGCATTGCAAAAAAGCACCGACACAGAGTTTGCAGCAGTAAGATTCGGAAATGTTCTTGGGTCAAGCGGCTCGGTGGCTTTAAGATTTCAAAGGCAGATTAAACAGGGCGGTCCTGTTACGGTTACACATCCTGAAGTTACAAGGTTTTTTATGACTGTGTCCGAGGCGGCTCAGCTTGTTCTTCAGGCAACGGCTTATGCAAAGGGTGGCGAAATTTTTGTCCTTGATATGGGCAAGCCTGTAAAAATTCTTGAACTGGCAAAACGTATGATTTCTCTTGCAGGACTTGAGCCTGAACGTGATATAAAAATAATTTTCACAGGACACAGACCGGGCGATAAGGAATTTGAGGAACTTCTGACAGAAGAGGAGGGACTTTCGGTAACACAGCACAAAAAGATTTTTATTGCCAAGCCGGAATGTATTGATGCAGATGAACTTATGCGAAAAATAGAAATATTGAGATCGGTGGCAGATAAAGACAGCGGAACTGTAAAAAATAATGTTGCAGAGATAGTTTCCACCTATAATACAAGTGAAAAAAATCTGCAAAATTTTGAAGAAAATACTTGACTTTATTGCTTTAGTGTGATAAAATACATACAATCTCATAAAAAATTAAATGCGTTTGAGCAGAAACAAGTAGGGCTTGTTGGAGTCTTCAGAGAGTTGCCGGATGGTGCGAGGCAATGACAAAGGCATGCTTGAATACCTTCTGTTAGCAGTGCACCGAAAGGAAACAAGTAGGCTGCAACGGGTGTTCCCGTTATAGAACAAGGGTATTGATGGATACCCGATAAGGTCATTGCTGTAAGGCTTTGACGAATTGAGGTGGTACCACGGGAATTTCTCGTCCTCAGACAAAATCTGTAGGGCGAGTTTTTTTATTTTCGCCCTGAAAAAAGAAAGGGTGATTTTTTATGGGAATTAAAATTGGAATGTTGGTTGTTTTCTTTGCGGTAATGATTGCGGTTGGCTTTTATTGCAAAAAGAACGCAACCGACGTAAGAGGTTTTGTTCTTGGTGGTAGAGCTGTTGGTCCTTGGCTTACTGCTTTCGCTTACGGAACATCGTATTTTTCGGCCGTTATTTTTGTAGGATATGCCGGACAGTTCGGTTGGAAGTTTGGTATAGCTTCAACATGGATTGGCATAGGTAATGCGGTGCTTGGTTCTCTGCTTGCGTGGATGGTTCTGGGTCGCAGAACAAGGCTTATGACCCAACATCTTGAAAGCTCCACAATGCCTGAATTCTTTGGTAAAAGATACAGCAGTCCTGCTCTTAAGATTGCGGCATCTGCAGTTGTTTTTGTGTTTCTTATTCCTTACACCGCATCGCTTTACAACGGTCTTTCAAGACTTTTTGAAATGGCTTTTCCGGGTGTCAGCTACTCTGTATGTGTAATTGTAATGGCAATTCTTACGGGTGTTTATGTTATAGCTGGTGGATATATGGCAACTGCTATTAATGATTTTATACAAGGTATTATTATGATTGTGGGCATTATAGCCGTAATTGCGGCTGTACTTGCACAGAATGGCGGATTTGTTGAAGCTCTTAACGGTCTTGCTGAAATCAGTGTGGAGGGAAATGCACCCGGTGCATTTAATGCATTCTTCGGACCTGACCCATTGGGACTTTTCTTTGTGGTTATTCTGACATCTTTAGGAACATGGGGTCTGCCGCAGATGGTACAGAAATTCTATGCTATAAAGAGTGAAAAGGATATAACCAAAGGTACAGTTGTTTCGACCGTATTTGCTGTTATTGTTGCAGGTGGATGCTACTTCCTTGGTGGCTTTGGCAGATTGTTTACAGATAAACTTACATTTCTCCCCGACGGCTCAATTGCAGGTGGCTTTGATGCAATAGTTCCCACAATGCTTTCAGGTCTTCCTGATATACTGATTGGGGTGGTTATTGTACTGGTGCTTTCAGCATCAATGTCAACACTTTCATCACTTGTACTGACATCAAGCTCAACTCTTACACTTGATCTTATAAAAGGTCATATCGTAAAGAATATGTCAGAGAAGAAACAGCTTTTGATTATGCGAATTCTAATTGTGGTGTTTATTGCAATTTCTGCATACATAGCTCTTAACAAAGATAAACTCAGCGCTATTGCTGATATGATGGGTATTTCATGGGGTGCATTAGCAGGTGCTTTCCTTGCACCGTTTATGTACGGTCTCTACTGGAAAAAGACAACAAAAGAGGCTGTGTGGGCAAGCTTTATATTTGGTGCAGGCATAATGATGCTTAATATGCTGATGCGCGGTTCCTTCCCCACAATTTTGCAGTCACCTATTAACTGTGGGGTTATTGCAATGCTGGGCGGTTTGGTTATCGTTCCGGTTGTCAGCATAATTACAAAAAAACCTGATAAAGCATTGACAGAAGAAATGTTTGCTTGTTATAATAAAGAGGTAGTTGTCCCTGCAAAAAAATCTTTGGGCGATTAATAATGAATTTTATACAGAAAAGGACTGTCTGTTTGAACAGACAGCCTTTCTGTCGTTTTAATAAAGGGGGCTAATAAAGTGAAAATCACGTTATTAGCCTCCGATGGATTTGATTGCACCGCCGAAACTTTTGCACCACAGTGGTGCAAAACGGCGATGTGCGTAATTTCCACTATACGCCTTATCTGCCCACGATAAGAGTATATAAAAAATTTTACATTATTTTTGTGGGCAGAAAGGCTATGGAAATTAAAATGCCGATTACAGAAATTTTACAAAAGAATGCGGATTTTTATCCCAATGATGTGAGTCTGGTTGAAATCAATCCCACTCACGAAAATCAGTCAAGACTGACTTGGCGCGAATACTCGCTTATCGAGGCAAACCCCAATGAAGCATACAGAAAGGAAATAACCTGGAGTGAGTTCAACAAGCGTGCAAACCGCTTTGCCAACTTCCTTTTGTCAAGGGGAATTAAAAAGGGTGACAAGGTTGCAATTCTGCTGATGAACTGTATTGAATGGTTGCCTATTTATTTTGGTGCGCTTAAGACGGGTGCGCTGGCTGTGCCCCTTAACTATCGTTACGCATCAGACGAAATAAAATACTGTCTTGAGCTTGCTGATGCTGATGTTCTTATTTTCGGCCCTGAATTTACAGGCCGTGTAGAACAGATTTGCTCTAAGGTTAAAAAGGTAAAGATGTGGCTGTATCATGGCGAGGATTGCCCTACATTTGCCGAGAGCTATGACAACCTTACAACTTATGCATCATCAAAGAATCCTCAGATTAAACTGACAGATGATGACGACGGTGCGATTTATTTTTCATCGGGAACAACCGGATTCCCTAAAGCTATTATACATAAACACAGAAGTCTGGTTCATGCTTGTATGACCGAGCAGAACCACCATTCCCAGACAAAGGATGATGTGTTCCTTTGCATACCGCCCCTTTATCACACAGGTGCAAAAATGCATTGGTTTGGTAGCTTTTTAGTAGGCGGTAAGGCAGTTATCCTTAAAGGTATAAAGCCTGAATGGATTTTGAAGGCAGTTTCAGAAGAAAAGTGTTCAATCGTGTGGCTTCTTGTTCCGTGGGCACAGGATATCCTTGATGCTATTGAACGCGGCGATATAAAGCTTGAAGATTATCAGCTTTCACAATGGAGACTTATGCACATTGGTGCACAGCCCGTTCCGCCCAGTCTGATTAAGCGCTGGAAGAGCTACTTCCCAAATCACGCATACGACACCAACTATGGCTTGTCAGAATCTATTGGTCCCGGATGTGTGCATCTTGGCATTGAAAACGAGCACAAGGTTGGTGCAATCGGCAAGGCAGGCTTTGGCTGGGAAGTTAAAATTGTTGACGAAAACGGAAAGACAGTTGAACGCGGCGAGGTTGGCGAGCTTGCAGTAAAAGGCCCCGGTGTAATGACAGCATATTACAAGGATGAAAAGGCTACCAATGACGTTTTAAAGGACAGTTGGCTGTTTACAGGCGATATGGCAAGAGAAGACGAAGACGGATTTATCTTCCTTGTAGACCGCAAGAAGGATGTTATCATTTCGGGCGGTGAAAATATTTATCCTGTACAGATTGAGGACTTCCTGAGAAAGAACGACAAAATCAGCGACGTTGCCGTTATAGGCCTTCCTGATAGTCGTCTTGGCGAGATTTCAGCAGCAATTATCCAGATTAAGGATGGAATGGAGGCAACAGAGGAGGAAATCAATGATTTCTGTCTTGACCTTCCAAGATATAAAAGACCCCATAAGGTTATCTTTGCGGATGTTCCAAGAAACCCAACAGGCAAGATTGAAAAGCCTAAACTCAGACAAATTTACTGCGGTGATAGTGTTGTTGCACAGCAGAACGAAATAAAATAATTTGCGAAAGGAAACTACATAAAATGAAAAAGTTATTGCTCGGTAATGCTGCGGTAGCCCGTGGTGCATATGAGGCAGGCGTAAATGTTGTTGCATCATATCCCGGAACACCCAGTACAGAAATAACCGAAGAAATTGTAAAATTTGAAGAAATCTATGCAGAGTGGTCACCCAACGAAAAGGTTGCAGGCGAAGTTGCAATCGGTGCGTCAATCGCAGGAGCAAGAGCAATGAGCTGTATGAAGCACGTTGGTCTTAACGTTATGGCTGACCCTGTATTTACAGTAAGCTACACAGGTGTAAACGGCGGTCTGGTATTCTGCGTTGCAGACGACCCCGGAATGCATTCTTCACAGAACGAGCAGGATTCAAGACACTACGCAAAGGCATCAAAGATAATGATGCTTGAACCTGCAGATTCATCAGAATGTAAGGAATTTACACGTCAGGCATTTGAACTTTCTGAAAAGTTTGACACACCCGTGTTTATCAGACTTTCAACAAGAGTTTCACATTCACAGAGCCTTGTTGAGCTTGGCGAAAGAGCAGATGTTCCCGTAAAGGCTTACGAAAAGAATCCTGCAAAATACGTTATGATGCCGGGTAATGCTATCAAGCGTCATGTTGATGTTGAAAAAAGAATTGCAGACCTGATTGAATTTGCCGAAACAACAGAACTCAACACAGTTGAGAAAAACGGTGCGAAAATCGGTGTTATTACAGCAGGTATTGCATACGAATATGCAAAGGAAGCCCTTGGTACATCAGCAGACTTTCTGAAGCTTGGTATGGTTTATCCTATGCCAAAGCAGAAGATTATAGACTTTGCAAAGAACTATGACAAGGTTTATGTTATTGAAGAACTAGACCCTATTATCGAAGACCATTGCAAGGCTCTGGGCGTTGATGTGTGCGGTAAGGAACTCTTTACACTTCTTGGCGAGTATACCCCTACAATGATAAAGAAAGCTGTTCTTGGTGCAGAAAACCCCAAAACTATCGTAGCAGAAGAGGCTATTCC
The DNA here is from genome assembly GCA_045646865.1 of Clostridia bacterium. Classification (GTDB taxonomy): domain Bacteria; phylum Bacillota; class Clostridia; order Monoglobales; family Monoglobaceae; genus SIG440. The sequence continues at coordinate 53,344 of JAZRLM010000002.1, forward strand.
CGTAAGACCGCCTGTAATGTGTGCAGGTTGTCCCCACAGAGGAACCTTTTATGTTCTTAAAAAACTTGGTCTTGTTGTGTCGGGTGATATTGGTTGTTACACACTTGGTGCAACACCTCCCCTTCAGTCTGTTGATACAACCATTTGTATGGGTGCGTCGGTTAGTGCGGCTCACGGTATGGCAAAGGCTCAGGGTGCTGAATTTAATAAGAAACTTGTTTCTGTTATCGGTGATTCAACCTTTATGCATTCAGGTATAACAGGCCTTGTTGATATTGTATACAACAAGGGCAATAATACAGTTATCATTCTTGACAACTCAATAACAGGTATGACAGGTCATCAGGAAAACCCCACAACCGGTAGAACAATTCGTGGCGAGGCAACCAAACAGGTTGATTTGATTGCACTGTGCAAGGCTGTTGGAATTGACAGAGTTGCAGTTGCAGACCCCTTTGACATTAAGAACTTTGAAGAGGTTGTTAAAACAGAGGTTAATGCAGACGAGCCATCTGTTATTATCGCACAAAGACCTTGTGCTCTTCTTAAATCAGTTAAGTATTCAGGAACATGCAAGATTACAGACAAGTGTAAAAACTGCAAGATGTGTATGAAACTGGGATGTCCGGCAATTACTTTGAAGGATGGCAAGGTTGTGATTGATGCAACTCAGTGTAATGGTTGCGGACTTTGTATAAATGTATGTCCATTTGGGGCAATTGAAAAGGAGGAAAAATAACCATGACTAAAAATATAATGATTGTTGGTGTTGGCGGTCAGGGAACACTCCTTGCAAGCAGAATTTTAGGTAATACAGTTATAAATGAAGGTTATGACGTGAAAGTTTCCGAGGTTCACGGTATGAGCCAGCGTGGCGGTAGCGTTGTAACATATGTAAAATACGGCGACAAGGTACATTCTCCCATTGTTGACCGAGGCGAAGCTGATGTAATACTGGCATTTGAACTCCTTGAGGCATACCGTGCGCTTCCTTATCTTAAGGAAGGCGGCAAAATTATCATCAATAATCAGCAGATTGACCCAATGCCGGTCATAACAGGTGCGGCTGCTTATCCTGAGAATATTGCCGAAAAGATTTCTGCAGTTTGTGATACAACAGTTGTTGATGCATTGGCTCTTGCAAGGACTGCCGGTAATATAAAGGCTGTTAACGTTGTTCTTATCGGCGTTATGGCAAAAACAACAGATATTCCTTATGAAAACTGGGTTGAAACCATAAAAACAACTGTCCCTGAAAAGTTCCTTGAGGTTAATCTTAAGGCTTTTGAACTGGGATATAACTTAAAATAATACAAAAGGGCGAATTTAAAGCAGTAGAAAATGACTAAAATAAACAAACTCACCGTATTTTGCATACGGTGAGTTTCAGACTACTGACAGTGGCAATGCCACTGCCACTGTGTTTTTTGCTACCTGTTAGTCGCCCGGGTTCAAATCCTAAATAGAAACCAAAAAGACAAGCAAAAATGCTTGTCTTTTGGTGGCGGAGAAGGAGGGATTTGAACCCTCGCGCCGCGTTAACGACCTACACCCTTAGCAGGGGCGCCTCTTCGGCCTCTTGAGTACTTCTCCGAATATATCTATATTTAGATAAAAAAATGGCGGAGAGGCAGAGATTCGAACTCTGGGTGCTTTCGCATCACTAGTTTTCAAGACTAGCTCCTTAAACCACTCGGACACCTCTCCGTTTATTTAATCGCATCTTTACGCGACTTTGATATTATAGCACGGTTTTGTTAGTTTGTCAATAGTAAAATTGAAATATTTTCAAGAAAAAATTTTACAAACAATTCACAAAAGAAAGACAGATAATTCTTGACACAAAATAATTATTGTGGTATTCTATTGATAGTAAAAATTGAAGTGTATCTTTGTGCATAGATATGCTTAATATAACAAATTTAGGAGGAAGTTTTATGAAAAAAAGTTTAATTGCCATGCTGCTTGTTATAGCTCTTGTTATGAGTTGCATTTGCAGCGTAAGTGCAGCAACAATGACAAAGGATGAATTTCTGGCCCTTTGTGCAGGCTTGCAGACTGAAATTGAAGTTCCCGTTGATATTGCCGGAAAAAAAGATGAAGGTACATACGGAGATACAATTACTGCTCAGGTTGATGATTCGGCAGCGTTCAAGGCTACACTTGATATGACAAACGTTAAAGATGTTGTGCAGAGTGTTCTTGACGAAGCAGAACTTATTCTCAGCACTGAAGAATTTAACGATTTCAAGGACCTTGAAGTTACAGGTGAATTTGAAATTTCTGCAACATGGTCAGGTGTTGAAAACCCTGCAACTATAAATTCTGTACCTGAGATTGAAGCTTGTTTCATCGGTATCGATGGATTTTTTGAAATCGAAGAGGCTAATGTAGTTGGCAACACTATACAAATTACTATGCAGGTTATTGCAGGAACAAAGGTAACAGCACTTGCTACCCTTCTTAGTGAGATTACTCTTGAAATAGACGGTTTTACGGTTGTTGATGATGGTGAAATGAAAGCAACAATCGAGGGTACAACTCAGATTCTGAATCCTCTTTCAACTTCTTATGATGTTGAATATGTTTTTGTTGATTCTTCTAACAGTGCTGACACTTCAGTAATCAAGCCAGTTGTTATTGATGTTGATACAGGAAGACCCCAGAGTGGCGGTAGTACCACCATATCAACATTTAACACCTTGAAGTATGAAACAAACGGTGGTGCTACTATTGCTGATGAATCATATGTAAGCGGAAAAACTGTTCAGCTTACCAAGGTTCCCGAAAAGGAAGGATACACATTTGAAGGCTGGTATGCAGACGCAGCTCTCACACAGAAAATTACATCTGTTAAGATGGATGCTGACGTAACTGTATATGCTGCATGGAAAGCTATTGAAAGTGATGAACCTGTTATTGTACACCCTGTTCCAGAAATGCTTAATGGTGCAGACCACTACGCATATTTGTCAGGATATCAGGATGGAACAATCAGACCTGACAGCAGTATCACACGTGCAGAGGTTGCTACAATCTTCTTCAGACTTCTTAAGGATGAAGTAAGAGAACAGTATCTTACAACAGAAAACGTATTTACTGATGTAAACGAAGGTGACTGGTATAATACCGCTATATCAACAATGGCAAAGGCTGGTGTTGTAAACGGTCGCTATGCTGACACATTTGCTCCTGACGAATATATTACACGTGCTGAATTCACAACAATCTGTGCAAGATTTGATGATGCAAATGAAGCTGGAGCAAACAAGTTTACTGATGTAAGTGATCATTGGGCAGAAGACTATATTCTTGAAGCCGTTGCTTACAACTGGATTGATGGATATGAAGATTACACATTCCGTCCTGAAGAAGATATTACTCGTGCAGAAACTGCAACTTTGATTAACAGAGTACTTAACCGTGTACCCGAAAATGCTGAGGCATTGCTTGATACTATGAAGGTATGGCCTGACAATGCTGATACTGCTTGGTACTATGTAGCTGTTCAGGAAGCAACAAACAGCCATACTTATGAGCGTGTTAACGAGTTTAACGAAAAGTGGCTTGAACTTACTGAAAACAGAGATTGGACAGTATACGAGAAATAATTCCTTGAACTATTTAAAGAGCCTCTCGGTTTGAGGGGCTCTTTTGCATAAGCAAATTAGTATATTCTTAAAGGACACGAAGAAATTTACTGGAAAAATCTTAATATTAGTTTAATAACTAAAAAAGAGCTGTCAGCAAAACAGCTCTTTTTTGATGCCAAGATAACTAAATTTATTCGCCTTGTGTTTCGCAGTATGCACAACGATATTCCTTAGTTTTGCTATCGGTAAGATGGAATATATTTGGCAACTCCTGCTCGGTTGTAGTTATGCAACGGGGGTTCTTGCAAAAAATAACATTTGTCAGTTTTTTGGGCAAAGTTATTTTTTTCTTTTCGACCAGTTGTTCGTTTTTTATAACATCAACCGTTGCATCAGGTGCAACATATCCCAGAATATCCATATCAAGTTCAATAAGTGAATCTATCTTAATAATGTCTTTTTTTCCCATTTTAGAGCTGTTTGCATTTTTTATAATAGCTACCGAACAATCAAGTGAATCAAGGTGGAGGAGGTTATAAATTTCCATTCCTTTGCCTGCTTCAATGTGGTCAATTACATATCCGTTTTTAATTGAATCAATGTTCATTATTCTACCTCCAATAGCTTAAGGATTAAGGCCATTCTCATATATTTGCCGTTGAGCACCTGCTTAAAATAACAAGCTCTGGGGTCGTCGTCAACCTTAACGCTGATTTCGTTTACACGGGGCAGGGGATGCATAATGCATAGGTCTGGTTTTGCCTCGGTAAGCTTTTCGGGAGTGAGAATATAGCTGTCTTTAAGACGAAGATAATCTTCTTCGTTGAAAAATCTTTCCTTCTGAACGCGAGTCATATAAAGAATATCAAGCTTGGGCATATATTCTGAAAGGTCTGTTGTCTGCACATATTCGCAACCCGATTCTGCAATGACTTTTTTTGCGTAGTCTGGCAGATTAAGTTCCTCGGGTGATATAAGAATGAATTTTATTCCTGTATAACGTGTCATAGCAGAGATGAGAGAATGTACTGTTCTGCCAAATTTAAGGTCACCGCAAAAACCAATAACAAGATTGTCGAAACGACCTTTTTCTTTGTGTATTGTAAGAAGGTCGGCAAGGGTTTGTGTGGGATGGTTGTGGCCGCCGTCACCTGCGTTGATTACGGGGATTGAGGCATTCATTGCGGCAACTAAAGGAGCGCCCTCTTTATGATGTCGCATTGCTATAATGTCCGCATAACAAGAGATAACTTTAGTGGTATCTGCAACACTTTCGCCTTTTGAGGCTGAACTTGATCCTGCATCTGCCATTGAAAGAACGTGACCGCCAAGTTCATACATAGCAGCTTCAAAACTGAGACGGGTTCTGGTAGAGGGCTCAAAGAACAGAGTAGCAAGTTTTTTTCTGTCGCACTTGTGAGCATACTTGTCGGGATTTGCAATAATATCCTCGGCAACTGCAACAAGTTCATTAACCTCTTCTTTTGAAAGGTCTTTTATATCTATAATACTTCTCATAAAAGTCAGTCCTTTAATTATATTTTAAGATTATGCATTTATCCAGCTTTCATCTGAGGGGTTGTTGCGGAAGGAAATAAGTCTCTGAATATCTTCGGGCTTGATGTAGCCTTCCTGTGCGGCAACTTCTGCAATAACGTCGAAGTTGGTAAGGCTGATATTCTTTACATCTGCTGCGGCAAGTCTGTCAAGACCCTTCTGCATACCATATGTGAAGATTGAAACTACACCAAGAACTTCGGCCCCAGCTTCACGAAGAATGTTTACAACTTCGATAACGCTGCCGCCTGTTGAGATAAGGTCTTCTACAACAACAACCTTCTGTCCTTTTTCAAGTCTGCCTTCAATCTGATTCTGTCTGCCATGGTCTTTTGCTCCGCTGCGAACATAACCCATAGGAAGACCGAGGAGATGTGCGGTGATTGCCGCGTGTGCAATACCTGCTGTTGATGTTCCCATAAGAACTTCTGCTTCGGGGTAGTTATCCTTGATGAGTGTCGCAAGACCGTTTTCAACATCGCTGCGAACATCAATGTCGCTTAATGTGAGTCGGTTGTCGCAGTATACGGGGCTTTTGATTCCGCTTGCCCATGTAAAGGGTTCTTCGGGACGGAAGAATACGGCTTTAATCTTTAATAAATCTTTTGCAATTAGTTCTTTCATTATCTTTACTCCTTTAAAAAATTTTATCCTACAAATTCGGCAACGCATCTTTTGTATGCGGCAACGGGGTCTTCTGCTGCAGTAATAGGTCTGCCAACAACTATGTAATCAGAGCCGATTGCTTTTGCGTCAGCAGGAGTCATAACACGTACCTGGTCGCCCTTATCACCGTCTGTAAAGCGAACACCGGGGGTAACTGTAACAAAGTCCTTGCCGCAGGTATTGTGAACCTTTTCAGCCTCTAAGGGTGAACATACAACACCGTCAAGACCAGCTTTTTTTGCATTGCTTGCATAGTGCATAACAACCTTGTCAATTGCTTCATTGATAAGAAGGTCTTCCTTCATTTTTTCTTCACTTGTTGATGTGAGCTGTGTTACTGCAATAAGAATAGGACGTGTACCGTCAGGACGTGTAAGACCCTCGATTGCGGCTTCCATCATTGCAACGGTGCCTGATGCGTGAAGGTTTGTCATATCAACATCAAGACGGCTGAGCACAGCCATTGATTTTTTTACTGTATTGGGAATGTCGTGGAGCTTAAGGTCAAGGAATATCTTGTGACCGCGATTCTTTATTTCATGCACGATTTCGGGGCCTTCAGCATAGAACAGTTCCATACCGATTTTAACAAAAGGTTTTACATCTGTAAACTTGTCTAAAAAATCAGAAACTTCTTTCTTTCCTGCAAAGTCGCAGGCAACAATAACGTCTTTTCCCATTAGTGGGCACCTCCTATAATATTATTCAAATCTGAAATCCCGTATTTTTCCATAACTGACGGGAGCTTTTCTATAATTTCCTTGCAGGCAAATGGGTTAACCAGGTTTGCGGCACCAACCTGAACGGCTGTTGCACCTGCAAGCATCATTTCAATTACGTCTTCGGCAGAAGAAACACCGCCCATACCGATAACGGGAATGTTAACTGCCTCATATACCTGATATACCATACGAACAGCCACAGGGAATATTGCAGGTCCTGAAAAACCGCCCATTTTGTTTGCTATAACGCATTTTTTTGTTTTAAGGTCAATTCTCATGCCAAGAAGAGTGTTTATAAGACTAATGCCGTCTGCGCCGGCTTCTTCACAAGCTTTTGCTATTGAAACAATATCTGTTACATTGGGTGACAGCTTAATGATAATCGGCTTGTCAGAAACCGCTTTAACTGCTTTGGTAACTTCTGCAGCAGCTTCGGGTGATGTGCCAAAACTCATACCGCCGCCGTGAACATTGGGGCAAGAAACATTAACCTCAAACCAACCAATCTGGTCCTGACCGTTTAGCTTTTCGCAGGTGTATACATAGTCATCAACCGAAAATCCGCTGATGTTTGCCATAACGGGCTTTGAGAATACCTGTTTAAGTTGGGGAAGCTCTTCTGAAACCACAGCATCAACACCGGGATTCTGAAGACCTACCGAGTTAATCATACCCATACTGCACTCTGCAATTCTGGGTGTGGGGTTGCCGAATCTTGCATCCTTGGTTGTTCCTTTGAATGAAAATGTACCAAGGCAGTTTATGTCATAGATTTCTGCAAATTCATAGCCAAAACCAAAGGTTCCGCTGGCAGGGATAACAGGGTTTTCAAGAGTAATACCGCAAAGATTTACTTTTGTGTTTACCATACGATTTCCTCTCTTTCCAAGACCGGACCGTCCTTACAAATTCTTTTGTTGCCGTATTTTGTCTTGCAGGAACATCCCATACAAGCACCAAAACCGCAACCCATTCTTTCTTCAAAACTATACTGACCGGATGTTTTGACAACCGCTTCAATTGCTTTAAACATCGGTTCAGGACCGCAGGTGAAGAAGTAGGAGTATTCAATATCCTTCATAGCATCGGTTACAAAGCCGCGGATTCCGTAGCTTCCGTCAGCAGTTGTAACAAATACATCTACACCCAAAGCTTTGAATTCTTCTTCAAAAAATACATCTTCATAGCTGTTGAACCCAAGGATTACAGTAACTTTTTTGCCTTGTTCTGTAAGCTTTTTGCAAAGATTGTACATTGGGGGAACACCAACACCACCGCCAATGAGCAGAGGGGTATCTCCACTTTTACCAAGGTTATAGCCGTTTCCTAGACCTACAAGAATGTCAAGCTCTTTGCCAGCTGCATAGGTGCTCATAATTTCTGTTCCCTTGCCCACAACTTTATAAATTAAAGTGAGCTTTCCGTCGGAGTAATCGCAGACAGAAATGGGGCGTCTTAAGTAAAGTCCGTCAATCAGAATGTTGACAAACTGACCTGATGCGGTGATTGCACTTGTATCACCGCAAAGAGTCATTAAAAATATATCTTTTGCAATTTTTTCATTGCGTTCTATTGTAAAAATTTCCTGTTTCACAGCAAAATTTCTCCTTATGCATCAATTGTTGAAATTGTAAGAGTGTTTTCTTCAAGAACGTCAAGCAATACCGAAACTGTATCAAGAGAGGTAAAGATGTTTACGTTATTTTCTGTTGCACATAAACGGATTTCGTGACCGTCGTTAATATTTGAGCCTGAGCCCGAAACATCACTTGTGTTTATTATATAAGCTATATGACCCTGACGGATTGCTGATGGAATTTCATCGTTATCCTCGCTTATCTTTTTCAGCATATGGGTGCGTATTCCGTTCTTTTTCAGGAATTCTGCAGTACCCTTTGTTGCCTGAATATTAAAGCCGAGCTTATAGAATCTGCGGATAAGTTCAAGTGATTCTTCCTTGTCCTTGTCTGCGATTGTTGCAAGAACTGTGCCGTAGTTCTGAACTGTCATACCTGATGCCTGAAGTGCCTTGTAAAGTGCGCGGTTAAGCTTGTCATCGTAGCCGATTGCCTCACCGGTTGATTTCATTTCGGGCGAGAGGTATGCATCAAGACCTCTGATTTTGTTGAATGAGAATACGGGAACTTTTACATACCAGCGGTTCTTTTCCTTGGGATAAACATCGGTAATTCCCTGTTCCTTTAAGGATTTACCCATAATAACCTCGGTTGCAATATCTGCAAGGCTGTATCCTGTTGCCTTCGAAAGGAAGGGAACAGTTCTTGAAGAACGTGGGTTAACCTCGATGATATAAACATCTTCGTTTTTGTCAACAATGAACTGAATGTTATAAAGACCGATGATTCCTATGCCGATACCTAACTGTTTAGCATATTCGATAATAGTTTTCTTAACTTTATCAGAAATGCTGAAAGAGGGGTAAACACTGATTGAGTCGCCGCTGTGGATGCCTGTTCTTTCAACCAGCTCCATAATACCGGGGATAAATACATCCTTGCCGTCACAGATGGCGTCGATTTCGACTTCTTTACCAAAGATATATTTATCAACAAGAACGGGCTTGTCCTCGTCAATCTCAACCGCTGTTTTCAGGTAATGTCTGAGCTGTTCTTCGTTACCTACAATCTGCATTGCGCGACCGCCAAGAACAAAGCTGGGACGAACAAGAACGGGATAACCGATTTCTGTTGCCGCAGCAACACCGTCTTCAATTTTGGTAACGGCTCTGCCCTGAGGTTGAGGAATGTTAAGCTGTTTGAGTATTTTCTCAAATGCGTCACGGTTTTCGGCTCTGTCAATTGCGGCGCAGTCTGTACCGATAATTTCAACGCCTCGGTCTGTGAGGGGCTGAGCAAGGTTAATTGCTGTCTGTCCGCCAAGAGATGCAATAACACCTTCGGGATTTTCAAAATGAATGATGTTCATAACATCTTCAGGAGTAAGAGGCTCAAAATAGAGCTTGTCCGCTGTGGTGTAGTCGGTTGAAACTGTTTCGGGGTTGTTGTTGATGATGATTGATTCATATCCTGCCTTTTTGATTGTTGTAACAGCATGAACAGTAGAATAGTCAAATTCAACACCCTGACCGATACGGATAGGACCTGCACCAAGAACTGCAAGCTTTTTATTATCTGTAAGGATAGAATCGTTTTCGCCTGTGTAGCTTGAATAGAAGTAGGGGATATATGCATTTGTATGGCAGGTATCAACCATTCTGTATACGGGGAAAATGTTATTTTCTTTTCTTGCGTTGTAAACTTCGATCTCGGGAACACCCCAGAGTTTTGCGATAAAGGGGTCGCTGAAACCGATTTTCTTTGCTTCCTTCAATGTTTCAATGTTGCCCTTGTTATCTTTGATAACTGTTTCAAAGTCTACAATTTTCTTAATTGTTTCAAGGAAGTAGGGGGTAATCATTGTAACCTCGTGAAGCTTTTCAATACTTACGCTGTTTCTCATAAGCTGTGCAACAGCATAGATATTGTCATCACGGAATTCGCTTATATATTCAAGCAATTCTTCATTTGACTTGTTTTCAAATTTAGCCATCCAGATGTGGTTAACACCGATTTCAAGGGAACGGAGTGACTTAAGGAAACATTCCTCCAAAGTTGAACCGATACCCATAACCTCGCCTGTTGCCTTCATCTGTGTGCCAAGCTTGTTGGTGGCAGATGCAAATTTGTCAAAGGGGAAGCGTGGGAACTTTGCAACAATATAGTCAAGTCTTGGCTCAAAAGCTGCTGTTGTGTTTGCAATGGCGATTTCGTCAAGAGACATACCAACAGCAATCTTTGCAGTTACCCTTGCAATGGGATAGCCGCTTGCTTTTGATGCAAGAGCTGATGAACGTGAAACTCTTGGGTTAACCTCGATAAGATAATATTCCGAAGTTGTGGGATGAAGGGCAAACTGTACATTACAGCCACCTTCGATTTTAAGTTCGCGGATAATTTTGATTGCACTATCGTTGAGCATTTTGTGTTTTTGTTCGTCAAGGGTAAGAATAGGAGCAACAACAATACTGTCACCTGTGTGGATACCAACAGGGTCGATGTTTTCCATACCGCAGATTGTGATTGCGTTATCATTTGAGTCGCGCATAACTTCAAATTCAATTTCCTTGTAACCTTTTACGCTCTTTTCCACAAGAACCTGAGAAACGGGGGAGAGCTTGAATGCGTTTGTACCAACCTCGATAAGTTCTTCTTCGTTATATGCAAAACCGCCACCAGTACCGCCAAGTGTGAAGGCAGGACGAAGAACAACGGGGTAGCCGATTCTTTTTGCGGCTTCTTTTGCTTCGTCAAGAGAGTAAGTTATTTCCGAGGGAATAACCGGCTCGCCGATTGACTGGCAAAGCTCTTTGAAAAGTTCACGGTCTTCGGCACGTTCAATACTTTCGCTCTTGGTACCAAGGAGTTCAACTTCACATTCCTTCAAAACACCTTTTTTCTCAAGCTGCATTGCAAGGTTAAGACCTGTCTGTCCGCCGATACCCGGTACAATTGCGTCAGGACGCTCATAACGGATTATCTTTGCAATATATTCAAGTGTGAGGGGTTCCATATAAACCTTGTCCGCAATGGTTGTATCTGTCATAATTGTTGCGGGGTTTGAGTTTGCAAGAATAACTTCATAGCCCTCTTCTTTAAGAGCAAGGCATGCCTGTGTTCCTGCATAGTCGAATTCTGCAGCCTGTCCTATTACAATAGGGCCAGAGCCGATAATAAGAATTTTTTTGAGATCTTTTCTTTTTGCCATTTTTCCTTTTCCTCCTAATTTTTCTCAGCTTTCTGCCATGCAACTTTGCCCTTTGAAATTGTCATAAGACATTTTCCAAAGACCTCTGCACCCTCAAATGGTGTGCTTTTGCCCATTGACAGAAAATCTTTTGTGTCTATTTGATAAGAACAATCAAGGTCGAAAACCGTTAAGTCTGCCGGATTTCCTTCTTTAAGGTCACAGCCTATGCCGAAACGCTTGCAGGGGTTGTCGTGCAGTAGCTCAATCAGTTTTTCAAGAGTGATTATTTTTGTTTTTACAAGGTTTGTATAAAGTATGGGGAATGCGGTTTCAATGCCCACAATGCCCATTAAACTGTCCTTTAATCCTTTGCCTTTTTCTTCAGCAGAGTGCGGTGCGTGGTCGGTTGCAATCATATCGATTGTGCCGTCGCAGATTCCTTCGATAAGAGCAAGTCGGTCTTCCTCACTGCGAAGAGGAGGATTCATCTTGAAACGACCGTCTTCCTGCAAATCCTTGTCCGAAAGAACAAGGTAGTGGGGACCGGTTTCACAGGTTACGTCAAGACCTTCGGCTTTAGCCTTGCGGATAAGGTCAACACTTTCCTTGGTGGAAATGTGACAGACATGGTATGCACAGCCTGTTTCTCGCACAAGCTCAAGGTCGCGTTTTATCTGGCCCCACTCGCTCATCGAACAGATGCCTTTATGGCCGTGCTCTTTTGCGTATTCGCCGTCATGAATGTATCCGCCGCGGAGTAGGGAGTTATCCTCACAATGGGCTGATATTATTTTGCCAAGAGATTTGGCTTTAATCATTGCCTGACGCATCATATCATCATTCTGAACGCCTTTGCCGTCGTCTGAGAAGCCTGCCACAAATGGTGCCATAGCATCCATATCGGATAATTCTTCGCCAAGACTTCCTTTTGTGATTGTTCCAAAGGGGATAACATCAATCACAGCGGATTTTTTTATTGCGTCAAGTTGCACGTTAAGATTTTTAAGTGAGTCAGGCGCCGGTTTCAGATTTGGCATAGAGCATACAGCAGTGTATCCGCCGTGTGCTGATGCCTTTGAGCCGGTTTCGATATTTTCCTTATACAAAAAACCCGGCTCTCTTAGATGAACATGAACATCTGTAAAACCGGGGAAAATATATTTGCCATCAAAGGGGATAGTTTGAAAATCAAAAAAAAGAGGAGTGCCTTCAAAGGTGACTGTGCCGTCAACAATGAATACATCCTTCTTTGTGAACTCACTATTCAAATAAACCATTGCGTTTTTTAATATACAGTTCATTGTGGTTTCCTTTCTGACATTTTCATATATTCTACCACAAACAGGGGTTGGTGTCAACACTTAAATTAAAGATTTAAGAATAAATTTTTATATAATATATAATAAGGAAAGTAAATGTCATTTTGCATAAAGAAAAATGAAAAAATCTATTGACAAATGGCAAAAGCGGTGCTATAATGACTCTATTGTTTTGAAAAGCTATGACGAAGAAGGTACGAATCAGGATCCTTTGCAGAGAGCCGGTGGATGGTGTAAACCGGTAAGGTCGGTTTCAATGTACCCCTCACTTCCGAGCTGAAGGTCAGAAAGCCATTTTGGTGAGTAGATATCTTCCGTGATTGCTGCGTTAAGGCATGAGGATTGTTGGATCCCGATGAGTGGCGGAGGCATTTCCGCAATTTGAGTGGTACCGCGAGTGTTTTGCACCCGTCTCAAAGCTTTTTGAGATGGGTCTTTTTGTTTGTAAAGGAAGATTTTACTATGAATTTTAAAAGAATAACCCTTCTTGCCGGACATTACGGCAGCGGAAAAACAAATATTGCCGTTAATATGGCATTTGAACTAAAAAAACAATACGACAAGGTAGCCGTTGCGGATATTGATATTGTTAATCCCTATTTCCGCACCAAGGACAGCCAGAAAGAACTTGAAGAAAACGGTATTCAGCTTATATGCAGCGAGTATGCAAATTCAAACGTTGATATACCGGCTCTTCCGCAGGAGATGTATTCGGTTATTGACAATCGCGATATGATGGCGGTTGTTGATATTGGCGGTGATGACCGCGGGGCTTATGCCTTGGGGAGATATTCCAAGGCAATAGTTGAAGAAAATAATTATGAGATGTTGTTTGTTATAAATAAATACAGACCTCTTACCCCTGATGCACAGTCTACTGTGGAAATTATGAAGGAAATAGAACAGGCGGGCAAAATCCCGTTTACTGGAATAATAAATAATTCAAACTTAGGTAATGAAACAACAGCAGATGATGTTTTGAATTCGCTGAACTATGCAGAGGAAATTTCGCGTGTTGCAAATTTGCCCGTTGTTATGACAACGGTTATGTCCGAACTTTTTGATGCACTGGACGGCAAGATTCCCAACTTATTTGCATTAAAATTACAAACAAAGCTAAAGGAGATGTTATAATATGGCAAAGCTTACTTTTAAAACAGATAACTGCAAGGGCTGCGGACTGTGCATTGATGCATGCCCAAAGAATGTTCTTGCCCTTGCAAAAGACAAAATTAACAAAAAAGGTCACCATCCGGCAGAAGCGGCAAATCCTGATGCCTGCATCGGTTGTGCATTCTGTGCAACAATGTGTCCGGATTGCATTATTACAGTAGAAAGGTAGGAAAAGCAATTTGAAACAAATTGTTTTCCTACAATACTAAATTGCACCGCCGAGATTTTTTCATCTGCGATGAAAAAACGGCGATGTGCGTAAATTCCATTTTACGCCTTATCCAGCCCACCGATAAGGCGAAGGAATATGTAAATTTATACTTAGTGGGCAGAAAGGCTATGGAATTTAATATGTCAGATAAAGTTTTGATGAAGGGCAACGAGGCTATTGCCGAAGCTGCCATTATTGCAGGATGCCGTCATTATTTTGGTTATCCTATCACACCCCAGACAGAAATCGCGGCTTATATGGCTAAAAGAATGCCCAAAATCGGAGGTACATTCCTTCAGGCAGAAAGCGAAATCGCCGCAATCAATATGGTATACGGAGTTGCGTCAACAGGTAAAAGAGTTATGACCTCATCTTCAAGCCCCGGTATTTCACTTAAGGGCGAAGGTCTTTCATACCTTGCCGGTGCAGACCTCCCCGCACTTGTTATAAACGTACAGCGTGGAGGCCCCGGTCTTGGCGGTATTCAGCCTTCACAGTCTGACTATTTTCAGGCAACAAAGGGCGGAGCACACGGTGACTTCCGTATGATAGTTCTTGCTCCCAGCTCTGTTCAGGAAATGGCTGATATGACAGTTAAGGGTTTTGACCTTGCGGACAAGTACAGAATGACTGCAATGGTTCTTGCAGACGGAACAATGGGTCAGATGATGGAGCCTGTTTCACTTGATTATGAAATAGCAGCCCCCACCCCCAAGCCATGGGCAACAACAGGTACAAAGATGGAAAGACCTCATAACATTGTGAACTCACTGTTCCTTGTTCCTGATGAACTTGAAAAGTCTAACTTTGAGAGATTTGAGAGATATAAGTACATCGAAGAAAATGAATGTATGTACGAAGAATATATGATGGATGATGCAGAAATCTGCGTTACAGCCTTTGGTATTGCGGCTCGTGTTGCTAAGAATGCAATCAATGCGGCAAGAGAAGAAGGTATAAAGGTTGGTCTTATCAGACCTATCACACTCTGGCCATTCCCCAAAGCTCCATACAAGAAGGCGGCTGAAAAGGTTAAGGAAATCATTTCTGTTGAACTTTCAATGGGTCAGATGATTGAAGATGTCAAGCTTGCATCAAATTGCAAGGTTCCCGTTACACTCTGCAACCGTGTGGGCGGTATGATTCCCTCACCCGAACAGGTGTATGACGCAATTAAAAAAGCAGCAAACGGAGGTGCAAAATAATGGTAGTTTTTGAAAAACCAAAGGCTCTGGCAGATGTTCAGATGCATTATTGTCCCGGCTGTACACACGGTATTGTTCACCGTCTTGTGGCTGAGGTTATTGATGAATTGGGTATCGAAGGCAAGACAATCGGTATTGCTCCGGTTGGATGCTCGGTTATGGCATACAACTATTTCAACTGTGATATGATTGAAGCGGCACACGGACGTGCTCCGGCTGTTGCAACAGGTGTTAAGCGTGCTGACCCCGAAAACCATATTGTATTTACATATCAGGGCGACGGCGACCTTGCATCAATCGGTATGGCAGAAACTGTTCATAGTGCGGCACGTGGTGAAAATATCACAGTTATCTTCATTAACAATGCAATTTACGGTATGACAGGCGGACAGATGGCACCTACATCTCTTCCCGGTCAGGTTACACAGACATCACCTTACGGTCGTGATGTTAATCATTGCGGTTACCCCATTAAGGTTTCTGAAATGCTTGCAACTCTTGAAGGACCTGAATATATCGAAAGAGTTACTGTTAATAACGTTAAAAATGTAAAAAATGCAAAGAAGGCTATTAAAAAGGCTTTCCAGAACCAGATTGACGGCAAGGGCTTCTCACTTGTTGAAGTTGTTTCAAGCTGTCCTACAAACTGGGGTATGACTCCTCAGGCAGCACTTAAATGGATTGACGATAATATGCTTCCATACTATCCTTTGGGTGTTTACAAAGACAAATCAGCGGCTGCTGAAAAGGAGGAGAAATAATGAGTGCAACACAAATGTTGATTGCCGGATTCGGTGGTCAGGGTATTCTTTTTACAGGAAAGTTTTTGGCATACAAAGGCCTTGTTGAAGGTAAGGAAGTAAGCTGGCTTCCCTCATACGGCCCCGAAATGCGTGGCGGTACTGCAAGTTGTAGTGTTATCCTTAGTGATGAACCCGTTGGCTCGCCCATCGTTTCAAAGCCTGATGTGCTTGTTGCAATGAATCTTCCTTCACTTGACAAATACGAAGATACAGTCGCACCCGGGGGAATTATAATCGTTGATTCAACTCTTATCGAAAGAAAGATTAAGCGCGATGATGTTACCGCTTATTATGTTCCTGCAACAAAGCTGGCATCGGATAATGATATGCCAACACTTGCAAATATGATTATTGCAGGTAAACTGTTAAAGGCAACAGACGGCTTCACAGAAGAAGGCGTTGAAGCGGCACTTAAAAAGGTAATTTCAGCAAAGCGTGCTGATATGCTGGAAGTTAACAAAAAGGCAATGCAGATTGGTGCAGATTGCTAATTTAAGGAGATAAAAAATGGAAATCAAAATTACAAAAACAACATGTCCCAAAGAACATCCCGAGTCATCAACTCTGGGCTTTGGTAAATTCTTTACAGACCATATGTTTATTATGGACTATTCAAGAGAAAAGGGCTGGTATGATGCAAGAATAGTACCATTTGGTGCTTTTGAAATTCATCCTGCATCAACCGTTCTTCACTATGGTTCAGAAATTTTTGAAGGTCTCAAGGCATACCGCCGTGCTGACGGCAAGGTGCAGATGTTCAGACCTATTGAAAACATCCGCAGAATGAATAGTTCTGCAGAAAGACTTTGTCTGCCTCAGATTGACGAGGATATGGCTATGGAAATCTTAAACACATTTGTTAAGTGTGAGGAAGACTGGACTCCGTCTGCCCCAGGCACATCACTTTATCTCCGTCCTTTTATGTTTGGTAATGATGAAACATTGGGTGTTCACGCAGTTCACAATGCAAGATTTATGATTATTGCATCACCCGTTGGCAGCTATTACAAAGAGGGTATCAATCCTGTTAAAATTATGATTGAAGACCAGGATGTCCGTGCGGTTCGCGGTGGTACAGGTTATGCTAAATGCGGCGGTAACTACGCAGCAAGTAACCGTGCAGGCGAAAGAGCAGAACAGAAGGGTTATTCACAGGTTCTTTGGCTTGACGGCGTTGAAAGAAAGTATATCGAAGAAGTTGGTGCTATGAACGTTATGTTCAAAATCAATGGCGAAATTGTTACACCTGCCCTTACAGGCTCAATTCTTCCCGGTATCACACGCAAGTCTTGTATCGAAGTTCTTAAGAGCGAAGGCTACAATGTTTCAGAACGCCTTCTCAGCATTGACGAGCTTGAAAAAGCAATGGCTGACGGAACACTTGAAGAAGCTTGGGGTTGCGGTACAGCAGCAGTTGTATCACCTATCGGTGAGCTTAGCTACAAGGGTAAAATCTTCACAGTAAACGAAGGCAAAATCGGTGAAGTTACACAGCACCTTTATGACACTCTCACAGGCATTCAGTGGGGTAAGGTTGAAGACAAATTTGGTTGGACTTGTCCGTTGAAATAGTAGTAAACGGATATCTTGTTAAGGAGGAAACAATAAATGAAAAATGTTAATGTAGCGGACACAACTCTTTGCCGCAATGCGACATTGAGCTTTAAAGAAAAAATAGAAATCGTAAGACAACTTGAAAAGCTAAATGTTAATGCTATTGAACTACCTGCAATCGAGGATAAAAAGAGCGATATTCTATTGGTTCGTACAATTTCTTCATTTGTTCAGAGCAGTATCATTTCTGTTGCTTCGGGAATGACCGAGGAAGGCGTTGATTTTGCTGCGGAAGCTCTTTCTGCCGCAAAGAACCCCCGTATTCGTGTTGAACTGCCTGTTTCTCCTGTTGGTATGGAATACACATGCCACAAAAAGGCACCCAAAATGCTTGAACTCATAACACAGCTTGTATCAAGGGCTAAAGGTGCATATGCAGACGTTGAGTTCTGTGCAGTTGATGCAACAAGAGCGGAGGAAAAGTTCCTGATTGATGCCGTAAAGGCGGCAATCGGTGCAGGGGCGACTTTGGTTACTCTGTGCGATACAGCGGGCGAAATGATGCCTGATGAATTTGCAGGATTTGTAGATGATTTATGCGCAAAGATTCCTGAACTTGCATCTGTTAAACTGGGTGTGTCCTGTGAAAATAAAAACGGTATGGCAAATGCAGCGGCTGTTATGACTGTAAGAGATAGCGCAGACACCGTAAAAACAGCAGTTTCAAAGGGCGCAGTATGCCTTGAAAGATTTGCCGAAACTATAAAGAACTGCGGCAATAACTGCGGTATATCTTCTGAAGTAAAGTATACCGAGCTTAATCGTATTATTCACCAGATTTCAAGAATAATCGGCGATACAGAAACATCGGTTGCTGATGAAATGATTCATATTGACAGTAGTGCAATGTATCTTGACAAAAGCGATGATATTGCTGCAGTAAATGCACTTGCTCAGAAACTTGGCTATGACCTTAGTGATGAGGATAGCGAAAAGGTTTTTGAAGAATTTAAAAAGCTTACCGTAAAAAAGGAAAAGGTGAGCGCAAAAGAGCTTGATGCAATTGTTGCGGCAGTTGCACTTCAGGTTCCGCCTACATACAAACTTATCAGCTATGTGATAAACACAGGCAATATAATTACTGCATCTGCTCAGATAAAGCTGCAAAAGAATGAAAGCGACGAAATCGAAGGTGTTTCAATGGGTGATGGCCCAATTGATGCTGCTTTCCGTGCAATCGAGCAGATAACCGGCAACCATTATGAACTTGACGATTTTCAGATTCAGTCTGTTACCGAAGGCCGCGAGGCTATGGGCTCTGCTATTGTAAAACTCCGCAAGGGAAGCCGTGTATATTCGGGAAGCGGTATTTCAACAGATATTGTCGGTGCAAGTATAAAGGCATATCTCGGTGCAGTTAATAAGATTGTATATGAGGAGGCATAAAATATGAAATTATCATTTTCAACAAAGGGATGGCATGGCCATTCCTTTGAAGATTTTTGCGATATTGCAAAGGATATGAAGTTTGAAGGAATCGAACTTCACAACATTTACAATCCTTTGTTTACCGAAAAAGACGGCGCGTTTTACAATTATGCGGCTGCGGCAACGGTAAGAAGATTGTATGAACTTAAACTTACCATTCCCTGCATAGATACACTTTGCGACTGTGCAGATATTTCCGCAAAGCAAAAATCACTTGACGAAATTAACGAATGTATCAAGATTGCCACAAACCTTCATATTCCCAATGTTCGCATAAAAGCAATCGGAGAGGGAATCGAAAAGGATGAAGCAATCAAGTCTGTTATGGAAATTCTTTCTCTTGTTGTTCCAAAGGCAGAGGCAAATAATATTTCTTTGCTTATTGAAACAACCGGAATATTCTGCGATACTGCGGCTCTCCGTGAAGTTCTTATCGACTTTGCGAGTGATTCTCTTGGCGCATTGTGGGATATGTGTTCACCTTATTTTAATAACGGCGAACAGCCCGAGTCAACAATAACAAATCTTGGCGCTTATGTCCGCCATGTACATATCAAGGATGCACAGCGCACAAAAGATGGTACAGAATACTGCCTTATGGGCGAGGGTGAGCTTCCTATCGGCGAAATGATGGCGGCACTGCGCTCGGTCAATTATGACGGTTTTATATCACTTGAATGGCATCCTGACTGGTGTAAAGAGCTTGATGATATGGAAATTATCTTTGCACAGTTTGTAAATTATATGAAACAGTTCAGCGACCCTGCAAAAAATGTTTCATCGCTGTATTCAAACAGAGCACACACAGGAAAGTTTGTATGGAAAAAAGACCTTTTGATTGACTGCACTTTCCCACAGGTGCTTGACCGTATGGTTGAGGAATTCCCCGACCAGTATGCATTTAAGTATACAACACTTGACTATACAAGAACATACAGCGAATTCCGTGACGATGTTGACGAATTTGCCCGTGCTCTTGTTGCAATGGGTGTTAAAGCAGGTACCCACGTTGCCGTATGGGCAACAAATGTGCCCCAATGGTACATAGCGTTCTGGGCTACCACTAAAATCGGTGCTGTTCTGGTTACTGTAAACACAGCATATAAAATTCATGAGGCAGAATATCTGTTCAAGCAGTCTGACACCCATACACTTATTATGGTTGACGGCTATCGTGATTCAAATTATTCACAGATTATGGCGGAACTTTGTCCCGAGCTTGAAGACCTCAAACCCGGTGAACAGCTCCACGCAAAAAGACTTCCATTCCTGAGAAATATCATTACTGTTGGTTTCAAACAGAAGGGTTGTATGGAGTGGGAGGATGTCCTGGCTATGGCATCAAAAGTTCCGCTCGAGGTAGTTCACCGTATGGCTGCGGCAGTTGACAAGGACGATGTGTGCAATATGCAGTATACATCAGGTACAACAGGTTTCCCCAAGGGTGTTATGCTGACACATTATAATGTTGTAAACAATGGTAAATGTATAGGCGACAGAATGGATTTGTCAACGGCAGACAGAATGATGATTCAGGTGCCTATGTTCCATTGCTTTGGTATGGTGCTGGCAATGACTGCATCAATGACTCACGGTGCAACCTTGTTCCCACTTCCGTATTTCTCACCAAAGCCTGCTCTTGCCTGCATTAACCGTGAACATATAACTGCATTCCACGGCGTTCCCACAATGTTCATTGCGCTTCTTGAACACGAGGATTTTGAAAAGACCGACTTTTCATATATGCGTACGGGAATTATGGCAGGAAGTCCCTGCCCCATCTCTGCAATGCAGGATGTTGTAAATAAGATGAATATGAAGGAAATCACTATTGTTTACGGTCAGACCGAGGCATCACCCGGTTGTACTATGAGTTCCACCGATGACCCACTTGAAGTTCGTGTAGGAACGGTTGGTCGTGCTCTTCCTGAAATTGAATGTAAAATTGTTGACCCCGAAACAGGTGAGGAATGTCCCGTTGGTGTAAACGGTGAGTTTGTTGCACGCGGATACAATATAATGAAGGGTTACTACAAAATGCCAAAGGCAACTGCGGCGGCAATTGATAAAGACGGCTGGCTTCACACAGGCGACCTTGCCTGCAAGACCGAGGATGGCAACTATAAAATTACCGGACGTCTTAAGGATATGATTATCCGAGGTGGCGAGAATATTTATCCCAAAGAAATTGAGGAATTTATTTATACTCATCCATCTGTCAGCGATGTTCAGGTTATCGGTGTTCCTGACGAACAGTACGGCGAAGAAATTATGGCTTGTATTATCCTGAAAGACGGCGAGGAAATGACCGAGAAGGAAATGAAGGATTATATCCTTGCCCATATGGCAAAGCACAAGGTGCCAAGGTATATTGACTTTGTTGATTCCTTCCCAATGAATGCGGCAGGAAAAATCCTTAAATATAAGATGCGAGAAGATGCGGTTGTGAAACTTGGTCTTCAAAAGGCAGACAGCGTGGTGACAGCATAATGGTAAAAGGCTTCTATGTAATTGACGCACATTGTCACATCTACCCCGAAAAAATTGCCGAAAAGGCGGTTGCTGCGACCGACAAATTTTATGGATCAACAGCCTTTGGCAAGGGAACTGTGGAGCATTTGATGAAGGCTTACAAAAAATTTGGTATTGACCACGCAATAGTGCAGTCTGTTGCAACAACACCCCATCAGGTAAAAAGCATAAACGAATTTATTGCTGCAGAGGTGAAGGCTAGCGAAGGTTTTCTTACAGGTCTTGGAACTTTGCATCCTGAAAGCTGTGATATCGGCGGTGATATTGAACACCTTATGGAACTTGGTCTTAAAGGCGTAAAGCTGCACCCTGACATTCAGGGATTTCAGGTTGATAAAGGTAATCTTCTTAAAATCTACGAGTATTGCGAAAAGAAGAATTTGCCCATTCTGATGCATACAGGCGACTATCGTTATGACAACTCAAACCCCAACCGTGTGTTGCCGGTTTTAAAGTCATATCCCAACCTTACCTTGATTGGTGCACATTTCGGTGGCTGGTCGGTGTGGGAAGAGGCCTGTGAGAAATTTGCAGGGCTACCCAACTTTTATGTTGACTGTTCCTCCAGCTTTGAATTTTCAAAGGATTGCGACTTTAAGGAACTGATTATGCGCTACGGAACAGACCGTGTCCTCTTTGGCTCCGATTACCCGATGTGGTCGGCAAAAAATGTGCTGAAAAAATTGTTTGCAATGAAACTTGGCGATGATGCAAACCGCAGAATTTTAAGCGAAAACGCAAAGGAACTTTTTAAAATCTAAGTAAAAACAGTCCGTGAGGACTGTTTTTTTATGCTTAAATATGGCAACAATACCTTTGTGGAGGTGTTTTTATGAAGATTACAAGATATGTAAACGGTAAAAAGGTCACTAAGGCATTGTCGGGAGAGATTGTTATACAGAATGACTTGATTTCGGGTACGATTGAAAAGGTAAACAGCCGCTTTTTAAACGTGCAGAATGCAGAAAAGAGAATAGATGGATAAAACTGCCGCAATTTATATAAGAGTTTCAACAGATGCACAAAGGGAGGAAGGTTATTCCATTGATGCCCAAAAGGAGATGCTTACCGCTTATTGTGTATCAAAGTCCATAAAAAAGTATGACTATTACATTGACGGCGGTTTCAGCGGCAGCAATATTGAAAGACCCGAGCTTGCCAGACTTATAGATGATATAAAGCAGGGCAAAATCGGGTGCGTTATTGTGTATAAGCTTGACCGACTTTCAAGAAGTCAGAAGGACACGTTGTATCTTATTGAGGATGTTTTTAATCCAAACGGTGTTGACTTTATCTCGCTGAATGAAAGTATGGACACATCAACCCCACTTGGCAGGCTTATGCTTGGAATACTTTCGGCATTTGCTCAGCTTGAACGTGAAAACATCAAAGAACGTACAAGTATGGGTATGAAAGAACGCATAAAAATGGGTTACTGGATGGGCGGAGGCAGAGTTCCCTTTGGTTATGACTATGACATGGAAAAGGGCATTCTTGTACCCAATAAAGATGCAGATACAGTGCGTAAGGTTTTTGAACTTTATATCGGTGGTTATTCAACCAATTCCATTGCCCGACTGCTTGGGTTGTCTTATGAAAAACTCGCACGTCAAATCCTGACGCGCAAGACATATACGGGTTACATCTGCTACAACGGCGAAGAATATAAGGGCAGGCACGAGGCAATTATTTCCCCGGAAACATACGAGAAGGCAATGCAGATAATGGTTGAACGTTCGGGGTCGAAACGGATTGAAAAGGGAAATCTTTTGACAGGTCTTGTGCGGTGTGGCTGCTGCGGCGCAAAAATGCGTTATCATAAGTGGGGCAAAAACGGATATAAACTTGTGTGCTATTCACATGATAAAAGCAAGCCCCATCTTATCAAAGACCCGTATTGTCCCAATAAAGGGGTGTGGGCAGAAGAACTGGAAAATGTAATAAAAGAGGATTTGTTTTCCCTTGCATTAAAAAACAAAAATAAAAAGGGTTTATACGCCACCTCGGCATCTGTTCTGGAAATACTGGAGGAACGGCAAAAAAGAATAACAGAAAAATTAAAAAAACTTTACCTTATTTTTGCAGAAAGCGAGGATACAGCGCTTAATTCTGCAATAAAGGAAACAAAGGCTGAAATGAAAGAAATAGAAAGAAAAATCAGCATCGAAAAGAAACAACGGCTTGTAAGCAAATATGAAAACGAAATAAAAACACGACTTTCGACCCTTCGTGAAAGCTGGGATTATATGACGTTAAAGGAACAATGCAGTATCATAAAGGACTGTGTTTCCGAGATTGTTGTATGCGGTGATGATATAAAAATATATTATAAATTTGATATGTAAATTTATTTCCCCAAAGGACAGCTATTGGCACAGCGTACGTAGAAAATTTAACGCCGTGGGAGGTATCAAAATTATCAAGAGCTTTTATCAGCCCGATACACCCCACCTGAAACAAATCGTCAACGTTTTCGCCCCTGCCGCCAAACCTTTGCAGAACGCTGAGAACTAGCCTCAGATTTCCGTATATAAATTCCTGACGGGCATCTTTATCACCCGCCTGTATTTTTTCAAAAAGTGCCTGCTTTTGTTTTTCGCTAAGATGCGGCAACTTTGCTGTATTTACACCGCATATTTCAACCTTGTTAACAAAAATTTCAACCATCCCCCTCGAAAAAATTTATGTTTACAGTATTTCTCAACTATCGTTTTGATATACTGAAAAATTTGGGGAGAGAATATCGAAAAAACAAAGAGCATAAAATTATACGGGGTGATTTTTGTGAAATGCAGTATCAACGAATTAAAGGCAAAAGAAGTCATCAATGTTTCTGACGGCGCAAGGCTTGGCTTTGTTTCGGATGTGGAAATCGACCTTTCAAGCGGAAAACTGACGGCATTGATTGTGCCCGGGGCGTTTCGCCTGATGGGTTTTTTAGGCAAAGAAAATGATGTGGTAATAAAGTGGGAAAATATAAAAAAGATAGGTGATGATATAATAATTATCGAGGCAGTATAAAAAACAGAAAAAGTGTAAAATGACTTGTTTTTTTGCGGCATTAATGATATACTGTAAACATAATGAAAAATCTTGCATTCAGCGGGGTAAATGTTTATGAATTATACATTACTTACAGACTTTTATGAAATTACAATGGCAAACGGTTATCTGAAAAACGGTATGCAGAATGAAATTGCATATTTTGACCTTTTTTTCAGAAAGGTTCCCGATAATGCGGGATTTGCCATTATGGCAGGTGTTCAGCAGGTTATTGAATATCTTGAAGAACTGGACTTTACTGCAGAAGATGTTGAATACCTTCGTAAAAAAGGTCTTTTTTGCGAGGAGTTTTTGGCGTATCTTGAAAACTTTAAATTTGAATGTGATGTATGGGCTATCCCTGAAGGGACGCCCATTTTCCCTAATGAGCCTATTCTCACTGTAAGAGGTCCTCTTATTCAGGCTCAGTTTATTGAAACAATGCTTTTGCTTACGATAAATCACCAAAGTCTTATTGCTACCAAATGTAACCGTATTGTCCGTGCGGCAGAGGGCAGACCTGTTATGGAATTCGGTTCGCGTCGTGCTCAGGGGGCAGGCGGTGCGATATATGGTGCACGTGCATCTTATATAGGCGGTGCTGCAGGTACTGCGTGTACAATTTCTGATGTAATGTTTGGTGTTCCTGCTCTTGGAACAATGGCACACAGCTGGGTGCAGTCATTTGACAGCGAGTACGAGGCTTTTAAGGCATATGCTAAAGCCTATCCCAATGACTGTACACTTCTTATCGACACATATAATGTTTTGAAATCAGGTGTTCCCAATGCAATCAAGGTTTTTGACGAGGTACTTAAACCCTTGGGAATAAGACCAAAGGGCGTGCGTATTGACAGCGGTGATATCACTTACCTTACAAAGAAAACAAGAAAGATGCTTGATGATGCAGGCTATGATGATGTAAAGATTGTTATTTCAAATTCCCTTGATGAATATATAATTCAGGATATTCTCAAACAGGGTGCCTGTGTGGATTCGTTCGGTGTTGGTGAAAGACTTATTACCTCTAAATCAGAACCTGTTTTCGGCGGTGTATACAAGCTGGTTGCCCTTGAAAAGAGTGGGGAGATTATTCCCAAAATCAAGGTAAGCGAAAATGTTGCAAAAATTACAAACCCTTGCTTTAAAAAGGTATATCGCCTTTTTGCAAACGATACAGGCAAGGCGATTGCCGACGTGATAACACTTGCAGACGAAACTATTGATGACTCAAAGGATTATGAAATTTTTGACCCCGAGCATACATGGAAGAGAAAGCTGGTTTATAATTTTACTGCGGTTGAGCTTAAGGTACCCATATTTCAAAAGGGCAAGTGTGTATATAAGTCACCTGACCTGAAAGCGATCCGTGCATACTGCGAAGAACAGCTTGACAAAATCTGGGACGAGGTAAAGCGTTTTGAAAATCCTCATGAATATTACGTGGATTTATCAGAGAAACTGTGGAACATAAAATACAAGCTTTTGTCGGAATACCGCAGTTAAGAAAAATAATTATTATCTGTTCCCGAATTTGTTGACATTTTGGCGAATTTAAAGTATAATATACTTTAGCTTTAAATTGATACTTAATACTTATACAAATTACATAAACCAAAAGGAGAAAATATATGAAAACATCAATTGAATCTTATAACCTGGGTAAACTCGGTGTTATAGGAATGAACGGCTGTGAAGACTTTTGCTCAAAGGTGGACTATTACCTGAAAAAGTTTAACGATGACGATATTCAGGAACACGGTACATTTTTGTTCCCTATAAAGACTTCAAGATTCGGCACAGGCGAGGCAAAGGCAACGCTTTTGCATTCTGCAAGAACTTATGATGTTTATATCATAGTTGATTGTTTTAACTATGGCGAAACATACAAGCTCTACGGTCAGGATGTTCCCATGAGCCCTGATGACCACTATCAGGACCTTAAGCGTGCGATTTCTGCAATCGGCGGTAAGGCAAAAAGAATTACCGTAATTATGCCTATGCTTTATGAAGGTCGTCAGCACAAGCGTTCATCAAGAGAATCTCTTGACTGTGCTATGGCACTACAGGAGCTTTGCAATATTGGTGTTGATAATATAATTACATTTGATGCTCATGACCCTAGAGTTCAGAATGCAATTCCCTTAAAGGGCTTTGAAAATGTAATGCCCACTTATCAGATGATTAAGGCTTGTCTGAAATATGATAAGGACATCATTCTTAACAAGGAAAATACAATGATTATCTCCCCTGACGAAGGTGCGATGTCAAGATGTATGTACTATTCATCAGTTCTTGAAATGGAGCTTGGTATGTTCTATAAGCGCCGCGACTATTCAAGAGTTGTAAATGGTAAGAATCCTATCGTTGCTCACGAATTCCTTGGTTCGTCAGTTGACGGCAAGAATGTTATCGTTGTTGACGATATGATTTCATCAGGCGATTCAATGATTGATGTTGCAAGAGAACTCAAAAAGAGAAAAGCGGCAAGAGTGTTTATGTTTTCAACCTTTGGTTTGTTCACAGAAGGATTTGACAGATTTGACAAGGCATACGAAGAAGGTCTGATTGAAGGTGTGTTCACAACAAACCTTATCTACGCAAAGCCCGAGCTTCTTACAAAGCCATGGTATCATCAGGTAGATATGAGCAAGTATGTTGCACTTCTCATTAACGAGCTTAATGCTGAACATTCAATCAGCGAACTTCTTAATCCTATTCAGAGAATAGAAAAAATCCTTGATAAATATAAGAATATGTAAACGTACACATAGGGCTGCTGCAGACGTCTGTTTGCAGCAGCTTGTTTGAATATTAAAGGAGGCGGATATTTATGATGAGGTTACAGAAATACCTTGCAAATGCAGGGGTGGCATCACGTCGTGCGGCGGAAAAGATTATCAGCGAGGGCAGAGTTTCTGTCAATGGCGAAATTATCCGCGAGATGGGTGTTCAGATTGACGAAGACTTTGATACCATAGAGGTAGATGGTGTTCGTGTAAAGAACGATGAAAAAAAGTATTATATTATGCTTAACAAGCCTGTAGGATTTGTTACAACTGTATCGGATGACAAGGGCAGACCTACTGTTATGGAGCTTGTGTCGGATATTTCTGCAAGAATTTATCCCGTGGGAAGACTTGATTATGATACCGAGGGTTTGCTGCTGCTTACAAACGACGGCGACCTGACCTTTAAAATTACCCACCCAAAGCACGACATTGCTAAAACCTATGTTGCCGAGGTTACGGGAAACATAACTATGGATACAATCCTGCAGCTTCGTCGTGGAGTTGTCATCGACGGTCAGAAAACAAGCCCTGCCGAGGTAGAGGTTGTTGGCGCAACTCAATATGGAACAAAGGTTGAAATCACCATTCACGAGGGCAGAAACCGTCAGGTAAGAAAGATGTTCGAGGCTCTTGGCTGTATAGTGAAAAAACTTAAACGCACCAAGGAAGCGGGTCTTACTTTGGGGCATCTTCCTGTGGGAAAATGGCGCAAACTCAGCGAATCAGAAGTAAATATGCTGAAGAAAATCGAGGCGGCAGGGGCAAAGAAAAGCACAACTGCATCAAGTAGCAAACCTAAGGCATACGCAAGGTATAACAGCAGAAGAACAACCGCAAAAAAGCAGGTAAAGAAAAATGGCAAATAAAGAATACGATGTAATTGTTATTGGCGGCGGAGCTGCGGGAATGATGGCGGCAGGTACTGCAGCAAAGCGTGGATTAAAGGTTGCATTGATTGAGAAAAACCGTATTTTGGGCAAAAAAATGCTGATTACGGGAAAGGGCAGGTGCAATATAACAAATGCCTGCGATGAAGTGGAGGAGCTTATCCGCAATGTGACAAAAAACAGCTCCTTTTTATACAGCGCGTTTTACGGTTTTACAAACCTTGATACAATCGAATTTTTTAACGGACTTGGTGTTGAAACCAAGGTGGAAAGGGGCAATCGTGTGTTTCCTGTATCGGATAAAAGTATGACGGTTGTTGATGCGCTTATCCGTTATATCAAAAAGTGCGGAGTTGAGATAATTCACGATAAAGTGTGTGAAATAACAGTTGATGATGAAAACCATATAAACGGTGTTATAACCGAGAAAAAAGGAAGAATTCAGGCGTCTTCTGTTATTCTGGCAACGGGCGGAATGTCATATACCGCAACAGGTTCAACCGGAGACGGTTATAACTTTGCAAGGGCTCTTGGACATACCGTGACAGAAATTATTCCTTCACTTGTACCCGTTCAGGTTGAAGAACAATGGGTTTATGACCTTATGGGGTTATCTTTGAGAAATATCGAAATTACAGTTTATAACGAGAAAAATAAAAAGATATATGATGATTTTGGCGAGCTTATGTTTGCGCATTTCGGCTTGAGTGGTCCTGTAATTCTCAGCGCATCTGCACATATGCGGCCAATGGAAAGCGGAAAATACAAAATCAAAATAGATTTAAAGCCTGCACTTGACGAAAAACAGCTTGACACAAGACTAATCAGAGATTTTCAGAAGTATACAAATAAGGATTTTTGCAATGCATTGGGAGATTTACTGCCATCGGGACTAATTGACCCGATAGTTGAACTTTCAGGGATTGACCCACACAAAAAGGTTAATTCTGTTACCAGAGAAGAACGTCAGAAACTTCTTGGAATGATAAAGGGCATTGAGCTGACAGTAAAAGATTTTTGCCCGATAGAGCAGGCAATAATAACCTCGGGCGGTATTTCCGTTAAGGAAATCGACCCGTCAACAATGGAGTCAAAAATTATAAGCGGTCTGTTTTTTGCAGGCGAGATTATTGATGTGGATGCATATACCGGCGGTTTTAATCTGCAGATTGCATTTTCCACAGGTGTTCTTGCAGGAAGCAATTGCTGAAGGGTTGATTGATTTATGATTTATGAAGAAAAAACTGTGTCATCAAAAAAGGTTTTTGAAGGCAGAATAATAGATGTAAGAGTTGAAACGGTGGAGTTTCCTGACGGAAAAACTGCATACCGTGAGCTTGTTGACCATCCGGGTGGTGTTGGCGTTATTGCATTGACCGATGATGGCAAAATACTTATGGTCAGACAGTACAGAAAGCCTATTGAAAAAGATATATGGGAAATTCCTGCAGGAAAGCTGGATTTGGGCGAAGACCCCAAAACCTGTGGAATTCGTGAGTTAGAGGAAGAAACGGGATATATGGCAAAGGAGATAATTTCTTTGGGTTATATATATCCGTCGCCCGGTTTTGCTAATGAGGTTACACATATTTTCTTTGCAAAAGGTCTTGCAAAAGGAACAACAAATCTCGATGAGGATGAGTTCTTGGATGTTCAGGAATTTACCATTGAGGAAGTTAGAAATATGATTTTGAACAACGAGATAAATGATGCTAAAACTGTTGTCGGATTTCTGAAATGTGAAGCGATGAAACTATTCTAGGAGGATGTTCAAATGGAAAAGAATAAGGTCAAGGTTCTTATAAATAATACCGAGTATACCCTTGTTACTTCAGAACCTGCCGAGTATGTGCAGAGGGTTGCTGTAAAGGTTGACAAAAAGATTAAAGAAATTCAAAGTGAATATCCTCAGCTAACCAACGTTATGGCGGCAATGCTGACGGCGATTAATCTGTCGGATGAATACATAAAGCTTGAGGATGCAACCGATAATTTAAGAAAACAGGTTGCTGACTATGCCAAAAACGAAACTAAGCTGACAGCGGCACTTGATGACCGTACTGCAAAGGTAGCGGAGCTTGAAAAGACAGTTCAGGAACTTAAAATTGAACTTGCCAGATGGGGCGGAAAAGGTCAGAGTGCCGGCTACAAAAAATACTGATAAAGGATTGAGGTTTTATGCATAAGGTTGAACTGCTTGCTCCTGCAGGAAATTTTCAGTGTCTGGTTGCTGCGGTTCAAAGCGGTGCAGATGCGGTATATTTTGCGGGCAAATGCTTTGGAGCACGAAGCTTTGCAGATAATTTTGATAATGACGAGCTTGAACGGGCGGTTGATTATTGTCACCTGAGGGATACAAAGGTTTATGTAACCGTTAATACTCTGGTGCTTGACAGCGAAATGGAACAGCTTGGAGAGTATCTGGTGTTCCTCTCAAAAATCGGTGTTGATGCAATAATTGTTCAGGATATGGGTGTGATTGCACTTGCAAACAGAATTGTTCCCGAACTTCCCCTGCACGCAAGTACGCAAATGACAATCCACAATCTTCATGGCGTTGAGGCTCTGAAAAAATATAATATTAAAAGAGTGGTTCTTTCAAGGGAACTCAGCATAAATGAAATAAAGAATATTGCAGATAATACGGATATTGAACTTGAAGTTTTCGGGCACGGTGCCCTTTGTATGTGTTATTCGGGGCAATGCTTGCTTAGCAGTATAATCGGCGGTCGCAGCGGAAATCGGGGTAAATGTGCTCAGCCCTGCAGATTGCAGTACAGTATAAATAATGATGGCAAAAAGGCCTTTTATATGAGCCTTAAAGATTTGTCAAGCCTTGAACATATTGGTAATCTGTGTGACGCAGGGGTTTCGTCTCTGAAAATCGAAGGAAGAATGAAGGGACCTGCTTACGTTGCGGCGGTTGTAGGAATTTACAGAAAGTATATTGACAATCCGCAAAAGGTGACGGATGCTGATTACGAGCTTCTGGATACGATTTTTAACCGTGGCGGATTGACAGACGGTTATCTTACGGGCAAGACGGGTAAAGAGATGTTTGCTCTTGATAAACCAGACAATCCTTACCGTATGGGAAGTTCCGCTCTTGAAAAGAAACTGCTCAGCGTCCTTAACGGCGAAAACAGAAAACTGAAAATAAACGGCAAAATTGAAATTGCCAAAGATAAAATGCCTGTATTTACTGTGTCATATAATGATACAGAATTTATATATGTTCACGACAAAATGCCGGAGGATGCTATTAAGTCATCACTTGATGCTGCAGGCGTAATAAATCAGATGATTAAAACGGGAAATACTCCGTATGAATTTGAAAATATTACAGCAGATGTTGAAGATGGTTTGTTCCTTGCGGCAGGTGAACTGAATAAAATAAGACGTAATGCCTTGGAAAAGTTTGAAAAATGTTATATTGCGTCATTTAAGAGAAAAAGTGATAATCAAACGATGCGTTTGTGGCATAATGAAAACAGCAACATAGGTGGTGGCTTTGTATGCGAAGTTACAACGGCAGAGCAACTTGAGGCAGTAAAAGATTTGCCCTTTGAAAAAATTTATGTGCCTATTGGAATAATAAAAAGAAACTATGATGTATGTGATGCCATTAAAGATAAGATAATAATTGTTCTGACCTCAATTCTTCGGGACGATGTGTATGAAGATTATGTTGCTGGCACGAAAGAGTATCTTGAAAGCGGATTTCACGGTGTGCAGATACAAAACATTTCTCTAGCAGAGGAATTTTCGGGTTACAATGTATATGGCGGTTTCAGGTTAAATGTGTTTAACAGTTATGCTCTTGATCAATTCAAACAACTGAATTTTAAAACGGTTGAGCTTTCGCCCGAACTGAACATAAAGCAGATAAAGGCAATCTCAAAATCAGTTCCAGTTCAGGCAATGGTGTACGGACGTCTGCCCCTTATGGTGACCGAAAACTGTATTATCAGAAACGGCAACAAATGTCCCTGCAAGGGTGATAACACTATAACAGACCGTATGGGGATGAAGTTTCCTGTAATAAAGGACGGAGATAGATGCCGTAGCGTTGTGCTCAATTGCAAAAAGACTTTTGTGGCATTTGATATGGACAAAATAAAAGGTGCCGGTATTGATTTTTACAGAATATATTTTACCGATGAGTCTTTTGATGAGTGTAAAAAGATTTGCAATACCTATCTTTTTGATGGTGATTTCAGACCTGATGATTTTACCAAGGGACACTTTTTTAAGGGAGTTTCATAAGTATGATTACTGTATGTGATAAAATCATAGTGGCAACTGTGCTGACTGCGGCGCTTATAGTTTATCTGTTGTTTGCAGGGGTTGCTTTCGGCGAACAGCCCCAATCGGTTGTTATTTTTGTTGAAGGAAGGGAGTATGCTTCCTATAATTTAGCAGAAATATCAGGGGTAAAAAATGTTGAAATTAATACAGAATTCGGGTATAATACTATTGAAATCACATCCGATGGTGCAAGGGTAGCTGATGCGTCCTGTCCTGATAAAACCGATATTCAAATCGGCAGGATTACAAGGCCGGGACAGATGCTTGTTTGTGTTCCAAACAGGGTAACGGTAAGAATAACCGGAAAAAGCACGGCAAAGGTTGATAAGGTGACATACTGATGAAAAAAAGATACACATCTAAAAAGCTTATAATTATGTCAATGTTTGTTGCCATTGGAATTGTTCTCCAATACGTTGAGAGCAAGGTGCTTATATCACCTGTTCCCGGTGGAAAACTGGGGCTGTGCAACATTGTTTCGATAATAAATATATTTATGTTTGGCGGCAAAAATGCGGTTATGATTTCATTAATCAGAGCATTTCTTGGCACATTCCTGACAGGTGGGGCGATGGCTCTGCCGTATAGTATTGCAGGGGCATTTTTCTCCACAATTACAATGGCTATTATGAAAAAATATACATATCCCAAGGTTAGTATGATAGGGATAAGTATATCAGGTGCCGCTGTACATAATCTATTGCAGATTTGTGTTGCGGCGGTTATGCTGACATCGGGATATATATTCTCTTATCTGCCATTTCTTCTGGTTGTTGCAACGGTAAGCGGAGCGGTGACAGGCTATGCGGCACAGGTTTTTGGTAACAGAATTTTAAAACACGGAGATATACTATGAATAAAAGAATTATACTAGCATCAAACTCGCCAAGAAGGCGGGAACTTCTTGAAATGATAGGTCTTAAATTCGATATAATTGCAGATAATACTCCCGAACCGATGAATTGTGATAAAGCACCTGATGAAATTGTTTGTGAGCTTGCAGAATTTAAAGGTAACAATGTTTCAAAAAAGCTCGAAAGTGCAGAAGGTGCAATTATTATTGCGGCAGATACAGTTGTTGCGGTTGACAATGAAATATTGGGTAAGCCGTCTGATACGCAGGATGCAATGAATATGCTGCTTAAACTTAGTGGAAAGATGCATTGTGTGTATACCGGAGTGTATGTTCTTGATACAGATACCGATAAAAGAATTTCTTTTTACGAAAAAACAGAAGTATTTTTTAAAAAACTTGACATTGACGAGATAAACGATTATATTAATACTAGAGAACCATTGGATAAAGCCGGTGCCTACGGAATACAGAATTTAGGTTCGCTGTTTGTAGAAAAGATAAACGGTGACTATTTTAATGTAGTAGGCTTGCCGCTTTCAAGGCTGGGACGGGTTCTGAAAGAAGATTTTGGTATAAAAATTATTTAGTTGTCGAAAAAATTACATAAGGAGTGTTTTTACTATGGCAAATGAAATAGGAATTGATCTTGGTACTTCCAATACTATAATATATTTAAGAGGGAAGGGCATTGTTGTTAACGAGCCAACAGTTGTTGCGGTAAGTCGTGCAACAGGTAAAATTCTGTCAATAGGTAAGGCGGCAGGGGAAATGCTTGGCAGAACACCCCTTGACATCTGTGCAGTTACACCTATTAAGGAGGGTGTTATTGCAAATTTTGATATTACTGTGGCTATGCTTAAGTATTTTATCAAAAAGGCTGTTGGTACATCTTTTCTTAAACCCAAGGCTGTTGTATGCATTCCTTCGCATATAACCGATGTTGAAAAGCGCGCAGTACGTGATGCAGCTCTAGCTGCAGGCGTTAAAGAAGTATTCCTTCTTGAAAAATCTATGGCCGCAGCAATTGGTGCAGGAATTTCGGTTAATGCACCTGTTGGTTCGATGGTTGTTGATATTGGCGGCGGTACAACAGAAATTGCCGTTGTGTCGCTTGGCGGTATAGTTGCAACACAGAGCCTTAAAGTTGCCAGTCAGACATTTGATAATGATATTATCCAGCATCTTAAGAAGAATAATAATCTTGTAATTGGTAGTATAACCGCCGAGGAAGTTAAGGTGTCTATCGGTTCGGCTTGTTCGCTTAAGGAGGAGCTCTCCATTGAAATCAAGGGTCGTGACCTTGTTTCTGGACTTCCCAGAACCGCAACAGTAACATCAGAAGATATCCGTGAAGCAATTCAGGAAAGTCTTGCTTCAATTATTGACGGCATCAAAGCGGTGCTTGAAAAAACTCCTCCCGAACTTGCGGCTGATATTATTGAATCTGGCATTGTTCTTACAGGCGGAGGTGCAATTTTAAAGGGTCTTGGTCGTCTTATAAACGCACATGTTGAGATTCCTATTTTCATGGCAGAATCACCTGCTGAATGTGTTGCAATTGGTGCAGGAAAGGCTCTTGAAGAGGTTAAAACCTTGCATTCATTGCTTATTGCCGAATAATTGAGTTGGATTTTGAGAGGAGATAAATCCTTTGAAAAGATTTATAAAAAACAAATGGGCTTTGGGGCTGACCGTTATTGTTCTTTTGCTGAGCATTGTGATAGGCGTTGTCAATGCACTTAACCCCGAAGTAACTTTTGTTGAAAATGTTGTGCAGGTGGTGGTTACTCCTGCACAAAAACTATTTACGAATATGGGCAACGGCATTGCCGGATTTTTTGGACATTTTACGGATATTGATAAACTAAATACCGAGGTTAATTCTTTAAAGGAAGAAAATGCACGTCTTAAAGAGGAATTGAATAAAAGCGAAATAAGTACCCGTGAAAATGATGAACTGCGTAAGTTGCTTTCGCTTAAAGAATCGTATCCTGAACTGGAACTCAAAGGTGCTCAGGTTATTGCAAGAAACCCATCAAACTGGTATGGTACATTTACAATTGACAAGGGTACAGCAGACGGAGTAAGCGTAAATCAGCCGGTTATTTCTGCTGACAGAACATTGGTTGGCAGAATAAGCGAAGTAGGTACGACGTGGGCAAGAATTGTTACAATAAATGACCCTGCACATTCTGTAGGGGTGGAAGTTGTAAGATCAGGCGAGTACGGAATTGTAGAGGGTGAATCCTCGACCAATGAAGGTGGCAATTGCAGACTGTCATTTATTTCAAAAAATGCAAATATTATTGTGGGTGACAAGGTTGTTACATCCGGATTGGGAGGGGTATACCCCAGAGGTCTTACAATTGGCAAGGTTCTTGATATAAGACCGGATATGCAGGGGATTTCCCAATATGCCATAATAAGCCCTGAGGCTGATATCGAAAACCTTAAGGCTGTGATGATTGTGGTTAATGATATGAGCGACGTAAGTAATATAAACGAATAATTTAAAGTGTGTATATATTTTTAATTACTATTTGTGGGCAGAAAGGCTATGGGAATTAATATGATATTACTCAGCAATGTATCTAAAGTATACCCTAACGGCTCAACTGCTTTAGATGACGTAAGCTTCTTTGTCGAGCGTGGAGAATTTGTATTTATTGTGGGACCGTCAGGTTCAGGTAAATCAACCCTCATTAAGCTTTTGATGCACGAAGAAACCGCAACAGAAGGACAGGTTATAATAAATAACAAGGATATCGGCAAGTTAAAACGCCGTGAAATCCCCTATCTTCGCCGTTCTATGGGCGTAGTTTTTCAGGATTTCAGATTACTGTCTAACAAAACTGTTTATGAAA
>JAZRLM010000003.1:0-35364 GCA_045646865.1 Clostridia bacterium
TTTCCAGAATGATAGAGATTAACGATAGTCTTTTTAAATTCTGATGTGTACCTGTTTTTTGTGGACATTGTAATTCTCCTTTCGTGTCTACTATTTTACATCATTTCCATTTTGCTGTCCACTTTTTTAGTATACATCCAATGTCATTATCGAGTGATAAAAAAAGAATAGAATATGTGGCAACTGCAACGCGTGATTGCACAGGCCTTGAGTTATTTGGGGAATATCTTTGCTTATTATTTGAAATTGATTCGCTTTTTCTGAATGATGACAGACATCTTAATAATATAGCAGTTATTGAAGAAAATGGGAAGTATAGCTATTGTCCGATTTTTGATAACGGAGCAGCACTTATTTCTAATGTCCAGATGTCGCCAATGGAAATTCTTCCAAAAGTACATATTCCACTGCTAAAAGCAAGACCTTTTATGACTACGTTTACCAGGCAAATGAATACAGCAAGAAAACTATATGGCAAGCAACTTTCAATGCCAAAATTTAATGAGAAAGAAGTCTTGGAAATTTTAGAGCCTTGTCTTGAATTTTATCCAAACAGAGATCGAGGGTTAATAACAGATAGGGTAGTTTCTTGCATTATGATAAGACAAAAATTTTTATGATTTGTCAAATATAATAAATTAATATTATTTTGCAAAAAAGAGACTTGTAAGAATTTAATCTTCAAGTCTCTCTGATGTTAATATATTTGTTTTAAATATTCTTCTACGGCTTAATACATTGCTACTGCATTTTCAACCTGTTCAATGGTTTCCTGCTTATCGGCAATGTAAAAATCATCATAGTCACTTTTGTTCCTTATCAGACTTGCAGAACTGACAATATCCGAATATTTTCTTTCAAAAATTTTAGTTTTAATATAATTTTCTCTGAAATACGCAATTACTCCAGAATGCTTTTTAAAATCTACACCATCCAGAGCCAGCAAAGCTCTCATAGAATGAAATATACTGTAATACGCACGATTATTAGCGGTTTTATAAGCATTTACCTCAAGATTGTGCTTTGCATCATGCAAAAATTCCTGAGCTTGCTCAATTCTGTACTTAGACAAGCTTATTGCAGCTTCGCTATGCAACTATCCTCACTCCTTCTCTGTCCACATTCCGATAAAAGGGTAAATCATGTTTCCATTTTTCAAAAAAATCCATACTTATTACGATGGGAGAAAGAACCGTGCTGTATCCATAGTCTTCATATAAATCGCTCATTATCTCCACAATTTGCTTATTAAATTTATTTTCACTCTCATGCGGAATTTTCATAATAATGGCTATATCCACGTCCGACTCCTCATCAAAATCGCCTCTGGCATATGAACCGAACAAAATAATTTCCTCTAATTCATCGCCAAAATGCTTTCGTGATGATTTTGAAAAAGCTTCTAAAATATCATTAAGCTCTGATTTGGTACACATACCTTCACCACCTTTATATATATAATATCACAAAATGTAAAATATATCAAGTATTTAATATAGTCATGTCCTGATATGTTCTGATAGAGTCTTTTTTCATATGTTTTTTTCATTTTGTCCATAAAATCATTTGGTTTGTCTAACATATAAAGAATATCCAAATTGTTTGTTGACGGACTTTCTAACATTTTTCTAACAAAACGACATTAAATGTGCAAAATCGGGTTTTATTGATTTCGCTGACATTTCAATAACAAATCTGCTCAAACCCTTAATTTTACTATACTTCTGCGGTTTATAACAATGTAAAATAATTTAACATAATCTTAGATAAATTTACCCTTATTAAAATGGGGTTCAAGTGGCCGCTGGTTCGAATCCAGTCACGCCGAGCAGATGCCGCAAAATATGACGAATTGTGACGCACGGTAGAGAATAATTTCGCAAAAAGCAAGCAACGGTGCGGCTTTCTCAATGAGAGCCGCACCGTTTAGTATACATAGGTATGTCATAAATGCCATACACTACATTCCTTTTATTTTAATTTACTTGCGTCAGACCAAGTTTTTCGACAATCTGAAACGGGCAAAAAATTTGCCCGTTTAGTGTTTATAAATTTTTAAGCTTTTGTTCAAGACATTCCTTAATTGATTTTGGGGTTGCCTTGCCCTGAAGGCCTCTGTTTGCCTGACCCATAAAGAAGCCAAACACAGAGGTTTTTCCGTTTTTGTAGTCTTCAACAAGGTCCTGACGCTCTGCAAAAAGATTGTCAATAAAGTCATTGATTGCAGAAAGGTCTTCTTCAACAATAAAGTTGTTTGCTTTTGCGATTTCCATGGGGTCGCCGCCTTCTTCGAACATAAAGCGAATGATTGTTTTTGCATCGTTACGGTTAACGGTGTTTTTGTCAGCCATTTCGCAAACCTTTGCAAAGTCTTTTGCCGAAACGGGGATTTCCTCGGTATCAGTTTCTTTTACACGGCGCATAACCTCGGTTAAGAACATATTTGCAACACTCTTGTATTCGGGATAGATTGCAACAGTTTCGTCATAGAAATCCGATATATATTTTTCAAGGGTAAGAACTCTTGCATCTTCGTCGGTGAGCTTGTATTCATTAATATACTTATTCACCCTTTCGTGAGGGAGCAGAGGAATTTCGCTTTTTGCTCTTTCGATATCCTCGTCGGTAAAGGTAACTGCCATAATATCAGGCTCGGGGAAGTAGCGGTAGTCGTTGGCGTTTTCTTTGCTTCGGAGTGATGAAGTGGTGCCCGTTGCATCGTCAAAACGTCTTGTTTCCTGAACAACCTTGCCGCCCTCGTCAAGAATTTGTGTCTGTCTTTCGATTTCGCACTCAATCGCTCTCTGGATTGAACGGAAGGAGTTAAGGTTTTTGATTTCCGCTCTGTCACCTAAAACTTCAGAGCCTGCCGGCTTTAATGAAACGTTTACGTCGGCACGGATTGAGCCTTCCTGCATTTTTGCATCGCAGACATTAAGGTATTTAAGGTAAAGGGCAATTTTTGAAACAAACTCGGCAGCTTCTTCTGCAGAGGTGATGTCAGGCTCGCTGACAATTTCTATCAGGGGAACGCTGCATCGGTTGTAATCTGCCCAGCTCTGTCCGTGATAATCGTCGTGTACAAGCTTGCCGGCGTCTTCTTCAAGGTGAATCTGATGAATTCGTACAACCGTTCCTGTCGAAAGCTCAACCTTACCGTTGATACAAAGGGGCAAATCCAACTGCGAAATCTGGTATGCTTTGGGAAGGTCGGGGTAGAAGTAGTTCTTTCTGTCAAAGCGTGAATAGCGGTTGATGTCGCAACCAAATGCAAGACCTGCCCGGATTGCATAGTTCACCGCCTCAAAATTGATTATAGGCAGAGCACCAGGCTGACCTGTACATACAGGGCAGATGTGAGTGTTGGGGTCGCCACCGAAGGAGGCGTCGCAGGTGCAGAATGCTTTTGTTTTTGTTGAAAGCTCGGCATGAATTTCAAGACCGATGACTGTATCGTATTTAGCGCACATTGTTTTTTTACCTCCTTATATATTTGCTGTGGGATGTGAAAAATTCTTTTCATAAGCATCCGCAAACTGAATAACCTTTGCATCGTCAAATCTCTTTGCCGAGATTGAAAAGCCGATAGGCATACCCTCGGAATTAACTCCGCAGGGAACGGATAAGGCAGGAATACCTGCAATATTTGCCGTAACGGTACAAACATCGGCAAGGTACATTTTAACGGGGTCGTCAATGTTTGCATCAATGTTATATGCAACCGTTGGTGCGGTAGGTGTGAGCATTACATCACACTTGTTAAAGATTTCGTCGTGCTCAAGGCGGAATTGCTGACGTACAGCAAGAGCCTATTTATAATATGCATCATAATAACCGCTGGACAGAGCATAGGTGCCAAGAAGGATTCTTCTTTTAACCTCTGCACCAAAGCCTTCGGCTCTGGTTTTCTTGATAAGCTCATCATAGCTTTCGGGTGATTCGGTGCGATAGCCGTATTTAACACCGTCATATCGAGAAAGGTTTGAACTTGCTTCGGCACAGGCAAGAAGATAGTATGCCGAAACCGCATATTTAAGTGTGGGCATTGAAACCTCAATAAGCTCTGCGCCCATGTCTTCATAGAATTTTGCAACCTTCATTACGGCATCCTTAACCTCGGCATCAATGCCTTCGCCGTAGAACTCTTTGGGAATACCGATTTTAAGACCCTTGATGTCCTGACCGATAAGAGAGTTAAAGTCGATGCTGTGGCGTCTGGTTGTTCTGTCGTGGGAATCCTGACCTGCGATTGCGTTAAGGATAATTCCGCAATCCTCGGCAGAATTTGCCATAGGTCCAATCTGGTCAAGTGAGCTGCCAAAGGCAACAAGACCAAAACGTGAAACTGTGCCGTATGTTGGCTTCATACCTGTAATACCGCAGAATGCCGCAGGCTGACGAACCGAGCCGCCGGTGTCGGAGCCAAGTGCTGCCGCACAAAGACCTGCCGCAACTGCAACAGCACTACCGCCTGATGAACCGCCCGGAACTCTTGAAGCATCAAAGGGGTTCTTTGGTTTTGAAAGTGCCGATGTCTGTGACGAGCCGCCCATGGCAAATTCGTCCATTGAGGTTTTACCCAATGTAACAATTCCCTGTGCGTTCAGTTTTTCCATAACTGTTGCGTTGTAGGGGGGAGCATATTCTGCAAGCATTTTTGAAGAACAGGTTGTTTTTATGTCCTTGGTGCAGATGTTGTCCTTTATTGCCAGGGGAATACCTGTAAGAGCAGAAATATCACCGCTTGCAATTCGC
The DNA here is from genome assembly GCA_045646865.1 of Clostridia bacterium. GTDB lineage: Bacteria > Bacillota > Clostridia > Monoglobales > Monoglobaceae > SIG440. The sequence goes on from JAZRLM010000003.1 coordinate 4,756, forward strand.
TTGTCGGCATATTCTGCAGCAGCAAGGGCTTCTTTTTCACATACGGTGTTAAAGGCACCGAGGTCTTTGTTCTGGTTTATTTTATAAAGATAGTTTTGTGTCAGCTCAACTGATGAAATTTCTTTTGAGTCAAGCTGTTTTCTAAGTTCTGTTAAAGTTGTCATATTATCGGCACCTCCTTAATCTACAATTTTGGGAACGACAAACTGATTTGCTATAACTTCGGGTCCATTCTTCACGATACCTTCCATATTGTCAAATGTTTCGATGTTGTCGCCACGCAGTTCGCCAAAGGGAACCGCATTTGTCATATCAATCGGGTTATATTCAAAATCCGAGTCGCCGATTGTGTCCATAAGATTTATGATATCGGTCATTTCCTTTTGGTATTCCTGCATCTCGTCTTCAGAAAGATGCAGTTTTGAAAGCTCGCAAAGGAGCTTAAGGTTGTCCATTGATAACATATATTTCACATCCTTTTAATTGGTAAAATTACACTATTTTATATTCTACCATTTTTGCATAGGTTTTGCAACATAAATTTAAAAGAATTTTAATGGTATAAATTGCAATATTTTTATAGTTGTGATATAATAGGTTAAAATTTTAAATGAAGGAATTGTTATGTATAAATATTTATTGTGGGATATAGACGGAACTGTGCTGAACTTTCTTGCATCGGAGGCATATGCGATACGGTTTTTGTTTAAAAAATATAATATTGGTGAATGTAGCGACCAGATGCTTAAACAGTATTCGGCAATAAATGCAAAATACTGGCAGATGCTTGAGAGGGGCGAACTGACCAAGCAGGAAATTTTAATTGGCAGATTCAGGGAGTTTTTTGGCGAAATCAGCGCAGATATAACCATAGCCGAAGATTTTAACCGTGACTATCAGATAACCCTTGGCGACCATATTGAATTTGTTGATAAAGCAAAGGAGATACTGCTTGCCCAGAAGGGAAAATATACCATTGCGGCAGTTACCAACGGCACAAAGGTTGCGCAGGAAAAGAAGTTACGACTTTCAGGGCTTGACAGGGTTTTTGATGCGATTTTTATATCAGAGAATGTGGGAGCCGAAAAACCCAATAAAGAATATTTTGATTATGTTTTTGAAAACCTGGGTGTAACCGATAAAAGTGAAGTTTTGATTATAGGAGATTCCCTTACCAGCGATATGAAGGGTGGTTTGATTGCAGGTATTGACACCTGCTGGTTTAACCCGATGCATAAGCCAAATACATTGGATATTGATGTCACTTATGAAATTGATGACCTTGGCAAAATCGAAGAGATTGTTGGTGCGTAGGATTAAAATGGGGTTTTTAGTTGCAACTTGATATGAGTGTATAAAGAGTGTCGAATGATGTCGAAAATTATAGGTTGACAATATCCTACAATTTGTATATAATATAAATTGTAGGATATATTTATTGTATAAATAATAGGAGGCAATTATGAATATCAATACTGAAACAATTACAACTATGACTGAAGCAAATCAGAATTTCTCAAAAGTGGCTAAGGTTGCAGAAAATAATGGTCAGGCAGTTATCTTCAAAAATAACAAGCCGAAATTTTTGCTTATTGATGTTGACTCTAATTCATACTTTGATATTACTGATGATGAAAAAATAGATGTGGCGGCAAAAAGAATTATGAACAGATTCAAACCTGCTTTTCAGGAGTTGGCAAAATGATTAAATTAAGTAAAGAAAAGGTTTTACTTTTACATCAGTTAATAGCAGAAGAAACGGGCGGTAGCGTCGGCGTAAGAGATGTTGGATTATTAGAAAGTGCGCTTAATAATGCATATGCTACATTTGGCGGAGAAGAACTTTATAAAACAAAAGAAGAAAAAGCAGCAAGCCTTGGCTTTTCTTTAATATCTAATCATGCATTTGTTGATGGAAATAAAAGAATTGGTGTGTATGTTATGCTTACATTTTTGGAAGCAGAGGGTATAAAAATAAATTGCACCAATGCAGATGTGGTTGACCTCGGTTTATCGGTTGCATCAGGCGATATGATATATGATGAAATTTTAAATTGGATAAATAAATTTAAGAAGTAATTTTTTATTCTGACTTGATACGTGTCCGGCAGGAGTTTTACCAAATTACAAAGGATAGAAATAATGAAAAAGGAATCTGTTTTTCAGATGTTGAAATTCACTTTATTTTCGGCATCTGCAGGGATAATACAGGCTGTTGCGTTTGCTGTATTCAAAGAACTTTGTCGTTGGATGTACTGGCCTGCTTATCTGGCAGCCCTTGTTTTATCTATAATCTGGAGTTTTACGTTTAACCGCAGATACACTTTTAAGTCTGCGGCAAATGTGCCCATAGCGATGCTTAAACTATTTGGGTTTTATGCATTCTTTACACCGATTTCCACATGGCTCGGGCACGTTGCAGAAACAAGCGGTATCAACGACTACATAGTTTTGATAGTGACAATGCTTTCGAATTTTGTTCTTGAGTTTCTGATTTCTAAGTTTTTTATATACAGAAATCAGGAAAATACCCGAGCTGAAAAATAGGTTAAGCTTAATCTGTATCAGATAAATATGCTAGATTGACAAGATTGTTTGAGTTTTGAGGTGACTGTATGGATTTTATTGCAAAAAGCTTTTCGGAGCTTTCTCTGGTGGAACTATATGAAATTATAAAGTCGAGATCAGAGATTTTTTTGCTGGAACAAAACATTGTTTGTCAGGATCTTGATGATGTTGATTACAGCAGTGTGCATTGTTTTTTCTTTGACGGCAAAAGGGTAATTGCGTATTTAAGAGCATTTGCCCCGGATGAAGATTCGGTAACAATAGGCAGGGTGCTGACTCTGGAACACAGAAAAGGTATTGGAAGTGAGCTTATGAAAAAAAGTATGGAGGAAATACAAAAGCGTTTCCAATGCAAAAAAATAAGCCTTCATGCGCAAAAACAGGCAGTAGATTTTTATAAAAAATTAGGCTTTTATATAACCTCCGACGAGTTTTGGGAAGAAGGGGTTATCCACGTTACAATGGAGATGGAAATATAATAATTATATGCAACGCATAGCTTTTAAATATTTAAAAAAGGTAAATGGAAAAACAATAAAGTAATTTAAAGGGAAAACCTCTTGCGGGAAAAACTCCGCAGGAGGTTTTTGATGTCTTTAATATCTTGATTTTCTCAGAGGATGTGGTATAATATATATATATAGATTACAAATCGGAGTGGTTTATATGAGATATTCAGATATTTTAGGCAAAAAAAGCTCAAGAATACTTTTGGGCACGGGTTATTTCGGCGACGGAATAAGTGAGGATGATGCCTTTTTGATGATGGATAAGTTCCGTGATATGGGTGGATGCCATATTGACACAGCAAGGCTTTATGCAAACGGCGCATCCGAGGAAATTGTCGGCCGCTGGATGGCGGACAGAAAGCCCTCTGATATGCTTGTGTCAACCAAGGGCGGATACTATGATATGGATGCAAAGGAACGTCCAAGACTTTTAAAGGCGGATATTGTGAGCGACCTTGAAAAGAGTCTTGCAGCACTTAAAACTGATGTGATTGACTTTTACTGGTTGCACCGTGATGATGAAAACATTCCTGCAGGTGAAATTATTGAAACAATGAACGAAATTGTTAAATTGGGCACAATAAAAAAGTTCGGGGCATCAAACTGGACATCCAAAAGAATAACGGAGTCAAATGATTATGCCAAAGAGCACGGACTGATAGGATTTGCCGCAAGTCAGATAAGGTTTAACCCTGCATACTGCATTGGCGAGCGCAGCGGACTTGTGGGGATGGACGAGGCTGAATTTGAGTTTTATAAAAACTGCAATATGCCGGTTGCGGCATATTCATCACAGGCAAAGGGCTTTTTCTCAAAAATGGCAGAGCAGGGCGAGAGCGCACTTTCCGAAAAGGCACGAAGGAGATATCTGTGCGACGAAAACCTTGACAGACTTGAAGTCATCAAAGAGCTTTCGCAAAAATACAACTGCAGTATAGCGGCTCTTATCTGCGGAGCGTTTTGTTCCTTTAATAATCCCGAAGTATTCCCAATAATCGGCGGCAGCAGACTTTCGCAGATAGTGGATTCCTTAAACGGTGCAGATGTTGTTCTGACAAAGGAAGAACTTATCCGTATATTTAAGTTTGATTTATAAAGCTACAACAGGAGATAACTTTATGATAAATACAACCGAAACAGAAACAAGACCCCGTGCAGTGCTTTGTGCGGTGGATACAGGCGAGTTTGATATGGAATATTCCATGGATGAACTTGAAAATCTGGCAGATACTGCAGGGGCAGATACCATTGCACATTTTGTGCAAAAGACCCCAAGATTTGAGGCCGCAACCTGCATTGGCACGGGTAAACTTGCCGAGCTTGCTGAATTTTGCGAGAACAACGAGATTGATATGGTAATTTTCAACCACGAGCTTACAGCATCCCAAATGCGCAATATCGAGGCGGCAACTAATGTTGATGTTATTGACCGAACAACCCTTATTTTAGATATTTTTGCGCAGCGTGCAAGGACGGCAGAGGGCAGACTTCAGGTTGAACTTGCCCAGCTTAAATATCGCTTGCCGCGACTTGCAGGTATGGGCAGAGTGCTGTCACGTCAGGGTGGCGGTATCGGCTCAAGGGGACCGGGTGAAGCAAAGCTTGAAACCGATAAAAGATATATCCGAGGCCGTATTCAAAAGCTTGAGGGACAGCTTAAGGAACTGACAAAACGTCGTGAGTATGCTCACGCAAGACGCCGCAAAGACGGTGTGATAACGGTAGCTATCGTGGGATATACCAATGTAGGAAAATCCACCTTGCTTAATGCGTTGACCGAGGCAGGAGTTCTAGCGGAGAATATGCTTTTTGCAACCCTTGACCCAACTTCAAGAGCGTTGGAACTGCCTGACGGCAGAGAAGTTATGCTGATTGATACGGTTGGACTAATCAGCCGACTTCCCCATAATCTTGTGGAGGCTTTTAAATCCACGTTAGAAGAAGCGGTAAATGCCGATTTGATTTTGAATGTATGTGATATTTCGTCAAATCTGGTTGAAGAGCAGATAAAAATAACAAAGGATTTGATCGCCGAGCTTGGCGGTGAGGCGATTCCTATGATAACCGTTGCCAACAAGTGTGATGTGTTGGGTGATGAAACGGTTGTTATGGGTGAAAAGTCGGTGTTTATATCTGCAAAAACGGGTTACGGCTTTGACAAGCTTCTTAAAATGATTGCCGACAATTTAAAGCCCACAATAAAACGGCTGAACATTCTTGTTCCATACAGCGACGCAGGAGTTTTAAACCTGATACGCCAGAAGGGTAAGGTTTTTGAGGAATTATACGAGCCAGAGGGCATAAGGGCGGATGTGCTGGCAGATATAACGATAATTGACAAAATAAGTGAATATATAGTGTAAAATTTGAGGATGTGTTTACATCCTCTTTTTTTATGCAAATTTATGTTCTATTGGTGGACAAAGCCTCATAAGATTAAGTAAACTTTTGAAAATAAGGAGACGGAAAAATGAACACAAGATATGACGAGATACAAAAGATTTTACCGGGGCACTTCAGGGTTATGCTTGAAAAAACAGTTAAGGCGTTGGGGGATACCTTGCTTGAAATTCGGGTACGGTGCGGAAAGCCTTTGATTGCTGAAACCGCAAACGGCAGTTTTGTAATAACACCCGACGGCAGCCCATCCCCTGCAACGGGTGGAGCGTATATAGTCAGCGAAAAGGATTTAAGACTTATCTTTCAGGCGGTTTGCGAAAATTCGGTTTATGCCTTTATGGACGAGATAAAGCAGGGGTTTATTACCATTAAGGGCGGTCACCGTATCGGCTTTTCGGGAAGAGCGGTTTTGAACGGAGATAAGATTGAAAACTTCCGTGAAATAAGCTCCCTTAATATACGTATTGCCCGCGAGGTAATCGGTGCGGCAAACTACATAATCGAGGATGTGTTAAAGCCATTTGGGGTGGTAAGTACTCTTATTGTTTCACCGCCCATGGGTGGAAAAACTACTGTCCTGCGTGATCTGACAAGACAGATTTCCGACAAGGGAATTAAAACCGGATTGATTGACGAACGTGGCGAAATGGCATCTCTTTCACGGGGTGTTCCACAATGTGATGTTGGTGTTCAGACCGATGTGATTGAAAATGCACCAAAAGCCGATTCTGTGGTAATGATGCTAAGAACAATGTCACCTCAGCTTATTGTTACAGATGAAATTGCAACCGTAAAAGATACCGAGGCATTGATGCAGGCATTCGGGACAGGTGTTTCGGTCATTGCAAGCACTCACGGAGCATCCTTTAAGGAGGTTATACAACGGGAGAGCCTTAAACCGCTTTTTGGCGGAATTGGTTTTAAACAGATAATAGTTCTTGAAAAGGAAGGCTCAGGGTTAAACACCAGAGTTTACGGCAAGGCTTTCGGACTTGACGGCAGATGTTAAGACTTGCCGTCTGCGGTGCAATTATTGTCGGGTGCGGATATCTGGGGTTGCTCCTTTCAGATTCATATAAACGGCGTGTGGCGCAGCTTGAAGATTTGCAGAATGTTCTTTCAGCATTGGAGTTTAATATCGGATTTATGAATCTGACCTTGCGTGAGGCACTTATGCGGTGCGGGGATGGCGCAAAGGGCGGTATACGGGATGTAATGATGTATGTATGTGACAGACTTTCCGAGGACAGATGCTGCGATATGCAAAGACTTTGGAAAAGGGCCCTTGACAGATTCGGTCAGGAGCTTTGCCTCACACAGGAGGACAAAAAAATCCTGATAGATTTTGCCAGAGCTTTGGGCAGCGGTAATTGTGCCAATGAGATAAATAACATCAAAATGGCATTGGCGCGGCTTTCGGTTGCTGAAAACGATGCCCGTGAAATTGCAAAACGGAATGTAAAGATGTATCGCGGACTTGGTTTCCTTGCAGGAATTTTTATAGTAATAGTTCTGATTTGAATTACCAATGAGGAGGTATGTTTGTGGACGGAGTTGATTTGATATTCAAGGTGGCGGCAATAGGAATACTTGTGGCAGTGCTTAACCAACTGCTTGTGCGGAGCGGCAGGGAAGACCAGGCGATGATGACAACTTTAGCCGGACTTGTGGTGGTGCTTTTTATGGTAATCGACCAGATAAGTCTGCTGTTTGATACAATTAAATCGGTGTTTGATTTATAGGGGATAAAACAGATATGGATATATTCAAGATTGTTGGGATTGGTCTTTCGGCGGCGGTTCTTGCAGTATTTATAAAAAACTGGCGTAGCGAGATTGCCATTCAGATTTCACTTGTTGCGGCGGCAATTATATTTTTTATAGCAGTTCCGTATCTTAAAATAATTTTTCAAATGTTCAGGGATATTTCAAACAGGATAGGCCTTGACGTCAAATATATAAATCTGGTTTTAAAGGTTATCGGGATTGCCTATGTTGCACAGTTCGGGGCAGAGCTGTGCCGTGATTCGGGCGAGAGTGCTCTTGCTTCTAAAATCGAGTTTGGCGGCAAGATTATAATAGTAACTTTGTCGATGCCGGTGCTTTACAGTTTTCTGGAGATAATCGAGGCCGTAATCAGATTAGGATAGTGATGCAAATGAAAAAAATTACAGTACTTATTATATTTTTGGTGTGCATCTGCCAACCGGTATTTGCCGAGGATGTTACCTTTGAAATAATAGATGAGTATGCAAAAATATATGGCGGTGAAATTCAGCATGGTACCGAAAAATTAAAGGATGTTGATTTTGACAAAATTATTCCCGGTTTTAATGTTGATGAAATTGTGTCAAGTCTTGCAAAGGGTGAAAACATCTTTTCTGTACAAGGAATTTTAAACAAAGGCATCGGACTTCTTGCAGGCGAAATACGCGAAACTCTTAAAATTCTTGTTTTTGTACTTGCCATAGGACTTCTTTGCACATACCTTACAAACATACAGAACAGCTTCGGGAGCAAGGGTGTGTTGGATGCCGCATTCTTTGTATGCTATCTGGTGATAGTTGGGATTGCGGCGGCGGCATTCTTTCAGGTAATAGGATGCGGAAAAACTCTTATCTCAAACCTGTCGCTGTTTATGCGGACAATGGCACCTGTTGCATTGGTTACACTTACCGCAAGCGGAGCGGTAATTTCGGCTGCCAGCTTTGAACTTATACTTATGGGTGTGATTGAAGTTGCCGAATGGCTGCTTGAAACCGTTTTTGTTCCCCTGATACTGATTACAGCGGCGCTGAGTATGGTTAATAACCTTTCACAAAACTTCAATGCCGAAAAGCTGGTACAGTTTATGAACAAAACCACAAAATGGGGCATAGGCATTGTTATGACCGTGTTTGTGGGGGTTATGGGACTTCAGGGAATTGTGGCAGGCAGTGCCGACGGTCTTACGGTTAAGGTGACAAAGTTTGCGGCAGGAAACCTAATTCCCCTTGTGGGCGGTGCACTTTCCGAAACGGTTGAAACCGTTATGAACTGCAGCGTGGTTATAAAAAATGCTGTGGGTGTTGCAGGAATTATTATGGTAGTTCTGATTGTTGCCGTGCCCGTGATAAAGGTTGCGTCGTGCCTGATTATGTTCAGACTTTCTGCGGCGCTGCTTCAACCTGTTTGTGACAAAAGAATAGTAAAGTGTATATCCGAACTGGCAGATTCCATGTCGGCAGTTTTTGGACTTATGATGGTGGTATCGGTAATGTTTATCATAATGCTTACAATTATCATTAATGTGGGTAGTTCGGCGGCACTGCTGGGAAGGTGATGGCAATATGGAATGGCTTCGTGACTGGATTATGCAGATTGCAGGAGTAATCGTTCTTGGAGCGGTCTGCGATATGGTTATAAACGAGGGCGAGATGAAAAAGTATGTGAAAATGGTAATGGGTCTTGTACTTATTTTTGCAATAATTCAGCCGATTGTTAAAGAGAGTCCTGATTTTACCGAATTTAAATTACCTCAAACTACTCAGGTTCAGGCGGCAGAACTGAAAAACCGACTTGGAGAAAAGGAACGCAAGGCGCTTCTGAATTTGTATCGGCAAAAACTTTCCAAATCAATTGAAAATGAAATATACGCAAAATGTAAGACCTATGCAACGGTTGATGTAACGGTGGAAGAGGATGACGAGAACCGATTTGGTAATATAACGGGAATGACGGTTGAATTTTTTAATGATATTGGCATATCAGAAAATGAAATAAAAGAGTTTTTGGGCGAAAGGTTTGGATTAAACCCAAAGGACATAAAAGTCAGATAACGGGGAGTGAAAAAATGTTTTTTGATTTTTTCAGAAAAAAAGCAAGGGTGATTGATGTAAATACTAATGGCGAAAGGGGCACAATCGAACGGAAAAACAGATGGCTTATTCTTGCAATCATTTTTGCAATTTGTATACTTGCATTCGGCAGTTGTGAAGACAAAAAGCCTGAAGAGAAAAACCTGAATACGGCTAAAAGCGACATAACTGACAGCCACTATGCCGAGGATATGGCCCGACAGCTTGAGGACATACTGTCATCGGTCAAGGGTGCGGGCAAGGTAAGGGTTATGCTGACCTTTGATACGGCAGACGAAAAGGTTCTTGCCGCAAACCAAAAAAACGACCTTGAGACCGAGATGAAAGAGGACGGTTCATCAAACAAATCTTCAGACAGTCAGGAGATAATTTTATTTGGTTCGGGTGGCGAGGAACAGCCATACATACTCAAAAAAAAATTGCCTGTTCCCACGGGAGTTCTGGTGACGGCTACAGGGGCAGGTGCTGAAAGTGTTCGTCTTGAAATTTACGAGTCGGTCAAGGCTCTTTATGGCATATCTGGGCACAGAATCAAGGTTGCTGTGGCGGCTGAGAAAAAGTAAAAATTCATATAAAACAGAGGGGAGATTATTATGAAAAAAATCAGAAAGTTTTTAAAAGGGATACGTGGCAAACAACTGCTTGTATCAGCACTTGCGGTTATGGTAATTGCATCGGGATACTTCCGGTTTGCAATGGGCGGCAAGGAGGTTGTGACGGTTTCAAACGAGGTTTTGCCCATCGAAGAGGGGCAGTTAGTGACCGAAAACATTGAGCCGGCACAGGACACAAATTATTTTGCCCGTGCCAGATACGAAAGGGATTGTGCAAGGTCCGAGGCGGTGGAGCTTCTTACGGTTTCGACAGTTGAAGGCGAACAGAGTACCGCCATTGATGAAAAGATTGCTCTGTATGCACAAAATGCCAACAGCGAGACCGCAATCGAAAATCTTGTTCTGTCAAAGGGCTTTGATGATTGCGTTGCCTTTGTCGACGAACAGGGCGTAAGCGTTGTTGTAAAGTCAGAAAAGCTTGACTCTGCAAGTGTAGCAAAAATCAAGGACATAATAATAGGTCAGACAGGAGTTATGGCAACAAAGATAAAGATATCGTGCAAGAACTGATACACCTCCATAATAAAGGCAGACATTCGAAAATTTTTGGATGTCTGCCTTTATTTGTAAAGAGACGGCACCGTACCCTTTATTTTTTTGAACACGCTACAAAAATAATTATGATTGTCAAAATCGAGCTTTTCGGCAACTTCTTTTATTGACATATTGCCTTTGAGCATTAGTATTGCATAATTTATTTTCATCCGGTTGAAATAGGCGATAACACCCATTTCTGAATATTTTGAAAAGATTCTTGATAACTTGATCTTGCTCTTATTGCTCCTTTTTTGCGTACATATGGTGCTATAAAAAACAAAAAATTTTCTCTTTTAAATCTATTGCATTTTCAAATTGAATTTTGCATAAATGAAATTTGGAATAAAAGCTCTTGAAAAAAGGAAAAAAATGTTGTATAATTAATCTGTTGTCTTTTTGGTACAATTAAATAACATATCCGGAGGAATAAAATGGAAGTACTTTACGAAAACTTACTTAACATCGAATGGCAGCAGATTGTTATGTGGATTATCGGCGGAATACTGATATTTCTTGCAATTAAAAAAGAAATGGAACCAACCCTTCTTTTGCCTATGGGTTTTGGTGCGATATTGGTTAACCTTCCTATGTCGGGTGCGGTTGAAACGGTGGAAACTCTGTTTAATGCAGGTATATCAAACGAGCTGTTCCCATTGATTTTGTTCATCGGTATCGGCGCAATGATTGACTTTGGACCGCTGCTTTCAAACCCAAAACTTATGATTTTCGGTGCGGCGGCACAGTTTGGTATATTCTTTACCCTTTGCTTTGCGTCAATGTTCTTTGATTTGAAGGACGCAGGGTCAATCGCTATTATCGGTGCGGCAGACGGCCCCACATCAATTGTTGTTGCTCAGGCTTTGGGAACAAAATACTTAGGCGCAATTATGGTTGCGGCATATTCGTATATGGCGCTTGTGCCCATTATTCAGCCGCCTGTAATCAAGCTCCTTACCACAAAGAAGGAACGTATGATTCGTATGGAATATACCGAGAAACCTGTTTCAAAGGTTACAAAAATTCTGTTCCCCATAATTATTACGGTTATTGCAGGTCTGGTCGCTCCCGGCTCAGTAGCGCTTGTCGGATTTTTGATGTTCGGTAACCTTATCCGTGAGTGCGGTGTTCTTAATTCACTTTCAGAAACTGCACAAAAGACACTTGCAAATCTTATTACCATTTTCCTTGGTATCACAATTTCCTTTAAAATGCAGGCAGCAGACTTTCTTCAGCCCGATACATTGCTGATTCTTGGTCTGGGACTTGTTGCATTTATTATGGATACTGCCGGCGGTGTTCTGTTTGCAAAGCTTTACAATCTGTTTGCTAAAAAGAAGATTAATCCTATGATTGGTGCAGCAGGTATTTCGGCATTCCCCATGTCCGGTCGTGTGGTACACAAAATGGGACTTAAGGAAGACCCGCAGAACTTCCTGCTTATGCATTCAATCGGTGTAAATGTTTCAGGACAGATTGCATCTGTTATTGCAGGCGGTATGATTCTTAATTTCTTTATGAATTTGTAATGTGAAAGGACGGAATTTATTATGAATATAAATCCTGTAAATTTTATAAATAACCTGTCATATATGGGCATCGGTATGCTTGGAATATTCATCGTTATCGGTGTTATAATACTGTTGACAGCATTGCTTAATAATATAACAAGCAAAAAATAATTTCTCAATCCGAAGGGAGTAGGTAATATGCGAAAGACAAAAGTAATATGCACAATAGGACCCGCTTGCGAAACCGAGGAAATCCTTACCCAGATGTGTCTTGAAGGTATGAATGTTGCAAGGCTTAACTTTTCACACGGTACTCATGCAGATCATCAGAACAAAATTGACCTTATCAAAAAGGTGAGGGAAAAACTCAACCTGCCTATCGCAATTATGCTTGATACCAAAGGCCCCGAATACAGAATCGGCACCTTTGAAAACAAAAAGGTTAATTTAAAAGACGGTGATACATTTACCTTTACAATTGACAATATTGTGGGCAATGAGGAACGTGTTTCTGTCAACTATGACCACCTGATGGAAGACTTGAATATTGGTGATACCGTTTCGGTTAACAACGGTCTTGTAACATTCAGGGTTGTGGAAATCAAAGGTAATGACGCAATATGTCAGGTGCTTTCGGGCGGTGAGCTTTCTGACAAAAAGAGTATGAACTTTCCCGGAAAGGTTATGAAGCACGAATTTTTAAGTCAGCAGGATAAGGAAGATTTGCTTTTCGGAATCGAAAATCAGGTTGACTTTGTTGCGGCATCATTTGTGTCGCGCAAACAGGATGTTGTGGATATGCGGAATTTCCTTAATGCCAACGGCGGCGAGGAAATAGATATAATTGCCAAAATCGAAAACCGCAGCGGTGTTGACAACGTTGAGGAAATCTGTGAAATTGCCGACGGTATAATGATTGCCCGTGGTGATTTGGGTGTGGAAATTCCATTTGTTGAAGTTCCTGCTGTGCAGAAATATCTTATCAACAAGTGCCGACTTCTCGGCAGCCGTGTTATTACCGCAACCGAAATGCTTGAAACAATGATTTACAATCCCCGCCCTACACGCGCTGAGCTTTCAGACGTTGCCAATGCGGTATACGACGGCACATCCGCTGTTATGCTTTCGGGCGAAACTGCGTCGGGTAAATACCCTGTTGAGGCGGTAAAGAATATGGTTGAAATCGTAAGATTTACCGAGATGGGTATTAATTATTCAAAAAGGTTTAAAACTGCTGAATTTGAAATACACAGCAATCTTGACGCAATATCACATTCTACCTGTTCGATGGCAATTGACGTAAATGCCAAATGCATTGTTGTAAGTTCTATCAGTGGCAAAACCGCCCGTATGGTCAGCCGTTTCAGATGTCCTGTTGATATTATTGGTATGACCACCGATGAAAAAGTCAGAAGAAAGCTGAATTTAAGCTGGGGTGTAACCCCTGTTATGTGTGAAGAATTCAACTCTATTGAGGTAATGTTCTATCACGCAGTCAACGAGGCAAAAAAGATTTTTGACTTGTCAAAGGGCGACAATGTGGTGCTTACAGGCGGTCAGCCCAACGGTCAAAGCGGCAATACAAACATTATTAAGGTTGAAAAAATTTCAAGATAAAAACATATATTATATGCACATTCAAAAGCCAGACACTTTTGAATGTGCATATTTTTTTTAATCATGGTCAGACTAAAATAGCCAGGATAAACAGAGGTGAGATTTATGGATTATATTTTCGCATATTATTGTGCGCCTGCATTGGCAGGAATTAAGTCTGCCAATATTGTTTCTTGCGATAAATTAAAAATAAGGGATGCAGAGGAGAAGATTGCCCGCTTAAATTTACAGCTGAATAAAAAGGACATCTTTTTTGAAATCCTGTGGCGATGCAGCAAAAGTATACTTGTAATGGTTTACCGTAAGAGGGTTCTTGAAAAAAAGCTGGGTGAAGAAAAAATTTACAGATTTCTGCGTACCTTCGGATATCCCGAAAGGGTGACTTCGGAGGGTTATATTGAGTTTCTTAAATCCAGAATGAAAAATCAGGAATTTCCTCACGAAATAGGTGCGTTTCTGGGGTATCCGCTGCACGACATTCAGGGCTTTTTGTATCATAAGGACTTTGGCTGTATTTTGTGCGGCGAATGGAAGGTGTATAAAGATGCCGAAAGGGCTGAAAAGCTTTTTGACAGATTTGCAGCTTGCCGCAGGGCTGTTACAGACAGGGTAATGCGGGGTTATACTCTGGCGCAGATATTCTGTGCGGTTTAAGGTTTAGCAAAATGTGTCAAAGGTATTGATTTATCAGGGATATTCTGTTATACTGTTTTAAAAATTAATCAGTTTACGGAATGGAGAGATTTGATATGTATAAAATTAAGAAAAAAGGCTCTGCCGATATCCCGACAATTACAATCACCGACTATATTAACCCTGATGGTTACTGCCCTAAGATTGTATTTTCTGCAACTTACAGCGATGAGGGTTTTCATGCACATTTTGATGCATACGAAAAGAACCCCAGAGCGGTAGTTACCGAGCATCAGGGTCCGGTTTGCAGCGATAGCTGCCTTGAATGGTTTATGAATTTTGACCCCGTTCATACAGACAGATATTTCAACATCGAAATGAATGCAAAGGGTACTGCCAATATCGCCTTCCGCAAGGACAGATATGACAAGACACCCCTGACCGATGAAGATATCCAATCGTTGAATATCAAAACCGAAATTTTTGAAGATTACTGGACATTAGACTACACTGTAACATTTGAGCTTCTCAAAAAATATATTCCCGATTACGAATTCAAAAAGGGTCTTGAATGTCCTGCAAATGTATACAAATGCGGAGACGAGACCGAGGTGCCTCATTACGGATGCTGGTGTATGGTCAGCCGCGAAAAGCCGGATTTTCATATACCTGCGTATTTTGGCAGAATGATAATAGAATAATAAACACAAAAGGAAGGGCGTAAAAACCTTTCCTTTGTTGTTTTATTCCACCGAAAAATTTTCAGGCATAGTATAAACTGCTTTATATTCCGAAATCAGTTGTTCATATCTGGTCTGTTCAGACTGGATTTTGTAGATATAAAAGTCTATCAGCTTCGGTTCGGTGACATTATTAAAATTTTCCATTGCAAGGCGCATTTCTGCCCTTGTGTGCTCAATGTTGGATTTAAGCTCGTTAATACGCTTTTCATATGCAGGGTCAGGCTTGGTTTTTAGTTTTACAACCTTGTCCCTGATGGAGGTGATATTGGCGGAAAGTCGTGCAAACATTCGGGTCATTCCTTTCGATTTTTGCTTTTGTTACATATTATGGGCTGATATATGAAAATTATTCCAAAATATTTGCTAAGATTTCAAAAGAACACTTGTGCAATCGGCAAAAGTGTGATATACTATATGAGATTATGTAAAATGGTATAATTGTGTGCATTATGCATTGAATATGACTGAAAATTTTGAATACGGAGGTTATAGAAATGGGTTTTAAAGGATTGATTGAAAAAGTTATTGGCACATACAGCGAGCGCGAGTTAAAGCGCATTAATCCCATAGTTGATAAGGTTATGGATCTTGAGCCTGAAATGCAGAAAAAGACGGATAGCGAACTTAAAGCAATGACTGATATTTTCAAACAGCGTCTTGCAAACGGTGAAACCCTTGACGACATTCTGCCCGAGGCATTTGCTGTTTGCCGTGAGGCGGCGTGGCGTGTTCTTGGTATGAAGCATTTCCGTGTGCAGGTTATCGGCGGTATAGTTCTTCATCAGGGCAGAATTTCCGAAATGAAAACAGGTGAAGGTAAAACTTTGGTTGCAACCCTGCCTGCATACTTGAATGCACTTTCTGGCAAGGGTGTTCATATCGTAACGGTTAATGACTACCTTGCAAAGCGTGACAGCGAATGGATGGGTAAACTCTATAACTTCCTTGGCCTCAGTGTTGGTCTTATTATTCACGAAAAAGAAAATGCCCAGCGCAGAGAAGCCTACGCGGCAGACATTACCTACGGCACCAACAACGAGATGGGCTTTGACTATCTGCGTGACAATATGGTGATTTATAAAGAGAACAAGGTTCAGCGCGGACACAACTATGCAATCGTTGACGAAGTGGACAGTATCTTAGTTGACGAAGCAAGAACACCTCTTATAATTTCGGGTGTGGGCGATAAATCCACCTCACTTTACGAGCAGGCAAACATTTTTGCAAGAACCCTTCGTTCAAGAACTGTTGTAGAAACCGACAGCAAAGCCGAGGACGAGGAAGTTTTTGCCGATGTAGACTATGTTATAGACGAAAAGGCAAAATCTGCAACCCTTACCCCGTCAGGTGTTAAAAAGGTTGAAGCAGCATTTGGAATTGAAAACCTTACCGACCCCGAAAATGCAACCATTTCACATCACGTTAATCAGGCAATCAAAGCCAACGGAGTTATGAAACGTGATAAGGATTATGTTGTAAAAGACGGTCAGGTTATAATCGTTGACGAATTTACGGGACGTTTGATGTTTGGTCGCCGTTACAGCGACGGACTGCATCAGGCAATTGAAGCAAAGGAAGGGGTTAAGGTTGAAAACGAGAGCAAAACTCTTGCTACCATTACTTTCCAGAATTTCTTCCGTCTGTATGACAAGCTATCGGGTATGACTGGTACAGCTCTCACCGAGGAAGACGAATTCCGTGAAATATATAAGCTTGACGTTGTGGTTATTCCCACCAACAAGCCTCTTATCCGTCAGGATTTGCCCGATATTATATACAAGACCGAAAACGGCAAGTACAACGCAGTAATTGCCGAGGTGGAAAAGGCTCACGCAAAGGGTCAGCCTGTGCTTATCGGTACAGTTTCAATCGAAAAGTCCGAAAAGCTCAGCGGTATGCTGAAACGCAAGGGCATAAAGCATAATGTTCTGAATGCAAAGATGCACGAGAAGGAAGCCGAGATTGTTGCTCAGGCAGGTAAGCTTGGTTCTGTTACCATTGCCACCAACATGGCGGGCCGTGGTACCGATATTGTTCTTGGCGGTAATGCAGAATTCCTTGCCAAAGACGAAATGACAAAGATGGGCTTTACTCCCGAATTGATTGTTCAGGCAACAGGTTTTGCAGAAACCGACGATGCTGAAATCCTTAATGCAAGAGCCACATTTAAAGAGCTTAACGACAAATACAAGGCAGAAATCGAGCCCGAACAGAAAAAAGTTCTTGAGGCAGGCGGTTTGTACATTATCGGTACAGAACGTCACGAAAGCCGCCGTATTGACAATCAGCTCCGTGGTCGTGCAGGACGTCAGGGTGATGCAGGTAAGTCAAGATTTTTCCTTTCACTTGAGGATGACCTGATGCGTCTGTTTGCGGCAGAGCGAATCAGCAGAATTATGGAAATGGTCGGCTTTGGCGACGACGAGGCAATCGACAGCAAGTTGTTCTCAAATACTCTGGAGGTTGCTCAGGCAAGAGTTGAGGGTCACCACTTTGATATAAGAAAGCACGTTTTAAGTTATGATGATGTTAACAATCAGCAACGTGAAATGATTTACAAGCAGAGAGACGAAGTTCTTGACGGCGTTGACCTGAAGGCGACTATCGAAAAGATGATGCGCAGTGTTATAGGTGAAATTGTGTCATCAAATACCGGTGGTACTTCGCTTGCAGAAGACTGGATGTGGGATACAATCCGTGACAGACTTACAAAAGTTTTCGGTGCATTTGAACCCGGCGACCTTGAATTTGAGGAAATCGAGATTGACCGTATGACTGTTGATTCTCTTACCGATGATTTAATGGAAAAGGTTCTTGTAAAGTATGCCGCACAGGAAGAACTGTTTGGCGATGCAATCCGCGAAGTAGAACGTATAATCCTTCTCCGCACGGTTGATGCAAAGTGGATGGACCATATCGACAATATGGAACAGCTTCGTCAGGGTATTTCACTTCGTGCATATGCACAGCGTGACCCGGTTATTGAATACAAGTTTGAGGCTATGGATATGTTTGATGAAATGATTGCATCAATCAAGGAAGAAACCGTTACGGGTATGTTCCACGTAAGACCCGAAGCCCCGATGGAACGCAAACAGGTGGCAAAACCCATTGCTGAAAATCACGGTGGCGACGGTACATTGCAAAAGAAACCTGTTGTCAAAGGCGAAAAGGTCGGCAGAAACGACCCGTGTCCCTGCGGTAGCGGCAAAAAGTATAAGCAGTGCTGTCTTGGCAAAAACGAGCAGTAGAGAGCAAATAAAATATCTTTAAAGGATGTGAAAATGTGATAGAGTTCGATGAATACAAGCTGGAGCTTGACGGAATGAAGAAAGATATTACAGATTTGAGGGATTCACTTTAACATCGAAAAAACGATGGAAGAAATCTCCGAACTTGATGCAAAAACTATGGAACCCGATTTCTACGGCGATATGGATGCCGCGGGCAAGGTTCTGCAAAGAATAAAAGGATTAAAAAATAAGGTTGAAAGATACGAAGCTCTGTATGGTGCATGGGACGATTTGACAACACTTGTGGCGCTTGCCATTGAAGAAGGTGACGCAACTGTCCTTGACGAGGTAAAGGAGGGCTTTAAGGAGCTTTCCGAAAACTTAAGCTCAATGAAGCTTGAAACCTTACTTTCGGGCAAGTACGACGGCAACAATGCAATCCTTACCCTTCACGCAGGGGCGGGCGGCACCGAGGCTCAGGACTGGTGCGAGATGCTTTACCGTATGTACACACGTTGGGCAGAACGTCGTGGTTTTAAGGTTGAAACCCTTGACTTTCTTGACGGTGAAGAGGCAGGTATAAAAAGTGTTACCTTCCAGATAGAGGGCGTAAATGCCTATGGCTATGCCAAGTGCGAAAAGGGTGTACACCGTTTAGTTCGTATATCCCCGTTTGATTCGTCAGGCAGACGGCATACCTCATTTGCATCACTTGATGTTATGCCTGAAATTGATGACGATATTGAAATAAATATCAACCCCGAAGATTTAAAGGTAGATACTTACCGTGCCAGCGGTGCGGGCGGTCAGCACGTCAACAAAACCGAGTCGGCAATCCGTATAACCCACCTTCCCACAGGTGTAATCGTAACCTGCCAGAACGAACGTTCACAGCACAAAAACCGTGAAACGGCAATGAAAATGCTGAAATCCAAGCTGGTTGAAATTGCAGAACGTGAGCAAAAGGAAAAGATTGAAGACTTAAAAGGTGTTCAGATGGAAATTGGCTGGGGCAGTCAGATACGCTCTTATGTGTTCCACCCGTACAGTATGGTGAAAGACCACAGAACAAGCTTTGAGACGGGTAATACAGGTGCGGTTATGGACGGCGACCTTGACGGATTTATTGACGCATATCTTACAGCTTTGTCACGTGGCGAGCTTGAAAAATAGAGAGGATAGAGATTATGTTTGAAAAATTATCATTTATAGAAAAACAGCACGAAGAACTTGCCGCAAAAATCAGTGACCCTGCTGTTATGGCAGATATGGACAACTGGCGCAAGCTGTGCAAGGAACATTCGGATATGACTCCAATAGTTGAGAAGTATAAGGAATATAAAACCAATATGAACACCATCGAGGACGCAAGAGAAATGATTGACGACCCCGAAACCGACAAGGATTTTAAGGAAATGCTTCAGGACGAAATTTCCCAGGCAAAGGCAAATATCGAACGTATTGAGGGCGAGCTTAAAATTCTTCTCCTGCCCAAAGACCCCAATGATGACAAAAACGTTATTGTAGAAATCCGTGGCGGCGCAGGTGGAGATGAAGCGGCACTCTTTGCGGCAGACCTTTACAGAATGTATTCTATGTATGCCGAATCAAAACGCTGGAAGACCGAACTTATGAACCTCAGCGAAATCGGTATTGGCGGCATTAAGGAAGTTTCGTTTATGATTGAGGGTCAGGGTGCATACAGCCGTCTTAAGTACGAGAGCGGTGTTCACCGCGTACAGCGTGTTCCCGAAACCGAATCTCAGGGCAGAATTCACACATCAACCGTTACAGTTGCTGTTCTTCCCGAGGCTGAGGAGGTTGACTTTGAGATTAACCCTGCCGACCTTCAGATTGATACCTACCGTGCTAGCGGTGCAGGCGGTCAGCACGTTAACAAAACCGAGTCAGCAATCCGTATCACACATATTCCCACAGGTGTGATTGTTGAATGTCAGGACGAACGTTCACAGCATAAAAACAAGGACAAGGCGATGAAGGTTCTTCGTTCAAGACTTTACGAGGCAGAACTCCAGAAACAGCAGGATGCCATTGCCGCAGACCGCAAGAGTCAGGTTGGTACAGGCGACCGCAGTGAAAGAATAAGAACATACAACTTCCCTCAGGGACGAGTTTCTGACCACAGAATTGGTCTTACATTATACAAAATCGAGGCTATTATGAACGGTGACATTGATGAAATCATCGATGCACTTATTACCACCGACCAGAGTGAAAAGCTGAAATTACAGGGCTCGGATAATTAATCATCATATTGATATAGCTTGATTTTAATTTACGAAAAAGAGGTTTTGTTTCTATGGAAACAAGAATTTTTGAAAATACAACCGAGGATTTAAAGGCGGCGGCACAGCTTATTAAAGCTGGCGAAACTGTGATTTTTCCAACCGAAACAGTTTACGGTCTTGGGGCAAATGCTCTTGACTCAAAAGCGGTTGGAAAAATATTTCAGGCAAAAGGCAGACCGTCGGACAATCCGCTGATTGTGCATATTTCAAAGGTATCTGATATGGATGCATTGGCAGAGGTGATACCTGAATGTGCTGTTGCTTTGGCAGAAAAATTCTGGCCCGGCCCTTTAACAATTATTTTAAAAAAGAAGCCTTGCGTTCCAGATACCGTTTCGGCAGGACTTAAGACAGTTGGCATACGCCTGCCTGAAAATGAAATTGCAAGAAATTTTATTGAGGAGTGCGGTGTTCCCATTGCGGCGCCAAGCGCAAACATTTCGGGCAAGCCAAGTCCCACTTCATTTGCTCACGTTTATGAGGATATGAACGGCAGAGTTGCAGGGATAATCAAAGGCGACGAATGCAAAGTGGGAGTTGAATCTACGGTAATTGATATGACTGCAGATACTCCAACGGTTTTAAGACCGGGCGGAATTTCTGTTGAACAGCTTCGTGAAGTTTTAGGCGAAGTTCTTATCAGCAGTGAACTGAAAAAGGACGACATCCCCAAAGCTCCGGGAATGAAATATAAGCATTATTCACCAAAAGCTGCAGTTTATATTTTAAAGGGAACTGTGGAAGAAGTTTCACAGTTTGTAACAAAACGGTGCGAGTTTTCAAAGGTGGCAGTTCTTGCCTTTGACGAGATGAAGGGTATGTTGCCTGATTGTGTTCACACACTTTCTCTTGGTTCAATGAATTCGCCCGAGGATGCGGCAAATCGTTTGTTTGACTGTTTACGAGAATGTGACAGACTGGGCGTAAAGGAAGTATATGCTCCCGAAATTCCTGACGACGGGCTTTGGAGGGCGGTTAAAAACAGATTATATAAGGCGGCGGCAGGCAGATTTCTTGATGCGGCAACCGCAAAATCCGTGTTGTTTATATGTACAGGTAACACTTGCCGAAGTCCTATGGCAGAAGGTATTTATAACAGCCTTGGCCGCAACGGTGTTGCATCATCATCAGGCCTTTGTGTGACCTCTGCATCAGGGGCAGAACAAAATGCCATTGATGCGGTAAGCCGCTTTGGTATTGATATTTCAAACCATATTCCCAAACAGACAACTTTGAGTATGTTTGACTGTGCAGATATGGTGATTACAATGACCTCCGAGCATAAGTGGGCTTTGCCTGATGACGAAAAGCTGTTCACACTTAAGGAAGCCGCAGGTGAGAGTGGCAATGTGGCAGACCCTTATGGCGGTAGCGGTGCGGTTTATGAAAAATGCGCCGATGAAATAAAAAGTTTGATTGAGAAGATAAAAGTATGATAAAATATGTACTTATGGATAGCTGTCATCTTGACGGACTTGTGAAGGTTGAAGAAGAGTGCTTTAATTCGGGATACGGACGGAGCACCTTTGAAAAAGAGTTTGAAAATAAAATTGCCACATACATTGTGGCAGAAGAAGACGGCAAAGTTCTTGGCTATGCAGGGTTATGGAATATCTGCGGTAGTGCGGATATAATGAATGTAGGCGTTCTTAAAGAATACAGACGGTGCGGTATTGCAAAGACTTTGCTTGCCGAACTTGAAAAATACTGTCTTGATAACGATATATCTGAAATAAATTTAGAGGTAAGAGTGGGCAATATTCCTGCCAGAGAGCTTTATAAAAAGCTGGGATATGAGGAGATTGCTGTACGAAAAGGATATTATGACGGAAAAGAAGACGGCATAGTAATGAAAAAGGTTTTAACGGAGGAAATAATGTGAAAAATCACATTATTCCTGCCTTCGGCACTTGTTTGAATTGCACCGTCGAAATTTTCGCACTTCGTGCGAAACGACGATGTGCGTAATCTCCATTATACGCCTTATCTTGCCCACAGATAAGGAATGGGAGATTTTGCAAATAAGCATTTGTGGGCGGAAAGGCTATGGAGATTAATATGAAAATACTTGCTATTGAAAGCTCCTGCGACGAAACAGCAGCAGCAGTTGTTGAAGATGGAACATCAGTGCTTTCAAATGTAATAAATACTCAGATTGAACTACATAAAACCTTTGGCGGTGTTGTGCCCGAGGTTGCATCACGCAAGCATATTGAAAATATAAGTGACGTGGTGGATAAAGCACTTTCGGATTGTGATATGACAATTTCTGATATTGATGCCATTGCGGTAACATACGGTCCCGGTCTTGTGGGGGCGCTCCTTGTTGGTGTTTCAACGGCGAAGGGGCTTAGCTTTATGGCAAAAAAGCCTCTTATTCCCGTTCATCACATAAAGGGGCACATCTGTGCCAATTATATCGAAAATCCTGATTTCAAGCCGCCATTTATCTGCCTTGTGGCATCAGGCGGGCACAGCCATATTGTGTATGTAAAGGATTATAACACATATGAAGTTCTTGCAAAAACAAACGACGATGCGGCAGGCGAAGCCTTTGATAAGGTTTCAAGAGTTTTGGGGCTTGGATACCCCGGTGGCCCTGCTATTCAGAAGTGTGCTGTGTCGGGCAATCCCGATGCAATAAAATTCCCAAGAGTGAATATGGGTGACGACGGTTTTGATTTCAGCTTCAGTGGTGTTAAAACTGCGGTTATCAATTATATTCACAATGCAGAGCAAAAGGGGATTGAGATAAACAAACCCGATGTTGCGGCATCCTTTCAGGAGGCGGTGACAGATGTACTCAGCCGACATCTTATAGAATGTGCAAAAAAATATGATGTAACCAGAATTGCCCTTGCAGGCGGTGTTGCGGCAAACAAGGCTCTGCGTGACAGGGTGGAAAAGCTTGCGGCAAAAAGCGGTATGACCTTTGCCTGCCCGACACTTTCACTTTGCACCGATAATGCCGCTATGATTGGCTGTGCGGCATATTATGAGTATCAGGCAGGGGTTCTTGCCGATATGTCACTTAATGCGGTGGCAAATCTGCCTTTAGAATAACTTTTGAAATATTTCAACAAGCTTGAATTTTATCTCCACAGGTACAGATTCTGAACTTTTGGTTATAAGATTGTATTCCAATGGCGAAAGGCTTTCTTTAAGACGGTTTTGGGCATCGTCGGGTGCCGACACTATACCGTCGGTAAAGCAAAGTGGCGGGTACATAACGCACCACCAGTTTTCGCCTTTTGCATCACCAATGCGGATATTTACGGAATTATATTTGCCTTGGGGCAGAGCTATATTTCCGTAAACCTTGGTGGGAAATCTGGTTTCACCCACATCCACCGATACATCATAATCAAAGCCAAGACGGCGGATTTCTGCCTGAGCAATGGTTTTGAGATAATTGGTGTTTGCGCGTGCAAGGTTAAGTGCCTCGGCAGAATTTGCAGATTGGCTGAAAATGTGGGCTGTGTCGCTTAGTATACGGTTGCGCACCTGCAGTTTCAGTTGCTGGTCGGCATTTGAGTTGCTGTTTGCCACAATATGCAAACGCACAACTGCATCCGAGATATTTGCACTTGCGGTCTTTGCATAGGACAAAGTAACTGTGAATAAAAGTGTAAGAGTGAAAAACAATGCAAAAAAACGTGTTTTGTTTATGTAATGCATAATCAAATTTCCTTTCAGACGTAAATTTTGGTTTCAAGGGAAGTTTTGACAGAGTTTTTTTGATTTATACATATTGATTTTTCAGATTTTGTAGTTTAAAATTATTTTAGATAGGAATGATTAAGAGTGAAAAAACTTAATGTTTGTGTGCTGTTTGGCGGAGTATCGAGTGAACATACCGTGTCCGAGGTTTCGGCATCGGCTGTTCTTGACAATATCGACCGCGATAAGTATGAAGTGTTTTCTGTGGGTATAACCAACGATGGAAAGTGGCTTTTGTACGACGGCGACGTGGAGAATATAAGAAATCACACATGGGAGAGCGGAAAGACTGTTCCTGCTGTAATTTCGCCTGACAGATTTGATAAGTCCCTTGTTGTGTTTGGTGACAATGGTGCTGAAAAGATTAAGATTGACGTTGTATATCCCGTTCTCCACGGCAAAAACGGCGAAGACGGTACAGTTCAGGGTCTTTGCGAGCTTGCAGGAATTCCTTATGTTGGCAGTGGTGTTATCGGCAGTGCCGCTTGTATGGATAAGTGTATAGCAAAAATTCTGTTTGAAAAGGCAGGAATCCCTCAGGCAGACTGGGTGGAATTAAAGCTTGGTGACAAGGTCGATTTTGAACTGATTGAAACAAAGCTTGGCTATCCCTGCTTTATAAAACCGTCATCGGCAGGCTCGTCGGTGGGCGTAACAAAAGCCGCAAACCGCGAGGAACTTCAGGCAGGTATAAATCTTGCTCTTGAGCACGATTATAAGGTGCTTATCGAGGAGGCAATTGACGCCCGCGAGGTTGAATGTGGTGTTATGGGCAACCTTGACCCTGTTACATCGGATGTTCTTGGCGAAATCAAGCCCGCAAACGAATTCTATGACTTTGATGCAAAGTATAAGGATGCAGATTCAAAGCTGATTATTCCTGCTGCTGTTGACGAAGAAACCGAGGCAAGAATCAAAGAGCTTGCAAAGCGCGCATACAGAATTTGTGAGTGCCGCGGTCATTCACGAGTTGATTTCTTTATTGACAGACGTGACGGCAGACTTGTTTTAAATGAAATAAACACTATTCCGGGCTTTACCCCAATCAGTATGTATCCAAAAGTTTGGGAACATTCAGGGGTGCCTATGAAGGATGTAATTGATAAGCATATTGTACTTGCATTAAGCAGAGAGGATCATTAAAATGGATAAACGGCCAATAGGCGTTTTTGATTCGGGTCTTGGAGGACTGACCTGTGTAAAAGAAATAATGAAGATAATGCCTGATGAGGATGTTATCTATTTCGGTGATACGGGCAGAGTTCCCTATGGTACAAGGGAAAGGGACACCCTGCTTAAATATGTGCGTCAGGACATCAGGTTTCTTGAAACATTTGATATAAAAATGATAATAATTGCCTGTGGTACGGCAAGCAGTGCGGCACTTCCGTGGATTTCAAGCGAATTCGGCACAGAAATTATCGGTGTTGTGGAGCCTGCTGTGCGTGCGGCGGTGAAGGCTACAAAGACTAAACGTATCGGCGTTCTCGGAACATCGGGTACAATAAAAAGCGGCAAGTACCCTGAGTCTATAAAAAATATTTGTCCCGATGCGGAGGTGTTCCAGAAGGCGTGTCCTATGTTTGTTCCCTTGGTTGAAAACGGCTATACAGACAGCGACGTGACTCGGATTATAGCAGAAGAGTATCTTGCCGAGATAAAAGAAAAAGATGTAGATACCCTGATTTTGGGCTGCACCCATTACCCTTTGCTTAAATCGGTAATCGGCAGTATTATGGGCGAGGGTGTTACTTTGATTGATTCGGGTGCGGCGGCGGCTGACTTTGCGTTTGTTCAGCTTAAAGTGCGCAATATGCTGAGTGATAAAAAGGACGGAAGTTACAGCTATTACGTAAGCGACTCTGCCGCAGATTTTGCAAAGCTTGGCGGAATGTTTTTAACACGACCCATTGACGAAAGTGTCGGCAAGGTGGACATTGAAAAGTATTAGATAAGGTGATAACGTGAAAATCACGTTATCAGCCTCCGGCGGATTTAATTGCACCGCCGAAAATTTTGCACCATATGTGGTGCAAAAGGTTGATGTGCGTAATTCCCACTATACGCCTTATCTGCCCATGATAAGCGTATGCATGAATTTTACGTTACTATTTGTGGGCAGAAAGGCTATGGAAATTATAATGGAAAATAACGCAATGATATATCTTAAAACCCTGCAATCGGTTGACGGAGAAAATGAAACAGATGAAATAGAACTCCAGACCAAGGGTACATTTGCAATGAAAAACAACAAGTTTTATATTATATACGAAGAAAGTGAATTGACGGGCTTTGAGGATACCACAACCACAATCAAGGTATCAGATGATGCGGTATCCATGACCCGAAAGGGCAAGTACAACAGCCGTATGGAGTTCCGCCCGGGCGAAAAATGTTTGTGTAACTACAACACGCCATTCGGTGTAATTCCCGTAGGTGTAAATCCTATATCGGTTGAGAATAATCTGACCGAGAAGGGCGGCAATCTTGCCATTGAATATATTCTTGATATAGACAACAGCGATTATCTTGTTAACCGCCTTAAACTGACGGTTGACAGAATTGTATCATAAGATAAAAATTTTCGCCGCTTAGCGGCAGAATGGAGATAGATATGAGTATTATTGAAAATTCAAAAAACAAAATTGGACAAGCGGTGGCGCAGGCCTTTGAAATGGCTGTGCAAGACGGTGCGTTTGCTCTTGAAACAGCCATTGACATTACCCAAAAGATTCAGCTTGAGGTTCCAAAAGACGAACAGCACGGCGATTTTGCCTGCAATATTGCAATGCTTCTTGCAAAGGAATTGCGTATGCCCCCAAGAAAGATTGCCGAGGCAATAGCGGCGGGTATCGAAACAGGCGGCGAAATCGAAAAAGTAGAGGTTGCAGGGGCAGGCTTTATCAATTTTTATCTGTCAAATGCAAGACTTTATAATGTGATGTCCGAAATTGAGGAAAAAGGCAGTGATTACGGCAAAATCGAAATGGGCAAGGGCAAAAAGGTTATGGTAGAGTTTGTAAGTGCCAACCCCACAGGCCCTATGCATATGGGTAATGCCCGTGGCGGAGCACTTGGTGACTGTATGGCAAGTGTGCTTGAATACGCAGGCTATGATGTAACCCGTGAATTCTATGTAAACGATGCAGGCAACCAGATTGAAAAGTTTGGCAAGTCTTTGGAGGCAAGATACATTCAGCAGTTAAAGGGCGAAGATGCAATTGAATTCCCTGAGGACGGCTATCACGGCGAGGATATAACCGAGCACGCAAAGGCATTTATCGCAATTGAGGGCGACAAGTATCTTGAAACATCTGCTGAAGAAAGAAAGGCGGCTCTTGTTGGCTATGCTCTTGAAAAGAATGTAAATTACCTCAAGACAGACCTTGAAAAATACAGAATTTTTTATGATGTGTGGTTCCGCGAAAGTGAACTCCACAACTCGGGCAAGGTTCAGGATGCTATTGACCGCCTGACAAAAGCGGGATATACCTATGAGGAAGACGGCGCAATCTGGATTAACTGCGAGAAAATGGGTCTTGAGAAGAACGAGGTGCTTGTGCGTAACAACGGTATTCCAACATACTTTGCGGCGGATATTGCATATCATATCAACAAGATTGAAACCCGTGGCTATGACCTTTGTATTGACGTCTGGGGCGCAGACCACCACGGTCACGTTGCCAGAATGAAGGCGGCTCTTGCAGCTTGCGGTATCGACCCTGACAAGTTTGAAGTTTCGCTTATGCAGCTTGTTCGCCTTACCCGTGACGGCGAGGCTGTAAGAATGTCAAAGCGTACAGGCAAAGCAATCACCCTGACGGATCTTTTAGAAGATGTTTCGGTTGATGCGGCAAGATTTTTGTTTAATATGCGTATGGCAGGCAGTCATCTTGATTTTGACCTTGACCTTGCGGTTAAGCAGGAAAGCGAAAACCCTGTATATTATGTTCAGTATGCTCATGCAAGAATTTGCAGTATTATAAGAGTGCTCAGCGAGGAAGGTATTGCAGTAAAAAATTATGCAGAAATTTCACCTGAAGTTCTTTGCGAAAAGGAAGAAATTGCTCTTCTTAAAAAGCTTTGTGACCTTCCCGAAGAAATCAGAATGTCGGCTGAAACCCGCGAACCTGCAAGAATTACAAGATATGTTATGGACCTTGCGTCTGCATTCCATACCTTCTATAATGCCTGCCGCGTTAAGGTGGAGGACGAAAAGGTGATGAACGCACGTCTTAAGCTGGTTGACAGTACAAGAATTGTAATTCAGGGAATTCTGAAAATGCTCAAGATTACTGCCCCTGAAAAAATGTAAGGAGAGGTATTTATGAAGAAATTCTCAAAAAAGTTTATAGCATTTTTGCTGATTATGGCGATTGTTCTTTCCTGTACTGTTGTTTTTGCAAATGAAACCGACAAAGACCAACCACAGTATAAATATTCCGATTATATTAAGAGTATTGCAAAAAATATTTCTCTGTTTGGCAGATATGATGACCTGATCGAGAACAATCTGTACCTTACAGCACTTGATGCAATTATTGAAGAACACCCCGAACTGTATGAAACTGCAGTAAAGGCTATGGTTGAGTCTGTTGACGAAAACTCGGCATATTACAACAAGGAAGAGGCAAAAAAATATATCGAAAGTCTTGATGATGAGGTTGTGGGCATTGGTGTCAGCGTTCTTTATCAGGACGGAAATATCGTTGTGTCACAGCCCATACCCGGCTCTCCTGCCGAAAAAGCAGGTATAAAAGCGGGGGATATAATTATTGCGGCTGACGGAATCGACCTTACAGATATGGTACTTGATACCGCAATTGAATATATTCGCGGCAAAGAAGGTACCACAGTTACCATAACCGTTATACGTTCGGGACTTGATGCGCCCATAAAATTTACTATTGTGCGCGAAAAGGTGACATCGGCATCTGTTGATTATGAGCTTATCGAGCAGGATGGAAAGAAAATTGCCAGAATTATAATTTATTCCTTTACCGAAAATGTTGCATCACAGTTTTCGGATGCTATGATAAAAGCTCAGGAAGCAGGGGTAAAGAATATTATTATCGACCTTCGTGACAATGGCGGCGGTTATCTTGAACAGACGGTTAAAATTGCTGATATGTTCCTGCCCGAAGGCAAAATTATTACCACCGAGGACCGCAAGATTGATATGCTTGACAAGGTATATACAGCAACCGGAGAAGCAACAGATTATAAAGTTGTAATATTAATAAACGAGTGGTCTGCCAGCGCATCCGAAGTGCTTACTGCGGCACTTGTCGAAAATGATGTGGCAGTTGCAGTAGGTACAAAATCTTTCGGCAAAGGCACAGTTCAGGCTATGTATGATGTGCCGGATGATGCATTGATGAAATTTACGGTTGCATATTATCTTACACCAACGGGCAACAATATTCACAAAAAGGGAATAACCCCGTCGTCGGTTGTTGAGAATTCTGCTGTTCCGGTAGATATGTCACAGTTTTCTTACTTCAACCTGACAAAAACCTATAAAATAGGTGACAAGGGTGCCGAGGTGGAAAATGCAAAGAAGATGCTTGAAACATTGGGCATTTTTATTGGTGAAATAAATGATGTTTATGACGAAAATCTCAAAGGTGCAGTAAATCTGTTCCAGCAGGCAAAGGGCCTTTATCCTTACGGTGTGCTTGATATAACGACACAGATGAGTTTGTATGAAACATTAAGAACTACCAAAATTGAGGTTGATGACCAGTTGCAGGCAGCGATTGATATATTTTAAATTTGAAAGGACGGAAATAAAATGAGCGAAAATTGCACACACGATTGTTCAAGCTGCGGCGAAAACTGTAGTTCAAGAACTGCGGAGCAGAGCTTTCTTGCTCCCAAAAATTCAATGAGCGATATCAAAAAGGTTATCGGTATTGTCAGCGGTAAAGGTGGCGTTGGTAAGTCACTTGTTACATCACTGATG
The DNA here is from genome assembly GCA_045646865.1 of Clostridia bacterium. Taxonomy (GTDB): domain Bacteria; phylum Bacillota; class Clostridia; order Monoglobales; family Monoglobaceae; genus SIG440. Next base: position 34,968 of record JAZRLM010000003.1, read on the forward strand.
GCGGCAGGTATGCAGAGAGAAGGCTGGCGAAGTGCCATACTTGATGCGGATATTACAGGCCCCTCAATTCCCAAACTTTTTGGTATTACTGCAAAGGCAGAAGGAACAGAATATGGTATTATGCCTGCTGTCAGCCGTGGCGGCACAAAGATAATGTCAATCAACCTTCTTCTTGAGAACGATACCGACCCCGTTGTATGGCGCGGCCCTGTTATCGGAGGAACAGTTAAACAGTTCTGGACAGATGTAATCTGGGACGATGTTGATTTTATGTTTGTGGACATGCCGCCCGGAACGGGAGATGTTCCGCTTACAGTTTTCCAGTCAATTCCTGTTGACGGAATAATTGTCGTAACATCACCCCAGCAGCTTGTTTCAATGATAGTTGAAAAAGCAG
>JAZRLM010000004.1:0-77222 GCA_045646865.1 Clostridia bacterium
GATGAGGTAACTTGGCCACTATGTAGATCTGTCTATTTCAAATCAAGAGGATGCTAAAGATGTATTCGGTATTGAAGCAGAGGGTACAGATATTTACGGCGGAAAATTAAACCACGAAGGTTATAAGAGTGTTGCAAAACAACTTGCCGACAAATTCGGTTTCGAAAAGGTTGCTATTACCCTTCGCACATCTATTAGTGCAAGTGATAACGACTGGGCAGGTATGCTTTATGACGGCGAAGATTACTACTTCTCAAAATCATATCACCTCCACATTGTTGACCGTGTATGCGGCGGCGACTCATTCGGCGGCGGACTTATCTATTCATTGCTTACAGGCAAGTCGTCAAAGGATGCTATCGAGTTTGCGGTTGCAGCATCAGCTCTTAAGCACTCGGTTGAAGGTGACTATAACAGAGTATCTGTTTCCGAAGTTGAAAAGCTTGCAGGCGGCGACGGCTCAGGCAGAGTTCAGAGATAAAAACAACTGAGAGTATATGGTCAGATACCCATATACTCTTTAATTTTATCTTAAAACAGTATTTTATGGTCTAAAAAATGTAAAAAGTTTGATTTAAACCTTGCATTTTGCAGTAAAATGTTATATAATAATCTATTATATATAAACATAGATAGGAGAATAGATATGGCTTATTATTTTAATGAACCTTCACATACTTTTAGTGAATATTTGCTTGTTCCGGGTTATTCCTCGGCAGAATGTATGACAAGCAACGTTAGTCTTAAAACACCACTTGTTAAATTTAAAAAGGGCGAAGAACCTGCAATCACTATGAACATTCCTATGGTTTCTGCAATTATGCAGTCTGTTTCAGGTGAAAAGCTGGCAATTGCTCTTGCAAAAGAGGGTGGTGTTTCATTTATATACGGCTCACAGACGATTGAAGACGAAGCTGCAATGGTAAGAAGAGTTAAAAATCACAAAGCAGGTTTTGTTGCAAGTGATTCAAACATCAGACCCGACCAGACCCTTGCTGAACTTCTTGAACTTCGCAACAAGACAGGTCATAATACTGTTGCAGTTACCGAAGACGGCACAGCAGAAGGGGTTCTTCTTGGTATTGTTACACCTCGTGACTACCGTGTAAGCCGTATGGATCCTTCAACTCAGGTTAAGGAATTTATGACACCCTTTGAAAAACTTATCTGGGCACCCGAGGGCACTACCCTTAAAGATGCAAATGATATTATCTGGGAACACAAGATTAATTCACTTCCCATTATTGACGAAAATCGTCGCCTTGTTGCTTTTGTTTTCAGAAAGGACTATGAAGCGCATAAGGAAAACCCCACCGAGCTTCTTGATTCATCAAAGAGATATGTGGTTGGCGCAGGTATTAACACACGTGACTATGAACAGCGTGTTCCTGCTCTTGTAGAGGCGGGCGCAGATGTTTTGTGTATTGACTCATCAGAAGGTTTTTCTGAATGGCAGGCAAGAACACTTAAATTCATCCGTGACAAATACGGCGACACTGTTAAGGTTGGCGCAGGTAACGTAGTTGACCGTGAAGGCTTTATGTTTCTTGCTGAAGCAGGCGCTGACTTTATTAAGATTGGTATCGGCGGTGGCTCTATCTGTATCACTCGTGAACAGAAGGGTATCGGCCGTGGTCAGGCAACAGCAGTACAGGAAGTTGCTGCAGCAAGAGACGAATATTTTGAAAAGACCGGTATTTATATACCTATCTGTTCTGACGGTGGTATTGTACACGATTACCACATTACACTTGCCCTTGCAATGGGTTCTGACTTTGTAATGCTGGGCAGATACTTTGCGCGTTTTGATGAAAGTCCTTCAAACAAGGTTTCGGTAAACGGCAACTATATGAAGGAATATTGGGGCGAAGGCTCAGCACGTGCAAGAAACTGGCAGAGATACGATATGGGCGGCGCTCAGAAGCTTTCATTTGAAGAAGGCGTTGACTCGTATGTTCCATATGCAGGCAGTCTGAAAGATAACGTTGCACTTACACTTAATAAGGTTAAGTCAACAATGTGTAACTGTGGTGTGCTTTCAATTCCTGAACTCCAGAAGAACGCAAAGATGACACTTGTTTCTGCAACAAGTATTATCGAGGGCGGTGCTCACGACGTTGTTCTTAAGGATAAGAATGTAGCACCTGTTAAATAAGTTGTGGCTAAAAAGACGATTACCAGGATTGATGGTGCAAGATTTCTATCACCGGGCGGCGGTTTGATTTTTTGTAAAAACTGCGGAAAGATTGTTGGCAGCGTAAACAAATCCGGTTATAAGTATTTATATCTTTGGTTTGAATGTACCTGCGGTTATACAGGCGAAATCGAAATCATTCGCGAAGGTCATTTTAATGATTACAAAAAATTGATTAACAAAGCACCCAACACAAAACTTGGAGTATTTATCTGCAACAAATGTGATACTCCTTTGATTTCGATGATAGACGAAAGAGTAGAAAGCTATACATTCTATACGGAATGTATCTGTGGTGAAAAGTTTGACACCAAGCCGAATTTTGATAAACGTCTTGGCGAAACGTTAAAAGCTTTTAAAAAAATGAAAAAAGAGTAGCAAAAAGGAACGGAATTATTATTCCGTTCCTTTTTTGTATCCAAGTTATTCTATATCAATAAGTATTTCGTTAAGTGAACGTTTTGGTACGTTAAGTGTATTTTCTTCGTCAAGGAAGTATTTTATGTTGCTGCCTTCCATTTCGCAAGCGCGGCTTTTTTGTGCCGGATACCCAAGCGCAAGTACATATACAACAGCATAGTCTTCCTCGTTAAGGTTGAGAATTTTAGCAACCTCAGGCTTATTGAATGAGCCAATCCAGCAGCTTGCAATGCCCTTTTCAAATGCACCAAGCATCATTGATGTGATGGCAGAGCCTGATTCAATTTCAAAGGTTTTGTTTATTTTCCTGTCACCTATTATTGCAATAAATGCGGTTGGACGTTCGTTTTCCTTGGGAGTTCCGTCGGCAAGATAGCCTGCCCAGCGGGTATGTGCAAAAACGGCATCCACAAGTGACTTTTGGTCAATAATTGCAAATTTAAGTGACTGATTATTGCCGGGGTATGCGGCAAGCCGTGCATATTCAATAAGGTCAACAAGGTCCTGCTTTGGGATAGGCTGTTGGGTAAACTTTCTTATTGTTCGCCTTTCGAGTAATGCAGTTTTTACATCCATTAAAATCTATCCTTTCCATAATACTATCAGGCGGTTATATTTTCGCTTTTTTCTACGGCGTAATAGTAATAGAGGTATTGCTGTGCAACACCGCCAAAGTTTCCAAAGGTCTTTTCGACAAATTCAGGGATGTCTTTTTCTTCAACGCCGTACAGGTTGTTGAGAATCCTTTTAATCCACACATCCTGAGGGAAGGTTTTGTATCTGCCCAAAGCAAACAGCAGAACACAGTCAGCAACCTTGCTGCCAACACCTTTAATTTTCATAAGTGTTTTCTTTGCCTCGTCGGTGCCCATTTTTGCAAGTTCCTCAAGGTTTATTTCACCCGATGCGACCTTTTGTGCGGCATCAATAATGTATTTATCTCTGAAGCCTGCCCGAATTGGCGCTAAATCTTCGGGCGTAAGCACCGAAAGAACCTCGGGAGAGGGGAAACCGTAAAATGTTTTACCGTCAAATTCGATTTTTTCGCCGTATGCTTCGCATAAAGCGGAAATGATTTTCTTTATTCTTGGAATGTTGTTGTTCGCAGAGATGATGAATGAAACTATTGTTTCCCACAAATCCTGACGAAGAATTCGTATTCCGCGGCCCTTTTCGATACAGGGGCGAAGCTTTTCGTCCTGCCAGAGCTTTTCTTCAATAAAGTTATAGTCATTTGAAAAGTTCAGGTAGTGGCTCCAGTAAACAAGGTCGGGATTTGAACTTTCAACATAAATTGTATTTGGGTCATAATAATACATTTTAACTGCGTGGTTGGCAACAACTCCGTAAAATGTGCCGTCTGAATACTTTTCCCAACGAAAACACTGCCCGCAGAGAAAGGTTTCATCAAGGCTGAAATGGTCAATGTTATATAGTCGTATCATAATAAAGATTAATCCTCGTTTTCTGCAGAGTTTTTCTCGGAAATCTTGTAACACAACCTCATCAAGCTGTCACCGAGATGAATGTTTTCAACAACGATATCATCATGTGTTGTAATCTCGGCGTATGAGAAGTTGAGAAAGGCTTTTATTCCGCAATCAACAAGCTCCTGAGTAACCTTATTTACAACCGCCTTAGGTACGGAAAGTATAGCCATAGTAGGCTTATGTTCTTCAACAAAAGCCTTCATTGTGGAAGAATCCATAACCTTAATATTGCGGATTTCCATACCGATTTTTGCAGGGTCGTTATCAAAAATTCCGATAAGCTCAAAACCGCGCTTTTCAAAATTGGTGTTGCGTGTCAGTGCGTGACCGATGTTACCGGCACCTACCAAAATCGCCTTGTATTTTGAATTAAGACCAAGAATGGTTGCAATCTCACCATAAAGATACTCAACATTATAGCCGTAGCCTTGCTGACCGAAACCGCCAAAACAGTTTAAATCTTGACGAATCTGGGATGCAGTAACACCCATTTTCTGACTTAATTCTTTTGAAGATATTCTTTCAACACCCGAATTCAAAAGCTCACCCAGATAACGGTAGTATCGGGGAAGTCGGTTTATAACGGATGATGATACCTGTTTTTCCATCAAATTTTCCTCCGTAAAAAGAGAGATTAAAGCATTGCTTTAAGATTTTCTCCTACTGCAAGGAGAAAGTCTTCGGTATTAACTTTCTTCTTGTTTTCAAGATTGGAAAGAAGATAAAGGTCACCTGTCATAGTACCGTCTTCAATGGTCTTGATTGTAGCTTTTTCAAGTTTGTCGGCAAAGGCACAAAGGTCTGATAAACCGTCAAGCTCGCCGCGCTTTCTCAGGGCACCTGTCCAGGCAAAGAGTGTTGCAACGCTGTTGGTTGAGGTTTCCTCGCCCTTTAAATGCTTGTAGTAGTGACGCTGAACTGTACCGTGTGCTGCCTCGTATTCGTATGTTCCGTCAGGAGATACAAGTACAGATGTCATCATAGCAAGGCTGCCGTAGGCTGTTGCAACCATATCAGACATAACATCGCCGTCATAGTTCTTGCACGCCCAGATATATCCACCCTCTGAACGTACAACACGTGCAACTGCATCGTCAATAAGTGTATAGAAGTATTCAATGCCTGCGGCGTCAAATTTTTCTTTGTATTCAGCCTCAAAGACTTCGTTGAATATATCTTTGAATCTATGGTCGTATTTCTTTGAAATAGTGTCTTTTGTTGCAAACCAGATGTCCTGTTTGGTATCAAGGGCATAGTTAAAGCAGCAACGTGCAAAACTGCTGATTGATTTATCAATGTTGTGAAGACCCTGAATTATACCGTCGCTGTCGGTGAATTCGTGAATGGTCTGTCTGATTTCCTTGCCGTCTTTATCGGTGCAGACAAGCTCGCACTTTGAGCCGGCAGGAACCTGCATCTCGGTGTTTTTGTAAACATCACCGTATGCGTGACGGGCTATGGTGATTGGTTTTGTCCATGTGGGAATGTAAGGGGTGATACCCTTAACAATGATGGGTGCACGGAAAACTGTTCCGTCAAGGATTGCACGGATAGTACCATTGGGTGACTTCCACATTTCCTTAAGGTTGTATTCCTTAACACGTTCTGCGTTTGGTGTAATGGTTGCACACTTAACTGCAACACCGTATTTCTTGGTTGCATATGCTGAGTCAAATGTAACCTTGTCGTCAGTTTCGTTTCTGTATTCAAGTCCAAGGTCATAATACTCTGACTTAAGGTCAACGTAAGGAAGGATAAGGATGTCCTTAATCATCTTCCATATTATTCGGGTCATTTCGTCCCCGTCCATCTCGACGAGGGGGGTTGTCATTTTAATTTTTTCCATTGTATGTAATCCTTTCTGTGGGTTATTTGCTGTTTTCTCTTGTGTAATTCAGCAGACCGCCTGCTTTAAGCATTTCACGCTGACGGATTGAAAGGTCAAGCTTAACCTTAAAGTCAAAGCCCTTTGTCACATTTGTAATTGTCAGTTCATCGGCATTGAGAATGGCGGTGTGGAGGTTTGTCATTTTCAGCTCGTCAGTCTGCTCGATTTTGTCATAGTCTGCTTCGTTGACAAATGTAAGAGGAATAATACCTGCATTTATAAGGTTTGCCATATGAATTCTTGCAAACGACTTAACAATAACTGCCTTAACACCAAGGTAAAGGGGTGCAAGTGCCGCGTGTTCTCTTGATGAACCCTGACCGTAGTTCGAACCGCCGATAATGATGCTCTTGCCCATCTCAAGTGCTCTGTCGTGGAACTTTTCGTCACATACGGCAAAGCAGTATTCTGAAATCTTGGGAATATTTGAACGGAGTGGCAGAATCTTTGCACCTGCAGGCATAATGTGGTCTGTTGTAATGTTGTCGCCAACTTTAAGGCTGCACTTTGCGGTAATTTCGTCAGCCATTGCCTCGGATACGGGGAAGGGCTTGATGTTTGGTCCGCGAAGAACCTCAACGCTGTCCATATCTTCGGCTGCAACAGGGGGAACAACCATATTATCGTTGATAGTAAACACTTCAGGAAGCTCGAATTTGGGCATATCACCAAGAGTTCTTGGGTCTGTCAGCACACCTGTAAGGGCTGATGCTGCCGCAAGTTCAGGGGATACAAGGTAAATCTGGCCGTCTTTTGTACCGCTTCTGCCTTCAAAGTTTCTGTTGAATGTACGAAGTGAGATACCGCCCGAGTTTGGTGACTGTCCCATACCGATACAAGGACCGCAGGCACTCTCTAAAATTCTTGCACCTGCATCAATCATATCTGAAAGTGCTCCGCAAGCAGCAAGCATATTAAGAACCTGCTTTGAACCGGGAGCGATTGAAAGAGATACATCGGGGTGAACGGTTTTACCCTTAAGAATATATGCAACCTTCAGCATATCAAGAAGTGATGAGTTTGTACATGAACCGATACAAACCTGATCAATCTTCATTTCGCCGATTTCTGCAACAGATTTAACGTTGTCAGGTGAATGAGGACAAGCAGCTAAAGGTACAAGCTCGCTGAGATTGATTTCAACAACTTCGTCATATACTGCGTCGCTATCTGCGCAAAGGGGAGTGTAGTCTTCTTCTCTTGCCTGAGCTTTAAGGAATTCTCTTGTGGTTTCGTCAGAGGGGAAGATAGAGGTGGTAGCACCAAGCTCTGCACCCATATTGGTAATTGTTGCACGCTCAGGAACAGAGAGTGTTTTTACACCTTCGCCTGTGTATTCGATAATTTTGCCAACGCCGCCTTTAACGGTAAGTCTGCGAAGAACCTCTAAAATAACGTCCTTTGCAGCAACCCAAGGCGACAGCTTTCCTGTAAGCTCAACTTTTACAATTTTTGGACAGGTGATATAATATGTACCGCCGCCCATAGCAACAGCAACGTCCATACCGCCGGCACCAATGGCTATCATACCGATACCGCCGCCTGTTGGTGTGTGGCTGTCAGAGCCGATAAGGGTTTTGCCGGGGATACCGAATCTTTCAAGGTGTACCTGATGGCAGATTCCGTTACCGGGACGTGAAAAATAGATACCGTGCTTTTTGCAGACACTACCGATAAATCTGTGGTCATCGGCATTTTCAAAGCCACTCTGCAAGGTGTTGTGGTCAATATATGCAACCGATTTTTCGGTTTTAACTCTGGGTACGCCCATAGCCTCAAATTCAAGGTATGCCATTGTTCCGGTGGCGTCCTGAGTAAGTGTCTGGTCGATTTTAATTCCGATTTCCTGTCCGGCTATCATTTCGCCGCAAACAAGGTGTTCTTTAAGTATCTTTTGTGAAAGTGTAAGTCCCATTTATGAAGTCCTCCTAAATTTACTCATTAACCATAATATTATATAAAAAAACACGCTTTTTGTCAAGATTTCATTGTTATATATTATTGCGGTTTACAAAGTTGTTACAATTCACATTATCCACAGGATTATCCACAGCTGAATTGCTGTATCTGTAAGGAAAAAGAAATGTTTCAACACAATCCAATAAAAGTTATTGTCAAAATCTGTGGAAAAATCTGCCACTGTCTGATGTAACCAATTGTTTCAAATATGGATAAATTGTAAAAAAACACTTGCACGAAAGGCTTAATTGTGATAAAATATAGTAGATATATAAAATCAGGATAGCGGAGGCTTTGGAATGATTCTTGGTGTGGATTTCGGTGACAGCAGAACGGGTTATGCAACGTCGGATGCATTGGGTTTTTCGGCGCATACACTTGAAACCTTTCACGAGCGGAATATGGTCAAGGTTGCAAATCACACGGCAGAGCTTGTAAAGACTTTAGGTGTTGAAAAGATTGTTGTTGGCTTTCCCAAGAATATGAACGGCACTGTTGGCGACCGCGGCAAAAAAACCAAGGCGTTGGTAAAGCTACTTAAAGAGCTGGTTGATTGTCCTATTATTTTGTGGGATGAAAGGCTGACCACCGTTTCGGCGCATAATCTTATGAACGAAACAAATGTCCGTGGCAAAAAACGCAAGGATACGGTTGATCGTATTGCGGCGGCATTTATACTTCAGGGCTATCTTGACAGTCAAAAATAAAAAGGAGATTAAAAAATGGCAAACGAAAAATTTGATAATATCGAAAATGTTGAAAACGAAGACAATTTCCTTGTTGACCTCTTTGATGATGAGGGCAACAAGCAGACCTTTGAGCACCTTGACACAGTTCAGGTAAACGGTGATGACTATGTTATCTGCATTCCCTATAAAGAGGAAGAAGATGACGAGGTTGACGAAGTTATCATCCTTAAGATTGACGGTGTTCAGGATGGCGAAAGCGTTCTTGTTCCCGAAGAAGATCTGGAGATTCTTGACAAGGCTTATGAACTCTTTAAAGAAAGAAACGCAGAACTTTTTGATTTTGAAGATTAATCAGATAATACACATTATCGGGCAATAGTTTGCCCGATAATGTCGTTTAAAGGTGGTTTTTGACATAGTACTTATCATTGCAGAAAAACCGAGCCTTGCCCGAAACATTATGGCAGGTATCGGCAAGCTTAATCGTTATGACGGATATTTTGAGGGTGAAGGCTACATCGTTACCTGGGCATTCGGACACTTGTTTTCCCTGGCTGATGTGGAGGCTTATGATGCCCAAAGTTCCGAAAATAGGTACTGGTCAATGGATAACCTTCCATGCTTTCCGAATAAGTTTATTTTTGAACTTAAAAAGGATGCAAACAAAAAGGTTGATGCCGGTGTTGAAAAGCAGTTTGGCATAATTAAAGCTCTGTGCAACAGAGATGATGTTGACACTATAATAAACGCAGGCGATGCTGACCGTGAGGGTGAAATTATAGTAAGAACCTGCATTGAAAAGGCTCTTGACGGGCAGAAAAGCCTTAAAAGGATATGGTTGCCCGACCAGACACCGCAGACCGTCCGTGAGGCGATGAATTCCCTTAAAGATGAAAGCGAATATGACAACCTTGCAAACGAAGGCTATGCAAGAACCTATATGGACTGGCTCTACGGTGTAAATCTTACCCGATATGCAACACTCAGGTCGGGAACACTGCTTCGTGTAGGCAGAGTGATTGTGCCCATTGTCAAGGCTATTTATGACAGGGATATGGCGATACGCAACTTTGTCCCTGATATTTATTATGCAATATCAAGCAAGGCTGAAACAAACGGCACCGATGTTGAGCTTACAAGCAAAACAAAGTTCACCAAAGAACAGCTTGCAGATGCACAGGCACTTTGTGATAAGTATAATGCCGAGAAGGCGGTTGTTACCGCAAAGAAAAAGAAAAAGGACAAGCTCTCACCGGGTAAACTTTACTCGCTTACAAAACTGCAGAATGTACTTGGTAAAAAGTATAAAATGTCCATGGCTGAAAGCCTTGAGATTGTTCAGGGACTTTATGAAAAAGGCTATGTCACATATCCCAGAACTAATTCCGAGTATCTTGCAACAGCCGAGCAGGGTAAGATAAAAACCATTCTTGAATCTGTTAAAAGGCTTGGCTATCCCGTTGAGTTCAGATTCAGCAAAACCATATTTGATGACTCAAAGATTGAATCACATTCGGCGCTGACACCTACATATAAAATTCCCGACAAGACCAAACTTTCCGAGAATGAAATGAAGGTTTACAGCACAATTATGCGCCGTTTTGTGGCGGTGTTCTGTGCCGAGGAATGTACTGTTGAAAAGACTGAGATTACAATTAGCGTGGGCGATTTGGAGGAGTTTGCTCTTAAAGGCACGGTGATTGTTAACCCCGGCTGGACCAAGTATGACGATTATTCAAAAAAGGATAAAATTCTGCCGCCCCTTGAAAAAGGCGACCAGGTTAATATAAATTTCGTTCCCGTTGAAAAGGAAACAAGCCCGCCTAAGCATTACACCATTGAAACTCTTAACAATTACCTTAAAAATCCCTTTAAGGATGAAAAGGCAAATGCATCCGAGCAGGAAGACGAAGAGGCTGAATACCGTGCAATGTTCGAGGGTCTTGAACTTGGAACCGAGGCAACCCGAACAGGTATTATAGACAATGCCAGAAAAAGTCAGTATATTCAACTGAAGAAGGACACATACACAATTCTTCCTGCTGGTGAGAATTTAATTGAGTCTTTATCCCGAATGAATATAATTATGGATAAATTCCGCACTTCGCAGATGGGTGTGGCTTTAAAGGGCGTTTTTAAAGGAACTGAAACTGTTGACGGTGCAGTTAATTTTGTCAGAGACGAAATCACCAAGGTTTTTGAAGAAAACAAAAAGATGGGCGAAACCTTTGACGGCTTTGTGGGCGATATAGTTGGCAAATGCCCCGTGTGCGGAGCTGACGTTGCGCGGACTAAGTTCGGCTACGGCTGTCAGGGTTACAAAGAAGGTTGCAAGTTCTCAACAGGAAATGTAATCTGCGGCAAAGTGATTTCAATTGACAATATAAAAAAGCTGCTTGAAAGCGGAACAACACCCGAAATCAGGGGTTTTGTTTCAAAGAAAAGCGGAAAAGAATTTTCTGCAAGGCTTGCCATTGAACAAGGCAAGGTAGTATTTAAATTTTGATGTAAGTAACAGGAAAGGAATGACCTGAATGTTTTTAATAAAGGAAAAGACAGTTTTAAATCCCAACGTTACAAAAATGGTTGTAGAGGCACCAATGGTTGCAAAAAAAGCAAAGGCAGGACAGTTTATAATTCTGCGTGTTGACGAAAATGGCGAAAGAATTCCCCTTACCATTGCGGACTATAACCGCACCGAGGGAACAATTACCATTATATTTCAGATTGTTGGTGCTACAACATTTAAGCTCAATAACCTGAATAAAGGCGACTATATCTGTGACTTTGTAGGGCCTTTGGGAAAAGCTTCCGAGGTTGAGGGCTTTAAAAAGGTTGCAGTTATCGGTGGAGGTGTTGGCTGTGCTATTGCATACCCCACAGCTAAGGCTCTTAAAGAAAACGGTGCAGAGGTTCACTCTATAATCGGTTTCCGCAACCAAGACCTTGTTATTCTTGAGAATGAATTTAATGAGGTATCCGATAAGGTTGTCCTTATGTCCGATGACGGCTCCTGCGGTGAAAAGGGTCTTGTTACCGACGCTCTTCGTAAGCTGGTTGAAGGCGGCGAAAAGTACGATTTGGTTATTGCAATCGGGCCCCTTGTTATGATGAAATTTGTTTGTCTGCTTACTAAAGAACTTGGAATAAAAACTGTTGTAAGTATGAATCCCATTATGATTGACGGCACAGGAATGTGCGGTGGATGTCGACTTACCGTTGGCGGTGAAATGAAGTTTGCCTGTGTTGACGGCCCTGATTTTGACGGACATCAGGTTGATTTTGACGAGGTAATAAGACGAAGCTTAATGTATAAAGAAACTGAAAGAAAGCACCACGAGGATGCGTGTAATTTATTTAAGGGGGTAGAGTAAAATGGCTAATATGTCGCTTAAAAAGAATGAAATGCCTGTGCAAAGCCCCGAGGTCAGAAACAAAAACTTTAAAGAGGTTGCATTGGGTTACACCGAGGAGCAGGCAATTGACGAGGCAAAACGTTGTCTTAACTGTAAAAATATGCCCTGCGTTGGCGGTTGTCCTGTTAAAATACATATTCCCGAATTCATAGCAAAGGTAGCGGAAGGTGATTTTCAGGGTGCTTATGATGTTATTTACAAGTCAAGTTCTCTTCCTGCAGTTTGCGGAAGAGTATGCCCTCAGGAAAATCAATGCGAGGGCAAATGTGTTCGGGGTATTAAGGGCGAGCCGGTTGGTATCGGCAGGCTTGAAAGGTTTGTTGCCGACTGGTATATGCAAAATAGAACAAAAGCAAATCTTGATATAAAGAAAAACGGCAAAAAAGTGGCTGTTGTAGGCTCTGGCCCTTCAGGTCTTACCTGTGCCGGTGATCTTGCAAAACTTGGCTATGCTGTAACCGTTTTTGAGGCGTTGCACATCCCCGGTGGTGTGTTGGTTTATGGTATTCCCGAATTCCGTCTGCCAAAAGGTATAGTAAAACGTGAAATTGAAAACTTAAAGGCTCTTGGTGTTGAGGTTGTGACAAATGCGGTAATCGGCAAAACCGAAACTGTTGACGAGCTTCTTGAAGATGGCTTTGAGGCTGTGTTTATCGGCTCGGGTGCAGGTCTTCCAAGGTTTACGAATATCCCGGGTGAAAATTTGAATGGTGTATATTCCGCAAACGAATTTTTAACAAGAACAAACCTTATGAAGGCGTATGAAGAAAATTCTGCAACACCGATTATCCGTGCAAACCGTGTTGCCGTTGTAGGCGGTGGAAATGTTGCTATGGATGCGGCAAGATGTGCAAAAAGACTTGGTGCAGAAGAAGTTTATATTGTTTACCGTCGCTCTATGGACGAAATGCCCGCAAGACGAGAAGAGGTTGAACACGCAGAGGAAGAGGGTATTATTTTTAAAACCCTTAACAACCCGGTTGAAATTATCGGCAATGAAAATAAATTTGTATCAGGCATCAAATGTGTAAAGATGGAGCTTGGTGAACCTGACGAATCAGGCAGAAGGAGCCCGATTGTGGTTGAAGGCTCTGAATATGTTCTCGATGTTGATGCGGTGATTATGTCAATCGGCACATCACCCAATCCGCTTATAAGAAACACAACGGTGGGTCTTGAAACAGACAGACGTGGCTGTATAATCACAAAGGATGATAGCGGTCTTACCACCAAGGTCGGTGTTTATGCCGGCGGTGATGCAGTAACGGGTGCGGCAACGGTCATACTTGCTATGGGTGCAGGTAAACCGGCAGCACAGGCAATAGATGAATATATAAAAACTAAATAATAGAAAAAAGGCTCTCTGCACAAAAGTGTAAAGAGCTTTTTAATTTTAATATGTAATAATACGGTTAACCTCAAAGGTTTGGTTTTCTTCAAGAAAATGCATTCCAAGCTTGGTTGAAATATCATCGTGGATTTTGCCAAAGTCTGCCATACCACACCATGGCTCAATACAAACAAAGTCGGAGAATGGCTCTGTCCATATAAGCAGATTTTCGCAACCCTCATATGAAATTTTGGTTTCTTCGGATGTTTTGGTATTTTTAAGTGAAACCCAAGTGCTGTCAACATCGGTGTAAACAACGGTTATTGATTTATCAAAAAGTTGGTCCGAAAGGGCAAGAACAGTATGCCCGTCGTGTGAGCCGATAGAGAAAAACATTTTGCTGTTATTTTTGTTGATGACCTTATATCCGATGTCAATAGAATTTCCGCACAGAGTATATTTAACATAAAGTTCAAAGTCATATGGATATGAAAGTTTTGTTTCTGTATTGGATACAAGAACAAAGGTTACAGAGGTTTCTGACTGCTCTGCAATATCAAATTCTGAAAACATTGCAAAGCCATGGGGCTTCATTGGATAATCCTTGCCGTTAACCGTAATTTTATCGCCGACGGGATAACCGCAAATAGGAAAGAGAACAGGTGCCTGATCTTCCCAAAGGTTATCGGGCTGATGAAGGTGTTCTTTGCCGTCTGACGTTTTTATACTTTTCATTTCTGCGCCGAGAGTGCTGATATTTAATGCTAAAAATTCATTGCTAATTTCTATAATCATTTTTTTGCTCATTTGATTTATTAACATTATTATATAAACATTTATCTGTTTTGTCAACTTTAAAAGCCCTGCATCTGCAGGGCTTTCAGATTTCATTTATTTTTCCTGTTCTTCCTGAATTTCAGGGAATACAGAAAGCATTGGTTTTACATCCAGTTTGCGGATTTTTCTATCTATGTAGTTCTTTGTAATCTTGCAAACCAGACCTGAAAGAACGATAACACCAATAAGGTTGGGAATCATCATAAGACCGTTGAATGTGTCCGAGATATCCCATGCAAGTGAAGATGTCATCAGCGCACCGCACATAATCATAACAAGGTGAATAACCTTGTAAACCTTCGTTGTTTTTGTTCCAAACAGGTATTCCCATGCTTTTGTACCGTAGTGGTCCCAGCCGAGAACTGTTGTGAAAGCAAACAGGAGAATGGCAATAGCGATAAACTTACTACCGAGATTTCCAAAGCTGAATACCGAGTTAAAGGCTTCTGCAACCATTGTGGCATCATTTGTGTGAGTACCGATGGGTGCGGTAATGTCAAATACTCCTGATGTAAGAACAACAAGTGCAGTCATTGTACAAACAACCATTGTATCAGCAAAAACCTCGAAGATACCCCACATACCCTGCTGAACGGGTTCTTTTACGTTTGAGTTTGAGTGAACCATTACAGAAGAACCAAGACCTGCTTCGTTTGAGAAAACACCGCGCTTAAAGCCCTGAACCATAACGGTTTTGATAATTGAACCGGTAACACCGCCGGCAACTGCAATAGGGCTGAATGCCTGAGTAAAGATTGCCTTGAAAGCAGTACCGATTTGTGCATAGTTAACGCCGATAATAATTAGGCTTCCTGCTACAAACAAAACTACCATAAAGGGTACAACTTTTTCTGCAAAGGATGCAATTCTCTTAAGACCGCCCAGAACGATAAGAGCAGCAATAACAACAAGAACGATACCGATAACAACCGAATAAGCTGTTACACCGTCATAGAGGGGTATGCTTGTAAGTGCTTTTACGGGGAAAGCAGACTCAATGTTAACTACAATCTTGTTAATCTGTCCCATTGCACCGATACCGAATGATGCAAGGAGTGTAAAGATTGAGAACAGTATTGAAAGAACTTTACCGATAGTCTTGCAACCCTTGAAGGAACCAAGACCATCGCGCAGATAATACATTGCACCGCCTGACCATTCGCCGTCAGCATTTTTGCGGCGGAAGAAGATGCCCAGAACATTTTCAGAATAATTTGTCATCATTCCAAAGAATGCAGCAACCCACATCCAGAAAACAGCACCGGCACCGCCGATACATATTGCAGCAGCAACACCTGCGATATTACCTACGCCGATTGTTGCAGCAAGAGCTGTACAAAGAGCCTGGAAGGGAGAAATGGATGCTTTGTCTTTGCTGTGACCGATTACATCCTTGTGGAAAAGACTGCCAATGGTGTTTTTCCACCAAAGACCAATGTGTAAAACCTGGAAGAATTTGGTCAATACTGTTGTTAATACACCTGTAAAAAGCAACAATGCAAGACCAAGGGTTGTCCATACAAATGTGTTTATAACATCATTGTATGCGGCAAGTTGAGTAAAAAATTGATTCATGGTATAAAACCCTCCTATAAAATAAAAAAATAGCTACCATTTTATTGGTAGCTCCGGAATAATATACACAGACATATCTAAATTAAACTTATTGTCTGCTCCGTCCTTTTGCCTGAGAGATTCGGTCGTATCCGACCTTGCACCTTCGGCACTCAAAACGAGATTCTCCGGAGTGTCCTCCACTTTCAGTCTTCAAAGAATCCTGAAAGTTTCAATGGTTATACATATATTATACTCAACTTTTGTTATAAGTCAATAGTTTTTGTTAATTTAATAACAATTTTATCAAATTTTGGTTGAGTTTTAACATTTTATCATATATTTAATATAATAAAAGAGTGGAGGTGGCTTATGAATATACATATTGTAAAATCAGGTGACACAGTTTCGTCAATCGCACAGCAATACGGTGTTCCGCAGTTTGTGGTGACAACACTTAATAATCTTGAAGATATTCCCAATCTTGTGGTGGGGCAGGCTATTTTGATACTTACCCCAACACAGTATCACACAGTAAATCAGGGAGAGACTGTCTATTCTATCGCACAGCAGTATGGGGTGTCTGTCAACAGAATTTATCGCAACAATCCGATATTAAGAGGGCAGAATATAGTGTACCCCGGTCAGACACTTGTAATATCCTTTGAGTCAGACAGAACAAGGCGGATTGACGTGAACGGATATGCATATCCCTATATTGACATAAATCTATTGCGGAGTACCCTGCCATATATAAATTATATGACACCTTTTACTTATGGAATAACCAATAGCGGTGGTCTTGTTGACCTTGATGACGAAGAGCTTATTGCTATTGCTAATGAATATGGAGTAACTCCTTTAATGCATCTTTCAACACTTACCGAGCAGGGAGGTTTCAGTAACGAGCTTGCAAGTATGGTTCTCAACAATCCTGAAATTC
Organism: Clostridia bacterium; assembly: GCA_045646865.1. Taxonomy (GTDB): domain Bacteria; phylum Bacillota; class Clostridia; order Monoglobales; family Monoglobaceae; genus SIG440. The sequence goes on from JAZRLM010000004.1 coordinate 16,721, forward strand.
AGGATAGCCTGACAAGCGATATTATAGAAAACATTCAAAACAAAGGTTACGGTGGTCTGGATATTGACTTTGAGTTTGTTTATCCTCAGGACGCACAATTATATGGTGATTTTATCGGGAAACTTGCGGAAGCATTAAATCCTCTGGGCTATGATGTGGTTGCGGCGCTTGCACCCAAAATTTCGGATACACAACGGGGACTTTTGTATGAGGGGCATGACTTTCGGGCAATAGGTTCAAATGCCAATGCGGTGTTACTTATGACTTATGAGTGGGGCTATACTTACGGGCCGCCCCTTGCCGTGGCGCCAATCAGAAATGTGCGTCAGGTGGTGGAGTATGCTTTGGGGATAATTCCGCCAGAAAAGATATTCCTAGGAATTCCAAACTATGGATATGACTGGACACTTCCTTATGTCAAGGGCGAGTCAAGGGCAGATTCTATATCCAATGTGGAGGCAATACAGATTGCGGCAAGGAACGGTGCTGAAATTCAGTATGACGAGGTTTCGCAATCGCCATGGTTCAGATATACCGATAGTGAAGGAAGGGAACACGAGGTCTGGTTTGAAGATGTTCGCAGTATTCAGCAAAAGTTTAATCTTATAAATGAAAAGAATCTTCGCGGAGCAGGATACTGGAACTTGATGCGACCATTCCAACAGAATTGGTCACTGCTGGATTATATGTTTGATGTGCAATATTAGCGAGGATGATATGAAAGAAATAATTGTTTTTGTTTTGGGAGCGATAGCCGGAGGAGGCATATCCGTTGTGCTTTTTTGTGCAATGAGTATAAATAAATACAACAAATGAAAAAACACCGTTGGAATTTTCCAACGGTGTTTTTAGTAGTTAATGCAAGATTAGCATTCTGCGTTCTTCTTGTAGATTTCGTATCTTTCAATAAGGTCTTTTTCGGCCTTGTCGAAGAGCTGAGCTGCAACTTCGGGGAATGCTTTCTTGAGCATGAGATAACGGTTTTCGCCCTCAAGGAATTCCTTAACTGTGCCTGTTGGCTCTTTTGAGTCAAGGATGAAGGGGTTCTTGCCTTCTTCTTTGAGTGTGGGGTTGTATCTCCAGAGGTGCCAGTAACCTGTCTGAACAGCCTTCTTTTCTTCAGCGATTGTGTTTGCCATACCTGTCTTGATACCATGGTTGATACAAGGAGCGTATGCAATAATCAGTGAAGGACCGGGATAAGCTTCAGCTTCCTTAATAGCCTTAAGAGCCTGATTCATATCAGCACCAAGAGCGATCTGTGCAACATATACATAGCCGTATGTTGTACCAATCATACCAAGGTCTTTTTTCTTAACCTTCATACCTGATGCAGCAAACTTAGCAACTGCAGCAGTAGGTGTAGCCTTAGATGCCTGACCGCCTGTATTTGAGTAAACTTCGGTATCAACAACAAAGATGTTGATGTCTTCGCCTGATGCGATAACGTGGTCAAGACCGCCGTAACCGATATCATAAGCCCAACCGTCGCCGCCAAATACCCACTGTGATCTCTTAACAAGGAAGTCGGTTCTGTCTGCGATTTCTTTGATTGCAGGGTTAGACATATCAGCATCCTTGATAAGTGCGATAATGTCCTTTGCAGCAGCCTTAGATGCGTCTGCGTTGTCCTTGCCTTCAATCCAAGCCTTGAATGCGTCAGCAAGTTCAGGCTTAACTGCGTCCATAACAGAATTCATTCTTGAAACCAAAGTGTTTCTGATCTTCTTGTTAGCCATAACCATACCAAGACCGAATTCAGCGTTATCTTCAAAGAGTGAGTTAGCCCAAGCGGGACCCTTGCCTTCAGCGTTCTTGCAGTAAGGCATTGAAGGAGCAGAGCCACCCCAGATTGATGTACAACCTGTAGCATTTGCAACCATCATTCTGTCACCAAAGAGCTGAGTGATAAGCTTGATGTAAGGTGTTTCACCACAACCTGCACAAGCGCCTGAGAATTCAAGCATAGGTGTTGCAAACTGTGAGTTCTTTGTACTCTTTGTGATATCTATCTGATCCTGTTTTGAAGAAACAGTCATAGCGAATTCCCAGTTGGGAGCTTCCTTCTCAACTTCGGCGATAGGCTTCATTGTGAGGGCTTTTTCCTTAGCAGGACAAACCTGAGCACAAACGCCACAGCCAAGACAGTCAAGAGGTGATACCTGTATTCTGTATTCCATGCCTTGGAAGCCTGTTGCAGCCTTTGTTACAAAGCCTTCGGGTTTCTTTGCAGCTTCGTCAGCGTTCAGAAGAACAGGACGGATCGCAGCATGAGGACAAACGAGTGAACACTGGTTACACTGAATACATTTGTCGATATCCCATGAAGGAACAAGAACTGCAACACCGCGCTTTTCGTATCTTGATGTACCTGTTTCAAAAGTACCGTCTTCGATACCTGCAAATGTGCTAACGGGGAGCTTATTACCAGCCTGTGCGTTAACGGGCTGAACAATGTTCTTGATGAAGTCGGGAACGTTGTTTGCCTTAACGTTCTTATCAACTGCATCTTTCCAAGCTGCGGGAACTTCAACCTTAACGAGAGCTTCAATAGCGCCGTCAACTGCGTCGCAGTTCATCTTAACGATTTCGTCACCCTTCTTGCCGTATGTCTTCTTGATAGCGTTCTTGATAAGTTCAACAGCCTTGTCAAAAGGAATAACCTCAGCAAGCTTAAAGAAAGCACTCTGTGTTACCATGTTAATTCTGTTGGGACCAAGACCAACTTTTACTGCAACGTCAACTGCGTTGATGATGTAGAAGTTGATTTCGTTTTCAGCAAGATATTTCTTAACGTTTGCAGGAAGATGTTCTTCCAGCTCTTCAGGAGACCATACACAGTTAAGGAGGAATGTACCGCCCTTCTTGAGTCCTTCAAGAACGTCGTACTGTGTGAGGTATGCAGGCTTGTGGCAAGCAATGTAGTCAGCTTCATCAAGGAGATATGTTGACTTGATGGGCTGCTTACCAAATCTCAAGTGAGACATTGTTACGCCGCCTGATTTCTTTGAGTCATAATCAAAGTATGCCTGAGCATAAAGGTCGGTATTGTCACCGATAATCTTGATAGCATCCTTGTTTGCACCAACAGTACCGTCACTGCCGAAGCCCCAGAACTTACAACGTGTTGTTCCCTCGGGAGCAGCATTGATTTTTTCGGGGAGTTCAAGTGAAAGGTTGGTAACATCGTCAACGATACCGATAGTAAAGTTGTTCTTGGGAGCGTCTGAATCAAGGTTGTTGTATACTGCCATAATCTGAGTGGGAGTTGTGTCTTTTGAACCAAGACCGTAACGACCGCCAACAATTTTGGGAGCATTTTCCTTGCCGTAGTAAAGGTTGCAAACGTCAAGGTAAAGGGGCTCGCCAAGTGAACCGGGTTCCTTTGTTCTGTCAAGAACAGCAATCTTTTCAACTGTTGAAGGAATTACATCAAAGAAGTACTTGGGAGAGAATGGTCTGTAAAGGTGAACCTTAACAACACCAACCTTGCCGCCGCGTGCATTGATGTAATCAACTGTTTCTTCGATAGCTTCGCAAACAGAGCCCATAGCAACGATAACCTTTGTTGCGTCGGGAGCACCGTAGTAGTTGAAGGGCTTGTATTCTCTGCCTGTGATTTTTGAAATATCCTTCATATAGTCAGAAACTATATCAGGGATAGCGTCATAGTATTTGTTTGCAGCTTCTCTGCCCTGGAAGTAAATGTCTGAGTTCTGAGCTGTACCGCGGAGAACAGGATGTTCAGGGTTGAGAGCGTTATCCTTGAATGCTTTAAGAGCATCCCAGTCAAGAAGACCCTTAAGATCTTCGTAATCCATAACTTCAACCTTCTGAATTTCGTGAGAAGTTCTGAAACCGTCGAAGAAGTGGAGGAAGGGAACTCTACCTTTAATTGAAGCAAGGTGAGCAAGACCTGCAAGGTCCATTGTTTCCTGAACACTACCTGATGCCAGCATAGCAAAACCTGTCTGACGACAAGCCATAACGTCCTGATGGTCACCAAAGATGTTAAGAGCGTGAGCTGCAAGAGCACGGGCACTTACGTGGAAAACTGTAGGAAGAAGTTCACCTGCAATTTTGTACATATTGGGGATCATAAGAAGAAGACCCTGTGATGCTGTGAATGTTGTTGTCAAAGCACCTGCCTGGAGTGAACCGTGAACGGCACCTGCAGCACCTGCTTCAGACTGCATTTCAACAACGTCAACTGTTTCGCCGAAGATATTCTTCAGACCGTCTGCACTCCACTGGTCAACATTTTCAGCCATGTTTGAAGAGGGAGTGATAGGATAGATAGCAGCTACTTCTGTAAACGCATAGGCGCAATGTGCAGCAGCGCTGTTACCATCCATGGTTTTCATTTTTTTAGCCATGAAAATAAGCCTCCTTAAAATATATAAATTAATTAATTTTACAAAGCATGTACAACACATAGTCGTACAGCAAACATTATACCATATATCTTTGCAAAATTCAAATAAATTTTAAAAAAATTTCAAAAAAAAATAAAATTTCTGTTTTTAACAGAATGTTATTAAAAATCTGTCAAATTTTTGCGTAAAAAGACAAAAAAACAGCATAGCCAAAAGACTATGCTGTTTAAGATTTGTGAAGTTAAATATTAGTTGCCAGCCATCTTTGCAACTTCTGCTGCAAAGTCGTCAACTTTCTTTTCGAAGCCGTAGCGTTAAGAAAATGTGCCGGTGACACATTTTTAGCGCAGGTTTGCAAAATGCGAGAGCATTTTGGGATAAGGAGAAAACCCGTTAAGGGTTTTAACTACAGGTCGAGAAAAGAAAAAGGATGATGGAAGAACCATCACCCTTTACAAAGATTTTAGATCAATATTAGTTGCCTGCCATCTTTGCAACTTCTGCTGCAAAGTCGTCAACTTTCTTTTCGAGACCTTCGCCTTTTTCAAGTCTAGCAAACTTAACAACTTCGATATCTGTGCCGATTTCCTTTGCAACATTTGCAAGGAACTTAGCAACTGTCAGGTCGCCATCCTTAACGTAGGGCTGTTCAACAAGACAGATTTCCTTGAAGAACTTCTGGATACGTCCGATAACCATTTTGTCAACGATTGCTTCGGGCTTACCTTCGTTAAGAGCCTGAGCCTTAAGGATTTCCTTTTCCTTTTCAACTTCTTCAGCGGGAACTTCGTCGCTCTTAACATACTTAGGGCTAACTGCCGCAATCTGCATAGCAACGTCTTTACCTGCTGCCTGGAATGCAGGATCAGCAGCCTTTGATTCGTCACCAAGCTTGAAGTTAACAAGAACACCAATCTTGCCGCCGCCATGGATGTAAGCAACGTTAACACCTTCGTATCTTTCGAAACGACGGAGGTTCATATTTTCGCCGATTGTAGCGATTTTTTCTGTAAGAGCTTCGCCAACAGTCTGGTCACCGTAAAGCTTTTCAGCTTTAAGTGCTTCAACGTCTGCAGGATTTGTCTTTGCAATGCATTCAGCAACGTCTGCAACGAACTTCTGGAAGTCAGCGTTCTTTGCAACGAAGTCTGTTTCTGTGTTGATTTCAACAACAACACCAACATTGTCAAATACCATTGATGTAACAAGACCTTCAGCAGCGATTCTGCCAGCCTTCTTAGCCGCGGTAGCAAGACCCTTTTCTCTGAGAAATTCAACAGCCTTGTCCATGTCGCCGTTTGTTTCTGTAAGAGCCTTCTTACAGTCCATCATACCACAGTTTGTCATCTCTCTGAGAGTTTTAACATCTTGTGCAGTAAATGCCATAATATATTCACTCGCTTTCTGTAAAATTCAATTATTCTTCGATCATATCAAGAGATACTTCATCTGTTGTGTCTTCAGCATCATTAGCTACTGAAAAATCTTCGCCCTGCTTACCTTCGAGGATAGCGTTACCGATTGTTGAAACAATAAGTTTTACCGCACGGATAGCATCGTCGTTACCGGGGATGGGGAAGTCAGCTTCTTCAGGGTCACAGTTTGTATCAACGATAGCGATAACGGGGATACCAAGCTTGTGAGCTTCTGCAATAGCATTCTTTTCTTTTCTGGGGTCAACAACGAACATAGCAGCAGGAAGTTCTTTCATTTCCTTGATACCGCCAAGGAACTTTTCAAGACGTTCTTCTTCAAGGTTGAGCTTTAAAACTTCCTTCTTGGGAAGAAGTTCCATTGTGCCGTCTTCGTTCATCTTTTTAAGCTGATAAAGTCTATCGATTCTTCTCTTGATTGTCTTAAAGTTTGTGAGCATACCGCCAAGCCATCTAGCATTAACGTAGAACATACCTGTTCTTTCAGCTTCTTCGCGGATAGCGTCCTGAGCCTGCTTCTTTGTACCTACAAAAAGAACGTTGCCGCCTTCTGCTGCAATATCGCGAACAAAGTAGTAAGCTTCCTCAATTTTCTTTACAGTTTTCTGAAGATCGATAATATAGATACCGTTTCTTTCTGTAAAGATGTACTCCGCCATTTTAGGATTCCAACGGCGTGTCTGGTGTCCGAAATGAACACCTGCTTCAAGCAATTGCTTCATTTGAATTACTCCCATGATTTTACACCTCCAAAGTTTTACACCTCCATCATAGTCACCTTGTCCGGGAGCTGTCATGGGTAGTGCAGCACCGCCCGAACAATCATATGATGTGCGTATTTTAATTATTCTGCCGACACCTTTGCAGATGTCAACTGATGTATTATACCACCCGTTGCCTCATTTGTCAACAAAAAATTGAGAAAATTTTAACAAAAATTTTTAATTCTACATTATATTATATATTGATTTTTCAGTATTAGTATGGTATACTTTTATAAATTACATATTAAAGAGGTGTTGGATATGAAAAGAGTATTAGCGATAGACTTTGGCGCATCAAGCGGCAGAGCGATTTTAGGTTCATTTGACGGAAAGAAGATTGAACTTACCGAAGTTCACAGATTTGCAAATGACCCCAACTATGAAAACGGAGAACTGCGCTGGAATGCAGAGGCATTGTTTAACGAAATTAAGACAGGTATAAAAAAGGCTGCTGAAATCTCAGACTTTGACACAATCGCAATTGACACATGGGGTGTTGACTATGGCGCAATTGACAAAGACGGCAACCTGATGGCAAATCCCTTCAATTACCGTGATTCAAGAACTGATAATATCACCGAAAAGGCATTTAAGATTATTCCCGAAAAGGAACTTTATGAGCTTACTGGTATTCAGGTAATGAACTTTAACACACTTTTCCAGCTTCTTGCTGAAAAAGATTTGACAAAGATGGATAAATTCCTGTTTATGCCCGATTTGTTCAGCTATATGCTTACAGGCAAGCAGTATGCTGAAAGCACAATTGCATCAACAAGCCATATGTTTGATCAGAGAAAGTGCGACTGGAAGTGGGAGGTTATTGACCGTTTCGGTTATCCCCGCAGCATTTTCCCTGAAATTGTTAAAGCAGGTACAGTTGTTGGCACAATGAAGGAAGAACTTGCAAAAGAGCTTGGAGTTACACCAAAAGAGGTTATTGCAATCGCAGGTCACGATACAGCAAGTGCTGTTGCTGCTGTTCCTTCAAGAGATAAGGACTTTATCTTTATTTCCTGCGGAACATGGTCACTTTTCGGTACTGTTACAGATGAGCCTGTTATTTCAGAAAAATCCAACCAATATAATATAACAAACGAATACGGTTTTGGCGGCAAGACAAGATTCCTCCGCAACATCATCGGTTTGTGGCTGATTCAGGAAACAAGACGTCAGTTCAAGCGCGACGGCAAGGATTACAGCTATGGTGATATGGAAGAGCTTGCACTTAAATCAGAGCCTTTCAAATATTTCATCGACCCTGATGACCAGAGCTTTGTTGCACCCGGCGATATGCCCGGCAGAATCCGTGAATTTTGCGAAAAAACCGGTCAGGGAACTCCTGAAACAGATGGTGAGATTATAAGATGTATCTATGAGAGTATTGCTCTTAAATACAGAAATTCATTTGCTAAGATTGCTGATTGTACAGGAAAAGAATACCACTCAATCCATATGGTTGGCGGCGGTACAAAGGATAAGCTTCTTTGTCAGATGACCGCAAATTCAACCGGTGCAAAGGTTATTGCAGGTCCTATCGAGGCAACCGCTCTTGGTAACGTTGCTGTTCAGCTTTACGCAAAGGGTGAAATTTCAGACCTTACAGATGTAATTATGAACTCTGCTGAAATTACAGAATACACACCTGCAGACGAGGCAGAATGGACAAAAGCATACGAGAGATTTGTTGGAATACTTAACTAAAAATTAAACAAAAAGGCCTGCCATAGCAGGCCTTTTTGTATGACGAAAACCCGTCATCAAAACTGATGACGGGTTTTGTGTAACTGATTTTACTTTTTATAAAGAGGTCCGTAGGTTTGGCACGCACGGTAGTCCTGACCTTCTTTATCCATACCGAATGCATTCCATGCAGCAGGCCTGAAGATTTCGTCTTCGGGAACATTGTGCATACAAACAGGTATTCTGAGCATTGAGCACATTGTGATAAGGTCTGCACCAATGTGACCATAGCTGATAGCACCGTGGTTAGCTCCCCAGTTCTGCATAACTTCGTATGCTGTTTTGAAGGGGCTGCCTTCTTTGCCGTCGCATCTGGGAGCAAACCATGTGCAGGGCCATGTGGGGTTTGTTCTTTCCATAAGTGTATCAGAAACTTCGTCGGGGAGTTTTACTGTCCAGCCTTCAGCAATCTGAAGAACGGGGCCAAGTCCTTTAACAAGGTTAAGTCTGATCATTGTGCAGGGCATTTCTGCTCTTGTTGTATAATGGCTTGAGAAACCGCCGCCTCTGAAGTTATCAAAACCTGCTTCGCACCAAACGGTTGCATCTGTCATCTTTTTGATGTCTTCGTCGGTAACTTCCCACCATTTTTTCATAACAGCGTTTCCGTTTTCGTCTGTGCATTCGCCGCAAGCATCAAGACAAGCTGCACCTGAATTAAGAAGGTGGATGATACCGTCTGATTCTTTTGCCTTGCCTTCAAGCTTATAGCCTGTAACTCTTTCTGTTGCATCACCTGACCAGTATGTACGAACATCAGCAAAAATCTGTGCTCTGTGTGTAAGCAATCTCATAAAGAGCATACCAAGTCCGTTAAGAACGTCGTTTTCTGTTGCAAGTGTATATGGTTCTCTTGCACCTTCATAGTCGAATGATGAAGAAAGAAGAGCTTCAGGATAGTCACAGTTGGGCCAATGGTCTGTCCACTGTCTTTGTCCCTGGAAACCGCCTGCGATTGCATTGTGTCCGACTTTTTCTTCTTCAAATCCGTCGGGAAGATTTTTGTTTCCTGCCATCAAATCCTTGATAATGCAGTACATCTTAACGGTGAATTCCCACTGTTTTTCTTTTTCTTCGTCTGTAAATTTGATTTTTCTCTTTTCACCAAGGAATTCAACAAATTCGGGATTGTCGTCTCTGCCTTCCTTGCAGTGTTCACGGGTCCATTTGAGCGCCTTCTGGTATTCTTCTTCGTTATAAATACCTTCTTCCATACGCCTGAGAATTTCAACCTCATCAACAGATTCAACTCTCATACCGAGGTATTCTTCCATAAAATCCTGGTCGATGATAGAACCTGCAATACCCATACACTGTGAACCAATCTGAAGATATGATTTGCCCTTCATTGTAGCAACTGCAACAGCAGATCTGCCGAAACGGAGAAGCTTTTCTTTTACATCCTCGGGGATATCTGCAACCTGGTCTCTGTCTTGAACCTCGTGACCGTAGATACCAAATGCGGGGAGACCTTTCTGTGCGTGTCCTGCAAGAACTGCTGCAAGGTAAACCGCGCCGGGTCTTTCTGTGCCGTTAAAGCCCCATACACCCTTAATTGTTGTGGGGTCCATATCCATTGTTTCTGAACCGTAGCACCAGCAAGGTGTAACCGAAAGGGTAATAGCTACGCCTTCCTTCTTGAATTTATCTGCACAAGCTGCAGCTTCCGGAACTCTGCCGATTGATGTATCAGCCATAACAACCCTTACAGGTTCACCATTTGAATAGAAAAGATTTTCCTCAAAAAGTTTTTTTGCGGCATTGGCCATAGCCATAACCTGACCTTCAAGGCTTTCTCTAAGCTGCATAGGGCCGCGTCTGCCGTCAACAACCGGTCTGATTCCGATTGCAGGATAATCGCCAATATATCTGTTTTTTGCCATTTTTGTTTTCCTCCTTAATTTATGTGAAATAAAATAAATTTCTACAATATAATTATATACTTGCATTATAATAATTACTTGTGCTATAATAGAAAAAAGTATAACAATATTCAGTTTTTGGTGATTGATATGATTTACAACGAATTAAAGCAGAGGGGAACGGCGGATTTCCCCATAGAATACCATTATATTGACAAAAATCATACCAGATATGAGATGTCTGCCCATTGGCATTCCGAGATGGAAATTATAAGGATTTTACAAGGCGAGTTAAAAGTAAGGCTTAATAATCAGAACTTTACAGCAAAAGAGGGGGATATTATATTTGCCAACCCCGAAACTGTTCATGCGGCAAGCCCTGAAGATTGTATATATGAGTGTCTTATTTTCCATATTGACTTTCTTGATACTGATGTAAACAGCTGCCGTTTTTTTGTTGAAAGCATTCTCAACCGTGAATTTGCAATCAAAGAATATAGCCCTGCAGAAAATTCGATTTTTCATGCTGCGGTCAATAATGCCTTTGAGGCAATGATTCATAAATCATCGGGGTATAAGTTCAGGGTAATCGGCACCCTTTACGAAATGCTTGGAATAATTGTTGACGAGCATCTTTACAGCGCGGTTAATTCCCATACATCGATTTCTGATAACAAGAATATTCCCAAACTTAAAAAGGTGCTTACGTTTTTAAGAGAGAATTACAATATGCAGCTTACACTTACTGATATGGCTAAGGCGGCAGGAATGTCCCCAAAATATTTCTGTTATTTCTTCAAGGAAATGACAGGCAAAACTCCCGTTGAATATTTAAACGGTTACCGTATCGAAAAGGCATCACAGAATCTGCTTAATTCCGATAAAAGTGTTACGGAAATTGCGTTTTCCTGTGGGTTTAATGATTTAAGTTACTTTATTAAAACATTTAAGGCATACAAAAATATTTCTCCTGCAAGGTTCAGGAAAACCGAGTAAAAAATTTTTTAAAAAAGTATTGCATTTTAATGGAAAGTGTGATATACTCATTGAGTTAATTATGGGTAGTCCTCTGCTTATAGTCTATCTGGAGGCTGTATGGCATGAATATCTGAAATAGAAAGGATGTAAAAATATGAACATTTTAGACCAGATTACACAGGAACAGATCAGAACAGACCTTCCCCAGCTTAACATCGGTGACACAGTTCGCGTATATGTTAAGGTAAAAGAAGGAAACAGAGAAAGAGTTCAGATGTTCGAAGGAACAATCATCAAGAAGAACCACGGCGGAATCCGTGAAACATTCACAGTAAGAAGAATTTCTTACGGTGTTGGTGTTGAAAGAACATTCCCCGTAAACTCACCTAACATTGACCGTATCGAAGTTTCAAGACGCGGTAAAGTTAGACGTGCGAAGCTCTACTATCTCCGCGATAGAGTTGGTAAGGCTGCAAAGGTTAAGGAAAAGATTTAACATCCAATATGGCGGGTATTTTCAAAATACCTGCCATTTCACTATCTAAATATATATGAGGTGATTATTATGGAAAACTTTGAAAATTCAAATGCAGAAAATATCGAAGAAAAGGTTGCAGCAACAAGCTGGCAGAGAGAATTGTTTGAATGGGTTAAGGTTATAGTTATTGCAGTTGTTATTGCCTTTCTTCTTAAAACCTTTGTTATGACACTTGCAAGGGTTGACGGCAGGTCTATGGAACCAACACTTCATAATGCTGACCGTATGTATGTAAATAAGTTGTTTTACAAGCCTGAACGCGGTGATGTGGTAATTATCAAATCCAAAAAAACCAATGAGAAGTTCTGGATTAAGCGTGTAATCGCTGTTGAGGGTGATACATTGTTTATCGACTTTACAAATGGTGATGTATATGTTAATGATGAAATAATTGACGAGCCTTATATCAAGGAACCAACACTTTCATTTGGCAATTACGTTAACAGATTGATGTCAAATGGCGAATTCACCCGTGAAAATCCGTTGACAATTCCCGAAGGTGAAGTTTTTGTTATGGGTGACAACCGAAACAACAGTTCAGACAGCCGTGTAATAGGCCCTGTTTCGGTGGAGGATGTTGAAGGCCACGCAGTATTCAGATTCTGGCCTCTTAACAAAACGGGTAACTTTGATTATTCTTTTAAAGATTAGAGGAAAATAACGTGAAAAATCACGTTATTTTCCGGCAGATTTAATTGCACCGCCGAAATTTTCGCACCATATATGGTGCGAAACGACGATGTGCATAATTTCCATTATACGCCTTATCTGCCCACGTTAAGAGTGTATAAAATTCTATTATTATTTGTGGGCAGAAAGGCTATGGAAATCTTAATGCAGATACAATGGTTTCCGGGGCATATGGCAAAAACCCGCAAGCTTATTACCGAAAACTTAAAACTTGTTGATGTGGTAATCGAACTTGTGGATGCAAGGCTTCCGCTTTCGTCACGAAACCCCGAAATTGACAGAATTGTGGGCAAAAAGCCCCGTGTTCTTATATTGAATAAAAGTGATATTGCAGACCCAACAGCAAATGATTTATGGGTGAAATATTTCGAGAAAAAGGGTATTTGCACCATTCTTGCAGACAGCCTTTCAGGCAAGGGTCTTAAAAATATTGACTCTGCAATTGACAGAGTTTTAGCCGATAAATTTGCACGTGAAAGCCAAAAGGGTATGATGCGTCGTGCAGTAAAGATGTTGGTTGTGGGTATTCCCAATGTGGGTAAATCTTCATTTATCAACCGTCTTTCGGGCAGAGCTGCAGCAAAGGTTGGCGACAGACCCGGTGTTACCACGGCAAAGCAATGGATAAGGGTTTCGGGCAAATATGAGCTTCTTGACACACCCGGTATTTTGTGGCCCAAATTTGAAGACCCTGAGGTTGGCAAACGGATTGCCTTTACAGGCGGCATCAAAGATGAGATTATGGACATCGAGGAGCTTGCATTTTATCTGATAGGTTTCCTGCGTAAAAATTATTGTGACTTATTGGTATCAAGATTTAAGCTTGACGAAGACCCTGACGCATATGACGACTTTGAGCTGGTTGAACTTATAGGCAAAAAGCGAGGCTGTATAGTTTCGGGCGGTAATATTGATACCATTCGTGCATCAAATCTTATACTTGATGAATTTAGGGCGGCAAAGATTGGCAGAATTTCTTTGGAAAAACCTTAAAATATGACATCTTGGGCGGATATATTATATCTGCCCATTTTTTGGAGGAAAATATTATGAAAGAAATAGAAACATCCCTGTATAATAAAGGATATAAATTAATCGCAGGGGTTGACGAGGCAGGCAGAGGTCCGCTTGCTGGTCCTGTGTGTGCTGCTGCGGTTATTCTGCCCGAAGATTTGGTTATTGAGGGCATTAACGATTCAAAAAAGCTTACCGAGAAAAAACGTGAACAGCTTTTTGATGTTATAATCAATTCTGCCATTGCCTATTCAATCGCGTTTGCATCCCCCGATGTTATTGACGAAATTAATATCAGGCAGGCAACATCACTTGCAATGCACAATGCGGTAAAAAATCTTGACACATCTGCAGATTTTGTAATTGTGGACGGCAATGATAAAATCCCCTTTGATATTCCGTATGAGTATATTATAAAGGGTGACGCAAAGTCACAGACCATTGCGGCGGCATCAATCTTAGCCAAGGTCAGCCGTGACAGACTTATGGTTGAGTTTGACAATGAATATCCTGAATACGGTTTTGCCAAACACAAGGGTTACGGAACAAAGGTGCATTGCGAGGCAATACAGAAATACGGTGTTCTGCCCGTTCACAGAAAAACATTTATGACGGCAAAGGTATTGGGAAAATGAGAAAAGGTTTCTTTAACAAAATGCAGGGCAGACTTGGCGAAGATGCGGCGGCGGAATACCTTAAGTCCAATGGATATAAAATTCTGAAATGCAACTATAAGAACAAAATGGGCGAGATAGATATTATCGCAAGCAAGGGCGAAGACTTGGTTTTTGTCGAGGTAAAAACCAGAAGTTCTGCCGAATTCGGAACACCTGCTCAGGCTGTTACATACTATAAAAAACAACGGATTATAAATTCTGCAAAGTGGTATATGATGACAAACCCGTCAGACTTTAATATCCGATTTGACATTATCGAGGTATTTGGTATATTTACCGGAGACAGCTTTGAAGTAGAGAATATCAATCATATCGAGCAGGCTATTACGGAGGTAAGACTGTGACTGTTTTTGACGCGCATTGCGACACGGTGCAAAAGATATGCGATTTGGGCGGTAATCTTGTTGAAAACGAGTATCATATAGACATTAACCGCTTGAATTTATATGACGGATACATACAGATTTTTGCGGCATTTATTGATAAAGAAAGTGATGCTTTGCCGCCGTTTGAAAGATGTAATCAGCTTATCGACAGATATATTTGTGAAATTGGCCGGGCATATAATAAAATATCACATTGCCTTGACTTTGATGATATCAAATCTGCATTGAATAAAGGGAAATTTGCGTCGCTGTTGAGCATAGAAGGTGGCGAGGCACTAAACGGCAAAATTCACAACCTGCACTATTTTTATGGACGCGGAGTTCGCGCAATGACCCTGACATGGAACTATACAAACGAAATTTCGGGTGGAATAGGTGATAAAAAAGGCGGAGGACTTACCGTTTTCGGTAAAAGAGTTGTTTCAGAAATGAACAAATTGGGTATGCTGATTGATGTATCACATATTTCCGAAAAAGGTTTCTGGGATGTTATTGAAACAACCGAAAAACCAATTGCCGCAACCCATTCAAATGCGAAAAAGCTTTGCCCGCACCCCCGAAACCTTACCGACGAACAAATTTGTGCAATAATCAAAAACGGCGGATGCATTGGCGTGAATTTGTATTCGGAGTTTTTAGGAGCAGACAGATGTACTATAAAAGATGTAATTAATCATATCGAACATATTCTTGCCCTTGGTGGAGAAAATAACATTGGTCTTGGTTGTGATTTTGACGGTATGTCAAAACTGCCTGAGGGGATAGACGGTGTTCAGGATATTTATAAATTATTTGACGAAATGCAAAGATGCGGTTATGCAGATTTACTGATAAACAAGATTGCATCAGGCAACTTTTTGAATCTATGTGAAAAAATTTTATTGTAACAAAAAAAAGGTTGAAATTTTTTAAATTTTGTATTAAAATATAATTTAATGTAATTTTAGTTAGTTAGGAGAGTTTAAATGCAAACATATATCTCTAAGAAAGCGAAGAGCATCAGCCCTTCACCAACCCTGTCGCTTGACGCAAAGTTCAAGCAGATGAAGAAACAGGGTATTCCGGTAGTTGGTTTCGGCGCAGGTGAGCCCGATTTTGCTACCCCTGAAAATGTCAGAGCAGCAGGTATTAAAGCTATCGAAACAGGTCAGACAAGATACACTCCTGCATCTGGTACTGTTGAATTAAAAGAAGCAGTTTGTGCTAAAATAAAAAGAGATACAGGTCTTGAATACGGTATCGAAAACATTGTTATCAGCAACGGCGGCAAGCATTGCCTTACCAACATTTTTATGGCAATCTGCGAGCCCGGCGACGAGGTTATCATTCCTGCACCATTCTGGGTAAGCTATCCTGAAATGGTAAAAATGGCTGACGGTGTTCCCGTATACCTCAACACTACCGAGGAAACAAACTTCAAGTTCTCGGCCGAAGACCTTGAAAAGCACATTACATCAAGAACACGCGCACTTGTTCTTAATACACCAAGCAACCCCACAGGTATGGTATATACAAAGGAAGAACTTGTAAAAATTGCTGAAATCGCTGTAAAGAACAATATCTATGTTGTATTTGACGAAATATACGAAAAGCTTGTTTACGAAGGTGAACATATCAATATCGCAACTCTGGGTGAGGATATAAAGAATCTCACCGTTATAGTAAACGGTATGGCAAAGGCTTATGCCATGACAGGCTGGAGAATCGGTTTCACAGCATCAAATGCAGAACTTGCAAAGGCTATGTCAAACATTCAGAGCCACGCAACATCAAACCCCAACTCAATCGCACAATATGCATCTGTTGAGGCACTCAACGGCGACCAGTCATCCATTGGCTTGATGCGTGCAGAATACATCAAGCGCAGAGATTATATGGTTGAAAGAATCAATTCAATTGACGGTGTAAGTTGTTTAAAGCCAAATGGTGCATTCTATATCTTTATGAATGTAAGAGAACTTCTCGGCAAAGAACTTTACGGTAAGGTGTTTAGCAGTGCAACCGAGCTTTGTGCTGATATTTTAGACCGCGCACTTGTTGCGCTTGTTCCCAGCGAAGGATTTGGAATAGACGGATATGTTCGTTTTTCGTATGCAACATCAATGGAAGCAATTAAAGAAGGCCTTGACAGAATTGAAAAATATATTAAACAAGAATTTTAATAAAGGAGAATTGCTGTGAATATCGGTATTATCGGTGCAGGTAATATGTCATCTGCTCTTGCAGGCGGACTTATAGCCTCTGAAATTATCAGACCTGATGAATTATCAATAAGTGATAAAAATTCGGATTGTCTTTTGAAATGGCAGACAAAGGGTGTGTTTACAACCGAGGATAATGCCGAGGTTTTAAAGCACAGCGATATCGTTATTTTTGCAGTAAAGCCTAATATTTTATCCCTTGTTCTCGAAGAGGCAAAGGCGTTTACTTCAAATAAGATTTTTATTTCTATTGCGGCGGGCGTTACAATCGATACAATCGAAGGTATCCTTGGTCGTAATGTGAAAATTATTCGTGCAATGCCCAACACTCCTGCAAAGGTAAATTGCGGTATGACGGTGATTGCACCAAATAAGAACATTACAAAAGAAGAACTTGAAATGGCTGAAAATGTGCTTTCGGGCGTTGGCGAGGTTGTTGTTCTTGAAGAAAAATATATCAATGCGGCAACAGCTCTACATGGCAGCAGTCCTGCGTATGTTTATATGCTGATTGATGCCATGGCTGACAGCGGCGTTAAATACGGAATACCCAAAGATATCGCTTTGCGACTTGCGGCAAAGGCGGTAGAAGGGTCTGCAAAAATGGTTCTTGAAACAAAGGAGCATCCTCAGGTTTTGAAGGATGCTGTGTGTTCACCGGGAGGCACTACTATTGCGGCGGTTTGCGAGCTTGAGAAAAAAGGCTTTGCAACTGCGGTTGACAGCGCAATTGATGCCTGCGTGAAAAGAGCCGACGAAATGTCAAAGAAATAATTGCTCATATTTTTATAGCTTGTCTCATATCTATGTATAAAGTGTTTATACAGGAGGAAGAAGGCTATGAGAAGATACGGATTTATAAAAACTTTCACCGATTACGCTACCCGAAACAGAATGCAATTTGTACTTGCAATTTTGTGTCTTGTTTCAGGAACGGTAATCGGTTCTTTGTCAGCAGCATCCTTAAGTGATGAAAAGTTTACTGCACTTGGTTCTTATATAAATAATTTTACTTCGGCATATGGTATTCAGTCGGTAAGTCACGGCGAAGTTTTCAGATTTTCACTATACAACAATATAAAGCTGTTGTTGTTTATGTGGGTTTCAGGACTTAATGCGTGGCTGATACCGTTTGGTATGTTTCAGCTTGGACTTAAGGGCTACAAAACGGCATATACTACGTTTTTCCTGATTCAGCTATATCGGGGCAACGGTATTTTATTTTCACTTGTTGTAATAATTCCGCAGATACTTATTATGCTACCCACACTTGTTTGCTATTTTGTGTTGAATTTTAATTCGGCGGTGTGTTTTCGTAGATTAAGGCTAAAAGGTCAGGGCTTTTTTTCACAAAAAGAGTTGTGCCTGAGAAATCTGGTTTGTATTGTGGCGGTTGCGGTAATTTTTGTTGTATGCAGTCTGATTGATGCATATGTTGTACCGGCGGTATTACGCCCGGTTTGTTCATTATTGTGTAAATAGGAGGTCAAAATGGAAACTTTAATCGATAAGTATTTTGAATTTTTAGTTAATACTAAGGGTGTTTCTCAGAACACTCTGCTTTCCTATAAGCGCGATATAAAAGACTTTGTTGCGTATGCCGAGGATAATGGGTTGAATATCGAAACAGCAGGCGGAACATCAATCCTTGACTACCTGATGAAACTTCAGAAATCGGGTAAGTCGGCATCAACGGTTTCAAGAAATCTTGCATCAATCCGTTCATTCTACCGCTTTATGCAAAACGAAGGTGTTGTAAAAGCTGACCCAACGGCAAATCTTCACTCTCTTAAAATGAAGAAAAAACTCCCCGAAGTGCTTACAAGCGAGGAGGTAGAGGACCTTCTTAATCAGCCTGACAGCCGTGATGCAAAGGGTTGTCGTGACAAGGCTATGCTTGAACTTTTATATGCAACGGGTATGAGAGTGACCGAAATGATTGACCTTAAAATGTCGGATGTTGATATGGATATCGGTTACATAAACTGCAATCAGGGCAAAAAGATGAGGGTAATTCCTGTATATTCGCTTGCAAAAAAGGCGGTTAAAAGTTATATTGACACAGCACGCAATCAGCTTGTAAAGGATAAACCTGTTGAAAACCTGTTTGTCAATTATAATGGCGGAAAAATGACCCGTCAGGGCTTCTGGAAAATAATCAAACAGTATGCAAATCTTGCAAATATAAAAAAAGAAATCACACCCCATACATTAAGGCACTCTTTTGCAACGCATCTGCTTGAAAACGGCGCAGACCTTAAATCCGTTCAGGAAATGCTTGGACACAGCGATATATCATCCACACAGATTTATACTAGTGTTGTTAAAAAACACATAAATGATGTGTATAAGAATGCACATCCAAGGGCAAGAAAAAAGCAAACTGTATAAAAAAGGGGATGTTAATATAGTCCAGACTGCAAAAAGACGGGAAAATCAAAAACTATTTAACAAGTATTAAGCACTAAATCTATTATAAATGTTGAAAAATCGCATAATTATGCGATTTTTCTGCTTTTTAGTCTTTTTGCTACACACAAACCTCACCTCTCGGTGTACACAAGTACACCTTCGGGTATCCCAAAGTCGTGACTTTGGTTCGGTTTGTGTGTTCTGAATCAATTTTACCTATTGCGGTGCATAGCACCGCAGCGATATAAATTCCTGGCGGAATTTGCGATATGTACTATGTACGCGATATATCTTCGATGCGATATGTCCCTTCGGGACGAGATTAAGGAATTTATATCATATCGCAACGGAGCAAAGCGGAGTTATATCGCATTTGAACAAGGTGAAAATATATCGCACGAACGAAGTGAGTATATCGTTATAAACAGGTGCATCTAAACCTTATGCCTCGCTATCCCCAAATGGAAGGCTGTTTAAAAACATAGTTTTTAAACAGCCCCATTTTTATATATCATCACAAATTCCATACCTGAGTTTACTTATTGCTTTTTTTTCAATTCTTGAAACATATGAACGTGAAATTCCCAATATTTCAGCTACTTCAAACTGCGTCATTTCGTTGCCGTCGTAAAGACCGTAACGCATTTTTATTATCTCTCTTTCGCGGTCGTCAAGACGGGTAGCAATATTTCGATAAAGTTTTTTAACCTGAGATTTACGGTCAATTTCTTTTATTACGTCTTCTTCGTCCGTGCCGATAATGTCCATCAGCAGAATCTGATTCCCTTCCTTGTCGCAACCGATTGGATCATTTAGTGATACGTCTCCCTGAGATTTTTTATTACTGCGCATAAGCATCAGTATTTCATTTTCTATACATCTTGCGGCGTATGTGACAAGCCTTGTTCCTTTTGAACTGTCAAAGCTGTTTATGCCTTTAATAAGGCCGATAGTACCTAGGGAAATCAAGTCTTCGCTGTCGCGGATTGTTCCCGAATACTTTTTTGCTATATGTGCAACAAGCCTGAGATTGTGTTCAATAAGTTTTGCTTTTGCATCTTCGTCGCCTTGTTCCATTTTTTCTATGTACATTCTTTCTTCCTTAGCGGATAAGGGCTTAGGAAAGGAATTACTATCTGATACAAATGAAATGAGAAAAACTAACGATTCGAAAATTGACCCGAACAGACCAAACATAACTACCTGACCTCCGATTTTTAACTATGAATTATAATATGCGCAAATGGCTTGACAGGTGCAAGTACAATTAAATTAAATACTTGATGTTTAGTGTTGCAAAGTTGGTTAAAATATGATAATATATAATGGTTTATGATATGTAAAAGGAATTGTATGTTATGGATGAAAAAACTTTAAGAACATTAGAATTTGATAAAATTCGGGAAATGCTTTCAAAGCACGCTATAAATGACGAAGCAAAGGACAGGGCGCAAAAAATCAAACCATTTACCGAACTTGTTGCGGTTAAGTCGGCGCTTGCTGATACAGACGGTGCTGTTGTGATGATTTGCAAGTATGGCTCACCGCCCATCAGCGCAGTATTAGAGGTTACATCTGCAATCAAGCGAATAAAACTTGGCGGAAATCTGTCAATGGCAGAGCTTTTGAACATTGCCCGTGTGCTTAAATGTGCGGCACAACTGAAAAAATACAGCGATGGTCACGAAAGTGTTCTTGACCGCTATTTTGTCTGCCTTGAAAAAAATAATCAGGTCGAAGAAAGAATAAGTACATCCATAATTTCAGAAACAGAAATGGCAGACGGTGCAAGTCCTGAACTTGGCAACATTCGCCGCAAAATTTCCCGTGCAGGTGATAAAATAAAGGATTTATTGAATTCAATGATACATTCACCCCATTATCAGAAGTTCCTGCAGGACCCAATTGTAACACTCCGAAATGACCGCTATGTTGTGCCCGTCAAGGCAGAGCACAAGGGTGATGTTCATGGTATTGTTCACGATGTTTCAGCGTCAGGGGGAACTCTTTTTATTGAACCGTCATCGGTTGTTAATGCCAACAATGAGCTTCATACCCTTGCAGTTAAGGAAAAAGAAGAAATTGAAAAAATTCTTGCAGAACTTACAGCTTTGGTTGCAGAAATTGCTGAGGTTGTTGAATATGATTATAATGCAATTATTGACCTTGACCTTTTGTTTGCCAAGGCAAAACTTGCACTCAGCCAGAAGGCAGTTTGTCCTGAAATGAATGGCGAAGGCAAAATTTCAATCAAAAAGGGCAGACACCCGCTCATTGACCCGAAAAAAGTTGTACCACAGGATATTTCTCTTGGATACGATTTTGATACACTTGTTGTTACGGGTCCCAACACAGGCGGTAAAACTGTTGTGCTTAAAACAATAGGTCTGTTCACCCTTATGGCGCAGGCAGGTCTTTGCGTGCCGGCATCCGACGGAACGCAGCTTGCGGTATTTGACGGAGTTTATGCCGATATTGGGGATGAACAGAGCATTGAACAGAGCCTTAGTACATTCTCGGCGCATATGACAAACATTGTCAGCATACTTGATAAATTTACCTCCAACTCGCTTATTTTGTTTGATGAGCTTGGTGCAGGAACCGACCCTGTTGAAGGTGCGGCGCTTGCAAATGCAATCCTTAATTATGTAAAGAACATGGGTGCAAAAACCGTTGCAACAACCCATTACAGCGAACTTAAAATTTATGCACTCTCAACCGAGCGTGTTGAAAATGCATCCTGCGAGTTTGATGTTGAAACCCTTAGCCCCACATATCGTTTGCTTGTGGGTATCCCCGGTAAAAGTAATGCTTTTGCCATTTCCAAAAAACTCGGTCTTTCGGATTACATTATCGAAAATTCAAAGGAACTGCTGTCAGAAGAAACGGTTAAATTTGAAGATGTTTTGTCGTCTATTGAAGAAAACCGCCGTATTACCGAAAGCTCAAGAACCCAGCAGGAAAAATTGAAAAAAGAGGTTGCCGACCTTAAGGCAGAGCTTGTTAAGGAACGTCAGGCGCTTGACAAAAAACGTGAAGAAATACTTGACCGCGCAAACAAATCGGCGGCTGAAATAATTGAAAAGGCAAAAGCCGAAACCGACGAGATTTTAGAAACAATGCGTGCTCTCCAAAAGGAAAAAGACGAAAGAGAAGCCCTAAAGGCAATGGAAGAGGTTAAGAGGGAACTTAATATCAGCCTTAAGAAAGCTAAAAAAGCACCCAATGCACCTAAAATCAGCAAACCTGTTAAAACAAATATAAATGCGTTAAAGCCGGGTATGTCGGTACTGATAACCGACCTTAATGACAGAGGTACAATTCTTACCATTGACAAAAAGGCTGGTACTGCACAAATTCAGATGGGTATAATGAAAACCTCGGCAAAGCTTACAAGCCTTGTAATTTTAGAGGATGAAACAAAGAAGAATATCGAAAAATTTCTTCCTCAAAAAAATGTCACAAGCGGTAGCAAAACTGTTAAAACCGAGGTTGACCTCAGGGGTATGGTGCTTGAAGACGCACTTCTTGAAACTGATATGTTTCTTGACCGTGCGGCAATGTCAAGCCTGTCAACGGTTTCGATTATTCACGGTAAAGGAACGGGCGTTCTGAGGTCGGGAATTCATAATATGCTGAGAAAGCATCCTCACGTTAAATCCTTCCGACTTGGCAGATACGGCGAAGGTGAGAACGGTGTCACGGTTGTTGAACTTAAAAATTCGTAAAAAAATATCAGTTTTTTAAGAAAAGTGTTGTTTTTTTGATAAATCCGTGATAAAATGAAGGTTAAAGAATTAACAGGCGGGAGAAATTTTATGTTACAAAAAAAATGGTTACTTAAAGAATTTGATAAGAACAGAGTTGTGGAGATTTCCAAGGAATTTGGTATTTCTCCGTTGACATCAATTATTTTATATAACAGAGGCATCTCTGAAAGTGCAGAGATTGCTGAGTTTTTAAAATGTGATCTTGCAAACCTTCACGACCCATATTTGCTTAAAGATATGGATAAGGCTGTCAGCAGAATCAGACAGGCGCTTGTAAATAACGAAAAAATTACCATTTACGGCGATTATGATGTTGACGGTATCACAAGTATTGCAATTTTGTATAAACACCTTACCTCTATGGGTTTTGAGGTTGATTATTATATTCCAGACCGTATTCAGGAAGGTTACGGTGTAAATCGCGAAGCTTTGGATACAATAAAAGAAAACGGAACAAAGGTTGTGATTACGGTTGATACAGGTATCACAGCTGTTGAGGAAACCGAATATGCTAAAAGTATAGGTATGGATATAATCATTACAGACCATCACGAATGTAAAGAAACCATTCCTGAGGCATATGCGGCAATTGACCCAAAGCGCAAGGATTGCCAATATCCCTTTAAAAATCTTGCAGGGGTAGGCGTTGCTTTTAAGCTTATTCAGGCACTTGATGATAAAACATCTGTCAGCGAGCTTATCGAAAAATATTCTGACCTTATCTGTCTTGGTACTGTTGCTGATATTTCTCCGTTGATTGATGAAAACAGAATAATTGTTACCAAAGGCCTTGAAAAGTTTGCCAATACCGAAAATATCGGTCTTAAGGCGCTTATTGATGTGTCAATTACCAATAACAAGGCAATAACAACATCAACAATTGGTTATATTCTTGCACCCCGAATCAATGCAAGCGGCAGACTTGGCTGTGCATCACGCAGTGTTGAGATGTTCCTGACATCCGACAGAGAAAAGGCGTATGAGCTTGCAAATGACCTTTGCGAAGAAAACACAATCAGACAACAGACCGAGCAAAAGATGTTTGCCGAGGCTCTTGAATATTTAGAAAATAACCCTGCAATCAAAGACGATAAGGTTCTGGTTATTGCTCACGAAAACTGGCATCATGGTATTGTTGGTATAGTTTCTTCAAAGATTACAGAGAAGTTTTATAAGCCTTCAATCCTTTTTGCAGTTGACGGTGATGAAGCAAAGGGTTCAGGCAGAAGTATAAGCGGTTTCAATCTTTTTGAAGCACTTGAGAACACAAGTGACATTCTTGAAAAATTTGGCGGACATGAGCTTGCCGCAGGACTTTCAATAAAAACTGACAATATTGAAAAGTTCAGAGAAGCTATAAATCGGCAGACAGTTACAGATGTTGACGAAACTGCAATTATTCCCACAGTGGCTATTGATGCGGTAATCAAACCGTCATACATAACCTTAGAGACTGTTGACGAAATTAACAAACTTCAACCGTTCGGCGTTGATAATCCGTCTCCTGTATTTGCAGTACGCAATATCAAGATTCATAAAATCAGCACAATGAGCGAGGGCAAGCATCTTAGAATGACTTTGCTTAAGGAGAACAAGTTCCTTGATGCTGTGGGCTTTGGTATGGGCGAATATTACAACCACCTTAAAGAAGGCGATTTTATTGAGGTTGCCTTTGGTCTGGATATAAACGATTATAAAGGATTTAAGAATGTACAGCTTATTTTGAAAGATATTAAGCTTATGGATGTGAACTGATATAATGCAAAATCAACTGGATAACCTGATTAACAAATTAAAAACATATAATCCTTCGGGCAAATTTGACCTTGTTGAGAAGGCTTTTCACTATGCCAAAGAAAAGCACGAAGGACAGTTGCGTGTTTCGGGTGAACCGTTCTTTATGCATCCTGTTGCTGTTGCTAATATTCTTGCGGATATGGAGCTTGATGCAAGTTCGGTTGCGGCGGCGCTTCTGCACGACGTGGTGGAGGATACCGAAGTTACTGACGAAGAAATTGCACGGGAATTTGGTGATACCATATCCTTGCTTGTTTCGGGTGTTACAAAGCTTGGTAAAATTCCATACACATCAAACGAGGATCAGCAGATTGAAAACCTGAGAAAAATGTTCCTTGCTATGGCGAAGGATGTCCGCGTTATAGTTATAAAGCTGGCTGACCGCCTGCATAATATGCGGACTTTAAAGTCTATGCCCGAACATAAGCAAAGAGAAAAAGCAAGAGAAACTCTTGAGGTTTTTGCACCTCTTGCTCACCGTCTTGGTATGTCAAAGATTAAGATTGAGCTTGAGGATTTGTCTCTTAGGTATATCGACCCTATTGGTTATTATGAAATTGTTGACAAAATCAGCCTGAAACGAAGCGAACGCGAAAAGTATATTAACGATATAATCAATGTATTTACCGAGCGTCTTGAAAAAATTCAGATTGATGCTAAAGTCGAAGGCCGTGCAAAGCATTTTTACAGCATCTACCGTAAAATGTTTATGCAAAATAAGAATATTGATGAGATTTATGATTTGTTTGCAGTGCGTGTGATTGTTAACACCGATGCAGACTGTTATGCCGTTCTTGGCATGGTGCACGAACAATTTTTGCCCATTCCAGGCAGATTCAAAGACTATATTGCTATGCCCAAACCCAATATGTATCAGTCATTACATTCAACGGTTATCGGTCCCAACGGCACTCCTTTTGAGATACAGATACGAACATGGGAAATGCACCGTACAGCAGAAAACGGTATCGCAGCCCATTGGAAGTATAAAGAAGGTATAAGCGGCGCGTCAGACCTTGACAACAAGCTGGAATGGATTAAACAGCTTCTTGACATCCAGAATGATATGACCAATGCCGAAGATTTTATGCAGACCCTTAAGATTGATATGTTCAGCGACGAGGTGTTTGTGTTTACCCCAAAGGGTGATGTTATCAGCCTTCCTGCAGGTGCAACGCCTATTGACTTTGCTTATGCAATCCATAGTGCGATAGGTAATAAAATGCAGGGTGCAAAGGTAAACGGTAAGATTGTTACCCTTGACTATCATCTGCAAAACGGTGATATTATTGAGATTAACACATCCAATGCATCACGCGGCCCCAATCTTGACTGGCTTAAAATTGCAAGAACTTCTCAGGCACGAAACAAGATAAATCAATGGCTGAAAAAGGAAAACAGAGCCGAGAATATTATCAAAGGTAAAGAAATTTTTGAAAAAGAACTCAAAAAAGCAAACATTCCGATTTCATACATGAATGACGATGATATGCTGGAGGGTCTTCTTTCAAAATACGGCTTCAAGCAGCTTGAAGATATGTTTGCAACCCTTGGTTACGGTGGTTCAAGCGGCAGTAAATATCTTGCAAAATTCAAAGAAAAATGTAAAAAAGATCTTGCAAGCAAGCATAATATAAATGATATTCCTGACCAGTTTGTGTTTAAAACATCAGGCAAAGCCAACAACAGCGGTGTTATTGTTGAGGGTATCGACAACTGCCTTGTAAGAATTTCGCATTGCTGCAGCCCTGTCCCCGGTGATAAAATCATTGGTTATGTTACCCGTGGTCGCGGTGTTGCGGTTCACCGCACAGACTGTATAAATATTACAAATGCAAAATTCTCACCCGAGGAGGAGCAGAGATTTATTAATGTCTGCTGGGCACAGGCGGTTGAAAACAACTTTCAGGCACTTCTTTGTATCACGGCAATTGACAGAGATTCATTGCTTGTCGATATTACTACCATTACCGCAGAATTACGAACTCCCATAAAGAGTCTTAATGCAAGAACGGTTAAGAATAATGTTGCGATTGTAGAAATTTCAATCGAAGTAAAAAACACCGAACATCTTGATAATGCTATTAAAAAACTTAAACAGATTGACGGTATACAATCAGTAGTCCGCAGGCGTCAGTAGAGCCTGCGGTCTTGAATATACGGAGGTTTTTATGGAATTTCAGATATTTTCTCTTGGAGATTTAGCCACAAATTCATATATTTTATATGACCAAAACAGCGGTGTTGCGGCACTTTTTGATGCACCTGCCGAGGCAGAGGTTATACTTGCTTTTCTAAACAAAAAAGGTGTTGACCTGAAATATATTTTTCTCACTCACGCACACTTTGACCATATAATGGCACTAAAGGAGCTGAAAACAGCAACAGGAGCACAAATTGTTGTCCATAGTGATGAAGAACAGTATCTCAACAATACAGGCCTGAATTTATCATATATCCCTTTACCTGAGGTTAAAGCTGATATTTTGGTGAACGATGGTGACGTTATTGAGTTTGCCGATGTGAAAATTAAGGTAATTCACACTCCCGGTCATACTCTGGGCGGCGTATGCTATCTCTTTGACGAAACTTTGGTCAGTGGTGATACCTTGTTTTGTGGCTCAATCGGCAGATATGACTTCCCGATGGGTGATTTCCATACGGAAATAAATTCCATAAAAGAAAAACTGTTGATTTTGCCTGACGATATAAAGGTTTATCCTGGTCACGGCCCGTCAACAACAATAGGAAACGAAAGAAAGGAAAATCCCTACTTGCTATGAGTGATATTTTAAGCCCTTGGGGTATTCTGAATGGGATTCGTCCCGTAAAAATTGCATATAAGCTGATAAAATCTGGCAAAACCCCTGCTGAAACAGTTGAGTATTTTATAAACGAATACGGTGCAAGCCGCGAAAAGGCAGAGCTTGCCGTGCGTGTTGCAAAAGTGGAGATGCCCATAATTGATTCGATGGACGAAAAAGGTATAAGCATTTATATTGGTATACCCTTTTGCCCCACAAGATGTCTTTATTGTTCGTTTGTAAGCAACAGTGTGGCAAACGGTGCAAAGTATATACCCGAATATCTTGAATGTCTGAGACGGGAAATCGCTTATACTGCCGATATTATCAGACAGAATAAAAATGTTGTCGAAAGCGTATACATAGGCGGAGGAACTCCTACAACCCTTAGCGCAGAACAACTGAAATTTTTGTTTGACGGAATTTTCACTGAGTTTGATTTGTCTAGAAACAAAGAATTTACAGTAGAGGCAGGCAGACCCGATACAATTACAGAAGAAAAGCTTAAAGCGATAAAAGATTTCGGGATTGACCGTATAAGCATCAACCCACAGTCAATGAATGACGAAACATTGAAAATCATAGGCAGAAACCATACTCCCGATGATATTCGTCGCGCATATTTTATGGCAAGAGAATGTGGAATTGACTGCATAAATATGGATATTATTGCGGGTCTTCCGGGTGAAACGGTTGATATGTTTAAATATACGGTGGAAGAGGTTGAAAAACTGAATCCCGAAAATACTACGGTTCATACAATGAGTATAAAGCGTTCTTCCAAACTTAATGAAACTCTGGGGGATTATAACCTTACCGATGATTATAAGGTGGCTGAAATGGTTGATTTTTCAATGAAAACAATTACGGCAAACGGCAAGAATCCATATTATCTGTACAGACAAAAAAATATGCTTGGCAATCTTGAAAACGTTGGCTATGCAAAGTCGGGTTATGAGAGCCTTTATAACATTTATATTATGGAAGAGGTACAGACTATAATTTCTTTAGGCTGCGGTGGTGTAACAAAGACTGTTGACCGTGCAACAGACCGAATAGAGCGAATTTTTAATGTTAAAGAACCAAAGGATTATATTGAGAGAATTGATGAAATGCTTCACAGAAAAGATGTTCTTTTGGGATAATAAAACAGGCATCTGTTTGATTTCACAGATGCCTGTTTTATTTTTTTATACCCAAAAGGTAGTCGGCAGAGATATTAAAAAAACGACATATTTCTACAATATCCTGTATGCTTGGCTCATATCGGTTTAACTCCAGATAAGATATTTTTCTTTGCGTCATATTTAAAGCCTTGCCCAAGTCAGACTGAGTAAGATTATGGTCTTCACGAAGATTTTTTATTTTATCACCAAAAGTTAAATTCATTTAAATCACCATATTTAATTTAACATAGATAAAAAATATCTATTGACATTTAGATATAAAACGTCTATAATATTTGTATGCATTACAAGAATAAACAATACAAAGGAGAGACGTATTTAATTGACTACAGTTGTATTAGTATTTATGGTTTTCGTATTATTTGCATATTTAACAAGTGAAAAAATCAGGCTTTATAAACAGAAGAAATTGCTTTCCGAATTGGAGATGTGGCACAAAATTGCGATTACGGATGATTTAACCGGAATATATAACCGTGCTGCATATAGCAGTCGCATAGATAATTTAAAAAGTAAAATAAACGCCAATAATTTTAGTTTTGCAATTATACTTTTTGATATAGATAATTTTAAAGCGATAAACGATACATATGGTCATTTGGAGGGTGACAGAGTGCTACAGATTTGTTCTAAAATGCTTTGTAATATTTTTTCGCATCCTGACTATATTGTATATCGCATTGGTGGTGATGAGTTTGCGGTTATATTACAAAATATAACCGAGAATGACTTAATTAAACTCTTAATAAAGGTCCGAGAACAGGAGCGCAAGGATATAGGATTTAAAATATCTAAGGGTTATTCCTTTTGGGATAAAAATTGCGATTTTGCGGATGTTTTTAAGCAGGCTGACGAAATGTTGTATGCCGACAAGGCTTCCAAAACGGCAAATCGTCAGAATTAAAATTATAAGTGCAAATCAGTTGACAAAAATTACATATAATGGTATACTATATATAACGAATAAAAATTCTTCGGGGCAGGGCGAAATTCCCGACCGGCGGTAAAGTCCGCGACTTGCAGAAATGCAATTGATTTGGTGAAATTCCAAAACCGACAGTACAGTCTGGATGTGAGAAGAGGTTTTATGCTGTGCATAGAATTTTTTTGAGTATTTGTCCCGATTTAAAAATCGGGACATTTTTTTTGACATAATTTAAGGAGTGATTTATATGAAAAACAAAAATACCGCGTGGCTTGTAAGAGTGGCAATGCTTTCGGCAGTTGCAACAATTCTGATGTTATTTGAATTTCCGTTACCGTTTGTTGCTCCGCCATTTTATGAAATTGATTTAAGCGAGGTTCCTGTGTTTATTGGTGCCTTTGCTATGGGTCCCTTAGCTGGTGTTGTTATTGAAGGTGTAAAAATCTTACTTAATCTGATTATTAACGGAACAGTTACCGCAGGAGTTGGCGAGGCGGCAAACTTTGTTATGGGTGTGGTGTTTGTTTTGCCTGCTGCGTTGATATATAAGAGAAAAAAGTCAAAATCAAATGCAGTGATTGGATTGATAATCGGTACTGTTGTTATGACGGTTTCAAGCTGTTTTATTAATGCTTTTATAATGTTGCCGGTTTTTGCAAGTGCATTTAAAATGCCTGTTGATGTGATAGTAGGAATGGGAACAAAAATCTGGCCGGCTGTTGATACTATGCTTGAATTTGTTCTTTTGTGTGTTGCACCATTTAATCTGCTTAAGGGCGTGACTGTTTCGGTTGTGACGATACTGATTTATAAGTATGTAAGTCCTTTGCTTAAAAAGTAAAAAAATCTATTGACAAATACCGTCAATTAAAGTATAATATTCAGGAAGATAGAGGCGCGTTGTGTCATCAGTAGGCAAATTTATATGCTTGCCAGGCAGAATTTGTTGAAAGGGGCAGACGCCGAAGACGGTTTACGGCAAAAAACCGATCTGGCAACCGAAAATAATATTTTGGTTGTTGTCGCAGCAATGCGGAGGGCTATCATATTTGAATGTTGATTTATGATACGTTTGTATATGATAGTTGATTTCAGCTATCATTTTTTTATGCCAATATCTTGAAAAAATTAAAAGGAGTTTGAACAATATGAAAAACACAGTATTTACAGGAGTCGCAACAGCCATAGTTACACCTCTTAACGAAAAAGGCATTGACTATGAGGCTTTTGAAAGACTTATTGAATGGCAGATAGAGGAAGGTATCAATGCAATAGTTGTTGCCGGTACAACGGGCGAGGGCTCTACTTTGACAGACGAGGAGCACAAGGATGTAATTAAGTTTGCAGTTGAAAAGGTAGCAGGCAGAGTTCCCGTTATTGCAGGTACAGGCTCAAATGATACAGCATATGCAATTGAGCTTACAAAGTATGCGTGCGAAGCAGGTGCTGATGCAATGTTGGTTGTTACACCTTATTACAACAAGGCAACACAGAAGGGTCTTATTCAGTCATTTACTGCAATTGCTGATGCAAGTACAAAACCTGTTATCCTTTATAATGTACCAAGCCGTACAGGATGTAATATTGAGCCTGCAACATGCGCAGAGCTTGCAAAGCATCCCAATATTGTAGGTATCAAGGAAGCAAGCGGAAACATCTCACAAATTGCAAAAATTGCATCATTGGTTGGCGATGAAATGGATATTTATTCGGGTAATGATGACCAGATTGTTCCCATAATGTCACTTGGGGGCAAGGGGGTAATCTCTGTATTATCAAATATTCTTCCAAAGGAAACTGTAAAGATTTGCGATGAATATTTTGCAGGAAACACAAAGGCAAGTGCTGACCTTCAACTTAAATACCTTGAACTTATTGATGCACTTTTCTGCGAGGTTAACCCCATCCCTGTTAAGGCGGCAACCGCTGCTATGGGCTTTGGCGAGAACTACCTCAGACTGCCCCTTACACCTATGGATGATACAAAAATGCAGAATATGTTCAGACTTATGAAGGAATGTGGAATAGAGATTTAAGAACGAGAGGAATTATTGATGATTTGTGATAATTTAGGAGTTGCCGAAAACGGAAATTTAACTTTTGCAGGCAGAGATACCGCTATGCTGGCAAATAAATACGGAACACCCCTATATCTTATGGATGAAGAGAAAATCCGTCATAACTGCCGTGTCTATCTTGATGCAATGAAGGCGCATTTTGGTACAAGTGCCCTGCCCCTTTATGCAAGCAAGGCTGCCTCCTTTAAGCAGATTTACAGAATTATGAAGGAGGAAGGCATGGGGGTTGATGTTGTATCAGCAGGCGAAATTTGTACTGCTGCTGCCGCAGAATTCCCTATGGAAAAGGTCTACTTTCACGGCAATAACAAAACTGATGCAGACATTGAATATGCAATTAAAAACGGTGTAGGATGCTTTGTGGCAGACAACTGTGAAGAAATTGATGCAATTGACGAGATTTCTGAAAGAATGGGTGTTTGCTCAAAAATTCTCATAAGAATTACACCCGGTATTGACCCCCATACATACGACGAGGTTGCAACCGGCAAGGTTGACTCGAAATTCGGGTCTGCGATTGAAACCGGTGCGGCAGATGCTATTACCGATTATGCACTTTCAAAAAAGAATGTTGACATTTGGGGTTTTCATTGCCACGTTGGTTCAATGGTTTTTGATTCGGATGTGTTCTTTAAAACTGCAGATGTTATGCTTAAATTTATAGCAAAAGCCGAAAAGGAAAAAGGCTTTAAAACGAGAGAACTTAACCTTGGCGGCGGTTATGGTGTAAGATATACAGATGCCGACCCCACAATAGATATTGGTGCAAATATTGCCCTTGTTGCAAAAACCGTTAAGGAAAAATGTTCAGAACTTGGCATAGATGTACCAAGCATAAGAATGGAGCCGGGACGTTCAATTGTGGCAGATAGCGGTATGACCTTGTATAAGGTTGGCAGCGTAAAGCAAATTCCCGAATACAGAAATTATGTATCAATCGACGGTGGTATGGCAGATAACCCCAGATTTGCGCTTTACAAGTCTGATTATACTGTTTTGCTTGCCAATAAAATGAACGAAAAGAGTGATTTTAATTGCTCGGTTGTGGGCAGATGTTGTGAATGTGGCGACATTATTCAGGAGAATGTGAAGCTGCCGTCATCTGTAAAACGTGGTGATACTGTTGCTGTACTGACAACTGGTGCGTATAACTATTCAATGGCGTCAAACTATAACAGACTTCCAAGACCGCCCATTGTAATGCTTACAAAGGACAGCGAATATGTTGCAGTCCGCAGAGAATCCCTTGAAGATTTGATTAATAATGATTTGTAAATGAAAAAGAAGCCTGCGGGCTTCTTTTTGTGTATATAAAAGCACCCGATTAAAATCGGGTGCTTTTGTCAATGTTTTTTAGTCAATCACGTAGCAATCTTCAATCTTTGCATAATAGAGGGTGTGCAAATCACCGTTTTTATACCATTTATCAAGAATTTCTTCTGAAGTGTTATCGGGTGTCATATCTGTTTTTGCAGCCACCTTACATTCAAAAACAAGACTTTTGCAGGCTACAACCGGTGTTGAAACGGTATTTGCATCTTTTAATGTAAGACCACATTCTGCAATTTTATCCACGTCACGACCGCTGTTACTGCCGCAAAAACCAAGAGCCGCTTTCATTGATTCATCATAAGGGAAGGTAAGGGTGAATTCCATAGACTTATCAATTGTATTTTTGGTAAAACGGCTTTGTCTTACCAAAACTTCGGCTGTGGGCATTCCCCAAACAAAGCCGAATGAACCCCAGCCTATGGTCATTGTGTTTATTTTTTCACCGTCTTTTGTGGTGAGAAAGGCACCTTTTGGAAGGATTTCGGTTGCCTTTTTAAAATACTGTGTTAAAACGTTAATATCCATAATGTCACCTCGTTATATTGTATTCAGAAAATCAAATTCGGATTCGTGCTTTTTATCTCTGTTCATAAGAGCCTTTATGGCATCTTCGGGATGCTTATCGTTAAAGAGAACATTATATGCCTCTGTTATAATAGGCATTTCAACACCTTTGCGGTCAGCAAGTTCCTTTGCTGCTTTGCAGCTGCGAACACCTTCAACCACCATATTTACAGTTTTCTGTGCCTCGGCAACAGACATTCCCTGACCTATCAGTATTCCTGCACGACGGTTGCGCGAATGCATACTTGTGCAGGTTACAATTAAATCGCCGATGCCCGAAAGACCCGAAAAGGTTTGAGCTTTTGCACCCATTGCAATGCCAAGACGTGTCATTTCAACAAGACCGCGTGTCATAAGTGCCGCCTTGGTGTTGTCTCCGCAGCCAAGACCGTCAAGAATACCACAACAAAGTGCGATTACGTTTTTAATTGAACCTCCCAGTTCAACACCCATAATGTCATTAGATGTATATACTCTGAAATTGGGGCTCATAAAGATGTCCTGAATGTATTCGGATATAGCAATCTCATCCGATGCGATAACATTAGTTGTAGGAATATTACGAGAAACTTCTTCGGCATGGCTTGGACCAGACATAACTGCAATTTTACAGTCAGGCAGCTCTTCCTTAAGAATCTGCGAAATGGTCATATATGAGCCTTCTTCGATACCCTTTGATATATTAAGGATAATCTGACCTGATGAAACATATTGTTTTATATTTTTTGCAACATTTCTTATACCGTGGGAAGGAGTGGCTATCACAATTAAATCCATACCTGCAACAGCCGAGAGTTCGGAAACAAATTCGATACCATCGGGGATAGCAATTCCCGGAAGGAAGGGCTTGTTTTCGTGATATTTCTTAAGATTTTCACATTCGGTTTTGTCAAATGACCAAAGTGTTACCTTATGTCCGTTGTTATGTAGAAGAATGGATGCTGAAGTTCCCCAGCCGCCGCTGCCTAAAACACATACGTTTGCCATTTTATTTATCCTCCTTACTGCCAAAACTGAGTTTATTTTCTTTGCCTGCAAGAAGTCTTACAATATTGCTTCGGTGCATATATATTGCAAGGAAAGCAAGCATTATGGCAAAAACAATAAATTCTGCATTGTTATTTTTAAATACAAGTGCCAGAACAACAAATATAACTGCGCCAAGAACACTTCCTAATGAAACGTATCTTGAAACTGCCATAATTGAAATTGCTGCAATCATAGTGATAAGACCAAGAAGAGGGTCTGCGAATAAAATTACAACTGTTGATACAATTATGCCTTTGCCGCCTTTGAATCTGAAATAAAGGGGGAAGTTATGTCCGAGAACCGCTCCAAGGCCTGCAATATAAACTGCATTGGGGCTATCTGATATAAGCTTTGCCACAAGAACTGCAGCAACAGCCTTTAAAACATCACCCAATACAACAAAGATTGCGCCTTTTTTACCTACTGTACGCAGGGTGTTTGTTGCGCCTGCATTGCCACTGCCATGGTTGCGTATATCGTCGCCAATCATAATTTTTGATACTATAATTGATGTGTTTATGCTGCCAAGAAGATAGGCAACAACTAAAATTATAAG
Organism: Clostridia bacterium; assembly: GCA_045646865.1. Classification (GTDB taxonomy): domain Bacteria; phylum Bacillota; class Clostridia; order Monoglobales; family Monoglobaceae; genus SIG440. The sequence goes on from JAZRLM010000004.1 coordinate 51,834, forward strand.
GTTATAAACTATTTCCATATTTAATATCTCCTTTAAACCTTGCTGCCTTTGGTATCTTTTTCGCCCTTTTCACGAACAATAAACTTGATTGGTGTACCTTTAAATCCAAAAGCGGCTCTTATCTTGTTTTCAAGGTATCTGATATAAGAATAATGTGCCAGTTCAGAATTATTAACAAACAGAACAAAGGTAGGAGGCTTGATGGACGCCTGAGTTCCGTAGTAAATCTTAAGACGTTTACCCTTGTCCGAAGGCGGCTGAACCATTGCAATGGCATCATTGATAACGTCATTAAGAAGTCCTGTTGAAATACGTTTTTTGTTTTCTTCAACGGCTAAATCGGCCATTTCAAAAAGGTCGTCAACACGCTGACCTGTCTTGGCGGAAATAAATACAGATTCCGCATACATCATAAAGTTAAAGCCCTCTAAAAGTCTGTCTTTGAAGTTTTTCATTGTGTTGGTCTCTTTTTCAACCAAATCCCACTTGTTAACTGCAAAAACTGCGGCTTTGCCTTGTTCGTGAACATAACCTGCAATTTTGGTGTCCTGCTCGGTAACACCTTCGGTTGCGTCTATCATAATAATACAAACATCTGCGCGGTCAATGGAGGTAAGAGCGCGAACTACGCTGTAACGTTCGACATCCTCGTCAATTTTTCCGCGCTTACGCATACCTGCTGTGTCAATAATAACGTATTTTTTGCCGTTTCTCTCTAAACGGCTGTCAATTGCGTCACGGGTTGTTCCTGCTATATCGCTTACGATAACACGGTCCTCGCCTAAGATACGGTTTACAAGTGAAGATTTACCTGCGTTTGGTTTGCCTACGATTGCGATATGGATAACATCATCATCGTCTTCTTCCTCAATATCCTCTGGGAAATGCTCAGCAACCATATCCAGAAGGTCGCCGACACCCAGACCGTGAATGGAGGATACCATTACAGGGTCACCGATACCAAGGTTATAGAATTCATAAACCTCCATGGGCGGGTCACCAGGATTATCCACCTTGTTGCACACCAAAATAACGGGTTTGCCGCATTTTTGCAGCATTGCCGCAATATCCTTGTCGGCGGCAGTCATACCGTCGCGAACGTTGACAACAAACAAAATAACATCGGCCGTGTCAATGGCAAGATTTGCCTGATTGCGCATCTGCGAAAGAATAATATCCTTGCTGTACGGCTCGATACCGCCGGTGTCTATAAGTGTAAATTCTTTGCCAAGCCATTCGGCATCTGCATAGATGCGGTCACGGGTGATACCGGGCGTATCTTCAACAATGGCAATTCTTTTACCTGATATTTTATTAAATAATGTAGACTTTCCCACATTGGGGCGTCCCACAATAGCTACTATCGGTTTCATATTTTCACCAATCCTTTGCATAATTAAATATATTTTATCACAAATACTGGAAAAATACAAGATTTATCTTGATAATTTAATTAATATGTGTTAATATTATTCAAAAAACAAAGGACGGTTTTTATTATGAATCAAAGAGAAAAATTTTCTTCTCGTCTTGGCTTTCTGCTAATTTCGGCAGGATGTGCGATTGGTCTGGGAAATGTTTACCGTTTTCCGATTATTACAGGTGCATACGGCGGCGCATTATTTGTGCTGATTTATATCGGATTTTTGCTTTTGCTCGGACTTCCTATTATGACAATGGAGCTTTCTGTCGGCAGAGCAAGTCAGCGTAGTATTGCATCATCATTTGATGTTCTTGAAAAGCCGGGTCAGAAATGGCATTGGCTGAAATTTATGGGCATTGCAGGCAATTATCTTCTTATGATGTTCTATACCGTAATTTCAGGGTGGATGCTCATTTATTTCGTTAAATATCTTAATGGCTCAATTCTGGAATTTAAAACCGCAGAGCAGCTTGGCGGTGCTTTTGGTGCAATAGTATCAAATCAGGGACTATTAATCGGTTCAACTGTTGCGGTAATTGTTTTGTGCTTTGGTGTTTGTTCTCTTGGACTTCAAAAGGGCGTTGAAAAGATAACAAAGGTTATGATGATTGCGCTTTTTGCACTTCTTTTTGGACTTGCAATATATTGCTGTACATTGGATAATGCCGCAGAAGGTCTGAAATTCTATTTAATTCCTACTCTTGATGGCGTTAAGGAATCAGGTCTTATGACGGTTATATCTGCGGCTATGGGACAAGCCTTCTTTACTTTAAGCATAGGTATCGGTTCGGTTGCAATTTTTGGCAGTTATATTGACAAAACACGAAGTCTGACAGGCGAGGCAATTACCATTATGTCGCTTGATACTTTGGTTGCAATAATGTCAGGTCTTATAGTTTTCCCTGCATGTTTTACTTATAACAACGGTGTTACTGCGGATGCGTCAACTGTTGGTGCAAGTTTTCTGTTTACTACACTTTCAAGTATATTCAACAGTATGCCGGGTGGAAGAGTTGTTGGAATATTGTTTTTTGTATTTATGATGTTTGCATCACTTTCAACCGTTATTGCTGTATTTGAAAATATAATGTCATTTTGGCTGGAACTTACATCAATGAGCCGCCGCAAGGTTGCGATTATAAATATTGTTTTGATGATAATTTTGTCACTTCCCTGTATTCTTGGCTTTACGGTATGGTCTGATTTTCAGATCTTAGGCAAAGGCATAATGGATTTGGAAGATTATACAGTTTCCAATATTCTGCTCCCTGTGGGTAGCCTTATGTATGTTCTGTTTTGCACAATGCGTTATGGCTGGGGCTGGGATAAATATTTTGCCGAGGTAAACAGCGGAAAGGGACTTAAACTTCCAAAATGGCTTAAGCCTTATCTTAAGTATGTACTTCCTGTCATTATAATCGCAGTATTGATAATGTCGGTATTTTAAAAAAATGTTGGGGTGCTGTGTGTGCAGTGCCCCTTAATTTTTGGAGTGAGGTTTAAAGGACAGTAAAATATATATAATAAAGAAAAGGAGTGAAATGTATGGCAGACAGAATGTATTTGTGTATAGATTTAAATAATGCCGAATTATAAGTAATGCCGAGAAATTTATATATTGCCGAAGAGTTAAAGCTGCATGCTCTAATTCTTCGGCATTTCTTTTTGTTATTATAACACGAAACCCGTTATAAAACAACCCCATTATCATTATTAACGATTTTATTGACAATTACATCAAACCATATAATTGTTTGATAATTTCCTCATCGTTAGCATATTTAAACCCTTCATCATTTGCGAAAACAGAATTTTCACCTTGCGATATTTCTGCAATGGCTTCTCTTTTCATATCTGTAGTTGCACGAGCGTAAATAAGAGATGTTTCAAGTTGGGAATGTCCTAACCATTGCGAAACCAACTCCAAAGGCATTCCTGCCATATACAAGTGCATTGCACGAGTATGACGAAATAGATGTGGATGTATTATCGGTAAATTTGGAATTTCCTCTCGTACTTTATTTCCATATTTCTTCATAAACGACTGCACATTGTCACACGACATCCTCGTATGTATTCCATTTCTTATTGTATAGAACATATATTCATTATAATCCTTGTCCTTATGGTAGTAATAACAGTACTTTTCAAATTTAGGGATAAGCTCCAGAGAAATCGGCGTTACTCTAAATTTATTTCCCTTGCCTACAACATGCAGTTCTGCCAACCCCTTATTTATGAGAAAGTCTTTGAGTTTTAAATCTAAAATTTCTTGAATTCTGCATCCACTATCATATAATAAAAACATTAGAAAACTATTTCTGTAACCAATTTTATTAGACTCGTCCGGTTGTGCAAGCAATATTTTAGTTTCTTCAACACTTAAAAAGGTTATTATATCTGCAGTTGCTATAGGTATCTCTGATATTTTCTGAATCCTTGCAAGTTCGGACATTAGCATAAGATTTTCATCCATTAAATAACGGCAAAATCTTTTCAGATGCCGAATCCTCAGATTTACAGTTGATGGCTTGTTGCACCTTTCCTCTGTAAGCCAAGATATAAAGCCTAAAATGTTTTTTTGACAGAAATCCTTGGTGTCAATTACCTGTATAGCACATTCTTTAAATATACACAAATACTTTAAATAAAGGTTAAGTGTATACCGATACGCATCAACAGTATTGCTACTCTTTTTCCTCAATATAGGCATGTCCACTGTTAAAAATTGCCTTATACACTCAAATAAAGATACATCTTTAATTTTTCTCATGAATTTTTTCCTCCTTGTTACCGTAAATACTGCTTAACATATCCCATTTTATATTAGGCGATTTTCTCAATCTTTCGGGAATTAAATGAATATAATAAAGAGTTTCCTCCATAGTTACATGCCCCATATACTCACTAAGGTATGGCATAAGGGACATAATGTTTCTACCTTCATCAATCCATCGCATAATTGTTCTTGTTGCAAAATTATGCCTTAAATCATAAGGACGAGGTTTGTTGCCTTTGTATGAAAAACTACATCTTTCCAAAAGTTGAGCAAAATTATATACACCCCAATATGTTGGAATTGGTTCACCTGTTTTGTATTGAAAAAACCACTCACGACTACCTTCAAATTCATCATAAATCGAACATAACCGGCGCATTTGTTCTGACATGACAATATGTCGGTCTTTTCCTCGTTTACCTTTACGGATGAATATATCTCCAGTTTCTAAATTTATATCTTCACATTTTATTCTAAAAGGTTCTCCCGGTCGTAACCCACAACACAATTCCAATCTATACAACACAGGCATAATTCGTGCCGGATCGGCTTTAATCTTTCGGAATTTCACAGAATCAATTGCCTCAAAAAGATACTTCAATTCATCATCTGTGAAAATGTAAGGCTGATAAGGTTGATATTTTACATTATACGTAGATGGAGGAATATATGCCTGTATTCCTGTTGAACATAAGTGTTTGGTAAAATGACGAATATTGATTATCGCTAATCTTTGAGAGTTGTTTGATTGATATGGTTCGGTTAGGAGCCAACTGTCAACCATTTCTCTTGTTATAGTGGAAACCTCTTCAAAATTTGCTGCACAGTATTCGATAAAAGGGACAACAAAAGAAGAATATGTATCCTTGCAATAACCAAGTGATTCCTTGAGCAAAAGCATTTCCTCATATTTTTCCATCATTTTTTCCTTAAAATTCAAGATTCTTCAACTCCTTTATTTATCTCGTTATTAAAATCGTAATTTGCATATATACCTTTTGTTATTGGCACTTCTGAAAAATCTGCAGCGCATAACGATGTTTGTGTGCGGTTAAAACTCAAATATGCCTTATCTGAACTCATATCCTTATGCCCTAACATTTGAGAAATAGATGTTACAGGGACTTCTGCGACTGCAAGTTCTGTTCCGAATGCTCGCCGCAAACTATGAAATGAACGATATCTTTTCTTTTCAATAGATGCTTTGCGACAATATTTATCCAACATACTATCTAATGGCGCGGTACTTTTTAACATAGCATAAGGCACAACGGATTCGAGAAAAACATGCTTGTCCGTATTAGATTTTCGTTCCTTCAAAATGTAATCTGCTATTGCATTTAATGTGATCCCTGTTACTGGAACAGCAATAGATTGCCCTGTCTTCCTTTGAACAACTTGAATTTCTTGTTTAATCCAATTTATATCGGACAATACCATGTGTCTAATGTCCACAGACCTCAGACCTGTGTTAAAAGCTAGTAAGATAATCGCCTTGTTTCTCCTGTAATTTTTATCTTCAGGATTGATTGCATTGATTATTGAATTAATTTCCTCCTGTGTATATGGCGATATTAGTTTTTTGGGTGGAGGCTTTGGAAAGAAACTCTTTAATTCGATTGTTGTGTTTGTTATACCATTTTTATTGAGATAGTCATTTATTAAACGCAGAGTAAAAATAACTATATTCATATTATATGGATTGGTTTTTGATGCCTCGCTAATAAATTCTATGTAATCGGAATCCTCAATTTGATTATCTGCCTTTTCTTTCTGTTCGATGAAATTGAAAAAATACCTAAAGATAATATCAGCCTTTTTCTTCCTGGTTTCTAAGATACATGCATCCTCTTTAATTTCCTCTATCAATTCCAAATGCGATTTGTTGGGTTTATACTTTTTTGCATCCTTCACAATTGAGAAATCTATAATTCCCGTCTCTGACAAAGAACAAAGTCTATGCGTTGCTCTCACAAAGGAACGATAGAACTTCCTTGTGATTTCACCCTTTTCGTAGCGTTTCCTATAATCTTCGCACAAGTTTGTAAGCACTTCTCTTGAAACCTCGCATTCATTATTCTGCTTATGTTCGTTAAGTATCTTGGTGTAGCAACTCCATTTTGCTTGTTGTATTGTTTCATCGGTGCACCCCCTTTCTTTCATTGCTTGTAAGATTCTGTTAATTGCGATTTCTATTTTCATAAATATCCTCCCCGAAAATTGATATAATAATTATAACCTATTATACATATCAAAAGAAGCTGGTACATACTCATTTATCTTAGCGACAATTTTGTAAATATTAACAGTTTCTATTTTTAAAAATTTATTGTCTAAATATATAAAAGGTGATATAATAAAATTGAATATTTGTGTTTAAAAGGAGGGAGATAATGAGACGACAATATGTGGCGATTGATGCCAAAGCATTTTTTGCGTCGGTCGAATGTAGAGAGCGAAATCTTGATCCTCTTAATACTAATCTTGTTGTTGCAGACGAATTAAGAACAGAAAAAACAATCTGTCTTGCAGTCACTCCTTCACTTAAGGCATATGGAATATCCGGACGTGCGAGACTTTTTGAGGTCACTCAAAAAGTCAAGGAAATTAATGCAATACGCAAAAAAAATTGTCCAAACCATATGTTCAATGGCAAATCTTATTTAGATGACGAATTAAAGGCAAATAATACATTAGAATTAGATTATATAGTTGCTCCTCCTCGAATGGCTCTTTATATTGATTACAGCACAAAGATACATGAGGTGTATTTGAAATATGTAGCACCTGAAGATATAATCACGTACTCTATAGATGAAGTGTTTATCGACTTAACGAGCTACTTGAACACTTATCATATGACAGCACATGAATTGACAATGACGATGATTAAGGATGTTCTTGCTACTACTGGTATTACTGCAACCGCAGGAATTGGCACTAATCTGTATCTTGCAAAAATCGCTATGGATATAACGGCTAAAAAGATGCGACCAGACAAAGACGGTGTGCGTATTGCCGAGCTTGACGAAATGAGTTACCGCAAAGAACTGTGGGAGCATAAACCCCTTACCGACTTTTGGAGAGTCGGCAAAGGCTACTCAAAGAAGCTCGAAGATAACCGTATGTTTACTATGGGCGATATTGCAAGAACTTCTACCACTTCCTACGGCAGAAAAACACTCAAAAAGCTGTTTGGAATAAACTCGAAAATGCTTGTTGACCACGCTTGGGGGTATGAACCGACAACTATTGAAGAAGCAAAGGCATATACACCCGAAGCAAAAAGTATGAGTACAGGACAAGTTCTAAAAGAGCCATACACCTTTGAAAAAGCAAGAATAATCGTATGGGAAATGTTAGAACTTTTATCTCTTGACTTGGTTGAAAAGCGGCTTGTAACAAATCAGATAGTCATGACAATCGGATATGACATTGAAAACCTCACTAATCCCGAAATTGCAAAGCATTATACGGGTGAAATCAAAACCGATATGTACGGACGGAAAACACCGAAACACGCACACGGAACAGCAAACCTTGACAGGCAGACTTCGTCAACAAGACTGATAATTGACGCAACGTTGAAACTCTATGATAAAATTGTAGATGAAAAACTGCTTATACGCAGAGTAACAATATCAGCAAATAATCTTATTTCCGAAAGCTCTGTTGAAAATAAGCCGTACTATGAGCAAATAGACCTTTTTACGGATTATGAAGCCTTGACTGCTCAAAGGGAAAAGGAACAAAAGGAACTGCAAAAAGAAAGAAAAATACAGGAAACTATGATTGATATAAAACAACGCTACGGCAAAAATGCAATCATTAAGGGTACAAATCTACAAGACAGTGCTACCTCTATCGAGCGTAATCGGCAAATCGGAGGGCATAAGGCATAAGGAGGTGCAAATATGAGCGAATTTCAGTATGACGATATTCTGAATTATCAATATCCCAATCCCGAAATTGAGAAAGATTTTCCCGACAAAATACTTCGTGCCGCACAATTTGCACCATTTGCAGCGCTTACGGGACACGATGAAGCCGTAAAAGAAACTGCACGATTAACCGACAAAAAGATAGAACTTGACGAATATGCAAAAGACGAGCTTAATAGAAAGCTAAACTATATCACAGAGCATATTGATGACGAGCAGACTTTTTCTATAACCTACTTCGTGCCGGATAAGAAAAAGGATGGTGGACGGTATGACACCACAACTGACACCGTAATTAAAGTTAAGGAACATGAAAACACAGTTGTAATGAGCGATAAAACAGAAATACCGATAACCGATATTCTGATGATTGAAAGTGATGTTTTCTCTATGATAGAAACTGAATAGGAAAATAAAGTGAAAATTGTCGTACAAAAACGCAATTTGCGCTTTATTTACGCAATTCGAAATATGTCGATAAAAAACCATAGTGCAAAATAATGAAAACTTTTTTACCATATATGTTGAAAAAAGGATAGATTTATGTTATGATAAAATAAAGTTTTAGAAAAGGTGGTAGTAAGTATAAGAACTGTTACAGATGAATAGGAGGTATCTTTATGAAGGAACCAGATAATTTTAGGCAAGCGAAGTTTACTGCAGTTAATTTGCATTAGTTATTCGCTGGCCGTTTTTATTTTACTAAACAACTTACAGGAGATTACAAAAGATGAAGATAATGAAAAGATTTATAGTAGCAGTTCTTGTTTTATCAATGTTATTAGTTTCTGTAAATGCAGAGGAATTGCTTAATTTATATTTTGATGCATCACTTGATTTAAAAACAGGCGAAACAACACTTACGCCAAAGGAATTAGATACAGAAACTGACTCTTCTGATTTATGGGTGGAAGTAACCAAAATAGCACCGGACGGAACGGCAAGTCATTTTTATTCAGGGCTGTTTGGCGAATATGATAATGGCAGATGGGTAAATATTGATTTTTCAGATAAAAAACCGTTAATGTTATGTGACTGGCAAACCCAAAATTGTTATTGGGTTGTACCTGCGGAAGAGCCTGAGGAAGACAATAGCACCGAAAATCAAAATGCTGGTGACTTGAACTCAACAAGAACTGAAAATGCGGAACAAGCATTAACAATAAGCACTACACAGCTTATTGAATATGATGTAGCTTATAGCATTGTTTCTAATGATAGTTTAAGTATGGATATTGAATATAATGTATATAACGGCAACTCGGAAAACGATAGTGTATTGCTTATCGCGGCGTTATATGAAAACGGCAGATTAAATGATATTAAGACACAAAGTTTGAGTGTTAATGCGTTAGAAAGTAATACGGATAACATTGTTCTTCATATTCCCAATAACCATGAAGATTATAGTGTGAAATTAATGGTTTGGGAAGACTTCGGTAGTTTAAGACCAATTGGGGCAGAAAAGAAAGTAACCGATTTAGATGACTATACCCGTGAAAAGTATATGTATATCACGGCAAACGCAAATGCTGGCTTTAATGTATATATGAACGCCGCAACAGTTAAAGGTGCAAATGCTTATGCTATTCATACACTAAAATATGATTCAACAAAAATCACTCCTGTTGATTTGTGTGGTTTCACATATAATAAAGAACTTACATCAGGAGAAATTACAAATACAAATATCACAGTTCAAAATGCTGATTTATCAGCCGGAAAGATAGAATACAAATTTAATCTTGAATCTGGAAGAAATACAGGCATAACAAATTTAGTAAAATTTAAAGCACTTTCAGATTTAACCGATGAAGTAATTATTTATACAATTCAATAGGAGGAATAGTTTATTATGAAAAAAAGAATAGCAATTTTATTATCACTACTGTTAGTTGTGGCAACAACTGTAACAGTGTTTGCCATATCTGCAGATGACAGAAATGGACAGATATTGATAAAAAGAGGATATACCGAGCAAGACTTTGCAGAAATAGATGCTATAACAGCTTTGTCAGAGGAAAGTGTACCTGACTTTGTTATACAAAAATATGAAGAGCTTGGAGATTGGAAAAAAGTAAGAGAAGTATATGGCATTAATGAAACTGATTATGAGAATCATATGAAAGCTCAGGCTGAATGGCAGGCAATCCTTGATAAGATTCCGGATGAGTTTATGACGGCTATGCAGGAAACAATGACGCGACAGGAAATAAACTACTTCATTAATCGAATGAATATAATGGATATTGACTTCGACTATGCTTGGGAGCAATATCAATCAGGGAAAACAACAGAAGAGATAATTGCAGAGAAAAAAGAACAGAACGATAAAATATCTGAATTGGATACCGCATACGTTATGACTGATATGTCTGAAACCGAATATTTGAAGGCATATTCAGAAATTAAAGGCGGCGATGATGTAACAATTGGTCAAGTACTTATGCAGGTAAAACAGTTAAGAACCGATGTTAGAAACAGGCACAGAAAACAAAGCGGTATTACCGATGAAGAAATTGCTTACTGTGAAGATCAGGGTATGACAAATCCAATGGATATGTTTCAAGCAAAATATATTGCTAAAGGCAATAATGTACCGCTTGATAAAGTTGTTGCATCAAAATTAAAGAATGATGATTGGGTATCGGCTACTGCAGAGTTGCTAAACGTTCCGGTGGAGGAATATAGAAAACAAGTCGAAGAAGCAAAAGCACAGTAGATTGCGAGGTGAACCGTAATGAAGAAAACTTTGTACCCTATTATATTATCTGTGCTCTTTACGGTTGCGTTATCTGTTAATGTATTCGCAATGACGGCTGCGGAACGAGATTTATATAATCATCAATACTATCCTCAGTCCGTAAATAATGGAGGAATTAATCAGGCTCCACAGGAAAGTAAACATGATTTTTATGTAAATCCTGCCACGGGAAATGCAACTGTTAGAGTTACAGATTTTGTTTTACCAGGAAAGAATGGCTTTGATTTGGAAGTGTCCAGAGTTTACAATTCTTTTTCTTCAAATCTGTATGAGCCATATGTTGAAGAAATATCAAATTATACAGAAACACCTTTTTATATTGTTGTTTGCAAGAAAGATTATGAAAAAGTAAATATAAGTAATACATTGGTGGATAGTGGTTATGGAGTTTCAATATGCGTTAACGCTAATTACTATGACTACAATACAGATAATAAGAAATATTCGAATATGTCTAAGTTTGAATTTGAAGAGGATTCATACACAGAAGAGGATGTATTTGCTAGTTATAGTGAGGCACTTGCGTTAGCCAATAGCTTAAATAATAAAAATCCAGATATTAATGCATCATATCCAGTGTCAAATGTCGGAAGTTATTGGGCAAATTATAAAAATTGTTTTGTTAGAACAGTTTATATTGATGTATATACACCGGACTACGAAACAGGACTTTTGCCCGACACGTCTAATGAAAGATATGGCGGTATCGGTGCAGGATGGGAATTTGATTTTCCATATATTGAAAAGCGCTATGGCGACGATTGGTTTGAATATTTGCATTTTGGTGATAAAGGCGTATGGGAAATAGATACATCATCTGATGGCGGAACAAATGGTCTTCTTGGATATACCTTAAATGATATTATCTTAGATATTGACCGTTCTGTAACTCACGATGGATACGATTCTGAATATTGCGTGACAGAAAAAGATGGAACAAAATCTTATTTTGCAGACGATGGAAGACTCCTTCTGCAAAAAGATAGATATGGAAACGAGATAAAGTATTATTGTGATTGGGAGTATTATTGGGATACAGAAGGAAAACGACGTAAATATCCCTATTTAACAGGGATCACAGACTCAGTTGGCAGAACAGTAACTTTTTCTTACGGAAATGATTATACCAGTTCTGGAATTACATATAAGAAAATCACACTTACTGTGACTGATCCAACCAATTCATCCAATTCTTTAGAGTATGTGTATCGCCTAAAACAATTGAACAACAAAAGTCTGGATGGGGATTTAGAGGAATATGTATTGGATAGAGTGTACCGGCCCGATGGAGAATCGTCATACTATAGCTATTGGAACCTTGAAGCACCTGTAAATTTCTTTGACAGAAATGGTACCTTTGAAAACGAATATTCAGATTATAAAAATTCAAATACTGGTAATAGTTATATCACTAGTGATGATGTTACAGAAATATCCGGCGTAAGCAACTATTATGCATTGCTATCTACAGCTCATGAACCTGATGGAAGAGAATGCAGATTCTATTATTCAAGGTTTTTGAAAAACTGTACTCCTACCGGCTCCATGCTTTTCTTCAAAGCGTATTATATGTGTGATGATGTGCGTTTTGATGAGAACGACATGCAGTATGAGGTGAACGAACATAACTATCAGTATTTCATTAACAATGATTATGAATATGACGGATATCCGGGTTATAAAAGAACTGAAAGAATTCCGTCAAGTTTTAGAATTGTTTCAAAAGATATCGTTGGGGATAAAAGCGGCTCGGCAGATAAACTTGTTACAAACACTTATACATACCGATATACAGGAATAGAAGATACACAAACAATTCTTCTCGATAACAGTGTATCAAGCAGTGTGGATTTTAAAACAACGGTAAATTATACCTATAACGAGGATACGAGTCTTGTCACAAACAGCTTGACTAAAAACTATGACTCTGCATCTTCGACTGAGTATATGCAGTATAATGAGGCATATACTTACGATAGCAGCCATTATGGTGACTTGTTAAGTATAACTCCAAATTCAGATAGTGACAGAACAATCAGCTATGAGTACAATTCTATATATCATTACCCAACAAAGAGGACATATAAACGAAATGCCTCTACAACAGTGGTAGAAGAATATACTCCTACATCGGATAATTTGTCTGTTCAATATGAAAAAGTATATGAGAACGGTTCATTAAAGAAAACCATTGAATATACTTACGATTCTTTTGGAAATGTCGTTCAAAAGAAGGATTATTTGAATAATACAGATTATGTTCGTACTGATTATTCGTATACAGATACACAGTATAACGGACAGTTTACCGGCTCAAATTTAATGAGTGAGACTGTATATGGTGTTTTGGACAATGACAGTTCATCAAAGAATGTCTCTGTAAGTTATCAGTACGACTGGCGAGGTAATCCCATATCGGTTACAGATGCCAATGGAAACACCACGCAATATGAATATGATGATCTCAATAGAGTTGTAAAATCTATTGCACCGGATGGCTCTGTGGAAACGGTTTTATATGATTATGGAGATACTGAGATTACCAAAACAGATGCCTTAGGAACTGATTTTATATATTACTATGATGGTTCAGGCAACCTTTTGGAAGAGTGCGTCGATACTTGGAGAAATCAAATAAAAGAATATTGGTATGACGGTTATAATAATTTGATTAAAGAAATAACCAGAAGCAGTGGTAGTAATGAATCCACAACTACATATACCTACGATACACTTCAAAGGCCTCTTACAAAAGAGGTTTACGACAACGCAGGAACACTTGTGTATAAAGAAACATATTCCTATGATGTTACTGCCGATTATCGCAAGGAGACTGTAACTGTGGTTGGTGGAGAATATAATCCATCGGTTGTAACAAGTGTTTATTACGACATTTACGGCAATAAGATTAAAACTGAGGTTGGAAATGACTATGAAACATACACTTCTGACTATGCAGGAAATATCACCTCTGTAAAATCAGCAAGGGCAAACAGCGAAGGCTGGACAGAAACACGCCAGACCGCATACGATTTTATGGGTAATGTCGTAACTGAAACTGATGAATACGGAAATGCAGAAAGAGCGGAGTATGATCAGCTTGGCAGACTTGTTAAAGCATATGATAAAACAGGTTATGCAACCGAGCATAAATACGATCAGCTTGGCAGAGTAATTGAGCAGAAAACACCGTTTGAAGAAAAGAACGGAACCGTCTATTACTCAACAAAACAGATGTGGTATGACAATAACGGCAATATTGTCAAAGAGCGTGTTTATACAAACGCTGCAGGTGAATCGTCAAAGTATAACGAAGTAAAATACACCTATGATAATCGTAATCGCCTTGTGATGACTGAATCCAATGATGGAACGAACTCAAATTATGTTCAAAATTACTATGATGCAAAAGGCAATTTGCTCCGAGTATATACAGGACTTCACGCACCGCTTACAATTACTGGACTTGATAATGTAACAGCCAATGGAGATACTGAATATGCAGTTGCAAAATATAGTTATGACAGCTTGGGTAGATTACTAACGACCACTGATGCACTTGGTAATGTTGAAAGCAATACATACGATACTGCAAACGGTTTGTTGCTTTCAACAACCGACAGAAATGGTAACACATTCAATTTTGCTTACGATGGTTCTGGTAAAATTAAATCAAAATCATTGTCAAATGGAATGAATGCTGAAACAACTGTATACGGATTGACTGGACAACCATTGTCAAAACAGAACGACACGGCAACAATCAGTTATGTTTACAATGATAAAGGATTGATTGCATCCGAAACTAATTCAGAATCAGGAGTTGTGAAAACTTTCACCTACGACTCGGCAGGAAATGTATTGACAATGACCGTTACAAGAAACGGCGCAGTTGATATGAACCAGAGTTATGTATATGATAAGCTCAATCGTTTGACGAGTGTGAGTGAAAATGGAACAGTAATTGCAAATTATAGTTATGACAATAAAAACAATCGCACACAGACTATTGTTCCCGGTGGCGAAACAACAAATTATAACTACAATATTGCAAATATGCTCACAGGACAGATTACGGGCGGTAAGTTAAGCGAAACATATTCGTATTATCTTAACGGAAATCAGAAAACAAAGATATCAAACGGCCAGACTACGAATTATATTTATGACTCAATGAACCGACTTGTAAGAGAAAACGATACGGAATATACTTTTGATGATTTTGGTAACAGACTTACTATGTCTGACGGAGAAATCACAACAACATATTCTTATGACCTGAATAATCGCTTGATGGAAAGTGTCGAAGAAAATGGAGATGTAACAACAAGCACTAAATTCTTCTATGATAATAATGGCAATCAGATAACAAAGGCTACAATGGTTAATCAACCATATAGCGAAGGTATGTCAGGCGATTATACAATTTCAAATGTTTCTGATAACTTCGTTGCATTATATGAGTATAACTGCTATAATCAGCTTATAGGTGTTGATACAAATGGCATTGTTTCGAGTTATACATATTCGCCGGATGGTTTAAGACACTCAAAAACCGTTGGCGGAAACTCAACAACATTTGTATATGATAATGCTAATGTGATTGAAGAAATAACAGCAGACGGCACAAATAAGTATTACATAGGCATTGAAATCATCAAGAATAACAACGACATTTATTATCTCTACAATGGACAAGGCGATGTGTCAATTCTTATTGATGGTTCCGGCATAACGATAGCTAATTACGAGTTTGATGCATACGGCAATCAATCACAGGAAAATGAAGTATACAATCCATTTGGTTATCGTGGGGAATATACAGACTCAGAAAGTGGATTGATATATCTTCGTGCAAGAATGTATGACACATCAACAGGTCGCTTTATCAATGAAGACCCCATAAGAGATGGTCTTAATTGGTATATTTATTGTGGTAATAATCCAGTTATGTTTATTGACCCTAGCGGCGAATCGTTTACAGTTCTACTTGTGGCAGGATTAGTTGGTGCTGTAGTAAGTGCTGGAATAGATTTAGGAGCCCAAGCAATACAGAAAGGCGGTTTTGATAATATTGATTGGAAAACAGTTGTAATTTCAGGAATCGAAGGTGCTGGTTCTGGAATGCTAGCAGCTACAGGTTATGGGGTGGCGACTCAAGTGTTAGGGAATGCAGCTATATCTTCATTGGGTTCTATAGTTAATGATTATGCTCATAGTGAAACGCCAAATTGGCAAGAAGCTGGGAAAAGAGGCATTTTTGGATTAATTGCAGGCTCAGTTGGGGGAAAAGGGGCAGCATATGGATTGAACGGTTCTAAAATTGTATCCATAAATAAATACGGAGTAGTATTAGAACGTGTGTTTAGTAAAGAATATATTAATACAGTTGTTGGAAGACAAGTTATAAGAAATATTGGCAAAGATGTTGTAACTAGCGTTTTTTTGGACGCAGCCGAAAGAATTACTGATGTCCCTGCTCTACAAAGATTTCTTGGTGTTGAAGATGATGGTATAATAGGTTCCAATACAACAGATGCAATTAAATCATTGCAAAATATTTTAGGAGTAGAAGCGGACGGTATATATGGTCCCGAAACGGAATCTGCCTTAATAAAAGTTTTGGAGGAAAACAATTAATGTTTAAAATGTTTTTATTTCTATATATTTTTGGAGCGTTTCTATTACATAATACAAATTGTTGTAATATAACAGTTAAATTAAATAAATATCAAAAAATATTTTTGATGGTTGGCTTAGATAAACTAAGAGTATTTAGATGTGGGGAACATCGTTTTTATGATGAAAAACAGGACCGATATAGTTTGTTAATAGTATTGTGGCAAATATTTTGGATATTGTTTTTGATATTGATTCCGTTGTGCCTTAGACTATTTAATATATTTATGGTGAATACCGGTATTGAATATGTCTGCAGACTATATATTACCTGTGTTCAAAAAATCAAAAATATCTTTTATGTAGAAGCAATTATGATAGCAGCAGATATAATGATAAAATTGATAAACAATGGTATCAAAAACTGGAGACAGGATAAGTAGAACATGGGGGGACGGTTCTCTTGTGTTGCTTGCTGGAATATTAAATGGCAGATTTTACTTAATAGAATGAAGCTGTTATAAAAAAGAATTTAGATAGGAGGTATTCTTTTGAAAAAAATTATTTCATTATTATTACTTGTTTGTAGTTTGTTTTCGTCCACTGCTTTTGCTGCTGAATTAGAATATACTGCATTGTATGTTGGCAGTAACAAAGCATATGTAAATGATGTTGAAAAGCAGATTGACGAAGATAATCCTGCTGTAGAGGTTTTTGTGGAAAATGACCGTTCCTATGTGCCGGTGAGGTTTATCAGTGAAAGTTATCAAGGTACAGTTGAGTGGGTGCAGGAAACTCAAACAGTAAACATCACATTCGCCGACAGAATAATATCACTTACTATAGGAAAACCGGAAATCATCATTAACGGAGAAACAAAAGTTCTTGATGTAGCTCCTATTATCCGCAATGAGAGGACATTCCTTCCTCTTCGTGCTTGTACCGAAGCAATTGGAAAAGAAGTGTTCTACAGCAAAGGGTTAATACTAATAAGTGATATTCCTGATATTCTACACGAAACTTGGGATGCAGACATTGTTGATATGCTGATTGAAAACTATTTTAGTTAATTACAAAATGAGGGCTTGTGTTTAACGCACAGGCCCTTTTTACATGTCACAAAATTGGCAGAAAATTGGCACAGTTTTTCCGATGACACGCGAATAGGAATGTGTTATTATGGTAGGAGAAAACACAAATATTTTCTCTTATGACGATTTTGCTCAAATTTCCGAGTACGCAATAGCTTCTATGCATTGGGCAGCAGGCAGTAGCTTGATGAAAGGAAAAACAAAACTTTTCTTATGCAAAATTCTTGACTTTCAAGGTATTCTATATAAAAGTTAGGATTTGAAAAAATTTCACATTGAAAATGCTTATGAAAAAGAAATGCCGAAAAATTAAAGCATGCAGCTTTAACTCTTCGGCAATATATAAATTTCTCGGCATTACTTATAATTCGGCATTATTAAGAGAAAGCCGATTTCGGCTTTCTTTAAAGAGCTTTTATGCATCGGTTGAATGTGTTGAACGCGGTCTTGACCCGATGACAACCAATCTTATTGTTGCCGACCCTGAAAGGTCTGATAAAACAATCTGTCTTGCCGTAACTCCTGCAATGAAGGCACTTGGTGTTAAAAACAGATGCCGTGTTTTTGAGATTCCCAAGAATATTAAATATATTGTTGCAGAGCCAAGGATGCAGAAATATATTGACTATGCGGCAGAGATTTACTCAATTTACCTCAGCTTTGTTTCCAAAGATGATATACATGTCTATTCCATTGACGAAGTATTTGTTGATGTTACAGATTATCTTAATATGTACCGTATGACGGCAAAAGAACTTGGGATTGCTATGATGGATGCGGTTTACAAAAAGCTTGGCATAAGAGCAACTTGCGGTATAGGAACAAATCTTTATCTTGCAAAGGTGGCGCTTGATATAACGGCAAAGCACGCAAAAGATTTTGTAGGTTTTCTTGATGAAGATTTATACCGTAAAACTCTGTGGAATCACAGACCTATAACGGATTTCTGGCGGATAGGAAAAGGAACAGCACGGCAACTGGAGGCTATGGGAATATACGATGTGGAAGGCGTTACCCGTGTATCAGAAGAATTTCTTTATGAAAAATTCGGCATAGATGCAGAACTACTGATAGACCACGCCTGGGGCAGAGAATCAACCACAATGGCGGATATCAAGAATTACAAACCCAAAACAAATTGTCTTACAAGCGGTCAGGTTCTGATGTGCGATTACGGCTTTGAGGACGGCAAGCTTATAGTAAAGGAAATGATGGACTCGCTATGTCTTGATATGGTTGAAAAAGGACTGGTCACAAAGTCGGTAACACTTCATATCGGATATTCCAATTCTCTTAAAATTCAGCCTGCACACGGCAGTATTTCGCCCAATATGCCCACCAATGCGGATAGCATTCTTGTGCCGTTGACTGTTGAATTGTATAATCGGATTATTGACCCGCGTTTTGCCATAAGAAGGGTAAATATTTCCTGCAACAATGTGACCGAGGCAGAGAAGGAGTATAAACAGTTAAGCCTGTTTGACGATACACAAAAAATTGAGAAGAACAATCGTATACAAAAAGCACTTATTAAAATAAAGAAACAGTTTGGGAAAAATGCAGTTTTTAAAGGAATGGATTTAGAAGAAAACGCAACAACCCTTGAACGAAACAAGCAGATAGGAGGGCACAAAAGTGGCGAATAAACCAAGAATGAAAATGTCGGCCGCCGACCGTGCAAAACAGTTTATGCCATTTTCGGCATTAAAGGGTTTAGATGAGGCATTGCGCGAAAAGGAAAGGATGGTTGTAGAAAAAGCAGAGCTGTCAGAAGAAAGTGCCGAGGATATTGACAATGCTCTTAACCTTGTTGAAAAAGGAATGTATGTAAATGTTGTGTATTATTCAGACGGAGAGTATGTTTCGGCAGAGGGAATTGTGACAGCTTTTGATAAGATTTTCAGAAAAATGACAGTCATTAAAACTGAAATTGAATTTGATAACATTTATAAGATTAATGTCAAAAATAATGCAAATTAATGTTGATTTTTGTGGTAATAAGGATTATAATAGGTGTGTTTTAATGTCAACAGGAAGGAACTGAATTACATAGTGAAAACAACTAAACTCGTAAAAGATTTTACAACAGGCAGTATTGCAAAACAACTTTTCAGCCTTATGATACCTTTTATGCTTTCAAATGCTCTGCAGGTGGTTTATTCAACCATTGATATGATTATTGTGGGACATTATGTGGGCACAGCAGGGCTTTCAGCGGTTTCACAATCAAGCCAGATTATGAATTTTGCAACGATGGTATGTCTTGGTTTTTCAAACGGAGGGCAGGTCCTTATTTCTCAGGCAATCGGTGCAGGAAAGAAAAAAGAAAACAACAGCATAATCGGCACATTATTTACGGTTATTCTTGCAATGGGTCTGCTGTTTTCTGTTATCATTATCTTTTCAAAAGATTTAATAATCAACGTGATGAACATACCGACAGAGTCAGTTGATATGTCAAATGATTATCTGATAATCTGCGGACTTGGGATGATATTTACCGCAGGATATAACCTTGTATCAGCAATACTGCGTGGAATGGGCGACTCAAAAAGA
The DNA here is from genome assembly GCA_045646865.1 of Clostridia bacterium. Lineage (GTDB taxonomy): Bacteria > Bacillota > Clostridia > Monoglobales > Monoglobaceae > SIG440. The sequence continues at coordinate 72,007 of JAZRLM010000004.1, forward strand.
CCGCTGTTGTTTATTGCTATCGCGTCGGTTGTAAACCTTGCTCTTGATATACTTTTCACAGGTATATGGGGATGGGGCGTTGCAGGTGCTGCGTGGGCTACAATAATCGGTCAGGCGGTGTCGTTTATCTTTTCCATTTATTATCTTTATAAAAATAAAGAAGAGTTTGGATTTGATTTTAAATTGACAAGCTTTAAACCCGTTATCAGATATGTAAAAATGATATTGGGTCTTGGAACGCCTATGGCAATTCAATCTGGATTTATAAACATTTCGATGCTGTATGTGAATGCGATGATAAACTCTCTGGGTGTTGTTGAATCTGCTACATTCGGTATTGGTGTAAGAATAGACGATATTATGAATAAAATCTCAATGGGTATTCAGTATGCGGCGCTTCCGATGATAAGCCAGAATATTGCCGCAAAGAAGCTTGACCGTGCAAAATCTGTTGTACATTCGGCGTGGATTTTTTCTACGATATTTACCGTGATTTTTCTGTCACTGTATCTGTGTTTCGGTAAAGAACTGTTTATGATGTTCTCTGATGATGCGGCTGTGCAAGAACTTTCCTCAACGTTTATCCGCGGAATTGTATGGTTGTTTATACCCTTTGCTATTATGCGTGGAACAGGTGCCTTTATTCAGGGAATAGGTAATGTTAAGTTCGGAATGGTACTTTCTATTCTTGACGGAGTTGCTTTAAGAATTGGTCTTAGCTGGCTATTTGGTATATACTTTAAATTTGGTTTTTACGGTTTTGTTCTTGGTTATGCATTAGCACCATTTGGTTATGCAATTCCGTCGCTGGTATATTTTTTAAGCGGAATATGGAAGAGACGTAAGGTTCTTGCGGATGACATATAAATGATAAACTGTTGGGTTGTGCAAAAGTTCAATTCAACAGTTTTTTAATTTGTAACCAAAACGATTCCGCAGAATATACTGAAAACAAAAGGAATGGTGGTTGAGATGTTCAAAAAGAGAAAATGCTGTTGCCGCAATAATTTTAAAGGTGTGGGACTGTTCCTTATAGCGGTAGGGGCAGGGTTGTTTCTTGCATATGTGATACCAAGGTATTTGTTGATAACCCTGCTTGGGTTAGCCTTGATTGGAACAGGGACTTGTATTGTTGTAAAAAAATAAAAAGGAGTTGATTAAATGAAAATCGTGGTAGTAAAGGCACCAAAACTTTTGAGAGGAATCCTTAAAAATATTTTTAAGATTAAAATTGAAACAGATTAAAATACATAAGTATAAAGCAAAAAAGCCATAGGTGCATATGCACTTACGGCTTTTATCTTTTGTAATCAAGTATTAAACTGCTCTCTGTACTTTGCCTGATCTCAAGCATCTTGAACAAGCGTAAACTCTTTTGGGAGTACCGTCAACAACTGCTCTTACCCTTCTGATATTAGGCTTCCAGGTTCTGTTAGCACGACGATGTGAGTGAGAAACCTTAATTCCAAACTTTAATTCTTTTCCGCAAATTTCGCATTTTGCCATTATATATCCACCTCCAATTGAAATCATAATAAATCAACTTAAAGTATTATAACAGAATAATTTGACTTTTGCAAGTGTTTTTGTAAAAAAATTTAAAAAAATCACAAATTGTTATAAAAATATAAAATAAATATACTTTTGTGTAAATATTTTCAAAAAACTATATTGTATAATTATAAAAAAGGTACATAAAGGAGAATGTATTAATGAAGTGTATCATAGGTGGCAAGGTTATTCTTCCTGACAGAGTTGCAGATAATCTTGCAATTATATTTGATGAAAAAATTAAAGAAATAGTTGATGCAAGTAAAATCAACAAGGCAGATTACGAAATAATCGATGCTTGCGGCAAGTATGTTGCACCTGGTCTTGTGGATATGCACATCCACGGTTATCTTGGTGCAGACGTATCTGACGGTGACATTGACGGTCTTAAAAAGATGTCAGAAGGTATAATAAAGAACGGTGTTACCGCTTGGTGCCCCACAACAATGACAGTATCCAAAGCGGAGATTGAAGCTGCTTTTGATACCGTGCGTACACTTAAGAACAGCGGCGAATATTATGGCTCACGAATTCTGGGTGTAAATAGTGAAGGTCCGTTCATAAATGCAAAAAAGAAGGGCGCTCAGGCAGAGGAACATATTCTGAAGCCAGATGCCGATTTTATTAAAAAACATTCTGATATAGTTAAACTGTTCACAGTTGCACCCGAGGTTGACGGTGCAGAGGAGTGTATTAAAAAAGTTTCAGCAGAAACAGACGTGCTTGTTTCAATGGGTCATACCGATGCAAGCTATGACGAAGCAATGGGTGGTATTGAAAGCGGTGTAAGACATACAACGCATCTTTTTAACGCAATGACCGCTCTTTCACATCGCAGCCCGGGTGTAGTCGGTGCAGCACTTTCAAGCGACAACGTAAGCTGCGAGCTTATTGCAGATACATTCCATGTAAACAAAGGGCTGTTTGGACTGATAGCGAAGATTAAAGGGGACAAGCTGTGTCTGATTACCGATTGTATCAGAGCAGGCGGTATGCCCGACGGTGACTATACCCTTGGCGGTCAGCCGGTACATAAAGAAGGCATTAAATGCCTTATGCCTGACGGAACAATCGCGGGTAGTGTTCTTAATCTCAACAATGCAGTTTATAATCTTTATGAAAACAGCAGTCTTGAGATTTACGAAGCCGTTGCCTGCGCATCACTTAACCCTGCAAAAGCTCTGGGTGAGGATGCTGAAATCGGCTCATTGGAAGTAGGCAAACGTGCAGATATAATTGTTGCCGATGATAAATTTAATATTGAAACTACAATTCTCGGCGGAGAAATAAGATATAAAGGAGAATAATTATGATTATTGCAAAACTTGAACCTGAATTTATGCCAATGGTAAAGGTTATCAACGACTATAAGGAGGCAGTTGCCAATACGGAGTCTCAAAAGGTTGTTATCGCTGTTGAAAGAAACAACGGACTTGTTGCAGTTTATACCCTTGATACATTTAAGGATGGCACAGGCCACGACGAAGAAAATTACGGTATTGCAGAAAGAATTATTAAAACTCTGCTTTGGGCAAAGGGCGGATACAAAGTGTATATCGCAGGCTCAAAATACATTTATGACCGTATAGCAGACGATTACCGTATAGGCGGCGCAAGAGAGTTTGACTTCAACTTTATGGCTCGTGTATATGAAAAGCCTTTTGAGGTTATTTATGTTGAAAACATTGCCGATGCACCTGCTGAAAATGATGTTTCATCACCTGTTGGCAGACATCTTGATGGTTGCCGTATCGGTTTTGATGCAGGCGGCAGCGACCGAAAGGTTTCAGCCGTTGTTGATGGTAAAACTGTATATTCTGAAGAAGTTGTATGGTTCCCAAAACTCGAAAGCGACCCCAAGTACCACTATGAAGGTATTCTCAATGCAATGAAGACTGCGGCATCACATATGCCAAGAGTCGATGCTATCGGTGTATCTTCTGCCGGTGTTTATATTGATAACAAGATTATGGTTGCATCACTTTTTATCAAGGTTTCTGACGAAGATTTTGAAAAGCACGTTAAGAATATGTATCTTGATGTTGCAAAGGAAATTGGTGATGTTCCCGTTGAGGTTGCAAACGACGGTGACGTTACTGCTCTTGCCGGTGCAATGAGCCTAGAAGACAACAACGTAATGGGTGTTGCTATGGGCACAAGCGAAGCTGCAGGTTATGTTGACAAGGACGGAAATATTACCGGCTGGCTTAATGAACTTGCATTTGTACCTGTTGACTTTAACAAGGGTGCAATGGTTGACGAATGGAGTGGTGACTACGGTTGCGGTGTCAAGTATTTCTCTCAGGATGCAGTAATCAAGCTTGCTCCCAAAGCAGGAATTGAACTGGACGTTAGCCTTTCACCTGCTGAAAAGCTAAAGGTTGTTCAGGGACTTATGGAAAATGATGATCCAAGAGCTGCAGATATTTATGACACAATAGGTACATATTTCGGTTATACAATTGCTTATTACTCAATGTTCTACGACATAAAGCACGTTTTGATTATGGGTCGTGTTACAAGCGGTAAGGGCGGCACAATACTTCTTAGCAAGGCTAACGAAGTACTCAATAGCGAATTCCCCGAACTTGCAAAGAAGATTGAACTTCACATTCCTGATGAAAAAGCAAGAAGAGTTGGTCAGTCTGTTGCGGCGGCAAGCCTTCCTAAAATTGGTTAAAAAGATTGAAAGCTCCTCTAATGAGGAGCTTTCAGACTGTCGAAAAAGTCCAGAAAAGTCTGGGCTTTTTCTTCGTTTTATGGTATAATATCCTTGGGTAATGAAATATGATGCAAAAAGGATACGAGAACAGATATCAAGTTGAAATGATAAGTATAGAGGACTTGGTACCACAAGACCATTTGCTAAGACAAATAAGTGAAGCTGTTGATCTTTCTAAAATATATGAATTTGTAGAAGAATTGTATTGTGATGATAACGGCAGACCAAGCGTTGACCCAGTTGTACTTTTTAAAATGGTGTTAATTCAGCATTTGTATGGTTTACCATCTTTACGCAGAACCGCTGACGAGGTATCCTTGAATAATGCATATCGTTGCTTCTTGGGTTATGGCTTAACTGATGAAACACCGCATTTCTCCACAATCAGCTACAACTTCCGTCACCGTTTCAAAGCTGATACAATAGATAAAATATTTGCTTGGATATTAAGTGAGGCTGCTGAAGCCGGATATTTGAAACCGGAAGCAGTATTCATAGACGGAACTCACATAAAAGCAAATGCCAATACTAAAAAGAAAATTACCCAAAGTACAACTGATCCTGAAAGCGGACTTTTTGTAAAAGGTGAACATCAAAGGCAATTTGCATACGAGGCTCACACAGCTTGTGACAAAAATGGTTTTGTTCTTGAAACAGTGGTAACACCCGGCAATGTTCACGATAGCGTAGCATTTGATGATGTATATGATAAACTTGTAGAAAACTTTCCGGAAATAGAAACAATAGTAGCAGACAGTGCATACAACACCCCACACATTTGTAAAAGATATTTGATGATGGCAGAGTTTTATCCACAGCATACAAAAGACCGATGACAAAGAAAGGTGGTCACGAATGGTGGAAATATGTATATGACGAATATTATGATTGTATTATCTGTCCTGAATATCAAGTGTTAGATTACAGAACAACAAACCGAGAT
>JAZRLM010000005.1:0-45264 GCA_045646865.1 Clostridia bacterium
TCCACCGCCATACGTCGGCACAAATAGTAATTTTCTCTTATCTGTATGGCAAGGAATGATAAGAGATTTTTACGCCCATGTGCGTTTCTGAGCGAATGCGAAGAAAATTTCGCACGGGCAATTAAATCCGCCGGAGGCAATTACGGGAAAGAAACTTTCACGTTATTCCCTCCGGAAAAAGAAAGGGGTTTCCGGCAGTGCCGAAAACCCCGGGGTTATACTTAAAGTTATTCAACAGAAATAATATAATAGTATACAGGCTGACCGCCGTTTATAAGACTTACATCAAGGTAGCTGTATGTTTCCTCAAGTTTTGCTGCCAGGCGTTTGGCATCTTCTTCGGATGTTTCTTCGCCGTAGTATACGGTTATCACGCCCGATTCGTCGTTAACAAGGGAATTGGCAACCTCCTCGGCTGCTTCCTCGGGAGTGGGTGTAACGGCTGTGATTTCCTTTCCGCAAACTGCAAGACAGTCACCCAGGTGAATTTCCATTCCGTCTAGAACTGTATCCCTTGCCGCAAATGTAACCTGACCGCAGGCAACACAACCGGCAAATTCCATCATAGCATCAAGGTTTTCTTCGGGGGAAAGCGATTCGTCAAAGGCTGTCATTGCTGAAATTCCCTGAGGAATGTTAACGGTAGGAAGAACAATTACCGATTTTTCGGTAAGGGGTACAACCTGCTCGGCGGCAAGAATGATGTTCTTGTTGTTGGGCAGAATATAAACCACCTCGGCAGGAACTTTTTCAACTGCTGAAAGAAGGTCCTGTGTGCTGGGATTCATAGTTTGTCCGCCTTCGATTATTTCGTCAACTGATAATGAACGGAAGAGCTCTGAAAGTCCTTCACCTGCCGAAACTGCCGCAAACCCGTATTTCTTTTCGGGTTCTGCTTTGATAACTGGCGCATCTTCCTGAACTTCAGGCTTGTTAGCGGATTCTGCTTCCTTGCTTGCTACATTATCGTTGTGCTGATATTTCATATTCTCGATTTTAAGGTTAGTCAGTTCACCAAGCTTTATAGCCTGTTCAAGCACATATCCCGGATGATTGGTGTGGATATGAACCTTAACGATTTCGTCGTCCTCGATAACCAGCATGCAGTCGCCTTTTTCAGAAATTGCGGTACGGAACTGGGTTATCTGACGGTCGGATGTTTTGTTGATTATAAACTCGGTACAGTAAAGGTATTTGATGTTTACGGGCTCGGCAGATTGTGTTGCAGTGGCGGTAACAACTGTCGGCTCGCCGCTTTCGATTGCTTTGCCGTTGTCAAGAACGTAAACCGCACCTTCAACTATGGTAACAAGACCCTTACCGCCGGCATCTACAACCCCTGCCTTTTTGAGCGCAGGAAGAAGGTCGGTTGTGCCCTTAAGACTTTCTTCGCCTGCCGCAAGGATTGCTCTTAAAAATTCACCTGCATCATCAAAGGATGAATAGTTTTCCTCGGCAAATTCCGACATCTGGCGGATAACGGTAAGAATTGTACCCTCTGTGGGCTTCATTACCGCGCGGTATGCGGTTTTTCGTGCGGATATAAGGGCATTTTTAAGGTCGCTGACACCGATAAATTCCTTACCCTCCACACCTTTTGAAAAGCCTCGGATAATCTGTGAAAGAATAACACCTGAATTACCTCTTGCGTTGCGGAGTGATGTAGACGCCAGCTTTGCAAGAAGCTTGTCACAACTGTCATATTCCTCGGCAAGAGTTTGTGATGCCGCCCCACTGAAGGTCAGGCTCATATTTGTACCTGTATCACCGTCGGGAACGGGAAAGATGTTCAGGTCGTCAATTAATTTACGGTTATTTTTTAAATTGGCAGCCGCAGATGCTATCATCAGCCTGAGCTGCGTTGTATCAAAATTGTTCATATTAATCACCTCGTGTTGCATACTGAAAAAGTCACTTATGCGTGGTCAATACGCACACTTTCAACATTAACCTGCACAGATTCAACCTCCATACCGGTCATTTTTTCAACGTGGTATTTAACATTACTGCGGATTGTCTCGCCTATTGTGCCAATGTTAAGACCGTATTCCACAATAATATAAAGGGTAATTGAGATAACGTTATTTTCGGTTTTTACCCGAACACCCTTATCCATATTTTCCTTTTTCAAAAGGCTTGCAATTCCGTCCTTGCTGCTGCGCGAGCACATACCCACAACACCGTAGCACTGGGTTGCGGTATAGCCTGCAAGCTTTGCAATAACTGCGTTGGAAATGCTTATTGTACCTTTGTCATTTTTAATTTCAGCACTCATTGGGTTTCCTCCAATCATATAGTGTCAATATTCTGAATTTCAAATCAAGCTTTGAGGTATGTATAAAACCTCAAGATATATTTTACACTATTTTTTGCCATTGGTCAAGAGAAAATATCTGTCAGATTGTGACAAAGATAAAAAGTGCAAATTTTTATTGCCTTTTGGCTGGGTTTGTGGTACAATAAAACTGTATAACTATGTGTAGGAGACTGTTGAAATGGAAGATAGAATATACGGTACAAACCCTGTTTTAGAGGCACTTAACTCCGGCAGGGAAATTGATAAAATTTTTATTCAGGAAGGTGCGCGTCACAGCAGACTTGGGCAGATTACCGCCGCCGCAAAAAAGCGCGGTATAAGATACACCACCATCAGCCGCCAAAAACTTGACGAGCTTTCTGAGGGCGGCAACCATCAGGGTGTTCTTGCCTTTGCGGCGATGCATTCATATGTTGAGATTGAGGACATAATAAATATTGCAAAAGAAAAGGGCGAAAAACCTCTTGTAATCATTGCAGAAGGTTTAAATGACCCTCATAACCTAGGCAGCATAATCAGAACTGCCAATGCGGCAGGTGCTCATGGCGTGATAATTCCCAAAAACCGAAGTGTTGGGCTTACTTCAACTGTTGCTAAGGTTTCGGCTGGTGCAATTGAGCATACTCCCGTTGCAAGATGCACCAACGTTGCGGCGTGTATCGAAAAGCTTAAGGATATGGGACTTTGGATTGTAGGAACAGCTCTTGAGGGTAGTATACCCATTTATGAATGTGATATGAAGGGAGCAACGGGAATTGTAATCGGCAGCGAAGGCGAAGGCTTAAGCCGATTGGTTCGTGAAAAGTGTGATTTCCTTGTGAAAATCCCTATGCTTGGCAAAACAGAATCCCTTAACGCATCTGTTGCCGCTGGGGTTATAGTCTATGAGGCGGTTAGGCAGAGATTAGGTTGATGTTTGTCTGGGTACAGACTATTAAATTCATCTATGCCAGACAGAGAATAGATTAGAAGATTCAGGAGGAGAAGGATGATTTCAGTTCTTAACAGTACAGCTCTTTGTGGACTTGACGGATATATTGTTGATGTTGAAACCGACATTTCAAACGGAATGCCGGGTTTTGACATTGTTGGTCTGCCCGATGCGGCGGTAAAGGAATCTAAGGAGAGAATCCGTGCCGCTATAAAAAATTCGGGCCTTGCCTTGCCTGCAAAAAGGATAACCGTTAACCTTGCTCCTGCAGATATAAAAAAGGAAGGTGCACATTTTGACTTGCCCATTGCGCTGGGCATTTTGGGTGCCTCCGAACAGCTTGATGCAGATAAATGCGGCAATGCCATATTCCTTGGCGAACTCTCATTAAACGGTGACTTAAGGCGTGTTAGCGGTGTTTTGCCAATGGTTATATCGGCATATCAAAAGGGGATAAGAACGGTATTCTTACCTGCAGATAACGCAAAAGAAGCGGCAGTTGTCGAGGGTATGGAGGTCTTTGGCGTAAAAAGCCTTAAAGAAATTCTTCAGCATTACACAGGAGAGAGTATCCTGACCCACACAACGATTAATATTGATGAGCTTTTAGAAAACTCCGAAAGAAACAGATTTGATTTTGCTGATGTAAAGGGGCAGTTTTATGTAAAAAGGGCTCTTGAAATTGCGGCGGCTGGTGGTCATAATCTTTTGATGATTGGCCCTCCCGGTTCGGGCAAGACTATGATTGCACAAAGGATACCGTCTATACTTCCTAACATGACTTTTGAGGAATCGTTAGAGGTTACCAAGGTGCACAGTATTGCCGGCAACCTTTCAGACAGCAGCCCTCTTGTTGCGGAGCGGCCGTTCCGTCATCCTCATCACACGGTTTCTGCTGTGGGTCTTACAGGTGGCGGTTCAAATCCAAAACCCGGCGAAATCAGCCTTTCTCACAACGGAGTGCTGTTTATGGACGAGCTTCCTGAATTCCGCCGTGATGCGCTGGAGGCTATGCGTCAGCCACTTGAAGACGGTCAGGTTACCATAACCCGTGCAGGCGGTTCGGCAACATACCCCTGCAGTGTGATGATGGTGGCATCAATGAATCCCTGCCCATGTGGGTATTATGGCGACAGAACCCGTGAGTGTACCTGTTCACAGACACAGATAATGAAATATATGAGCAAAATAAGCGGTCCCCTTCTTGACAGAATTGACTTGCATATCGAGGTTCCATCGGTAAGCTATGACGATTTGGAAACAAAACAACGCGGCGAAAGCTCTGCTGAAATAAAGGCAAGAGTCAACGGGGCAAGAAAAATTCAGACCGAACGCTACAAGGGTACGGGGATTTTCTCCAACAGTCAGCTTACTGCTGAACTGATGAATACATACTGTGCTCTGGGCGATGAAGCAAACGCTTTACTTAAACAGGCTTTTGAAAGCCTGGGTTTAAGTGCAAGGGCACATAACAGAATTTTAAAAGTTGCAAGAACAATCGCTGACCTTGCGAATTCCGAACAAATTGAAATGGAGCATATTGCCGAGGCAATTCAGTACCGTGCTCTTGATAAGAAATTTTTTAACTAAAAACGAAAGTGAGTAAAATAAAATGAGGCTTAATATTGTTTTGGTGGAGCCTGAAATTCCGTCAAATACGGGGAATATATCAAGAACCTGCTCGGTAATTGATGCATCCCTTCATCTTGTACATCCTCTGGGCTTTGATATTGACGAAAAGGCGGTAAGACGTGCAGGGCTTGATTACTGGGATGAACTCAGGCTTTTTGAGTATAATAGCTTTCAGGAAGTCAGAGAAAAATATCCCGACGGCGAATTTTATTTCTGCACCACAAAGGCATCCCATAATTACAGCAAGGTGAATTTTACCGATTGCGGTGACAAGGAGATTTTTTTGGTGTTTGGCAAGGAAACAAAAGGTCTGCCCGAGGATTTGCTAAGGGATAATTTAGATCGTTGCATAAGGATACCCATGAAGCATAACAAACGGTCGCTAAATCTTTCAAACTCGGTTGCCATTGTGGCATACGAGGTGTTAAGACAGTTTGATTTTGAAAATTTAGACGAGAAAGGATTTTTGAAAAATGATTAAAATTATGACAGATATGTCGGCAGACATAACAAAGGAACAAGCAGAAAAGTACGGAATAAAGGTACTGCCTTTTTACATTAATTTTGGTGATGAGAGTATTCTTGCGGATATAGATTATACTCCACAGGAATTTTATGCAAAGTTCAAGACAATGGAGGAGCCTCCTGCAACCAGTCAGGCAACACCTGATATCTTAGAGCAGATGTACCGCGAGCTTGGCAAGGATAATCAGATTATCCATATTACCATTCCTGCCAACAGCAGCGGTATTGTAAATACTGCACGTATGATTGCTGGCGACCTTGCAGACGAGGGCTTTGATATTACCATTATTGATTCAAGCCTTTACAGCTATGGCATAGGCGCAAATGTAGTAGAGGCTGCTGAAATGGCCGAAAAGGGCGCAACAAAGGACGAAATAGTGGCATATCTTAATGAAAGATTTGCAAAGGACAGAGTGTATTTTATTGTTGACGACCTGACAACCCTTAAAAAAGGAGGAAGAATAAAGGCTACAACAATGGTTGTGTCGGCAATGCTTGATATCAAGCCAATACTTTATTCTAACGACGGTATGGTTGAGGCTTTTGCCAAGGTAAAGGGTATGAAACGTGCCCTCGCTAAACTGGTTGACTGCATTGAAGAAAATATTGAAGACCCCAAGAATACCGAAATTCATATTCTTAACGCAGATTGCCCCGAAAAGGCAGAAATGCTGAAAAATATGGTTGCTGAGCGTCTTGGTACAGATAAATTCAGACTTGCAGAGGTGGGACCGATTATTACCTGTCACGCAGGTGTAGGAGTATTCGGGCTTTATTTTAGACATAAATAAACCAATTTACACACGCCCTTGCCTTGTTAAATTCACGCCTTTTCGGATTATCGATTTTGCAAGGCACAAAGCCTTGCTGCAATCTGCTGCACCGAAAAAAACGCAAATTTTCCGTCGGCAATGACGTATGCCATTGGTTTATTTATGTCTGTGGTTCAGGCTTATAAAAATGTTTTAAGGATTGATATTTTATGTATCTTGAAAAAGAGGAAATGAAGTTTACGGCGGTTTATGCCGTAAAGCAATATAAAGCTCCTATATCCGAGAGTCTTTTGTATGAGATTTTCACCTGGGATAAAGAGATTATGGAATACTTTGATTTGGCAGAGGTCTTGGCAGAGCTGATTGAAGACGGATATATCGGCAAAAAGTTTTACCGCAATCAGGAGGCTTTGTGCCTTACGCAAAAGGGTGACCAGGCATATCTGTATTTTAAAAGCCGTATTCCTGCCAGCATAAGGGAGCGGATTGACACCGCAATCGGCAGAATAAAGTACGATGAGGTTGCTGACCCCAATGCGGTTCTGGTGGATGTAACCTATGCGGCGGACGAGCAGTATATGGCAAAATGTCGCATTATGGACGACAAGGTGCCCATGCTTGAACTAAACATTAATATGGGCAGCCGTGCTTATGCGCAAAGGGCGGCAGACTATTTTAAAAAGAATTCAAAACAGATTTATGAGGATATATTAAGGCTTTTTGATGAGGCATAAACAGAGAAATTTACTGTTCATAAGAACGGAGGAAATAAATTGTTTACAGCAGACAGTTATGATGTAATAGTAATAGGCGGAGGTCACGCAGGAATTGAGGCGGCATTTGCTGCGGCAAGGCTGGGTGCAAAGACCTGTATTTTTTCAATCAGCCTTGACAGCGTGGCAAACCTGCCCTGTAACCCAAGTATCGGCGGAACAGCCAAGGGTCATCTGGTGCGCGAAATCGACGCACTTGGTGGCGAAATGGGCAAAGCGGCTGATGCTACCCTTTTGCAGTCAAGAATACTAAACCGTGGCAAAGGTCCTGCGGTTTATTCGTTGCGTGCACAGATTGACCGCAGAGAATATCAAGGCGAAATGAAACACCGCATGGAACTGTGCGATAATCTTCATATCCGTCAGGGCGAGATTGTTAAGGTTAACTTAGATAGTGATGGCAAGGTGGAGTCTGTTGAAACACGTGCAGGCGCAAGATATATGTGCAAGGCGGCAATCGTTTCAACAGGCACATATCTTAAATCCCGAATTATAATAGGCGAATTCAGTCAGGAAAGCGGACCTGACGGGGTGTTTCCCGCCACCGAACTCTCTCAGAATTTGCGAGATATAGGGGTGGAGCTTGTAAGGTTTAAAACAGGCACACCGCCAAGAGTAAACAGACGTAGTATTGATTTTTCACAGCTTGAGGAGCAGGTTGGCGATGAGGAAATTACTCCCTTCTCATTTGAAACCAAGGAGAAACTGGAAAATACTGTCAGCTGCTTTGTTACATATACTAACGAGCGTACCCACAAGGTAATACTTGACAACATTCACCGCTCTCCATTATACGGCGGTGATATAAAGGGTATAGGACCGCGTTACTGTCCCTCTATTGAGGATAAAATTGTAAGATTTAAGGATAAAGAACGTCATCAGCTTTTTATAGAGCCTATGGGTACCAACACCGAGGAAATGTATATTCAGGGTTTTTCAAGCAGTCTGCCCGAGGATGTGCAGATTGAAATGCTGCATACTCTTCCCGGTCTTGAAAATGCTCAGGTTACACGAAATGCTTATGCTATTGAATATGATTGTTGCAACCCGTTGCAGCTTAAAAATACACTGGAATTTAAAAATATTCAGGGCCTTTACGGAGCGGGTCAATTTAACGGAACTTCCGGTTATGAAGAGGCGGCGGCGCAAGGTCTGATTGCAGGTATCAACGCCACAAGAAAAATTCAGGGTAAGTCAGACTTTACCCTTGACCGCTCGGATGCGTATATCGGTACGTTAATTGATGACCTTGTTACCAAGGGTACCAACGAGCCTTATCGTATGATGACATCACGTTCTGAATACCGTCTTATTCTGCGACAGGATAATGCGGATTTGCGTCTTACCCAAAAGGGTTACGAAATCGGCCTGATTTCTGAGGAGAGATATAAGAAGTTTATTGAGAAAAAAACTATGATTGAGCAAGAGGTGGAAAGACTTTCGGGTATTGTATTTCCGCCGTCTGCACAGGTGAATGAATATCTTGAGAGTGTGGGCAGCACCCCTGTTTCAAGCGGTGTGCGTGCAAGTGATATGCTTAAACGACCTGAGGTTACTTACGAGGGGATGAAGGTTCTTGATAAAGAAAGGCCTGAACTCCCTGCAGACGTAAAGGAGCAGGTTGAAATAACCCTTAAATATGAGGGATATATTAATCGTCAGATTGCTCAGGCAAATCAGTTTAAACGTATGGAAAATAAAAAAATCCCCGAAAATATTGATTATTCACAAATTGGCGGATTGAGAATTGAGGCAAGACAAAAGCTCGAAAAACTGAGACCTGCATCTATCGGTCAAGCATCAAGAATTTCGGGAGTTTCGCCTGCGGATGTAGCCGTTTTGGTAGTTTATTTAAAGCAGAATAAGATTGTATAATTCGGTGATAGAGTGAAAAATCACGCTATCAGCCTCCGGCGGATTTAATTGCACCGCTGAAGCTTTCGTACTATAAATGGTGCGAAACGGTGATGTGCATAATTTCCACTATACGCCTTATCTGCCCTCGATAAGCGTTATATATAATTTTTACATTACTATTTGTGGGCAGAAAGGCTATGGAAATTAATATGAAAAAATTTGTTGCAGGCACAAATGATGCAGGGCAAAGACTGGACAAGTATCTATCAAAACTGCTTGTTGGCGCATCAATGGGTATGATTTACAAGTGGTTAAGAAAGAAAAGAGTTAAGGTAAACGGAAAAAAGCAGGAGAACGCATATCAACTGCAGGTGGGTGACGTTCTGGAACTTTACATCAATGATGAATTTTTTGATAAACAACAAGCCCTGCCCGAACATCTTAGCGAAAGTGCAGAACTTGCAGTGGTGTATGAGGATGAAAATATTCTTATTGCAGACAAGCCGTCGGGGATGATTGTTCACGGTGAAAAAGGCTCTTTGCTCGATAACATTCAGGCATACCTCTTTCAAAAGGGGGAGTATAACCCATCGATTGAGCAGACCTTTGCACCAAGCCTTTGCAACCGCATTGACCGCAACACATCGGGTCTTGTAATTGCGGCAAAAAATGCGGCGGCATTAAGAGTTATAAACGAGAAAATTCGAGGCCGCGAAATAAACAAATATTATCTCCTTAAAGTTGAAAATCCAAATTTGCTTAAAGATAACGGAAAAATTTGCGGTTATACCATAAAAAATGAGACAGAGCGAAAGATATATTTTTACGACACCGAGAGGGAAGGTACAAAGTATTGCGAAACCCTATATAAAAAACTGGATGACAAAGGTAATGTTGAAGTCCAGCTTTTAACGGGGCGAACACACCAGATTCGTGCAAGCTTTGCTCACATAGGTTGCCCCCTTGTGGGTGATGTGAAGTACGGTGCGCAAAAAAACGGCGGACGTGACTTCCAACAGCTTCGGGCATATAAGATAGAATTTGATTTCAATACCACGACGAGCGAGTTTGACTACCTTAACGGCAAGGTAATTGAAAAAAGATAAGAGGTAAATGATATGGGTTGGACACCGCAGCAACAGGAGGCAATTGAATATCGCGGCAAAAATATTTTGCTGGCAGCTGCCGCAGGCTCGGGCAAGACTGCGGTTCTTGTTCAGCGCATAATTGAGCTGATTACCAGAGATAATGTTTCGGTAAACGAGCTTCTTGTGCTGACTTTTACCGATGCAGCGGCAGGGGAAATGCGAGAAAAAATCAAAAAGGCAATTTACAAGGCATTAAGTGAAAACCCCGAAAATCAGCATCTGCAAAAGCAGAGATTGCTTATTCACTCGGCAAATATTTCAACAATACACTCATTTTGTCTTAATCTGCTGAAGAACAATATACATATGACAGAATTGCCCGTGGATTTTACCCTTGCAGGCGAGCTTGAAAACAAAATTATGATAAAAGAAGCACTTAATAATGTGCTTGAAAGATATTACAGAAAAATCGACAAGGATTCATCCTTTGCAAATCTGGTTACAGGTTACGGCGGTATAAAAAACGATAACGACCTGCGTGAAACTGTGACAAAACTTCACGAATTCAGCCGCAGTATGCCCTATCCTGCAAAATGGCTTGGCGATGCGGTGAAACCCTTCAAAGAAACTGCAAAAACGGGAAAGCTCGGGTCATCAGTATGGCAAAGTTCTGTAAAGAATTTTGCTGAAAAGTCCCGTGACGAGCTTTTTGAAATATACAGACAAATTCTTAAAGATATTGACGATAATTTAGATAGCGACCATCCGTACAAAAAGTCATATGAAACCGAGGCTGAAAAGTTCCGTCTTGCTTTTTCGCATATGGATACAGACGATTATTCATCGGTGCGTGATGGGGTATACAGTATATCCTTTGACACAATCAGGGGCAAAACCAAGCCTGAGCCCGAGGTAAAAATGGTTCAGGAAAGAATAGGTGCATTGCGCGAATTGGCAAAGACTATAACCAAGGAGCTTCAGGCGGTTTGTTCGAGTGATATTGATACTGTGACACTGCGCATAAAAAACACCTATCCGATGGTGCGGACACTAAAGAATATAGTTTTGATGCTTGACAGAAGCTATATAAGGATGAAAAGGTCAAAGAGCCTTCTTGACTTTAACGACCTTGAACATCAGTCTCTTGATTTGCTTACCGACAGTTTCGGTAATGCAACAGAGGTTGCTGAAAAGGTGCGCGAGAAATATAAATACATTCTTGTTGACGAATATCAGGACACCAACAATGTTCAGGATATGATTTTCCGCACGGTTTCCCGTGATAATTCCAATATATTTATGGTGGGCGACCTTAAGCAGAGTATTTACAAGTTCCGCAATGCGGTGCCAAAACTGTTTTCGGATAAATACGAGCTTTATGACGGTGATGACGAAAAAGGCCACCTGATACGGCTTTTCAGGAATTTCAGAAGCCGCCACGCAGTTGTTGATACGGTGAACTATGTTTTCAGCCGTATTATGTCTCCCGAGGTGGGGGATATAAACTATACAGAGGATGAGTATCTTGTTCAGGGAGCAATTCCCTATAATGAGCACACAGACACACCGTTGTGCAGTACAGAATTTCACCTTATCAGCCGTGATACCAAGGACGAAACCCGTTTTGACGGCGAGGAGAAGTTTGAACTTGAAGCAAGAGTTGCCGCAGACCGCATAAAGGATTTGATAGGTGGCGGCATGCAGGTTTTTGATAAAGAGACCGAAGAAATGCGCCCGATAAGATATCGTGATATTGTTATACTGATGCGCAAGACCAAGGACATAGCGCCTGTTTTTGAAAGGGTGTTTGCAGAAAGCGGTATCCCTGTTTATTCGGATGTGGGGCACAGTTATCTTGGTTCCCTTGAAATACAGACTGTTCTGGCATTCTTGCAGATTATTGACAATCCGCGTCAGGACATACCTCTTATTGCGGTTATGCGCTCGCCTATGTGGGGCTTTACCCCTGCACATCTGGCCAAGATGCGAAGCAAATGCCGTGAGGGTTGCTTTTATGACGTGGTCATTCACGCAAAAGAGATGGGTGATGAAAAGGCAGAGGAATTTATCTGCGCCCTTGACAGATTGCGCCGTATGGCAGAAAATTCAGGAGTTGACAGGCTGATTTACAGCATATACTATGATTTTGGATACTATGCGTATGTGGGGTCTTTAAGTTCGGGAAGAGAACGTCAGGCAAACCTGCGGGTCCTTATGGAACGTGCTACCGAGTTTGAACACACCAAAATGAGCGGTCTGTTCAGCTTTATGAATTATATTGATACAATGATTACCGAAGAAAAGGATATGACACCAGCAAAGGCATTTGGCGAGGGCGATGATGTTGTGCGTCTGATGAGTATTCACAAGTCAAAGGGTTTGGAGTTCCCCGTTGTGGTGCTTGCTTGCACGGCAAATAAGTTTAACACAACAGATGTATCAAGGCCTATTGTATGGGACGAAAATCAGGGTATCGGAATGGAATATGTTGACACCCGTATGCGTGTGAGATACCCTACACTTTCAAAAACTGTGGTGGGTATGAAAATTAAAAAGGATATGATTTCCGAAGAGATGCGGCTTTTGTATGTAGCTCTTACCCGTGCCCGTGAAAAGCTGATTATTATCGCAAACTACCGCGGCAACGAATCTGTTTTCAAAAAGATTATACGCTATGCCGACGGCAGTATTCCAAAGGCTTTTATACGAAGCAGAAATAACTATCGCGAATGGTTGGTGGCGGCATTTTTGTCCCATCCCGATGCGGTTGAACTGCGGAACTTTTGTGATGTGCCCGAAAGTGCGGCAGACAAATGTGCAAGCTTTGATTTAAAGACCTTTGTGTATGAATATGCAGATGAAGTTCCTGAAATAAGCCCGACAAGTGCTGACAAGACCGAGCAGATAGAGCAAAATTTTGCCGACATTTCGGTTCAGGTCAAAGAACGGCTTTTATACACATATTCCAATGACTTGGGTTGTCGCCTGCCTGTTAAACTGTCGGTCAGCGAGGTTAAAAGAATGCAGGCCGAGGAGGCGGAGTATGTTCCGCTTATTGAGCCGTTGCGGAATTCCGAAATGATTGAACTTGGTGAAATGAGCGGTGCCGAGCGCGGAACGGTTGTACATTTTGTTATGCAATGGCTGAACCCACGTGAAATAAATTCTGCCGAAGATGTTAAAACAAATATTGACAAAATGATTTTAGAAAATGTTATAACCAAGGCTCAGGGCGAGGTTGTCGATTGCCGCAAGGTGGCGGAATTCTTTGCAAGTGAAATCGGACAAAGGATGAAAAAGGCAACAAGGTGCGAAAGAGAATTCAGCTTTTACACACGCGAAAGTGCTGATGAAATCTATGGCGTGGGTGTCCAAGGTGACATTTTACTTCAGGGTACGATAGACTGCTTCTTTGTTCAAGATGACGGCACGGTGGTTCTTCTTGATTACAAGACAGACAGGGCAAAAACAAGAGATGCTGCAGAAATTGCGGCAGAGAAGTATGATGTTCAGATGAAATATTACAAACGGGCGCTTGCTGATATTTTAGGCAAAGAACCCGATGAAACTTATCTTTATTTTATGGATTGCGGTGAGTTTATTGCCGCAGAAAAGTGAGGTGGAAGGTATGCGGGCATTGATTTTTACTGTAACAACAGGGCAGGGGCACAATCAGGTTGCCAAGGTTCTGTGGGACAATTTGCAGGGAAACGGTGTTGAAACGTTGTTGGTTGATGCATTTGAATATATTACCCCAATGCTTAAGGATGCTATAAATCAAGGGTATCTTGTATCAACCAAGAGAATACCCAGAATTTATGCCAAAGGCTATCGGATGCTTGAAAAACGAGATGCTGAAAGTCACGAGAGTTTGCTTGCAAGGATGCTTAACGGGGTTCTGGCGCGGAAACTTATCAAGTGCGTAGAAGATTTTCAGCCCGATGTGATTGTTTGCACCCATGTTTTTGCCGCAATTATGGTGAGTTATGTGACTAACAAACTAAATCATAAAATAAAAACGGTGGGGATTGTTACCGACTTTACCATGCATCCTTATTGGGAGGATGCCCATATGGACTATTATATAACAGCCAGCGAGCTTCTTAATAATCAGGCTTATAAAAAAGGAATTACCCCTGATGAGATTGTTCCCATAGGGATTCCGATAAACCCGAAGTTTGCCACTAAAAACGAGAAGACTTATGCAAGGTCGTTTCTTGGAATTGACGATAAAAAAACCATTCTTGTTATGAGTGGCAGTATGGGCTTTGGCAAAATCGCTAATATGATTAAAAAACTTGACAGATCGGACATTGATTTTCAGATTATTTCGGTTTGCGGATACAATGAAAGGTTAAAACAGAAAATTGATAAAACCCAGTTCCGCCACAAAGTATACAATTATGGCTTTACGGATAAGGTTGATTTGCTTATGGATGCATCCGACTGTATTGTTACCAAGCCGGGCGGACTTACCACTAGCGAGGCGTTGGCAAAGGGATTGCCTATGATAATTGCAAACCCCATACCTGGTCAGGAAGACAGAAACGAAGAATTTTTGCTTAACAACGGAGCGGCAATTAAAATAAGTCCTACCTTCCCCATTGACGAAGCGCTGTTTACCATTTTTTCAACAGATGTAAGGCTTAAAAGTATGCGTGATATGGTGGAGGTTTTGGGCAAACCCAATTCAACAAGAGATTTTGTAGATTTTATTTTAAAAATAGGTAGTATAAACGATAAGGAGACAAGCTATGAAAAAGATTGCTAAATTTGAAAAGGTAAGCCGTGAGCAGTTTGTTCTTGGCTGGATGGAAGCATTTAATACAGGCATCGGTATGTACGATGCATATGACGAGGTAAAGTTGCCAAAGCGTGCAACCACAGGCTCGGCAGGCTATGATTTTTATTCACTTGTGGATGTGGAACTGCAACCTGGCGAAACCGTAACCATGGCAACAGGCGTTCGTGTTAAGATAGAAGAGGGCTGGGTGCTTAAGGTTTATCCCAGAAGCGGTATGGGTTTTAAATACCGTCTGCAGCTTAATAATACGGTTGGTATTATTGACAGCGACTATTATTATTCAGACAACGAGGGTCACATTTTTATTAAAATTACCAATGATTCGCGCGAGGGCAAAACTCTTACCATACATCAGGGCGATGCCTTTGCCCAGGGCGTTTTTGTTGAATACGGAATCACCATTGATGACGATGCAACCGAGGTCAGAAACGGCGGTTTTGGTTCAACATCAAGATAGGCTCAGGGCTGATAATATTCAAGCTGTTTTATTTAAAAAACATTGACATTAATGTTAATATGTGTTATTATACTTTTTAATAAAAGGGAGTAATTTGCGGATTGTCCGTCTGTGCTTGCGTCAGTACATTTCTTTTGAAATCGCGGGCACGGCACTTATGCAGTTGTGGTGTAATGAGACTTTTATTGTGTTTTGTCACAATAAAGGTCTTTTCTTTTTCAAAAGGCTGACAACACAAAATCCCAAAAGGAAAAGGAGATGTTTTTATGTTAATTCCGGTTTTATTGTTTATAGCAGGACTTGTTTTGCTCATCAAGGGTGGTGACTGGTTTGTAGATGGCGCAACAGGTATTGCACACAGATTTCATATTCCAGAAATTCTGATTGGTGCAACGGTTGTCTCTATCGGTACTACCTTGCCTGAAGTTATGGTGTCTGCAGGGGCGGCTCTCAGCGGGCATGGTGAAATAGCATATGGTAATGCTATTGGCTCGATTATATGCAACACATCACTCATTGCCGCTATTACAATCGCTATCCGTCCGGGTATGGTAAATCGCAAACCTCTTATATTGGCAGTGACCTTCTTTTTTATCGCTGCGGTGTTTTATTCGGCGATTGCTTACCTTACAGGATATTTTTCCAGAACAGTAGGTGCTGCTTTAATTTCAATCTTTATAGTGTATATGATAATTTCTGTTTTGCAGGCAAAGAAAAGTCTGGCAGAAAAGCACGAGGAGGAAGGAACAAAGGTTGAAGGTTCTTTGTGGAAGGAACTGATTCTGCTTATTATAGGAGCGGCAGTTATTGCGGTTGGCGCTGATTTGCTCGTTGACAATGGAACCATTATAGCGCAGATGCTTGGCGTTCCTGAATCTGTAATAGCTCTGACCTTTGTGGCTCTGGGAACATCACTTCCTGAGCTTGTTACAGCGGTAACGTCGTTGATAAAAGGTCACAGCGCATTGTCACTTGGCAACATTATCGGCGCAAATCTCTTTAATCTTGTGCTTGTAAGCGGTGTGTCAACTGTGCTTTCTCCATTCCCTGTACCCAACAGTTCACAGGTGTTTGGAGTTAATACTTCACTTGCGGTAGAAATTCCTGTTATGTTTTTGGTGATGTCGCTGCTTGTGTTCCCTGCGTTGATACGGGGTAAGCTTTCCAGAACTCAGGGTATACTTTTACTTGGAATATATGCAGCATTTTGTGTGTTCCAGTTTGCTATGTAGTGTAATTTTAATCCTGCGGAGTCTGTTACGGATTTTCCCAGGATTTTTAATTATAGATATTGATAACCCGGACAAAAAAGGTATTGCATCAATGAAAACAATAGGATATACCTTAGATAGTAGTCTTTGCTGCCATTCTTCGATTTGAGGAAGTATTTTGTTAGTAACTGCTGTTACCATACTTTTACTTACCTCAAATCCGTAAATATCTTCAACAATGTCTGAATTCTGTCTTGTTGTCATACCTTTTGCTGACATTGCGATGATTTTCTGTTCAATTGCTGATATGTCTTTCTTGCGCTTTGGTACGATTTGGGGGTCAAAATCTCCGTCACGGTCTTGTGGAACATCAATAGGTATTTTGGCATAGGAGCAGCGCAGGGTTTTGTGTTTTACGCCGTTTCTGCAATCAGGATTATTACTGCGCTCGTATTCTTCGTAACCAAGATGTTCGTCAAGCTCAGCTTTCATCATTTCCTGAATTGTTCCGCCAAGGAGATCCTTTAACGCTTCCTGAATATCTTCCGCTGTTTTAATGTCATGTTCCTGAATTAAACCGGCTATGATATTCTTTTTTCCTTTACTCATTTGTTCTCTTCTTTTTGCCATAAAAAATTCCTCCTATGATATTTTTATTCTACCATAGAAGGAATTAATTTTACAGACTTTTTCTCGCACTCTCGTTGATACATTCAAAACCGTTCCATAAATCTTTTGTTATTTGAATAAATTTGTTGACATATATCGCTCACCCGTGTCGGGCAGCAGAACAACTATTGTTTTGCCCTGCATTTCGGGGCGTTTTGCAACTTCAGTTGCTGCATAAAGTGCGGCACCTGAGGATATTCCCACAAGAATACCTTCAAGCTTTGCCATAAGCCGTGCGGAAGTATAGGCATCTTCTTCGGAGACGGTGATTATTTCGTCAATAACACTTCTGTCAAGGGTGTCGGGGACAAAGTTTGCACCGATTCCCTGAAGACCGTGACTGCCTGATTTACCCTCTGACAAAAGAGGAGAATTCTTTGGCTCAACGGCAATTATTTTCACATCGGGGTTTTGTTCTTTAAGGAATTTACCTGTACCGCTGATTGTGCCACCTGTGCCCACACCTGCAACAAATGCATCAACTTTTCCGTCGGTATCTGCCCAGATTTCGGGACCTGTTGTCAGGTAGTGTGCCGATGGATTGGCAGGATTTTCAAACTGTGACGGAATAAAACTGTGCTTCATTTCTTTTGCAAGTTCTTGGGCTTTTGCAATTGCACCACTCATACCCAAAGCGCCTTCGGTTAACACGATTTCCGCACCATAGGCTGACAGCAGGTTGCGACGCTCAATACTCATTGTGTCAGGCATTGTAAAGATTGTTTTATACCTTTTTGATGCCGCCACAGCCGCAAGACCGATACCCGTATTGCCGCTTGTTGGCTCGATGATTACCGAGTCGGGGAAAAGCTTTCCCGATTTTTCGGCATCTTCAATCATAGCCTTTGCAATTCTGTCTTTGGCACTGCCTGCAGGATTGAAATATTCCAGTTTTGCTAGAATTGTTGCATTAAGATTATTTTCTTTGCTGTAATTTTTAACCTCCATCAAGGGGGTTAAACCGATAAGGTCTGAAATCGAGTTGAATATTTTCACAGATAGCTCTCCTTTTTTGAGTTAAAACGGCCATAGATACTATGCCCGTCTTATGTAAAAACTATTTCTTTCTTGCGATTACAGCCTTTGCCTTTTCTATAATTGTCTTGGTGTCAAGACCGTAAATTTCAAAAAGTTTTGCGGGTACGCCTGAACGACCGAATACATCCTGAGTGCCCACGCGCTCCATAGGAGCGGGACAGCTTTCTGCAAGAACTTCGGCAACGGCGCTGCCAAGACCGCCAATAATGTTATGTTCTTCGGCTGTGACAATAGCGCCTGTTTCCTTTGCCGCCTTGATAATAATGTCGCGGTCGATAGGCTTTATTGTATGTATGTTGATTACTCTTGCATCAATGTTCATTGCGGCAAGTGCTGTTTTTGCTTCCAATGCATAAGGAATCATAAGACCTGTTGCAACAATGGTAACATCCTTGCCATCTGCAAGCTGTACACCCTTGCCTATTTCAAATTTGTAGTCTTCGCCAAAGATTGTGGGAACGGCAAGTCTGCCAAAACGGAGATATACGGGACCTTCGTAGTCGATTGCGGCCTTAACTGCCAAGCGTGCTTCGGTTGCATCGGCAGGGTTTAAAATCACCATATTGGGGATTGTACGCATAATGCCAATGTCTTCAAGACATTGGTGGGTTGCACCGTCTTCACCAACAGAGATACCTGCGTGGGTTGCGCCAATTTTTACATTCAGGTTGGGATAGCCGATTGAGTTTCTTACCTGTTCAAAGGCTCTGCCTGCTGCGAACATTGCAAATGAACTTGCAAATACAACTTTACCACAGCTTGCCATACCTGCCGCAACTGCCATCATATTACCCTCGGCAATGCCGCAGTTGATAAATCTTTCGGGATATGCTTTCAAAAATACTTCTGTTTTGGTTGACTTTGAAAGGTCTGCATCCAGTACTACAACTCTTTCGTCACAGCCAAATTCTGCAAGGGCTGCGCCGTAAGCTTCACGGGTTGCCTTTTTTTCTCCTATTGTATACATTAGCACGCACCTCCCAAAGATTCTATGTATTGGTCAAGCTCTCTTATTGCAATTTCATACTGCTCATCATTTGGTGCATTGCCGTGCCAGCCTGCCTGATTTTCCATATATGACACGCCTTTACCTTTTACGGTGTTTGCAATAATTATTGTGGGTTTGTCTTTACAAGCCTTTGCGGCCTCGATTGCATTTGCAATCTGTTCAAAGTCGTGACCATCAATTGTTATTACGTTCCAGTTAAAGGCTTCAAACTTCTTGTCAAAAGGAGTTGGGTTCATAACCTTGCGGATGTCACCGTCAATCTGCAGTCCGTTAAAGTCAAGGAATGCGGTAAGATTGTCAAGTTTATAATGAGCTGCAAACATAGCTGCTTCCCAGACCTGGCCTTCTTCACATTCGCCGTCGCCAAGGATGGTGTAAACACGGTAATCCTTGTTGTCAAGCTTGCCTGCAAGGGCGATACCGCAAGCCGCGCTGATTCCCTGACCAAGTGAACCTGTTGACATATCAACACCGGGAACACCCTTCATATCGGGATGACCCTGAAGATAGCTTTCTGCATGGCGGAAAGTTGTAATATCTTCCTTGGGAATAAACCCTCTCTCTGCCAATGCACCATACAGACCGGGTGCTGCGTGACCCTTTGAAAGAACAAACCTGTCACGGTTGGGGTCTTTGGGATTTTTGGGATCAATGTTCATTTCTGACATATAAAGGTATGTCAGAATATCTGCAGCCGAAAGGGATCCGCCAGGATGGCCTGCCTTGGCACTGTGAATTGCCTCAAGCGCCATTTTGCGGATATTAGCGGCAGCAAGTTTAAGATTGCATGGTTTGTTGCTCATTGCTTTGTGCCTCCGTTGTATATAAAATGTTAATTGGTTTTAAATCCATTGCCCAACACCTCGCGAGTGTCGGAAAGGATGACAAATGCATCCTTATCTATTTCTTTTATCAGCTTTTTCAGCTTGTTGATTTCGTATTTTTTAACCACGCACAATAGTACGGTTTTATCCGCACCACTATAATGGGATGTACCGTGAAGAGCGGTGGTGCCACGTTCAAGTCGGGCGGAAATTTCGGATGAGATGGCTTTTGGCTTGTCCGAAATGATGTAGGCGACCTTGGCAAAATCAATGCCTTCTGCCAGAAGGTCAATGATATAGGTGCAAATGTAAAGTGCCACAGACGAGTAAAGAATGATTTCCCATCTGCCAAAGGTCAGTCCTGCCAGAGCCACGATAAATGCGTCGATTATAAGAATGAACTTTCCCACAGATATGGAGGGAAAGTATTTTTTTAGTATTTGTGCGGCAATATCCGTTCCGCCTGTGGTAGAGCCTGAAACAAAAACTATCCCAAGTCCAAGTCCCATAAGGGCGCCGCCGTATACGGCGGATAGAAGGATGTCACCGGTCAGGGGATTAATCCACGCAAATGCATCGGTAAGGATTGAAACCGATACCATACCAAACAGCGAGGAAAACATAAATCCTGCGCTGAAATACCGCATACTCCATAGAAATAACGGAAAATTGAGAAACAGTATGGAAAGTCCCACCGGAATATTGGCGATATGATGGAGTATTATGGCAACTCCGCTTAATCCGCCGGGAGCAATGTCAGCAGGAACTAAAAACAAATCCAGCGACAAAGCCACGATGAAACTACCAAGGAGTATGGTAAGGTATCTTTTTATCACAGCAAGCATTTTCACATTTCTCCTTTTTTGAAATATGTAAAAGTGCCGCCAATGAGTTAATCAACAAGATAGCCAAGCAGTTGGGCAATGCGGCTGTCCTCGCCCATAAGGTAAAGGTAGCCGATTAATGCCTCTACTCCAGTAGCAGATTTATAATCCACCATATCCGCATTCTTTGGCGGGTGGGAGTTAGTGTTTCTGCCGCGCTTGTAAATTTGCATTTCTTCCTCGGTGAGTATGTCCTTGATTTTTTGATAAAGGTCAGATTGTGCCTTGGCATTTACAAGGTGTATGGCTTCTTTGTGAAGGCGGTTTACGGGAAAGTTGGCGTCCTTTATAAGATATGTGCGGACAAACAGTTCATAAACCGCATCACCGATATATGCAAGGGTAAGGGGGGAATATTGCTTGGGTGAGACTTGCTCACCCAAGGCAAATTGTTTTAAAAATGTATCAAGCATAAATATCTTTTCTCTTTTAAATTACTTTTAGGCTTTTGTTATCTGTTGTCCCTGTGGAGTGTCTTTTACTATTATGCCCATTTCCTTCAGTTTATCACGCAGTTCGTCTGATTTTGCCCAGTTCTTTTCTGCACGGGCTTTTGCTCGTTCCTCAAGGATTGCATCAACCTCGTCGTTTGTTTCTTCGTCTTTCTTCTGAAGCAGACCAAGTACTCCGCCAAGCTCTGACAGCATATTGATTGCATACTCAATTGCCTGCTTTGAATAGCCTGAGGTTGCTGTAATGTTCTTGTTTGCCTCGGATACGATTTCAAAAAGGACCGAGATTGCATCAGCTGTGTTCAGGTCATCATCCATTGCTGTGATGTATTTTTTCTTAAGTGCATCAAGTGCGCCGCAGAATGCTTTTTCTGCATCGTTGAGGTCTGCACGGTCTTCGGCGTTGCCTGCAATAAAACGCATATCAGAGAGGCAGTTATAAATTCTGTCAAGGGCGGATTTTGCAGATTCCATCAAATCCTTGCTGAAGTTGATGGGGCTTCTGTAATGAGCCGAAAGCATAAAGAAACGGATAACTTCGTAATCGAATTCTGCGGCAATCTCACGAACGGTAAAGAAGTTGCCCAAAGATTTTGACATTTTGCGATTGTCAACATTGATGTAACCGTTGTGCATCCAGTAGTTTGCAAAGGTTACGCCGTGAGCACACTCGCTCTGTGCAATTTCGTTTTCGTGGTGGGGGAAGATAAGGTCCTGACCGCCGCTGTGAATGTCAATGGTCTTGGCAAGGAATTTGTTTGCCATAGCACTACATTCAATGTGCCATCCGGGACGCCCCATACCCCAGGGGCTCTCCCATGCGGGTTCGCCCGGTTTCTGCTTTTTCCACAAAGCAAAGTCCATAGGGTCTTCCTTGTCTTCGTTAATATTGATTCTTGCACCGCTTTCAAGGTCTTCAAGAGGCTGATGTGACAGCTTGCCGTATTCGTTGAATTTCTTTGCGGCAAAGTAAACGTCACCGTTTACGTTGTATGCATAGCCCTTGCCTTCAAGCTCTTTGACAATTTCAATAATTGCATCAATGTTGTCGGTTGCCCTTGGATGAACGGTAGCACGTTTAATGCCCAGACCGTCGGCATCCTTAAAGTATTCTGCAATATACTGGTCGGCAAGTTCCTTGACTGTGATGCCAAGTTCGTTTGCCTTGTTAATCATTTTGTCGTCAATATCGGTAAAGTTCTGCACAAAATAAACTGTATTGCCGCAGTATTCAAGGTAGCGGCGCAGGGTATCAAAAATGATAAAGGGGCGTGCATTGCCGATATGGAAGTAGTTGTAAACTGTGGGACCGCATGAATACATACGGAACACACCTTTTTCAATAGGGATAAGTTCCTCTTTTTTACGATTTAATGTATTAAAGACTTTCATTGGATTTCTCTCCTTTTGCTTCTATCTGAGTTTTTAAACGTTCAAGATCAACACGCAGCTTGCAAAGCTCCATTGACACAGGATCGGGAATGTGAATCTGGTCAAGGTCGATTTTCGCGGGAGCAACTTTCACGTTGTCGCGCTTTACAATATGTGCAGGTACACCCACACAAGTGCTGTTGGGCGGAATCTCGTTAAGCACCACCGCATTTGCGGCAATCTTACTGTTGTCGCCGACAGTAAAGGGACCAAGCACCTTTGCACCACTACCAATGGTAACGTTGTTGCCGATGGTTGGGTGACGTTTGCCTTTGTCTTTACCGGTACCGCCAAGGGTTACTCCCTGATAAAGTGTACAGTTTTCGCCAATAATGGTGGTTTCGCCGATAACAACGCCCATACCGTGGTCAATAAACAGTCCTTTGCCTATTTGTGCTGCAGGGTGAATTTCAATGCCGGTTTTGCGACGGGCACGCTTTGAAATCCAGTCGGCAAGAAAGTAATGACCTTTGCAATACAGTCTGTGTGCCAGACGATAACTGAGAATAGCTCTTACACCCGGGTAAAGGAGCAGCACCTGCCATTTGCTTCGTGCCGCAGGGTCGCGTTCGAATACAAGAGTGATTTCTTCGTTTAAAGTTTTAAAAAAACTCATATAATGAACCTCATAAACAGATTGTTTTGCCTATATATAATATTATATACTATTATTACAACATAATATTATACTACAAAGTTCGATTATAGTAAAGGAGATTTTTAAAAATAATTAAATCTTTTTATCGCATTTAAGGACAAATTGTTTTGAAAGTGGGATACAAACGAAAAACTTTTAGCAAATCTATTGAAATTATTTGTCGTATAATGTATAATATACCTTAAGTGCAAGTATAAATATATAAAAATCGAAAGGTTGACGCAGAATTGATACTTAAGGTTATTATTGATATTTTGCAGTATATATTATTTTTTTGGGCTTGTTATTATTTTATAATATCACTGTTTTCACTAAAGATAATCGAAAGAAAAAGAAAGACCGATGCTCAACATTCATATGCGTTGCTTATTGCGGCACATAACGAAGAAAATGTTGTTGCTGATTTGATTGAAAGTCTTAAGGCGCTTAACTATCCAAAGGAGCTTTTTGAAGTTTTTGTTGTTGCCGATAACTGTGACGATAAAACGGCAGAGGTGTCACGTGCGGCAGGTGCAACCGTTCTTGAACGTTTTGATACATCAAAACGCGGCAAAGGTTTTGCGTTGGAATTTGCTTTTGAACAGATTTTTGCCCTTGAAAGAGCGTTTGAATATATATGTGTATTTGATGCAGACAATCTGGTGAAAGAAGATTTCCTCATCCATATGAACAACAAGGTAAACGAGGGTTACCGTGCAGTTCAGGGATATCTTGACAGCAAAAACCCGATAGATTCGTGGATGACACTTTCGTATTCGTTGTGGTATTGGACAAACAACAGACTTGGTCAGCTTTCAAGAGAAAACCTTGGTATGGGTTGCCGTCTTGGCGGTACGGGCTTTGCCGTTGAAAGCGAGCTTATAAAACAATTCGGTTGGGGTGCTACCTGCCTTGCTGAAGATGCTGAATTTACCATTAAACTTGCAATCAGCGATATTAAGGTCGGCTGGGCACACAATGCAGTTATATATGACGAAAAGCCTGCGGAGTTTTCAACATCCATAAAGCAAAGACGTCGTTGGATGCAGGGACTTATTGACCTTGCTTCACACTATGCAGGCCCTTTGCTCAAAGAAGGTTTTAAAGGTAGGTCGGCTACATCATTTCATATGCTTATGAATTTCCTGGGAGATTCGGTTTGTCCTTTTATATCAACATACTTTGCGGCAGTATGGGCATCGGTGTTTATACTTTCTGAAAGATCGAGATTGTTTGAACTATTTTGTGAAATGTGGACTGTGCCGTGGATGTATACATTGCTTACCATTCTGGTAATCGGCAATATATTCCTCTTTGTTGCGGCGCTGTATATCGACAAACATCTTAACCGCCACGTGATAAAGAATGTCTGGGGTTTTGTGGTTTATATGATTAGCTGGATTCCCGTTGGCATGATGGGATTTATAAAGAAAAATGATAAAGAGTGGTTTCATACACCACACAGAAGCAAAGAAAAGCGTTAAAGGAGAATTACGTTATGGATATTTTTATAGAAGAGATTGTTGAGAGAAAGAGAAGTTTTAAACAGATTGCGGCATCATTCGGTATCTTGCTGCTTAGCTTAATTGTCGCATTTGCGTTGTTTGTGTTTCTTCCTGCTTTGGTTCCCATGTTGTCAGGACTTGTACCCTTTTTTGTAATAGCGGTATTTTATATTGCATACCGTCTGGTGGTTGCACAGAATCTGGAATACGAGTATTCTTTGGTTAATACCGAGATGGATGTTGACAAGATTATAAACCGCAAAGGAAGAAAAAGATTGACAACTGTTAAGGTTACAGGCCTTGAGGCTTATGGCGTTTGCGGCGAGGAACATGGCGAATTCAACAGATATCTTTCAGATATGTCGGTTAAGAAGATTTATGCATCAGCCGAAAAAAATTCCGACACAAACTTTTTTGTGGTATATATGAGCGAAAGCGTAAAGACAATGCTGATATTTAATCCTTCGGAAAAAATTGTTAATAACATTAAAAAGTTTAATCCAAAAAGATGATAAACTGCGGCGTTGATATAATTGAAATTGAAAGAATAAAAAAGGCTGTCGAGAATACTGTAGGTTTTACCGATAAAGTATTCTCGCAGGCTGAAATTGAATATTTTATGAAATCGGGTGAAAGATTTGAAACCTTAGCCGGCTTTTATGCTGCCAAGGAGGCTTTTGTCAAGTATAAAAAGATTGGAATAAGGGGTCTTGAGCTTTCGGAGATTTCTGTTGAACACGAAAGTCCTGGGGCGCCCTTTATTGTTTTTAAGGGCGAAAGGCAAAATGTTTCGGTCAGCATTTCCCACAACAAAACAACTGCGGTGGCAGTTGTTTGCGGCGATGCCGAGTGCAAAAATATGCAAAATGTCGAGATGAAGGCTCTTATCCCCCAACGATGCGATGATGCCAATAAAGGCAGTTGCGGAAGAGTGTTTATTGTTGCAGGCAGCTGTGGCATGACGGGGGCTGCATATCTCGCGGTAAAAGGTGCATTGCGGAGCGGTGCAGGGCTTGTTACTGTGGGAACTGCCGAAAGCGAACGACATATTGTTGCCTGTATGGTGCCCGAGGCAATGACGGCACCGCTGGAGGATAGCGACGGTAAAATTACAGAGGGGTCAATGAAGACGATTCTGAAATATGCAAATAAAGCCGATGCTGTGGTTTTTGGTCCCGGCTTGGGTCAGAACTCTGATATGCACAATATACTTAAAACCCTGCTTTTGGAGTATAAAGGGAAGTTGGTTATTGATGCAGACGGGCTTAATGCCCTCAGTAAAAATTGCGAAATTCTCAATGAGAAGAGCTGTGACGTGGTTATTACACCACATCCCGGTGAGATGTCGCGGCTGACTAAGCTTTCCATAGATGAAATTCAGCAAAACCGCGCGGCAATTGCGGCAGACTTTGCCCAAAGGCACGGTATAACAGTTTTGATTAAGGGCCAAAATACCGTTATTGCAGCATGCGACGGGCGGATGAAGATTAACCCAACGGGAAATCCGGGTATGGCAACAGGAGGTACGGGTGATGTGCTTTCGGGGGTTATAGCAGCGTTTCTTGGTCAGGGACTTGATGCGTTTGATGCTGCGGCTTTGGGCGCATATATTCACGGTAAAGCAGGAGATATGGCGGCAGAAAAATTTGGTATTCACGGTCTTATTGCAGGGGATGTGGCAGAATATGTTGCTATGGCCATTGTGGATGAACTTAAATAATTTGTAAAAAGAGATGGTAAAATGACAACCGATTTAAGAGCCTGGGCAGAAATTGATTTGGATGCCATAGGTCACAACACATCAGAGATAAAAAAGAAATTGGCAAAGGGTGCGCGTCTTATGGGTGTGGTAAAGGCAAATGCTTACGGTCACGGTGTTCGGGAGACGGCAAAGGTATTGCTGGAAAACGGTGCCGACCAATTGGCTGTTGCCTTTGCTGACGAGGCGTTGGAACTGAGAAAAGCTGGATTTGATGTCCCGATTCTGGTTCTTGGCAATTCACCCGATTCAGACATAAAAAAGTTAATTGATTTTGATATAATGCCAACCGTTTCGGACCTTTCTTTTGCAGAAAGGCTTTCTCAGGCGTGTGACAAAAATAAAACCGTAAAGGTGCATATAAAACTTGATACAGGAATGTCGCGTATAGGATTTCTTGCAGAAGACAGCGGCACAATAGATGAAATTTTAAAGATTTCAAGCCTTCCTCATATTCAGATAGAGGGTATGTTTTCGCATTTTGCGGTGGCAGATGATGCTGCAGACGATTTTACAAGGGTGCAGTTTGACCGCTTTATGGCGGTGGGGAAGGGTCTTGAAGAAAAAGGTTTAAAAATTCCCGTTAAGCATATCTGCAATAGCGCGGGTTTATTAAAATTTCCTGAAATGCATCTTGATATGGTGCGTGCGGGTATAGTTCTTTACGGCATATACCCTTCTTCGGATTTTGATAAATCAATGATTGATTTAAAGCCGTCAATGGCGTTTAAGTCAAGGGTCAGCCATATAAAGGTGCTTGACAAAGGGGCAACTCTCAGTTATGGAAGAACCTATACTTTAAATCAATCGGCAAAAATTGCAACCGTATCAGTCGGTTATGCCGACGGATATATGCGGAGCCTTTCAAATAAGGCTATTGTGTCTGTTAACGGATGTGAGGTAAAACAGACAGGAAGAATTTGTATGGATCAATGTATGATTGATGTAACTGCGGTTAATAATATAAATGTCGGTGACGAGGTTATCTTGTTTGGCGGCTCGGGTAAGATTTCTGCCGAGAATACGGCAGAGCTTATCGGCACAATCGGGTATGAGCTTGTTTGTGCAGTAGGGCGCCGTGTTCCGCGCATTTATATCAGGGACGGCGAAGTGACGGAAGTAACTAAATATCTTCTGGATACATAGAGCCAAAATTTCATACTTTGCGTATAATGTACCAAGGATTGAATGTGCGAAATGGCAGAATATGCTTTGTTTCCGCACCAATTCTTGAATACTTGCGGAGTGTGAATTATCGTGGTTATTAAAAGAGGAGATATTTATTATGCAGATTTAAGCCCTGTGGTTGGTTCGGAACAGGGCGGAGTGAGACCTGTACTTATTATCCAGAATGACGTGGGTAACAGATACAGTCCAACAGTTATTGCAACTGCCATCACATCCCAGATAAACAAAGCAAAAATGCCCACACACATCGAACTTGATGCCAATGAATATGGGCTTTCGAAGGATTCTGTGGTTCTGGCGGAGCAAATACGGACCATTGACAAACGAAGATTAAAAGAAAAAATAGGGCACCTTGACGACGAGCTTATGACAAGAGTTAACGAGGCTCTGGAAATAAGCTTCGGTCTTTGAGTGCTGTTGTGAAGCTAAAGAATAAGGAGGAACATAACGTGAAAAAAAGAATGAAATTAAAAATTGTTGCAGGGCTGGTTTGCCTTTGCTCGTTGTTTATTATTACTTTGGCGGCACCTGGCACGGACGACGACCCGTTGATTTCATTATCTTATATTGAAGACGTGCTTATCCCAAAGATAGAACAGTATGTTGAGAGCAAGCTTGCAGGGTTATCTGCGGGAGGAACAGAACAAGGCACAGCAAATGCCTTCATTGTAGTAGAGGCAAAGCAAGGTGACGAAATCATCTGTTCTGCTGGTGCAGAGCTGATTTTGCGAATGGGCAAGGCTGAAATAATCGCTACCGAAAAGGGCGGTCTTGCGGATACTACCGCAGGTTACGATCTGGCAAACGGAACCGAAATGCCCGCAAACCACTTGCTTATTGTTCCTGTTGGCGATGGCAGAGGGTTAAAGGCACAAACCGATATAATTGTGATGATTAAAGGCGACTATAACGTTAAATAAAAAACAAGAGAAGACCGCTTATACAGTCTTCTCTTGTTTTTTATACCCAATATGCAAATGGTGTAATGGTTTTAAATTTGTTATATGCCGTGTGTGCAGAGATTTCATCTGCAAATATTCCAAACACAGACGAGCCGCTTCCGCTCATCAGCGAGTATGCCGCACCGTTAGATAACATTATTTTTTTGTATTCTTCTATTTCGGGATATTCCTTTGCGGTAACGGTTTCCAGCACATTCCCGCAGGATGATGCCAGAAGGTCAAGGTTCCCGGTTTCAAGTGCAGTAATTGCCGACTTGGTATCGGGATGTTTTATGCTTTCGTCAAGAACAAGATTTTTGTATACATAAGCCGTTGATACGTGAACGGGAGGTTTTGCTAATAAAATATATGCATCTGACAGCGGAGGAAGAGGTGAGAGAATTTCGCCAATGCCCTCGGCAAGCATACAACCGCCATATATAAAGAAGGGAACATCTGCACCTAAAGTTTTTGCTATAACAGCCAGTTCGTCGGTTGTAAGAGGGGTGTCAAATATTGTGTTAAGTGCGGTTAATGTTCCTGCGGCATCGGTTGAGCCACCTCCAAGACCTGCACCCATAGGAATATTTTTGCATAAATGAATTCTTGCTGATGCGGATATTCCGGTTTTATCAAAGAATGCTTTTGCAGCTTTGTTTATAAGGTTGCTGTCGTCGGTGGGGACAGAGTCATCGGTTGATGTTAATATAATTTCACTGCCTTCGGATATTTCAAAGGTAAGTATGTCAAAAAGATTAATTTCCTGCATAATCATTGAAAGGTTGTGATATCCGTCTTCACGGCGGCTGACAACATCAAGTGAAAGATTGATTTTTGCAGGACATTTTATTTCATAATTTTTCATTGGGGTTCGCTCCTATGTATAAGGGCTGTTGCTTTTGCAACAGCCCTTTATTGCTTAATCTTCTGTCTTTTCGGTATCTGCAACAGTTTCTTCGGTTACAACTGCGTCAGAAGCTTCCCTATTAAAAATTGCGTCAAAGTCATCTGCATCAATTTTTTCTTTTTCAAGAAGCTGAGCAACTGTTGCTTCAACTGCTCCGGAATTAGCCTTAAGAATTTCTTCACAACGTGCATAACATTCGTCAATTATACGCTTGATTTCAGAGTCAATCTTTGCGGCAACATCTTCGCTGTAATCCTTGGTGTGACCAAAATCTCGGCCGATAAATACTTCGTCATTGTTGTTTGCAAATGAACGTGTGCCCAAAACCTCGCTCATACCAAAGCGGACAACCATGTTTTTAGCAATGGCGGTGGCACGGTCGATATCGTTTGATGCGCCGGTGCAGATGTCTTCAAGAAAGATGCTTTCTGCTACACGTCCGCCAAGGAGTGAAATGATTTCTTCAAGCATTTCTGTTTTTGTCATATGTGAAGAATCATCCTTGGGGAGTGACATTGTATAACCTGCAGCTCTGCCACGGGGGATAATTGAAATCTGCTGAACTCTGTCCTGAGTGGGCAGCATTTTCTGTACAACCGCGTGACCTGCCTCGTGGTATGCGGTAATCTTTTTGTCCTTTTCGGTAATTTTGCGGGTTCTTTTTTCAGGACCTGCAAGAACCTTCATAATTGATTCTTCTAGGTCGAACATAGTGATTACCTTTGCACCAAGTCTTGCGGCGCGGAGTGCAGCCTCGTTCATAAGATTTTCAAGGTCGGCACCGGTAAAGCCAACTGTTGCCTTTGCCAGAACGTCAAGTTTAACATCATCGGCAAGGGGTTTACCCTTTGAATGAACCACAAGAATTGCTTCTCTGCCCTTTACGTCCGGGGCATCAACAACAACCTGACGGTCAAAACGACCGGGACGGAGAAGTGCGCTGTCCAGTATATCGGGGCGGTTTGTTGCGGCAATAACGATTACACCTTCGTTAACGCCAAAACCGTCCATTTCAACAAGAAGTTGATTAAGGGTCTGTTCCCTTTCGTCGTGTCCGCCGCCAAGGCCTGCGCCTCTCTGGCGACCAACAGCGTCGATTTCGTCAATAAAGATAATGCAGGGTGCAGATTTCTTTGCCTGCTCAAAAAGGTCACGCACACGTGATGCACCCACGCCTACGAACATTTCAACAAAGTCAGAACCGGAAATTGAGAAGAAGGGAACGCCAGCTTCACCTGCAACTGCTTTGGCAAGAAGGGTTTTACCTGTTCCGGGAGGACCTACAAGGAGAACGCCCTTGGGGATTCTTGCGCCAAGCTCGCGGAATTTCTGAGGATTCTTAAGGAAATCAACAATTTCCTGCAGTTCTTCTTTTTCTTCGTCTTCACCTGCAACATCGTCAAAGGTTTTCTTGTTCTTGTCATCAGTTACAGCCTTGGCACGGCTCTTGTTAAAGGACATAACTCCGCCTTTGCCGCCGCCTTGTGCCTGACGCATAAAGACAAACCAGAACACTATCATTATTATGATAAGCCCGAATGAAGGCAGCATACTAAGCCACCAAGGCGGTGAATCGGGTTTGGGAGTATCTACTTTAAGACTTCCGCTTGCAATCTGACGGTCAATTTCTTCGCCTACACTCAGATACAGCACGGCATAACCCGGAGTGGCAACCTCAATCAGTGTGCCATCTGTAAGCTTTGCATGGATGATTGGGTCAACGACCTCCATTTCGGCAACCTCGCCTTTTTCGATTAAGGACACAAGGTCAGAATATACGTATTTAGTGGTTGGTTCGGGCATTGATGTCATAACGAATATAGCAAGTATTATCAGGAATAATACCAGATAGAAACCAATTCCCCTGAATGTTTTTTTCAAGTAATCGCCCCCTGAAATGAGAATATATATTCCGCAATGCGGAGAAGCAAAGCGGCGTAACCGCTTTGTTTGTCTATGTGCGTTTCCGCCTTTGACAGAAAATTTCACACAGGCAATATTATTTCTGTTTTTATATAACAGGGAATGGTTTAATTCTCTATTATATAAAAAAGCAAACTTTTCTACATTTAGTATATTACCATAAATTTCATTTAAAAACAATACCTAAAAATAAAAATTCATTAAAATGTAACATTCATAGTATTGACAAATTCTGCGGGAAGAATTACAATGATTTAGAGGATAAAGAAAGGAAAATATAAATA
Source organism: Clostridia bacterium (assembly GCA_045646865.1). GTDB lineage: Bacteria > Bacillota > Clostridia > Monoglobales > Monoglobaceae > SIG440. The sequence continues at coordinate 31,820 of JAZRLM010000005.1, forward strand.
TGTCAAATAATAAAAAAAGAAACAATTCTGTTTGGAAAAAAATTACAGTTATTTTGACAATGACGGTTATGATTGCGCTTTTTGCATTTGCAGCTGCGGGTTGCGGCAAAGATGCAGAAAGTAATTTTACATCATCAACCAGCCAAAATGAAGAGAACAAAAAAGAGGAAGAAAAACCGACAGAAAATACTAAGGAGGAAAATGTTATGACAGAAAACACAAAGATATTGGTAGAGATGGAAAACGGGGGCGAGTTTGTAATTGAACTTTATCCCGAATATGCACCCCAGACAGTTCAGAACTTCATTGATCTTGTTTCGGACGGCTTTTACGATGGCGTGGGCTTCCACCGCGTTGTTGAAGGCTTTATGGCGCAGGGCGGCGACCCCGAAGGCACAGGTATGGGCGGCAGCGGTGTTGAGATTCCCGGCGAATTTGCGGCAAACGGTTTTGAAGGTAACACCTTGAGCCACACAAGAGGCGTAATTTCAATGGCACGCAGCCAGAATCCCGACAGCGCATCGAGTCAGTTCTTTATCTGCTATGATGATGCATCGTTCCTTGACGGTAACTATGCGGCATTTGGTAAGGTTATCGAAGGTATGGAGGTTGTTGATGCATTCCTTGATGTTGAAAGAACCTTCAATATGTCAGGCGAGCTTGCATCACCTGTTGAGCCTATTGTAATGAAGAGTGTTACAATCATTGAAGAATAACCTATAAAAGGAGAATACCTATGAAAAAAATAATGGCACTAGTACTTGCTGTGGTTATGCTTTGCAGCGTTACAGCATTTGCACATCCTTTTAAGGATGTTACCGGTCATTGGTCGGAGACTGAAATAGAAGAAGCATATACAGGCGGTTCAATAAACGGTGACCCTGACGGAAGATTCCGTCCCGATGACAAGATTTCGCGCGGTGAGTTTGTAAAAATGCTGACCTCAGCTATGTGCGAAAAGGTAGGAGCAGTTATTCCTGATGAATTTGATGACGGAACCCATTGGGCAGCAAAGTATTATAATTTTGCAACAACCACAATTTTCATTCCCCTTGATGAAAATTCAAATGTTGGAGAAATTACTCCGGGGGTGATGAGCGCTGCGAACTTTGATATGCCAATCAGCAGATGGGAGATGGCGTATATTGTCAGTGAAGGAATAGGAAATGTTCTGGGTATTATTGGTCAGCCTCAGGACACAACTTATAACGACAAGTCTGAGATTGAACAGAATTATCCCGAAGCTGTCGCTGCTGCTATCGAAAATGCATTCCTTTTGCATATAATGACAGGCGATGAAAACAGCAATATCGAACCCGGCAACGGCGGTACACGTGCTGAAGCGGTTGTTATTGTTAATCGTGTGACAAGACTTATGCAGGAAGTTATAGACTACACAAATCAGATGTATGAAGAATACGAAAAACAGATGAGCAGCAATGTTAAAACATATGAAGAAATTCCGACAGGACATCCGGTTGTTACAATTCAGATGGAGGATGGACAAAAGGTATTGATTGAGCTTTACCCCGAATATGCACCTCAGACTGTTGCTAATTTTGTGGAATTGGTTAAGAGTGGATTTTATGATGGTTTAACATTCCACCGCATTGTTGAAGGCTTTATGGCTCAGGGCGGCGACCCTGATGGCAACGGTTCAGGCGGTAGTGAAAACACCATTGTCGGCGAGTTTGCATCAAACGGTTTTGAGCAAAATACATTAAGCCATACTCGCGGTGTGATTTCAATGGCACGCGCAGACCACCCCAACAGTGCATCAAGCCAGTTCTTTATCTGCTATGATGATGCATCATTCCTTGACGGAAATTATGCGGCATTCGGTAAGGTAATTATAGGAATGAATGTTATTGACAGCCTTTTGAAAAAGGAACTTGACTATAATCAGTCAGGAGAACTTGCATCACCCGTAGAACCTATTGTTATGAAAAAGGTTACTGTGAATTTAGGCAAGAAGTAAAACAAGAAAACGCCCTCCTTCTGGAGGGCATTTTTGCATAACATAACCCCCTGTGGCATCGCCACAGGGGGTTTAAAGTTATATTTCTTAGATTTCTGCGAAATATTTGATTGTTCTAACCATCTGGCTTGTGTATGAGTTTTCGTTGTCATACCAAGAAACAACCTGAACTTCGTAAAGGTCATCAGCAATCTTTGCAACCATTGTCTGTGTTGCATCGAAGAGTGAACCGTATGTGATACCAACGATATCAGAAGAAACGATTTCGTCTTCGTTGTAGCCGAATGAAGCAGAAGCTGCTGCTTTCATAGCTGCGTTGATGCCTTCCTTTGTAACGTCTTTGCCCTTAACAACTGCTGTAAGGATTGTTGTTGAACCTGTTGTTACAGGAACTCTCTGAGCTGAACCGATAAGCTTACCGTTTAGTTCAGGGATAACAAGACCGATAGCCTTTGCAGCACCTGTTGAGTTAGGAACGATGTTAACAGCACCTGCTCTTGCACGTCTGAGGTCACCCTTTCTGTGAGGACCGTCAAGAATCATCTGGTCGCCTGTGTATGCATGGATTGTAGCCATGATACCGCTCTGGATAGGAGCGTAGTCGTTAAGAGTTTTTGCCATAGGAGCAAGGCAGTTTGTTGTACATGATGCAGCAGAAATGATTGTGTCATCAGCTGTAAGTGTATCTTCGTTTACTGTGAAAACGATTGTCTTAAGGTCATTGCCTGCAGGAGCAGAAATAACAACCTTCTTTGCACCGGCATCAATGTGAGCCTGTGACTTTTCTTTTGAGCAGTAGAAACCTGTACATTCAAGAACAACGTCTACACCAAGAGCACCCCAGGGGCATTCCTTAGCATCCTTGATAGCGTAGATTTTGATTTCTTTTCCGTCAACAGTGATGCTGTCTTCACCGGCAACAACAGTGTGACCGTCGTATCTGCCCTGTGATGAGTCATACTTGAGAAGATGAGCAAGCATCTTGGGATCTGTAAGGTCGTTGATTGCAACTACCTCATAACCTTCTGCGCCGAACATCTGACGGAATGCAAGACGTCCGATACGGCCAAAGCCGTTAATAGCAACTTTTACTGACATATTAAATTACCTCCAAAAAAATATTTATATAAATTATTAATTATATTTTACCATATATTACCCAAACATACAAGGGGTTTTTAAAATTTGTTAAAAAATTAACCATGTTTTGCGTTAATTTTTCACACATCCAAAACAGTATATCACAAAAATTTAAATTTTGCAACTATCAATATTTACAACAACCAAAAAATATGGTATAAATAATATATACAAATTGACAAATTGAAACGGAGAGCATATATGAAACTTATTCTTGCAAGCCAGAATAAACATAAAGCCCAGGAAATGCAGGCTATTCTCGGGGATAAAATTGAACTTGTAACCCTTGATGCGGCAGGTTGCGGTGATGTGGAAATAATCGAAGACGGCGATACCTTTGAGGCAAATGCTATAAAAAAGGCAGTTACCATTATGCGGGCAACGGGGCTCCCTGCCATTGCGGACGACAGCGGATTGTGCGTTGATGCCCTTGATGGTGCACCGGGGGTTTATACTGCGCGATTTGCAGGTGAAGGTGCGTCCGATGATGAAAATATTTCTAAATTACTGACAGCGTTGGAGGGAGTTGAAACCTCAAAAAGAACAGCCCGTTTTGTTTGCGTTATTGCGATTGCTTATCCTGATAGAGAACCCATAACATTTCGTGGCGAATGTGAGGGATATATTCTTACAGAAAAACGCGGTGAAAACGGTTTTGGATATGATCCGGTATTTTATGTGGAGCAATTCAGTAAGTCCTTGGCAGAGCTGCCGGCTGAGGTGAAAAACTCAATAAGTCACAGATGCCGTGCTTTGGCTAAATTAAGTATAGAGGAATAGTTTTATGCGTAGAGTTTTAAGCGGAATGCGCCGTGCAATTCAGGATTACAATATGATACAAGCCGGTGACAAAATTGCCGTTGGTGTTTCGGGCGGTAAAGACAGCCTGACCCTGCTTTGTGCATTGGCGGCATACAGAAGATTTTCGGAAGTTCCTTTTGAGGTTATGGGTGTTACACTTAATATGGGTTTTGAAGGTGTAGATTATTCTCCCGTTAAAAGCCTGTGCGACGAAATCGGGGTTGAATATGTGGTTAAAAACACCGATATTGCAGAAATTCTGTTTGATGTCCGAAAAGAAAAAAATCCCTGCTCGCTGTGTGCAAAGATGCGGCGGGGTGGCGTAAATGACCTTGCAAAAGACCATGGCTGCAACAAGGTTGCGCTGGGACACCATAACGAAGATGTAATTGAGACCTTTTTTCTTTCGCTTTTTTATGAGGGCAGGCTGAATTGCTTTTCGCCTGTGACTTATCTGTCGCGGACTGATATGTATGTTATAAGACCACTGATTTATGTTGCCGAGGGCGATATAAAAGGTTTTGCAAAAAGGGAGAATATTCCCATTGTTCATAACCCTTGTCCTATGGACGGTGCATCAAAGCGTCAGGAAATGAAGGATTTTATAAATCAAAGAAACGAGATAGACCACCACTTTAAAACCCGAATGATGACAGCTATCAAAACGGGACTTGAGGATTGGAAGAATAAATAATACCGGAGGAAGAGGATATGTTAATTTCATTGGCGAAAAATGATTTCAGAGCCAAATATGCAGGCTCAGCACTGGGTATGATTTGGGGTTTTGTTACTCCGATAGTTACCATAATGATTTATTGGTTTGTGTTCCAGATAGCCTTTCAAAATGGTCCGGTTAACGGTGTTCCTTATGTTCTGTGGCTGGTTTCGGGTATTGTTCCGTGGTTCTTTATTTCTGAAGGATGGGGCGGTGCAACGGGAGTTTTGCTTGATTATTCGTACCTTGTGAAAAAGGTCGTTTTCAAGGTGGAACTTTTGCCTGCAGTACGCGTTATATCTGCGGCGTTTGTTCATTTGTTTTTTGTGTTGCTGACCTTTATAGTAAATTTCGCCTGCGGATACCCTCCCGAATGGCTCGATTTGCAGATTGTTTATTATATGATTTCGGCGTTTGCGCTGACACTTGCGCTGGGCAGAATAACGGCAACTCTTACTGCTTTTATTCGTGATACCAGCAACTTTGTAGGTGTTATGATACAGTTTGGGTTCTGGATAACCCCGCTTTTCTGGAAGATAGACGACCTGCCTCAAAATCTTCATATATTATTTGAGCTTAATCCCATACATTATGTAACACAGGGTTATCGTGATACCTTTGTTTATGGAACAGGTTTCTGGGAAAGACCCTTATGGCAGACAATTTATTTCTGGGCGTTTGTAGCTGTGATTAGCTGGATTGGAAACTTTATCTTCAAAAAACTCAGGCCTCATCTTGCTGATTTAATTTAAAATTATATGTTTTTTGGCGGAAGATATTCTTCCGCCAAATTTAGGTATTGACAAAAGTGATTTAAATGTGTATAATGGGATAGTTGACAATTTAATAAATCGAGGCGTGGCGCAGTTTGGTAGCGCACCTGGTTTGGGACCAGGGGGCCGCAGGTTCGAATCCTGTCGCCTCGACCACAAAATCCGTACACAATAGTGTGCGGATTTTTGCTTTCAATTGATTTTTGAACAAAGTTTATGATATCACCTTGACTTTATTTTGTGGTGGGGATATAATTATCAGGATATGAAATGGGGGTAAAGACTGTGAATAAAAAGATCAACACAGTAGATATGGTAAACGGTTCTGTTTTCAAAAGTATGGTAGCTTTTGTTATACCGCTTATTTTAGGCAATATTTTGCAGCTTTTATATAATGCGGCAGATATAATAGTTGTGAGCCGTTTTGCAGGCAGTAAAGCTATGGCATCGGTTGGTGCAACGGGAAGTCTTTGTTCTCTGATTATAAGTCTGTTTATAGGTCTTACCGCCGGTGCAAGTGTTGTTGTTTCACGTTGTCACGGTGCCCGCGATGAAAAGGGAATGCACAAAGCGGTGCATACTTCAATTGCTCTTGGTATAGTTGCAGGTATAGTGGCTATGATTATTGGTATTTTTCTTTCGGAATATCTTTTAAGGCTTATGAAAACTCCGGAAGGCGATGTTTTAAACGGTGCAGTGTTATATATGAAAATATATTTTGCAGGCATACCTGCGGCACTTGTATATAACTTTGGTGCTTCAATATTAAGGGCAGTAGGTGATACACGTCGCCCGTTGTACATACTGGCATTTTCAGGAATCGTAAATGTAGTTTTAAATCTTGTTTTGGTAATCGGTTTCCACATGAGTGTTGACGGTGTTGCCATTGCAACTGCTGTATCAAATTACATTTCTGCAGTTTCGGTTATTTGTATCCTTACAAGAGAAAAAGAAGTATACCGCCTTAATCTTAAAAAGTTGAGATTTTATAAAAATGAGTTTGTGTCAATTGTTAAAATAGGTGTACCTGCAGGCGTTCAGAGTTCGCTTTTTGCTGTTGCCAACACACTTATTCAGGCTTCTGTAAATTCATTTGGCACAGCGGCAATTGCAGGTGCGGCGGCTTCGGGCAACGTTGAAGGTTTTATATATATGGCAATGAACGCATTTTATCAGGCGGCAATAACCGGCGTAAGTCAGAACTATGGCGCAAAAAATGAGAAAGGTCTGCGCAAAACAGTAAAAGTTTGTGCCGCAAGTGTGGCGGTGGTAGGGGTTACCTTAGGTCTTATAACAGTGATTTTTGCCCGCCAGCTTCTTGGTATATATATTACTGACTCGCAGGAGGCCATAGATTTTGGAGTAATAAGAATGTTATTTGTAGGTCTTCCATATTTTCTGTGCGGTATAATGGAGGTTCAGGCAGGTCAGCTTCGCGGCCTTGGATATTCGGTTACTGCAATGGTAAATTCACTTGTGGGTGCCTGCGGTTTCAGAATACTGTGGATATTGACTGTGCTCCCTTTGAATCATACACCGCAGATTCTGTTTCTTTGCTGGCCGATTTCGTGGATACTTGTAATAATAATGCATTTTGTGTGCTATAAAGTTATTAAGAAAAAAGCACTTGCAAGAATGAATGAAGAATAGTTGGTATTAAAAAATGGAAGATGAACTCATCTTCCATTTTTTTGTATTAAGATTAAATTGCATATTTTTCTTTGTACGATTCATACAGAGCTTCAAATGTCTGATTTGGATTTTCCTTGATGTTTTTAAGATATTCGTGAGTTTCAAATGAATCGTGGGATATTTCAATGATGCAAACCGCAATATTTGAACAATGGTCTGAAACTCGTTCGTAGTTAGTAAGAAGGTCCGAAAGTATAAATCCAAGTTCCATAGTGCAGTCGCCCTGTTTAAGACGTGAAATGTGATTGCCCTTGATTTTGCGCTTTAAGCGGTCAATAATCTGTTCAAGAGGTTCAACCCTTGATGCAATTTCTACGTTTTCACTTGTCAGAGCTTCTGTTGCAAGTTCAAGAATTTCGGCAGATGCGGCTGTAATAATTTTTATGTCATTTTGTGCCTGCTGTGAGAATGATATGCCCTTTTCGTACATTTCCTGAGCTACTTCGGCAATGTTTACAGCGTGGTCGGAAATTCTTTCGATATCACCTATGCAATGCAGAAGCTCGGTCACAACCTTACTGTCTTTGGACGACATATTGTTTGCGGCAATTTTTACGAGATATGAACTTGTTTTATCCTCGTATTTATCAACCAGTTTTTCGTGTTCCATAATTTCCTTGAATTTTTCGTCGCTGTAATCAGACATAAGGGCCGTTGCTGCATTGAATGAGTATGCCGAGAGTTTTGCCATATCGCAAACCAGTTCACGGCACTTTTCAACAGCAAACGAAGGTATATTAAGAAATCTTTCGTCCAATGTGTCAAAGGTATTTGTTTTTTCTTCCTTCTTATCACCTTTTACTTTGATTGTGCTTATTGCAAGCTTTTCAATCAGCGAGCAGAACGGCATAAGAATTATAGTAGAAATGATGTTGAATACCGTATGTGTGATTGCAATTGAGAAGAATGAAGCATTGGATGCCATAAATGCAACAATGGGTCTTATTCCTAAATAGTACATCAGATAATATGCCACAGTTACAACAACAACACCAATCATTTTAATGTAAAGACACGATGCTGCAACTCGTTTTGATTCTGTATTACCGCTGATGGCAGAAATGATGGGGGTAATTGTTGTACCAATGTTCATACCCAGAAGAACTGGGAGGGCAACCGCATGCTGAATTGACATAGAACCTGCCAACACCTGCAGAATACCGACCGATGCAGAGGAGCTCTGGATGATCGCGGTGAAGATTGTACCCACAATAATACCCATAATCGGGTTTGAGAACATTATCAGCAGATTTTGAAAACCTTTGTTATCCTTAAACGAACTTGCTGCATCGCTCATAGCTTCCATACCGAAAATCAGAACAGAAAAGCCCAGAAGGATTGTGGCAACATTTCTTTTTGAATCCTTTTTTGAAGTCATGGTGATAATAACACCGATTGCTGCAAGAATAGGAGTGAAGTTTTCAGGCTTTAAAAGATTGATGAAGGCAGCACCTTCAATGTCTTTTAACGAAAGAAGCCATGCGGTAACGGTTGTTCCGATGTTTGCACCCATAATAATGCTGATAGTCTGTCCTAACTTCATAATGCCTGAGTTAACAAAACCAACCAGCATAACTGTTGTTGCAGAAGAGCTTTGAATAACCGCTGTTACTGCAAAACCAAGCAGCAGGCCGGTCACTCTGTTTGAAGTAAGACGTGCAAGAATAGATTCAAGCTTGCCACCTGCCAGCTTTTTAAGTCCGTCGCCCATCAAGTCCATACCGAAAAGAAACAGGGCAAGACCGCCTATCAGGCCCAGAATTGTAATGACCATATCCATAATTAAATTCCCCTCGTTTGTATAAAGTGTTGATAATAATATTTATAATGCATAAAACCGCAACTTTTACCAAATACAATATAACACGAAAAAATAAAAAAGTAAATACATTGGATAAAATTATTTTTGACAAAATAAAAAAATAATATAATAACGCTTTGCCTTGACGGAAAAACTTTAATGAAGTATAATAAACGTATCAATAAAAAAGGACAATGCTTATGAATAACATTAAGGAAATAACAAAAGAACTTCTTTCTGTTCCCGGAGTTACTGGGTATGAAGGAAATTTTGCAGAATTTGTCTGCGAAAAACTGAAAAACTACTGCTTTGATGCACGGGTGACAAAAACCAACTGTGTTATGGGAACAATACTGTCGAAAAATGCAGATGCACCGACCGTTTTGATAGAAGCTCATCTTGACAGAATAGGACTTATTGTGTCAGCAGTTGATGAAAACGGCTTTGTGTCATTCAAAACCCTTGGCGGTGTTGACGAGCGGATTCTCCCTGCCTGCGAGGTGACTATTCTGGGTAAAAAAGAAGTTTTTGGAATAATAGGCGCAAAACCACCTCATCTTATGGCAAAGGCGGAAGAAAAGGAAGGCCTTAAGATTGAAGATATGCTTATCGATACAGGGCTTGGTGCTGATGCATCCGAGCTGATTTCGGTTGGCGACCCGATTATGCTGAAAGGGGATTTATGTGCATTGATGAACGACAGAATCTCATCTCCTGCCCTTGACAACAGATTGTCTATGGCGGCAGTCTTTGCAGTGTTGGAACAGTTAAAAGGAAAAGAGCTTCCTTATAACATATGTGTTACTTTTGCTTCGGGCGAAGAACAGGGACTTCAAGGGGCATATACCATAACCGGTCAATGTCAGCCTGACCTTGCGATAGTGGTTGATGTAACCTATGGCGAAACTCCTGATGCTTGCGGAAGTGACACTTTTCCGTTAGGTAGCGGAGTGGCAATTTGCCGCGGCCCCAATGTGCATTATGAAATGACAAAACACGTTATGAAGATTGCTAAGGAAAAGGGTATACCTTATGAAATAGAAGTTGCACCGAGAAGCACGGGAACAAATGCGTGGGCAATACAGACATCAGGAAACGGTGTTCCTTGTGTTGTACTGTCTATTCCTATCAGATATATGCACACTACTGTGGAAACCGTAGAATTAACCGATGCTGAAAGCGTGTATGAATTGATTTGTGAAGTAATTTGCGGAGGTGAGGTCATTGCTTAAAAAATTGACAGAAGCCTTTGGGGTTTCGGGCTATGAAACAGAAGTCCGTAATATTATAATGAAGGAACTTGAAAATTATGAGGTTGATATGTCGGTTGACAGTATGGGCAATATGCTTGTGTTTAAACTGGCAGAGGAACCGTCTGATGCAAAAACAATTTTACTTTCTGCCCATATGGACGAGGTTGGATTCATTGTTACCGACCTTACCGATGACGGCTACATTAAATTTGCATCGGTTGGTGGTATTGATCCCCGTATCCTCATATCAAAAAGGGTATGCGTGAATGGAAGAAAAGGTGTTATAGGATTAAAGCCTATTCATCTTACCACAAAAGAAGAACGCAAAAAAACACCAAGCGAAGGCAAACTGTTTGTTGATATTGGGGCAAGGACCAAAGCCGAGGCAGAAACAATTGTTGAAAAGGGCGATTATTTCGGCTTTGACAGTAAATATGTTGAGTTCGGCGGTCAGATAAAGGCAAAGGCTCTTGATGACAGACTGGGCTGTGCAATTATGATTGAAATTCTTAAAAAGAGTTGGAATGTAAATTTGGTCTGTGCCTTTACTGTTCAGGAAGAGGTTGGTCTGCGCGGTGCAAAGGTTGTAGCAAAGGGTATAAATCCTGATTATGCTGTGGTGATAGAGGGCACTACCTGCAACGATATGACAGGCATCCCCGAAAATCTACGGGTTACAAAGTCTGGGTGTGGTGCGGCAATTTCGGTTCTGGACTCTGCAAGCAAGGCAGACAGAGAGTTGGTGGATTTGCTGATTTCGGCGGCGGAGAAAAGGTATATTCCGTGGCAATTTAAGGCATCAACCACAGGCGGCAACGATGCAGGCTCCATTTATCTTACCGACGGTGGTATTAAAACTGCATCGGTTTCGGTGCCCTGCAGGTATATTCACTCTCCCGTGTGTGTTATGAGCAAGGAGGATTTTGTGTCTTGTCAAAAAATGATTGAAGGCTTTCTTGAGGATTGCGGAAAGGATGAAAGATGTTAAAGGAACTTTTTGAAGTGTTTTCGCCTTCGGGAAACGAAGAGTGTATAAGGGAATTGCTGAAAAACCATTTTGGCAGTATATTTGAAAAAATAGAAACGGACAATCTCGGCAACCTGATTGCAAGTTCGGGTGATGGTGGTCTTTGTATTGAGTGCGGCATGGACAGCTCAGGAATTATGATTGTTTCAAAAACTGACAGTCGGATATATTTTGCCTCGGTCGGAGGGATAAAACCTGCCGATTTGGCAGACAGAACGATAGTTTTCGACAACGGCAATAAAGGCATTGTAAAATATAATGAGGAACTTGATTTGAAGTCGGCAAAAGTTTCAGATTTATATATTGAAACGGATACATTGGATATAAGCATTGGCGATTTCGGAGCAGTGGTTGCTGAATTTGATGAGGACGAGAGTAGTTTCTCGGGATATGGATTGAAAAATCGTGTTGGTTTAGCTGCGGTTTGTCAAACTATTAAATCGGTTGGCGAAATTAAAAATGTAACGGTTTTATTTTCTGCACAAAAACGTCTTGGAGCAAGAGGAATCTGTGCGTTTTTCGGGGCGCACAACTTTGACAGGGTAATTACTGTTGATGCCTGCGACAATGACGGATGTTCGGTTATTGCCAAGGATTCAAGGACGGTTGCGTCGGTGGACATCAGAAAAGACCTTGAGAAAATTGTTGATGAAAACAATTTGGATGCCGAAACCGCAGTATGTGAAGATGATTTTTATATTGAGCAGATTCTGATAACAGACAACCTTTGCGGCGCGGTGGGAATATCGGTTCTTTGTGAAAATGACGAGCCTCAAAGGGTTAACAAAACAGATTTTGACACAGCGGTTAAATTGCTGACGGCGGTGTTAAATAGATAATATAATCAGAGGAAAATGGATATGGAAAAGAAACTTTGTATTTTATATGATAACAAAATTTGTGACAACTGCGGCGAGTGCAATATGTGCGACCTTGACCCCAAAAAGGTTTGCGACAGTTGCGGAGCCTGTCTTGACATGGACAGCGACTACAACACGGTTGATGTGGATTTGACAATTGAAGAAAATGACGAGCCGGAGATGCTCAGCTATGAGGAACTTTTCCCGGATGAAGCCTTTGGCGGCGACAGAAATTGGGATGACGATGATGACGAAGAATATGATGATGAGTATGACGACTATGATGATTTTGACAATGCCGATGGCTTTTATAACGAAGATGATTATGATGATGAAGACGATGACAACAATTTAGGTCGGGATTTCGGTGAGCTGTTCAGATGATAAGAAATAGCTGTATCTGTCATAGATACAGCTATTTCTAAGTTGTGAAACGTTCACTTCTCAAACTGATTTCACCTGATTTTAGTGTTATTGTTTTGTCGTTTTCAAGGGTTACAATCAGATTCCCTTCATTATTAATATCGGTTGCAATCCCCGTATAGGTTTTACCATCTTTGGCGAAATCTATTTTTTTACCCAAGACAAGGGAACGGACTTTATATTCATCAATCAATTCACAACTTCCGCAAAAGGGTTGCAGACGGTTAAATTCGGCAATTAATTTTCCTGCTATAAGATTTCTGTCGATGTTGCGACCCAAGGAGCCTGCAATATGATTCAGTTCTGAGGGAAAATCCTCGGTTGATACATTTAGACCTATTCCAACAATTATATAATCAATTGTGCCCGAATTTGTACTTGCTTCGGCAAGAATACCACAGATTTTGCGGCCGTCAAGAAAAATATCGTTCACCCATTTGATTTGGGGTCGTTTGTTACAGATTTCTTCTATTGTGCGACAAACGGCAACACCTGCCGCTATTGTCACAGCAGTCGGCTCAAGCAGAGATTCATAAGGGCGCAGTATAATACTCATATAAAGTCCTGTGTCTGATGGCGAAAAGAATTCTCTGCCCAACCTGCCTCTGCCTGCTGTCTGGTGATTTGCAATAACAACAGTGTTGTGCTTTGCGTCGTTTTGTGCAAGTTCCTTTGCGTATGTGTTTGTGGAATTTACAGTATCCAGCACAATTATATCGCCGATATTGATGCTGTCAAGATGCATAGTTATTGCTTTTGGATTAAGTTCTTTCATTATAATATGACCTCTTGATAAAGTATAGAATAAGTATATCACAAAACCCTATGTTGTCAATAAATAAAAAAATTAAAATTTTTTGCAAAAAGGTATTGACAAGGGGGAGAAAGTGTGTTAATATAGACGAGTTGCGCCGAACGAAGGGCGTCAGGGAAAAGTTTTTAAAAAAAGTTTTAAAAAAGACTTGACAAAAGGTCGGTTGGT
>JAZRLM010000006.1:0-3817 GCA_045646865.1 Clostridia bacterium
AATTGCCCGTGCGAAATTTTCTTCGCATTCGCTCAGAAACGCACATGGGCGTAAAAATCTCTTATCATTCCTTGCCATACAGATAAGAGAAAATTACTATTTGTGCCGACGTATGGCGGTGGAATGGAGATTTTTATGAAAAAAATATTATGTATTATATCAGCTGTTCTCTGCATCTTCCTTACCGCTTGCGGAGATGCTATAAGTATAGGAATTATCGGCGGAGCGGATGGTCCCACATCAATAATTATTGCTGAAAAAGGAGAAAAAACGATGTACGAACAAATTACGCCAGAAGAGGCGAAAAAAATAATGGATTCAGGCGAGGAACATATCATTTTAGATACAAGAGAACAGGACGAGTTTGACGAGGGTCATATCCCGGGTGCAATCCTGATTCCATACACCGAAATTGAAAACAAGGCAGAAGAAATGCTACCCGACAAGGATGCACAGATTTTAGTATATTGCCGTTCAGGCAGACGAAGCAAAATCGCATCTGAAAGTCTTGCAAAACTTGGATACACTAATGTAAAAGAATTTGGTGGAATTATCGACTGGAAATATGGAGTAAAAAAATGAACAATAAAAGAAAAATAATAATATCAGTTATCGGTGTTGTGATTAGTATCACTTTGCTTGCTATAAGTTCTATTCTTGCAGAAGAGGAAATGATAACTCCTGCAATCGAAATTACATTTACGGCAGTTTCTGCGGTTTTAGTTCTGATTGTAATTTTCTATACCGCCAAGGTTGACTATGAAACAGGTGTTTACGAATGCAGAAAATGCGGACATACATTCAAACCAACTTTCAAGGCGTATATTCTGGGCGTTCACACTTTGACAACAAGACGCCTTAGATGTCCCAAGTGTGGAGAAAAATCATGGATGAAGAATAAAAAACTGTTAAAAAGATCATGATGTAATCGTGCTTTAGTCAGGATTTTATGATAGATAACCGCATAAAACAAAGCAGTAACGTATCTCACCTGCAATTCTTATCGACAAAATAAAGGCTTTTTTAGGGAATTTTGGAAAAGAAAAAGAGCTAACTGATTAAAAATCTGTTAGCTCATTGGCGGACGGGGTGGGATTCGAACCCACGTGCCGGAATTACCGACAAACTGATTTCGAGCTGTTAGAGAGTCTTTTTAGATAGACGAAATAAGCGGAAGTTAAAGGAACTTAAAAAGCGATAAAAACCGCATAAAATCAAGGCTTTGAGGGGTTAAAATCCTTCAAAGCCTTTGCTGTTCTCGCTGATTTCGTATTGCCACTTTTAGATAGCTTTTTTGGGTTTTCGCTAGAAAAGTGCTAGAAAAATGTTAGAAAAAGATACGAAAGGATAAAACAGTTTTGCAGAATAACTTTACCTTAAAAACAAATAATAAATAAGGGGAAATTTGCTTAAAATATTGACAATTCCCTTAATATGTGGCAGTATTTAAGGGAAAGAAAGGAGATTAAGGGCATGAGAATGTTTAATTATTCAGTAATTAAAGAGCAGAAATGGGATTCCGAACTTCTTGGCCTTATTGCGGCTATATACAAAGAAGCAGGAAAGCAAGACCTTTATCTTAAACAACGTCCAGAAGAACTTGAAAAGCTTGTGGAAATCGCAAAAGTACAAAGCACAGAGTCTTCCAATGCAATTGAGGGTATCGTTACGACAATTACCCGTATTAAACAACTTGTAGCAGAAAAGACAACTCCCAGAACCCGTGATGAACAAGAAATTGCGGGATACAGAGATGCTCTTAATATCATCCACGAGAATTTTGATGCAATTCCTGTTTCAAAAAACTATATCCTTCAGCTCCATAAGATTATGTACACTCATATGAATAACCCTATGGCAGGCAAAACAAAGAGTGTGCAAAATTATATAAGTGCAACTTATCCTGACGGACATTCAGAGGTCCTATTTACCCCCCTTGATCCGTATGAAACTGAAGAAGCACTTGATAAAATCTGCGAAGAATATAATAAAGTTATCGGTAATCTTGAACTTGAACCATTGATTGCAATTCCGACATTCATTCACGATTTTCTCTGCATTCACCCTTTTAATGACGGTAATGGAAGAATGTCAAGACTGCTAACTACCTTGTTACTTTACAGAAGCGGATTTTATGTTGGCAAATACATCTCGCTTGAAGCTAAAATTGCAAACAATAAAGATTTATACTACGACTCCCTTAACAAATCTCAGGATGGTTGGCATGAGGGATGCGAGGATGCAACACCTTTTATAAAATATATCCTCGGTACCATCCTTGCTGCATATAAAGACTTTGAAGACAGATTTTCCATTGTAGAAGAAAAACTTCCTGCAATTGAAATGGTAAGAAAGGCATCACTGAATAAGGTGGGGCGTTTTACCAAGCAGGATATCAGAGAATTCTGTCCGTCCCTCAGCATAAGCTCCGTTGAAGGGGCACTTCGTAAAATGGTAAGCGAAGGAGAGCTAAAGCGTGAAGGCTCGGGTAAATCTACTTGCTACTATCGATTGAAATAAGGTGGTATTAGGATGAAACTTTATAGATTATTAAAAAGTGTATTGGACCAAGACCTTGTCCCTGTGGTTGTTTGCGATATGGATGATATAATCGTGTATATGAATCCATCTGCAATAGAGCGTTATCATAAGGATTTGACGGGCAAAAGCATTAAAGACTGCCATCCTGCATCTGCTAATGAAATGATTGACAAGGTGGTTGCGTGGTTTGGTGAAAGTAAAGATAATAACATCATATACACCTATCGCAATGACGAGGAAAATAAAGATGTTTATATGGTTGCTCTTCGTGATGATGACGGAACACTTATCGGATATTACGAAAAGCACGAGTATAGAAATAAAGAAACAGCAGGGCTTTATGACTTTAAGAAAAACTGAATTTAATGAGGAAATAAAAATGATAGAAATTATTGATTGGACGAATACATTTTTGAGTGCTTTAAATGACCAGTTCGGCGACCGTGTGTGGTTTGTCGGTTTGCAAGGAAGTTTCGCCCGTGGCGAAGCAACAGAAAACAGCGATATTGATGTTGTTGTAATTTTGGACGAATTGTCTGCTATGGATATTCAAAACTATAACAAAATGTTGGATACTCTTCCGCACAGAGAATTGATTTGTGGTTTTATTTCAGGTAAAGACGATATTATGAACTGGGATCCATCTGACCTGTTTCAGTTTTGCCATGATACCACACCGATTAAGGGAAGTCTTGATGAAGTTTTAACTCTTGTTGACGAAAACGCTGTGAACAGAGCAATCAAAACTGGTGCTTGCAATATCTTTCACGGATGCGTTCATAATATGCTTCACGAAAAGAGCGAAGATATTTTGAGAGGTCTATATAAATCGGCATCTTTTGTTGTGCAGGCAATTGTCTTTAAGCAAACAGGAAATTATATTAAACATCAGAGAGAATTGCTCACAGTCGCAAATCCTGACGAACAAGCTATTATCAATACATTTTTAAGTTTGAAAAAAGGTGGCACGGTTGATTTTATTCCAATGTCTGAAACAATGTTTACTTGGTCAAAGAAATGGATTTCTGAAAACAGTTAAACAAATAAGAATTTTTCGAACATCAATCCATATTTTTTCAAAAGGGTATTGACTATCACGTTCCGTTATAGTGTATGCTCTTGTTGTGAGGTGATAAAAATTGAAAATGCAGATTAAAGAATTTGCCGATTTTACGGGTGTAAGTGTGCGCACACTGCATTATTACGATGAAATAGGATTGTTGATGCCAGCCTTTGTTGACAAAACTACAGGCTATCGCTTTTACGACGAAAAATC
>JAZRLM010000007.1:0-184024 GCA_045646865.1 Clostridia bacterium
CTCAATTTCTGTATCCTTGAACGGAATTGGAACCCAACTTTCACTCCAAGCCTCATACTGACCTGCAAGGTAACCGTCTGCCTCGCCACTCGCATTAAAGGTAACATCCTTGTTTACTGTAAAAACAAAGTCTGCATACCAACTGCCGTACGCTTCAAGCTGTTCTGCTGTTGCTTCATTCGCTTTAAAGTTCATAGCAAATGTAAGGGCAGGGTCTGTCATCTCGGTTACATCCAATTTGGTAATGGTTGCGGTTGGCAACGCTACTGCCGGTGTGTCTGCAAAAACAAATACGTTAGACATAGTCAGGAGCATTGTTAATGCCAAAATAATTGATAAAGTTTTTTTCATATTCTTTCGTCCTTTCTTATATGATTTATAATATTTTACTATTTTATTTATAAAAAGTCAATATATTATACATTTTACGCAGCTTTTTCAAAGTTTTTTGAGTCAGTCATAAAATTGATTTTCACCTCCGGTAAACCTATTTGTATAATATATTTTCATAATTTAAAATGTCAATTACATATCTTGAATTGCTCAAAAATCGTTATTGTTGGTAAGCCATTTTTCAATCAAGCTAAGGATACCCTCATAAGTAAACTGCCCTTTACCTACTGCAACCTTCATATATTTAACGTTGAACGCATCGAATAACTCAGGGGTTAGGTAACCCTCAAAATCCTTGTAGGTATAAAGACCGTATCTTTCAATGTCTTGATTAACATTCTTATATGTAAGATTTTCACCAACATCAAAATAATTAAACAATCCTGTATCCTGTGTTTCAAAGTCTGTTGTCAGCATACCTTCAGCAATAATGTTATAGTGCCCTGAAGAAATAATACCATATGCGTCGGTGTTTTCCTGTCTTATTTTGTACCCTACAAGCTTCACTGCATTATATCCATACTCGCCAATCTTCACAAACCTGTGACCTACAAGCGTCTCGACAGTATCGGCAGCAACGTTGACATACCTGTTTTCATCTGCATCAAAGAACTGATGCAGGTTAACAACACTTACTGCAGTGCTATCTTCAAACATTAAATCTATAATAGTGTTATCGCAAGTACCATGATTAAAGATTATTGCCGCTTTGGCTTTGTCGTATGTTCCCTCATAGAAGTTCCACACTAAAAGTTCATCTTCATATGTAACCTGATCAATCCTCTTATAACTGCCGTCTGAAAGTGCAACTAATGCATCACCAGTTACACAAGTTGGTGGCGCTTTGCCGTTAACAGTATCAAAAGTTGCCCAATATACCTCTTTACTTGCTGTCCCACTCCACGTCATTTGCTTTGTTATTATCTGACCATTCGGATCTGTGAAAGTATAATTTATCTTTATATTAAAAGTTGTCTTATTATTGTCGGCGTAGCTACCGCTGTCTAATTGTTGTGGATAAATATAAACCTTGCCTTCATAAGTAGTAAACTGGTGTGTTGTTGCACCGACCTTCCATCCGGACACATACTGCATTGCAAGTGTTGAGCCGTCAGCCAGTGTGCAGGTAAATGCATTGGCGTTGGCATTGTTGCTTCCTGTAGGAATAGCTGTTGTTCCGCTGAAATTTTTTTGAATGAGCTCTCCATTCTTGTTATAATAATTAATTTTTATTCCCTCGTAAATCGGAACCGCATTTCCATAGTCAGGATCGCCAGTTTTGGGATAAACTACGTAGACACAATTTGTTGCCGCATCAAACGTGTAACTTCCGCCCATATTCCACACAGGAGCAGGAAAGGCAAGAGTTGCAACCTCTATGGTAACTGTCCAAGCGTATTCAATCTCTCCGGCAATAGGGTTTCCGTCTTTATCATAACCGCAATCTTTTGTTTTTACTTTGAAAATAAGCTTTTGTTTTGCGCCATCTGCAGACTTTATTGTAACCGAATCATCCGGGATTTCTGTGCCGTTTAAATACTTTTTATAATCTAATGCTGTACCATTTTTATCAATTGTAACCTTTGATAAATCCAAGGTTTTTGAAGCTCCGGTAATACCGATTTTCAGAGTACCGTTCGATTCATTATATACGCAATAGGTATCATTTGCATCATTGGCATCGTCTGCATCATTATTTTGCGAGTTATCAAAATTAAACCCCGGAGCGATAGGATTAAATCCCGTTGATGTATAAACAGGTACTGCTAAATTGCTGTCGCTTATTGAATTGCCCCCGACTGTATTCACTTTTGAATACACACCTCCGGCAACCCCCGCGACTGTTGCATCACAGGTTTCATAGTCAACAGTTGCTCTGTTGTCGTAAATTTTCGATGTGTCCCAGTTGCAGGCATATATAAACGCCATATTTACATAGGGAGCAGTCCCTCCATTTAAATAATGCCAGTATTTGCTGAATTTATTGTTGGTAAAGAATTTGGGGAAGGATGACTGATAGTTTGAAGGAACAATTCTACTCCATTGTTCCTGACAAATCCAGTTATACTGGTTAAGTTCACCTTCGATATTAATATCCACAATGCCAGAATCAACTACAACGCCAAGTCCGTGTACAGTTTTGCCCTTGCCGTAGGAGTCGGCAACATCCGCTTGTACCGTTGTAAGATTTCGCAAAGTCACCGAGGAGCCTGAACATATCTGCATATTAGCGTATGTCCCGCCCGAAAGGGTCGTGTCTTCGATAATAACATTGTTTCCGCCGTTCAAACAGAGAGCTGTGCGCGAGCCTGAAATATATGAGTTGCTGATTGTACAGTTTCCTCCATATACAATTACACTATTTTTAAAGTAGCGCATATTAGATCCATTACCATAATCCGGGTCACTTGAATCTGTAATTTTTGCCTGATCACGGTAAATATACATTTCGGGATAAACCGGACCCACAATTTTTACGTTATCAAGATTGCCACCATTGGCTGAGCCGGAATACTGAGCTGTACCGAGACTGATATATCCGCTAAACCCACCTACGCTTTGAAGATATATTGTTGGAAGGGTAACTGTAAAGCCGTTTCCGTAAAAGGTGTGTCCGTTTGATACAGCAAATGTTCCTGAAATATTGTTAAGAAGAACAACATCGTTTGCTGATACATTTTCAGCCTTTGTAATATTCTTTGCATCAATTACTTCAAGTAGCAGGGCCTCGGCCTTGCTGTTATCATCCTTTATGCTCACCGACACAACGCCTGTGCCACTAAATTTGATTGTTCCCAATGACCAGTCTGTTGTATTGGGTGTATAAGTCCCGATTGCATTACCTTCTTTTGTTGCAATTTCAACCTTCACATCAGAAATCGGGACAGTCGATTCGTTTACCGCAAACAAGCTTGACAGGCTTACATTATTTTTGTTGCCGATACGATATAAATAATCGTCGGTATTTTCAAACTTTGTGTAGTATCTGTCAACAGGTTCAATTACCCTTACATACGAATATGCAGGGATGCAGAAATCATAATCGAACGCCATCAGTTTTATAAGACCTGTTGCGTTAAATGTTAATGTTGCATTTCTCCAGTCCAATGTGTTTGCCGCAAAATCCATATCAACAGCAGCGCTATCCAAGGAAGCACCTGAAACATTAAAGAACTCGCTGTTAACCTGTGCTCCATTTACGGTTTCAAATACATCAGATGCTAACACAGGATTGCCTTTTACTACAACTAAGGGGTTTTCCTGAGTTACGTCCTTTGCTGCAGTTAATTTTTGCACAAAGCCTTCGTCTGCTGCAAAAACTTTATTTAAAACGCCGTTAGGGGTTAATACCGGTTTTAATGTAAGCTCTTCCCACGCAAAAACCTTAATTGTGTTGACGCCATCCACAGAAATTGAATTATTCATTGTATGTATTACGCTGTCCTTGTTTTCTGCAGTCACCGTGGTGGTTTCCCAAACCACATTTGTAACAAGCCTGTCGTCAGCATCGTATCCCGCCATTATTATGTTAATGTTTCCTTCATTAGAAGAAGAAAAACGCAACTTTGCTTTTATATTTTTAACTGTACCTATCTCGTATATTGCCTGATTTGTATCAGCATTTAAAAAGACTGCCGAGTTAATGCTTGTATCAGCAAAGATTGTTTGCGGGAGTATAAGAATTAGAAAAAAAATTGATAATAAAAAGAACAGTTTTCTTCTCATTTTTAACAACCCTTTCTTATGTCCGTTATTTTTGCACATATACACAAGTTAATTTTATCACCGTAACCGCATTATGTCAACTCCAGGCTCATTTCTTTCGCCCGCAAATATGGTAATTTTTTGCTATTGTGCGCCATTTTCCCACTTTTTGCAACAACTTTGCATCTCTTCTTGTTATTTTCCTTTTTGCATAGCACCAACGTAACAATATGTAACGTTTTTTATTGTAACATATTGTTACAATAAAGTCAAGAGGTGTTTTTATGAAGGGGTTAAAGATTGTAAGAAAAGCAAAAAACTTAAATCAGCTTAAGGTCGCTATGGATTTAAACATTTCCCGCGAGGCGTTGTCCCATTATGAAAACGGAAAACGCGAACCCAGTCTTGATATGCTTAATAAACTTTCAAAATATTTTAATGTTTCTATAGATTTTCTGATAAACGGAGAGGAATTTAAAAAACGCTTCTAGAATTTTCATATCTTTTCTATTCCTTGTGCTGTTAATTTGCCGGTTTTCCTGTCATGATAATAATATGGTTTGAGAAATAAGCTTTGCTCGTTTTTCAAGTGAATCAATATCTGCGTATTCATCAACAGTATGACAAAAATCGCCGGTTGTTCCTATACCGCAAACCGTGGGGACACCTGCAATAACAGAATATGCCGCATCTGATCCGCCGCCGCTTGTACAATAATCTCCAATTTTTTCAAGATGACATTCATTGGCAGCTTTTTTGATTTTTTCAAAAAGCGCGATGTTGCCATCTAGTTTTTCCATCGGCATTCTTTCACTATCAATAGTTAATGTAGATTTTGTTCCGCCGATATAGTCGGTATCTACGACTTTTTTTACAACTGCAAGTGCCTTTTCTTTTTCTTCGGCACATTTCACGCGGATATCCACCTGAAAACTGCAATGTGGTGCAACAATATTGATTCGTTCACCGCCTGCTATAAGATTGCAACTGTAAGTAATGCCTTCTTTCTCGCTGCTTTGCTGAATATTAATAATCTTGTGTGCTGCTTCCTGAATTGCATTTATGCCGGCAAAATAATCTATCCCCGAATGAGATGCCCTGCCTTGGACATCAATTGTAAGCCTTATGATTCCGCTGCGGGCAACAAGGATTTCGCCCATCCTTCCAACCTCACAACAAAATGCACTCTTAAAACCTGCAGACATATTTTTTAAAATTTCAACACCTTTGCCCTCCGAAAGGTGATTGTCAACCTCTTCGTCAGAACTGATAATAAGACGTAAATGATTTTTATACCCATTTTCACGAAGAGCTTTCATAGACAAAAGCGCAACAGCGATTCCGCCTTTGCAATCAATAACTCCGGGACCATATATCTTTCCGTCGGCTATTTTTACAACCTCATCGCCAAAGGCTCCTATGCCAAAAACAGTATCCGAATGTGCGATATATATATACCCTTTTTCGGCACCTTCGTTTGCGTCAATTACAATATAATCGGCTGCTTTATCAAAGGAAAATCTTTTGCAGGAAAAACCTTCGGAAAGTGCAAATTTTTCAATACAGTCAACCGCAGAATTAACCGCATCTTTATTATTGCTGTTTCCTTCACATTTACAAACATTTACCCAGAAATCAATATATCTGTCTATATTTTTCTCTATATAATCAAAAACACTCATTTAAATTCTCCCCACAATTAATACTTTCCGCTAAGTAAAATCGACAAGATTCTCACGAGTCGTGTCGATTTTTAAAGGAACGATATGATTTTACTGTCAGCATTATTTTCCAATGAATTGACAACTTTGTTGTCATGAATTGGCTACGCCATGAATTGTTGCAAGCAACATGAATTGAATTTCCTTTTAGTGCATCGATAGGTGCAATTCATGAGCCGTAAGGCTCAATTCATGAAAGCTCAGATTTCAATTCGTGCCGACAGGCAATTCATTTAAAAAGAGATAAATTTTACCGGCAGCAAAATTTATCTCTTTTTCATGGTGGAGGCGAGGGGAGTTGAACCCCTGTCCGAAAACCTATTCATATCCGGCGCTACGAGTGTAGTTTGTGGTCAGATTTCCCGCTTATTACAGCCCACAAACAAACTGTAATAAACGGTAGCTTCATAAGTTCATGATCCAATCAAAGCTTTTCGGATTCACGTTCACCGCTAGCGTTGATACCCGGATTTCCCGTCGCGGTAACAGAAAGCGGGCAGCGCCTATAACTTAGGCAGCGTAAGCTAAATTCTTATTAGCGTTTAATTTTAAGTTTGACATTAATAACGCAGTTGCCGCTGCGACTCGCTCCAAATACTTCAAAATCCCCGTCGAAACCATTACGCCCCCATATTTAAATCTATCTAAGTTGTTCCTTCAAGGCTCGATCGATATTCCGCTTTGCATCACGCTCGGCGATTGCATCGCGTTTATCATAGTTCTTTTTGCCTCGGCACAGACCAAGCGCAACTTTAACATATGCCCCCTTAAAATATACCTCCAACGGAATCAATGTGTATCCCTGCTGTTGAGTAAGACCAATAAGCTTGTTTATTTCCCTGCGATGCAGCAAAAGCTTGCGGGGTCTTAAAGGGTCTTTATTAAATATGTTTCCCTTTTCGTATGGCGAAATATGCATTCCTATAAGAATTGCCTCGCCGGTTTTTACCGAAACATAACTATCTTTAAGGTTTATCTTTCCCTCACGAACAGACTTTACCTCGGTGCCGAATAAGGAAATTCCGGTTTCATATGTCTCGTCCACAAAATAATCGTGAAACGCTTTTTTGTTTTTTGAAACAGATTTGATTTTTGTTCTATCTGTTGCCATAAGACATATCCACCTCCTTTCTTCGACATCGGGTAAATTAAGTATACCCCATTATCAACAATTAGTCAATGTCAAATGTTTTTATTTTTTGTCTCATTTTGGTAACAAATTTATAACGCATTCATTGGTAATTTAATTATTACACGAGTAAATTCGCCAAGTTTACTTTCCATTGAAATTGTTCCCTTATGATTTTCGATAATTTCTTTTGCAATGGCAAGACCCAAGCCCGTGCCGCCCTGCTCACGGGAGCGGGCTTTGTCAACACGGTAAAATCGCTCAAAAATATGGTCAATATCCCCCTCGGGAATACCAATGCCATTATCTTCAATCTTAATGTATACCTCGTTATTTATAAATCCTGCGTACACACCAATTGTTCCTTTCTCCGGCGTGTATTTCATTGAATTGGATACTATATTCTTAACAGCACGTTCAAGCTGAAATCTGTCGGCATAAACCATAGGAACTGCATTTACCACATTAAAAAGCAACTCCTGATTTTTATTTTCAGCTTCAACGCGAAAGGTTTCAACCACCTCTCTCAGCATTTCTCCCAAATCAAATGCCTCCATATTCATTTCAACACTTTGAGCATCAAATTTAGAAAGGGTAAGCAGATTTTTAACAAGATTTGTCATCTTTGATGTTTCGTTTTGAATGGTCTTTAAAAACGAGATTTCCATATCCTCGTCCACCGGATAATTGTCAAGAAGGGTTTCGGTATATGTGCCGATAGTTGTAAGAGGAGTCTTTAATTCGTGCGAAACCTCAGCAACAAACTTTTTTCGGGATCTGTCAAGATTAAATGCCTCGGTAACATCGCTGAAAACACAAATCACACCGGCAACAACATTCTCTTCCATTTTGAACGGCAGAAAATATGCCTTGATGTGCTTGTTATTTATCTCAATTTCGCGGCTTTCTGCTCTGAATTTGGTAAGATACATAAATTCTGCCATACACACATTTGAATTAAGGCCTTCAAAAAACTTATCAAATCTTATATCTTCAATTTCATCGATGTTCAACATATTTTTTGCCGCGCTGTTTATTGAGATTATTTCCTGTGTTGTACTGAACGCTATAATTCCGTTGTTAATATTTTCCAGAATAACTTCAAGCTTGTGCTTTTCTCCCGCAACAGCATTGATAGCATTTTTCATTACACCGCCCATATAGTTGAAGGTTTCAACTAACGTTCCTATTTCATCCTGAGAAAAAACTTCAAGATTGGAGTCAAAGTTGCCCTCGGCAAAATCCTCCGCTTTTTCAGTAAGGATGGATATAGGGTTTGTTATGGTTTTTGAAAGGAAAAAGCCCAGCAAGACCGATGCCAGCGCACCGAACAAAAGCGCCTGAATTATGATGTAAAGCATATTCCGAGTCAAAACATTTACGCCCTGCTTGTTATCCTTTACATAAATTATATAGTCATCTGCTCCGCCTTCAATGAAACAAGCATAATCCATATATTCTGACGTAAATCGGGTGCTTTTGCCCACCTGCCCGTTCATTGCCTGCAGAATATTTGGTGTTTTTTCCAGCGTTTCGGCTCCTGTGCCCGTAGACACAATTCGCGATGCATCCGCCGCATTAAGAACAGCACACTGACGTTGCTCCGATAGCCCAAGCTGACCGGAATACGCCGAAATAACCGTGTTTATACGGGTTACCTTCTCCTGACCTTGCAAGCCGGACGTAAGCGTTTCTGTCATAACAGTTGCGAATTCTCCGGATAAAACTTTATCCATTTGCTCGTTAAAAGAATTGGTATACATTTTAACAATACTGTTAAACATATATGCCCCTATAACAAGCATAATTGCAAGAACCAATGCTACAAAAATCACAACTATTTTCCATTGCATTTTTTTGAACATAACTTTGTTTCTCCATTAACTATCTGCATTTGTTTTTTGTCAGATACTCATAATCACTTTGTCTTAATGACAAAACCTCGCGAAAGGCCTTGGCCATTGATGCATAATATGTCCGCGCAGAGCTATCCAGAGGCTCGCTTTTTGCCGCTTTCTCTGCCTTTATTGCACGTTCACGGACATTTATATCATTCCAGTCCTGCGGTGCATAAATGTCTCTGCGAAGACGGTACTGTGTCATTATCCCTGCATACGCGGTTTTTTCGATATGCTCCATAGTAAATCTGTCGGGATCTACACGATGTTCTACAATCGACTTTGGATTGAGCCCCACCTTCATTTTGATTTCACCCATCATAAAACAAACAAGAGTTTCTTCGCCGCCGGCATAATTATTGCCCACTCTGCCGTATGTACATCTGAATCCGCCAATCATACGAAGACACTCGTTTCTTACAGCAAAGTTTGCGCCGTAGGGGAATTCACCATAGTCTTTTGAATAACGTAATCCTGATCCGTCAATTTCAAAATTACTCCAAAGACCAATGGTTTTATCGTTTACCAAATCACCTGCACTTTCGGGAATAGTCAATAATACCTGTCCACCGCAAACACCAAGCTTGGGTCTTCCCTCAAATGCCTTTATTGTTTCACTTACCACATATTTGTCTGCAATAGAATCATCATCAACATACAAAACAACTTCGCCCTTTGCTGCCCACATACCGCTGTTTCGTGCATAAGAAAGACCTTTTTGCGGTGCCGTTATATAATTAATCGAAAGTGTGGGATATTTTTGACGTACATCCTGAACGTATTCCTTGAGTTCCACCTCGCGGATGTTATTGTTTACAAAAATAATTTCAAAATCTTCGGGGTCTGCCTTTTGATTGCACAGAGCCTCCATACAATCTTTCAGGGTTTCTGTAATTCTATGTGTACATAAAATTACTGATAATTTCTTTGTATATTCACCCGACTCATAAAGGCGACCTTCCAGAGCATAGAGCATATCATTTTTTGCTCTGGCATCAATAAAGGAAAACATAGTTTCAATATCATCAGCGATATATCCGCAATAATTCTCGCCTGTACATCCGCTTAGAGCTATGTTAAAATTAAAGTCTTCCTCATTATATGAATTGACTGACACCTTTATGGTATCGCCGGGTAATATCACATCCGGTTCTACACCGCCAAAAGCCGCATATATCAGGTTTGACACTCCACCGCCAAAGAACAGCTCCGAAAAATCCTCTTTAATAAGAATGATATGACCAGCTTTTTCCAGTTGTTTCTTAAATTCCTCTGCAACCCCGCGGTTTGCCTCGTCTGATTTTACATACCAAATCAACGGAGTCATATAAAAGTCACGTCTGAAATCATCATAAACCATCAGTTTATATCGGTTTGCCGTAATGCCTAATTCCTTGTCCTTTGCCGTAAGTGAACCGTCGTGCCAACGGTAGGAATATACCGGTTTCTGGAATGATGTATGCCTGAGAGTCAGCAGGGAGTTCATCCTCATCCAATAATCATAATCCTCAAGAGTATGCTTATAGCTTGAATAGCAACCCAGAATTTCTGCCGCCGCTTTTCTGTACATAAATGCCGCACCTATTGTGTTGTTGGCATATGTATTAAGTTCATATGCTTCGTTGGGGAATATTACATTCCCGCTGCCCATGGGATATTCAAACCAGCCGTGATTTGCATACTTCTTTCCTTTGGCATTTATCAAACGCATATTTCCCCATATCATCGCAGCCTGGGGCTTTTCTTTCAAATCATTTACCATTTTTTCAAGGAAATCTTCGTCCATCACATTATCAGCACTTGTCCACGTAAGGAATTCACCCTTTGCCTCGCGAAAACCCCTTGACAATGTACGCGGAATTTTTTTATTCTCCTGAGTAAGAACACGAATCCTGTCGTCTTTTTCTGCAAATTCCGTAGCTATTTTAAGTGTATCATCCTTTGACCCGTCGTTTATTATAATAAGCTCAAAGTTCTTGTATGTCTGCCGTAAAACAGATTTAATAGAATCTGCAAGAATATCTCCGCCATTATATACGGGAAGAACCACAGAGATTAAATCTTTGACCATAGGTACATGAACCTTGGCAAGGTCAAGAGGATATTTTTTATCCCTTTCTTCCTTGTATCTCAAAAATTTGTATTGGTAAAAATTGAGAGGCTTTTCCTCAGGTTTTTTTACACCAAATAAAAGTTTTTTTAAATGACTGAACATTGATGAATTCCTACCTTCCCGGATTAATTTCTTCCATATATTCAAGAAGTCGCTTCCATGCTTCGTTATATGATTGCTTATAAAAAATATCAAGGTCATCGGCTTTCTTTTTTGTAAGTATTTTTATTTCTTTTTGTGTTATTTTTATCTGGCTTTTTACATAGCGCTTTGTCCAACCGATATCCGTATGCAGGTCGCAGAAGAATCTGTATGTTGTAACTATCCCTGCGCGAATGGTTTTTTTAACGTGTTCATGAGTAAAGCGCGAATGATCAACCCTATGCAAGACCTTGGCTCTGGGTTGAAGTCCTATGCCGTAGCCTGTCTGAAGCATTTTAAAAGCAAGTGCAGTTTCTTCGCCTCCGGCAAAGTCATTGCCTACTCTGCCATAGCACATACGGAAACCACCTATCCTCCATATTGCCGACCTTCTTACTCCATAATCGGCACCATAAGGAAATTCAAACTGCTGACTGATTTCACGAAATGCGTTACCGGATATTTTAAACTGACTCCAAAGACTTTCCCAGCCTTTTCGCAAAACCTTGGGCGTAGGAAATGGCCTGTCAAGAATTACCTGACCGCCTACAATTCCTACATTGGGATGATACTTAAAGCCCGTATATATTTCTTCCAAAAGATAATAGTCCGCCAGTACATCATCATCCAAAAACAAAAGGTATTCGCCTTTGGCATTCCACATTCCACCATTTCTTGCATACGAAAGACCCTTCTGCGGAACTGCCATATACCTTATAAAATTCTTAAATTCTTTATACTTACGCTGAAAATCCTCTACCGCTTCTCTTATCCCTGAAGTCAAAGGAGCATTGTCAACAACGATAATTTCATATTCCTTTTTGCTCATTGACTGACGGATTACCGACCAAATTGCATCAAGCAGTTTTTCGCCGCGCATATAAGTACAGATTATTATAGAGATTTTTCTTTCATAATCGTCCGGCTCGTCAATCATTTTTTCAAGGCCGTAAAGAATATTATTCTTTATCTTTGTATCTGCAAGGTCAAATAATGTCTTACCATCTGCTACCCGGAACCACCCGCAATAATCAGGTAGTTCTGAAAGTACAACCTTATCATCTGCTGTTGCCTGAATGTCAAAGCCCTCTGCCGGCACACCGTTATCCGACATCAGTACCTTTGCAGAAAGATTAATGTTTATCCCTTCCGTTGACGCGTTTTCACTTTTTCCAAAGTATGCGTAGCAAACACAGGAATATTTTTCAGGAAATACTATGGAGTTTGCCTCTTCTCTGGCAAAAATCATATGTCCGGCGTTTTTCATAGCTTCGACAAACTCAAGATAATACTTGTTATTTTTATCTTCGGTCTCTACAATCCATATAAGAACCGACATATAAAAGTCGCGTCTGAAATCATCAAGAACCATCAGCTTGTAACGATTTTTGGTAATACCCAGTTCCTTATCGTGTGCCGTAAGAGATTCCTTGTGAATTCTATATTTATAAATAGGTTTATCCTCATCAATATGCTCGATTTTAAGTAACGAATTCATCCTCATCCAATAATCATAATCTTCTACATTGGTCTTATATTTTGAATAATCGCCAAGTATATATGCAGCACTCTTTCGATACATAAATGCCGCACCTATTGTATTATTAGCAAAGGTATTGATTGCCTCTGCTGTTTTAGGGAAGCAAACATTTCCTGAAAAGAGCGGTTTTTCATACCAGAAGTGCCCTCTTTTTATTTTTCCTTTTTTATTTATAACCCGCATATTGCCGTAAACCATTGCAGTCTCGGGCTTACGCTGCAGATTTTCAACAAGAATTTTGACACAATCAGGAAGCATTATGTTATCGTCACTTATCCATGTAAGAAACTCGCCTTTTGCAGCACGAAAACCCACAGAAAGAGCTGTCGGAAGTTTTTTATTTTCCTGATCTATAATTTTAATACGCTTGTCGCACTCTGCAAAGTATTTTGCAATCTTCATGCTGTCATCTGTTGAGCCGTCATTAACAATAATAAGTTCAAGATTTTTATAACTCTGATTAAGTACCGAGTCAATGGATTTTGCCAAAAGGTTTGCTCCGTTATACACAGGCAGAATAACAGAAACCAAACCCTTTTCGCAGAAAATTTCAATATTTGAAGATAAATTCCCCATCACCTTATCCCGCTCGGATTTATATCTGTTGAATTTAGCTCTGCAAAGTTTTAATTTTTTTCGCCTGTTATGGCTTACATCCTGACGGCAAATTGCCTCGGTAAGTCCTTTGCGAAGGGTTACCATAAGCCCCATTCTTTTATAATCGCTGATAACAAGTAATGATCTTATAAATGAAATACCTGTTTTCTGCAAAATCTTCTCTATCTTAAGACCCGTTCTCCAGACATATGTTTCATGAAGGTCAAGCTCCTCCTGCTTATGCTGATTTGCCTCAAATTGTATCTGCATAATCGCATTTCGGTCAGCCTCTATTCTTTCCTCCAGCTTCCTGTTTTGTTCCTGAAGTTCCTCTATTCTGCTGGTTAGATCATTATTTTGAGCATTGTTCAAATTATCCATTTTACTCTCCCAAGGTGACTTCTGCCGGCACCTTTAAAACACCAAAGTATTCTTTATTGCACATAATCTTTATATATGCCGCACCTTCAATGTAGTCATAGTAGGAAATCGGCAGCGTATGTCTCTTTTCAAGCCCTACCGTAAGAGTATATTCACCGGCATTAAGGTAGCCGGGAAAGGAAATTTTAATAAAATTCCTTCCTGTGTGTTTAAATCTCATATCATAGTCGTGAAGTGCCACAACCATAAGATCCATACCGTTTTTATCTTTAAGGGAAATTGCAAGTCCCGTTGTTGAAAGGTCAGCCTCTTCGGGAATATCCACAACGGATTCTACCGTAATTGTTTCACCCGTAAGAAATACCTCGGTCTCTTTTTCTCCATTTGATACCCTTACATTTTTTATACAGCCTTTATCAGAACCAAACCGATTTATTTCATTAAATGTTTTTTCTTTTTCAAGAAATTCTTCTGTCTCTTCAATAGTTCTGTTTACACATTCCTCGGCAGTTATTTCATTGCTTGTTATAAACTCCATATATTTTGAAGTTACTTTGCTCACGTCACCATCCATAATAAGTTTGCCGCAGTCAAGCCATATTGCCCTGTCGCAAAAACGACGCACCGCGTCAACATCATGGCTTACAAACAAAATTGTTTTACCTTTTTCTTTCAGTTCCTCAAATTTATTATAACATTTTGCCTGAAAACGATAGTCGCCTACCGCCAACGCCTCGTCAACAATAAGAATATCGGGGTCTGTGTTAATAGCAACAGCAAATGCGAGGCGCACAAACATACCGCTTGAATAACTTTTTACAGGACGGTTTATAAACTCACCTATCTCTGCAAATTCCGCAATTTCATCCACTTTTTCGTCAATTTCCTCTTTTTTCATTCCCATTATTGTTCCGTTAAGGTAGATGTTTTCAATACCCGTGTATTCCGGATTAAATCCTGTTCCCAGCTCCAGTAATGCAGATACTGTACCGTTAATCTCTTTTTCACCATCTGTCTGATTGGTTACACCGGTAAGAATTTTTAGGATGGTTGATTTACCGGAACCGTTTTTCCCTATAATACCAACGGTTTCTCCCTTTTTAATTGAGAAATTTATGTCCGAAAGAGCATAAAATTCTTTAACTCTATCTTTATAAGTTTTCGGAAAAATTGACTCCAGTATTCGGTCGCCAACCTTATCATATATTTTATATACTTTTGTAAGATTTTTTACCTTAATCATAATAGTCCCTCTCTTTTGGACTTTTTCTTTTTTTGAATAATGCAAAAAGGGCATTAATGCCCTTTTATATGTTTTTCTTGTAAGTTACAAAGGTTATATATATCCCTTTTTCTGTTTTAATCATTTCTTCAGATGCAATATACCAATCTTCCTTTTCATCAAAATTTACAAGAAATCTATCTGCATCATATTTGTTATCAATTTTGGTTATAAAAGCAGTATCGGCGAAATCAACCGCATTACGATACACCGCCTCGCCACCTATAAAGAATATTTTGTCGTCGGAATATTCTTTTTGTGCTGTTTTTATGGCATCCTCCATGCATGAACATACCGTTACACCCTCTGGTTGAAAGGTTTTATCGCTTGTAAGAACAATATTAAGGCGATTAGGTAATGGTTTTTGATTGGGAAATGACAAAAATGTGTTCTTTCCCATAATAACCGCCGAGCCTGTGGTCTTTTCTCTGAAAAATTTCATATCTTCAGGGATATGGTCAAGTAAATCATTGTCTTTTCCTATACCCCAATTAAGGTCTGCTGCCGCAATAATATTCATAAAAAGTCACCTCATATGCCTTGAACTCTATTCTTAAACAGCAACCGGAATATTTTTTATCTGTTCTCCGGTTTTATAATTTTCCAAAACAAAATCATTAACTGTAAAATCGTAAAAATTGGTTATTTCCTTGTTTATAATCAATTTCGGCGCATCAAACTGTTCTCTTGTTATAAGTTCTTTAATAATCGGAACGTGTCTGTCATATATGTGTGCATCTGCAATTACATGAACAAACTCTCCCACCTGAAGTCCGCTTACCTGAGCAAACATATGTACCAGTGCCGCATATTGAGATACATTCCATCCGTTTGCCGCCAGGATATCCTGTGAACGCTGATTTAAAATTGCATTTAAGGTGTTGCCGGTAACATTAAATGTCATACTGTATGCACAAGGATAAAGGTTCATCTCGTTTAAATCCTGATGAACATAAATATTTGTCATTATTCTGCGACTGTGAGGATTATTTTTTAAATCAAAAAGAACTCTATCAACCTGATCAAATTCACCCTCCGGATACTTATGTTTAACACTCATCTGATATCCATAGGCTTTTCCGATTGAACCATCCTCATCCGCCCAGCTATCCCAGATATGACTGCTTAAATCATTTATATTGTTGGATTTTTTCTGCCATATCCACAGAATTTCATCAATTGCACTTTTAAGATATGTGGGACGCAAGGTCAAAATAGGAAATTCTTCGGCAAGGTTGTACCTGTTTACCACACCAAATTTTTTTATGGTATGGGCTGGGGTTCCGTCTTCCCATCTTGGACGTACATTGGTTTCTTCGTCAGACCAGCCGTTTTCGATTATATCCTTACACATATCGACAAAGATTTTGTCTGCTTTACTCATTTAAATTCACCTTATTCCAAGATATATTTTAAATATCAAGATTAACTACCGACCTTGAATGCTCTTCAATGAAATCACGTCTGGGTTCAACCTTGTCACCCATAAGAACTGTAAATATCTCATCAGCACGTCTTGCATCCTCAAGGTCAACTCGCAGCATAATTCTTCTTTCAGGATCCATTGTTGTTTCCCAAAGCTGTTCGGGATTCATTTCACCAAGACCCTTGTATCTCTGAATTGATGCATCAGGAATTTGTTCCAGAGCTTTCTGTAAATCATCATCATTATATGCATAAATTACTTTTTTACCTTTATAAACCTTATAAAGTGGTGGTTGTGCAATATAAACGTGACCCTCTCTGATAAGAGGTTCCATATAACGGAAAAAGAAAGTCAGAAGAAGTGTTCTGATATGAGCACCGTCAACGTCGGCATCGGCCATTATGACAACTTTACCATATCTTATTTTTGAAACGTCAAAGTCAGGACCGATTCCCGCACCGATTGCTGTGATTACAGGGAGAAGTTTTTCGTTACCGAAAACCTTATCTATACGCGATTTTTCGACATTGAGCATTTTTCCCCAAAGAGGAAGAATTGCCTGAAAGCGTCTGTCACGGCCCTGCTTTGCACTACCGCCCGCAGAATCACCCTCGACGATATATATTTCTGTAAATTCTGTATCTCTTGATGAACAGTCAGCCAGCTTACCCGGGAGAGTACTGCTCTCAAGTGCCGACTTTCTTCGGGTATTATCCCTTGCCCTTTTTGCAGCTTCTCTTGCACGGGATGCTGTCATTGCTTTATCAACAACTATCTTTGCAACAGCCGGATTTTCTTCAAGGAATTCGGCAAGCTTTTCGTTTACCATTTTTTCAACAATGGTTCTCATCTCACTGTTGCCGAGCTTTGTTTTTGTCTGTCCTTCAAACTGTGCTTCGGTAACCTTAACTGAAATTACGCAAGCTATACCTTCACGGGTATCTTCACCCTTAAGGTTTTCTTCGTTATCCTTAAGCATTTTATGTGCTCTTGCATAATCGTTTATAACCTTTGTAAGTGCTGATTTAAAGCCGGTTTCATGTGTTCCACCTTCGGTTGTGTTTATATTATTGGCAAAACTCATTATATCTTCAGTATAACTGTCATTATACTGAATTGCTATTTCTGCCTCAGAATTTTCACGAATTGAATTTACATAAATTACACCTTCGTGAATTGCTGTTTTATTTCTGTTAAGATATTCAACATATTCCTTAATACCGCCTTCATAGTGAAGAACATCTTTTCTCTCCACACCCTTTTCATTAGGGCGTTCATCAAAAAGAATAATTTTTACACCGGCATTGAGAAACGCTTGTTCCCGAAGTCTTTTAAGAAGAATATCATAATCATAAACAAGGTCTTCAAATATTTCGTAATCGGGTTTAAAATGTACAAAGGTACCTGTTTTATCGGTAGTTCCTATAACCTTAAGCTCGTTCTGTTTTGTTCCGCGCTGATACTTTTGATAATAAACATTGTTACCATCGCAAATTTCAACCTCAAGGTATTCAGATAGGGCATTAACAACAGACGCACCAACACCGTGAAGACCGCCTGATACCTTGTATCCGCCGCCGCCAAACTTACCTCCTGCGTGAAGAACAGTAAATACAACTTCAACAGCAGGAAGACCGGTTTGAGCCTGAATACCAACAGGTATACCACGTCCATCATCACGAACTGTTATGGAATTATCTTCTTTAATAGTTACCTGTATCTCCTTACAATATCCCGCAAGGGCCTCGTCAATAGAGTTATCAACAATTTCATATACAAGGTGATGAAGACCGCGCGAAGTTGTAGACCCAATATACATACCGGGCCTTTTTCTTACCGCCTCTAGTCCTTCTAAAACCTGAATATTACTTTCGTCATAAGAATTTTCAACAGGTACATTTGTAATACTTTCTGCCATAATCTTAAACCCTTACCTTTCTTTCTCAATTAGATTGAGTAGTTTTTTGGTATTCTAAAAACTAACATTAAATTTCTTTGTATTTTTTATTCTTCCAGCCAAAGCCTTAGTGGAAATGTTGGTTATATATATAACCGATTGTCCATTTTCTTCGCAAACAACAAACGATTTTGGAATTTCTTCAGAAACATTTCTTACAAAACCTTCTTCTTCAACAATCTTCAAAAATTCTTTTGAATATTTTGATATAGAGGTGCTTTCAAGATCAAGTATTGAAATTATATTTTTTGTGTTAACAACTGTATCACTACCTAAATGCAAGTACATTCTTTCATACTTCCTTTTTCAATCTTAAAAAATTTACCTGATTCCATATTAACAAATTTTTCTCTGTCGGTACAGGTAATAAAAATCTGCATATTTTGAAGTTTATTAATTACATAATCCTGACGTATACTGTCAAGCTCGCTCATTATATCATCAAGAAGAAGAACCGGATACTCACCAATTTCTTCATAAAAAAGTTCTACTTCTGCAATCTTCTGAACAAGAACAGCTGTTTTTTGCTGCCCCTGAGAACCAAACAATTTCAAATCTTTTTCATTAATTTTAAATTCTATATCATCACGATGCGGTCCTAAAATACTTTCTCTGTACCTTAATTCTCTTTCAAAAATATCTTTTGATTTCTCAATTAATATATTTTTAATATTATTAACTATTTTTTCATCAATGTTCATATTACATGAAATATAACTCATTTCAAGCTTTTCTTTTCCGTTAGATATGTCAAGCTGGATTTTTTGAGCTATATTTTCTATCTTTTTTATATATTCATATCTTATTTTAATTATATAAGCAGATAAATCTATTATTTTTTCGTTTATAACATCAAGAAGAAGCTTGTCAATTCTATCTTCTTTTAAAAAATTATTTTTTTGTTCTATCAATCTTTTAAAATCAGAAAGTGCCGCAACATAGCCAACCTTTAACTGACTTATCATTACATCTATGTTTTTACGACGTTTTTTTGGACCTTCTCTTATAAGACTCAAATATTCGGGTCCAAAAAATACAACATTAAATCTTCCTACAAGCTCGCTGTTTTTTGAGATAGGAATTTCATTAATAAATATTTTTTTCTTTTTTGATTTCCCAAGCTTTATTTCGCCAAATTTTTCATTTCCTTTAGAAATAAAATTCATAGAAATTTCCGCATATTCTTCACCGAAATTTATCATTTCAAAATCCTTGGATGCTCTGTTGGATTTTCCTAAAGAAAACATATAAATACCCTCAAGGATATTTGTCTTCCCTTGAGCATTATTGCCGTATATTATATTTAATTTATCATGAAATTCAAAATTTTCATTTTTATAATTTCTGAAATTTTTAAAATTTATATTTTTAACAATCATTATTTAAGCTTTCTGGGAAGGAGAAGATATAAGTATTTATCTCCTTCTAACGGTCTTATAATCATAGGATTTATATTTTTCTTAAAGCTTATTTTTACAGTTTCGTCATCACAGGCTCTTAAAACATCAAGAAGGAATTCATTAAAGAAACCAATCTCAAGATTTGCATCGCCGGTATCAACACTAATATTATCATCTACATTACCAATAATAGTTTCACATGATACATTAATGTTGTTATCCATAATTTTAAGTTTTACAGGTGCATCATTTGAATTTCCGTTTATAATAAGTGATGCACGGTAAACACTATCAAAAAGTTCATCCAAAGGACAAATCAATTCTATTTCTCCATCCTGATAAACTGCACTCTCATATTTTAAATATTCACCTTCAATAAGACGGGTAACAATTTTATAATTTTCAAATGTAAAGACAGCATTTTTTGAAGTACAGTTAATTTCAACTATGTCTTCACCATCTTTAATTATCTTGTTAACTTCTCCCAATGTTTTTGCGGGAACTATAAATCTTTTACTTTCATAACTTGTGTCAAGATGATATGTTCTTATTGCGAGTTTAAAGCTGTCTGTTGCAACCATTTTTATAATATCGTCTTTAATATCAATAAGGCATCCCTTTAAAACAGGTTTGTTATCGCTAAGAGATGTACAGAAAATTGTCTTGGAAATCATTTCTTTTAGTGAATTGCTTTTAACCTTTATTGAATATTCTTTATCAACAAGAGGAAGTTCAGGAAAATCTGCAGGATTTAAACCCATAATTTCAAATTTTGCATTTCCGCTTTTGATTGTACAGAAGTTGATTTCGTTTGTTTCAATATATACTTCTTCCGAAGGAAGGTTTTTGATAATATTTCCAAGCATTCTTGCATTAAGAACCGTTTGACCGGGTTTAATAACACGACCTTCTATTTTTGCTTCGATTCCCATTTCCATATCATTTGAAACGAAGGTTATTATACCTTCAATATCTGCTTTTACAAGGATACCTTCAAGAATAGGAAAATTAGAATGTGTAGAAACTGCTTTTGATACAGAACTTATTGCATCATTAAGAATATTTTTATTGCAAATAATATTCATTTTTATTTAAACCCCTTTCTTCGGTAAAATAATAATCATTTTCAGCCGATTATATTATAACATATGTGGGTAATAAAATCAATCCCTTTTTGCGATTTATGATAGGTTTTTTAATCAAAAATAATATTTTGACTATAATTATTTATATATTATTTTTTTAGGTAGTTGTAGTTGTTGTAGGAGCTGTTGAAAGTGTTAAAAACTCTTAAAAGTGGCATTTTCACATATATATTTACATAGAATTGGTGTGTTGATAAAGATAAAAAGTTATAAACTTTTTTCACAGACACAGGTTTTTTTATTTTTATTAACATGTTAAAGATATGTTAATTTTAATAATTGTGTGGATAAGTATTATATTTTTGTAATTTAGTAATTGACAAATTAAACGAAATATTATATTATAATGGTTGTAATACTTTGTATTATATATTATTCTATAAGAATAAGAGGTGAAAAAAATGGCTTATACAATTAGTGATGATTGCATTATGTGCGGTGCTTGCGCTGGCGAATGTCCCGTTGATGCAATTTCTGAGGGTGACGGCAAATACGTTATTGATGCAGATGCATGTCTTGATTGCGGTGCATGTGCTGGTGCTTGTCCTGTAGACGCTCCTCAGGCATAATTAAATTAAAATTTTATAAAAAGAGAGTGCTGCGTCAGTTGTACTCTCTTTTAATTTATAGGTTTACAGGTGAAATATGGATAATAATATTTTTAAAAGAGGTATTAAAGATCTTAATCTTAATATAGATAATGAAAAAATTGAAAAATTTAGAATATTTTCATCTCTTTTGATTGAATGGAATGAAAAAATGAATCTAACAGCCGTTACCGACCCTGCAGAAATATCAGTAAAGCATTTTCTTGACAGTATAGCACCCCTTTCGGTAATTGATTTAAAGAAAGATTCAAAAATTATAGATGTAGGAACAGGTGCGGGTTTTCCCGGACTTCCTATTAAAATTGTAAGAGATGATTTAGATTTTACTTTTATGGATTCCTTGAATAAAAGAATTAATTTTTTAAAAGAGGTTTCGGATAAAATCAATCTTGAAAAAGCAGAATTTATTCATTCGAGAGCGGAAGAAGCGGGAAAAAATAAAAATTACCGTGAAAAATACGATTATGCAGTATCAAGAGCTGTTGCAAATTTAAAGGTTTTGTGTGAATATTGTATACCTTTTATTAAGGTTGGAGGATTTTTTATTTCTTTTAAACAATTTGAAGTTGAAAATGAAATAGAAGAAGCAAAAGCTATGATTGGAACTTTGGGTGGAAAAATAATAGATGTTAAAGAAATTAATATTCCTCAATCTGATATAAAAAGAAAGATAATTGTAATTGAAAAAACAAAAGAAACTCCCGGTCAATTTCCGCGAAATCCAAATAAGATAAAAAAATAAGGGAAAAAATATGATATATACAGTAACTCTAAATCCTTCGATAGATTATATTATAGGGGTAAATAATATAAAGGAAGGTTATGTAAACAGAAGCTTATATGAAAAAATCCTTCCCGGCGGAAAGGGTATAAATGTTTCAAGGGTACTTAATAATTTAGGTATTAAAAGTTGTTCATTAGGCTTTATTGCAGGATTTACAGGTAACTATATAGAGGAATTTCTAAAAAATGAAGGTATAGAAACTGACTTTATTAATATGGAAGAAAAAGTTTCAAGAATTAATGTAAAAATTAAATCTGAAAAAGAAATAGAAATAAATGCTGCAGGACCTGAAATAAATGAAGAGTATGTAAAAAGCTTCTTGTTGAAAATTAAGAAAATAAAAGAAAATGATATAGTTGTACTTGCGGGAAGTATACCGTCATCTTTTGGAAAAGATTTTTATGAAAAAATAATACTTGAACTTTGTTCAAAAAATGTAAGGGTAATAGTTGATGCAGAAAAAGAAATTCTTTTAAATACATTAAAATATAAGCCTTTTTTAATAAAACCAAATAATTATGAATTAGGGGATATTTTTAATAAAGTATTAGAAAAAGAAGAAGATATAATAAATTGTGCAAAAGAGCTTCAGAAAATGGGAGCACAGAATGTTCTGGTATCATTGGGAGCAAAAGGCGGAATTATGGTATGTGATGATGGAAATATATTTAAAAGTAATGCTCCGTCAGGAAAATTAGTTAATTCAACAGGTGCCGGAGATTCGGTTGTTGCAGGATTTATTGAAGAATTTGAAATTTCAAAGGATTATAAAAAAGCATTTTTAAAAGGAGTCTGTGCAGGATCTGCAAGCGCCTTTTCTGAAGAGCTTGCAACAAAAGAAGATATTTATAATTTATACGTTAAAATGAATAATTAAAAGACCACCAAAAGGT
The DNA here is from genome assembly GCA_045646865.1 of Clostridia bacterium. Classification (GTDB taxonomy): domain Bacteria; phylum Bacillota; class Clostridia; order Monoglobales; family Monoglobaceae; genus SIG440. Next base: position 23,114 of record JAZRLM010000007.1, read on the forward strand.
GGTCTTTTAATTATTCTATAATCTTTTTAATATCATCTTCAACAAGGGAAGAAAGTTTTTCAAGTTCTTCAGGGGATTTTGCGCAGAACATACAATAAAGTTTTATTTTGGGTTCTGTTCCTGAAGGTCTTATAATAAAGTTATTTTTATCTTCAAGTTCAAGATATATAACATTTGATTCAGGAAGAAGGATTTTTTCGGTTTCGCCGCTTGCAAGAACTGTTCTGACAGATGATTTATAATCACGGATTGCCAATACTTTTTTACCTGCAACCGTTTTTGGAGGATTGTTTCTTGTTTTATCCATTATATTTTTTATTTTCTCAATTCCTTCAATTCCCTCTAATGTAACAGATTTTACAAATTCATTATAATATCCGTATTTTTTATAAATATTCTGTAACTGGTCATAAAGGCTGAGGCCTTGCTGACGATAGTAAAGAGCCATTTCTGCAATAAGCATACTTGCAGCAACCGCATCTTTGTCGCGGGCGTATGTTCCCGCAAGGGAGCCGTAGCTTTCTTCAAAACCAAAAAGATATGTTCCAATACCGGTTTCTTCGGATTCTTTTATTTTCTCACCGATAAATTTGAATCCTGTAAGAACATCTTTCATTTTAACACCGTAGAAATCACATATATCCTTGGTAATGTTGGTTGTAACAATTGTTTTTACAACGAATCCATCTTTTGGGAGGATGCCTTTTTCCTTTTTCATACTAAGAATATATTCTGTTAAAAGAACGCCTGTCTGATTTCCTGTAAGAACAATATAATCACCGTTTTCGTCTTTTACAAGAACACCTACACGGTCAGCATCAGGGTCTGTGCCAATAATGAGGTCGGCATTGTTTTCTTTTGCAAGATTAATGGCGATTGCAAAGCCTTCTTTGTTTTCGGGATTGGGTGATGCAACTGTTGGGAAAGCGCCGTCGGGGTTTTCCTGCTCTTTTACAACAATTACATTTTCAAAACCGATTTTGTTTAAAATCTTGCGAACGGGTTTGTTGCCGGTACCGTGGAAAGGAGTGTAAACAAACTTCATATCCTTGCCTGATTTTTTAACAAGCTCGGGATTTAAACACAATGACTGAACAATGTTCAAATATTCTTCCTCAACATCGTCACCCATTAACTCAATCATACCGGTTGATACTGCTTCATCAAAATCACAGATTTTTGCTCCGCCAAAAATGGGGGTTTTTTCGATTTCTTCAAGAACGATTGATGCAAGTTCAGGGTTAAGTTGTGCACCGTCTTCGCCATAAACTTTATAGCCATTGTATTTTGCAGGATTGTGGCTTGCGGTAATTGCTATACCTGCGTTTGCTTTTTTATAGCGAACAGCAAATGAAAGTTCGGGAACGGGTTTAAGTTCTGAAAAAAGATATGCCTTTATTCCATTTGCCGCAAGAACGCAGGCTGAAACTTTTGCAAATTCGTCTGATTTGTGTCTGCTGTCATATGCGATGGCAACAGAGAGATCAGAACGGTCGAGATTTGTCTTTTTAAGCTGATTTGCAAGGCCTTGTGTTGCGCGGGCAACAACATAGTTGTTGATACGGTTTAAACCAATACCTATAACACCGCGAAGTCCTGCTGTTCCAAATTCCAAAGACTGATAAAACCTGTCTTTTATTTCGTTATCATTATTTTTTATTTTTTCAAGTTCTGCTTTTTCCTCATCATTTACTTTAGAAAGCCAGAATTCATATTCGTTTAAGTAATTCATAATATTCTCCTCTCGGTTATGTCTTATAAATTAATTATATTATAACATGTATAACAATTTTTGTCAAAAAGATTGATATTTAACTTTCTTTTTGGTATTATTAATATGGAATATAGGTTTAAAAGGAGAGAAATAAAATGATAGCAATCGGATGTGACCACGGCGGTATAAATTTAAAGGAGATAATTAAGAAATTTCTTGACGAAAAAGGTATGGAGTATAAGGATTTTGGAACATACAGCACAGATTCCTGTGATTATCCCGATTATGCAAAGGCAGTTTGTGAGGGAATTATTTCGGGTGAGTGTGAAAAGGGTATACTTGTTTGCGGAACAGGAATCGGTATGAGCATTGCCGCAAATAAAATTGATGGCATCCGTGCGGCGCATGTTACAGATACATACAGTGCAAGAATGACTCGCGAACACAATAATGCAAATGTGATTTGTCTTGGCGAACGAATTACCGGCTGTGATCTTGCACTTGAGATAGTTAATGCATACTTAAATGCAGAATTCCAGGGAGGAAGACATCAGAACAGAGTAGACAAGCTGATGGCTTTTGAAAAATAATAAAAAAAGGTGGGTTTAAAGTGAGTAATATCCGCAAGGTTAAAATAGGAAATGTAGAAATTGGCGGTGGCAACAAAATTGCAATACAGTCAATGACAACAGCATATACAGCAGATGTAGATAAGACGGTTGAGCAGATAAAGAAGCTCGAAAAAGCCGGCTGTGATATTGTGCGTGTTGCAGTTCTTGATGAAGAAAGTGCAAAGGCTGTTTATGATATTAAAAACAAAATAAACATTCCTCTCGTTGCGGATATCCATTTTGACTATCGGCTTGCCTTGACCTGTATGGAGCGTGGGATTGATAAAATAAGAATCAATCCCGGAAATATTGGCAGCGAAGACAGAGCAAGAGCAGTATGTGAGGAAGCCAAACGCCGTAATATTCCTATTAGAATCGGTGTAAACGGAGGCTCTCTTGAAAAAGAGATTTTAGAGAAATACGGCGAGGCAACCCCCGAGGCTATGGTTGAAAGTGCAATGGGGCATGTGAAAATTCTTGAAAAGTATGGCTTTTATGATACGGTAATTTCAATTAAGTCATCAGATGTGAAAAAGACCATCGCTGCGTATCGTCTGGCAAGAGAGAAGTTTGATTATCCCCTTCACATAGGAGTGACAGAGGCAGGGACATATAAAAGAGGAATAATAAAATCTTCCATAGGAATAGGGTCCCTTTTGGCAGACGGAATAGGAGAAACCATTCGCGTATCTCTTACCGATGATCCCGTTCTTGAGGTTGAATCCGCAAAACTAATATTGAAGTCTTTAAATCTGATTGACGGTGGGGTGGAGGTTGTATCCTGCCCGACTTGTGCCCGTTGCAAGATAAACCTCATCCCCATAGCAAAGGAAGTTAACGAGAGGTTAGAGGACTGTGACAAAAAATTGAAGGTTGCTGTTATGGGCTGTGTTGTAAATGGCCCCGGCGAGGCAAAGGATGCAGATATTGGAATTGCCGGCGGTGACGGTTGTGCTGTTTTATTTAAAAAGGGTGAAATTATAGGAAAAATAGCTGAAGAAAAAATTGTAGAAACCCTTATGAATGAAATTGAAAAAATGTGAGGGAAAAATGTAAATGTCCGGATTATTAGATATTTTTGACAAAGTGACCGTGCTTGAACCCCTTGCCAAAAAGCTTGACGAATTAGAGGTTCTTGACTTTGTCGTTGATATAAAAAGTAAATCGGTCAGGATTGTTTTAGGTGCAGATAAGCTTGTAGATAAACCTGAACTTTTTACCTTTATGGAGCAGGTTAAAAGCACATATGGTCTTGATAATGCAGATGTAAAAATGAAATATAAAGGAGTGGGTTTCAGTGATGAGTATTACAGAAACCTGCTTGTTTCGCTGTTCAGAAAAAGCGGTATATGCAAAGCATTTCTGACGGGCAGTTATGCAGAACTGAGCGACGGAGTTCTTGAGATAAAAAATGTAAAGTGTGGCAAGGATATTTTAAATAAAAACCGTTGTGCCGAAATTCTTGCCGAAATTATAAGCTTTGAGCTGGGTGAAAATATACGAGTTGTAATAGATGCCGAAGAAATTGATATGGAAAGCTATTCTCAGGAAAAAGAAGAGCGCATAATCAATGAAGAAAAAAGACTAGCGGAAATTGTTGCAAGTCGTGAGCCAATACCTGTTCCCGAAGAAGAGGAGGAAGAGGAAGAAGACCTTGAAGATTACAGCACAAAAAAGGGTCTTATTTACGGCAGAGCCATAAAAGAGAAAGTAACGCCAATGATTGATATTAAGTCTGACGGAAAGATTTATTGTGTCAAGGGTGAAATTATAGATACAGAAGTTCGTGAAATAAGGCAGAATGGTGAACTGACATATATTGCTGTCAACTTTGATATAGGTGATGACAACTGGGCAATTTCCTGCGAATTGTTCGGCAAGGCAAAGGATGTAAAAAAAGTTGTTCCTGCTATAAGGTCAGGGAACATTCTTTCGGTCAGAGGAAGTTATAAATATGACGAAAGAGCCCACGGTGAAAAGATGAGGGTTTTGTCCTTTGAAAGGCATGAAAATCCGCCCCCGAAAATGGATAATGCAGAAAATAAGAGAGTAGAGCTGCATCTTCACACCAAAATGAGTGCAAAGGATGCGGTGTCATCAGCCGCAGACCTTATTAACCGTGCGGCAAAGTGGGGACACTCTGCAATTGCTATAACCGACCATGGTGTTGCACAGGCGTTTCCTGAAGCATTCGGTACAGCAAAGAAACTTAAAAAAGCGGGAACACCCATAAAGGTTCTTTACGGAACAGAAGGTTATCTGGTAAACGATCTTCCGCTTAAATCCAAAAAAGAAGTTGGGTTTAAGGAAAAAAACTATATTGTTTTTGATATTGAAACTACAGGATTAAGTGTTGAAACAGAAACATTCACTGAAATCGGTGCAGTCAAAATAACAGGGGGAGAAGTTGTTGACAGATTTTCTCAGCTTATTAACCCCGAAAAGTCAATACCTCAAAACATTGTGGAACTTACTGGCATACACGATAAAATGGTTGAAGATATGCCCACAATCAAAGAAGTTTTGCCTGAATTTATAAAGTTTTGTGACGGAAATACAGTTGTTGCCCACAATGCTAAATTTGATGTGGGTTTTGTAAAGGCCTTTGCAAAAAAGCAGGGAATGAGTTTTAAAAATGAAGTTATAGATACGGTAGCTTTGTCAAGGGAGCTCTATCCCGACGAGCGTTCACACAAGCTGAACATTGTTGCTAAACGATTGGGAGTAACACTAGAAAATCATCACCGTGCAGTTGATGATGCAGAGGCCTGTGCAGGGATTTTCCTTAAACTTATGGAGATGAAGGAAGAACGCGACAAGGGCATGGGTGCGGATTATAATATAAAAACCAATCCTGAGCTTTTGAAAAAGGAATCCAACCATATAATTATTTTGGCGAAAAACCCCGTTGGTTTGAAGAATATGTATCAGCTTATTTCCAAGTCTAACCTTGAGTATTATTACAGAAGACCAAGAATTCCAAAGAGTGTACTTGAAGATTTTCGCGAGGGACTTGTTATAGGAAGTGCCTGCGAACAGGGAGAACTGTATATTGCAATAAAAGAAGGCAGACCAATTGATGAAATAAAAGAAATTGTTGAACTTTATGATTATTTTGAAATTCAGCCTCTTGGCAATAATGAATTTATGGTAAGAAGCGGCGAGGTTGACAGTCAAGATGAGCTTATTGAAATAAATAAAAAAATTGTTGCATTGGGTGATGAACTGAACAAACCCGTTGTAGCAACCTGTGATGTTCATTTTATGGACCCTGAGGAGGCAATGTACCGAAAGGTTCTTCTTGGTGCTCAGGGTTTTGATGATGCAGATGAGCAGGCGCCGCTGTTTTTCAGAACAACCGAAGAAATGCTGGAAGAGTTTGCATATCTTGGTGAGGACAAGGCATATGAGGTTGTTGTAACCAATACAAATCTGATTGCAGATATGATAGAGGATATTGAGCCTTTGAAAGATGGCTCATATCCGCCGTCGATTGAGAACTGTGAACAGGACCTTGAGGATATGTGCCACAAGCGTGCCTATGAGATATACGGCGATGAACTGCCTGAAATTGTTCAGAAGAGAATGGACAGAGAGCTTGGTTGTATATTGGGATACGGCTATGCCGTTATGTATATGATTGCACATAAGCTCGTTAAAAAATCAAACGAGGCAGGGTATCTTGTTGGTTCGCGAGGTTCGGTTGGTTCGTCATTTGCGGCGTTTCTTGCAGGAATTACCGAGGTTAATGCACTTGCGCCTCATTATATTTGCCCAAAATGTAAAAAGAGCATCTTCTTTACAGAAGGCGAATATAACATTGGTATTGATATGCCTGACAAGGATTGCCCTGACTGTGGCGAAAAAATGAAAAAAGACGGCTTTAATATTCCATTTGAAACCTTCCTTGGTTTTGAAGGTGATAAGGTTCCTGATATAGACTTGAACTTCTCAGGCGAGTATCAGGCAACTGCCCATAAATATGTTGGTGAGTTGTTTGGTGAGGAATTTGTGTTCAAGGCAGGAACAATAGGTACCATTGCTGAAAAGAATGCAATAGGTTATGCCAGAAAGTATTATGAACAAAAGGGAATTAACCCTACCCGTGCGGAGCTGAAAAGAGCATCAAAGGGGTTGGAGGGCGTAAAGAATACAACCGGACAGCATCCGGGCGGTATCATTGTGTGCCCCAAGACCATGAATATTCACGATTTCTGTCCTATTCAGCATCCTGCAGAAAAGACGGATTCGGATATTATAACAACACATTTTGATTTCCATTCAATCCACGATAATCTTTTGAAGCTTGATATACTTGGTCATGATGACCCGTCAACGATAAGAATGCTTGAAAATCTTACAGGTCTTGATGCAACAAAGATACCTCTTGATGACCCCGAGACAATGAGAATTTTTTCAAGCACCGAAACTATTGGCGTTACTCCCGAGCAGATAAAGAGCAAGGTGGGAACTTTTGGTATCCCTGAGTTTGGTACAAACTTTACAAGGCAGATGCTTCTTGACACCCTTCCAACCACATTTTATGAGCTTGTTCTTATTGCCGGCCTTTCTCACGGTACCGACGTGTGGCTTGGAAATGCGCAGGAACTGATTAAAGCAGGAACGGCAACGCTTTCAGAGGTTATCGGTGTTCGTGATGATATTATGACGTATCTTATGAACAAAGGTGTTGAACCTAAGATGGCATTTACCATTATGGAATTTGTAAGAAAAGGTCGTGCCGCAAAGGAAGGTATGCCCGAGAATTTTGAGCAGGCAATGATTGAGAACAATGTTCCCGAATGGTATATTGATTCCTGTAAAAAAATTAAGTATATGTTCCCCAAAGCCCATGCGGCTGCGTATGTAATGATGGCATTCCGCGTGGCGTATTTCAAGGTGCACTACCCGTTGGAGTTTTATATTGCATACTACACCGTGCGAGCGGATTTATTTGACGGCAAGATTATGGCAAAGGGCGATGAACATTTGCAGGCAGAAATGAAAAAGCTCCTTGACAGACAGAATGAATGGTCGGCAACCGATAAGAGTGTGTTTACCATTTGCGAAATCGTTCACGAAATGTATCAGCGGGGAATAGAATTTATGCCCGTTGACCTTTATGAATCCGAAGCATTTAAATTCCAGAGAGTTGACGGAAAGATAAGACTTCCCATCAATGCCTATCAGGGTGTTGGTGATGCGGCGGCACAGAATATTGTTGACGCGCGGAAGGATGGGGAGTTTATGTCAATTGAAGATTTAAAGCAAAGAGCAAAACTCACCAAAACTGTAATTGAGACCCTTCAGGAAATCGGATGCCTTAAGGGAATGACAGAAACAAGCCAGATATCACTTTTTGATGAAATATAAGAAAAGAGGAAAAACAGATGACTATTGCTGAAAAACTTGCACAGGAACTTAACCTGAAACAATGGCAGGTGGATAACACCATTGCGTTACTTGACGAGGGGAATACAATACCCTTCATTTCCCGTTACCGTAAGGAAGCGACGGGCGAACTGAATGATGAAATCTTGCGTACATTTTTTGACCGTCTTACATATCTTCGGAATATGGAAGAAAGAAAGGCGGACATCAAGAGAATTATCGAGGAGCAGGGTAAGCTCACCGAAGAACTTGCGGCAGAAATCGACAAGGCAGAAAAGCTTTCGGAACTGGAAGATATTTACCGTCCATACCGTCCCAAGCGCAGAACACGTGCGACAGTTGCCAAGGAAAAGGGGCTGGAACCTCTTGCTACAATTATATATCTGCAGAATTCCAAGGAAAATTCTGTCGAAGAATTGGCATCAGAGTATGTTGATGCTGAAAAGGGCGTTGAAACGGTTGAAGATGCATTGCAGGGGGCAATGGATATCATTGCTGAAATAATTTCCGATAATGCCGAGCACCGCAAGGAAATTCGTGAAATTACCACAAAAACCGGCTTTTTGCATTCGAAAGCGGCAACAGAAGAGGATTCTGTTTATCGTCTGTACTATGATTTTACCGAGCCGGTGACAAAGGCAGTTCCTCACCGAGTTCTTGCCGTTGACCGTGGTGAAAATGAAAAGTTTTTGACTGTTACCATTGCCTGCGATGAAGAAAAAATCCTTAAATATCTTAAGGATGCCGAGATTACAGACAGCAGTTCCATTACTGCTCATCTTGTAGAAGCTGCGGCAGAAGATGCATACAACAGACTTATTCAGCCAAGCATTGAGCGTGAAATTCGGAATGAACTGACAGATATGGCTCAGGAGCAGGCAATGCAGGTGTTTAAGGTAAATCTTAAAAATCTTCTCATGCAGGCGCCAATTCGTGGCCAGGTTGTTCTTGGTCTTGACCCCGGTTATCGTACGGGATGTAAGGTTGGCGTTGTAGATTCGACAGGAAAGGTGCTTGATACGGGAGTTATTTATATAACTCATTCCGATGCGCAGAGAGAATCTGCAAAAGCACTTATTAAAAACCTTATCAAAAAGCACGGAATAACCCTTATTTCCATAGGAAACGGAACAGCATCAAAGGAAACCGAGATATTTGCGGCAAACCTTATAAAGGAAATACCCGAATGTAATACAAAATATATAATAACCAACGAGGCTGGGGCGTCAGTGTATTCTGCATCAAAGCTGGCCACAGAAGAGTTTCCTGATTTTGACGTTACACAGCGTAGTGCAATTTCGATTGCCAGACGTGTTCAGGACCCACTGGCAGAGCTTGTAAAAATCGAACCTAAAGCAATCGGTGTCGGACAGTATCAGCACGATATGAATCAAAAACGTCTTGGTGAAGTTCTTGGGGGTGTTGTTGAAGATTGCGTTAACAGCGTTGGCGTTGATTTGAATACTGCATCTGTACCACTTCTTCAGTATGTATCAGGAATAAATTCTACAATTGCTACCAATATTGTCAAATATAGGGAAGAAGAGGGCGGATTTACAAGTAGGGCACAGCTTAAAAAGGTTGGGAAGTTAGGGCCTAAAGCTTATCAGCAATGCGCTGGCTTTTTGAGAATTATTGGCGGAAAGAATGTTCTTGACAATACTGCTGTTCATCCTGAGGCATATGATGCTGCAGAAAAGTTAATTGAGTATCTGGGATATACCCTGAAGGATGTTGAGGATGGCAATCTTGGAGGCATTAAGTCTCGTATGAAGGATAGGGATTTGACTGCACTTGCGGCTGAACTGAAGATTGGCGTTCCTACATTAAAAGATATTGTTGACGAAATAATTAAGCCTGGTCGTGATCCCAGAGATTCGGTTGAACAACCACTTCTTCGCGAAGATGTTATGAGTATGGAAGATTTAAAGCCTGATATGATACTTACAGGGACGGTTCGTAATGTAATTGACTTTGGCGCTTTTGTAGACATAGGCGTTCATCAGGACGGTCTTGTTCATATATCGCAGCTCAGCGACAAATACGTTAAGCATCCTATGGATGTTGTTTCCATAGGGGACATTGTAAAGGTGAAAGTCCTAGAGGTGGATGTTCAGAAAAAGAGAATTTCTCTTACTATGAAAGGAATTGATTAATAGTGAAGTCCTTTTACAAAAGTTTTTTTCTGCTTTTGGTCCCTATGGCGCTGAAAGAACTTGTTGCGGCATTTATAAATCTTCTTGACGGAGTAATGCTTGGAGGATTTGGCAATGATGTTATTGCAGCGGTGGGAATTGCAAATCAATGGTATTTTTTCTACGGAGTCCTCACGTTTGGTGTGTGTGGCGGTGCAGGAGTATTTGCGGCACAGTATTGGGGCGCAAACAACATAGATAAAGTCAGAAAAGTTTTTGGAATAAACCTTATGCTTGTGACATTAGTTTCAACTGCCTTTATTTTAGTTTCCGTTTGTGCACCGGAATTTATTATAGGAATATTTCGTAAAGATGCGGCGGTTGTTGATTACGGAGTGCGTTATCTGAGGATTGCCTGCTTTTCCTATTTCTTTTCAGGTGCCACTGCGGCTTATGATATGAGTCTTTGTTGTAGTGAAAATGCAAATATTCCGTTTATAGCAAGGTTTATTGGGCTTCTTGTTAATATTGTTGCGAACTGGATACTGATATTTGGCAAGCTTGGTTTTCCTGCGATGGGTGTCGAAGGCGCGGCAATTGCCACCATTGTTGCACGTGTATCTGAACTTGTAATAATACTGTGTGTTGTATATAAAAAGAAGCTTATCCAGGCGGTAAATGTTTTTGAAGTTATAAAAATTCCAAAGGGTATGCTCGGAGGATATTTTAAAGCGGCATTACCCATTACGCTCAATGAGGGAGCGTGGGCGCTTGGAACAATTACGTATTCTTGGGTGTTTTCGCAGATAAGCACAGATGCAATGGTTGTTATAACAATTGTTTCAAGTATTGAAAGGTTGATGCTTGTTTTCTTTCACGGCGGTGGAAACGCGGCGGGAATTCTTATCGGCAAGCTTGTGGGGGCCGATGAAAAAGAGCAGGCATATACGGTTTCAAAGAAACTGTGTATTATGAATATGGTGTTTGCACTATGTGTTTCAGTAGTGTTTGTTGTTATTAGACCGCTTGTGTTGATCCCTTATAATATAACTCCTGAGGTTTATGCTCAAACAATGAAGATTTTGTTTTTAACGGCGGTTATAATGAATGTAAAGGCTTTAACCTTCTTCTTTATTGTTGGTGTGTTCCGTAATGGAGGAGATACAAGAAGAGCTGCGCTTATAGATATTACTTCTATGTGGTTTGTAGGTGTTCCGATGGCAATTATTGTTGGCATATGTTTCAGACTTCCTTTTGTGGCTATATATTCTTGTATGATGGTTGAAGAGTTTGTTAAACTTGTTCTCTCAATTGTAAGATTTACAAGCAAAAAATGGATTAAGAACCTAGTAAGATAATAAATGTTTCACGTGAAACATAGGAGATACAAATATCTTCCGGACAAAAATTCAAACTTTAAATAGTGTACAAAAATTTGTTTCACGTGAAACAAATTTTTTGTTATTATATATTGTATTTTTCTGAAAAAAGTGGTAAAATGAATATACATCAGAAAAGGAGGGGTACCATGGGAAAGGTTATTGCGATAGCAAACCAAAAAGGCGGTGTCGGAAAGACAACAACAGCCGTTAATCTTAGTGCCTGTCTGGGAAAGCAGGGAAAGAAAACTCTTCTTATAGATATTGACCCGCAGGGAAATACCACCAGTGGTCTTGGTGTTGACCCCAGAGCGGTGGAGACCTCTGTGTATGACTGTATAATAAACGATATTCCTATGAGTGAAGTATTGATTGAAACCGACTTTGATAATCTTTGGATTTGTCCGGCAAATATTAATCTTGCAGGCGCCGAGCTGGAACTTGTTATGAAAGATAATCGTGAATATGTGCTGAAAAACTCGATAAAAGAGATAAAAGATGAATTCGATTTTATATTTATCGATTGTCCGCCATCATTGGGTCTTATAACTTTGAATTCTTTTTCCGCGGCAGATTCCATTCTTGTGCCGATTCAATGTGAATATTATGCACTTGAAGGATTAAGTCAGTTGACAAATACAATAAAAATGGTGAAAAAGGGTCTCAATCCTGAATTGCAGATGGAGGGTGTGTTGCTGACAATGTTTGATGCAAGAACGAATCTATCTATACAGGTTGTTGATGAGGTAAAGAAGTTTTTCCGAGATAAGGTGTATGGAACGGTAATTCCGCGAAATGTGAGGCTTTCCGAGGCGCCCAGTTTCGGAATGCCCATTATCGAATATGATAAGCATTCAAAAGGTGCAGAGTGTTATACTGATCTTGCGAAAGAGGTTATAGCACGCAACAAGTAAAAACATCCTTATTTTTAAAGAGGAGTGATAGTATATGGCAGAAAAAAAGAAACCGACAAAAAAGGCTATGGGCCGTGGTTTGGGGGCATTTTTTGACGATATTGAGGGAAATATTATGTCAGAAGAACCTAAAAAAATTACGGGAAATGATGGTGTAAAAGTTTACAAAATCAGAGATATTGAACCTAATCCTGAACAGCCTAGAAAGTATTTTGAAAAAGAAAAACTCCAGGCCTTGGCTAACTCCATTAAAGAGCATGGTTTGATTCAACCGATTGTTGTAAAAAAACAAAGCAATGGAATGTATCAGATTGTTGCTGGAGAACGAAGATGGCGTGCCGCAAAGCTTGCGGGACTTACCGAGGTGCCTTGCGTTGAGGGTGAATATACCGAAAAGCAGGTTATGGAACTTGCTTTGGTTGAAAATCTGCAGCGCGAAGACCTTAATCCCATTGAAGAAGCAGAAGGTTATCGCAAGTTGATGGATACGTTTGGTCTTACTCAGGAGGATGTGGCAGAACGTGTGGGAAGAAGTCGTAGTGCGGTAGCTAACTCGCTCAGACTGAATGGTCTTTCGGCAAAAATAAAAAATATGATAATTGCAGGAGACCTTACACAAGGTCATGCAAGAGCGTTGCTTTCGGTTGAAAAGGAAAGCGACCGTCTTGTTCTTGCTGAAAAAATTGTTGCAGAAGGTCTCAATGTTCGCCAAGTGGAAAAATTGGCAGCCAAGGTGGGTATAGAAAAAACTGTACCTCCTATTGTTGTGCCGGACAAAAATCTCGAAAAATATTTTAAAGATCTTGCTCGTGATATTTCCGGCAAACTTGGTGCGAAGGTAACTATTAAAAATGGAAAAAACAAAGGCAAAATTGAAATCGAATATTTTAGCAGCGCAGAACTCGAGGGAATAATAGAAAAGTTAAAATAAGTAAAATTTTGTAAGAAAGTGGAAAAACGCCACCTTTAAAATGCGGCCGTAAACAATAAAAGCGAAGACTGCCAAGGAAAGTACATTAAAAATGTGACATTCTTGTTTAAGGGGCGAAAAATTGCGTTTAAGGAGGGGTGACCAAAAAATGAAAAAGAACTATAAACGCATTTTTGCATTTGGGGTTATTTTAATTGTATTTTCAATTATAATTACCGGATGCACATCGAAAAATAATTTGGCAGAGAGTGAAAAAACCAATGCGGAATTATTGCTGGAAAGTCAGGCGGAGGTAAGTGCTCTTAAAGGAGAAACTGCAGAACTTAAAAGAATAAATGAAGAACTTCTATCTCAAAACGATAATCTTGATAAACAAAATAAGGAACTGCAGAAAAAACTTACTCAGGCTTTGTCTGAAAAGTCGGACATAACAACACAGGATCAGGTGATGACGGATTTAATGTATATTTATAAACTATATAAATCGGGCAAAGCAACCGATGCCTTAGTGAAAATAAAGAAGATCGAGCCAATGGGCTTTGATGACATAACTTTAGCCTTTTATGAGATGCTAAAAGACGTTTTAGAATAAAAACATTATTAAGTTGAAAAATTTAGCCAAATCGGCAGAATGGAGAATATAAAAATGATAGACATTAGAATTTTAAGAAATGAACCGGAAAAACTTATTGAAGCCCTTAAGCGAAGAAAGGAAGACAGAATCGATATTGATCATCTCCTTGATTTGGACAAGCAGCGCAGAGAAATGGTTTTCAATGTTGAGCAGATGAAAAGCAAGCAGAACACCATTTCAAAGCAGATTCCACAGCTTAAGAAGGAAGGCAAGGACACAGCGCCTATTTTTGCGGAAATGAAAGTTTTGTCAGATGATATCAAGAAAATTGATGATCAGGTAAGAGAAATTGATGAAGAAATCGAAAAGATTATGTATACAATTCCTAATATTGCAAACCCCACAGTTCCTGAAGGCGATACCGATGAGGATAATATTGAAGTAAGACGCTTTATGGAGCCTACTGAATTTGATTTTGAGCCAAAGGCGCATTGGGATTTAGGTGAAGAGCTTGGAATTCTTGACCCTGCAACTGCTGCAAAGATTACGGGTGCAAGATTCACCGTATATCAGGGCGCAGGTGCACAGCTTGAAAGAGCGGTTATTAACTTCTATCTTGATACACACACCAATCAGAACGGTTACAAGGAAATATTCCCTCCGTTTATGGTTCACCGTAACAGTATGGTTGGCACAGGTCAGCTTCCCAAGTTTGAGGAAGATGCATTTAAAGTAGCAAATACCGACTACTTCCTTGTTCCAACAGCCGAAGTTCCTGTAACAAATATGCACAGAGACGAAATTCTTGACGGAAGCAAGCTTCCCATCAAATATTGTGCATATACCGCATGCTTCAGAGCAGAAGCAGGTAGTGCCGGCAGAGATACCAGAGGTCTTATCCGTCAGCATCAATTCAATAAGGTTGAGCTTGTTAAATTTGCAAACCCCGAAAATTCGTATGAAGAGCTTGAAAGTCTTGTTAACGATGCAGAATCTGTACTCAAGCTTTTGAAACTTCCATACAGAGTAGTTAAGATTTGTATTGGTGACCTTGGATTTACTGCGGCAATGAAGTATGATATTGAGGTTTGGATGCCAAGCTACAACAGATTTGTTGAAATTTCATCATGCAGTAACTTTGAAGACTTCCAGGCAAGACGTGCAAACATCAAGTTTAAGAACAGCGTAAAGGATAAGGCGCAGCTTGTTCACACGCTTAACGGCTCAGGCGTTGCAATCGGCAGAACAGTTGCAGCAATACTTGAAAATTATCAGAATGCAGACGGTAGTATTACTGTTCCTGAGGTTCTCAGACCTTATATGGGCGGCAAAGAAGTAATTCTACCGGAGAAGTAAACTGATTTATAACAAAAGAGGACACCTGTTGGTGTCCGCTTTTAGCATATATTTTAAAGATTTTTATCAAAAAATTTTGCCATAATGGGTTCAAAAATTGAACCATGTTCAATTTTAATGTCAGGATATTTCATAGTTTCTTTTATGGATTCCTTAATAAAATTAACGGCAAGAGCAGATGCGTCAATCATTGATTTTCCTTGCAGAAGTCCGCCTGTGAGAACTGCCGCAAACATATCTCCGGTTCCGTGAAATGGACGATTTACATATCCGCAATCTAAAAAGGCGGTTTTGTTTGCGGTTTTATCAAGAACGCAGGTGCACATTTTATTTGCATCCGTCATAACAGAGGTTATGGCAATTTTTTGAGGGCCTAATTCCGACAAAGCATACAAAATTTCTGTAACTTCGTCCTCGCTCACGGGGCGCTTGGGGTATTTTTTACCCAACAACAGACAGGCCTCGGTGAGATTTGGTGTGATTACATCGGCAAGACCGACAAATTCTTTCATTGAATTAAGAAGGTCGTTCATTCTGTCATAATAAACAGTTTCAGCCTCGGACAAGTCGTTATCGCCGAGAACGGGGTCGATAACGGTGATAAAGTCCGGCTTTTTTTGTGACTTAATAAAATCCGAAAGAATTTCTATCTGACGTGGACTGCCGAGATAGCCTGTACAAATACCGTTAAATGCAATGTCTAAATCCCGCCAATGATTAAGTATTTTGGGCATTTCGTCGGTTAAATCACAGAAAGTATAGTTTTCAAAATGATATGTATGCGTAGATAAGACGGCGGTGGGCAAAGGACAAACCTCTACACCCATTGCAGAAAAAATGGATATTGCTTCGGTCAGAGACACCCTGCAAAAACCCGAAAGGTCATTGACAGCAACTACTCTGGGTATGTAATTTGTTATCATAAAAACAACTCCTTTAATTTGAACAATGTTCAAACCGACCATGTGTTACGGTATCAAAAGCTTTAGTTCATCTTCAGTAAGTTCCCGAACCGCACCTAATGGTAAATTTTTGTCAAGTGAAAGATTGTTCATTTTGGTGCGTTTGAGATATAAAACCTTGTTGTCAATGGCTTCAAACATGCGTTTTACCTGATGAAATTTACCCTCATTTATCACAATCTCTGCAAAATAAGGAGATTGTGATGAGATTCTTTTTAGTGTGGCAGGCATAGTTTTATAGCCGTCATCCAATATTACACCCGCGGTAAATTGCTTGATATCTGCGTCTGTTATGGGTTTTTCAATTTGTGCCACATAGGTTTTGGGAATGTGCTTTTTAGGGGCAAGTAGTCTATGGGCAAGATCGCCATCGTTGGAAAGAAGCAAAAAACCCTCGGTATCAATGTCAAGCCTGCCAACGGGAAACGGTTCAAAATGCATATATTCGTCGGGGATAAGCTCCATAACGGTAGGCGTTTTGCCGTCTCGGGTAGCAGAAATGTATCCCTGCGGCTTATTAAGCATAAGATAGATAAATTGGCGATAGACAACTTCGTTTCCTGAGAGGGTAACGGTGTCTGTTTCAACATTAAGATGAATGTCCGATTTTGTTGCAGGAATCCCGTTTATCGCAACAGCGCCGGAACGAATTATTTTTTTCACTTCGGTTCGGGTTCCAATCCCGCATTCCGCTAAAAATCTGTCAAGCCGCATAAAACATTACCTCTTGAATATATTTTATTTTCTTAACATATATTAGTAAAAATTGACTTTGCAAAAGGAGGCATCTGGATTGAAGATTATAAAGGCGGTAAAAAGATATAGATATATTTTTGCCGTCGTTACACTTGCAATTATACTCCTGATGATTATTGTGGGATTTTTCAGCATTGATAATTCAACAAACGAGATGATTGTTGAATATATCGAAGATTTGGGGTGGGAAATAGAGGCTACACCAAAAGAAATTACCCATCTGACAATTCCCAAACAGTTTGATGTGGTTTACGAAACATATAATGCCGTTCAAAAGCAATCAGGATTTGACCTTGAAGAATTCAAAGGGAAAAAAGTTACCCGATATACCTACCGTGTTCTTAATCACAAGGAGTCAAAAGACACCAGAGTGGTGGCAGGAGTTTTTGTGTACGAAGACACAATTATTGCGGGAGATATTTCTTCTACTGATATGAATGGATTCCTTCATGCAATAACCGAAACATCAAATATCATTCAAAATATTTCTGTATTTTAAAAGTATAACACAAAAAATGCAGTTTGACTATACTTTTACTTGACTTTTTTTGATACAAAGAGTAAAATTAAGATAAAAGGAGGAATTACCAATGAGAATTGAAACAAAGTGTATTCAGTCGGGCTACACACCCGAAAACGGAGAACCCCGTGTTCTTCCTATATATCAAAGCACAACATGGAAATACAGCTCAACCGAACAAATGGGCAAGCTTTTTGACCTGGAAGAAAGCGGTTATTTTTATACCCGTCTTGCCAACCCTACCAATGATGCGGTTGCAGCCAAAATTGCAGACCTTGAAGGCGGTGTGGCGGCAATGCTCACATCATCCGGTCAGGCGGCTTGCTTCTATTCAATATTTAACATCTGCAATGCGGGTGACCATTTTATTTGTTCATCAAGTGTTTATGGCGGAACCTTCAACCTTTTTGGCGTAACAATGAAAAAGCTGGGTATAGATGTAACATTCATTGACCCGGATTGCGACGAAGAGACATTTAATGGCGCATTCCGCGAAAATACAAAGGCGGTTTTTGGTGAAACAATTGCAAACCCTGCCTTGGTTGTTCTTGATATTGAAAAATGGGCAAAGATTGCTCACGCACACAACGTACCGCTTATTATAGATAATACTTTTGCAACACCTATTAACTGTCGTCCTTTTGAATGGGGTGCCGATATTGTTGTTCATTCAACAACCAAGTATATGGATGGTCACGCAACTCAGGTTGGTGGTGCCGTAGTTGACAGCGGCAACTTCGACTGGGAAGCTGCCGGAAAATTCCCCGGACTTACCACTCCCGACGAATCCTATCACGGAATCACCTATACCGAAAAATTCGGCAAGGCGGCATATATAACCAAACTTACCGCGCAGGTAATGAGAGATTTGGGCTCTATCCCTTCACCTCACAATGCTTTCCTTCTTAATCTCGGTCTTGAAACCTTGCCCCTGAGAATGGAACGTCATT
Source organism: Clostridia bacterium (assembly GCA_045646865.1). GTDB lineage: Bacteria > Bacillota > Clostridia > Monoglobales > Monoglobaceae > SIG440. Next base: position 41,307 of record JAZRLM010000007.1, read on the forward strand.
GCAGCAATGCACAGGCGGTTGCTGAATACCTGAGCAAAAATGATAAGATTTCATGGGTTAAATATTGCGGACTTGAAGGCGACCAATATTACGACCTTGCACAAAAGTATCTGCCTAATGGCTCTTGCGGTGTAATTTCATTTGGGGTTAAAGGCGGCAGAGAAGCGGCTGTTAAATTTATGGACAGCCTTAAACTTGCGGCGATTGTGACACACGTTGCTGATGCAAGAACGTCTGTTCTTCATCCGGCAAGCCATACCCACAGACAGCTCAACGACGAAGAATTAAAGGCAGCAGGTGTAACCCCTGACCTTATAAGATTCTCGGTGGGTATCGAAAATGTGGAAGATATAATTGAGGATATTCAACAAGCGCTGGATTGTGTAAAATAATTAGATAAAACCTGATAGGGTCTGTTGCAGCTCGCAACGGACTCTATTTTGTTTATGTGCTTATATGGGTGCATAAATAACAAAAATCTATTCTATAATAAATTCAATATTGATGCTCCGATTTGAGTGCAAAAGAGGTGCAAGAATGAATAAAGATATTGAAATTAGAATAGGAAAGAATATTAAACAAGCAAGAGAAAGTATAAAAATGACCCAAGAAGTGCTGGCAGCAAAGCTACAGCTAAGGGGTTGTGATATTACCCGAAGTGCGGTTGCCAAAATTGAAGTTGGACAAAGGCATTTATATCCTGATGAAATAATATTAATCAAGGAAATTTTAAATACAGAGTTTGACACTATATTTTATGGTGAAGAGGAGAAGATATAAAAGGTGATATGTATGAGAAAATTTAAAATACCATCAATTCCTCCTACAACAAATAAGTGTGTCAGATTCCCGAATGACATAATTGAGCAGGTTGAGGAAGCTATTCGAGGCAAAGATTGTACATTTTCGGCATTTGTGGTTGAGGCCGTACGAGTTGCTTTAGAAAATATTTCCGAGAGTAATGAATGAAAATTTATAAAATTATAAAAAACTTCTTCTTTCCGCCGCAATGTATATTCTGCGACAAAGTTCTTGAGTTAAATAGCGAAAGCTGTATGTGCGATAGCTGCAAAACGGTGGTAAAGCGATGTGATGACAAAATCTGTTGCGAAAAATGCGGAAAGCCAATAGCCAGCCACGGCAAACGGCTACGTTGTTATCATTGTGTTGAGAATAAAACCCAGTATTTTAACAGAATTGTATCTGTTTTTGAATATGACGGGTTAGTAAAGGATTCTGTGCAAAGATTTAAGGGCGGAAAAATTCAGAGTTATGCCATAACATATGCAGAATTTATGAGCCAAAGAGCAGAGCAGGAATATAAGGATATAAAATTTGACTTAATTTGTGCTGTGCCGTCAAGCAGCGACAAGAAGCTGACTCAGGGGTTTGATAATGTGGAGCTTATTTGCAAATATATATCGGGTAAAACCGGAATCCCCATGCATAAAAATGTGTTAAAGAAAATTCGCAGCACAGAAAAACAGACAGCTCTTAATTATCAGGAAAGAGCCGAAAATATCAGAAACAGCATGGCTGTAGAAAGCCCGGAGGATATATGCGATAAAACGGTTTTGCTTGTGGATGACGTCTGCACAACAAGGGCAACTATAACCGAATGTTCACGTGCATTGAAAAAGGCAGGGGCTGCGAGGGTTTTCGGTCTGACCTTTGCTACGGCGGTTAAAAAACATAATAACACATAAATGAATAGCTGAAATGTCTCAAATTTAAAAATTTGGGGCATTTTTTTGCCAAATAGAAGGAATTTTAAAATTTGTGTCGAAGAAAAAAGGGACTGACCTTTTTGCCGTAGGGCTAAAAAGGAGAAAAAATGAGGTAATAAAGCTATGTCAAAAGAAAACACTCACGAGGGACTGTTTGATGCCTCCAAGCTGAACATTATCCCCGTAGAAATTGAAAAGGAAATGCGTAAGTCATATATCGAGTATGCCATGTCTGTTATTGTAGGACGTGCCTTGCCCGATGTTCGTGACGGACTTAAACCCGTTCACCGCCGTATACTTTATGCAATGTATGAAGACGGTCTGACTCCCGAAAAAGAATACCGCAAGAGTGCTACCACCGTAGGTAACGTTCTGGGTAGATACCATCCTCACGGTGATGCGTCTGTATATGATGCAATGGTTCGTATGGCGCAGGATTTCTCTATGAGATACCCTACTGTTGACGGGCACGGTAACTTTGGTTCTGTGGACGGCGATCCCCCTGCTGCTTACCGTTATACCGAGGCAAGAATGTCAAAGATGGCAACCCGTATGCTTACAGATATTGAAAAAGAAACGGTTGACTTTATGCCCAACTTTGATGAAAGCCGCAAGGAGCCTATTGTTCTTCCTTCTCGTTTTCCACACCTGTTGGTAAACGGATCTGACGGTATTGCTGTGGGTATGGCAACCAAAATTCCACCCCATAACCTGACAGAGGTTATCAATGGAATTATTGCGGTTATTGACAATCCCGAGATTACCATTGACGAGCTTATGGAACATATCCCCGGCCCCGACTTCCCAACCGGTGCACAGATTATGGGAACAAGCGGAATCCGCTCGGCTTATCATACAGGCAGAGGCAAGTTGCGTCTTAGAGCCAAGGCAGAGATTGAGGAAAATGCCGAGGGTCGTCAGAAGATTATTGTAACCGAAATTCCTTATATGGTAAATAAGGCAAGGCTTATTGAAAATATAGCTAAACTTGTTCACGAAAAGAGACTGGAGGGTATTTCTGACCTTCGTGACGAATCTGACCGTGACGGTATGCGTATAGTAATTGAAATCAAGCGCGATGCCAATGCTACAATTGTGCTTAATCAGCTTTACAAGTACACACAGATGGAAGATACCTTTAGTATTATTATGCTGGCACTTGTTAATCGTGTTGAGCCAAAGGTTCTGAATTTGCGTGAAATACTTGACCAGTATATCGAATTTCAGAAGGATGTTATTGTAAGGCGCTGCCGGTTTGACAAGAAAAAGGCAGAAGCAAGGGCTCATATCCTTGAAGGCTTGAGAAAAGCTCTGGATAATATCGACGAGATTATAAGTATAATCCGCAACAGCTACAACGACGCAAAGCCCAATTTGATGGAACGCTTTGACTTTACCGATGTTCAGGCTCAGGCGATTTTGGATATGCGTCTTGCCAGACTTCAGGGCTTGGAACGCGAAAAGCTTGATACAGAATATGAGGAACTGATGGCGTTTATTAAAGAAATGGAAGAAATCCTTGCCAGCGAACAAAGAGTTCTGGAAGTTATCAAGACAGAAATTACCGAAATTCGTGATAAATTCGGTGACGAAAGACGGACAACCATTGAAGCTGTTGAAGACGATATTGATATTGAAGACCTTATTGAGGAAGAAGATAATGTTATAACCATGACCAAACAGGGTTATATCAAGAGACTTGCTGTTGACACATACAAAAGCCAGAAACGTGGCGGCAAGGGCATTATCGGCATGCAGACTAAGGAAGAAGATTTTGTCAATACAATGTTTGTTGCGTCCACCCATGCATACATTCTGTTCTTCACCAATGCCGGCAAGATGTACCGTATAAAGGCATATCAGATTCCTGAGGCGGGTCGTCAGGCAAAAGGTACGGCAATAGTAAACCTTCTGCAGCTTGAACCGGGCGAAAAGATTTCTGCAATGATTCCTTTGCGCGAATATGTTGAGGGTGAATACCTTGTGATGGCAACCAGAAATGGTGTAATAAAGAAAACCGATATTATGGAATATGAAAATGCGCCTAAAGCCGGTAAGATTGCCATTAATCTTGACGAGGGCGACGAACTTATCAATGTAAAGAAAACTGACGGAAATGCTCACATCTTTATGGGCACACATCAGGGCAAGATGATACGCTTTGAGGAAAGTGATGTAAGAACTCTCGGTCGTGTATCCCGTGGCGTGCGCGGTATTATGCTTAAAGACGGCGACTATGTTGTAGGCATGGATGTTATGCGTGAAGGCTCCAAGGTTCTTGTTATCAGCGAAAACGGTTATGGTAAAAAGACCGAGCTTGACGAATATAAGGTACAAAGCCGTGGCGGTCAGGGTACTACCACATATAAGATTTCGGAAGAAACAGGTGAAATTTCAGGATTTGGTCTTGTTACTGATGAGGATGATGTTATTATCATCACCTCCGAGGGTATAATTATCCGCATCAGTGCTCAGGATATCAACACTCTTAAGCGTGTAACCAAGGGTGTAAGACTTATGCGTCTTGGTGAAGGTGTTAAGATTGTATCTGCCGCATCGGTTGCCCGTGAAGAAGAGCAGGAAGAAACATCTGAAAATGCCGAAAATAATGTGGAAAAAGCCGCAGAAACTGTTGATAACTCTGTGGATAATGTGTAAAACCCACTATTTAAGGTGCTTTACCCCTTGTGGAAAACCCCAAATTATGTAAAAATGGTGTTTTTTGACAGAAATTTAACACAATCAGGCGAATATGTGCACATTGATGTAAAACCTACGATTTTGAAATGATAAATTTAGTCAATGCGTACAATGTGACGATAAAACCCCGAAACCCCAGTAAAATCAAGGGTTTCGGGGTTTTAAATTTTTTGGTTGTGCGATGTGCACAAAAGAAATGTGTTAAGTTTGGGAAAATAACCTCTAACATTTTATGAAAAAGTATGCTACAATTAGTCTATCAAATTACGTTTAACTAACGTGGGAGGTTTTTATAAATGGCTAGTTTAAGTTTAAGACAGATTGGTAAAATTTATCAGGGCGGTGTTGTTGGTGCAAAAGACATCAACATCGAAATCGAAGATAAGGAATTTATCATTCTGGTAGGTCCTTCAGGTTGCGGTAAATCTACTACTCTTAGAATGATTGCCGGTCTTGAAGAAATTTCAGAAGGTGAGCTTTACATTGACGACGTTCTCGTTAACGATATAGCTCCAAAGGACAGAGATATTGCGATGGTTTTCCAGAACTACGCTCTCTATCCTCATATGACAGTATATGATAATATGGCATTTGGTCTCAAGCTGAGAAAAGTGCCGAAGGCTGTTATCAAAGAAAAGGTGCAGGCAGCTGCAAAGATTCTTGATATCGAACATCTCCTTGACAGAAAGCCCAAGGCTTTGTCAGGTGGTCAGAGACAGCGTGTTGCGCTTGGTCGTGCTATCGTTCGTGAACCTAAGGTATTCCTTATGGACGAACCTCTTTCAAACCTTGATGCAAAACTCAGAGTTCAGATGAGAGCTGAAATCGGTAAGCTCCATAAGAGACTTGGTACAACTGTAATTTACGTTACACATGACCAGACAGAAGCTATGACAATGGGTACAAGAATTGCTGTTATGAAGGATGGTTACCTCCAGCAGTGTGCATCACCTACAGAGCTTTATGATGAACCTGTTAACCTCTTCGTTGCAGGCTTTATCGGAAGCCCCCAGATGAACTTTATCAACGTTACTCTTGAAAAGAAGGAAGACGGTGTACATCTTGTAAACGATACTCTTGATGTTAAGCTTCCTGAGGGCAAGGGCAACCGTGAAGAACTTGCAGATTACATCGGTAAGGAAGTTATTATGGGTATCAGACCTGAAAGCATTTACGAAGACGAAGCTCACATCGCTGCAATGCCTGAATGTGTTGTTGATGTTGATGTTGAACTTACAGAAATGATGGGTGCTGAAACATATCTCTACCTGAAGAATGGCGAAACTTCTATGATTGCTCGTGTTAACCGTCGTACAACTGCACAGCACGGTGACAAGATCAAGGCAGTATTTGATACCAACAAGGTTCATCTCTTTGATAAGGAAACAGAAGTTGCAATTATCCACTAAGATAATTTTAAAAGGGCTGTTGAAAACAGCCCTTTTAATTTTTTATTTAATAATATCAGCGAATTCTGCGTTAATAAGATTTGACAGGTCAAATGGGTTCATTTTCAGTTGAGTTCCAAGCCTGCCGCCGCTGAACATAATAATATCAAAATTTTTAGCACTTTCGTGTATAACCGTTTTAAACTGTTTTTTCATCCCTATGGGGCTGCAACCGCCGCGAACATATCCGGTTGTCGAAAGCAAGTCTTTTACAGGCAGCATCTCGACGGATTTTTCTCCTATGGATTTTGCTGCTTTTTTTAAATCTAATTCTTCTGCAACGGGAACAACAAAGACAAAAAAATCACCCGGCTTGCCTTTTGTAACCAAAGTCTTAAATGTTTGCGAAAAGGGTTGGTTCAGTTTTTGCGCAATAGCTGTACCTTCCATAAACCCGTCGCTTTCATAATTTATTGCTTCAAAACTTATCTTTTCACGTTCCACAATTCGTACAGCGTTTGTTTTTATATTTTTCTCTTTTGCCATTGAAGCTTTCCTTTCATAAATAGCGGTATTATACTATTATACAACGTTTTTACAAAAATATCAAGAATGTAAATTTATTCAAATTTTTTCAAAAATAACCTTGCAATTTCTGAAAAAAAATGGTAAGCTATAAAATGGGTAAAATTTGAATTCAAGTGAAGGGAGGCGTCTGTTATGTCTAACACTTTTGTTTGCCTTATGGGTATGGGAACTGTGTTTATCGGCCTTGTTTGTATTGTGCTTATATGCAATATTCTGGGTGCTGTTATAAAAGGGTTTTCAAAGACATCGGTAAAACCCGCACCTACAGCTCAGGCTGTTGATATGCCAATTCCGGACAAGCAGGCTATAATTGCAGGTACTTGTGCAGTTATTGCAGAAGAACTAGGAACAGATGTAAGTAATATCAGAGTTTTATCATTTAAAAGGGTATAAGCTCAAAACACAATTTGCTGAAAAATCAGCAGGAATTCAATTAATATAAAACGGAGGTTTTACAAAATGAAAAAGTATAAGGTAAACGTAAACGGTACAGCATACGAAATCGAAATTGAACTTATTAGCGAGACAGAGGCTGCAGCATCAAAGGCAGCGGCACCCGTAGCAGCACCCGCTCCCGCAGCAGCTCCTCAGGCAGCACCCGGTGCAGGCGAAGAAGTAAAGAGCCCAATGCCCGGCACAATTCTGTCTGTAAACGTTAAGGCAGGCGATGCTGTTAAAAAGGGTCAGGTTCTTATGATATTAGAAGCTATGAAAATGGAAAACGAGATTATGGCAGGTGCAGACGGTACGGTTACATCTGTTATGGTAGCAGCAGGTCAGGCTGTTGAAGCAGGCGCTGCGCTTTGTACAATTCAGTAAAAAGAAAGGCAGTTGACCCTGATATGAAAAAAAGAATTTTTGCAGCATTACTTGCGGCAATGATGTTGATTTTATCAATGGCTACTTGCTTTGCGGCAGATGATAAAGATGCGTTGATTGCAAAGAATGCAGCTTATAATGAAGAAGAAAAAACATTGAGATTTGCTATTGCAAATACAACAGACAAAGACCTTGTTTTTGCTGTTGCGGGCTTTAATTATGACCAAAGCAAGGTTGTTATAGGTCAAATACAGCAGGAAATGTCTGTAATGGCTGTTGCGGCAGGCGGAGAAGTTACATTAACACTTCCTGTAGAAGCTCCTTCTTATGATGGTAAAAACTTTCCTGAGTTTGGAGTTACCTTGCAGTATATGACTTCAGATTCAACAAATGTTGACTTGACAAAAGCGCCGGATGTTCAGTCAATAACAATTGACAACATTTTTACAACCTCTGCATCTCCTGCGGAGGCGATTAAGAACTTCATTAATCAGACCGGATTTATGTCAATCGCAAGAAACTGGAAAGTTGCGGTTATGATACTTATATCACTTGTACTTATGTACCTTGCAATTGTTAAAAAGTTCGAGCCACTGCTCCTTCTTCCTATTGCATTTGGTATGCTTCTTACAAATCTTCCCGGTGCAGATATGTTCCACGAAGAACTGTTTGCCGACGGACATGTTCATTGGGAACTGTTTGGTGCAACAAATGCGATTACTCCCGGTCTTATAGACATCCTTTACCTTGGCGTAAAGCTGGGTATTTATCCCTGTCTTATCTTCCTTGGTGTTGGTGCGATGACGGACTTCGGACCATTGATTGCAAATCCCAAGAGCCTTCTTCTTGGTGCTGCGGCACAGCTTGGTATATTTATGACATATATTGCAGCAGTAAGCATTTTTGGATTTAATCCGGCTGAGGGTGGTTCAATCGGTATAATCGGCGGTGCTGACGGACCCACAGCAATTTTTGTAACATCAAAGCTTGCTCCGCACCTTCTTGGCCCCATTGCTGTTGCAGCATATTCATATATGGCGTTGGTTCCTGTAATTCAGCCGCCCATTATGAAAGCTCTTACAACGAAGAAGGAACGTCAGATTGTTATGAAACCTCTTCGTGAAGTTTCAAAGACCGAAAAGATTGTATTCCCCATTGCTATCACAATATTTGTAACACTTCTTGTTCCATCAGCAGGTCCCCTTGTTGGATGTCTGATGCTTGGTAACCTTGCAAGAGAGTGTGGTGTTGTTGACAGAATTTCAAAGACAGCACAGAACGAGCTTATGAACATTGTAACCATATTCCTTGGTATTTCTGTTGGTGCAACAGCAACAGCAGAAACATTCCTTCAGTTCAGAACTATTGCTATTATTGTAATGGGTGTTGTTGCTTTTGGATGTGGTACAGCAGGCGGTGTTCTTCTTGCAAAGGTTATGAACCTGTTCCTGAAGAAGAAAATCAATCCTCTTATCGGTTCGGCAGGTGTTTCTGCTGTTCCTATGGCGGCTCGTGTATCACAGACTGTGGGTCAAAAGGAAAACCCTCAGAACTTCCTGCTTATGCACGCAATGGGTCCCAATGTGGCAGGCGTAATCGGCTCTGCAATCGCAGCCGGCGTTCTGATTGCACTCTTTGGATAAAAAGGACTATTGGCTTAATTGATAACTATACAGAAAGGAAATTAGAATTATGTCAAAAGTATATATTACAGATACAATTCTTCGTGATGCTCATCAGTCACAGGCTGCAACCCGTATGAAGCTTGAAGATATGATTCCTGCCCTTGAAACACTTGACAAGGTGGGATATTGGTCTTTGGAATGTTGGGGCGGCGCAACATTTGACGCATGTATGAGATTTTTGAACGAAGACCCGTGGGAAAGACTTCGCACATTAAAGAAGCACCTTCCCAATACAAAATTACAGATGCTTTTCCGTGGTCAGAATATCTTAGGTTACAAACACTATGCTGATGATGTTGTTGAACAGTTCTGCAAAAAGTCAATCGAAAACGGTATTGATGTAGTAAGAGTATTTGATGCTCTCAACGACCCCAGAAACCTCGAAGCAGCAATTAAGTATGTTAAATACTACGGTGGACATCTCGAAGCAGCAATTAGCTACACACAGAGCCCTGTTCACAACGAGGAATATTTTGTTGACCTTGCCTGCCGTCTTGAAGAAAAGGGTGCAGATTCAATCTGTATCAAAGATATGGCAAACCTGTTGCTTCCCTTTGATGCATACAGCCTTGTTAAAAAGCTTAAGGAAAAAGTTGGTGTCCCAATTCACCTGCACACACATAATACCGCAGGTACTGGCGATATGACAAACCTTATGGCTATTCAGGCAGGCGTTGATATTGTTGACTGTGCGCTTTCACCAATGGCAAACGGTACAGCAAATCCATCTACTGAAAGCCTTGTTGCAACTCTTAAGGGCACAGAATACGATACAGGTCTTGATATGAGCCTTCTCAGCGATGCGGCGGCACACTTCAGAAAGGTTGCTGCAAAGATGAAGGAGGAAGGAACTCTTGACCCCAAGGTTCTTAATGTTGATGGTAACACCCTTCTTTATCAGGTTCCGGGCGGTATGCTTTCAAACCTGATTTCACAGCTCAAACAGGCAAATGCTGAAGATAAGTATTATGAGGTTCTTGAAGAAGTTCCCAGAGTACGCGAGGACTTTGGTTATCCCCCTCTTGTAACACCCACCAGTCAGATTGTTGGTACTCAGGCAGTTCTTAATGTGCTTATGGGCAGATACAAAATGATTTCAAAGGAATCAAAGGGTGTTCTCCGCGGCGAATACGGCAAGCTTCCGGGCAAGGTTAATGAAGAAGTTCGTAAACTTGCAATCGGTGACGAAGAGGTTATTAATGTTCGTCCTGCTGATCTCCTTGAACCAGAGCTTGAGAAATACAGAGAAGAAACAAAGGGCATTGCAAAGAGCGAAGAAGATGTTCTCAGCTATGCACTTTTCCCACAGGTTGCAAAGAAATTCTTTGAAACCCGTGATGTAGCACCTGCTGCTCCCGTTGTGGATGAAGACGGTGTAAGAACATTATACGTAGAGGATTTGTCATAATAAATTATGAAGGAACCTATCCTGCGATAGGTTCCTTTTAAAATTAGAAATATTTATGTCTTTTTTTAAAATTTCTATTGACAATCTAAAAGAATTATGGTATTATATTTCTTGTCCTTTGGACAAGAATATGGCGGTATAGCTCAGTTGGCTAGAGCATACGGTTCATACCCGTAGTGTCACTAGTTCGAATCTAGTTACCGCTACCACCCCTAAAACCCGTGTTTTTAACACGGGTTTTGTACAAGGGTTACAAGTTAATATGGCTCCTTGGTCAAGTGGTTAAGACTCCGCCCTCTCACGGCGGCTACAGGGGTTCGAATCCCCTAGGAGTCACCAAAAATCGACAAGATTTATTTTTGAATCTTGTCGATTTTACTTATTACCTGCTCACTCTTTACTATTCCCTAAAAAGCCTTGCCGATTTTTGGGAAGTAATAAGTAATAGTGAATACGGAATAAGTATTTTATAAGGAGAAGGTTTACGGATAATCCGTTAATTACAAAATCAAAACGATTTGCTTTGTATATTATTAAAGTTTGTAATAAAGTATGATATGACCCCCAAAAGTTTAACTTTTGGGGGTCGGCTCAAAATCGGGTTCTTCTTCATCTAAATGTTCTTTAAATAAGATTTGACAATGTTTCAATACACTTTTTGCAAACAAGTTTCTTTTTGTACATTACAGTATCATGCACCTCGCCGCAAAAAATACAAGCAGGTTCATATTTGCTGAGAACAATTCTTGCGTCTTCTACAAAAATTTCCAATGAATCCTTGGGTTCAAGGCCTAATTTGCTGCAAATTTCCTTTGGAATGACAATTCTGCCTACATCGTCAACGTGTCTTACGATGCCGGTGTTGCCCCTTGAGTTTTTAGAGGAATCCTCAAAATGCTTTTCAAGAACTACATATGTACCGTCAACAAAAATTTCGAGTCCGCCTCTGGGTTCGATGCCCAAAGCATCACGTAATTCTTTTGGAAGAACAATTCTGTCAAGACTGTCAACATGTCTTACAATACCGGTTGATTTCATATTATCAGCACTCCTTTATTTTAATAAGATCAAAATCTGTTTTTTAATTGCGGAATTGGGGGAAATTTTGTCCGTTTTGTCCGCTTTTTTATTTATATTACCAGAACTAGAAAAAAATGTCAACAGAAAAAACAAAAAAATTTATATTGTCGAAGGGTGAAAAACCTTGATATGTCGCAGTTTGTCGAAAAAAATACCCTTGCGTAAACAAGCAAGGGTATAACAGGATTTTTGTAATTATCTGTTTTTGTCCGCAACATAAAATCTAACAAGTTCTTCCAAAATTTCGTCAGTTTCAAGTTTTTGAATTAAGGAGCGGGCACCGTTGTGAGCGGTAATGTATGAAGGGTCACCGGACATAATATATCCCACAATCTGACTTATGGGGTTATAGCCCTTTTCGGTTAAAGCTGCATGGACAGAAAGAATAAGCTCTCTTGCGCTGGGTTTTTCTTTTTCAACCTTAAATTTTACGGTTTTTGAAAGGTTTGTATTATCCATTTTTATATCCTCCCTTTCAGCAATAGTATATTATACTTTCATATTAACATAATTTTTAAGTAAAAACAAGTATATTATTTTAAAAACATATTAAAATTATGTTACTTGCGGTGTGCAAAATAGTTACCGATGATTACAATATCGTTAATTTCAAAACGTTTACGGAGTTTTGCTTTGCCTTCTTTAATCCTGCCTGCCATTTCGGGATTACTTTCCGGGTTGGCAGGAGTATAATAAATTGTGTCATCCATCCAGTCTGAACCTTCAAAATAAACAAAACTTTCGTGATTGTCATCAAGAATATCAGAGCCGAGATAACAATGATTGTCTTCAAGGTTAAACATGTTAACAAGAGTTGGCAGGAGGTCAGCGGTGTGTGTGGGGCCTTTTATCTCCACAGGCTCAAGGCTTGGGGAGTAGATAAATGCAGGGACACGGAGCATTAAATCATCACCAACGTCTTTGTTAAGCTGTTTCAGCTTGTTCTGGTCTGAATAACCATAGGCATAATGGTCGGTATAGACAACAATTACCGTGTTCTCAAGTAAACCCTCTGCATTAAGGCGTTCAAGGAGCTGACGGAAGAAATCGTCGGTATCTCTGGCAAGAAGGCGACAGGCGTTTTCTTCAAGGTCCATAGTTTCGTCCATAAGTTCGGGATGATTTGCTTTTGCCAAAGAGAGTTTTGCATCATCAAAGGTGTAAGGTATGTGCCCCGAATATGTTATTATAAAACTAAAGAATGGAGCGTCTTTTGTTATATCTCTGTAAATGTCTTCCACCTGCAAGACCTTGCTGTCGGATTGTGATTCATATTCCAACATGCCATAATCCTGAAAAGAATTGTATTTTTCATAGCCCAGATTGTTGTGTAAAAGACCGCGATTGTAGAATTCAGAATGATTATAATGGAAGGAGTTTACCGAATATCCCTTGTTGGCAAAAAGATGCGGCAGGGCATACGGATATCTGTTTGATGCATAATTTACTGCGCTGACATCGGATGGCGGGGTATAAAACCCTGTATTAAAGCAGAATTCTGAGCCAAGGGTATAACCTGTACCAAATACGGGAGCATAATGGTTTGCTAGATTTATGCCGTTTTTCATCATGTATTTCATTACGGGCGTATATTTATCGGTTATCATCCAGTCGTCTATGCCTTCCAGCATAATGGCAATAACGTTTTTACCCTCCAGAAGACCTGTATATTTATTGTCGGTATCGAGCGCCTGTCTTTCAGCAATATATTCGTCAACTATTTTAAAGGCTTTTTCGGTATAGTCGGTTTTTACAAGCCATGTTTTATAAAAATCCCTTGCGACAAAATGATAAATTCCAACAATATCAAGACTTTTGTTAGTGTCATTAAATTTGCTGTATACAACACGGGGTTTGCTCCAGGAATCCCAGTCCTGATCGGTTTCATTAAATAGTGCGGGTTGCATAAATATGTGCAGTCCAACCAGTACCAACACCGGAATAACTGTCATATATTTTGCTGTTTTGCCGGTGTGGTCGGGACGTCTCCACCTTATTGCCGTAATAATCAGAAACAATATTGACAGCAGGGAACATACAATAAGACGGATATCAATATGTGTGAAGGCATACGAAAGGTAATCTCCGCCCTCTCCCGCAAGACCTATACTGTTTAAACGGAAAAACTGATTAAATATTCCAAAATATACGTATTGTGAAAAGGATAAAATTATAAAAAAAGCACCAATCAATATATATATAATTCTTCCCCATTTTTTGGGGAAAAGAACAAGCGAACCGTAAAGGAACAAAGAAATCCATGCAAGATTGAAAAGTGCGGGAATGACCGTAGCGAAAAGCGGGTCATAAACCTTTGGCCAGACAAGGTATCGAAGCTGCAGATCGGGAATCAACAATGCGAGTACTGCAAAAATATAAAAATAACGTTTGTTTATAAAAGAAAAAGTCTTTTTGCAACCAATCTTCATAAATTCACCTCAAATAAAATTTATTAAACGGTATATAATATTATTGTATGAAATTTATTCTAAGAAAATATTTTACCATAAAAAACGTCAAAAATCAACTGCAATCATCAATTATTGTTATTTATATAAAAAATAACGCCTTTTTTATTGACATATTTTTCAAGGAATGGTATCATATATATGGATATTATGTAGTTACAATTCAGGAGGAAAATGAAATGTTGGTATCAGTTAGTGAAATGCTTAAAAAAGCAAAAGAAGGTAAGTATGCGGTAGGTCAGTTTAATATTAATAACCTTGAATGGACAAAGGCTATTCTTCTGACCGCGCAGGAATGTAATTCGCCGGTTATCCTGGGTGTTTCTGAGGGTGCAGGTAAATATATGACAGGATTTAAAACTGTTGTTAATATGGTTAAGGGTATGATCGAATGCCTTAATATTACAGTTCCCGTTGCTGTTCATCTTGACCACGGCAGTTATCAGGGTGCACTTGATGCGATGGAAGCTGGATTTTCATCAATAATGTTTGACGGTTCACATTATGACATCGACGAAAACATTGCAAAGACCAAAGAAATGGTTGCGCTTGCAAAGGCAAAGGGCATCTCTGTTGAAGCAGAGGTTGGTGCAATCGGCGGCGAAGAAGACGGTGTTGTTGGTTCAGGTGAAGTTGCTGACCCCAACGAATGTAAGATGATTGCAGACCTGGGTGTTGACATTCTGGCTGCAGGTATCGGCAACATTCACGGCAAATACCCCGCAAACTGGAAGGGTCTTAACTTTGATGTTCTTGCCGAGATTGAAAAGGCAACATCTCCTATGCCCCTTGTTCTTCACGGCGGCACAGGTATCCCCGAAGATATGATAAAGAAGGCAATTTCTCTGGGTGTCAGCAAAATCAATGTTAATACCGAGTGCCAGCTTGCTTTTGCTGCTGCTACAAGAGAATATGTGGAAGCAGGTAAGGATCTTGAAGGCAAGGGCTTTGATCCAAGAAAGCTTTTGGCTCCTGGCGTTGAAGCAATTAAGGCAACCGTTAAGGAAAAAATGGAACTTTTCGGTTCTGTTGGCAAGGCATAATTGACACGAAACTGAATATAGTCATAATGCGGCTCGGTTATGAGCCGCATTTGCTGTTTTAGGCAAAATATTTTTCATCAAGAAATCTATTGCCAAAAAGTGTAAAGTATAGTAAAATAAACTTATAAAAACCTGAGGAGGTATAACGTGAGAAATCACGTTAAGCCTCCGGCGGATTTAATTGCACCGCCGAAAATTTTACACCATATGTGGTGCAAAACGGCAATGTGCATAATTTTCATTATACGCCTTATCAGCCCACGATAAGCGTATACAAAGATTTTACATTACTATTTGTGGGCAGAAAGGCTATGGAAAATATTATGAAAAGATTTGCATTAATAATTCTTACCATCATTCTGGCGTTCTCGATGATTACTGCAAGTGCCGAGGTGCCGAGGTTTATGACAGAAAACTACAACAACTATACGGCTGACTATGGGTTTACCATTACTTTTGAAAGTAGCGATGAAATTGTTGCATTGCTTGAAGAAATCGAAATGCCCGAAGAGGTTAATAATTTTATTGATGTTAAAGCTCTTCTGAAAAGTGTCTTGTCTCGGGGAATGCAGATGAAGCTGCAAATGAACATCAGTGATGATTACAGAAAGGCCGAATATGCCTTAACTGCAGATTCACAGCAGGAGATAAATTTGAATTCCAATTTATCCGTTGATATTAATTCAAAGATGGGAATATGGATGAGGATGGATTTGGATGCTGATGAGCCTGTAATGGAGATAATATATTCGCTTCCGGTTTTGAATAAGTATATGGTAATAGACGTGTTTGAAATGTTGCCGGATGATACACAAAAGGCTGCAGTTCTCGATGTACTTAATTCGGTATACAGCCCTGATTATATTGATTCTGTAAAAGAATATTCCATGGAACTCCTTGAAAAACATGCAGAAATCAAAGTCAGCGGTGTTAATTGCACAGTAAAACTCGACAATGCCGGACTTGTTGCTATGATGGGCGATTTGTTTCCTGTTGTTTTTGCAAAACTCGGAGATATGCTTGCCAATGTCCCGATTGCAGAACAAGAAGCAGCAAGCATAGGTATTATTGGTGGTGCAGACGGTCCAACATCAATTCTGATTGAACACGAGGCTGAAAATGACAGCACATTTGCCTTTGTTCCGGATATGTCCGGATTTCAGATTTTAGGCGAGGAAGGTATCACATGCAAATATTCCCTGTTTTCAGGAAAGGTATCAACCATTGATGTGGCAGCGGATATTTCTTTTGATATCTCAACTTTTGTGACATCAATTACAGGAGAAGAATGGGAGCCTGAGGCAAAGGCACTTCTTGAGTTTGCGGCAAGTGCAAAAATAAAACTTACCAATATAGGCAAAACAAAGGTAGAGCTTCCAAAGCTGACAACAGAAAATTCGTTTAATATTATGGATATGATGCCTGAATATGATGAGCCAATGGACTACACAGATGATTATGTACCATCGTATCCCTATTATTCGGCCTGGGCAGAATGCAAGGAATTGCCTGTTATTGACGGCGAAATGTATGTACCACTTCGTGCGGTGCTTGAGGATGCCTATTATGACCAAGTCAGCATTGGATATGATAAAGGGAAAATTATTATGGAGTCGGAATATTTCCCGGACTTTAAAACCCTGATGATCCACGAAAATTCCACAGTAGCATATATGGATGGAAATGAAAGAACGATTTCAAAGGTAATTGTAAAAGACGGAACAGCCTATGTGGGAAGAACTTTTTTTGAAGAGCTCTTCGGCTGGGAGCTGAGTTATGCATACCATGACCTTATAAATAACTCCTATGAGGTATCGTTCTATACCGATTCGTTTTAAAAACTGAAACACTCCGGTCTGCGGTGTGCCTATGGCACACCGCAGATTTGTATTGACTAAATTTTGTCCGAATGGTAAAATATAAATAAAAAATAACGAGGTAACACAATATGAAAGTAGTATTGCAAAGAGTGACCGAGGCGTCGGTAGCAGTAGATGGCAAGGTTATCGGCGAAATCGGCAGGGGATATGTGGTTCTTCTTGGCGTGGGGAACAACGACACAAAGGAAATTGCCGAGAAAATGGCTGATAAGATAAAAAAGCTTCGTCTTTTTCCTGACGAAAATGATAAGACTAACCTGTCGATAGATGATATCGGGGGCGAGGTGTTGGTTATTTCACAGTTCACTTTGTATGCGGATGCGCGCAAGGGCACAAGACCCAGCTTTGTGGAAGCAGGCGCGCCTGATTTGGCAGAGGAACTGTACGAATACTTTATTACTTTGTGTCAGGAAAGATTTAAAAAGACCGCACACGGTAGTTTTGGCGCGAGTATGAAGGTTAGTCTGTGTAATGACGGACCCTTTACCATCTGTCTTGAACTTAACTGATATGATTTATAAAAATATAAAACCTGCAATTTTTATTGACCGTCCCAATCGTTTTATTGCTTATATTCAAATTGACGGCAAAACGGAGGTGTGTCACGTTAAAAACACCGGTCGATGCCGTGAATTACTTATCCCGGGTGCGAAAGTTTTTGTTCAGCAATCGGATAATCCCTACAGAAAAACAAAATACGATTTGATTAGTGTATACAAGGATGATATGCTGATTAACATTGACAGTCAGGCACCCAATAAGGTTTTTGGTGAATGGTTGCAAAATAGCGGATATTTTAAGAATATAACAGCATTAAAGCCCGAATATAAGTTTGGCAATTCGCGGCTTGATTTTTATTTTGAACAAGCGGGGAAATGTGCCTTTGCCGAGGTTAAGGGTGTTACTCTTGAACGAGACGGGGTGTTTTTGTTTCCCGATGCCCCTACCGAAAGAGGGGTAAAACATATAAAGGAACTTTGTCATTGCGTGGACAAGGGATTTGATGCATACGCTGTATTTGTGATTCAGGCAGAGAATGCGGATTATTTTACCCCAAACCATAAAACCCATACGGAATTTGCTGATATATTAAAATATGCAGTCGATTATGGAGTAAAGATATTGTGTCTTTGCTGTACCGTTACACCGAATTCTTTAGAAATAAAGGAATCTGTGCCGATAAAGCTTTAAAATATAACAATATTCCGCAAAAAGGTGATTTTAAGAAGAAAATTAATAATATATTTGGGCAAAATGACCAAAATATACCTGAAAACTTAGTGCTGAAATTGTTTAATGTTGATTGACATAATTAAGAAAGTGTTATATAATGTAATGTGCGGATTGTATAAATAATCGGCTAATGGTTGTAAAAAGGATGGATTTTATGTACAAAAGGTATTTTAAACGCCTGATGGATGTTGTATGTTCACTGGCGTTTATGGTTGTGTTCTTCTGGCTTTACATAATTATTGCTGTTCTGGTGCGTATAATGCTTGGTGGACCTGTGATTTTCTCTCAGGAGCGTCCCGGTCTTAACGGCAGGATTTTTAAAGTGTACAAGTTTAGAACTATGACCAACGAGAAGGACAGCAACGGGGAATTTCTTCCCGATGAAAAAAGACAAACAAAGTTCGGCAATCTTTTAAGGCTGACAAGCCTTGATGAGCTTCCGCAGGTCTTTAATATTTTTAAGGGGGATATGTCAATTATCGGCCCCAGACCGATGATGCAGATGTACCTTGACGACTGTACCGAAGAACAGCTTAAAAGGCAGACGGTCAGACCCGGACTTTCGGGTCTTGCTCAGGTGCAGGGCAGAAATAATCTTCCTTATGATGAAAGATTTGCTTATGATTTGGAATACATAAATAATATCACTTTCTGGGGCGACATTAAGCTGATATTAAAAACCATAGGCAAGGTGCTTAAGCACGAAGGCGTTGTTGGTGAAGAACTTCCAATGATTGAGGAAGAAAAAAGAGAGAAGGTTGCACAGTGAAATATTCTGTTTTGATGTCTGTATACAAAAAAGATAATCCTGATTTTCTGAAAGCTGCATTAAAGAGCATATATGAAGAACAGACAAGAAAGCCGGACGAAATTGTTGTGGTTTTTGATGGTCCGCTTACAGATGAAATGTATAAGATTTTAGAGGATTTTAAAAAGGGAAAAGAAGATATTGTCTTTTATTATCCTCAGGAGATTAATCGGGGCTTGGGCGAAGCTTTGCGCATAGGCGCTGAGAAGTGTACCGGCGACTATATTTTCAGGATGGATTCTGATGATATATGCTATCCTGAAAGATTTGAGAAACAAAGCGAATATCTTGAAAGTCATCCGGATGTAGATGTTTTGGGAACTTCGGTTGCAGAGTTTCACGATGACCCTGAGGACATTTTGCGTATGCGGATATGCCCTGAAACACATAAAGAGGTTTTAAAACGAGTAAAAAGGATTAACCCAATGAATCACAGCACGGTTTGTATGAAAAGAGAGGCGTTGGAAAAAAGCGGCAGTTATGAAACGGTGCTCTATATGGAGGATTATTATTTGTGGGCAAAAATGCTTGCAAATGGATTTAAAATTGAGAATTTTAAAGAGCCTCTTGTTCATTTCAGAGTAGGAAAAGACTTCTGCGCGAAAAGAAATGAGAAAGTAAAAATAAAAGGCTGGAAAAAATTGCAGAAACTTATGCTCAAGCATAAAATGGTAAATCGTTTTGAGGCTTTAACCAATATGATGATTATAGTTGGCTTTACTTATTGCCCTGTTGGTATAAGAAAGTTTGTATACGATAAGTTGTTGAGGCGATAAAATTGAGAGAGGAATATTTATGAAAATAGGAATATTGACACATTACAATGTTCATAATCACGGGGCACTGTTGCAACTGTATGCATTAAAAGCTGTTATTGAAAGCAGAGGGAACGAGGTAAAGGCGCTTACTTTTAAGAAGAACTATGATTTTATGCCATTGGGTGCTGATAAAAAATATGATATCTCAATAAAATCTCTTTTATTTTATTTATCTTATTTAAAAAAGTTTGGATTTGCAAGGACAATCTTCAACATAAAGAAAAAGAAAATTTTGGATAAGTTTAGAGAGCCTTTTCTGGGCGAGTATTATTCAAGAGCTGAACGCCTTGATGGTGTTTTTGTCGGTAGCGATGAGGTATTTAGCATTGAGGCCGGTGTGAATCCGTATTTCTTTGGGATTGGTGTTCCTGCAGAAAACGTATTCTCTTATGCTGCGAGCTGTGGTCCCACTAAGCTTGATGATATAAAATACCGAAAAGTTGCTTCTATGGTGGCTGCCGGACTTAAAGATATGAAAAAAATCTCTGTGCGGGATCAAAATACAAAAGATATTGTTTTATCATTAACAGGCATTGAGGCAACAGATGTGTGTGATCCTGTGATTTTATATGGGTACAAAGAAGAACAAGAAAGACTCGAAAGGAAAATTAAGAAAGACTATTTATTGATTTATGCATATGATAATAATATGAATGATCCTGAAGAAGTGGAAAAGATTAAAGATTATGCAAGAAAAAATAATTTGATGATAGTTTCAGTAGGATACTACCATAAGTGGTGTGATAAATGTGTGGATGGTTCGCCTATAGATATTTTGGCGTATTTTAAGCATGCATCATGTGTTGTTACCGATACATTTCACGGGTCGGTTATGTCTTTGATTACCAATACGGAGTTTGTGACTAAAATAAGAAAAAATAGAAATAAGCTTTTTGATTTATTAAACAGATACCAACTAACAAACAGGATGATTGAGGATTTTTCAGAAATAAACGAAAAAGTTCAAGAAAAAATTGATTATAAAAAAACAAATCACTTGCTGGAAGAAAGCAGGAAAGCATCTTTGGCATATATCGAGATGTGTCTGGGAGAAGTCAAATGAGAAACATTTTGAATATAAATGATAACAAGTGTACAAGTTGCCAGGCGTGTGCGGCAGTGTGCCCTGTAGATGCCATTAAAATTGACTTGAATGAAAATGGTTTTTATAGACCGATAGTAGATACACAAAAGTGTATCTCATGCGAAAGATGCAAAAAGGTTTGTTATAAATTTGATGATAATGTCCAGATGTCGGATAAGTGCAAAGCAGTATATGCCTGCAAGGGTGATGCCGATATATTAAAAAATGTTACATCAGGAGGATTTGCATATTTTCTTGCAAAAAAAGCAATTACTGAGGGATACAGAGTTGTTGGTGTAGCCTATGATATAGAACGGAATATTGCTGTAACTGAGATAGCAGACACCGAGATAGAGCAATTTAAAGGATCAAAATACATTCAGTCATATACTGCAGAAGCATTTAAGGAAATACTTAAAGATAGAAGAAATTCAAAATATATGGTATTTGGCTTGCCTTGTCATATATATGCATTGCGAAAAGCTGTAAGTCTGAATAAAGCCGATGATAACTTTGTATTTGTTGATTTGTTCTGTCATGGATGTCCAAGTATGCTTTTGTGGAATAAAACTGTCCAATGTGCAAAAGAAAAGTTAAATACAGATAAATTTGCAAAGATTGAATTTCGGAGCAAGAAAAAGGGCTGGCATGAGTTTTGTCTTAATTTTGAAACTAAAGATAAGCGGTTTTTAATATCTGACAGTTTTGGGGCTTTTTATAGATTGTTTTTCAGCAATTTGATTTTAAATGATGCTTGTGAAGATTGTTTATTGAGAAGCACTTTGGCATACACGGATATAAGATTGGGCGACTTTTGGGGATGGCAGTATGACAAGGACATTATGGGAGTTTCTGCTGTAGCGGCTGTTTCAGAGACGGGCGAAGAATGGTTGAAAAAGTTGCCGGAGAATGTTTTTATTGCCAAGCACAGGATAGAAGATGTTATTAAAGGACAAACGTATGGCAAGAAATATTCTGTGGACAGGGAAAAGAGAATCGAAATTCTTGAGCTGCTGAAAAGTGAAACCGACATAGATAAAATTCAAAAAATCTATGAAAAAGAGTTGCCGTTAAAAGCAAAAATTATGACAATTATGAAGAGGATTATATCCTTTATGCCACAATCGTTTAGGGTTGTTATACGAAAAAGATTTCACCAAAGATAGCAAGGAGAATTTTAGAATGACTGTTTTGCATATTGCCTCAATTGAAGAAAATCCTTTTAATGGTGTTTGTGTTGTTGTTCCGCAACATATTGTCGAGCAACAGAAGCTTGCCGACATTGCGTTGGTTAATATTAAAAACGTGAAGATCGCGGGGGTTAAAAATCAGCTTGAATATAATGCGGACTTTGATGTCGACCGTCTTCCGGCACCGTTTTCAAATCCCGATATTGTTATTTTTCACGAGGTTTACCGAACGGAGTTTTTGAAAATTTCAAAAAAACTTACCAAGAAGGGTATTCCGTATATAATTCTTCCACATGGGTCGTTGACAAAAGAAGTTCAAAAGCAAAACAGACTAAAAAAAACAATAGGAAACATTTTGTTTTTTAATAAATTCATTAAAAATGCAAATGCGATTCAGTGTTTGTCAGAGCATGAACGCGAAAGAATTAAATTTAAAGTAAAAACCTTTGTTAGCACAAGTGGAATATATATGCCCGAAAAAAGAAAAAGTGATTTCAGAGAAGAAGGTGTAAAGATAAATTACATTGGGAGACTTGAAATGTATACAAAAGGCCTGGATATTATGGCTGAAGCGGTTGCCATGAAAGCGGATTTTTTGCGGAAGAATAATTGCAAAATAAACATATATGGTCCGGACATATTGGGCAGAGGAAAGGCACTTCGGAACTTAATAGGCAAACTGAACATACAGGATGTTTTAATTTTAAACGATGCGATTTCTGGGGAAGAAAAAGAAAGAATTATTTTGGCAACAGACATATTTTTTCAAACCTCGCGAACCGAGGCATTAACGTTAGGTATCCTTGAGGCGATGGGTTATGGTGTTCCCTGTCTGGTTACATGGGGGACAACGCAGGGTGAACTTGTTGAAAAATATGATGCCGGATGGGTTGCTGAAAATAATGCAGAGTCAATTGCCGATAAGTTGCAACTGGCAATTGAAGAGCGCACATTGTGGGAAAGGAAATCGCTGTCGGCAAGAAAAAGTGTTGTGGATAATTATGACTGGGCTATTGTGGTTAAAAACACATTGAAAGAATACCAAAAGTATGTTTAAATTACGAGCAGAAGGACATTAATTAAGAGGAAAGGTGAAAGATCAATGAGGTATCCGATTGCAACAAGTTACATAAAGTTTTTTCTGTTAATTATGGTAATATCTTTATTTTTTGATGCCTTTCAGGATATAAAAGGGAAAAAGAAGCTGTTTTATACAATAACGATATGTACGGTTTTTTTTGCCGTAATGGGTTTCAGATATTATGGTATGGGCAATGATACTGTAAACTATTATATAATGTTTTTGAAAACAGCAAACACGAATGATATTGTAAGGTTTGTAAAGGATTCAGGCATTGAATCGGGATATTTGTATTATAACTATTTATTGTCTTTAATTTCGGATAATCCAAGAATTTTATTTGTTGTTACGGCAGCAATAGTATCTTTTGCTCTTGGTTTTTTTGCATACAGAAACGTAAATAATCCGGGTGTATTTTTTTGTATGACGGTAGGACTGTTACTGTTTGATTTCCTGCTGAGTGCAATGCGTCAGGCGATGGCAACCGTATTTTTGTTATTTGCTATTGATGCCTTGATCCGTAAAAAAAGAGTACTTTTCTTAATAATGTGTCTTATAGGTACGAGGTTTCACAATGCAACATGGGCGATGCTGTTGGTAAGTCCGCTTTTTTGGAACAACAGCAACGAACAAAAGAAAGGAAATTCCCTTACATATGTTATAATTTTTGCTGTGGTTGTTGTGTGTAGCTTGTTTTTTGATAGTGTTTGGAACAGACTTATTACAATATTCCCCAAATATGACTATTATACGGGTGGAGCGCGCACTGATGGCGAACCGCGTCTTGCAATTTTTTTGAAAACAGTGGTGTATGCTGTAATCTTTATTGTACCCAAATTGTATAAGCATAAGCCTGCGGAAAGCAAGGAAATTTATAATATAGGCGAAAAGATGTCCCTTTTGATAATTGCAATGTATATGATTGCGGCAAATGCCACCGCACTTGCGCGATTGGCAGCGGTGTTCTCCTTCTTTGCTGTTGCTCATTTTTCCAATACATTCAAAAACAACATCAGTAACGAAAAACTGATATTATTGCTTTTATCTTTAGCGGGTGCTGTGTTATATGGATTAGTAATTGTTATTTCTAAAACACCGGAGTGGCAGACTACATATCCTATATTATTGCAAATTGAGAGTATATTTTAAAAGGTGTCAGGGGGAGGATTAAATATGAAGATAGTTTATGTGCTTAAAAAAGGATTTCAGTACTTTCCACCGTGTTTAACGCAGGTATTGTGTTTGGATGACCTTGGAGTTGAACTTGAAGTTTATCACGGAAAGAATACCGAAACAATTGATAACCTTTTGGATAAGCGCGGAATAAAACATTTTGAATTATCCTCTGATCGACAGAGTAAAAATAAGTTTGAAAGAGCGATCAACTTGTTGCGTTTTATTCCCGAGATGAAAAAATTAAACAGAGCTATTCCCAAAGATACCCTTCTGTGGTTGGGTAATTGTGAAACTGCTGTTGCGTTTGGCATTAAGAAACTGAAAAACAGACGTTTTGTAGTTTCTGTGTTAGAGCTATATGAAGAAAAATCGTTTCTTGGAAAAACATTGGCTAAATATATTAATTATGCAGAAGCGGTAGTTTGTTGTGAACCACATCGTGCAGCAATTATGATGAGTAGGCATAACCTGAAGAAAAAGCCCTTTGTAGTGGCCAATAAACCCTATGAATATCAGGAAACGATAAAAGCAAAAGAAGAGATATTGCAAAAATTAGACGATTATAAAGATAAATTTATTGTTATTTACCAAGGAAATATCTCTCCTGAACGACCATTGATGAGAATTGCAAAGGCTCTTAATAAATTAGGGGATCCTAATGTATATTTTTTTGTATTGGGTAAATTCTTTTCCGGCGGGAAGATGGATTACATAAATGAGGTGAAAAAAGCATATCCCAATACTGTATTCTGGGGGTATGTTCCAGCACCGGAGCATTTGGCTATTACAGCAAAGTGCAATATAGGTATTGCGACATACGATATGCATTGTATGAATACGGTATTTTGTGCTCCCAATAAAATATATGAATATTCAAAATATGGGCTGCCTATGTTGACGTCATTAAATATTGGACTTACAGAGACGGTAGGGGTAGCAAAGGCGGCAGAATGTGTTAATTTTGATGATGAAGAGGAAATTTTAAAGGGCATAAAGACAATTAAAGATAATTATAGTTTTTATTCTGAAAATGCTCTTAAATTTTATAATGATTATGACGTGAAAGAAAGAATAGCAGAGGTTTTGTCAGGATTAAAAGAGGGTCGGGAGTAGGCTAGAAGACAATCAAGCATTGTGTGTCTTGTTGATGGTTAAGTAGTTTTAGCTAAGGAGATTAATTTATGAAGAGGATAATGTTATATCAGCACGGTGGAAGTTATAATCACGGATGCGAAGCGCTGGCAACAACGGTACCGATGATTATAAAGGATGCTGTCGATGAAACACAGGTTTTTTTGTGCTCGGGACAACCCAAACAGGACAAAAGATATGATATAGAGAACCTGGATAAAATTGTTGATAGTGGAAATCCGACAAAGCGTTGGACCCCGGTGTTTTTTATCTATCAGTTGAATAAAAGGCTGATAAAAAGCAAGAAATTTCGTGAAAAAATTATGAAATTCAGAGGCTGCATAAAACGGTCTAAAAATATGGACGCATTAGTTGCCATCGGGGGCGATATGTATTGCTATTCTAAAGGAAAAGATTATTGGAACACCGATAAGACGCTTAAGGCAAAGGGCAAGAAACTAATGCTTTGGGCGTGTTCTATTGAGCCGGCCGATATTCCCGGAGAACTTGCAGAGCATTTAAAAGTATTTGATTTAATTACTGCAAGAGAAAGTATTACCTATGAAGCTCTTGTTGCAAACGGATTGGCTGATAAAGCTTATCTTGTGACAGACCCAGCATTTTTACTTAAAAAAGAGGAATTGCCTTTGCCGAGAAACTGGAAGGCAGGCAATATGGTTGGAATTAACTTGAGTCCGCTTGTCCTTAAATACACAGAAAATAAAAATCAGGTAGTTCAATCGGTTTATTCTCTTATTGAATATATTCTCAAGAACACGGATATGAATGTTGCATTAATTCCCCATGTGCGCATAAAAGGTACTGATGATGTAACTGTTATGGAGCCGATTTACAACCACTTTAAGGAAACAGACAGGATTGTTTTGCTCGACGATATGGCATTGGGTTGCAAAGAGCTTAAGGGATATATATCCCGTTGCAGATTTTTTGTAGGAGCCAGGACGCATTCTGTCATTGCTGCATATTCAACTTGTGTTCCGGCACTTGCTATTGGATATTCGGTAAAAGCAAATGGTATTGCAAAAGATATTTTTGGTTACACCGACAATTTGGTTCTGCCTGTCCAGACATTGAGTTCTTCAGAGGCTGTGATTGACAGTTTTAATTATCTTGTTGAAAACGAAGCGAAATTAAAGTCGCATCTTGAACAAACTATGCCCGAGTACAAAGAAAATGCAAAAATAACTGGGCATCTCTTAAATAAACTGATTAACGAAGGATAGTTTTGATGAAAATGAATCAATTAAAAATAGGCGTTATATTATCATATGCAACACAGGCAGTACATATTTTATCAGGTCTTTTGTATACGCCTATTATGCTACGACTGCTTGGACAAAGTGAATATGGCCTTTATCAGCTTGTGAATTCGGTTGTGTCGTATCTCAGCTTGTTGAGCCTTGGTTTTGCTGCAAGTTATGTGCGTTTTTATTCGCGATATAAAGTGCGGCGTGATGTGCATGGGATAGCAAATCTAAACGGATTGTTTATGGTCATTTTTGTGATTATAGCTATAGTGTGTATTTTGTGCGGAATCGTTATGGTGTATAATGCCAAGGCTATATTCGGAAACGGACTTACCGAAACGGAATTGTCAAAAGCAAAGGTTTTGCTTGGAATAATGGTATTTAACATGGCTGCAACCTTTATTAACAG
Organism: Clostridia bacterium; assembly: GCA_045646865.1. Classification (GTDB taxonomy): domain Bacteria; phylum Bacillota; class Clostridia; order Monoglobales; family Monoglobaceae; genus SIG440. Next base: position 68,291 of record JAZRLM010000007.1, read on the forward strand.
CGTTTTTTCAAGCATTATAACGGCGCATGAAAAGTTTTTCTTCCAAAAGCTTGTTTCTTTTCTGAAAGTTTTATTTAACCCTTTTATCACATTACCGTTGCTTATTATGGGATGTGGATCCGTTGCGATGGTAGTGGTAACTACGGGGTTAACAATAACTGCTTTGTTGGCAGATACTGTTTTTTGTTTAAAGAAATTAAAAGTTAGGTTTGTTTTTCGCTCCCTTGATTTCTCTCTCTTTAAGGAAATGTGGGGGTTTACGTTCTTTTTGTTTGTAGGAATGATAGTGAATCAGGTTAACTGGAGTATAGGTAAGTTTTTGCTTGGAAGAATGATTGGAACTGTTGCGGTTGCAATTTTTGGTTTGGCGGCACAACTTAATTCTATGTATCTGACTCTTTCAACCTCAGTGTCAAATGTATTTATTCCTCGGGTCAATAATATGGTTGCTAAAAACGAAGACAAAAATGAACTTAATAAGCTTTTTATCAAAGTGGGCAGAATACAGTTTTTAATTCTGGGGCTTATAATTACAGGATATATAATTTTTGGAAAAGAATTTATTGGGTTTTGGGCAGGACAAGGCTATGATGAAGCATATATTATAGGTCTGTTTTTAATGGTTCCGGTAACTGTTCCATTAATTCAGAATCTTGGAATTGAAATTCTTATTGCAAAGAACAGACATAAAACAAGAGCGATGGTGTATCTGCTTGTTGCTGTTTTTAATGTTTTAATCAGTGTTCCCTGTATAAAACGATGGGGTGCAAGTGGTGCTGCTGTTGGTACGGCGATTTCCTTAATAGCGGGAAATGTTTTCTTTATAAATTGGTATTATCATAAAAAAATGGAACTTAATATGATAACCTTCTGGAAAAGTATATTTGGTATTTTTGTTCCAATGGCGATTGCGGCCGTTTTGGGTGTTGTAACCAAACGTGTCTTAATGCGTTCAGAAGGTGTAGTTTGTTTGCTTTTGGCCATTATTGTTTATTGCATTATATATTTGCTGATGATATGGTTTTTCGGAATGAATGTGCAAGAAAAGAATCTTCTTATTAAACCCCTTGAAAAGGTGAGGAAAAAATTATGCAGAAGATAGCAGATATAAAAAAATGCTCAGGCTGTTCAGCTTGCTACAGTATTTGTCCTAAAGGTTGCATAACTATGCAGCCTGATCATGAAGGCTTTTTGTGTCCTGCCATTGACCACACTTTGTGTGTTGACTGTGGGATGTGTAAAAATATTTGCCCTGTGTTGAACGAATATAAGGGAAATTCCAAAGGAAAAGCTTATGTGTGCATAAATGGTGACGAGAATGTAAGACTGCAAAGCTCGTCAGGAGGTGTATTTTCGCTTATTGCGGAGTATATATTGAGCCTTGATGGGGTTGTTTTTGGTGCAGCATTTGATGAAGATTTAAGCGTTCATCATATAGAGGTAACAGATGTTGATAGTCTGGAAAAACTGCGTGGCTCAAAATATTTGCAGAGCCGCATTGAAGATACCTATAAGTCGGCAAAGGCTTATCTTGAAAACGGTAAACCTGTATTATTCTCGGGTACACCCTGTCAGATAAGCGGGTTAAAGGCGTATTTGCGTAAGGATTACGAAAATCTGTATATTCAGGATATAATATGTCATGGAGCCCCGTCACCTGTTGTTTGGCAGAAGTATTTGAGATTTCGGGAAGAAAGAGCGGTGGCAAGTGCGAGGAAAGCGTCATTCAGACATAAAAAATATGGCTGGAAGAGGTACTCCGTAAAATTGGATTTTACTGACAGTACGGAGTATATGCAAATTCATCACGATGATCTGTATATGAAGAGCTTTCTATCGGATCTTTGCTTAAGACCGTCTTGTTATAAATGTCATTCGAAGTCGGTTGAACGTGAGAGTGATATTACCCTTGCTGATTTTTGGGGTATTGAGAAAGTGTGCCCTGAGTTTTTTGACGACAAGGGAGCTTCTTTGGTTTTAGTAAACTCTTCAAAGGGCCGTAGATTATTTGATAAGGTATTATCGCAAATGCGTTATAAAGAAGTTGATGCGGATATCGTTTCAAAACTTAATCCATCAGTCTATCGGTCGGCAAAAAGACCCAAAAACAGAAAACACTTTATGAAACTTATTAATGAGATGCCGTTTGATAATGCTGTTAGGGTTTGTACAAGAAGGCCATTGGCACGCAAGGTGCTGGGCTTTGTAAAAAGAAGACTTGTTAAGGTAATAAAAAAATTATCCTGATTACAACTCGGAGGAAAATTAATGATACCAAAAATCATTCATTATTGCTGGTTTGGGGACGACCCATTTCCCGAAGATGCGATTAAGTGTATAAATAGCTGGAAGAAATTCTGTCCTGACTACGAGATTATTCGTTGGGATGAGTCTAATTATGATGTTGCTAAGAATGTTTATATGAAAGAGGCTTATGAGGCAAAGAAATGGGGATTTGTTCCTGATTATGCGCGCCTTGATATTGTTTACAATTATGGCGGCATATATATGGATACCGATGTAGAATTGCTAAAGCCTCTTGATGATTTGCTCGACTGTAATGCATATATGGGTATCGAAAGACCGGGAATAGTTGCTTTAGGTCTGGGCTTTGGAGCGGAAAAAGGCAATCCGCTCATTCTTGAATTGCTTGAAGAATACAAAGATAAAAGATTCATTATTAATGGCAAGGTAGATTTAACCCCTGCCCCCAAATATCAAAAGCCTTTGTTTGACAAGTATGGAATCAGCGAAAATAAAATGTATGAAATTAAGGATGGGTGTTTTGTTTATCCCTTAGAATATTTTTGCCCATTTGATTTGGAGACAGGCAGATTGCATATAACAGAAAATACTTATTCCATACACAGATATGCTGCAAGCTGGGCAAATAAAGGCAGTGTTATCAGAGGAAAGATATATCGGTTTTTAAACAGACATTTTGGCAAAAAAACTGCTGATTGGGTTAAAATGATTAAGCATAAAATGTGTTCATTATTTTATAGTGAGTAAAAGGTGCGTTTTGTTATGATGAAAGAGCTTGAAAAAAACATAATGGCTATTATTAAAGCCTATCTTCAAAACAAAGAATTTTCACAAAATATAGATAGCGAACAGCTTGCCGCGGTCTATAAGTTGTTAAAACGGCATGATTTAGCGCATATTTTAGGAGTTGTTCTGTTAAGGAATTCGGAAAACCGTGAAAAGTATAAGGATTTTGCAAAGGCACAATTCGTTGCAGTAATGCGATATGAAAAAGGCAAGTATGCCAAAGAGCAGATTTATAACCTGTTTGAAGAAAGTGCTATTCCGTTTATGCCTTTAAAAGGCGCTGTGCTGTGTAATTATTATCCCGAGCCCTGGCACAGAACAAGTTGTGATATTGATATTCTTGTTTCGCCAGAAAATGTTGAACGAGCAGCAAAATTGCTTGTCGAGAAGTTGAATTTTCAGTATCAGAGAAAAAGCGAGCACGATATATCTCTGTATTCGCCCAACGGGGTGCATCTTGAGCTGCACTATGATTTTCACGAGGAGAATATTTCGGTAGAGGACGGATGGAATTCTGCGGCGCTCGTCGATGGAAATAAATATCACTATGCACTAACGCCTGAAGCTTTTATCCTGCATCAAGTTGCCCATACCGCAAAGCATTTCAAATACGGTGGTTGCGGAATAAGATTTTTTATTGATTTGTGGATTCTTTTGCACAATATGTCCTATGACAAAGAAAAACTTGATGTTTTGCTTGCGGACAAGAAGTTGGAGCAATTTTTTGAGAAATCCGTACGTCTGACAGAAGTGTGGTTCAATGATGGTCAGCCCGACGAGTTGACAGAGAAGATGTCTGATTATGTTATGCAATCGGGAATATACGGCAACGACGAAAACAGAGTAATTATAGACAATGTAAAAATAAAAAGCAATTTTAAATATGCATTATCCAGAGTTTTTCAGGAGTATGATGTATTGAAAGCAAGGTATCCCATACTTATAAAACACCGTTGGCTTATGCCGGTTTGTCAGGTGGGCAGATGGTTTGCTCTGTTGAGGACAGGCAAAATCAAAAATGCCCGTAATGTAGGAGAAAATAAAGAAGAGGCAGTTAAAAATCTGCTAAATGAATTAAATTTAATTTAAGAAAACCCGTTGGAGATTTTCCTCCGACGGGTTTTACGTTTTAATTCAATTTATCATCAAGCTCGCAGAAACGTTTGTAACATTCTGTGTAGTCAGCGTCTAAAGGTTCGTAAACTTTTTTAGGAGAAACAGCCATATCGCAAGCCTTTTCAACGCTTTCAAAAACTCCTGTTGCAACACCTGCCAGAATTGCAGAGCCAAGGCAAGCGGTTTCGTCATTCTTAAGGGTAACGATCTTTTGCCCGTCATATCGGCAAGGTCTGAACGTATTGTTATATTTGAAATTCCAAATTCGCGGCTCAGGCCATTTACCTTTACCTGACCCTGTTCGTTAAGAATTTCCAGTATTTTTTCTCTTCTTTCATTTATATCCATAATAGCTTTCTTTCCGGGTTAAATGGGATTATGTACAAAATACCCTATCTTATATTTTATTTCCATTTTGGTGACTTGTCAATATTAAATTACGGTAACTATAAAATTTTCCCTAAATAGAATAATTTAATCGATGTTCAGCTTATAAAGTATAATAAAAAGATAGTGACAAAAAGACTGATTTATTGTATAATAAAAGAAAAATTCAGAAATGATGGGAAAGAATTATGAAACTTTACTTTGCGCCGCTTGAAGGGATAACAACATATACATACAGAAACACTCACGCAGAATTTTTCGGAGGTTGTGATGCATATTTTGCACCTTTTATTACGCCCAGCGACAACGAAAAGCTGAGTATAAAAAGCCTGAGGGATATAGTTCCCGAAAAGAATAAAGGCATTAGGCTGATACCGCAGGTGTTGACAAATCAAAGCCAGTCTTTTATAAAGTTTGAGAACAAGATTAAGGAACTGGGCTATAAAGAAATCAATATCAATTTAGGCTGTCCTTCGGGGACGGTGGTAAAAAAGAACCGTGGTTCGGGATTTTTGCGTGACCCCGAGGGGGTTGATTGCTTTCTTGTGGAAGTATATGAACAAAGCGGATTAAAAGTTTCGGTAAAAACGAGGTCAGGTTTTTCGAGTGGTCAGGAACTTGAAAATTTGATGCAGATATATAATAAATATAATATGGAAGAATTGATTATTCATCCGCGAACGAGAATAGAATATTATAAGGGCGAGCCTGATATGGCGGCATTTGATGCGGCTGTGAGGATTTCGAAAAATCCGGTTTGTTATAATGGAAATGTTTTTTCTGTGCAGGATTATAAAATAATTACCGAAAAATATTCTGAGGTTGAACGTATAATGATTGGCAGGGGCGCAATTGCCAATCCGGGTATATTCAGGGAGATACGAGGCGGCAGAAGAACAGAAACGGCAGAACTGCTGGAGTTTACGCAGGTTCTGGCAGAACGGTATCTTGGTGTGCTTGGGTCAGAGGTGTACACTTTGCACAAGTTGAAGGAAATCTGGATGTACACTATGTGGATGTATCCTGATGAAAAGAAATTGCTTAAAGCAATAAAAAAATCCAGTTATTTAGGGGATATTTTTGCGGCAGTTAAGGCGTTGCCACCGATAAGGGAAACTATCTTAGAAGGTGCAAATCCGTCCATTGACAATGTATATGGGTTATGATATACTTTTATATTATGAGAAAAACAGATGTAGTATTTTTGCTGCAAAATGCGGCAATTGCTAAGGTTTATTTTGGGGAAAAGCTTTTAAAGGCAGGTAAAGATAATGATATTAGGAATAAACTTTTTTATCACCAACGTATTGTTGGGGGTTGGGCTCGCCATGGACGCATTTTCTGTATCATTGGCAAACGGGCTTAATGAGCCGTGTATGAAAAAGAAAAAGATGTGCGCGGTTGCCGGAGTTTTTGCTGTGTTTCAGGCGTTGATGCCTCTTGCGGGATGGATTTGTATACATACAGTTGTTAGGTACTTTACATCTTTTGAAAAACTGATACCGTGGATTGCTCTTGTTTTACTTTGCTATATAGGCGGAAAGATGCTTGTTGAGGGTATTCACAACAAGGATGAGGATGTTTGTCAGAAATCCGGTGTGGGGATTGGTGCTCTTTTAGTACAGGGAATTGCCACATCGATAGATGCTTTTTCTGTTGGGTTCACCATTGTACACTATAATTTTATGTCAGCGTTACTTGCTGCTGTTATAATTGCATTGGTTACCTTTGTGATTTGTATTGCTGGATTGATAATAGGCAGAAAGGCAGGTACCCGAATTGCCGGAAAGGCAGGAATTCTTGGTGGAGCTATACTGATTTTTATCGGGCTTGAAATTTTTATTACCGGAATTATATAACATTATTCATGGGTTTGCTGTTTATAATCAGCTCACTTTTTCCGCCCATTTTAACATTTGTTTGCATTTTCCTTTTTATACCATATATTCTGATAGGTGTCATTTACGGAATTAAGGTCGGGCGAAAAAAGAAAAACAACTAACTGCGGGAGGATTTATGAAAACGGAAAAAAATATTTTAATTGCATTTATTTTAAATCTGTCATTTTCGGTTTTTGAATTTATAGGCGGAATTTTTACGGGAAGTGTTGCGATTATGTCGGATGCAGTACACGATATAGGTGATGCTGCAAGTATAGGTGTTTCGTATTTTCTTGAAAAAAAAAGCAAGAAACAGCCGGATGCTGAGTATACTTATGGTTATTCGCGTTATTCGGTTATTGGAAGTGTATTGACAACATTGATTTTGCTGTTTGGTTCGGTGGCGGTTATAGTCAATGCTGTGGGCAGAATTATCAGCCCCGTTGAAATTAATTACAACGGTATGATAGTTTTTGCAGTAATCGGTGCGGCAGTAAATCTTTGTGCGGCATTTGTGACCCGAGAGGGGGATTCCTTAAATCAAAAGGCTGTAAACCTGCATATGCTGGAGGATGTACTTGGCTGGATAGTTGTTTTGGTGGGAGCGGTTATAATGAGGTTTACCGATTTTGGTATAATAGACCCAATTCTTTCTATCTGTGTTGCGGTGTTTATTCTGATAAATGCGGTTAATAATCTTAAAGAGGTTCTTGATTTATTTCTTGAGAAAACTCCCCACGGTATCAGCGTGGAAGAAATAAAGGAGCATATTACCGAAATCAAAGGTGTTCTTGATGTTCATCACATTCACATATGGAGTATGGACGGTCATCGCAATTATGCAACAATGCATATCGTGACAAATGAGGATGCACAGACGATAAAAGAAAGTATTCGTGAAGAATTGCGTGAACATGGTATTTGTCATGCAACATTGGAGCTTGAGGCAGAGGGCGAATCCTGTGGTGAGGAGCATTGTCATGTTGATACTCATACACGTTCAGGACATCACCACCATCATCACCATCATCATTAAAAGACGAAAGGACACGGAGTTGCCGTGTCCTTTTTTCTATCTAAATATCTTTTTTAAAGTTTCCGCATCCTTCATAAGGTTTTCGATTGCTCCGTCTTTTACAAATTCAATCATAATCTTATAATTGGCGCGCCCATTTTAATTGTGGTATCAAGGGTTTTGTCACATTCAACGGGGTCTGTCATATGCGTATATGAACCAAGAGAAAAAATTTCAATATTTTCTTTTTCAGATAATTCCCTGAACTTTCTCTGTGTGTCAGGGGTATTTAAATCAATGTGGTTTTCAACAAAGGCCCATTCGATGCCGTCAAGTCCTGACTGCTTTGCGCAATCAAAAACCTTTTCAATACTTTCGTTACTTAATGTGTTGGATGTCATTCCTATTTTCGTAACTATTCTACCGATAAATTATTTATTTTAATGTTGTCTAGGGGGTGCTGGGTTAAAAACTATCATAAAACACCACATCATCAAGCGGTCTTACCTTCGTATGCATTTCAATGGGCGTAGAAGTTTCGTGAGGATAGCCCATCACAAGCAAGGCATGAGGAACAATATTTTCGGGAATGTTAAATTCATTCCTCATTGCGGTGGGGTCAAAATGCATTACCCAGCAGCTTCCAATACCAAGGTTTGTTGCTTCCAGCATCATGTGTGTGGCAACAATGCTTGCATCAACAGGAGCGGAAATGGCTCCGTCATAGGGACGTGTCCATGTTTCTTCGCTGTTATAGCATACAAGTATAGCACAGGGAGCATCAAAATGACATTTGGTGCAGTTTTTTAATTTCAAAATTGTTTCATCGTTGTTCAAAACAAGAACTCTTTGGGGCTGAAAGTTACAACCCGTTGGGGCGATGTGCCCAGCATGAAGAATCTTATCTATTACGTCTTGTTCTATGTGTTTGTTTTCAAACTTTCTTACCGAGAATCTTTGGTTGATTACCTTTTCAAAATCCATATTATTCAACTCCTTGCAATGATTATAAAACAGAAGTAAGGAGATTTCAAGGAAAAGTTGAAAATTTTAATTATATATGGTAGGATAAATACATAAAAACCGAAAAAGGCGGTGTGAAGGAAAAAGAATGGTTAGAGAATTGATGCACGACCCTATATTTTTAGGACAGAAATCAGATGTTGCAACATTGGCAGATTTGCAGGTGGCAGAGGATTTGCTTGATACACTTGTGGCTCATAAAGACGAATGTGTGGGCATGGCGGCAAATATGATAGGTGTAAAAAAGCGCATAATATGCTTTGATGCCGAGGGAACATATATGACAATGTTTAACCCCCGGATTATAAAATTTGCTCAGCCGTTTGATACAGAAGAAAGCTGTTTGTCGTTGCTTGGCGGCCCGCGAAAAACCAAAAGATACAAAAAGATTAAGGTGCAGTATCAGACGGCAGATTTTAAAATCCGTATGAAAAATTTTGAGGGTTGGACGGCGCAAATAATCCAGCACGAAATTGATCATTGCGACGGAATTTTAATATAAAATTGCATATATGCCTTTATAACGAATAAATTAGTATAAAATTTGTTCGGGAGGGGTATATATGAAATCCATAACAAAATGGCAGATTGCAGGGTTTATTTTTACGGGTATTGCTGGGGTGCTGTTGCATTTTTTGTTTGATTGGAGCGGCGGCAGTATCTTTGTGGCACCATTTTCTGCAGTTAATGAATCTATCTGGGAGCATATGAAGCTGCTGTTTTTCCCTATGCTTGTATTTGCAATTGTAGAGAGCAGGTATGGGAACAAAAATTTTTGGTGTGTTAAGCGGTTGGGAATAGTCCTTGGAACACTGCTTATCCCTGTATTTTATTATGTTATAAACGGAGCCTTTGGTGAGACTCCGGACTGGGTAAATATTGCCGTATTTTTTATAACGGCAGTCATAAGTTATATTGTCGAAAACTACCTGTTCAAAAAAGATGCTTTGATATGCAAATCTTCGCAAGGGGCACTTGTTACCTTGTGGATAGTTGCATTTGTTTTTGTACTATTTACATTTGCTCCGCCTAAAATTCCATTGTTTCAAGACCCAGTTACAGGTGGATACGGCTTCAGGGTAAAGGGGATTTAATGCTGCTTTAAATATAGTGGTATATTTTATAACGCAAGATTTCTGCTTAAGTAAACGGATAGTTTGATAAGAGGGTTCCCTAACCTATTGACAGTTATATAAGATTGTGGTATGATTATTCATACTAATCATACGAAGGAGCGGAAGATATGAATATACAGGTCGGCAAATATGCGTGGATGGTCAAAATCGGTGAAAAGGGACAGTTTGTTGTTCCTAAAGAAGCAAGGGAAATTTTTAATTTGCAACCGGGTGATGAGATTTTAGTTCTTGGTGATAACGAAAAGGGAATCGCAATTCTTCCTAAAGCAAAGCAACAGGATTTTATCAGACAAATTTTTAATAATATAGAAGAATGAAAGCAGGAGGCTTTAACGTGAAAAATCACGTTAAGCCTCCGGTGGAATTTATTGCACCGCCGACCTTTCGTGCATAAAGGCACGAAACGGCGATGTGCGTAATTTCCATTATACGCCTTATCTGCGCACAATAAGGTTTGAGTGTATTTTTAATATATGAGGAAAATACAACAAAATGTTATATTTTCCAGTATACAAATAATAGATTAAAATGCCCGTGCGAACTTTTCCGCTGATAGCGAAAACGCACATGGGCAAACAAAGCGAGCGGTGCAACCGCTTTGTTCTTACTATTTGTGGGCAGAAAGGCTATGGAAATTAATATGAGCAAAATAGTATTCTTTTGTATTCCGGCACATGGACACACCAATCCTATATTGGGTGTTGTCAGGGAATTAGTTTCTCGCGGGCATCAGGTATGGTATTATTCATATAACAGTATGCGCGAAAAAATTGAGTCAGCAGGAGCAACTTTTGTATCCTGCGATGATTATGATACCGAGCAAAAGCTGAATGCCAAGGATTCTACACGATTGGGAAAGGACCTGGCTTTTTCTGCAAAGATATTGGTAGATACAACACTTGCTCTTGATGACAAGGTTTGCAAAGAAGTGGCAGAACTAAAAGCTGATTGTATCGTGGCAGACTCCATGGCATTATGGGGAAAAGCAGTTGCGCTGAAGCTTGGTATTCCGTTTGTTTCTTCAACAACAACCTTTGCTTTTAATCAACATTCTGCAAAGATTATGAAACAAGGCTTTGGAGATTTATTTAAGATGCTTTTCTCAGCACCCCAAATTTCTAAACAAGTCAAACGGCTGAAAGAAAAGGGTTATCCTGTCAAAAACATCCTTGATATTATTGGTAATGATGATAACACCCATACCATTGTATATACCTCTCCTGAGTTTCAGCCGTGTTCAGATACTTTTTCGGAGAAATATGCATTTGTTGGGCCTTCTGTTCTAAATTCAACCATTGAAATTGAGAAAAAGAGAGATAAACTGGTTTAAATATCAATGGGCACCGTCAATAATGATATGATGACTTTTTATAAAGATTGTATATCAGCTTTGAAGTATACAGATTATCAGGTTGTTATATCTGTTGGCAATTTGGTGTCTATGGAGAGTTTTGAAGAACTTCCTGAAAACGTATCGGTTTTTCCGTGCGTTGACCAGATTGCAGTCTTGAAAAAAGCAGATGTGTTTGTGTCACACTGCGGAATGAATAGCGTTAGCGAAAGTTTGTATTTGGGGGGTTCCGCTTGTTATGCTTTCGCAAACAACGGAGCAAAAAGGTGTTGCCGAGCGTGTATTGGAACTGGGTGCAGGCCTTAAAACTGATAAAGCGAATGGAGTTTCTGTTTTAAATGCTGTAAATGAAATATTTAATAACAACACTTATAAGCAAAATGCGGAAAAAGTTGCCGAAGGTTTTAGGAAGTGCTCCGGTGCAAAAGGTGCGGCAGATAAAATTTTACGGGTTTGCAACGAAACTAAATATTAAAGGCAAAGTTAAAAAATAAAGAACATAGCTGAAAGAATACGGTCTACAAACTCAAAGGTAAAACATATATGGGTTTTCTATTACTTTGCAGATGTAATTCTTTTCCCAGACGGTTCTCCGTGGAGGGAAACATAATGGTAAACTGTCAAATGCAGACGGACAAGCAGCCTTTAAAGCAAAAGATGAAGTTGCTAAAAATGTGGTTAAAACCTATCACGGATATCTGGCAGAAGGGGTTGTGAACATCGTAGACATATTTCAGCCTTAAATTGTTTGTATAGGTGGCGGAATAAGCCACGAAGATGAAAAAATCCTTACGTCCATCAAGAAAATGATTAAAGGTAAATCGTTTGCCCGTTTTGGAAAAGAACAGTCAAAGGTATGCCTCGCAACTCTTGGGAATGATGCAGGAATAATCGGTGTGGCACTTCTTTGGGAAAATGAGACATAAAGCGTTTAGAAAAATTCTATTTAGTGTTTATTTATCAAATTCATCTGTTGAATGTTATTGCAAAAACATTCCCACATCTGACAGGAAAAGCAGGAAAAGTATCGAAAGAAATTTAAGGGGTCGTATTCGAAAAAAATGGCTTGATTATGTGATGGTAAATGAATTAGGAGATTTATTTATTCACATGTTGACGCAAGCTCTAAACAAGCATCAATGGAGACGATTTCAGGATTAGTTAACATATAAAAAAGTTCCCAAAGCATTTTTGGGAGTTCCCAAAAGAAAAATCAGAGTCTCCAAAATTCAGGAAACTCTGATGAATGGCGGAGAGAGAGGGATTCGAACCCTCGAACGGGTATTAGCCGTTACACGATTTCCAATCGTGCGCCTTAGGCCAGCTCAGCCATCTCTCCTAATATATTAACAGTTCGGAAAATCTGAGAAAGTTTTTGGGAACTTTCTTTGGGAACTGCTAAAATCTGCAATATTAAATTTTAATAAAAACCAGTAATGTCAAGGGTTTAGACCGCAAATTGATAAATTATTTCAAACGGATTTCCAATGCTGCGCCGTAACCCATCTCGACCACCTTATCCAAGACCATAATATTATACTACGGTTTTCAGAAAAAATCAATAGTTTTAAAGAATTTTTTTTGGATATAATATAGCATATACTATTTAAAAAAGAGGTTATGGAATAATGAAGGAAATTACTTATAAGATTAAAGATGAAGTGGGCATTCACGCGAGACCGGCTGGACTTCTGGTGAAAAAGGCATCTGACTTTTCGTCCGAGATAACAATAGTCAAGGGTGAAAAATCAGTAGATGCAAAAAAAATCTTTGGTGTTATGTCCTTGGGCGCCAAGTGCGGCGATGAAATAAAGCTTACCATAAGCGGTGCCGACGAGGAACAGGCGGCTCAGGAATTGTCAAAATTCCTTGCGGAAAATCTGTAAGAATATATGATGGGTATGCAAATTAGCATACCCATTTTGCTGTTTTAAAAGAAAACCTTCCTTATTATATATAATATATTTTAGATGTAAAAGGTGTTAGAAAAATTTTTTGAGAAAATTTAAAAAAAGGCTTGACTTTTGTTGAAAAGTTATAGTATAATAGTTGAGCGTGACAAAGACATACGATGATTCCGGAGGTAGCAGACCTTGATTTATCAGGGTGTTGGAAATTTCGGAGGAGATTGTCCGGTTTTCAAAACAGGGCGGAAGGTCACACTTTCAATTGAATACAGCAAGATTTACGGGCTCAGTATGCTGATGGGCTCGGATTGTGTTGTGTTTATGCCCCGAAACCGCATCTTTGTGAAAGCAAAAGTAAAGGTTCGGGTTTTATTATTTAGCTGTGCGAAACGCCCGGCACAGCGGAAGAAAATCAAAAGTAAATTTTGAAGGAGGGTACAACAATGGCAGCTGAGAAGATCAGAATCAGACTTAAGGCTTATGACCACAATCTTATCGACCAGAGTGCTGAAAAGATTGTTGAAACAGCCAAGAGAACAGGAGCTAAGGTTTCAGGACCTATCCCGCTCCCCACAAAGAAGGAAGTCGTTACAATCCTCAGAGCGGTTCACAAGTACAAGGACAGCCGTGAGCAGTTCGAACTTAGAACTCACAAGAGATTGATCGACGTTTTGGCACCCAACGCCAAGACAATTGACGCACTTAAGCACCTCGATTTGCCGGCAGGTGTAGACATCGAACTCAAAATCTAGTTTGAGTATTTCCGGTAAGAAAAAATTTGGTCATGTTGGCGCAGGACGTCAACCAATAACCCGCATGTATGTTTGATTACAAACCGATGCGTGTGAATTAGGAGGAAAAATTATGAAAAAAGCAATCTTAGGCAAAAAGCTTGGTATGACACAGATTTTTGCAGAAGACGGTGCACTCATCCCTGTTACAGTTATTGAAGCAGGTCCTTGCAGTGTAGTTCAGAAGAAGACAGCTGAAGTTGATGGTTATGTTGCAGTTCAGGTTGGCTTCGAGGACAAGAGAGAAAAGTTAGTAAACAAGCCTATGAAGGGTCACTTTGCAAAAGCAGGCGTAGCTCCTAAGAGATACCTCAAGGAACTCAAGCTTGATAATGCAGCTGAAATGAATGTTGGCGACGAAATCAAAGTTGACATCTTTGAAGCAGGCGATATTCTTGACGTAACCGGCATCAGCAAGGGTCACGGATACGCAGGCACAGTCAAGAGATGGGGAACTCACAGAGGTCCTATGTCTCACGGTAGCCATTATCACAGAGGCCCCGGTTCATTGGGTGCTTGTTCATCACCTTCACGTGTATATAAGGGTAAGAAACTTCCCGGTCACTACGGTGTAGACAAGGTTACAATCCAGAACCTCAGTCTTGTTAAAGTAGATACAGAACGCAACCTTCTTTTGGTTAAGGGCTCAGTTCCCGGTCCCAAGGGTGGATTGTTGGTAGTTAAGAACGCAGTTAAGGCTAATGCCTAAGCTGAGAGAGAGGAGGATATAAGATATGCCTACAGTAGCTTTATATAACACAACCGGCGCTAAGGTTGGTGATATAGAATTAAATGATAGCGTGTTTGGCGTTGAGGTAAGACCTGACGTTATGCACGAAGTAGTAGTAAACTACTTAGCAAATCAGAGACAGGGCACGCAGAGCACAAAGACTCGTACAGAAGTCAGCGGCGGCGGCATCAAGCCCTGGAGACAGAAAGGCACAGGTCGTGCAAGACAGGGTAGTATCCGTGCTCCACAGTGGGTTGGCGGCGGCGTAGCACTTGGTCCCAAGCCCAGAGATTACAGATACTCAGTAAACAAGAAGGTAAGAAGACTTGCTCTTAAGTCAGCTCTTTCTTCAAAGGTAGTTGATGGTGACATCATCGTTCTTGAAGATCTTAAGCTTGATGAAATCAAGACAAGCCGTATGGCTGAAATCCTTAAGAATCTGGGTGTTACTGAAAAAGCCCTCATCGTACTTCCTGAGAACGACAGCAACGTTGTTCTTTCAGCAAGAAACATCGAAGGTGTTGACACAACATTCGTTGGTGCAATCAACACATACGAGGTGCTAAAGTCTACAAAGTGCATCATCGTTAAGGATGCAGTTGCAAAACTCGAGGAGGTGTACGCATAATGAAAATGACATCTCATGATATTTTAAAGAGACCTATCATCACAGAACAGAGTATGGAAGGTGTAGCAGAAAAGAAGTACACTTTTGAGGTTGCTCCGGCTGCTAACAAAATCCAGATCAAGAAGGCTGTTGAAGAAATCTTCAAAGTAAAGGTTCAGAAGGTAACAACCATTAACTATATGGGCAAGACCAAGAGAATGGGTGTTCATGTAGGTAAGAGAGCTGACTGGAAGAAAGCAATCGTTAAGCTTACAGCAGACAGCAAGACAATCGAGTTGTTCGAGAACTAATCAGCCACGAAAAATCGTAGATTAAGGAGATGTAAAAATGGGAATTAGAAAATATAATCCTACAACACCTTCGCTGCGTCAGATGACTGTTTCTACATTCGAGGAAATCGACAAGAAGGAACCCGAAAGATCACTTCTTCGTCCCCTTCACAGCAAAGCTGGTCGTAACTCATATGGTAGAATAACAGTTAGACATCGCGGTGGCGGTACAAAGAGAAAATACAGAGTAATCGATTTTAAGAGAAACAAGGACGGCATGCCCGCAACAGTTATCGCAATCGAGTACGATCCTAACCGTAGTGCAAACATCGCACTTCTCCAGTACGAAGACGGAGTTAAGACATATATCATCGCTCCTGTTTCATTGAAGAAGGGTGACGTAGTTGTATCAGGTAAGGGCGCAGATATCAAGCCCGGCAACGCACTTGAAATTGCAGACATCCCTGTTGGTACACTTGTTTACAACATTGAACTTTATCCCGGCAAGGGCGGACAGCTCGTTCGCAGCGCAGGCGTTTTTGCACAGCTTATGGCTAAAGAAAACGGCTATGCACAGGTAAGACTTCCATCCGGTGAAGTTAGACTTGTTCGTCTTGACTGTCGTGCAACTATTGGTCAGGTTGGTAACACAGATTATGAAAACATCAACCTTGGTAAAGCCGGCAGAAAGCGTCACATGGGCTTCAGACCCACAGTTCGTGGTGTTGTTATGAACCCGAATGACCATCCTCACGGTGGTGGTGAAGGTAAGTCACCTATCGGTAGACCCTCACCTGTTACTCCCTGGGGTAAGCCTGCTCTCGGTTACAAGACCAGAGACAAGAAGAACAAGACAGATAAGTTTATCGTTAAGCGTCGTAACGCGAAATAATTTTAAGGAGGTCACTTCATGGGTCGTAGTATTAAAAAAGGACCTTTCGTTGAAGCTAAGCTCATTGCAAAGATTGAAGCAATGAACGAAAAGAACGAAAAAGTCGTTATTAAAACTTGGTCAAGAGCATCTACTATATTCCCTGAAATGGTTGGTCATACAATTGCAGTTTATGACGGAAGAAAGCATGTTCCCGGATATGTTACAGAGGATATGGTAGGTCATAAGCTCGGAGAATTTGCTCCAACCAGAACTTACAAAGGTCATGCAGGTGCTAAAACTTCTAAGTAATCGCAAGATTCTTAAGTTTTCTGTTAATTAATAGGAAAGGAGCTGCAGAGCAATGGAAGCAGTAGCAAAGGTTACTCACGTACGCATCGCTCCAAGAAAGGTGCGTATAGTTATAGACTTAATAAGAAATAAGCCGGTTGGCGTTGCAATTGGTATTCTCAAGAACACACCCAAGGCTGCAAGCCCGGTTGTTGAAAAGTTGTTGAAGTCTGCTATGGCAAATGCTGAAAACAACTTTAACATGAACGTTGAAAATCTTTATGTTTCAGAAGTATTCGCTGACCAGGGCCCCACACTCAAGAGAGTACAGGCCAGAGCACAGGGACGTGCCTTCAGAATCAACAAGAAGACAAGTCACATCACTTTGAAACTTAAAGAAATGGAATAATCTTGAAAAAGGAGGTAATTTAGCATGGGTCAGAAGGTTAATCCCCACGGTATCCGAGTTGGCGTTATCAAAGACTGGGATTCACGTTGGTACGCTGACAAGAAGAACTACGGCGATAATCTTGTAGAAGATTATAACCTCAGAGTTTTCCTTAAGAAAAAGCTCTATCTCGCCGGAGTAGATAAAATCGAAATTGAAAAATTTGCAAACAAGATTCGTCTTTCTATCCACGCTGCAAAGCCCGGTATTGTTATCGGTAAGGGCGGTAGCGAAATCGAAAAGCTTAAGAAGGACGTTGAAACACTGACAGGCAAGTCTGTTATCCTTAACGTAATTGAGGTAAAGACTCCCGATCTGTGTGCTCAGCTTGTTGCTGAGAACATCGCATCACAGCTTGAAAGACGTATTTCTTTTAGAAAAGCTATGAAGCAGTGCATGGCAAGAACAATGAAGCTTGGTGCAAAAGGTATCAAGGCTGCAGTTTCAGGTCGTGTAGGTGGTGCAGAAATCGCTCGTACAGAACAGTATCACGAGGGTACAATTCCGCTGCAGACACTTCGTGCAGACATCGACTACGGTTTTGCTGAAGCAGATACAACCTACGGTAAGCTCGGCGTTAAGGTTTGGATTTACAAGGGTGAAGTTCTTGCTGAAAGCAAAAAAGTAAAGGAAACAAAAGCTCCTGCCAAAAAAGCGGAAGGAGGAAAAAGATAATGTTATCACCAAAAAGAGTTAAGTTTAGACGCGTTATGCGTGGTAGAATGAAGGGTAAGGCTTCTCGCGGTAACAAGGTTGTATACGGCGAGTTCGGTCTTCAGGCTCAGTCACCTGCTTGGATTACAAGCAACCAGATTGAGGCTGCCCGTATTGCTATGACACGTTATACAAAGAGAGGCGGTCAGGTTTGGATTAAGATATTCCCTGACAAGCCCGTAACAGAGAAACCTGCTGAAACTCGTATGGGTAGTGGTAAGGGTTCACCGGAATACTGGGTAGCAGTTGTTAAGCCCGGCAGAATATTATTTGAAATCGGCGGTGTAAGCGAAGAAGTAGCTCGTGAAGCTATGCGTCTTGCTATGCACAAGCTTCCTCTCAAGTGTAAGTTTGTGAGAAAAGCCGATCAGGAAATGGAAGGTGAAATGTAATGAAAATAAATGAGATCAGAGACCTTTCAGCACAGGAAATCGTTGATAAAATTCAGGACCTTAAAGAAGAGCTTTTCAACCTTCGTTTTCAGAATGCAATGAATCAGCTTGACAATCCCATGAGAATCGTTGCAGTTAAGAAGGATATTGCTAAGCTTAAGACAGTTCTGAAGGAACAAGAGCTTGGCCTTAATGCCAACATAAATCAGTAGGAGGTGTAAGGTCTAATGGAAGAAAAGCGTAACTATCGCAAAACCCGTATCGGTGAAGTTATCAGTGACAAGATGGATAAAACAATCGTTGTTGCAATTAAGGATAGCGTTAAGCACCCCGTATACAAGAAGGTTATGAAGAACACCTACAAGCTGAAGGCTCACGATGAAAACAATGAGTGCGGCATAGGTGATAAGGTAAAAGTAATGGAAACCAGACCTTTGTCAAAGGACAAGAGATGGAGACTGGTTGAAATCGTTGAAAAAGCTAAATAAATTGGCTTTTCCGCAAACTATGATTTAAGAATAGGAGGAAATCCATTATGGTACAACAGCAGACTTTGCTGAAGGTAGCTGACAACAGCGGTGCAAAAGAACTTATGTGTATCCGTGTTCTTGGCGGTTCATACCGTCGTTACGGCAACATTGGTGACGTTATCGTTGCTTCTGTAAAGAAGGCAGCTCCCGGCGGCGCTGTAAAAAAAGGCGATGTTGTTAAAGCAGTTATTGTACGCAGTGTTCAGGGTATTAAGAGAGCTGACGGTTCTAAGATTAAGTTCGATGAAAACGCAGCAGTTATCATCAAGGATGACAAAACTCCCCGTGGAACTCGTATTTTTGGCCCAATCGCCAGAGAACTTCGTGAAAAGGACTATATGAAAATTTTGTCTCTTGCTCCTGAAGTTCTGTAAGAAATACCAATAACTTCCGGAAGATTTTCGCTTCAAATGCGAAACACCCGGATAAGCGGAAATAATTCCGCATAACTAAAGTTGTAATTCCTGAGTAATTGCGAAAGGAGGAAAAAACATGAGTACAAAGATGCATGTTAAAACCGGAGATAAGGTTGTAGTGCTTTCAGGTAAGGATAAAGGCAAGAAAGGTAAAGTATTGTCAGTAAACCCCGAAAAGCGTACAGTTATCGTTGAAGGTGTTTCAGTTGCAACAAAGCATAAGAAACCCCGCCGTATGGGTGAAGCTGGTGGTATTATCAGCCAGGAAACTCCCATATACGCAAGCAAGGTAATGAACATCTGCGCTAAGTGCAATGCCGCAACACGTGTCGGCAGAAAGGTTCTGGAGGACGGAACACATGTTCGTTACTGCAAAAAGTGCGGAGAAACATTTGCTGATTAATAATCATTCAAGAAAGGAGGCAATCGTATAATGAGACTTGAAGAACGTTATACAAAAGAGATTAAGGACGCTCTTATGAAGAAATTCGAATACAAGAGTGTTATGCAGATTCCCAAGCTTGATAAGGTTGTTATCAACATCGGCGTGGGTGAAGCAAAAGAAAACTCAAAGGCTATTGATTATGCTATGAATGATCTTGCTTTGATTACAGGTCAGAAGCCCATTATCACAAAGGCAAGAAAGTCTGTAGCTCAGTTTAAAGTCAGAGAAGGTATGAACATTGGTTGTAAGGTAACTCTCAGAGGTGCGAAGATGTACGAGTTCGTTGACAGACTGTTCAATGCAGCTCTTCCCCGTGTTCGTGACTTCAGAGGTATCAACCCCAATGCTTTCGATGGCAGAGGTAACTATTCTCTGGGTATTAAGGAACAGCTTATTTTCCCTGAAATAGACTATGATAAGATTGATAAACTTCGCGGAATGGATATCATTTTTGTTACAACAGCACAGACAGACGAAGAAGCTCGTGAGCTTCTTACACTGATGGGTGCTCCCTTTACAAGATAATAGTCCATCCAACATCTCAGAAATGGAGGAGATTAAAGCTTATGGCAAAGAAAGCTATGGTTTTAAAGCAGCAGAAAGAACAGAAGTATTCTACCCGTGAATACAACAGATGCAAGATCTGCGGCAGACCCCACGCTTACCTTCGTAAGTTCGGTATCTGCAGAATCTGCTTCCGTGAATTGGCTTACAAGGGCCAGATCCCCGGAGTTAAGAAAGCATCCTGGTAAGATACAGAATGTTCTGACTGAGAAATAAAAAATTCAAGTAGGAGAGTCAAGTGGTTAAGATTTTGGATACGGATAACCAAACTGACTCACAAAATCCGATAAAAAGGAGGATAAATATGCACATCACAGATCCAATAGCAGATATGCTGACAAGAATTAGAAACGCAAACGATTCAAGACATGCGACAGTTGATATTCCTGCATCAAACATGAAAAAGGCTATTGCACAGATTTTGCTTGATGAAGGTTATGTTAAAGCAGTTGAGTATATTGATGACAGCACACAGGGCGTTATTCGCGTAACACTTAAGTATGCTGAGAACAAGCAGAAGGTTCTTACCGGTCTTAAGAGAGTTTCAAAGCCCGGTCTCAGAATATACGCAGCAAAAGATGAACTGCCCCAGGTATTGAAGGGTTTGGGTATCGCAATTATTTCTACATCTAAGGGTATTATGACAGATAAGGAAGCTCGTCGCCAGAACGTTGGCGGTGAAGTTCTCGCATTTATTTGGTAAGAAAGGAGGAAGATCATATGTCACGTATAGGAAAGCAGCCTATTACAATACCTGCAGGTGTTGAAGTTAAAATAGGTGCAAACAATGAAATTACAGTTAAGGGTCCCAAGGGTACTCTTGTTCAGACAATGTCATCTGATATGATGATTAAGATGGATGGTAACACAGTTGTTGTTGAACGTCCTTCTGATGCTAAAGAACACAGAGCACTCCACGGTCTTACACGTACTCTTGTGGCTAACATGGTTATTGGTGTTTCAGAAGGTTACACAAAGAACCTTGAAATCAACGGTGTTGGTTACAGAGCTGCAAAGCAGGGCAACAAGCTTGTTATGAACCTTGGTTATTCACACCAGGTTGAAATGGAAGAGCCTGATGGCATTAAAATTGATGTTCCTCAGCCTAACCAGATCATCATTTCAGGTTATGACAAACAGAAGGTTGGTCAGTTTGCCGCACAGGTAAGAGAAAAGAGACCGCCTGAACCTTATAAGGGTAAAGGTATTAAGTACGTTGAAGAAGTTATCAGAAGAAAAGAAGGTAAAACAGGTGCTAAGAAGAAATAATAAAATTCTTCATACACAGGTTTTGGCCGCATAGTGATAACTCATTACAGCGAAATTCATACTAAACCACAAGGAGGTGCAATTTAGAATGATTAAAAGAAAGAATAGCGAAGAAGCTAGACGTGC
This sequence comes from Clostridia bacterium, assembly GCA_045646865.1. Classification (GTDB taxonomy): domain Bacteria; phylum Bacillota; class Clostridia; order Monoglobales; family Monoglobaceae; genus SIG440. Next base: position 89,641 of record JAZRLM010000007.1, read on the forward strand.
AAGACATGCAAGAGTTCGTAAAAAAGTTTCGGGTACAACCACAACACCCAGACTTTGTGTTTACAGAAGTCTTAAGAATATATATGCACAGGTAATTGATGATACAACCGGCAAGACTTTGGTATCTGCTTCAACACTTGATGCAGAACTCAAGGCAAACTACGGCGGCAACAAAGAAGCAGCTAAAGCGGTTGGTCTGGCTGTTGCAAAGAAGGCGCTTGATGCAAACATCAAGACTGTTGTTTTTGACAGAGGTGGATACGTATTCCACGGCAGAGTTGCAGAGGTTGCAGCAGGTGCTCGTGAAGGCGGTTTGGAATTCTAATATTCCAGAATCCCAGTATCAATTTGCACAGACCGGTTTACCGGTGGATTACATTGAAAGTCAGTTTTTGAAAGAGGTGAAAAACAATGGCAGAAAGAGTAGAGATAACCAAAAAGCAGGAGCGTATTGATGCAAGTACGCTTGACATAAAGGAAAAAGTAGTTTCTCTTAATCGTGTATCAAAGACTGTAAAGGGTGGTAGAACAAGCAGATTCAGTGCCCTGGTAGTAGTTGGTGACGAAAACGGTCATGTTGGATACGGTATGGGTAAGGCAGCTGAAGTTCCGGATGCTATCCGTAAGGGTATCGACGAGGCTAAAAAGAATATGATTACAGTTCCTATGGTAAATACTACCATTCCTCACGAAATCATCGGCGAATTTGGCGCAGGCAGAGTTCTTCTTAAGCCCGCAGCAGAAGGTACCGGTGTTATTGCAGGTGGTCCCGTTCGTGCGGTTCTTGAGCTTGCTGGTATTCGTGATATCAGAACAAAATGTCTCAGAAGCAACAACCCCAAGAACGTTGTATCTGCAACAGTTCAGGCGCTTGCTGCACTTAAGAGTGTAGAAGAAGTTGCTAAGCTGAGAGGTAAGAAGCCCGAAGAAATCTAAGGCTGAAATACCGGTTACAACCAAGAAAGATAGGAGGTTTTATCCTTGGCTAACACATTAAAAGTAACACTTGTAAAAAGTACAATTGGTTGCAAAAAGGATCAGATCGCAACTGTTGAAGCTCTGGGTCTCAGAAAGCTCCATCAGTGCGTTGAGAAACCCGACAATCCTCAGATCAGAGGTATGATCTTTAAGGTTTCTCATCTGGTTGCAGTTGAAGAGGCGTAAATTTTCAGCGTCTCAAATATTGATAAAAAATAAAGAGGAGGTGTACTCAATGAAACTTCATGAATTATCTCCGAGCGAAGGCTCAAAGAAGAGTAATTTCAGAGTAGGCAGAGGTCACGGTAGCGGTAACGGCAAAACAGCAGGTAAGGGCCATAAAGGTCAGAATGCCCGCAGCGGCGGCGGTGTTCGTCCCGGTTTTGAAGGTGGTCAGATGCCTATTTACAGAAGACTTCCAAAACGTGGCTTTACAAACATCTTTGCAAAGGAATATGTTTCTGTTAACGTAGAAGTTCTTAACAAGCTGGACTGTACAGAAGTTACAGCTGAGATTCTTAAGGAGAATGGCATCATTTCAAAAATTTGTGATGGCGTTGTTTTCCTTGGTCGCGGTGAAGTTAACAAGGCTTTCACCGTTAAAGCAAAAAGATTCAGCAAAACAGCTGAAGAAAAGATTATTGCTGCCGGCGGAAAGGTTGAGGTGGTATAAATGTTTGAAACAATTAGGAATGCATGGATGGTTGCAGACCTGAGAAAGAAACTGTTTTATACCCTTGGTATGCTTATAATTTTCCGTCTCGGTTCTATCATACCGGTTCCGATGCTTGATCCTACACAGGTAAAAGCAATGTTCGACGGAGCAAACAACTCGCTTCTCGGTTTCATTAACGTGGTATCCGGTGGTGCTTTCCAGAACACAACAATTTTTGCAATGAGTATTACGCCTTATATTAACGCATCTATCATTATGCAGCTTTTGTGCGTAGCTATTCCTGCGCTTGAAAGATTGCAGAAGGAAGGCGAAGAAGGCAGAAAGAAAATTGCTCAGATTCAGAGAGCAGCCACAATTGTTCTCGCACTTATCCAGGCTATCGGACTTTACTTCCTGCTTGACAGTTATCATGCAGTAGTAAATCCCGGATTCCTGACCGCTGTTGTAGTTGTTTCTACATTCTCAGCAGGTACAGCATTCCTTATGTGGCTTGGTGAACAGATTACAGACAAGGGTATCGGCAACGGTATTTCGCTGATTATCTTTGCGGGTATCGTTTCAGGTGGACCTGCGATGGCTGCTTCACTTTATCAGTATATGCTGGGCGGCACAGCAAAAATTGTAGGTGCAGTTATTTTAGTTGTTGTAGCACTTGCAGTTGTCGCTTTTGTTGTTGCTATGCATGAGGCTGAAAGAAGAATTTCTGTTCAGTACGCAAAGCGTGTTGTAGGAAGAAAGATGTACGGCGGACAGAACACACATATCCCGATCAAAGTTGCATCGGCTGGTGTAATGCCTATCATCTTTGCTATGTCCATTATGGCATTCCCTGGAACTATCGCACAGTTCTGTGGTGTTCAGGCTGGTCAGCCTGGATTCTGGGGTAGTTTTCTCAGCGTAATGTCACCTAACCATTGGGTATATGCAATTATATATTTCTTCCTTATTATCTTCTTCACATATTTCTATACAGCTATTCAGTTCAATCCAATTGAAATGGCTAATAATATGAAGAAGAATGGTGGATTTATTCCGGGTATTCGTCCCGGCCGTCCCACATCTGATTTTATAAGCAGAGTACTTTCAAAGATTACACTTGCGGGTGCAATCTTCCTGGGCTTCATTGCTGTTATACCGATTTTTATGAACATCGGTCTCAATATCAACAACTTTGCAATTGGTGGTACTTCAATTATCATCGTTGTAGGTGTTGCACTTGAAACAGTAAATCAGCTCGAATCTCAGATGCTTATGAGACACTACAAGGGATTTTTAGAATAATAGAGCATAAGCTCTGACTATACAGGGGATGCCTTGACGCAACTGCGTTCAAAGGCAGCCCCTTGTAGAGTTTTATCCAGCAGGCACAAATTGCCAAGATTTGGATTACACTTAAATATAGGTATAAATTTATGTTTTTGACGGAAAGGTGTTGATCTGTAATGAAGCTTATATTACTTGCTGCCCCCGGCGCAGGAAAAGGCACTCAGGCAGAAATTTTAAGCAAACATTATGAAATACCCACAATTTCGACAGGCGCTATTCTGAGAAAGAATATTGCCGACGAAACCGAATTGGGAAAAATCGCAGCAAAATACATCAACGATGGAAAGTTCGTTCCCGATGATGTAATGATTGATGTTGTAAAAAAGAGATTAACAGAGGAAGATGCTAAGCGCGGCTTTATTCTGGACGGTTTTCCAAGAACCCTTAATCAGGCCCAGGCGCTTGATAAATCTGATATTGAAATTGATAAAGTTCTTACCATTGAGGTGGAGGACGAAAAAATAGTTGAAAGACTTGCAGGCAGACTTGAATGCAAGAAATGCGGAAGTTCCTATCACAGACAGCATAAAAAACCAACTGTTGAAGGTATATGCGACAACTGTGGTGGTACTTTGACAGTCAGAGAAGATGACAAGCCTGAGATTATCAGGGAGCGTCTTGAAACATATTATAAGCAGACAGAACCCCTTAAAAAATTCTATGCTGACAAGAACATACTGAGGGTAGCAATCGGACAGGAGAGCATAGAAGATACTACTGCAGCGGTATTGGCGGCGCTAGAAGACTGATTCTGCTTGGAGATAAAAGATGATTACCATTAAATCGAAATATGAAATTGAATTTATGAAGGTGGCTGGTCGTGTTACCGGTGAAACATTGAAATTGCTGGAAGAACTTACAAAACCCGGTGTTTCAACCTTGGAACTTGACAAGGCTGCTGAAAAATATATAAGAAGTCAGGGCTGTGTTCCGTCTTTTAAAGGTTACGGAGGCTTCCCCGGCAGCGTATGTGCCAGCATTAATGATGAGGTTATCCACGGAATTCCTGACAAGAGAGTACTTAAAGAAGGCGACATAGTAAGTTTTGATGTAGGCGCATGCTACAAAGGCTATCACGGTGATGCCGCCCGCACATTTGGGGTTGGCAAAATATCGGACGAGGCGCAAAGGCTTATTGATGTGACCCGTGAAAGTTTTTTTGAAGGAATAAAATTCGCAAAAGACGGATATCGTATATCGGATATTTCCGGCGCAATTCAGAAATATGTAGAGGATAACGGTTATAGTGTTTTGCGAGAATACTGCGGTCACGGACTTGGCAGGGAACTGCACGAAGAACCGGAGATTCCCAATTATGTATCTCCCGGTCGTCGAGGGGTACGAATCAGACCCGGCATGACACTTGCGATTGAACCTATGGTCAATGCAGGAACACGTGAAATTTATGTGGCAGACAATGACTGGACGGTTTTGACACAGGATGGTAAGCTGGCAGCCCATTATGAGAATAGTGTTCTTGTTACAAACGGTGAGCCGATTCTGCTGACACTTTGCGAATAGGAAGTAAATCATATAAGAGGTATACAACTTATGGATGATGTATTTAATGTGGGTGATATAGTCCTGTCAACTATGGGCAGAGACAGCGGCAGATATTATATTATTATGGAAGCTGAGGAGAATTACGTTTATCTCTGTGACGGTGATTTTCACAAGGTTGATAAGCCCAAGAAGAAGAAAGTTAAGCACGTAAAATATACGGGTGCAGTTAGTGAATATGTTGCCGGCAAAATTGCAGAAGGCACAAAAGTCTCAAATGCCGAGCTGAGGAGAGCGATTTTAGAGTTTGAACAAATTGGTCAGATATAGGCTTGGGGCAAAGTTAAAGTAAAATATTAATTATATATTATATATTACGGGAGGTGACATAATGGCAAAGGAAGATGTTTTGGAAGTTGAAGGTACAGTCCTTGAAGCATTACCTAACGCGATGTTTCAAGTTGAACTTGAAAACGGACACAAGATTCTGGCACATATTTCGGGAAAGTTGAGAATGCATTACATCAGAATTCTGCCCGGGGACAAGGTTACGGTAGAGATTTCTCCTTACGATCTGACAAAGGGTCGAATTACTTGGAGAGCAAAATAAAAATCTTACATTTGACAGAAATTCGTCAAAATCAAACAGTTTATACTGCTATTTTCGGATATATGGTCATTTTTTGGGATATTTTCATAATTAAATACCAGTTTAAGGAGAGAAAATTATGGAAATACTTCAAAATATGTGTCGGGTAAATTTGGTGCTTGACATAATCCGGAATTGGTGATATAATAATTCGGCTAGTGTGTGCGCAGGTGCATACTATCGTAACTTTTTTAGGAGGTGAAGGAATAATGAAAGTACAACCTTCAGTTAAACCTATTTGTGAAAAGTGCAAAGTAATCAAAAGAAAAGGCAAGATTATGGTTATTTGCGAAAACCCCCGTCACAAACAGAAACAGGGCTAATTGTGAAAAATTATTAATCTTGTGAGAGCAGAGTCAGGCTTATTCGCCAATTAGTTTAAGCTTATGAAAGCGAAGAAACTCTTCGTGATAAGTGAAATTCTGCTCCGCATTACACTTTTCAAAAAAGAAAAATTATTCGGAGGTGAATGAAAGTATGGCACGTATTGCAGGTGTTGACTTACCAAATGAGAAGAGAGTAGAGATTGGTCTTACCTATATTTTCGGTATAGGTCTTTCCACATCAAAGAAAATCTTGGCGGCCACAGGCATTAATCCCGACACAAGAGTTCGTGATTTGTCAGAGGACGAGGTTTCAGCTCTCAGAGCAGAGATTGACAACTATAATGTTGAAGGTGATCTCCGTCGTGATATCGCTCTTGATATCAAGCGTCTCATTGAAATCAACTGTTACAGAGGTCTTCGCCACAGGAAAAACCTTCCTGTTAGAGGACAGCGTTCAAAGACAAACGCGAGAACCAGAAAAGGCCCTAGAAAAACTATGGCTAACAAGAAGAAATAATAAGTTTATCGAAAGTCTTTACGCTTGTGCGTGAAGCTCCCTTAAATTCAGGAGGTGAAAGTTACTATGGCAAAGGCAGTCAAGAAAACCAGACGTCGTAGAGAAAAGAAAAATATTGAACGTGGTGCGGCTCATATCAAGTCAACCTTTAACAATACAATCGTTACCATCACTGACGTTGCAGGAAATGCAATTTCATGGGCATCAGCAGGTGGTTTAGGTTTCAGAGGTTCAAAGAAGAGCACTCCTTTCGCTGCACAGATGGCAGCAGAAACAGCTGCAAAGGCAGCAATGGAACACGGTCTTAAATTTGTAGAAGTATACGTAAAAGGTCCTGGCAGCGGTAGAGAAGCAGCTATCCGTGCTCTTCAGGTTGCAGGTCTTGAAGTTAATATGATTAAGGATGTTACACCTATTCCTCACAATGGTTGCAGACCCCCCAAGAGAAGAAGAGTGTAATTATTCCTGAATGCGTTAAAAGGAGGTAAAAAGCATGGCTAAAAATATGCAGCCCGTACTCAAAAGATGCAGGGCTTTAGGAATTGAGCCGGGTGTTATGGGCGTTCATAAGAGCTCAAACAGAAACCCGCTTAAAGCCGGTAGAAAGAAATCCGAATACGGCCAGCAGTTAAATGAAAAGCAGAAGCTTAGATTTATCTATGGCGTACTCGAAAAGCAGTTCCATAAATACTATCTTGATGCAACTAAGAAGGATGGCATTACAGGTGAAATGCTCCTCCAGATTCTGGAGTCACGTTTCGACAATGTTATCTTCCGTCTTGGTTTGGCTAACACCAGAAGAGAAGCAAGACAGCTTGTATCTCATGCACACTTTTTGATTAATGGCAAAAAGGTTAACATTCCTTCATATCTGGTAAAGCCCGGCGATGTAATTTCTGTTCGTGAAAAGAGTCGCAGCAGCGTTAAGTTTACCACTTTGATGGGACAGGACGTTATTGTTCCCAAGTGGCTTGATATGAACAAGGATACAATGGAAGGCAGAGTTATTGCTCTTGCTGAAAGAGACGATATCGATTATCCTGTTGAAGAACATCTCATCGTCGAATTCTACAGCAAATAATAATCTGTATCCAACCATTTGTCGCATTCTGCGGCAGGTTCATAAAATTTGCACAGCCCTGATGGACATTACAGAAAAATATGTTCGGAAAGTGAAACAAGGTTTCACCTTGTGGGATACGCATTTTCTGTTATCCCTGTGTTAAAGAAATTGAGTAGGAGGGCTAAATATGATAGAAATAGAAAAGCCAAGAGTTGAATGTGTTCATGTATCAGATGACAATAGCTACGGCAAATTCGTTGTTGAGCCTTTGGAAAGAGGATACGGCACAACTTTGGGTAATTCGCTCAGAAGAATTCTCCTTTCATCTCTCCCCGGTGTAGCTGTGAATTCTGTTAAGATTGACGGAATTCTGCACGAATTCTCTACAATTCCCGGCGTTGCAGAAGATGTTACAGAGATTATACTCAACATAAAGAAGCTTGCAATCAAGCTTCATTCAGACGGTCCTAAGACAATTTACATCAATCACGAGGGTGCAGGCGATATCTGCGCACGTGATATTAAGTGTGATTCAGACGTTGAAATCATCAACGGTGACTTGCACATTGCAAAACTCAATGAGGATGCAAAACTGTTTATGGAAATCGTTATTGACAGAGGCCGCGGTTATGTTTCTGCTGACAGAAACAAGCAGCTTCTTCAGCCTGTTATCGGCGTAATTCCGGTGGATTCAATTTATACACCTGTTATGAAGGTGAACTATACAGTTGACAACACCAGAGTTGGTCAGATTACAGACTATGACAAGCTTGTGCTTGAGGTTTGGACTGACGGAACAATCAATCCCCCTGATGCAGTAAGCTTAGGTGCGAAGATACTCAACGAGCATTTAAATCTTTTCATAGATTTATCTGAAAGTGCAAAGAATGCAGAAATAATGATTGAAAAGGAAGAAAGCAAGAAAGAAAAGGTTCTTGAAACAACTATTGAAGAACTCGACCTTTCAGTGCGTTCTTACAACTGTTTGAAGCGTGCAGGTATCAATACAGTTCAGGATTTGACAAACCGCAGCGAAAACGATATGATGAAGGTAAGAAACCTTGGTCGCAAATCGCTTGAAGAGGTTATTGCAAAGCTTGACAGTCTTGGCCTTGCGCTTACTACAAACGAAGATTAATTTTCTGAAGGTTAAACCTTCAGTTCAAGCATTTTATTGAAAGAGGTGATAGTATGGCACACCAGAGAAAGTTGGGAAGACCCACAGATCAGAGAATAGCAATGTTAAGAAGTATGACAACTTCTTTCCTCGAAGCAGGTAGAATTGAAACAACAACTACCAGAGCTAAGGAAGTTCAGAAGCTGGCAGAAAAAATGATTACACTCGGTAAAAAGAACACTCTTCACACAAGACGTCAGGCTCTTGCTTTTATCACAAAGGAAGACGTTGTGACAAAATTGTTTGCAGAAATTGCTCCCAAGTATGCTGAGCGTAATGGTGGTTATACAAGAATTATGAAAGTTGGTCCCAGACGCGGTGACGCAGCTGAGATTTCAATTCTGGAGCTTGTATAAAATATTTGCGAAACGGTGGCGGCTCTTATTGTGAGCCGCCATTTATTGTATACTAGGAAAATACAACAAAATGTTATATTTTCCTAGTATACAATAAATAGATTAAAATGCCCGTGCGAACTTTTTCACTGATAGCGAAAACGCACATGGGCAAACAAAGCGAGATTTCTGCGACCGCCGCAAGGCGAGCGAAGCAGCCGCTTTGTTCTGTCAAGAATTAAGCTTGGAGAGGTTTATTATGATAAAACTTTGTATTTTTGATATGGACGGTACCTTGGTAAATACCATTGATACCATTGCCTATTTTGGCAACACAACACTTGAAAATTTCGGTATAGAGCCTATTCCCACAGAAAACTATAAAACACTTGTGGGCAACGGTTCCCGTGTTCTGATCGAAAGGATGCTTAAATTCCGCGATGCAGAACCCGATAATATAGATGAGATACATCGTTGGTATATGCATAAATATGACAATGATTTTATGTACCTAACCCGTGCTTATGACGGTATTATTCCTATGCTTAGGGCACTCAAAGAAGCCGGTGTTAAAACGGCAATTCTTTCAAATAAGGATGATATTACCGCGAAAAAAGTTTCGGACGAACTTTTTGAAAATGGTCTTATTGATTTGTGCCTTGGCGCAAGAGAAGGCAAGGCTCTGAAGCCTGACCCCGAATCGGTGTTTGAAATAGTAGATGATTTCGGTGTTGCACGTTCGGAATGTATATACATAGGCGATACCGCAACAGACATTGAAACTGCAAAGAATGCAGGACTTTATTCTGTTGGCGTCCTCTGGGGTTTCCGCGACGAGGAAGAGCTCCGAAATGCAGGGGCTGACAAAATAATATCTAACCCTATGGAAATTACAGAATTCGCCAAAAACAATTAACAATCAGGGACTGCTTAAATAGAATGCAGTCCTTTTGTAATTGTTTTATTTAACAAATTTCCAGATTATAACGCCAGCCCACGCTAGCCCAGCATATCCGAAGGCTGAGTATAGATTGGACACTAGAGCAGAAAAACCAAAGCCTGCAAAAGGTATTGCCAACAGACAAAGTAATGCTGCTGAAAAAATTCGTTGAGAAGTTTTGGAAAATCTAAATTTTGACAAAATTCCAAATCCTTGTGATACGGCGGTGGTACAAAGAGCCATAAAAAGCACAAGTGTATATATAAAGGTAGTAACTTCTCCTTTATCAGTTGCCAACTCGAGAAGAGGCATTTCTGAAATAATCAGGCGGTCAAAAAATGTATTCATTGTGAGCCACGCAATAAAAATAAGCAAACCAAGAATACTTCCACTGACAGAAGATGCACCAACCAGTTGTTTTTTATTGGCGGCAGCAGACAATGGAACCAGAACGGCGCCAGCTGTTATTGTATTGTAACTTACATAACAAAGAGCAGAAATCAAAGGGTTGGTTTTGATTTTGTCGAAGGCTGCAAAGGCGGGCAATGGTTGATACAACGATGCAAGGCAAATAAAAACCATACCTGCGATCATCAGCGGCACCAAAACGGTGTTAAAAGCCACAAGACCTTTTATATCAAACGAAAATACACAAAAACATACAATTGCCAGAAGCCAGATTCCATATCGCGGTGAAAGCCCAAAGGTCTCGTTTGCAAGAACACCGCAGGCGGACAGCATTATAAAAAATCCGCAGAACATATAAGAGAACATAAAAAAACGGACAACAGGCGCAAACCGTCCCGAAAGAATTCCAAGCAGGCTGTCAAAGTCGGAACATTGATGTTTCTGAGCCAGTTGCATTATAATATAACAAATGGCGCCAAAACTGATTGTTGCAATTACAATTCCTGTAAAATCCGTTGATGAGGGAATGTTAAAATATTCAAAAATTTCCCTTCCCGAGGCAAAGCCTGCTCCGATAACAAGGCCGATAAATACGGCTGAAATATTGATGATTTGTTTCATAGAAAACCACTTCCTCCGGACAATTGTGAGGTATACATATCTGTTTCTACAATATATTGTGTGGCACCAGCGGAATATTCTTTTAAGATAAAAAAATTATAAAAAACCATTGACAAGGGTTGAAAATTATGATAATATATATCTACCTCTGAAAAGGGGCTTTATTTGTGTTGTGAAAAAACACAGCATTTTCAGGTAAAAACCGGCGGGCTACAAGCCTTCCGATGTGTTATACAGAAAGGGTGAAAAAGATGAGAGTAAAAATCACATTGGCTTGCACAGAGTGCAAACAGAGAAACTATGACACCATGAAGAACAAGAAGAACGATCCTGACAGACTTGAAATGAACAAGTACTGCAGATTCTGCAAGAAGCACACACTTCATAAGGAAACAAAGTAATTTTACGAAAGTAAGAGGTAAATTGAAATGGATAAGAAACCAAATGTATTCGCAAGAATCAAGAATTGGTTCATTGATATGAAGGCGGAACTCAAAAGAGTTGTATGGCCCTCATTCAAAAAGATAAGAACCAATACTCTGATTGTACTTATTTTCGTTTTGGTTGTCGGCGCAATAATCTGGATTCTGGATTGGCTGTTCGGTTTAGGAATGGCTGCAATAATCACAAAATAACAGGAGCGAAAGGAGAGTTACGTAAATTATGTCTAACGAGGCAAAATGGTATGTTGCTCACACCTACTCGGGTTATGAAAACAAGGTAAAAGCCGATATTGAAAAAACTATTGAAAATCGCAATATGCAAGATGTAATACAGGAAATCAGCGTTCCTATGGAAGAAGTTGTCGAAATTAAAGACGACAAAAAGAAGACCGTTATGCGCAAGGTTTTTCCCGGTTATGTAATTGTTAAAATGATTATGACCGACGAAAGCTGGTATGTTGTTCGCAACTGCCGTGGCGTTACGGGCTTTGTAGGTCCGGGCTCCAAGCCTGTACCCCTTACCGATGAGGAAATTGCTGCCATCGGCCTTGAAAAGAAAACAGTTACTGTTGGCTTTGAGGTTGGTGACAATATCCGCGTTAAGTATGGACCGCTTGAAGGCTTTGTTGGTGTTATAACAGCAATCGTTATGGACAAACAGAAAATCAAAGCCAAGATTTCAATGTTCGGCAGAGATACCGATGTTGAACTTGAGTTCAATCAGGTAGAAGCATTAAGCTAAAAATTAGTTTCCCACACGGCGAAATGCCGTTTATATATATCCGCCATGCGGATAGGTGGGAGGGGCGGAGAAAGCTCCGTGCCCGATATTACCACGTTTGTGAAAGGGAGGTGTCATTAGAATGGCGCAAAAAATTACAGGTTACATCAAGTTACAGATCGAGGCAGGTAAGGCTACACCGGCTCCCCCGGTTGGTCCCGCACTTGGTCAGCACGGTGTAAACATTATGGACTTCTGTAAGCAGTTCAATGAAAAAACGGCAAAGGATGCAGGTCTTGTTATCCCTGTTGTTATCACTGTTTACCAGGACAGATCTTTCTCGTTCATTACAAAAACTCCGCCTGCTGCAGTTCTTATTAAAAAGGCTTGCAAAATTCAGAGCGGTAGTGGCGTTCCGAACAAGACAAAGGTTGCACAGCTTTCAAAGGCTGACCTTCAGGCAATTGCTGAGCAGAAGATGCCCGACCTTAACGCAGCATCAGTTGAAGCTGCTATGTCAATGATCGCGGGCACAGCAAGATCTATGGGCGTTACCGTAGAAGACTAATTTTAACGGATTAGTCAATTGAAATTAGTGGGAGGAATACACAAAGAGGTGTTCTGCTGAACCACATTAGGAGGAAATGAATAAATGAAGAAAGGTAAGAAATATCAAGACAGCGTTAAGCTTATTGAAAAAGGCAAGCTTTATGACTCTGCCGATGCTTTGGAACTGGTTTGCCAGACAGCTAAAGCAAAGTTTGACGAAACTGTTGAGATACACGTTAAACTGGGTGTTGACTCACGTCATGCTGACCAGCAGGTTAGAGGTGCGGTAGTTCTCCCCAACGGAACAGGTAAGGATGTTAAGGTTCTTGTTTTTGCTCGTGAAGGCAAAGCTGACGAAGCAAAGGCTGCAGGTGCTGACTATGTTGGTGCTGAAGACCTGGTTCAGAAGATCCAGTCAGAAAACTGGTTTGATTTTGATGTTGTTGTTGCAACTCCCGATATGATGGGTGTTGTTGGTAGAATCGGTAAGGTTCTTGGTCCTAAGGGTCTTATGCCAAGCCCCAAGGCAGGCACCGTTACTCCCGACGTTACACGTGCGGTTGCTGACATCAAGTCAGGTAAGATTGAGTACCGTCTTGACAAGACAAACATTATCCATTGTCCTTTGGGTAAAGCGTCTTTCGGAAAAGACAAGCTTGTTGAAAACTTCAACGCTCTTATGGGTGCAATTGTTAAGGCAAAGCCAGCGGCTGCTAAAGGTCAGTACCTTAAGTCAGTTACCGTTGCATCTACAATGGGCCCCGGCATCAAGATTAACTCAAACAAAATTGATGCATAATTTTTGAAATTTCTATTGACATATGGCGTTTTGTGTGATAAAATGTCATAGTTAATGAAATAAAATCCGCAGACAGCAGGTGGCATAATCCGGCCATAAATCCTGCCGAGGACTTTACGAAATTACAAATTCTGGTTTGTTGTTTACGTACTATAACCCTCGCATGTCTGTGAGGGTTATTTATTTTGGTTTTAGCAGTTAATTTTCGAAAGGAGGAAACTCAATTATGCCAAGTGAAAAAGTTTTAGAGAGCAAAAAGGCCGTAGTTGCTGAATTAGTTGAAAGATTGAAGGCAGCACAGGCAGGCGTTATCGCTGACTACCGTGGTCTTACAGTTGCTCAGGATACAGAGCTCCGTGCAAAGCTCAGAGAAGCAGGTGTTGAATACACAATCGTAAAGAACACTCTTACTCGCTTTGCTGCAAATGAAGTTGGTCTTGAGGGTCTTGACCCCATTCTTCACGGACCGACAGCTCTTGCTACAAGCAGCACAGATGTTGTTGCTCCCGCTAAGGTTCTTGTTGAATTTGCAAAAACAAATGAACAGCTCGAAATCAAAGCAGGTTTTGTTGACGGTAAAGTTATCGACGCAAACGAGGTAAAGGTTTACGCAAGCATCCCGAACAAGGAAACACTCATTTCAAAGATGATGGGCAGCTTGCAGGCACCTATCGGAAGCCTCGTAAGAACTCTGGACGCTATCGCAAAGAATATGGAAAGCGCAGAGTAATTAAGTTTGTAAATTTTAAGCATCGGGCGGCTTAAAAGCCCGAAATATTAATTATTATGGAGGATAATAAAAATGGCTGATATAGCAAAAATGATTGAAGATATCAAAACACTTACACTCGTAGAAATTAACGATCTCGTAAAGGCTCTTGAAGAAGAATTTGGCGTAAGCGCTGCTGCTCCTGTTATGGTAGCTGCTGGCGGTGCTGCTGATGGCGCTGCTGCAGGTGCAGAAAAGTCAGAATTTGACGTAGTTCTTGCTGCTGCAGGTGCTGAAAAGATTAAGGTTATCAAGGCAGTTCGCGAAATCACAGGTCTTGGCCTTGCTGAAGCAAAGGCTGCTGTTGATGGCGCTCCCACAACTCTTAAGGAAGCTGTTTCTAAGGACGATGCTGAAAAGATTAAGGCTCAGCTCGAAGAAGTTGGCGCAACTGTAGAACTTAAGTAATTGTTCTCTGCGTTAGCAGAAATCAAAAAAGACCGTCATATTGTGACGGTCTTTTTGTTGTTTTAGTAGAATATAATAGCACTTTGTCGGTGAAAATCTCTAAAATTAAATTTAGAGGTTGACAAATTTAAAAATAAAGTGTATACTAACTATGTGTTTCATAGTTAGCGAATACACTTGTCGCACAAGAAGGGGATGTCTTGTGCTGTTTTGTATCTGTAAACTAAGAACAACAAACCAATACGCATTGGTTGAATGTATGAGGTGCGGCATAAAGCACGATGTGCAGAGACAGATTTTGGGTATTTGAGTACATACAGTAAAACAGAATGACGTGTAAAGTTATGACTTCGGGGTTCCTTTTCGGCACCTGTTGGCGAAAGCTGGCAGGATGGGACCTTGTTTTGTTTTTAACGTTGAACGTTGTTTTGTATCGGCGTTATTGTTTGTATTCTGATTCGGAAAGCTGCGATGTGATGATTGGGCTTTATGTTGGCTTCGGACATTGAACAAATGCGAACTGATTGCCAAGGGCACTCAGTAAAAGAAGAGCAGACCCGAGTCTGCTTTCTTTTTTTGCCCTAAAAATCCTGTTGCAGAAATGAATAATGAATAATGAAAAATTAATAATACAAAACGAAAATCCTATCTTGCGACAGGATTTTCGTTTTGGTATGCCCGGTGCGATTCGAACGCATGCCGGAGCGTAAAGCTGATATGCCGGCGGCATATCAGCAGCGAAGGATTGGGATTTGCGAGAGCAAATACCTGATAAAAGAAAAACGCAGAGCGTTTTACACCGAGGAATGCGTGAGGGAAAATTAAAACGACAACTTTCAAAATGAAAATTGTCGTTTCTTTTTGGTATGCCCGGTGCGATTCGAACGCATGACCTTCAGAGTCGGAGTCTGACACTCTATCCAGCTGAGCTACGGGCACATATTAAATTTGTATAAAAGAGTTGCAGGGGAAGGCGCGTTGCCCACCCCTACATAATTTGCAATGCTAAAAGTTTTCTAAGGCATCTTCAAGCCAGAAGAAACCAATATCGAATGCTTTATACAGTCCATCGCGTTCTGCCTGCTTGATAAGCATAGAATTGTTTTCAGAATTGGTACGAAGCTCGATAACAACCTTTTTTGAAATGTCAAGATCCTCTAATTTTTCTGTTTCTGTCACGCGGAAAACCACCATGTATTTTTCACCGGGGTTTCCGTAGTAAATTTCGTTTCCTTTTCTGAGGAGCATTTTGCCCTTATAGGTTAAAACCTCTTCTTTTTTCTTTTTTGCGGGCATCCGACTTCCCCCTTTCAATTATCTGCAAAAAATTTCTTTGCCAATGAGTGGCATATACTAATTTATTATATCAAAAACTAAGCCAAAAAGCAATAGCAAATATGCGAAAATTACGAGTTTTTTTGTTGCTTTTTGCAATGCTTATTTAAAGACGAATTTTAAACAAAGCCTGAAATTGTGCTTGAAAAATGCATAATTTTAGTATATAATATATTTAAGGCAAGGCTTGAAAAGCGTAAAAGCTGGGCGGTTATGCCATCCTCTCGTTTTTATTAGAAAGGGGGGATAGCTATGGACAATGAATACATAATATCATTTATGATTATTTTGTTGCTTTTGGTGATTTCCATAAAAAAATAACGCCCACGGTCAAATGAAGCGTTATTTTTCATAAATACATTCTTTGGCATAACCGTTTGAGGTCTTGCCTTTTTCTATGTTTATTATATACCCTAATTTCAAATTTGTCAATAGTAAAAACTTTATTTATCACAGGGTCAAAATTTGTTCCTGAATGCAGCCCTTTTAAAAGTCAAAATTTACCGAAAAAACCTGAATCTTCATGGGTTTTGGGCGGTTGTTTTTTGCGGTTGTAAAAGGGTGCGAAAAATTTAGTCATATCTACCAAAAAATCGGGGATTTTTCTATCATAATTACATTGACATTTGATTGCGGAAATGCTATAATACTAGAAAGATTAAATGGGTATATGTTTTGATTTTTAATCTTGTTTAGTCCCAACAGGGTACAAAAGGAGGTGGAAAAGTGAAAAGAGGCTTGATTTTTTGCCTGTTAATTTGTGTGATTTTTACCATGGTAGCAATACCTGTAAATGCCGCGGATGAATGGGCGAAAATAGAAATTCAAACTCCAACTGTGCTGCCGAAGGCCGGTGAAGAGTTTGAGGTTGTAGCTTACATCGAAGGTACAAGACTAGACGGTTTTATAATAGATTTGTTTGCCGAAAATGAATCTGTTGAATGTACTGAAATTGTCCTTGGAGAAATACTTGATGCCGAATTCAGTGCAACAAGCGTATTGACCGAAGAAGGAACATTTAAAGCAGGTGGTCTGTTTACTGAAAAGTTTACAGGCAAGGGAGTTTTTGCAACATATAAACTCCGTGCAAAAGAAGATTTAACTTCTTTTGGCTTAACATCAAAAGGCACTATCCTTATCGACTATGCCGGTAGTGAGATGGTGGAAACGCCTGAGGATGTTACAGATGTAATTCCCGAAGAACCTTCCGATGCCGAAGTGAAGGAAGAGGAACAACCCGAAGATGATTCTTTGTATGCCGATACAAAAGGTCATTGGTCAGAAAGCTACATAAATACTGCCACCGAGAAAGGTCTTTTTAAAGGTGATGAAAAAGGATTCTTTAATCCCGACGGTGATGTCACAAGAGCACAGTTTGTAACTGTCCTCTGGCGAATGGCAGGCTCGCCCGCAGCCGATGCGGAAAATGTTCCCTTTGCCGATATAAAGGAACAGAGCGACGAATTTAAAACAGCAATTGCATGGGGATATGCCAATGGGTATATCAATGGTACATCGAAAACCACCTTTGAACCTGAGGTCAATCTCACACGCGAGGCTGCAGTAAAAATACTGCATGCATACTCGGGCGGACAAAGCGGTATGGAACTGGTTTTTGCTTTTGTATATGACGGACACTTTAAAGACAGCAATCAGATTTCCGACTGGGCAAGACCCTCCGTTTACTGGGGTATCTATTATAAGATGCTTTCTGGCACAAGCGCAGATACTTTAAGCCCTCAAGACACTGTCACCCGTGCTCAGTTGGCTAAAATATTAGTAAATTACATTACTACATATACTAATTAACCTTAATTTAAAAAGAAGGAGTTGAAAAAAATGAAAAAGATTATTAGCATTCTTGCTCTTGTTCTTGCGATGACAATGCTTATGAGTGTTGCAGCTTTTGCGGCACCTGAATTCAGCGTTGCAGAAGAAGATATTGATGCAAAAATAACAGCACTTGAAGCTGGCGCAGACAGAATTGATTTGACAGCTGTGACAACACCAGATGCAGATTATAGCATTCTTCTTGTTAAAGGCGACAGTCTTCCTACAGTTGATTCTGATATCGCTTATATCAATCAGATAAAGGCAGAGGCAGCTACTACAGATTTTGATGTACTTCCTCTTATCGCTAACTGTGATGAAGAAATGATGCTGTACATTGGCACAAATGCTACAGGCGAAAACCTTATTTCTGTTCCTGTATCATATGCGGAAACAGCACCTGCTGGTCCTAATGTTATCTTTATGGACGGTGCTGCAACTGTTGCTACAGTAGCAGCTGCTAATGGCGTAGCTGTTGCTCCTGCTGGTCCTGCAACCGTTCCTACACCTGCTGCTGACGCATTAATCGACAGATATGAATTTGTTGGCTGGACTGATGCTGATGGCACAACAACTTATGCGGCTGACGATTCAATTGCTGTAGCGGCAGAAACTACATTGTATGCAAAGTATAAGATGTATGTGGATGATACTGTAGAGTTGTTATATGGCGACACGTCTCGCGATGGACAACTTAAAAAAGCCGATGCAAATCATATGGTTTACTATTTTTCTAATCAGTCTAAGTGTAATTATGTGGATGATATTGGTAAGAGCATTGATTCTGCAAATACAACGTTGATATTTGGCGACCTGAGCGGTGATGGACAACTTAAAAAAGCCGATGCAAATCACTTGAAGTATTATTTCTCTAATCAGTCCAAGTGTAATTATGTAGATATTGTTGGTACACCTATATACTTTATTAATAAATAATTAAAAAGGAGAGTAAAAAATGAAGAAAATAAAACTTTTACTTGCTGTTATTGCAGTAGTAGCTATGCTTTTTACAGTAGCATTTGCTGCTGATTCAGTTATTAAGTTTGAAGCTGATACTGTAGAATATATTGAAGGTGAGCAATTAGTAATTAGCGTGTATAGTGCTATTGATGGTACATTTGACCAAGATGCTTATTTCTGCCTTACCTATGATAAAACTGTTTGGGATGTAGATACAAGCGACTCTCGTGTTTCATCCTATGCTACTTCAAATACTTTAGATGTTACTGTAAGTTATGATGCTGACGTACCTGCATCAGTAGGAGACAAGCTTATTGATGTAAAATTCACAAAAAAAGACGGTGCTAATGCGATTGGTACAGTATTTGAGTTGGGAGAAAATGACGGTGAGTTCTATGTCGCAGGTGAATCAGTTGATTACTCTGGCACAATCACAGTTGTAGCTGCTGCTACAGACGAAAAGGTTTACGCAACTGATGAAATTGATCCAGTTGCTACAGAAATTGTAGATAAAGCTACAGATACATTCTACAAGAATCTTGCTGTATTTGATACAGTTATTTCACTTGATGGTACCAAGACAGCTAAGAAGGTTGGTTTGAAATTGGCAAGCTCACTTTCACAGAACACTTTTGAAGTTGAAAACGCTATAACTACAGCTATTTCAGGCGATGGACAGGTTGCATATGCAGTTATCGTTTATAACGTTCCTACAACTGCTACTGTTACAGCAACTCCCTTCGTTGTATACGGCAATTAATTTATCGGTTGATATTTAACCAGAAAGGTGGAAAATTATAATGAAAAAGTTTTATGAAGCTCCAGTTGTTGAATTAACCGGTTTCAGTGCTGAAGATGTAATCACAACAAGTACTAATGTTTATACAATTGATACTAATAACATTGGTGATTTTAATAACGCTGCTGCTGCTGCTTATGGTAGCCGTGAAAGCTATGGTGGTACTGTAGACTACGGTTCATACACTTGGTAATTCAATAATATGAATTTATAAAAGAAGCAGGCAAATGCCTGCTTCTTTTTTGTGCGCCGTCCTCTTTGAGGTCACGCCGTAAAAAAGGTGCCGGTGGCACGTTTTTAGGCGGGATTGAGGTGCGAACGCACCGGTTATGCAAGAAATAACGGAGTTATTTGTCATAAAAAAGCGACCGCTTGCGGTGGGTGAGGTGGAAACGTAGGAGAGGGTCTCTGCGTTCCCCTGAATAAGCGGGCGGGGACAGAACCCCGCCCCTACAACAAATAATGTTTTCTTTATTGACAAATTTAAAATTCAGGTACAAATATTACGTAATAAAAATAAAAATATGCCTGATACCTTGCAATAATTCAAGAATAACTATTTTTCATTTGTTTGAAGTAATTCATCAATTCTAAAATATTTCAGTATATTATTAAAATCGTCCTGCGCTGACATACAAGTATCCCTGAGATAACCCTTTTCGTTATCCCATTCTTTTAGGCCGCGATAATAATATATCTTATGTGCTTCGCTGATTATAAATGGAGTAATATTGTTTTTCAGACATTCTTTAAATATTATAAGTCTGCCTATACGTCCGTTTCCATCCTGAAATGGATGAATACGTTCAAAATGTACATGAAATTCGATAATATCATCCAGAGTAATTTCTTTTTTTGTGTAATATGAATTCAGGAGTTTTCTGATTTCTTCGTGAACTTTTTCAGGAACAACTGTATTCATTCCACCTACTTCGTTGGGCAGTTTTTTGTAATCTCCAACTGCAAACCAATCTTTTTGGCTGTCGCCGGTACTGCTTTTTAAAATGCGGTGCAATTCCTTTATATATTTTTCGGTTAGCTCGTAGCCTGCGTTATCAATAACAGAGTCGATACATTTAAAATGATTAACGGTTTCTAAAATATCATCAATATTTATGCTTTCGTTTGTTACACCAATGGTGTTGGTTTCAAAAATGTGTCGGGTTTGATCGTGAGTAAGGTGGCTACCCTCTATATGATTTGAATTATAAGTTAGGTCTATTTGTATACGATGATAAATTCCGCCTGAAAGTTTTGACTCCTTTTGGTCTTTTAATATATCAAGCAACGTTATTGGCTTAGTTGATTTTCTTTTTATGCGAGGCGGCTTTTGTGCATCTTCTGGAATGTTCCAGGTTTTACCTGTTAGAAATGCTCCGGGTATTTTACCGTCGGCGCAATATTTTCGCACGCTGCGGTCAGTCAGCCCCCACTTTTTAGCAAAATCGGATACTGATAAGTATTTCATATATAAAACTCCTTTTAACTACTGTATATATAGTATATCACACTATGGGAAAAATATCAAGCTAGATTAACACTAAAAACAAAGATATTTTTCCGATAAAGGAAAAAATATAAAAACAGCCCCTTTATAGGGGCTGCTGCGGTTTATAAACTCTTATTTTATTTCCTCAAAATCTGCTGCGCCGTGCTTGCAAAGTGGACAGACAAAATCTTCGGGGAGAACCTCACCCTCGTATACATATCCGCAGATTTTGCAGACAAAGCCCTTTTTCTTTTGGGGCTGCGGCTTGGGTTTTACATTATCCTGATAATAGGTATATGTCATTGTTTCTTTATCCACAATATTTGTTGCTTCGGTAAGGGTGCACACAAACATTCCGTGTGTGTCAAAATCAATATACTGCTCAACCTTTAATGATATAAACGCATTAACATACTGCGACGGAACAGCCAGACCGTTTTCGGATGTCCAGAAGGGGGTGTCTGCAAATTTGTCGGTATCACGTCCGCTTTTAAAACCAAAGGTCTGAAAAACAGAAAATGGTGCTTCAACCGACAGACAGCAAACATTCATAACTCCCGTATCTTTTATAACATCGTGTGAATAGTTTGCTTTGTTGATTGTCACGGCTATGCGGCTTGGTGTATTTGTCACCTGTGTAACGGTGTTTACTATCAAGCCGTTGTGACGGTTGCCGTCAAAGGATGTTACAACATACAGCCCATAGCCGATTTTAAATAATGCTGTGTTATCTATATTCATACATCAACTCTCCTTAAATGGAAAAATAATCAGGGACAGATATCCCGAACGGTCCGCAGGAAAAACCTTTCGGACAGACAGTCGGGAACATCTGTCCCTGAAATATATCTTTTATTATTTTATGCAAAAAGTTTAAATTTAAAACAAAGCAGGTGTTTTTTTCAGCATTTTCATTTTTGAAAGCGCTTTAACAAGGATGATGGCAATTATATAGTCAATAATGTGATGGACAAGTGTTCCCACGCCGGTTACATAAAATGCCATCTGGAAGATTGAGGATTCTGCACCCTTTGTCCATCCCATAGACAAAAACAGCAAAACAACAAGGGCCTCGCAAAGTGCATGCAAAAGAGTTGTGACAATTCCCACAAGGGTGATGCTTAGATTCTTCTGTATCATATATGCGCCCACAACCGCAAAGATTATGTGTGAGCCTGCTCTTGCTGTAACAACGGGGTCAAGGCCGGTCAGCAAAAAGCCAAGGGTTGTGCCAATAGCGGTGAATATTGCCGAAACAGGTGAAATAAACATTGATATAAAGATGGGCACATGTGCCGTAAGTGTTGCGGTAAAAGCAGGGGGCAATATAACACGAAGAAATGTAAATGCGGTTGGTATAATGATGCCCAGAGCTATAAGTAATGCAGTTATTACCATATCTTTGGTGTTAAATGTTTTGTTCATTTTTAATTCTCCCTTACAATTTTTGTTAATAACATTATTTTAAAACTTTTATTAAAATATGTCAAGTTTTTTAGACGAATAAACTGCGATTTCGTTGAAATATAAGGACTTTTGTGGTTGACATAGCTCAAAAAAAGGGGTATAATGTTAGTTAGTAAAATAGGTGGATTGTGTAAATGTGCAATATCATCAGTTTATACAGTCTTTAAAATACAGGAGGAATAAAAAATGAGTTACAAGAAGTTATTCACATCTGAGTCGGTTACCGAGGGGCATCCCGATAAAATTTCCGACTTAATTTCCGATGCGGTGCTTGATGCCATTTATGCTCAGGACCCTCAGGCGCGCGTTGCGTGTGAGGTTACTGTTACCACAGGTCTTGTGGTTGTGGTTGGCGAAATCAGCACTACTGCTAATATCGACGTTCAGGAGATTGTAAGAGAAACCGTCCGCGAGGTTGGTTATGACCGCGCGAAATACGGCTTTGACTGCGACACCTGCGGTGTTATCTGTGCTCTTGACAAGCAGTCAACCGACATTGCAATGGGCGTTGATGACAACGGCGAGGGTCACGGTGCTGGCGATCAGGGTATGATGTTTGGCTTTGCCTGCGACGAAACAGAGAGCTATATGCCTATGGCAATTGACCTTGCTCACAAAATGGCAAGACGTCTTACCGAAGTAAGAAAGAGCGGCGTGCTCCCATACCTCAGACCTGACGGCAAAACTCAGGTTACTGTTGAATACAACGAGGACGGAACTGTTAAGAGAATTGATGCTGTTGTTGTATCTAGCCAGCACGACGAGAAGGTTGAAATGGCTGACCTTCGTGCAGATATCGAGAGAGAAGTTATCCGCACAACAATTCCTGCTGAGCTTATGGATGCAGATACAAAGATATTCATAAACCCCACAGGCAGGTTTGTTATTGGCGGACCTCAGGGTGACTCGGGTCACACAGGCAGAAAGATTATTGTTGATACCTACGGCGGATATGCACGTCACGGCGGCGGCGCATTCTCGGGCAAGGACCCCACGAAGGTTGACAGGTCTGCGGCTTATGCGGCAAGATATGTTGCCAAGAATGTTGTTGCGGCAGGTCTTGCAAAATCCTGCGAGGTTCAGCTTGCATATTCTATTGGTGTTGCACAGCCCGTATCACTCCGAATTGATACATTCGGTACAGGCAAAATCAGCGAGGAAAAGATTTCCGAACTTGTTGGCAAGGTGTTTGACCTTACTCCAAGCGGAATTATAAATACACTTAATCTCAGAAGACCAATCTACAAGCAGACTGCCGCTTACGGACATTTTGGACGCACCGATGTTGACCTTCCCTGGGAAGCAACCGACAAGGCTAAGGCTCTTAAGGAAATGGCAGGATTATAAAAACTTGAAAACAGAAAGGAAATTGTTATGAAAAAATTGTTTATAGCTTTATTTGTAGTTAGTATGATTATGTGCGGTGTTACAGTTTTTGCCGCAGAGGATGCTGCAGCAGAGGATGTTATGCTTATAATGGCACCCCCTGCAGACGTTATTGATGTCGAAAAAATGGCAACAGATTCTATTGTGATTGACGGTGCTAAACTGGACATTGCACCTGTTATGGGCAAGATGGTTGAAAAAGACGGCGTTGTTTTTGTTCCTGTAAGAGTTGTTCTTGAAACAATGGGTTATCAGGTAAGCTGGACAGATGCAGAAAAGATGGTTATGGCCGTAAATCCGCTAACCGGTGCAATTCTGGTTATGCAGGTTGACAATGCCTTGCTTTTCTCGACACAAGGTCAGGAAGAAGGCAAAATCACAATGGAGGCACCAAGCTTCCTCAATCTTGACGAGTGCAGAACCTATGTTCCTGTAAATGCACTTGCTCAGGCTATTGGGTATAATGTTGGTTTTGATGCAGAAATTAATTCTGTGACTTTAAGCAAGTAAAAATGTAAAAGATCTGTCAAATCTTCGGCAGGTCTTTTGCTTTAAAAGAGGATGAGTGTTCCGCAGAAAGGATTACAAAATGGATTATTATGTTTCACCACTTCAGAATCTTATAGACGAATTTCAAAAGCTGCCCGGCATCGGCAACAAAACCGCACAACGACTTGCCTATCACGTTCTTAATATGCCCGAGACATCGGCAAACCGCTTTGCAAATGCAATTACCGATGCAAAGAAAAAGATTACCTATTGCAAGGTGTGCCAGAACTTTTCCGACCGCGAGGAATGTTCGGTTTGCAGCAGTCCTGCCCGTGACAAGGGTATTATTTGCGTTGTTGAAAATCCCCGTGATGTAATCCAGATGGAAAAAACAAACGAGTTTAAGGGTACGTACCACGTTCTACACGGTGCTATTTCGCCAATGGATAATATCGGACCTGAGGATATTCGTATAAAAGAACTGATGGCGCGAATCACTTCGGGCGAGGTCAGCGAGGTTATAATGGCAACCAATCCTAACCTAGAGGGCGAAACAACGGCGATGTACATCTCAAAATTGATAAAGCCTTTTGGGGTAAAGGTTACAAGGATTGCTCACGGTGTTCCTGTGGGCGGTGAGCTTGAATATGCCGACGAAATTACACTTGCAAGGGCGCTGCAATGGCGTATTGAGTTATGATTAAAGAGAAAATACGTAAATTTGCAAAGGAACTGGGTCTTGAAAAGGTTGGCTTTTCTGCCAATGCGATTGTTGTGTTGTTCCCTTACTTTGTCAAGGGAGAAGAAGGAAATTTGTCAATGTACGCGCGTGGGATTGACTATCACCGTGTGGCAGAGGATAAGCTGAAAAAATTGGAGGCTTTTCTGCAGACTTTGGGGGCAACCGAGACATTAATTCACGCAGACAAGGGCACACTTGACGACCGCAAGGCGGCGTATGATGCAGGGCTTGGGTTTTCAGGAAAAAACGGAATGTTGATTTGCCATGAATATGGCTCATATTTCTTTATCGGTCAGGTGGTACACAATCTGAAAGTTGATGCCGACAAGCCGTTGACCGAGAGCTGCTTATCCTGCGGAGACTGTGTGAAAAATTGTCCCGGTGGTGCATTGAATGGTGAGGGTTTTAAAATTGACAAGTGCCTTTCGGAGATTTCGCAGAAAAGAGGAGAGCTTTCTGACCACGAGCAGGATCTCTTGAAAAACAACGGAATTTGCTGGGGCTGTGATGTGTGTCAGGCGGTTTGTCCGCACAACAAGGATTTGTATACTACCGCAATGCCTGAATTTCTGGATAGAAGAATAACCCATTTAAGTCCCGAAGATGTGGCGGAATTAAGTAATCGTGAGTTTAAAGAAAAATTCGGCGAATATGCATTTTCCTGGCGTGGCAAAGGCGTGCTTGAAAGGAATTTAAAGATATTGTTTTCTCAACGGGAGGAAATAAATGAATAAAAATGATATTTTTGAAATAGAAATAACAGGAACAACCGACCAGGGCGACGGCGTAGGCAGAGCCGAGGGTATGGCGGTGTTTGTTCCTTATGCGCTTGTGGGCGAGGTTGCACGGGTTCTGATTGTCAAGGTGCTGAAAAACTTTGCATACGGCAAGCTCCTTGAGATAATAACTCCCTCGCAACACAGAATCAAGGCTGAGTGTGATTATTTTTACAAGTGCGGCGGCTGTCGGTTCTGGAATGTGGAATATGCTCAGGAACTTGAATATAAACGGCAGAATGTTGAGGATTGCCTGAGAAGGATTGGCAGGATTGATATCGAAGTTCCCAAAACTTTGGGATGCCAAAGCTGCAAAGGCTACCGCAACAAGGGGCAGTTCCCTGTCAGCATAGACGGCATAGGCATTTATGCACAGAACAGCCACAGAGTTATTGATGTCGAAAAATGCATAATTCAGGGCGATGAAAACCCGCAGGTTTTAGCCGCTGTCCGTCAATGGATGACAGAGTGCGGGGTGGAGCCGTACAACGAGGAAAGTCATTCCGGATGTTTGCGACATATTTACACAAGATGCGGCGACTCAGGTGTTATGGTGTGCATTGTCACAAGGACAGAAGGTGTTCCTTGCCGTGAAAGGCTAGTTGAAATTCTGCGTGAAAAGGTGGATGGACTCTCGGGTGTTATCCATAATATGAATGAAAAGCAGACAAATGTTGTTCTTGGCAGAAGATTCAGAACTCTCTGGGGTGAGGATTATCTGATTGACAGCATCGGACATTGCAAATTCAAATTGTCGCCTCTGTCTTTTTATCAGGTTAACAATGCCCAGACCAAGGTTTTGTATGACAAAGTTGCGGAATTTGCACAGCTTTCAGGATGCGAAGTTGTGTGGGATTTGTATTGCGGGATTGGCACAATCGGTCAGTACCTTGCAAAGAATGCAAAAAAGATTGTTGGGTGCGAGGTGGTTCCGCAGGCAATTGAAAATGCAAAAGAAAATGCAAAACTCAACCGAATTGAAAATACCGAATACTACTGCGGAACAGCCGAAGAGGTTGCCCCCAAATTGAAGGGCGAACGCCCTGATGTTGTTATTCTTGACCCACCAAGAAAGGGGTGCGAGGAAAGCCTGCTTAAAACCGTTGCCAAAACCGGAGCAAAGCGGATGGTGTATGTTTCCTGCAAACCGTCAACCTTGGCAAGAGATTTGAGAATTCTTGAAGATTTGGGCTACAAAACTCAAAAAGTTCAGTCGGTGGATATGTTCCCGAGGACGCATCATTGCGAAGTTGTCTGTGCTTTGCACAGATAACTTCGCAGCGATATAAATTCCTTGCGAAATTTGAGATATACCTGACGGCGCGATATATCTTCGATGTGATATGTCCCTTCGGGACGTGAAAAGGAATTTGTATCATATCGCAGGAGAGTGGAACGAGCCGATATTGCAGCGGAGCATAGCGAAGTTATATCGCACGAGCAAAGCGAGTATATCGCAGAAAGGAACTCCATTATGGAAAATAAAACAATTAAGGAATTAGCGGTTGAACTTACAGTTGAAACAACTGCAGTTTGTGACAATATTAAAGGGCGTTCGGCTTTTATTAATCAGCTGTTGCGTTCTTGTTCTTCAATCGGAGCAAATTCCCACGAAGCAAAATATGCCCAAAGCAAAGCTGATTTTATAAGCAAAATGGAAATAGCTCTTAAAGAATGTTATGAAACAGAGTATTGGCTTGAAATTATTTTTAAGGTGAATGCGATTGATAAAATAACATATAAAGCCTTAACAAATAAATGCGGAACAATAAGAAGGAAGTTAATTGCATCGGTTACTACGGCAAAAAACAGAAAGGAATAGTGAAATGAAAAAGTTTAACGAAATTCCTTTAATGAACACGTTTTTGTGTTTTGTGTTGTTATGGTGCATCTTACATCAGGCCCGGTTGAGAGTCTTACCTTCGGTATGTTCTGGCATACAGTTATTTATATTATAAACCGAATTCTGTGGTTTTCTGTTCCAGCGTTTTTGTTTTTAAGCGGATTGAAATTATATAATAAATATGCCAATGTAAAGATTGATTTAAAGCGCTTTTACATGGACAGATTCAAAAAAATGTTATTCCGTATGTGATTTGTGTGATTGTCTATTTTGCTTATTTTTTCGTCAAGGGTTGGGCGGACGTTAAAGGCCTTCCAAAGTATATACTTTTAGGAACATTGGTGGCACACTGTTATTATATTGTGATTGCTGTTCAATCGTATATTACATTTCCTCTGCTGAAGAAAATGTTTGACAGATTTCCCAAGCCGGTAACTTTTGTGGCCTTAATATGCTCGGTAGTATTTGTCCAGTTCTGGCGATTTGAATATACAGATCGTTTTTTAGGGGCTTATATTTTCTATTTTGTATTTGGTATGTTTTTTTCAAGATACAAAATATATGAAAAAATAAAAAGGATTTACCTGTGGTGCGTTGCAGGATATGTTATTGTTGGGATTATACACATTGGCTTATTATACAGGCAGTCGGCGGGTGTATTCTGGTATCGGTATGCAGATATTGTAAATATAGTCTGTGTCACTCTTGCTATATTGGTGATATACAGCACGTGTGTGGTACTTAGTCAAAGGTGCAGTCGGCTTTGTCGGTGGGCACAGGTTATCAACAATACCTCCTTCAGCATATATTTGTATCATATTATGGTGTTATCTGTATTAAAGTATGACGTTCTGCCAAGGTTTAATCTGACATCGGGTGATGTCTTTATTATTTCTGCTGTGGTGGCATACGGATTGATACTTGTATACAGTATTTTGACAGATTATATAAAAAGGAGAATGACTCAAATATGAACACAATCGTAATATATAAATCAAAATACGGCTCTACCAAGGCGTATGCAGAATGGATTGCAGAAGAACTTGGCTGCATGGCGGTTGATGCGGCGGACATTAAGCATTGCGATTTAGATAGATATGAAACAATAGTATACGGCGGCGGACTGTATGCAGAAATGATTGCAGGCATCAGCCTTATAACAAAAAATCTTGATAAACTGACTGACAAAAAGATAGCAGTATTTTCAACAGGACTGACACCTCTTGACTGCCGCCAATATTATGATAAAATGGTAATAGAAAAAAACTTTAAACAGGGAGTCCCTGACAACGTAAAAGTTTTTAATTATATGGGAAAAATGATTATTGATGAGCTTAGCCTTCCCCATAAGACGGCAATAAAAATGCTGAAGAAGCTTATGTCAGGCAAGAAAAATCCAACCGATATGGAAAAGCTCCTAATTGATTTGTGCGATGCCGACGGAGATTTTACAAACCGTAATGAAATTTCAGAACTTGTGGAATACATAAAAGGATAAAAACAAAAAGATGAACAAAAGAAAATTTTTTACGGGAAATCAACTGAAAGTTATTGCGGCAGTTGCTATGATGATTGACCATATTGGTGCGGCTTTGTTTCCCAACCTGACGGTTTTGCGAATAATCGGAAGGCTGGCATATCCCATATTTGCATATATGATTGTAGAAGGCTTTGAACATACAAAGAACCGCAAAAAGTATCTGCTTAGAATGGTTGTTATGGCGATGTTTTTGCAGTTGGTTTATGGTGTGGTGATGAAGTCCTTATATCAATGTATATTCGTGACATTCTCACTATCCATAGCTTTGTGTATGCTTGCGGATAATGCAATGAAACACAGCAATCCAGTAAATTTGACTGCGTTTGCTTTGTCTGTGGTTATGGTGTGGTTTGCTACAAACATTCTTCCTGGCACTCTCAATAAAACGGACTTTTGGATTGACTACGGATTTTTTGGAGTAATGCTTCCGGTGGTTGTGTTTATGGCAAAAACAAAGGTCGGCAAGTTGATTACTTTTGTTGTTATGTTGTGCCTTTTGTGGGCAGATTGCGGAGGCATACAGGGATATGCGCTTGCGACGGCTTTGCTTATTGCCTTATACAATGGCGAAAGGGGCAGACTTAAAATGAAAAACTTCTTCTATATCTTTTATCCGGCACATATGGCGGCTATTTATATGATACAACTATTGATAGAAAAATAATACGGAGGACACAAAATGGAAACAGGTATAAATTTATTCTGCTACGGTGATGCAGGTGAACTTAATATAACAGAGCAGATTGAACTGATGCAGAAAAATGATTTTACACATACATTTATAATGGCAGACCACCCGCTTCTTAACGGCTCTCTGGTTGACAAGGTCAAGCGTGCAGGAATCGCCTTTGACACTCTCCACGCCCCTTTTTACGGAATCAATGATATGTGGAAGACGGGCATTGACGGTGACGAAATGCTGAGGCAGCTTATTGATTGCGTTCAGAAATGCGCTGATTTTGATATTCCCGTAGCGATTGTGCATTTATCATCAGGAAAGCCTGCCCCTGTAATCAGCGATGCGGGCAACGGTCGTTTTGCACGGTTGATTGAAAAAGCTCGTGAAAAGAATATAACCCTTGCGTTTGAAAACCAGCGATTTGTTGCAAATCTGGCATCGGTAATGGAACAACACGGAGATGTTGGCTTCTGCTGGGATGTGGGTCATGAGGGTTGCTTTACAAGAGGAATAAATTTTATGAACCTGTTTGGCAACCGGCTGACTGCGGTTCACCTGCACGACAACCATCACCTCCCCGACGAGGACGAGCACCTTATACCATTTGACGGAATTCGTGACTATGAACTTATTGCAGAGACTCTGGCTCACTACGGGTTCAGTGGAACTGTTATGCTGGAACTGTTCAGGTCTGAAAGTGATAAATATAAATCCTTTACCCCTGAGGAATATTACAGTCGTGCAGGTGTGGCGGCAAAGAAACTTGCTCGTATGATTGAAGAAAAAAAGAATAAATAAAACAAAGCTGACCTCGGTCAGCTTTATTTTGTGCATATATCCGGTCGGGATTTCATATAATTAAACATCATACTTGCGAGAAAGGAAAGTCAGAATGAAACCATACAGAGCCATAGTAATTGATGGAAAAAAGATTATAAGACGAGGCTTGCAAATTGGTATAATGATAGTGGTTACAAGTCTTGTCTTTGTTAATATAAAAATTGCGGGTGTTCAATGGACTATTCCTGACGGAAGACGAATTATCAGCGATAGTATTCCTGTGATTCGACAAGACAATGACGAAGGACGGCTGACGGTTTCGGATGTGTTTAAAAAAGCTCTTAGTTTTGTGATGACATTTGACCCCTGTGATGAAAGAACGGTATTATTTGGGGAGATGCCCGTTATACGCGCGGTAAGCGGAGGCTATCTTGCAAGAACGGCAAATGCAAGCTCGTATAACAGCCAAAGAGTTGACCAAGGCGAAAAAACAGGAGATATTCCCAAGCCGCAAAGCGAACATTATCCCATAAAAGAGGTTGATTCAAGTCAGGCAAAAGCTCTTGGAAAGAATTCGGGTAAAATCCTTATCCGCAACGAAACTACATACAGTATAAACATTGCCGAAATGTTAAACGCACCTCTTACCTTTGATATGAAAGGTGCTGCTCCCAAAATCCTGATAGTGCATACCCATGGCACAGAAAGCTATTCTCCTGAAGGTGCCGAGGTGTATCAAGCAGACAAAAGCGACCGCAGCCTGGATAAGACCCAAAACATGGTCAAAGTAGGAGAGGCAATGAAACAAATTTTTGAGGAACGCGGCATTTCAGTTATTCACGACACCACTCTTCACGACCATCCTGACTTTAACGGGTCATACGAGAATTCCCGCAAAACAATAGAAAAGTATCTGTCAAAGTACCCAAGCATATGTATAGTGCTGGATATTCACAGGGATGCGTTTATATATGATGACGGCAGCAAAGCAAAATTCGTTACCGAAATAGACGGCAAAAAGGTTGCACAGCTTATGTTTGTTGTGGGCACAGATGCAGGCGGCTTAAATCACCCCAAGTGGCGTGAAAATATGAAGCTTGCCATCAAGTTGCAAAATCATATTAACGGCAAGCTCCCCACACTGATGCGCGGAGTAAATCTGCGTACCGAGCGGTTTAACGGGCACACCACCTGCGGCAGTATGATAATCGAGGTGGGCAGCAGTGGCAACACTCTTGCCGAGGCAATTGACGGTGCCCAATACGGAGCGTCAACAATTGCAGAATTTTTAAATACCTTAAAATGACCAATATTATGCAGCAATGCCTTAGGGATGTTGCTGCATTTTGTTATGGCTGTAATACTTTTAGAAATTCATCATATATCTGTATGTAGAGGTGAAATAGATGAAGTGTTATAATTTTGAAATGCTAAAAAAGGATGTCGAGCTGCTTGCGCAAAGATTCCCTAATATAGAATGGGGAAGCATCGGCAAATCTGTATGGGGCAGAGAGCTGTATTACATAAGACTGGGTCATGGCAAAAAGAAAATTTCATACAACGGTGCCCACCACGGGATGGAATGGATAACTTCGGCCATGCTGATGAAATTTGCAAAAGATTTTCTTGCGGCTTTGCGTGACGGTAAAAGCCTTTGCGGATTTTCGGTGGAGGCGTTATGTAAAAAGACTTCCTTATATATAATACCAATGCTGAACCCTGACGGGGTAGAACTGTCAACAAGTGGTCTGCCTGAGTGGCTGTCTGAAGACGAGCGCGACAGATTGATACAGTATAATGGCTCAGAAGATTTCACAAGATGGCAGGCGAATGCTCGTGGTGTTGACCTTAATCACAATTATGATGCAATGTGGCAGCAATCAAAGGCAATGGAAAAGGAGTATGGTATCTATGGCCCCGGTCCAACAAGATTTTCGGGTGAAGCTCCATTGTCCGAGCCCGAGAGTCGCGCTCTTGCGGAATTTACTGTTGAACAAGATTTTGATATGGCACTTGCATTTCACAGTCAGGGCAAGGTAATATATCAGGGATTTCAGGGCAAGGAACCACCGGTTTCTGTAAAAATTGCAAATGCGTTTGAACTGATTTCACCATACAAACTGGACACAACCGAAGGAATAGCGTCCTACGGCGGCTATAAGGATTGGTTTGTTGACAAATTCCGTCGGCCGGGCTTTACCATAGAGGTGGGCGAGGGCGTAAATCCTTTGCCTTATGAAAACCTTCCTATAATATATAAGGAAACGCTTCCTTTATTATTAGGTGCAATGACGGTATAAAGGCTTGCTAAACAGCGAGATATGTGATATACTTACCAAAGAAAATAATCCGAAAGGAATGTATATATTATGCAGCAGAAAAAGATAAAGGTTATCGGCGCAGGTCTTGCGGGTTGCGAGGCGGCATGGCAGATTGCTAATAGAGGTATTTTGGTGGAGCTTTATGAAATGAAACCCCAAAAATATTCCCCTGCCCATAAAAGCCCTGATTTTGCAGAACTGGTGTGTAGCAACTCTTTTCGTGCCGACGGAATTTATAACGCAGTCGGACTGCTTAAGGAAGAAATGCGTCGTCTTGGCTCGCTGATTATGGAGTGTGCCGATGCGGTGAAGGTTCCGGCAGGTGGTGCCCTGGCGGTTGACCGTGATGCCTTTTCGAAAATGGTTACTGAAAAAATAAAATCTCATCCCAATATCTGCGTAATTGAGCAGGAAGTAACAGAAATCAATACAGATGAATATACTGTTATAGCGGCGGGCCCCCTTGCCTCGGATGCCATTGCCGAAACTGTTTTAAAACTGACAGGGGATACCGCCCTTCATTTCTATGATGCGGCGGCACCCATTGTGGTCTATGACAGTATTGATATGTCAAAGGCTTTCAAGGCAGCACGTTACGGCAAGGGTGGCGATGACTACATCAATTGCCCGATGACCAAGGAGGAATACCTTGCCTTCCGCGAAGAACTGGTAAATGCCGAGGCAGCACAGGTACACGAAGGGGTGGAGAACCCTAAAGTGTTTGAGGGTTGTATGCCGATTGAGATTATGGCAGCACGTGGAGTGGATACAATGCGCTATGGTCCCCTTAAACCGGTCGGACTTACCAACCCCCACGATGGCAGTCGTCCTTATGCCGTGGTACAGCTGCGTCAGGACAATGGCGCCGCAAGTATGTTTAATATAGTAGGCTTTCAGACTCACCTTAAATTCGGCGAACAAAAAAGGGTGTTCGGTATGATACCGGGTCTTGAAAATGCCGAGTTTGTTCGTTATGGAGTTATGCACCGTAATACCTATATAAATTCGCCTCGGTTGCTTACCGATAAATATAATATGAAGGAATTCCCCAAGGTGTATTTTGCAGGCCAGATAACCGGTGTGGAGGGCTATATTGAATCTGCCTCGTCGGGGTTGTGGGCAGGACTATGTGCGTCTTCCTCGATTCTGGACAAAGAACCGCCTGAAATTTCTTCAAAAACCGCGATGGGAGCATTGGCAAAATATATATCCAATCCCGCGGTAACGGAATTTCAGCCTATGAACGTGAATTTTGGTATTTTTGAAGATTTGGGCGAGAGAATTAAGGACAAGCGAGAAAAAGCTGAGCGTTACGCGGCAAGAAGCTTCTCAGAGATTGATGCGATAAACCGCACTCAGGCAGAATATGTCAGATAATTCCCAAAAAAATACTTTAAAATTGCAAAAAGCTCTTGACATAATTGACAAAGAGTATTACAATATATGACGTAGAAGTTTGTTTTTTTGAACAATATATAGTTGTTTGATAAAATAATCGACAAAATATTAAAATATCCTGAAAATACCGTATTTGACAAAAGAATTTAAAAAGTGTTACAATCATGTTACATTTTTGAATTGCTGTTGACATATCCGGTGTTTTGGTGATATAATCAACCTAAGTTAATGGGAGTAGTGTGTAATCCTTTTAACGCACCAATTACTTTGCAAAAAAATTAATAAACATATATTTATAATTTAAAGGAGGATTTGAGAATGTATAATCTCAAAAAAGTGATTGCTTCTATCTGCGTTATCGCTATGATGCTCACAACAGTTGCTCTTGGTGCAACTTACACTGACGTTGCAGAAGATAGTGCTTATTATGAAGCAGTTGAAACACTCAACAAACTCGAAATCGTTACAGGTTACGAAGACGGTACTTACAAGCCCGAAGCTGGCGTAACAAGAGCTGAAATGGCTGCTCTTATCGCTAGAATCCAGGGTTATGGTGACACAGCTGCAGGCAGCGCTAACACAGGCTTTGCTGACGTTCCCGCAAGTCACTGGGCATCTGGCTACATTGCTAATGCTGCAGGCATGGGCATCATCAACGGCTATGGCGACGGCAACTTCGGTCCCGACGCTCCCGTTCTTTACGAACAGGCTGTTAAGATGGTAATGGCTACACTCGGCTACACACCTTACGCTGAAAACAACGGTGGTTACCCCGGTGGTTACCTCGCTGCTGCTCAGAGATATGATGTAGTTGCAGGTGTTGCAAATGCTACAATGGGTACAGAAGCTAACCGTGGTACAATTGCACAGCTTCTTGTTAATGCAATTGACACACCTCTCATGGCTCAGAAGACATGGGCTACAGATGGTACAGCTGAATACGTTATCTATGATGGCGAAGACTATGCTCTTAAGACTCTTATGAGTGTAAACCTTGGCTACGTTAAGATTCGTGGTGTTGTTACATCAACTCCTGTAACAGATCTCTACGCTGCTAAAGATATCGACACATCTGAAGAAGCAGTTATCGAAGTTACTGTTACAGACACATTTGACACAGCTAACAAAGACTTTGGTTATGACGAAGATGGTTACTACGTTGGCGAAGATACATTCCTCGTTGGCGAAACAGATGCTGCTGATTACATCGGTATGTCAGTTCTTGCTTATGTAAAGAAACTTGACAACAACGATTACGAAGTAGTTTCTATCGCTGCTGATACAGCTAGAAACAAGGTTCTCACAATGGACCTCACACAGTTCAACCAGATCAATGCTCAGGGTAAGTTTGAATACTTCAAGACAGCTGATGCTAAGACAGCTACAGCAGTAGTTGTTGCAGATGCTACAGTTGTATTCAACAACGACGGTGGTTTTGCTGTTGCTGACATCTTCGGCGACGAAGTTGCTAACAACGGTGCTACAGAAAACGGCGGTGTAATCGCTCTTGTTGACAACGACACAACAAATGGTTATGACGTAATCTTTGTTGACATCGCTGAAACAGCAGTTGTTGACGAAGCTGAAGAAGGCTTTGTTGCATTCAAAGAAATGACAAGTGTTAGAGAACTTATGGATCTCACAATTGACGAAGATGACGAAAATGCTATCATCAGCATCACAAAGGATGGCGAAGCAGTTGCTGCAGCTGACCTTAAGGAATGGGATGTTCTTTCAATCATCGCAAACGCTGATGGTTCATACATTGCTGCTGAAGTAATTTCTAACGCAATCGTTGGTACAATCAAGTCAGTTTCTAAGTCAACTGCTTCTGCAGATGACAAGGCTTACACAATTGACAACGCTAAGTATGATGTAGCTGCAGGCGCTTACGGTGTTGAAGACCTCGCTATCGGTGCAGGCGGTACATTCTACATTGACAAGTACGGCAAGATTGCTGCATTCAACGAAGACGCAGCTCTTGCTACAGGTGTTGCTGCTAACTATGCCTATGTAACAGCTGCAGCTATCGACACAGATGTTCTTACAGGCGAAAACACAGCTATCGTTCAGATGATAACTGCTGAAGGTCTTGTAGCTCTTAACATCAAGTCTACAAACGCTAAGGTAAACGGCGCTGCATTCAGTGCTGATGATGAAGCTACTAACACAACAGGCGAACTTGAAGCACTTCTCAAGAACAAGGTTGTTAAGTATACAAAGGATTCATCAGACAAGATTAAGACTATAACAACAGCTGATGCTGACGAAGATATCACTGCAGCAACAGGTGCTACTGGAGCTGGCAAGACATACGATGCTGAAAATGGTAAGATTGGCACAAAATATGTAGATGCAGACGCAATCGTATTCTTTATCGCTGGCGATGCTGAAGACAGCTTCCTTGGTTCAGTTGCTGACCTCGAAGACGAAGTTGATTACACAGTTAATGCTCTTTATGCAGACGAAAAGGCTGAAGACAACAACATTCTTGTTGTAGCAGTTGCAAGTGCTATCAGTCCCAAGGCTAACATGGGTGTTCTTACAGCTATTGGCACATCTGCAAATGACGAAGGCGAAGAAATCTACGCTGTAGAAGTTCTTGTTAACGGCGAAACAATTGTTGCTGAAACAACAGCTGATGTATATCCTGTTGCAAACCTTACAGTAGGTGATATCGTTAAGGTTAAGGTTGGCAGCGACGGTCTTATCTCTTCACTCGAAATCGTTTACAACTTTGGTGAAGGCGTAAGAGATCTCTCAACTCCTTTTGCTGGTGTAACAGCTACAGAAGTTACTTCTTCTGCTGACTACGTTGGTGGTAAGGTAATCAACTACAAGAAGAGCTCAACTCAGGCTACAGTTG
Source organism: Clostridia bacterium (assembly GCA_045646865.1). Lineage (GTDB taxonomy): Bacteria > Bacillota > Clostridia > Monoglobales > Monoglobaceae > SIG440. The sequence continues at coordinate 126,546 of JAZRLM010000007.1, forward strand.
CTGATAACAACGGTGCTGCAACAATCAAGCTTTCACAGGCTCAGAATGTTATCGTAATCGACGCTAACGGCAGAGACCTCGAAATCAAGAAGAGCAGTGCTTCTAACTTCAAGGCATTTGAAGAGCTTTACAACTATGCTAATGCTACTGTAAACGTATCAATCAATAAGGCTACTGCAGCTGAGAAAGCACTTGCTGAGGCTCAGAAGGCAGCTGACTATGTATACGCAAGACTTTACGATGGTAAGGTTGTTGACCTCGTTATCGTTAAGGGTGCTGATATGACAGTTAGAGCAGGTGCAACAATTGATGTAGCAGTTAGAACTGGTAGAGTTTTTGGCAAAGATGCTGCTGATTTGGGTGACTACAATGTTACCATGGATGGCAGAACAATTACTGTAACAGGTACAGCTACAGAAATTACTAACTGGACAGAATACTCATCAGACGATGCTGCTAACGATGGTAAGTTTGTTGCTTTGACATTCACAGGTCTTGCTGGTAAGACATTCACAGTATCTGATGGTGTAGAAACAAAGACAGTTACAAATGCTGCTGATGACAACGTTTGGAACTTCACTCGCAGAGTTCCTTCTAACGCTAATGATGTAGTTGTAACAGTTGACGGTGAAGTTTTCACAGTTGTATTTGATATTGACTAATTAGTTTTTAGTCAAACTTAAAGAGACGGCTTTATGCCGTCTCTTTTTTCGTCCATATAAAATGAATATTTTTTTTGTTTCTTCATATAATAAAACGTACACTATTGACATTGTGTACGTTTTATGATAATATGGAGGTGCAGAAAGGAATGAATGATATGCTGACAATAAATGCTACTGATGTAAGAAAAAATTGGAGTGAGGTTGCGGATACTGTTATAAGAACACGTCCGCAGTTTATAAAGCGCACTCGGGATTATATGCTATTATCAAATATCAGTTTTTTTGAGGATATATTGGTTGCGTACAGTTTCACAGCAGAAAGATTTGTTGAGGAAGATGGCAGTGTAACACTTTCTCTTAATGAGATTGATTTGATTGAAAACGCACCAACAGAAGATGAGGCAAAAAATATGCTTGCGTCAGCAATTTATGAATATGCAACGGATTTTTATAATGAGTTCAATTTGTGGTCATCTGCACCAAACAGAAAACCACATATTCCTTATGTTTTTAAGGCGTTGATTCTTGACGATATTAAAAAGATTAAGGAGTGCATTTCGTGCCAAGCTGGAAAGAACTAAAGAGATTTTGTGAAAGCGACGGATGGGAATTATATAAAGATACAGACCATTATTATTATCGCAAATTTGACGATGATGGAAATTTAAAAAGAACTAAGGTTTCAAGAGGTAGTGGAGAAATTCCTAAAAGACTCTGGCAGGAAATTTTGAAAAAGCAACTGCAGATATCCCTTGAATACTTTAATAATATGATATAGTAACACCTTCCCTTCAAGGGGAAGCCTGTTTATAAAAATAAAGACAGATTTTATATTAGCAGAGAGGTAGTATATGAAAAGAAAAAGCGGTGTTCTTATGCACATTTCATCATTACCGGGTGATTATTCCTGCGGCAGTTTTGGAAAGGCTGCAAAGAGTTTTATAGATTTTCTTGCAGATTGCAAATTTTCATATTGGCAGGTTTTGCCCTTTTGCCCTGTGGATGAATATAATTCACCATACAAATCCTATTCAACCTTTGCAGGAAATCCGTATTTTATTGACCTTGAAATTCTTTTTGAAAAGGGATTGATTACCCGTGCTGAGCTTGACGGAGCAAAACAAAACTCGCCCTATCTTTGCGAGTTTGAAAGGCTTTCGGCAGAGCGGCTGCCATTACTTTTAACGGCGTCAAAGCGCGTTAATAACGCCGACGAAATAAAACAGTTTATTTCAGAAAATCCGTACATAGAAAACTTTTGCAGATTTATGGCATTAAAGACGGCAAACGGCGACGTTCAGTTTCAAGACTGGGAAAATGAAAGCTACGATGCTGACATAGTATTTATGTGGAAATTTATTCAGTACGAGTTTTTTGCACAATGGAAGGATATAAAGACCTATGCCAACAATCTGGGCATTGAAATTATCGGGGATATTCCTTTTTATGTATCCCCCGACAGCGCGGATGTATGGGCAAACAAGGAATACTTTCAACTTGATGAATGTGATATACCATCGTCGGTTGCTGGTGTACCCCCCGACTATTTTTCAGCAGACGGCCAGTTATGGGGCAATCCTTTATACAACTGGGACAAAATGAAGGCGGACGGCTACCGCTGGTGGCTTGACCGCATCGAGTTTATGCTGAAAATGTTTGACGGCCTGAGGATTGACCATTTTCGTGCGTTTGAGTCCTACTGGTCGGTTCCCGCTGATGAAAAAACTGCTAAAAACGGGCAGTGGATAAAGGCTCCGGGTATGGACCTGATTGCAAAAATAAAAGAGATTGCAGGGGATAAGCTAATTATTGCCGAAGATCTGGGACACATCACTAAAGAGGTGGAACAGCTTGTTGAAGACAGCGGCTTTCCGGGAATGAGAGTTTTTCAGTTTGGATTTTTTGGTGGCGAATCAACGCACATGCCGCATAATTATAAAAATAACTGTATTGCCTATGCCGGAACTCATGATAACAATACCCTTCTTGGCTATCTGTGGGAGCTTGATGACGAAAACCGCCGAAATATGCTTGAATATTGCGGATATACTGATGCCGACTGGACACAAGGTCTTTCGGCAATGCAGCGCACAATATGGCAAAGTGCGGCAGGAGTGGTTATATTCACCATTCAGGATTTGCTGAAATATGGCTCGGACACACGGCTTAACTATCCCGGCAGGGCAGAAAACAACTGGCGTTACCGTGTGACTCAGGAACAGATTAACACAATTAATAAAGAAGAATTTTTGCGGCTGAATAAAATATATTGCAGAATTTGACACATAGAAATAACGCTTTTATAAGCGTTATTTTTTTATGCATAGAATCTCTTTATTTGCAAATAATAGTAGAAAATTAAAAAGGAGAAAGATTATGGATTTCACCAATCAGGAATATTCAAGCTATATAGAGAAAAAATCTCCCGACAGCAATTTGTGGAAAAATGTATTGTGTGCGTTTTTAATCGGCGGAATTATATGTACAATCGGTCAGGCTATCGGTAATGTGTATAAAGAAATTTTGGGTCTTGATGAAGAAAGTGTAAAGACTGCAGTGCCTATAACTATGATATTTTTAGGAGCTTTGCTTACCGGTCTTAATGTATATCACAAGATTGCAAAGTATGCAGGGGCAGGAACATTAGTACCCATTACTGGTTTTGCCAATGCGGTGGTTTCACCTGCAATAGAATTTAAGCGGGAGGGCTATGTTCTTGGCGTAGCTGCTAAAATGTTTACAATTGCAGGGCCCGTTTTGGTTTACGGAATAAATGTATCAATTGTGGTTGGACTTTTATATTATCTTTTTGGGTTGGGGGCATAAATTATGAATAAAAGACTTGGTTCGCAGACGGTAAAAATGAATAATCCCGTAAACATTCTCTCTGTGGCAAGTGTTGCAGGACAAAAGGAGTCGCAGGGCCCTCTGGCACAGCATTTTGATATTATTATGGAGGATGCCGAGTGGGGAGAGTCAAGCTGGGAGAAGACCGAGAGTAAAATGCAAAAATCTGCAGTTATCCGTGCAATTGAAAAGGCAGGGGTTGACATCAAGGATATAAACTATCTTTTTGCAGGCGACCTTCTTAATCAATGTATCAGTTCAACCTTTGGACTTATGGATTTTGACATTCCTTTTATGGGGGTTTACGGCGCATGCTCCACTATGGCAGAGAGTATAGCTCTTTCGGCTCTTATGATTGACGGCGGCTTTGCCAATCTTGCGGCGGCAGTAACATCAAGCCATTTTTGCACGGCAGAACGTCAGTACCGCAACCCATTGGAATATGGCGGTCAGCGCACGCCAACGGCTCAATGGACTGTTACAGGTTCAGGCGCGGCGGTGCTATCAAAAGAGGGTGACGGACCGTATGTGACTCATTTCACATCGGGCAAAATCGTGGATTTTGGCATAAAGGATGCCAACAATATGGGTGCGGCAATGGCACCTGCGGCGGCTGATACTCTGGCGGCGCATTTCAGGGATACGGGCAGACAACCTGATTTCTATGACTTGATTTTGTCGGGTGATTTGGGGCTTGTGGGCAAGTCTGCGCTGATTGATTTGATGTATGAAAAGGGTTATAAAATATCGGATAATTATGACGATTGCGGATGTATGATTTTTGATATCGAAAAGCAGGATATGCACGCAGGCGGCTCGGGTTGCGGATGCCTTGCGGTGACTTTGTGCGGTTATATTATGGATATGATTAAGGCGGGAAAGCTGAAAAACGTACTTTTTATGGGCACAGGTGCACTTCTCAGCCAGACATCCACCCTTCAGGGCGAAACAATACCGTCGGTGGCTCATGCGGTGGCAATTTCTACAGAAAGGAAATAGATAATATGGAGATGTTTTGGGAATATTTTAACGCCTTCTGGGTTGGAGGTGCTTTTTGTGCCATTGCTCAGATTCTGATTGACAAAACAAAGCTTACCCCTGCCCGAATTCTTGTGTCTTTTGTAGTTGCAGGTGTTATACTTGGCAGCGTTGGTATATATGAGAAGATTGTAGATTTTGCAGGTGCGGGGGCTACCGTTCCTATTATTGGCTTTGGAAACACCTTGGCAAAGGGTGTTATAAAAGGGATTCGTGAGCAAGGATTCTTGGGAGTATTTACAGGCGGAACAATGGCAGCGGCAGGCGGAATTGCGGCATCGATTTTCTTCGGGTTTTTGGCTGCAATTATTTTCAATCCAAGACAAAAATAGAAAAAATTTTTAATATTTAACTCTTGCAAAAACACCAAAAAAATAGTATAATAAAATAGAATATCTATATACTGAGGGGAGTGTTTTTGTTTGAAGGAAATTGACAGTATTGAAATGGGAAAACAGCGTGATTTTATACAGAAAATCCGTTTAGAAAACCAAATGGCAAACCGCCGCCCTCTGGCATTTGTTGAGACTTATGGCTGTGCTCAGAACGAAAATGATTCCGAGCATTTAAAGGGTATGCTCAGCGATATGGGATATGGATTTTGTGATACTGCTGAGGATGCGGATCTGGTTCTTTACAATACCTGTGCTGTGCGTGAAAATGCAGAGCTGAGAGTGTTTGGAAATCTTGGCGCTCTTAAGCATCTTAAACGCAAAAAGCCGTCTATGATTATCGGTGTTTGCGGATGTATGATTCAGCAGGAGCATATTGCGGAGCAGATAAAGAAAAAATACAAGCATGTGGATATGGTATTCGGCACTCATGTGGTATACCGTTTTCCGCAGCTTTTAAACGAGGTATTGACCGACGGCAGAGTTATTGATATCGAAGACAGCGATGGCAGAATTTTTGAAGGGGTTGCGTCTGTTCGTGACAATCCGCCCCTTGCTAAAATACCCATTATGTACGGTTGCAATAACTTCTGTACATATTGTATTGTACCATACGTTCGTGGCAGAGAACGCAGCCGCAGTGCAGAAAATATTATAAATGAGATACGCCAGGTTGCGGCACTGGGTTATAAAGAGGTTATGCTTCTTGGACAAAATGTAAATTCATACGGCAAGGATTTATCAGATAAAATCACCTTTGCACAGCTTCTGAAGATGGTTTGCAAGGTTGAGGGTATTGAACGTATCCGCTTTATGACCTCACACCCAAAGGACATTTCGGACGAGCTTATTGATGTTATGGCAAGGCAGGATAAAATCTGTAAGCAGCTACATCTGCCAGTTCAATGCGGTTCGGACAGAATTTTAAAGAAGATGAACCGCAGCTACACCCGTGAGAAGTACCTTGAAATTGTTAAAAAGGTTCGCGAAAGGATGCCCGATGTTGTTCTTACATCGGATGTCATTGTTGGATTTCCCGGCGAGACCAACGAGGATTTTGAAGAAACAATGTCAATATTAGCTGAAGTTGAGTATGATATGATATTTTCCTTTATTTACTCAAAGCGCAAGGGAACTCCTGCGGCAGAGATGGAAGATTGCCTAACCGATGAGGAAAAACACAGGAATTTTGACCGTATGGTTGCATTCCAGAACGAGATTTCTAAAAAGAAGAACGATGCATATTTCGGCAGATGCGAAAAGGTGTTGGTTGAGGGCTTAAGCAAGACCAACCCTGAATTTCTCAGTGGAAGAACAGACGGCGGAAAGATTGTTAATTTCCGCGGTACCGAAGATATGGTCGGCAAGATTATTGATATAAAAATTACAGAGATTAAAACATGGTCGCTGATTGGCGAGATAATCAAGGAGGATTAAAATGAGAAACACAATTATTGAAAAAGCACAGGAACTTGGTACACTTATTGCTGACAGCCCTGAAAGAGAAAGACTTACTGCAGCAGGCGATGCAATGAACAACAACGAGGAAGCTACAAACCTTCTTCGTACCTATAACGAAAACCGTAAAACCGCAACAGAAAATTTAAGAGGTAAAGAGCCTACCAAGGAAGAACTTGAGGAATACAGAAACTACGTCCAGGCAGAATTTGAAAAGATTGCAGAAAACAAGCTGATTGCGGAATATATCGAAGCAAGCAAGGAGTTTGACCTGTTGGTTCAGCAGGTTAATGCTGTGCTCAGTTACTTTATTACAGGTCAGGAGCAGGAAAGCGCCGAGGGCGGTTGCAGTGGTAACTGTGCAGGATGCAGTAGCTGCCATTAGTAATAGGCGAATACTTATTGAACCCTGCATGGTTTAAAACGGCAAAATGTCCGTGATACGGCGTTGAAATGCTCGCGAATACACAAAGTATTCCCTGCGCTTTCGCCTTGTCTTACAAAAATTTTGCGCGCTTTAAACTCTTGCGACCTTGTGCCTTTGAAGCACAAGGCATGCAGTTTTCAATGCGTATCCGCCCAAGTGAAGATTCATTGAATCTTGTGTGGTTTAAAGTGGCAAATTGTTTATGAGTTAATTTGGGGGGAGTGACATATGGCTGAATTTACGCCAATGATGCGTCAGTATTTTGAGATAAAAGAACAGTATAAAGACAGTATTCTTATGTACCGTCTCGGTGACTTCTACGAGATGTTTTTTGATGATGCGCTGACTGCATCAAAGGTTCTTGAAATTACCCTTACAGGCAGGGATTGCGGTCAGGAGGAACGTGCCCCTATGTGCGGCGTGCCCTTTCATTCGGTAGACAGTTATATTGCAAAACTGGTCGAAAACGGCTATACCGTTGCCATTTGCGAACAGACCGAGGACCCAAGTGCGGCAAAAGGAATTGTCAAGCGTGACGTTGTTCGTGTTATTACCCCCGGCACAATTATGGATTCTGCCGCATTGGATGAATCAAAAAATAATTACCTTGCGGCAATATATATTGAAGGTCAGGGTGCAGGAATTTCGTTCGTTGATATTACCACCGGCGAAATATCGGTAAACGAGTTCGACGGCGAGGATGTGGAAATTCAGCTTCTTAACGAAATCAGCAGATTTTCGCCTGCAGAAATTATTCTTAACCTTGAAGCCTATGAAAGAGAACATCTTCTTGGTATGATTGCTGAAAGATTCGGATGCCCTATACGAAATTATTATAACTGGGCATTTGAACGCGAAAACGCAAAAAAGAGTATTGCGGAAAAATTCGGCGAGGTACATCAGGAATTGTTTGAAAAGGGCTATGCTATATGCAGTTTAGGGGCGCTTTTAATGTTCCTTGGCGAAACACAGAAAACCGAGCTTGCAAATCTGCGCGAAGTTCAGGTGATTGAGGCACAGGAGTATATGGAGCTTGACCTTTACAGCATACGCAACCTTGAATTGCTTGAAACAATGCGTGATAAAAAGACAAAGGGTAGTCTTCTTGCAATTCTCAACAAGACAAAAACATCAATGGGCGGCAGACTTTTAAGAAAGTGGATCACAATGCCTCTTGCCAATTGTGCAAAAATTCAGAACAGACATCGTGCGGTAGCTGAACTGGTTGCCAATCCCATTTTGCGTGAAGAAATTATAGAGGCGCTTAAATCAATTCAGGATATTGAAAGACTGATAGCAAAGGCTACATATAAAACCGCCAATTGCCGTGATTTGCTGGCAATAGCGGATTCTCTCGAAAAACTGCCGGAAATAAAAAATCTCTTAGGAAAATGTACCTCAGGTGTGTTGCAGAGAATTTATGAGCAAATGGACGAGCTTTCTGACGTAAGAGGAGTAATCCGTGATGCAATCAATCCCGAACCGCCGATTTCGCTGAGAGAGGGTAATCTTATCCGAGACGGTTTCAGCCATGAGGTTGACACTCGCCGCGAGCTTATGCAAAACGGCGTAAGTTGGATAAAGAATTTTGCCGAGGAAGAAAAGGAAAAGACGGGAATTAAAAACATTAAAGTGGGATACAACCGTGTTTTTGGCTACTACCTTGAGGTAAGCAAGCAAAGCACGGGTGACGTACCTGATTATTTCGTAAGAAAGCAAACACTTTCAAACTGTGAAAGATACATAACTCCTCAGATTAAAGAGGTTGAAGAAAAGATTGTCGAGGCAGAAAGTCAGATTGTAAATATGGAATATGAGATGTTCTGCAAGGTTCGTGACCTTGTGGCAGATCAGGTGGCAAGAATTCAGAGTACGGCACACGCCATTGCTATGACCGATGTGTTATGCTCCTTTGCTTATGTTGCCGAGAAGAACAGATACGTTATGCCTGATATGAATATATCTGACAAGATAGTGATTAAAGACGGCAGACATCCCGTTGTTGAAAACATTGCGGCAATGTTTATCCCCAATGATACTCAGCTTGACGGTGCAGACAGTCAGATTGCAATTATTACAGGCCCCAATATGGCGGGTAAGTCAACCTATATGAGGCAGACGGCGCTGATTGTTCTTATGGCACAGATGGGGTCGTTTGTTCCTGCAACTTCTGCCGAAATCGGGGTTGTAGATAAAATCTTTACTCGTGTTGGTGCGTCTGATGACTTATCTGCTGGGCAAAGTACATTTATGGTTGAGATGAATGAGGTTGCATATATTCTTGACAATGCTACAAAGAAAAGCCTTGTTATTTTTGATGAAATCGGCCGCGGAACAAGCACCTTTGACGGTCTTGCAATCGCATGGTCGGTGGTTGAATATATGGCAAACAAAAACAAATGCGGTGCGAAAACTCTGTTTGCAACACACTATCATGAGCTTACCGAGCTTGAAGACAGGCTGGACGGAGTAAAAAATTACTGTATTGCGGTTAAAAAGCACGGCGATGACATTACATTCCTGCGCAAGATAATCCGTGGCGGTGCTGACGGAAGTTACGGCGTTGAGGTTGCGGCTCTGGCAGGAGTTAAAAAGGAAGTTACAAAACGTGCAAAGGAAATTCTTAGGGAGCTTGAAATCCGTGACGGCGGCGGTGCATCAAATGTTGTTGTAAAGAACAATCAAAAGAAGAAAACCGAGGACATCAGCATTAACCAACTCAGCTTTGGCGGATTTGAAGAGAACGAGATTGTTACCGAAATCAAGGGTCTTGCCCTTGATACAATGTCGCCTATGGAGGCGCTTACAAAGCTTTATGCGCTAAGGGCAAAGGCTGAAAATCTTTAAAGAAGGAAAGTATTATGGCACAAATCAAAGTATTGTCCCAGAATGTTGCTGACAAAATCGCCGCAGGCGAGGTTGCCGAAAGACCTTCGGCAGTTGTCAAGGAACTTGTTGAAAACTCAATAGATGCCAGTGCTGACAGAATTACTGTTGAAATCAAAAAAGGCGGCATTACATACATATCCGTCGAGGATAACGGTAAGGGAATTCCTTATGACGAGGTGGAGTATGCCTTTCTTCGTCATGCAACAAGCAAGCTGAGAGATATAGACGATTTATTTGAAATACAGACAATGGGCTTTCGTGGTGAGGCGCTGGCAAGTATTTGTGCGGTTTCTGACGTTACGGTTATTACCAAAGAAAAGGGTGCCATTGACGGCGCTCATGTGACGGTAAACCACGGAGTTGCATCAAAAAAAGAAACCGTGGCTTGCAACGAGGGTACAGTTATGATTGTTGAAAATCTTTTTGCATCCGTGCCTGCCAGAATGAAGTTTTTAAAGAAGGATTCTACAGAAGCAGGCTATGTGGCAGATGTGCTCAGTCGTATTGCTCTATCTTCGCCCGAAATCGCTTTCAGATATATCTGTGACGGCAAGGAACAGTTTTCAACTTCCGGTGACGGAAATCTTAAAAATGCAATACTTAATATTTACGGCATTGACCATGCCAAGGGAGTTTTAGAGGTTGACCATACCGAGCAGGGAGTAACTGTTTCGGGCGTGGTTGGCAAGGCAGAGCTTGCCCGTGGTAACCGTACCCGACAGACCTTGTTTGTGAATGGCAGATATATAAAAAATCACGTTGTTTCAAAAATTGTTGAAGAAGCTTATCGAAATGTACTTATGACGGGCAAATTTCCGTTTTTTGTGCTGAATATTCAGCTTGCACCAAGTCTGGTTGATGTAAATGTTCATCCTGCAAAAACCGAGATTAAGTTTGCAAACGAAAAGGAAATATACGATATAGTTTATCACGGGGTAAAAAATGCAATATACCGCCGCCCTGAAATTCCGGTAAAAGAGCCGGAAGTAATCACAGAAAGGCCTGTATTTGAAACAAAACCAAATGTGACCCCTGCACAATCTGCAAAAGAGCCCGAAAGGGTTGACAGACAAACAGTCAGAGAATTCCTTAAAAATACAGTTCCCGATAAATCGGGCAGATGGCTTAACTCGCCAAAGAGAGAAAATGTTTTTGATAACAGAAGAGAACAAATCAGCGAGATTTCGCAAAAAAGCAGTTTTGAGAAAATTCTCGCCTTGGATGTGGAAGCTATTCCGCAGAAGGCTGATGAGATTATTAAGGTAAATGAGAAACCGACGCAGTTGTCTGTGTTTGAAGAAGGCGTTCCTGAAGTTGCCGAGGCATCGGTGGTTGTGGGTCAGGTTTTCGACACTTATGTAGTGGTGCAAAAGGGCGATAAAATGTTTATGATAGACCAGCACGCCGCCCATGAAAGAAAGAGATTTGAAACCTTGAAGAACGATTACCGTGACCGTGGAGTTTCGGGTCAGATACTTCTGGCACCCATTGTTATGGATGTTGACAGCCGCGAGGTTGTAGTTGTTAAGGAGAATAAAGAAACTCTTGAAAATATGGGCTTTGATATTGAAGAGTTTGGTCGTAATTCGGTGATTATCCGTCAGACCCCGTTAATTTCGGATGAGGAGGATATAAAGGAACTTGCAGTAGAGGTAATATCGATACTTAGTGACGGCAGACCGTCGGGACTTTTAAGCTTTGAAGAAAGGCTTCTTGATACTATTTCGTGCAAGTATGCCATCAAGGCCAATAAGAAACTCACAATTATTGAAATGGAGAGCATAATACGGGATGTTGAGGAGCTTGAAAAATCGGGAATTACCACCTGTCCTCACGGAAGACCTATTAAGATAGAGTTTACAAAACGCGAGATTGAAAAAATGTTTAAGAGGATTGTTTAGCATATGCTGAAAAAAATTATAGCGGTTGCAGGGCCTACGGCTTCGGGCAAGACGGCGCTGGCAATAGAAATTGCCCGAGAATTTGACGGCGAGGTAGTATCCTGTGATTCTATGCAGATATACAAGTTTATGAATGTTGGAACGGCCAAGCCTGATAAGAATGAGCTTAAGGCGGCTCGACACCATATGATTGATATTGTGCATCCAAGCGAAAAATGCAGCGTTGCTGACTTTGTGAGATTGGCAAGGGCATGCATTGATGATATCATAAGGCGTGGCAAATTGCCTATAATTGCCGGCGGTACAGGTCTTTATATGGACAGCGTTCTTGAAAATATAGTCTTTGAGGATTTTGGCAGCGACCCTGACTTTCGTGCTGAAATGCAAAAATTAGCGGACACAAACGGGGTTGAGGCAGTTCACAGACTGCTTGTGGATAAAGACCTCGAGGCGGCAGAAAGGATTCACCCCAACAATGTAAGACGTGTTATACGTGCATTGGAGGTGTGTCACCTTGCCGGCAAAACTTTTACTCAGGTAAATCGTGAGTCAAGACGCGAGCCGGTGTATGACGCGTTGATTCTGGGCATTGATACAGAACGCGAGGTGCTTTATGACAGAATTAATAAACGTGTTGACAAAATGATGGAAAATGACTTGCTTAAAGAAGTAAAAGCCCTGAAGGATATGGGCATAGGTCGTGACACGACTGCTATGCAGGCAATCGGCTACAAAGAAATACTGGAATTTTTAGAAGGCAGAGCCACACTTGACGAGGCGGTTGAGAAAATCAAAATGGAAAGCCGCAGATATGCAAAAAGGCAGCTTACATGGTTCAGACGCAATGATAAAATTCAATGGGTGAGTACAGCAAAGCCCGATTATACGACGGTTGTTTTGGAGAAATGCAGAAATTTCTTGTAAATCTATAGAAATGGAGTTTTAAAGATGAATAAAAGCAAAAAAGCGTCAAGGCAGGAACGAAGGGAAAAAAGAAAAAGCCGCAGAGGGTTTATTACATTTTTGCTGGGCTCCTTTGTGCTGTGCATTGCAGTTAATGCTGCTATGAGCTTTAATGACCGTCTTGAAACTATGATCATTCGTACCGGGACCGAGGAGGAGAGCATAGCAACCGAAGGATATTTGTTCAGGGAACAAACGGTTATACCGGCGCAGACGTCAGGATATCTCTACTGTGTAAAGGACGAGGAACAGCGTGTGAAAATAGGCGAAACGCTGGCATACATTTATAAAAATGAGATAAATTCCACAGCGATGAGCGAACTTAAATCTATTGACAAAGAGATAGCAAAACTTGAGTCGGGTTCGCAAAAAAAGGATATTTACAGTAACGATACTGCAAAAATCGAGCAGAGTATAGCTGAAGAACTTGGTCGAATCTTTGATTTGGGATATCAGGGGCGTCTTGATGAGATTGAAATAATAAAAGATGAAGTAAACGGTTTGATTGAAGACAGAAGAATTATAGCCGGCGAGGCTCAGCCAAAGGATAATGTTCAGGAACTTGAGATGTTAAAACAGAAAAAAACAGCACTTGAGGCAGAACATAATATAGAAAGAGCATTGGTTCACGCACCTGCAACAGGTGCCTTTACGTCGAGAGTAGACGGACTGGAAGAAATGCTTGACCCTAAACAGCTTGAGGGAATAACTCCCGGATACCTAGCCTCTTTAAATGAAAAATCAGCAATGACAGAGTCAGAAAGTCGTGTAGAAAGCGGTTGGCCCATAGGTAAAATTGTGAATAATTTTATATGGAGTGTGGCGGCTCTCGTTCCTGTTGATATGGCTGAAGATATGACCGTGGGTGACTCGATTGATATCAGATTTCCCGATGTTGATATTCGAACAATAAACGGGAAAGTTTCAAAAATCTCTTCCGAAGAAAAAGGATATGTGGTCGTTGTTGTGGAATCAAACAAATATATAGATAAAATTTATTCCTCATCAAAGGTGAAGATAGAACTTATAAAGCATCATCACGAGGGATATAAAATACCGTCAAAAAGTATTCGTATAATTGATGGCAGAGCAGGGGTTTATGTTATAAGAAACAACAGGGCGCGGTTTATGCCGGTGGAGATTATATACAACAGCAAAGAATGGGTTATTGCTGATGAAAAGTCTGATGAAAATTCATCTATAAAGCTGTATGATGAGTTGATTATTAGCGGAAAAGATTTATATGATAATAAGGTTGTGAGATAAATGTCTTATATAAAAGAAAATTTAAATAATGTATGTGAGCAAATGAAAAAAACAGCCGTGGAGTGCGGCAGAAATGTATCAGATGTTCGGCTTGTAGCGGTTACCAAAACATATGGTGCCGACCTTATAAACGAGGCGATTGACTGCGGTGTTACCGACATAGGCGAAAACCGCGTTCAGGAGATTATGGAAAAGTATGATGCGGTTAAGCCTGTAAGATGGCATCTTATTGGACACTTGCAAAAAAACAAAATTAAGTATATAATAGATAAGGTAGAACTTATTCATTCGGTTGACAGTTTTGAACTTGCTAAGGAAATTGACAAGCATGCAAAAAAGATTGACAAGGTGCAGAGAATTTTGTTGGAGGTTAATGTTTCCGGTGAGGAATCAAAGTTTGGTATTCGGCCTGAGGAGTGCGAGGACCTTTGCAAAAGGATAAGCGAACTTGAAAACGTAAAAGTCGAAGGACTTATGACCATTGCTCCCTTTGTTGATGATGAAAAAATTCTGAAAGATGTATTTTCGGGGTTGAAAAATCTGGCAAGTGATATAGGTGCAAAATCCCTCAAAAACGTTGATATGACAGAGCTTTCTATGGGAATGACGAACGATTTTTCCCTTGCAATAGAATGCGGTTCTACAATTATTCGTGTGGGAACAGGGATTTTTGGAAAAAGGAACTATACAAAATGAAAATTATGTGATATAATATTATGTAGTATATCATAACGTGCGTAAAGTTTTGTAAATTATTAACCATTAATATATAAATTTTTGGAGGAAGATAAAATGGGTATTGTAAACAAAATGCTGAACCTTATCGGATTCGATACACAGGATGACGATTACGAAGAAGAACTGATTGAAAACAGCGAATTTTCAAACAGTACCGGATTCGAAGAAGAAGAGCTTGAATCCTTTGACGGAAGCAAACGCAACAAGGTTGTAAAGATACATACAACCGCACAGCTTAAGTTGGTTGTTATGCAGCCTGAAAGTTTTGAAGATGCAAGAGAGATTGCAAACCACCTTAAAAACAAAAAACCGGTTGTTATCAATCTTGAGGCTGTTGAACGTGCTGCCGCTCAGAGAATTGTTGATTTCTTAAGCGGTGCCGTTTATGCGCTTGATGGAAATATTCAGAAGGTTGCAAACGGAATTTTCCTTATCGCTCCTTATAATGTTGGTATTATGGGCGATTTCAAGGATGAACTTCGCAGCAAGGGTATTTTCCCCTGGAATAACTAATGACAAATAACACCGAAGAAAAACTTCTTATTGCACGAGCAGAGGACACCGTTACCTTGTGTGAAAGGCAGAATTGTATAAAGGCTACGGGTTTTCTTACTCCTACCGAAGCGGAGATTATAAGGCGTAATTTGAAAAAAACGTTGGTCGAGACATTATTTTACGGTGGCTATCCCGATGCAGAGCGCAGGATGTTTGTTGCGTTGCCTGATTATCTGACATGTGATGATGCAATGCAGCTTTTGTCGGTGATTGAAATTACTGGCAGAGATATTGCAGAGCTTAAGCATCCTGATTTTCTGGGAAGTCTTTTAGGATTGGGTATCAAGCGCGAGAAGTTGGGAGATATACTTACATTTGATGATAAATGCCTTGTTTTTGCAGAAGAAAATATTGCCGACTACATAGTGAAAAATCTTGACAAGGTGGGTCGCAAGGGTGTTAAGGTAAGATGCATACAGCCGAATGAAATTGAGATTCCCCCACCAAGAATGGAAGAAATATCCACAACGGTTTCGGCACTAAGGCTTGATGCTGTGGTTGCCGTGGCAATCCGAACTTCAAGGAATACAGCAGTCGAGACATTAAGTGCAGGACGTGTGTTTGTTAACTGGATTCAGGAGGACAGTCCTTCCTTTAAAATTAAACCCGGGGATGTTTTTTCGGTGCGGGGCTATGGTCGCTTCAGACTTGGCGAAGATGTTCGGGAGACAAAAAAAGGCAGAGTTGCCATCTGCATATATAAAATGATATAAATTTTTTAGTATGGGCACGTGATGACGTGTGAAAATGGAGGAAATATTATGTTGACACCATTAGAGATTGAAAACAGAAAATTTAAAAAAGAGATGGGCGGATACAGCAAGGTTGAAGTTGAAGAATTTATGCGCGTAATTTCCGAGAACTACGAGCTTATTTACAAAGAAAATCTTGCTAACAAGGACAAAATCAATATGCTCTCAAATGCAATCAAGCAATACAAGAGTATGGAAGAAGCATTGCAAAATGCAATTCTTGTTGCTCAGAACGCAGGAGACGAGGTTGTCCAGAATGCAAAACGAAATGCTGAGAACATAATAAAGGATGCTGAGAACAAGGCAACACAGCTTCTTGCTGACGCAAGCCGCGAGGTTACTCGTGTTAGTTATGAATACGAGGAAATGCGCCGCAATGTTGAAGTGTTCAGAACAAGAATTATTTCATTACTCACATCCCAGCTTGAAATTGTTAAGGAATTCAGTATGCCTGTTGATAGGGAGATAGAAGGTCCGGCAAAGAAAATCAAGCACAGCCCTATTGAAATCAGTGAGGAAACTGATATACAGCACTCAGAAGCTAAATCAACACTAAAACAGTTAGAGCAGATGACAATGGAGCTTCCTAAAATTGTTGTAAATGAAAAGGGCGAGTATGTAGCGGCTGAAGAACCGGCAGAAGACGCAAATGTGGAATAATTGACTTTATTACATAATCTGATATGATTTTAACAGACTTACAGGTGAGAAAAAATGATTTATTTTGTTGTTGGCGTTGTAATTTTGATTGCAGATTTACTGACAAAAATATGGGCACAGACACGTCTTCAGGATCTTGGAACAATACCATTAATTGAGGGCGTGTTTCATCTCACTTATGTTGAAAACCGTGGAGCAGCATTTGGCATTTTACAGAATCAGAGGGTGTTTTTTATACTGATTACTCTGGTATTTGCTGCTGCGGTTATTTATGTGATTTTTAAATATAAAAACCGTCCGGCAGTTCTTGATTTAGGTCTTTCGTTTATGGCTGCCGGAGCTTTGGGAAATATGATTGACAGAATATGGCGGGGTTTTGTTGTGGATATGTTTGATTTCCGATTGATAGACTACCCTGTTTTTAATGTTGCTGATATTTTTGTGTGTGCAGGCGCAGGGTTATTGGCAATTTTTTTTATTTTCTTTGACGGAAAGGGAAAAAAGAGTGAAGATAACGGTAAAATCCAATGATACAGGAAAACGTCTGGATGTATTTCTGGCAGAGGGTCTTTCTGATTTGACGCGCTCCAGAATTCAAAAGCTGATTGAGGAAGAAAATATAAAAGTAAATGAAAAAACGGTACGGTCAAACTATAAATTGCGTGACCGTGATGAGATAAGTATTGAAATTCCTGACGCAAAGGAAACCGAGCTTGAAGCCGAGGAAATCCCGCTTGATATAGTATACGAGGATGACTGTATGCTGGTTGTAAACAAGCCTCAGGGCATGGTGGTTCATCCGGCTGCAGGGAATTATAGCGGAACATTGGTTAATGCCCTTATGGCACATTGTGGCGACAGACTTTCGGGGATTAACGGCGAGATACGACCGGGAATTCTGCATCGTATCGATAAGGACACAAGCGGACTTTTGATGGTTGCAAAGAATGATAAAGCTCATCTTGGTTTATCTGAACAGATAAAAGAGCACAGCCTGACCCGTGAATATCTGGCGTTGGTTCACGGAAGAATAAAAGAAGACAACGGCACCATTGATGCGCCTATTGGCCGCGATGAAAAAAACCGCAAAAAAATGACAATAACACAAAAGAACTCCAAAAATGCGGTTACGCATTTTTTTGTATTGGAGAGATTTGATAAATATACATTTATCAGATGCCGTCTTGAAACGGGCAGGACGCATCAGATAAGGGTTCATATGTCCAAGGGCGGCCATCCCATAGTGGGAGACCCGTTGTATGGGGTAAAAAAAGAGGAATTTAAGCTTAACGGACAACTGCTCCATGCACATATGATTGGCTATATTCATCCCGAAACAGGAGAATATATGGAGTTCTCCTGTGAATTGCCCGAATACTTTGAAGGGGTCCTGGAAAAACTGAGGAGGAAGTCGCTGTGAGTGTACACGATAGACACAGAGAAAGGCTTGACAAAAAGGTTTGTGAAAACGGTCTGGAAATGCTTGAACCACACGAACAACTTGAGTACATTTTGTATGCCGTTATTCCACGTCAGGATACAAACAAAATGGCGCACGAATTGATTAGAAAATATAAGACTCTTGCAGGAGTGCTGCATGCAGACCCCGAGGAGTTAACAGAGACGGCGGGTATCGGAAGCAGATGCGCGATGTTTCTTGCCACCTTGCCGGCTATTCTGGGAGTTGTGGAGCGCAGTCTGACTCAGGACAAACCTATTGTTCTTGATACGCTTGAAAAAATTGTTGATTATGCGAAAAGCTACTTTTACGGCAAACTCAACGAGGAGGCGTATCTGCTTTGCCTCAACTCCACATACCGACTGATTGCAATCAACAGAATTTCAAGGGGTGCTCCTGATGAGACTTATATATATCCGGGCCAGGTGGTGCGTCAGGCTATTCGTGACAAAGCCTGCTCTGCAATATTAGTACACAATCATCCCTGTGGCGAGGCAAATCCGTCGTCGGGAGATGTTACATTGTCAAGAAATCTGGCAAGAGCATTCGAGGCGGTTGAAATTGAGTTCGGTGATAGTGTAATTATAGCGGAAAATGATTTTTTCAGTATGCGAGAAAAGGGTTATCTGGATAATCTTTATGAAAAGAATAACAGATTGGATAGATAATAAAAGAAGGATAAAGGGTGCAGCAAATGGATTTTCAGGTTGTATCAAAATATAAGCCCGCCGGTGATCAGCCTCAGGCAATTGATGCTTTAGCCAAGGGTGTTTTAAACGGCGACAAATTTCAGACCCTAATGGGTGTAACCGGCTCAGGTAAGACCTTTACTGTGGCAAACATCATTGAAAAAGTGAATAAACCGACATTGGTGCTGGCACATAATAAAACCTTGGCGGCGCAACTATGTAGTGAGTTTAAAGAAATATTCCCCAACAATGCGGTGGAATATTTTGTTTCATATTATGACTATTATCAGCCTGAGGCGTATATACCTAATTCTGACACCTATATCGAAAAAGATGCCCAGACCAACGAGGATATTGACAAACTACGCCATTCGGCAACAGCGGCACTTTTTGAACGCCGTGATGTGATTATTGTGGCAAGTGTTTCCTGCATATATGGTCTTGGTGACCCGATTGATTATAATAATATGGTAATATCCCTGCGCACGGGCATGGAACGTGACCGTGACGAGGTTATTGACAAACTGATTGAAATACAGTACGAAAGAAATGATATAAACTTTACCCGAAACAAATTCCGTGTAAGGGGCGATGTTATTGATGTGTTTCCATCATATTCTTCGGGTAATGCCATAAGAATAGAATTTTTTGGCGACGAGGTTGACCGCATTGCTGAAATCAGCTCAGTTACGGGCGAGGTAATAAAAGTGCTGAAGCACGTTGCGATTTATCCTGCATCCCACTATGTTGTGGGCAAGGAAAAACTGGAACGTGCCATTACAGATATTGAGGCAGAAATGGAGGTGCGGGTGGAGGAATTTAAGGCAAATGAATGTCTTATTGAAGCCCAGCGGATTAAAGAGCGCACAAAATATGATATTGAAATGATGCGTGAGACAGGGTTCTGTCAGGGAATCGAAAACTATTCGCGGCATATCAGCGGACGTCTGCCCGGAACGCCGCCATTTACACTCCTTGACTATCTGCCCAAAGATTTTCTGCTTGTAGTGGATGAATCCCACGTTACAATTCCGCAGGTAAGGGCAATGTATGCTGGCGACCGTGCCCGCAAGACCAACCTTGTTGAATACGGCTTCAGACTGCCATCTGCATTTGACAACAGACCCCTTAACTTTGACGAGTTTTATGAACATATAAATCAGGCAATCTTTGTCAGCGCAACCCCCGCTGAATTTGAAACAGAACGTTCAAGTCGTGTTGTTGAGCAGGTTATCCGTCCTACCGGATTGCTTGACCCTGAAATTTCGGTGCGTCCCATTGATGGACAAATCGACGATTTGTATGGTGAAATCAAAAAGAGGGTTGCTAAAAACGAGAGGGTATTGGTGACAACTCTTACAAAGAAAATGGCCGAACGACTTACCGAATATTTTGAAGATATGGATTTAAAGGTCAGATACCTTCATTCCGAGGTTGAAACTATTGAACGTATGGAAATTATACGTGATTTGCGTCTGGGTGTATTTGATGTTCTTGTGGGAATCAACCTTCTTCGTGAAGGTCTTGATATCCCCGAGGTTTCTCTTGTTGCAATACTTGATGCGGATAAAGAGGGCTTTTTGCGTTCAGATACATCGCTGATACAGACCATAGGCCGTGCGGCGCGTAATGCCGAAGGTACAGTTATTATGTATGCAGATACCATTACAGGGTCTATGCAACGTGCAATTTCCGAAACAGAACGCCGCCGTGAAATTCAGGCGGCATACAACGAGAAACACGGAATTGTTCCGCAGACAATAAAGAAGGATGTACACGAGATTATCGAGGCAACCGTTGCGGACGCAAAAATACCTAAGCACGGCAGAAGAAAACCAGAAACACCGATGGATATAAAAGAAAAGACCATTGCAGAACTTACAACCGAGATGAAAAAGGCGGCAGAACTATTGCAGTTTGAGCTGGCTGCCAAAATCCGCGATGAAATACGCAGACTTGAGGGAGAACAAAATGATTAACAAATACATTCACGTTAAAGGTGCAAGAGAGAACAATTTAAAGGGTATTGATGTAAAAATTCCCCGGGATAAACTGGTTGTTCTTACAGGGCTTAGCGGCTCGGGTAAATCTTCCCTTGCCTTTGAGACGATTTATGCCGAGGGTCAAAGGCGTTATGTTGAATCCCTTTCGGCATATGCAAGACAGTTCCTTGGCCAGATGGAAAAGCCCAATGTGGAATCTATCGATGGTCTGTCACCTGCAATTTCAATTGACCAGAAGACCACAAGCAAAAATCCCCGTTCCACGGTTGGTACCGTGACCGAGGTATATGACTATGTGCGTCTTTTGTTTGCGCGGGTTGGTGTCCCTCATTGTCCCAAGTGCGGCAAGGAAATAAAATCACAGTCTATTGATCAGATTGTTGATGCGGTTAAGGCTCTGCCCGAAAAGACAAAAATTCAGATTCTTGCGCCTGTAGTCCGCGGCAGAAAAGGCGAATATTCCAAAGTTTTTGAAAAGGCGGCAAAGGATGGTTTTGTTCGTGTCCGCGTTGACGGCGAGATATACGACCCCGGTGCTGATGAAATTGCTCTGGACAAGCAAAAGAAACATAATATAGAAATTGTGGTTGACCGTTTGGTGGTTCGTGCCGGTATGGACAAGCGTTTGACCGATTCGCTGGAAACCGCGTTGAAAATGGCAAAGGGTCTTGTTGTGGTACAGCTTATCGAAACTGACGAAGAAATGATGTTCAGCCAGAACTACGCCTGTGATGATTGTGGAATTAATATCGAAGAGCTTACCCCAAGAATGTTTTCATTCAACACACCTTACGGTGCTTGCCCCCATTGTATGGGACTTGGTGAGGTTGAAATTCTTGACCCCGAAAAACTGATTCCGGACAAATCAAAGAGCATAAACGAAGGTGCGATTAATTGCTATGGCTGGACAGGAACAGATAAAGACAGTATTTCTGCAATGTATTACCGCGGTCTTGCTAAAATGTATGATTTCAGCCTTGATACCCCTATTCAGGATTTGCCGGATGACATAATGGACATTCTGCTTTACGGAACAAAAGGCGAAAAGGTGCATCTATCCTATGAGAAAAAGTATGCCCGCGGCGAACATTACGCAAGGTTTGAAGGTATAATAAACAACGCTCTTCGCCGTTATAAAGAAACCAATTCCGAATGGGCGCGAAAAGAAATTCAGGAGCTTATGTATATTACTCCCTGCCCTGAATGTAAGGGCACTCGTCTTAAAAAAGAGAGCCTTGCAGTAACAATTAAGGATAAAAATATAAATGAAATAAGTGATATGTCGATTGCCGAGGCAATGGAGTTTTTTGACAAAATGGAGCTTACTCCAAAGGAAGAGATTATCGGCAGACAAATTCTAAAAGAAATAAAGGCAAGACTTTCGTTCCTTGTGAGTGTAGGTCTTGAATATCTGACACTTTCCCGTTCAAGCGGGACTTTATCGGGTGGCGAGGCGCAGAGAATACGTCTGGCAAGTCAGATAGGTTCAGGGCTTATGGGGGTTGTTTATATCCTTGACGAGCCAAGTATCGGTCTTCACCAAAGGGATAATCACAAACTGATTGAAATGCTGAAAAGACTCCGCGACTTGGGGAATACCCTGATTGTTGTTGAACACGACGAGGACACAATGTATGCCGCCGACCATATTATTGACATCGGCCCCGGTGCAGGTGTCCATGGCGGATATGTGGTTGCTGAGGGTACCGTTGAGGAAATAAAAAAATGTGAGAAGTCCGAAACAGGTCTTTACCTAAGCGGAATAAAGAAAATTCCCGTACCTGCGGAGCGTCGCATGGGTAACGGAAACGTATTGCGCCTTGAAGGTGCCGCACAAAATAATCTTAAAAATGTCAATGTTGAAATTCCTCTGGGAACCTTCACGTGTGTTACGGGTGTTTCGGGTAGCGGAAAAAGTTCACTTGTAAATGAGGTTTTATACCGAATACTGGCAAACGACTTAAACCGTGCCAAGATGAAGGCGGGCAAGTTTAAAACAATCAGCGGTCTTGAAAATTTAGACAAGGTAATTGATATTGACCAGTCGCCGATCGGCAGAACACCAAGGTCTAACCCTGCCACCTATACCGGACTTTTCGGGGATATCCGCAATTTGTTTGCGTCAACTCCGGATGCAAAGTCAAGGGGATATAGTGCAGGAAGATTCAGCTTTAATGTTAAGGGCGGCAGATGCGAATCCTGTCAGGGTGATGGTATTATCAAGATAGAGATGCATTTTCTGCCCGATATATATATGCCCTGCGAAGTATGCGGAGGCAAGAGATACAACCGAGAAACCTTAGAGGTTAAATTCAAGGGCAAAAGTATCGCAGATGTTCTGGATATGACGGTAGAAGAAGGAATGGAGTTTTTTGACAGCATACCTAGAATCGCAAATCGTCTAAGGACATTATATGAAGTTGGTCTTGGTTATATAAAAATCGGTCAGTCCTCAACTACACTTTCGGGTGGCGAGGCACAGCGTGTCAAGCTGGCAACAGAGCTAAGCAAGCGTGGTACCGGCAAGACCATATATATTCTTGACGAGCCAACAACGGGTCTTCACACAGCCGATGTTCACCGTCTTATTGATGTACTGCAAAGACTGGTGGACGCAGGAAACACCGTGGTGGTTATTGAACACAACCTTGATGTGATAAAAACAGCAGACTATATAATCGACCTTGGACCCGAAGGTGGCAATAAAGGCGGCAAGGTTGTTGCACAAGGTACACCTGAAGAGGTTGCAAAATCAAAGAAATCATATACGGGAATGTATTTGAAGGATGTTCTTAAAAAGTAATAAAGCAAAAACGGAGCGGTGAAATCACTACTCCGTTTTGTTATGTTTATAATACGCTGTACATTGAATAAAGTTTTGCATACTCTCCGCCCTTTTCTATAAGCTCGGCGTGAGTGCCTTCCTCGATAATGCCGTCCTGAGTTAATACAAAAATTCTTGTGGCATTTTTTATTGTGGTAAGACGGTGGGCAATGGTAAAGGTAGTTCTGCCCTTTGAAAGCTTTTTCAGAGAATTCTGAACAATAAGCTCGCTTTCGTTATCCAGAGCCGAGGTTGCCTCGTCAAGAATAAGTATCGGCGGATTTTTAAGGAACAGTCGGGCAATTGAAATTCGTTGCTTTTGTCCTCCTGATAGTTTAAGTCCGCGCTCGCCAACGTATGTGTCATATCCATCTTTTAATTCGCAGATAAATTCGTGAGCACCTGCGGCTTTTGCGGCCTCAATAACTTCGTCACGGGTTGCATCGGGATTACCGTAGATAATATTTTCATAAACAGTACCGCTGAACAGATACACATCCTGTTGTACCATTCCTATGTTGTTGCGCAGAGAGTCAAGGGTAATATTTTTAATATTTATTCCGTCTATATATATGTTGCCGTCGGTCAGATCGTAAAATCTTGGGATAAGGTTACACATTGTGGTTTTACCACCGCCTGAAGGTCCTACAATAGCAACATTCTCACCGGGTTTGATGTCAAGGGAAAGGGCGTTAATAACATTTTCGGCGTTGTCGGAATACTTGAAATTAACATTTTCAAAAACCACATTACCCTTAACATTCTCAAGTTCAACCGAATCTACGGTGTCCTTAATGTCGATGGGCTCGTCCATAATTTCAAGAAAGCGTTCAATACCTGTAATTCCGCGTTGAAACTGTTCGGTAAATTCAACAAGTCGGCGGATTGACGTGATAAGGGTCTGGATATAAAGCAGATATGCAACCAAATCTGCCGGTGTGATATGTCCCTTTACCATAAATGCAGAGCCAAGAACAATTACGGCAATATACATAACTCCGTCAAAGAATCTTGTTCCCGACTGGAACAGAGCCATATATTTATATGCATTCTTCTTTGCTCTGAAAAACTGACGGTTACCTTCGGCAAATTTCTCACGTTCAATATCTTCGTTGGCAAAACTTTTTACAACGCGGATACCAAGCAAGCTGTCTTCAAGCTCGGAATTAAGTTCGCCTATCTGCTTGCGTTGTTCCTTAAATGCATTTTTCATATTTCTTCTAAAAAGGAATACAGAAATCAGCATCAGGGGAAGCAGCAGAAATATAAGTGAGGTAAGCAACAGATTGATGCCGCCAAGGATGATAAATGCACCGATTATTTTTATTGATGCAATAAAAAACTCTTCGGGACAATGGTGTGAGAATTCAGTAATATCAAAAAGGTCAGAGGTCATTCGTGACATTAGCTGACCGATTTTGGTGTTGTCAAAGTACCTGAAGGGTAGTTTTTCAAGATGGTCAAACATATCGCGGCGCATATCGGTTTCGAGCCTTGCGCCCATAACGTGACCTGCATTTGCCATATAATAGTTTGCACAGACATCTACAACGCGCAGCAGCAGATACACTCCGCCAAGCCTGATTACCGATGACAGCATAAACTGCTGAGTGGGGTCTATTGCCATATTGGTAATGCGCCGCACAATAAGCGGAAACACAAGCTCGCATACTGTGGTAAGTGCTGCACAAAGCAGATCAAGAATAATAATTCCTATATAGGGTTTGTAATATACAGAAAATCTTTTAAACATAAAAACATCTCGCTTTTATTGGACTTCTCTTACATCTATAATTACACCTGATGTATTGGCAAATTTTGAAGTAAAGAAAAGTGTGGAGCCAATATTGATTGGCTGATTGGTGGAGGTATAATAGCCGGAGTTATTTACACTTCCGTCCACACAAATTTTTACTGTTGCGGTATAACGTTCAGGCAGGGGTGTTTTTGCAATGGTGCCGTTTGCAAGCTCGCGTGTGTCAACGGCTTCTTCGTATGTCACGTCGGTGATTTCACCCGCTTCTTCCTTAGTGGTTGTGTTTGTTATGGGGCCTCTTTGCTGCAAAGCTTCAACTGTGCCAATGCGCACACCTTTGACCAGAACGGTGTATTCAATCTGCTGTTTCTGGGTTGATACCTTTGTATCTTCACCGCCAAAACGCATATAAAGACCAAAGGCAAGAACTGCAACAGCCAAAACAACAACTATATCAATAATGCTTATTTTGCCAAATAATTTTCCTTCTTTATTTATAAACATATGTCCCTGCCTCCTATTGAATTTTCAAGCCGGTTATATAACCCAGACCTGCGGATTTTTTACTTCTGACAACCTCGTCTTCGCCAACTCGCAAAGGAGTGCTGCCTGCCATAATTGCTGAATTTGATTCTGTCAGCTGAGATTCAAGTGTAAGGACTATATCAAAATACATCGGGTCTTCTGCAAGGACTGCGACACCTGATTTAGTGTTTGTAACAACCTGTTTAGCAGGACCAACCTGCACATCAACCAGTTTTGCCGCAAAACGTTCCTTTTCGCCAACCATAACAGATTCACCGTTGGCAAGGGCTTCAGTGAAGGCATCTGCTGCCACTTTTTCGCATCTTGTAAGTTCAACCGTGTACTGTGCTGTGACGGTTTGAGTTGCGGTTCCTGTGCTGTCAGGTTTGTTAAGGAACAAAAAGCCTGCTGTTGCAATCAACAGAATTAATACAATAATAAAGCCATCCATAAAATTGAATTTTGGTTTATCCATTTTTCTTACCTCCCAGGGATAAATAAATATTATCTATGTTTTCCGCATACTTTTGTGCCGTAAAGACGGAATTGAAGATTTCCTTACTTCTTTTGCACATATCCGAATACAGATTGTCATCGGAAAACAGAATTTTCAGTTTTTCTGCCAGAGCATCAGGGTCGTGAGTGGGAACGATAAAGCCGTTTTCTCCGTTTTTGATAACTCCGGGGTTTCCGCCAAAGTCGGATACTACGGCAGGTTTACCAAGGCTCATACCCTCAAGGAGTGAAAGACTTGTTGCCTCGGTGCCGAACGAACAATTGCATTGCACGTCAATAAGGTTCATAAGGGGTTCTACGTTGGTCAGAAAGCCCAGCATAACCACATAATCTTCAAGACCGTATTCTGCAATCTGCTTGCGGATTGGCTCTGCCATATCGCCTGTTCCGGCAATGAAAAATTTTGCCTTGACACCTGCGGCTTTCAGCTTTGCGGCAGCTTGTACAAAATATTTGTGACCTTTTACCTCATTAAGTCGGGCAACAATGGCGGTACATTTGGTGCCTTCGGGAACGTTGTATTCTTTGCGAAGTGCGTCCATTTGTTCGTCGGTGTATGGGGTTAGTGGTTCAACTCCGTTAAGGATAACATCAATTTTCTTATCGGATACGCCGATTACGGTGATATTGTCTTTTGCGGCTTCTGCTACGGCAATTATTTTATCTGCAGTGGAATTGTTTGCCAGACCGCAAAGAGCCTTGCCGATACCTTTTGTCAGCTTTGGTGACGGAGGGAATACACTATGGCGTGTGTACACGATTTTTGCACCGTAAAGCCTTGCTGCAATTCGTGCCGACATACTTGCATGGGTGTGCACAACGTCAGGCTTGAACTCTTTAAAAACATCAAGCAGACACCTTATCGCTTTAACGTCAAGTGATTTATCTGCCATGGCGGCAATCTCATAAACCTTAAAGCCAAGAGCCTCGACCTGTGGTTTCAAAAGACTGTTCAGGGGAAGAACTACTGCGATATTTAAATCCTTCTTGTTGCAGTATTTAAGGTAGGTGAGTATGCATTTGCCTGCACCGCCGATATTGGTATCGGAGCATACCTGAAGAATGTTAATCATTTTTTGTTACCTCCATTTGTTTGGATTCTGTTTGGGCTATGTGACAGGCTGCAATGCCTATTGAAAGAACTGCCCAGAATATCATAAATACACGATAGTTGTAAAAACAGTTATCAAACATTCCCTGAAGCAAAAATCCTGCTACTGCTGATGCAATTCCTATTATAACAACCGAGAATTTGTTTCCCTTGCCAAAATACTGACAGCCAACTACCAGATTTTTGAAGAACAGGAATAAAAGCAAAAGGAACACAACAAGACCGATAACTCCGGATTCTGTTATAATCTGCAAAAACAGATTGTGGGGATGTGGTGCTACAATTCCGTTATATGAATAGAAGGGATAAACCTGATTGAAGGCTTCGGTTCCGGGGCCTATGCCCGAAATCCAGAAATCCTTAAGCATAAGCAAGGTCCCCATCCAGATATAAACACGGTAAGAGGTTGAGGAGTCGTTCATATCGCCGATACTTGTGAAACGGTTAATTATACTTTCGGGCAGGATAAAGGGAATAGCCGGTAGTGCAATAAGTGCAAGCCCCCACAGTTTGCCCGCCGCAAAGGTAATAAAAATCGCTGCCGCTGCCATAATGCCAAGCCAGCATCCGCGCGAGAATGTAAGGATTAAGGCAAGTGCAAGAATTAATGACATACCGCCGTATATAATTCGTGGCAAAATCTTTTTTGAAGTCCACATAAGTGAGATGCATATGGGAAGAGTCAGCAGAATATATTCGCCAAGAACATTGGGGTTTTCAAGGGTGGAGTAAATACGCATTTTGATGTCTTCAAACATTTCTTCGTCCATCCATGCCTGCTTGACATTCCAGCCAAAAACATACTGTGCAATGCCGTAAAGACATACAAACAAAGCAGACAGTGCAAAAACTTTAAGAAGATTAAAGAGTTGGTTCTTGGTTTTTATTGTATTGATAATTACAAAATAGAATATCATAAAGGCAAAATATACTGCCCATATCTGAACACTCTTGAAGGGCGCAAAGGATGTTATGGATGCCAACAAGTATATTAAAACCATTGACACAATCATAAGACCCATGCCGTCAAGCCTCCAGGTAAATTTGGGGGTTGTTAATGCTCTTACAACAAGAGAAACAAAGCATAAAAGGCACAGACCGACAACAGCCATTGTGGGGGCTATCGGGGCAAGGAACAATGTTATAAACACACCTGCCTCAACCTTGTAAAGGAAAAGGGATACAAGCAAAAGTCCACCGATAAATAAAAATCCGAACAAGGGTGACAAAAATCCGCAGATAATACCGCAAACTGCCCCAAAGCCTGCCGCACTATATAGACGGAAGGTGCCACCGCATTTGGTGATGTAATAAAAATTAAAAGAAAATTTAGTTTCAAAACATTTTTCTATAAATGTTACCAGCCACGAATTTTTAAGGATACTTGTAACGTTAAAGTCAATAAACGAAATGGCAATACCAAACACAACCATCAAAGCCGATAACAACAGATTGCCGCCGCGGAATAAAGAGATAACAAGGTTAAAAGCCGCCGCAGTTGCTGTAAGCACACCGATAAAACGAAGGTTGAGGGCAAGAATGTTGTGAAGAAGGTGTTTAAAAATTCTTAGGGAAAGGCTCTTTTCCTTTTGACTAACCAGCTTTTCAACATTTTGTGTCTGAATTTTTTCAAGGATTAAAAAGGGTGAAAAGCAGAGCTTGCCCCAAAGACTGCTCCTTGCGGTGTCTTCCGAGCAGAATGTTCTGCGGAAAATCCCTATCAGGCGTGAATTATTCCATTGTCCGGAGATAAAATTGTATATACCTCGCAGTATTTTGTAGATAAGACTGTTCTTTATAAGGCTGTTCCAGATAAAAAGCCACAGGGTCATAATGTAACCGTTATTTTTCATGACCAATCCTCCTGATTTGTCTGAATTCGTCGGTTTTTAGAACAAGACCGACTGCTATATATACTAAAAGTGCAGCAAGAGCCGACACTACTGCGTTGACAAGCACCATAAGAACGCCCTGTGAGACGGGCATAAATGAATATATAAGTGCTGCCGTAATTGAGCTGAGCACAGCTGCAACTACAATTTTCAGCAGATTTTTAACAAAGTGGAGTGTAACAGTTCCGGGTTTGCGTTTGTTTATCATAAAAAGCAGAACCGGAGCCATAGCAAGGGAGCTGACAGCACTTGCAAGGGCAAGACCGCCGATACCCAGTTTTATAAGATTTACAAATACAAATGCCGCCATCAGGTTTACCGCGATACCAAAAATTGAGGTAAACATAGGTGTTTTTCCGTCGCGGATGGCATAAAAACTTTTATTAAGTGTTTCGCAGATGGCATAGCCAACCATGCCGAATGAATACCAAAAAAGCGCCATTGCAGTAACTCTTGTGTCGTTAGCGGTAAATGCCCCATATTCAAAAACTACCTTTATAACTGCCTCGCTTAAAGCTACAAACATTGCTGAAATGTATGCAATGATAAACACTGCCCAACCGAGAGAGGCCCTTGTAGTTTCGGCAAAACCCGAATTGTTTTCGCCTGCGCTGAGACGCGAAAGCTTGGGGAAAATGAAGTTGGTAATGGCATAGGCAAAGACACCGACCATTATAATGTATATTTTGTTTGCAAGGTTAAGTGCGGTTACGGCACCGTCGCCCATTGAGGAACTGAACGCCATATTGATAACCGTACAAAGGGGCTGCACCCACGAACTGATAAGCACGGGAACAGCAAGCTTTACGGCGTCACAAATGCCTTCGTCACGAAGATTAAGGCGTGGACGGTAGCGATAGCCGTATTTTATAAGGTGAGGTATCTGTACTGCAAGCTGTGCCGCCCAGGCAACAAGCATTGAGATTATCACACCCGAAAGTCCGAATTTGTTGCCTGCAAATATCAGATATAAAATCATTATCAGGTTTGAAACAACGCTGATTATTGCAGGAATGTTAAATTCACCGAATGACTGCAGAATTCCAACAGCGGTGTATGCTGCTGCCGTAAAAACAATTGACGGAAACAATATGCGCAAAAGCCTTGCGGTTTCGGCAACCTTTGCAGCATCATAGCCCGGAACCATAATATGAACAATCTGCTCTGCAAAAATCACACCGATGATTGCGGATATTGAGGCAAATGAAACAACAACCGTCATAAAGTTGTTGGCAAATTCCATTGCACGTTCTTTGGTTTCCCGTTCAAGATACTTGTTGAAAACAGGTACAAAGGTCGAAAGAATTGCAACACCCAATGTCATATCAAAAAACAGCAGGGGGATTTGCGTTGCGGTATTTAAAACGTCGGAGGCATAGCTTCTGCCATAGACGCTGACAATCAGATTTTCTCTTAAAAGTCCCATCAGTTTGGCGCAAAATGTGATTACTGCCATAATCCCGATTGTGCGTACAACCTTGGACTGAGATTTTTCCTTCAAAAAATCACTTCCTATAATAATAGTTGGGGAAACGCTTTAGCGTTTTTGTTTGCGATATATCGCAAACCTCTATGAAAACAATTGTTTTCATAGCCCGACATTATTGCAATCATGCGTGCCTTTCAAATCAGAGATTTGAAGGTTGCGGAACTAGTTCCGCCAAAACGGCATTTTGCCGTTTCCACGACAATGATTATAAGATTACAATTATACCAATTATACCACATGCAGTATTAAAAGTAAAGTGGATTGACGATAAATTATATTTATGGTATGATGTTACAGTAAGTTAAGCTGTGAGGAGAGCTGATTTTATGAAGAAAGCAAGATGGATTTTTGTTGCAGTACTGACGATTACACTTTTTGCAGGACTTTTTTACAGATATAGTATAAAAAATAAAGGATATGAACGCACCGAATTTTTGTTTGATACCCAATGCACCATAACGGCATACGGCAAGGATGCAAAAGCTGCCGTGGATGCTGCTTTTGAACGTCTTGAACAGATTCACGGGTTTACAAATTTTTATTCAGAAAATTCGCAGATTGCGGACATTAACAATCAGGCGGCGGAAACTAAGATTTTCATTGACAAGGAATTGTCCGAGATTTTAACAGCAGCGCTCGACGTGGGAAGTTCTTCTCAGGGAGCGTTTGATATAACTGTTGCATCGGTGACCGGACTCTGGGAATTTTCGGGTAGTGGAAGAGTACCGTCAGAGGATGAGATACAACGAAATCTTGAGTTTGTGGGTACAGACAAGTTGCGCTTTGACGGAAAATCAACACTTATAAAGACCTCTGATAATGTAAAGATTGACCTTGGAGGAGCGGCAAAAGGTTATGCCGGAGATGTGGCAATAGATATTTTAAAAGAATATAATGTTACGGGAGCAATAGCGGACCTTGGCGGAAACATTACCTGCTTTGGCAAAAATCCGAACAGTTCTGACGGCAAATGGCGGATAGGTTTGCAAAAACCGTTTGCTCCTGTTGGTGAGTATGAAGATGTTATTGAGATTGAAGAGGGTGCAGTTGTCACCAGCGGAATCTATCAACGGTGTTTTGAAAAGGACGGAAAACGCTATCACCATATAATTGACCCCAAAACAGGATATCCTGCTGAGGCGGAATATAGTAGTGCAACAATAGTTTCAGACAGCAGCTTATATGCAGACTGTCTTGCGACTGCGTGTTATATTCTGGGGGAGGATAAGGGCAAAGCGCTGGCGGATAAATACTCGGCAGAGATTTATTTCCGTTAAAAAGGTAATTGACAATTTGCTGAGCAGATTGTATAATTTATATAATAGGAAATTACGTAATTTCCTATTATATAAAAAGCAAATTTGATGCCCGTGCAAGATTTTCGGCTATGCCGAAATGCACTTGGGCAAACAAAGCGTTATTGCTACGACCGTCGCCTGCGGCGAGCGGCGCAGTCGCTTTGTTCTAAGTACATATTTTTACTTGGGAGAATCTTAGTATGGGTTTTTTAGAAACTTTTTTCGGAAAGATATTAGCAACGTTTTTGATATCGATGGTGCCGGTTCTTGAATTACGCGGGGCCATACCAATAGGTGCCGGAATGGGGCTTAATGTGTGGCTTGCGGCTGTGGTATCAATGCTTGGTAATATGGTGCCTGTACCGTTTATTATTTTATTTATACGCAGAGTTTTCGATTGGTTGCGAAAGATTAACCACAAATTTGATAGAATTGTAACAAAATTCGAAAATAAGGCCGAAAAACAAAGGTCTGCTGTTGATAAATATAAATTCTGGGGCCTTTGTGTTCTGGTTGCAATCCCTTTGCCGGGCACAGGTGCGTGGACAGGTGCTCTGGTTGCTGCGATGATGGAAATGCGCCTTAAGGATGCAATTCCGTCTATACTTCTGGGCGTTATATGTGCAGGCTTGGTTGTAGCTCTTGCCACGGCAGGAGTGATTAGTCTGGCATTTTAAGATACGGAGGTGTCTTTATGCTTTTTGGATGCGAAACATTTGAGTTTGGAATTATGACAGCAATACACAATGTGCTGCAGAGTGATTCTATGGATTTTATTATGAGTGTAATATCCGAACTGGGCAATGGCGGTATGATATGGATTGCCGCAACGCTTGTTCTGTTTACAAAAAAGAAATACAGAGTTTTGAGCCTTAAACTTGCATTGGGGTTGATTTTGGGCTTGATTTTGGGAAATATTATTTTAAAAAACCTTATTGCCCGTCCAAGACCCTGCTGGATATTTGAGAATATCAATATGCTGATTGATGTGCCCAAAGATTTTTCCTTCCCTTCGGGGCATACGCTGTCATCGTTTACGGCGGCATTTATACTCCTTTCCGAAGACCGCAGGATGGGAATTCCGGCAATAATTCTTGCAACATTAATTGCTTTCTCAAGAATATATTTGTTTGTGCATTTTCCAACTGATATTCTGGGAGGCATTGCATTATCAGGCATAATATTTGTCATATTAAAAGTATTCGAAAAAGAACAAACGCCTAGGTGTTAACCAAGGCGTTTTTAGTGTAAAAAGCGTTATTACTCCGTGCACCGCTTTGTTCTCATAAAAACATTGCAAATAACACGGTAACCAATCCGCAAAGACCAAGTGCAATTCCACTGAGCGAACCTTCAATTTCGCCAAGTTCAATTGCCTTAGTGGTGCCAAGTGCGTGACTTGATGCGCCAATGGCAAGTCCTGCGGCTATTGGATTATTAAGGCGTGTCCATTTGATAAAATATGGCGACAGAACTGCACCGAAGACTCCTGTTACCATAACTGCGGCAACGGTTACGGGGACCATTCCTCCAAGTTGAGCAGAAACCTCACTTGCGATTGCTGTTGTGACAGATTTGGGGATAAGGCTTGCTGTTACAGCGTCGTTAAGGTCAAAAATTTTGCATAGAAGGATTATACTCGCAAGAGCACTTACGACACCTACTGTACAACCTACAAGAATAGGAATGAGATTTGTCTTTATAGTTTCAAGCTGACGATACATAGAGAGTGCCAGCACCGCTGTTGCAGGTGCAAGAAACATTGAAATCATATTTGCGCCGTTCATAAAGTTTTCAAGAGGTATACGAAACGCAACAAGAACAGCTATGCAAATCAGAGAAGCAACAATCATAGGATTTACAAAGGAATAATTGAATTTTGCCTTTGTTTTAACACCTGCGTAATATGCGGCAATACACAGGGTAAAGCCAAAGATTGGACGAGCGGTAAATTCATTAAACATTTTTGGTTCTCCTTTTGTTTAAAAAATACATTGTCAGCTTAACAGAGTATGCTGTGCAATAAAAAGTAAATACTGTTGTTATGCAGCATATAAACAAAAATTTCCACAATATGTTGCTGAAAACATCCAGATAAGCGATAATAGATACTGTTGAGGGTACAAAAACAAGTGACATGTTTTTAAGCAAAAAGTCAGAGAAAATGCTTATTTGCTCTGGTTTAAGAACCTTAAATAGCAGCAGCAAAAACAGTAAAATCAACGCAATAACACTTCCCGGAAAAGGAAATGGCAACATAAATGAAACAACGTCGCCTATGCAACATAGTGAAAATATCAATATTACTTGTTTGAAAAGTCTCATTTTCAACACTCCTGAAAAATATATATCTAAATCTTATCACAAAAGTACAGTTTTGTAAATTGTAATATTGACTAAAACTTGGGCTTGATGATAATATGCTAATGTGCAAAAAGAGAGAAGATGTTAAATATGAATCCAAACGAAGGTTATTTATCCTGTTGCTTTACAGGACACCGTAATGTGCCGCCGCAATCGGCAGATGCTATACGATATACCCTTGAACGTCTGATATATGAGCTTTATGAAAACGGGTGCCGTGAATTTATTTCCGGAGGTGCCATAGGCTTTGACACCATAGCGGCAGAGACGGTTATTAAATTCAAAAAGATGTTTCCTGAAATCAGGCTTATTATGGCATTGCCTTGCCGTGACCAGCATATTAAATGGGGCAAGGTCGACCGCCTGCGTTACGAAAAACTTTTAAGTCTGGCGGATAAAGTTATATACCTGACCGAAAGGTATGTTACGGGATGTATGCATCTGCGGAACAAATATATGGTTGATAATTCCGATCTTTGCATTGCGTATTTTGAAAACAAGGGCGGCGGAACGGAATACACTATAAATTATGCCCGTGAAAAGGGGCGCAAGGTGGTTAACATTGCTCATATGTTGTGAGAGATAACCGAAAAAATGAGCAATACAAATACGGCGGCTGCCGCAATGGCAAGAACAGAAGACGTGAAACGGCGTTTTCTGTTCCTTTTTTTTGCTGTATGTTGCCCGTGAATGGGTTTAAGTCTATCTACCTGCCGGATGTACTGGTCAATAATTGTCTGTGCTTCGTGAACAATGTTGTTTTGTTTTGAGCAGTTTGTGGACTTCTGATTTTTAAGAATAAATATCGCCTGATCGATGGTGTCAGATTGAATATTATTAATGATAACAACGCGGCGGGATTTTTTGTCAAGCATAGAAATAACCTCCATAGTTTATATATGGAAAGTATTGACGTTCAGGAATTGTTTTATACAACAGGCTCTTAACTGATTTTTATGTGTTTTTGTATGACAGGGCAGAAATATGGTAAAGATATAAAGACGATTGGTGTTCTAAAATGCCAAGTTGTGAATATAAATAATTATACATAACAAAGTACACCAAAGGTTCAGGGAGTGAATAATGTTGAATACCGAAAGCTATACAGAAAATAATAAAGTGATTATTGCCGGAACGGTAGCAAGTGCGCCGGAGTTTTCCCACGAGGTTTATGAAGAAATGTTTTATACGTTTATGCTTGATACCCCAAGATTAAGCGAAACTCACGATACGGTAAAGGTCACCATATCCGAAAAATTCCTTATGAGCGAGGGGTTGTGCATTGGCGATAGCGTTTTGATTCACGGGCAGTTTAGGTCATATAATAATTTTACCAATGTTGGCAACCGTCTTGTTCTTACGGTTTTTGTAAAGGATATTGAGGCGTATGATGATACCGAAGAAAAAAGTATAAATTCAATATACCTTAACGGCTACATATGTAAAAAGCCGATTTACAGAACAACACCATTTGGCCGGGAAATTGCCGACATACTTCTTGCGGTAAACAGGTCATACAACAAATCCGACTATATCCCTTGCATTGCCTGGGGGAGAAATGCCAAGTTTGCCGAGTGCCTTAATGTGGGCGACAATGTGATTATTAAAGGCAGAATCCAAAGCCGCGAATATCAGAAACGCCTCAGCGAGACCGAGGTAGAAAGCAAAACTGCATTTGAAGTATCGGTTTCACGGCTGGAAAAAGCAAGTGATGTAATTGAATAGTTTTAAAAGCTTCCGGATATTCCGGAGGCTTATTTTTTGCACCATAGAAGGAATTTGCCGTTTTGTGGCGAAGTATGAAACACCAACAAAGTAAAAACTTAACCAACAAGGGGGAACAAACTATGAAAAAGTTTATGGCTATCGTAATGGTGACGGTGTTTTTGTTTGTGCTTTCTGTGACAACGTTTGCAAGTTCATTATCATCAACACCTGCCGATGAAGATGTTTCCACACAAAAATTTACCACACTGAAAATTCCCTTCCCCGATTATATTAAGGATAACGATAACTGGCACACTATGGCAAGGTACAAGGATTCAGGGCAGGGAATAACCTTGTCGGCATACTACAACGGATATGTTTATGCAACTGTTCCTGCGGAGAACAAGGACAGAGAAATCGAGGCCTTTGTGCCCGATTCAATTCCGTTTACGGATTATAATGCGGCGGAGTATGAATTTCACGTCATGGAGCAGCTGTCACGGACGGGCGTGATTATGGGAAACGAAAAGGGAGAGGCAAAACCCTTTGACAATGTTACCCGTGCAGAAGCGGTTGCTATGATTATGAGATTTATGGGACTGCAGAATGTTGAGTCTGCATATGGAATTGTGAATTTTGAAGATGTATTAACAAGCGACTGGTTTTACAGCGTAGTTATGTCTGCTTACAAGTATGGCATTATCGAGGGCACATCGGCATATACATTCTCTCCGGACAGAGACGTAACCCGTGAAGAGATTACTGTTATGACAGTAAGAGCCCTGAATTATGCCGGCTTAAACTGCCCTAAAAGAACGGTTGAAAACTTTGCTGATATTGATAAAGTATCACCATGGGCAAAGGCTGCATATGATTTAATCGGCTCTAATTATATATCCGATTATGATGATACTGACCCCGAAAATCCGGTTCGTGTATTAAATCCGCAGAAGGCAGCATCCAGATATGATGTGGCATATATTTTGTATAATACAGAAAGGTCTTGTCAGTTATATGCATCTGATTTGGCGATGGAATACGGCTTTGATAAAGCAATGCCCATAATAGACGGCTCAACCTCTACCTATCCCTTTACAGAGGCGGTTTATGGTCAGCTTTTCTATAACGGAAAAAGCCACAGTCAATATCCTCAAAGCCACAGCAAAAGCCACGCATCATATCAGCGTCTTATAGACGGCCAGGTTGATATGCTTTTTGCATCGGTATATCCTGCCAGCGATATTCTGGCTATGGCAGAAGAAAAGGGTGTGGAGCTTGAACTTATTCCCATTGCTTATGATGCAATGATTTTCTTTACCAATGCAGATAACCCTGCAACGGGACTTACCAAAGAGCAAATAAGTGATATCTATGTGAATGATGCATACGATAACTGGTCTCAGGTGGGAGGCAGTGACGCTTTGCTTTATCCCTATTGCCGAAACAACGACAGCGGCAGCCATGCACAGATGGAAAAGCACTTCTTGAATGGATATGAAATTCATCCCAATGTGCAAAAGGAAACATCGTACACTATGTCCAATGTGCTTACCGATGTAATGGCGGCAAAAACCGACCAGCCTGTTGGTTATGGTCTGGGATACAGCATATACTATTACTATCATAATATGGATTTGTTCTATGATACAAAAACAAATCTTAAACTCCTTGCCATTGATGGAGTTCACCCCACAGACGAAACCATAGCAGACGGCAGCTATCCCCTTGCAAACAATACATATATTGTTTTGAGGAAGGATACGCCTGCAGATAGCCCTGCAAGAAAAATGGCAGAATTTATGCTGACCGAGGCAGGACAGCAATGTGTTGAACTTGCAGGTTATGGCAGATTGAAGTAAACGCATAAAAGCCTGAACAATCGTTCGGGCTTTTATATTTAAAAAAATTTAAAACTTTTTGCAATT
Organism: Clostridia bacterium; assembly: GCA_045646865.1. Taxonomy (GTDB): domain Bacteria; phylum Bacillota; class Clostridia; order Monoglobales; family Monoglobaceae; genus SIG440. The sequence continues at coordinate 164,655 of JAZRLM010000007.1, forward strand.
TCCTCTTTTATATTATCAAAATTTGTGGTATACTAGTATGTGGATTTTGAAAAGGAGGGTCAAAACTATGGCAAAAATAGGTTTTGATAATCAAAAATATCTTAAAATGCAATCGGAGCAGATACGTAAGCGTATTGCACAATTCGGGGGTAAACTATACCTTGAATTCGGCGGAAAGCTCTTTGACGATTATCATGCCTCAAGGGTACTCCCGGGCTTTGCACCTGACAGCAAAATCCGTATGCTTCAACAGCTTAAAGACGAGGTTGAAATTGTTATTACAATTAATTCCGAAGATATCGAATCCAACAAAATCCGTGGTGATTTAGGTATATCTTATGATGATGATGTTCTTCGTCTTATTGATACCTTCCGCGAAATGAAGCTTTATGTGGGTAGTGTGGTTCTTACCCGATTTAACGGTCAGCCTGCTGCCAATGCATTTCTTAAACAGCTTAACAATCTTGGAGTTAAATGTTACAAGCATTATTCCATTCCCGGCTATCCGTCGGATATACCCTTTATAGTAAGCGACGAGGGGCTTGGTAAAAACGAATTTATTGAAACCGAGCGTTCCCTTGTGGTAATTACAGCGCCCGGCCCCGGAAGCGGCAAAATGGCAACCTGCCTCAGCCAGCTTTATCACGAACACAAACGTGGAATTGCTGCAGGCTATGCCAAGTTTGAGACGTTTCCCGTGTGGAATTTGCCCCTTAAGCATCCTGTAAACCTTGCATATGAAGCAGCAACCGCAGACCTGAATGATGTAAATATGATTGACCCATTCCATTTGGAGGCATATGGCGAAACCGCAGTTAACTACAACCGTGATGTAGAGATTTTCCCTGTACTTAATACTATGTTTGAACGTATTCAGGGCAGCTCGCCGTACAGTTCGCCCACAGATATGGGTGTTAATATGGCTGGCAACTGCATTATTGACGACGATGCCTGCTGTGAAGCATCAAAGCTTGAAATTATACGCAGATATTATGCCACAGCCGCAAACGTAATACGCGGCAAGGGCGACGAAAATCAGGTGCGCAAGATTGAACTTCTTATGAATCAGGCAGGGATTACCCCTGATTACTGTGCGGCAGTTCCAAGAGCGCTGGAAAGAGCAGCACAGACACACAGCCCTGCAGGTGCAATGGCTCTTCCTGATGGCAGAATTGTTACAGGCAAAACCACATCTACTCTGGGTGCGGCATCTGCACTTTTACTTAATGCATTAAAGGCTCTTGGCGGTATTGATTCGGAAATTGATTTAATTGAGTCCTCTGTTCTGGAACCTATCTGTGGACTTAAAACCACATATCTTAAACACAAAAACCCAAGACTGCACACCGACGAGGTGTTGCTTGCACTGACAATTTCAGCACTTTCAAGTCCGGTTGCGTTAAAAGCAAAGGAACAGCTTGAGAACCTTCGTGGCAGTGATGCGCACTTTACTGTTATTATCAGCGAAGAGGACGAAAAGATTTTAAGACGTCTGGGAATTAACGTAAGCTTTGAACCCAGATATGAACACGAAAGACTTTATCATAAGTAAAAAAAGAAAAATCCTATCATTAGATAGGATTTTTTGTTTTGGAGCGGAAGACGAGATTCGAACTCGCGACGTTCACCTTGGCAAGGTGACGCTCTACCACTGAGCCACTCCCGCATATATTCAGTTTTTCAACTGCAAGAGATATTCTAGCACATATAAAGATGTTTGTCAATACCTAAATTAAAAATAATTAAGAAAATTTTGAAACAAAAAAGCCGCATCAAACAGCCAACGTTCAATACGACTTCTTTCTCTGTGTAAAATTTACGCCTCTTTCTTTACAACTTCTTTACCGTTGTAATATCCGCAAGCCTTGCAAACTCTGTGAGGCATTTTGTAGTCACCGCAGTTGGGACACTGTACCATTCCGGGGATAAGGAGCTTCCAGTTAGCTCTTCTCTTGTCTCTTCTTGCTTTAGAAGTTTTTCTCTTTGGAACTGCCATAGTTAAATACACCTCTTTCCAATCAAAATAATTTGAACAGGGGATATGCCCTGCATAATCTACAAAAGTCCGTCCAGAATATCAAATCTGGGGTCTGTGGGTCGTGTGTCACAGTCGCAGGGGGATTGGTTAAGATTATGACCGCAATTGGTGCACAAGCCTTTGCAATCCTCTTGGCACAAACGTTTTGTTGGCAGATTGACAAGTATGTTTGCCAGAACAATTTCATCAATCTCAATTGCTGTACCTTCCAGAACAACTGCATCGGGATTCTGAACATCTTCGACCCGTGAGTCTTCTTTCTTGAAGATTTCTTTAAACGAACAACTGAAATCACTTTTGAAAGTTTCGCAGCATCTGTCACAGGAATATTCCATCAGGCAGGAGGCGGTGGCCTCAAGCTCGATGCTTCCGCCAATATTGACAAATTCGCCTGTTACAGAAACGGGAGTCAGAAACCTTGCGCCGTGTTCTTCGCATTCTGCAAAATCAAGCTCTAAATTGAGTGGAAGCTTTCTTCCGTCAGCGTTTAAGATGGGCAATAAATCAAATTTCATTTCCGTTGTCCTTTAAAAAAATGTGGTGGGCACAATAGGGCTCGAACCTATGACCCTCTGCTTGTAAGGCAGATGCTCTCCCAGCTGAGCTATGCGCCCACATATAATGCCGATTTACAGTTGTTAAAAAAGATGGTGGGCACAATAGGGCTCGAACCTATGACCCTCTGCTTGTAAGGCAGATGCTCTCCCAGCTGAGCTATGCGCCCATATACTTTTTCACAATACTGCATTTTTAATCAGCTTGATTATTATACACAATGAAAAGTCGTTTGTCAATACAAAATTTAATTTTTTTTAATTTTTTTGTGTAGTGCAACACATCTATTGTAAACCTACATATGTTAAACTTTTGTAAAATGGGTTGTATTTGCGAAAAAGATATGGTATACTCATAATGATAAAATAGGATTATTGTGTGTAACATCGAAATTAGCAGGACGGAGTGATTTAAGGGATGAAGCCTTGGTATAAAACAGACAGTCTTGAAGGCTTTATGCGCAGGCAGGAACGGTTGCTGAAACAAAACGAATTTTATAAAAGGCTGATAATTATTCCAGTTATTGTGATAGTTGTTTCAATTTCTGTTCTTGCGTACAATTTTACCGCAGGTAAGTATAAAAGCTCTGTTAACCCCAAAAGGCAAGAAACGGTAAGAGTAAAAACTCAAGAGATGGCTACTGAAAACCCGAGCAAAAAGATAAACCTTAATACCGCAACTGCCGAAATGCTTGACGCCCTTCCGGGGATAGGCTCCAAAAAGGCTGATGCCATTATTAAAATGCGTAAAAAGATGGGTGGCTTCCGGACAGTTGAGGACATACTGAATGTTGACGGAATAGGAGAGACTATGCTGGCGGAAATACAACATATGATATATGTTGAACAATAAAGTAAAAAATGCCCTTCACAGGGAGAAAAAATATATAAACAGACGAATGTTGATAGTTTGAAAGGTTGTGTTTTAAAATGATGAAAGAATATCCGCTCTATGATGCGCCGATGATTACAAGCCTTAAGCATCTTATCGAGTATGCTGCGGAAAATTATGGTGAGAGCCCTGCTTTTTCATTTGAAAGAGATGGCGAAGACATTACCGTAGATTTTATCCGTTTAAAGAACGACATCTATGCTCTCGGTACATATTTTTACAGTCTTGGTCTTAAAGACGGCGACAAAATTGCGGTTATGGGTGAAAACAGTTATGAATGGGTTATTACATACTTTGCCGCAACAAACGGCTCAAATGTAATTGTTCCTATTGACAAGGAGCTTGGTGCACCTGAGGTAGCCAATCTTATAAAGAGCAGCGGCGCAAAGGCTTTTGTTTATTCCGATGCAAAGAAAAAGATTATTGACGAAGCAAAGGAAAATATGCCCACAGTTGAATACTATATTCCCATGAGTGATTTCGGTGATGTTATTGAAAAAGGCAGTGAAATGATTGATGGCGGCGATGATTCTTTTGAGAAGAACGAAATCGACCTTGAGGCTCTTTGTACAATTATTTACACATCCGGCACAACGGGCGAGCCTAAGGGTGTTATGCTTAATCAGAGAAACCTTAGCTTTGATATGGTAAACAGCTGCCGCAACTTCCTTGAGCCTGCTGGAACTGTTGTTGTGCTTCCCCTGCACCATACATTTGGATTTATGGCGGGTATTCTTTGTCAGATTCATCGTGGCTATCCGGTTTATATCAATAACAACCTGAAGAATGTTTTAAAGGATATTCAAAAGGCTCAGCCCTATCATATCAGCGTTGTTCCGCTGTTTGTTGAAACCTTCTACAAAAGCCTTTGGAGAACGGTAAGAAAGCAGGGCAAGGAAAAACTGCTGAAAACATTGATTGTTATAAGCAACGGATTAAGAAAGGTTGGCATTGACCTGAGACGTGTCCTTTTCAAATCGGTTAAAAAGGGTTTTGGCGGCAACCTTGAAATGATTATTGCAGGCGGTGCTCCTCTTGACCTTAAATATGCAAAGGGATTTGAAGATTTGGGTATCGCACTGATAAACGGCTATGGTATAACCGAGTGCTCACCCATCGTATCTCTTGACAGAAACAAAAAGTATCTCTTCGGTGCGGCAGGTATTCCTGTTCCCGGCACAGAAGTTAAAATCTATAATCCCAACGAAGACGGCGAAGGCGAAATCATCGTTAAGGGCGACCACGTAATGATGGGTTATTACAACAATCCCGAGGCAACCGAGGCGGCTTTTGTTGACGGCTGGTTCAGAACAGGTGATATCGGTACTATCGACGAAAACGGATTTGTGCATATTACAGGCAGAATAAAAAATATTATTATTCTCAGCAACGGTAAAAACGTGTACCCCGAAGAAATTGAAACAGTTGTTCTTCAGCAGGTTGAGGGCGTAAATGAGATAGTTGTTTACGGCGAGGATGATGTTATCTGCGCAGAAATCTATACAGAAACTCCTGACGAGCAGGAAAGAATCAAAAAGGATGTTCAGGCACTTAATGCATCACTTCCTCCAATGAAACAGATAAAGAGAATTCATTTCCGTGATACAGAGTTTGAAAAGACGACGACTAAGAAGATAAAAAGATTTGCCCGTTAGGGATGCAAAAAATTTTCAGCCATCTTGCACGATTTTTGCGCACTCGCATACACAAAGTATAGCCTCGCGCTTGAAATCGCACAATCTGAGCTAAAAATTTTACGCATCAGGATGGAAAAACTGAGCCATGGTGCACGATTTTTGCGCACTCGCATACACAAAGTTTAGCCTTGGGCTTGAAATTTTTGTATTTAGATTGAATAAAGAGGTGAAAACCTTATGGTGAATATAGGCAATGAATGGGATAGACTTTTAGACGGAGAGTTTGAAAAGGAGTATTATTTAAAACTCCGCAGCTTTCTGGCAAGAGAATACAAAACTGGAACGGTTTACCCTGATATGTATGATATTTTCAATGCATTAAAATACACCTCATACAGCGATGTCAAGGTGGTTATTATTGGTCAGGACCCGTATCATGGTGCGGGGCAGGCACACGGGCTGAGTTTTTCGGTTAAACGTGGCATAGAACAACCCCCTTCGTTGAAAAATATTTTTAAGGAAATTCACGACGATTTGGGTATAGAAACACCAAATCACGGTCAGCTTACCTATTGGGCACAGCAGGGTGTGCTTTTGCTGAATGCGGTGCTGACGGTCCGTGCAGGCGAGGCTAACAGCCACAAGGGTATGGGCTGGGAAGTATTTACCGACAGGGTTATTGGACTTCTTAACCAAAGAGAAAAGCCAATGGTGTTTTTGTTGTGGGGTGCAAACGCAAGGCAGAAGAAACAACTGATAACAAACCCCAATCACAGAATTTTAGAAACCGTTCATCCAAGTCCCTTGTCGGCTTATAACGGATTTTTCGGTTGTAAGCATTTTTCGTTGACCAATGAATTTTTAAAGACGATGGGTCAGACACCCATTGATTGGAGTTTAGATTAATCTGAAAGGAAAAAGGGTTATGAGAGACAGAGTAGAAATACTTGGAGTTAAGGTGGACAGAGTGACCTTTAATCAGGCTTTGGATATCGCCGAAGGATTTGTGAAGACAGAAGGAGTTTCTACAATCTTTACTCCTAATGCCGAGATTGTAATGTGTGCACAGGAAGATGCTGAAATGGCGGATATCCTGAATAATGCCGATATGTGTACTGCAGACGGTATAGGCGTTGTCTATGGGGCGAAAATTTTAAAAAATCCTCTTCCACAGCGTGTTGCCGGATTTGACCTTGTGTGCGGTTTGTTTGAAAGATTGGCGAAGTCGGGCGAAGGAGTTTTTCTGTTCGGCGCAAAGCCGGGTGTGGCAGAGGCAGCTAAGGCAAAAATGGAAGAACAATATCCCGGACTTTCGGTTGTGGGTTGTCGCAACGGATATTTCAAACCCGAGGATGAAGCAGATATTGTTCAACAAATAAATAAGTCCGGTGCAAAACTGCTTTTGGTTTGCCTTGGTGCCCCAAAGCAGGAAAAATGGATTACAGCACATAAGGACGAGCTTAAGGTAAATCTTTGTATGGGCGTTGGCGGAACTCTGGATGTTTTTGCGGGCGTTGCCAAGCGTGCCCCTGAGATTTTTATTAAACTTAATCTTGAATGGGCTTACAGATTTTTGAAAAATCCGTCCAGACTGGGTAGATTTGCGGCGCTTCCTAAATTTATGATTAAGGTATTGAAAAGCAGATAAAGGAGATTTTGTTATGATATATATGTTTTTGGCAAACGGCTTTGAAGAAACCGAGGCAATCGGTTGCCTTGATGTGATTCGCAGAGCACAGATAGATATTAAAACGGTTGGTATTGGCAGCAAGGATATTACAGGCAGCCACGGTGTATGTGTTGTGGCAGATATTTGCGCAGACGAAATCAGTTTTGACGGTTTGGAGGGTGTTATTCTGCCCGGCGGTATTCCAGGAACCACAAACCTTCAGGCAGATGAAAGAGTTATAAAGGCTGTGAAATTTTGTGCCGAACAGGGCAAGCTTATTGCGGCAATATGTGCGGCTCCGATGATACTTGGTCAGCTTGGACTGCTTGAAGGAAAGATGGCGGTTTGCTATCCGGGTTTTGAAGAGCATCTCAAGGGTGCAACGGTGGATTCAAATGCTTTAGTGGCAATTGACGGCAATGTTATTACCGGCAAGGGCGCAGGAGCGGCAATGCTTTTTGGCGCAAGAATTGCCGATTGGTTTAAGGCAGGTGCAGGTCAGGAAATACTTGACCAGATGCAACATCCAATAGTGTAGGAATGAAAATTGATGACAGAGAAGAAATATGAACTGAGAAAACAAATAAAAAGCGTACGGTGGATGATTTTTTGGGTTGTGCTTGCACAGTTTGCGGCAGAACTTGTTGTTGATGCTGTATTCAGTTTTATGGAAAATCCTCCTTACGAGTATATCCGCGTTGCTATTGTGGAGATTTTGGCGATAGGTGTGCCTATAACGGTGTATGCCCGTTCTGCATGGAGCAGCGGCATTGATGCGGCAAAGCAACAATTCTGGTTGAAACCCTGCAAGCCATATTGCCTTTTGCTTGCGGCGTTAGTTGGTATTTTTGGTCAGTTTGTTATGATTGTTCTTAACATACCGGGCAATCTTTTGGTTCAGGAAGTGCTGAAACAATCCCCTGAGGATGTGATACCGGTTGTTCTCGGCGGAGGGAAGATGATTTCGGGGATAATTGCTTTAGTGATTATTCCGGCAATTTTAGAAGAATTCTGGATGCGGGGGATAATATTTTCTGCATATAATAAGAGCAACACCGTTGTGGCAATTTTCTTAACAAGTGTGTTATTTGCACTATTGCATCTTAAGATTAGTGATGCACTTGGCTTTTTGTTTATGGGAATAGTTGCGTCGGTGGTGCTTATAAAGTGCAATTCCATTTATGCCGCTATGGTATATCACGGCTTCAGCAACCTTACAGCACTATTGCTTGAAGGTTTTGTACTGCCTTATATAGGGGACTATATATGGACTGTTTTAGCATTGACCGTTCTTGGATTTGTGGTGCTTTTTGGTTTGTTGCTTGTGCAAAAAAATAAAATTCTGCTTCACCGAAATTTTAAGACCGGTACACTTGTGCTCAGCAGTATATTCAGCCTGCCCATTATGTTGAGTATCGTGGTTGTGATAGTGAAATATTTTTTGATAAAAGCTATAGGATGATTTACTATGGAAGAAATGATAGGTGAAAAGAAAAAGAAAAGAAAAATTCGTTCCGTCAGGTTAGGTGTGTTTATTTGCATAACCGCTCTTGTGGTATGGTTAATTGCAGTTGCAGTTGACGTTTTGGGCATTGGCGGCGGACGTGGAACGGATGTTATGGTTACAATTCCCAAAGGCGCAACAGCGACCCGAATTTCTGAAATTCTGAAGGAGGAAGGTGTTATAAGGCACCCCCTTTTGTTTAGAGTGACAGTAAAGATGGCATCAGAGGAATATGTTTTTCAGCAAGGCGGACATCTTATAGGCAAAAGCCTTAGTTATTCAAACATTGCCAGAGAACTTACCCAAGTCCCTGATGTGGAAACTGATGAAAAGATTCAGATCCTTATCCCCGAAGGTTATGAGGCATGGCAGATTGCCGAAACCCTTGAAAATGCAGGCTTGGTTGATAAAAATGCATTTTTGGACGAGCTTGACAAAGGTGATTTTGATTTTGAATTTATATCACAGATTGAAAGGGAAGAAAACCGTCTGGAGGGGTATCTTTTCCCTGCCACGTATGAATTTTATTCTTGGGAAAACGAACGTGACATTATAATAAAAATGCTTAAGGCTTTTGAAACCTATGTGATACCTGTGTATCAGGAGGCTCAGACTGATTACACTCTTGACCAGATTATAACAATGGCGTCTGTTGTGGAGCGCGAGGCTGCAAACGATTCTGAACGCGGCAGGATTGCATCGGTTTTTTATAACAGAATGGAAAGGGATATGACCCTTAGTTCCTGCGCAACCGTACAGTATATTATAAGAGAAAGAAAACCGATATTAAGCAATTCGGACATAAAAATTAAATCGCCTTACAACACATATATAAACAAAGGGTTGCCAATCGGACCAATTGCCTCTCCCGGTGTAAATTCCGTTAAAGCGGCACTATATCCCGATGAAACTGATTATTTATATTTTGCGGCAAAGGCGGACGGAAGTGAAAATGTTTTCTCTCGCACAGATAGGGAGCATATGGAAACCGTGAAAAGATTGCAGAGAAATTAAAGACTGAAAAGAGGGAACTTTGTCCAATGAAGGCTTGGATTGAAGAAGATAATATAAATTATGAATACATAATCCGTTATCTGAGGGATACTATTCCCGAAAGTACCGGACATATTGCCGAGATGGAACGGTATGCAAAGGCTAATGATGTTCCCATATCACAGCCGGAAAGCATAAGGCTGGTGGAAGTATTATTAAAGATTGCTGATGCAAAAAAAATCCTTGAACTGGGAACGGCTATCGGATATTCAGCAATAAGGATGTCAAATGCCTGCGGTGCTGAAGTTGTAACCGTTGAACTTTCGGATGAAATGGCGGATATAGCGGAGAAGAATTTTGAAATAGCCGGTATTTCGGACAAGGTGACACTTATCCGGGGTGATGCGCGTCAGGTGGTTTCAGAAATGCCAGGCGAAGGTGTTTTTGATGTGATATTTGTTGATGCGGCAAAGGGTCAGTATATGGAGTTTTTCCCTCATTGCGAACGCCTTCTTAAAAAGGGCGGAATACTTATTTCGGATAATGTATTATATAAAGGAATGACGGCAACTGACGAGCTTGTGGTAAGACGCAAAATTACAATTGTCCGCAGACTTCGCAAATATCTTGAAATGCTAAAAGAAAATAAAGGTTTCAGCACAGCGCTTTTGCCTATCGGCGACGGAGTTGCGCTGAGTTTTAAGGAGTGAGAAGGTTGATACTGCAAAATGATAATCTGAATAAGCATAAGGATTTCAGGAAGAACTTTGATTTCTGGCTGTTCTTTTTGACTTTTGCGGCGTCAGTTTTTGGTATTATAATGATTTCAAGTGCATCTCCATTGCCTGTCAGACACGTTGCAGTTCAGATTGTGGCGCTTGTGGCAGGTATTGTGCTGATGGGTGTTCTGATGATTCTTGATTATGAGTATCTTGCAGGGATATGGGGTTATCTGTATCTTGGGTCAATGATACTGTTGATTCTGGTGCTTATACCGGGTATCGGCACATATGACAACGGTGCCCGAAGCTGGTTCCGTTTTGGCCCTGTTGGTATTCAGCCTGCCGAGATTGTTAAAATAGCCTTTATAGTCACATTTGCAAAGCATTTGTCCGAGGTGGATTATATGATCAATCGTCCCAGATATGTATTCTTTCTGTTGGTTCATGCGGCTATTTTAATCGGGTTAATTCTGCTTCAGCCCGACTTTGGTACGGCGGTGGTTTTTGTTTGTATTATGATTACAATGCTTTTTACCGCAAAAATAAGCTGGAAGTATATTATTGCAGGCTTGGGCGCCATTGCGTTGGCTATACCTGCGGCGTGGTTTTTTGTTTTTAAGGATTATCAGAAGGAGAGAATTATAAATCTCTTTAATCCCGAAAACGACCCCTCAGGCACAGGGTATCAGGTTGCACAGTCAAAAATTGCAATTGGGTCGGGTCAGCTGTTTGGCAGCGGACTTTATCAGGGCGGAAGCGGCCAAAGCAACTTTCTTCCCGAAAGGCACACCGACTTCATCTTTTCGGTTGTGTGCGAGGAGCTTGGATTTATAGGGGCGTTGTTGGTAATTGCTCTTTTGGTTGCAATAATTGTAAGATGTGTTATGATAGGTATGAATGCACGAAATAATCTTGGTATGTATATTTGTATGGGTGTTGCGGCGATGTTCACTTTCCACCTGATTGAAAATATAGGTATGTGCATAGGGATTATGCCGGTTACGGGAATCCCGTTGCCGTTTTTCAGTTACGGTGGCTCGTCCTTGCTGACAAATCTTGCGGCAATAGGGTTGGTGCTTAATGTAAAGTATCGAAGCAAGTCTATAAACTTTTAACATAAACGGGATGCTGCGAAACGCAACATCCCGTTTATGTTATCGGTTTACTATTAATTTTCTTATCAGGTCCACGGGAATTACAAGAAGTGCAGGTATGATTGCGGTCATCCATTCACGTGGGTTAAGGGGCGCAGTCCGCAAGACCTGACCGCCGAAATATGTCATCACAATCTGAACGGTGCATATAAGCCCGATTATAAACATAAAAGGTTTATTCAGGGATATGTGGTCAAGAAGGTCAATACCTTCGCACCTTGCGTTAAATGCGTTAAGCACCCCTGCAAATACAAAAAAGTTAAAATAACCTGTATAAAAGTATATCTCACCTGCGTGCTGACGAAAAGCGCAATGCATAGCAGGTGACAAAAAGAAGAACAGGCTTACGGCAAAAATGAAAAATCCGCTTGTACAGATGGCACTCCACGCCTTTTTGTCAAGTATTTTTTCGTCACGGCGCTTTGGCTTGTCAAACATATACCGCCTCAGGGCAGCCTCACCGCCAAAGGCTATTGCGGCAAGGGTATCCATTACCAGATTTACCCACAGCATTTGAGTAATGCCAAGGGGTTTTTCTATTCCGATTAGCGGACCCGCTACCGACACAAGTACAGCCGCAATATTTATGGTCATCTGGCATATTATAAACTTTTTTATGCTTTTATAGATTGTTCGTCCGTAAAGCACTGCCGAACGCACCGACGAAAAATTATCGTCAAGGATAACAATATCCCCTGCTGCCTTTGCAACATCTGTGCCGCTGCCCATTGCAAATCCCACATCAGCGCGGCGCAGGGCGGCAAGGTCATTTACTCCGTCGCCCGTCATTCCAACAACAAGACCTTTTTCCTGAGCAATCCTTACCAGACGGCTTTTATCTGTGGGCAAAGCTCTTGCGATTACACGTATATCGGGTAATTTCTGACTTAACTCATCATCACTCATTTTTTGCAAATCTTCCGAGGTCAGCACCACATTTCTGTGACTGTCCATTATCCCTGCTTCGTGGGCAATGGCAACGGCGGTTTCTTTTTTGTCTCCGGTTATCATTACCGTCTGGATGCCTGCACGCTTAACCTCGCTTACTGCAGTGCGTATGTCGGGGCGCAAGTCGTCGCGGATTGCCACAAGACCGACAAGTGTTATGTCCTTTGGCAGTTGTCCGTCGGTGAAATTGTTGGCTATACCAAGTGCAAGAACACGGATGCATCTCTTTGCCATATCGTCAATTATATTATTAAGTTCAACAGTTGCGCCAATAATCTGTTCCCTGCCTGACGTATCAAAATATTTTCTGCATCGGGGGAGAATTATTTCAGGTGCCCCTTTTACAAGAACTCCCGAAAAATCTCCTCTGACTTCGGCTTGTGAAAATTTATTTTCGCTTGTGAACAGGGTTTCACGTTCTTTGGTGAGAGTAATGTCAGGAGCACCGTTGCAGCATACAAATTCTATCAGAGCCTTTTCGGTTGCATTGCCGCCCACAACTTTGCCTTTAGACATTTGTGCGGCGCTGTTTCCTGTTACCGAGATTTCGGTTAGTCTTTTTAACTCTTTTGGCAGAGTGTTATGTTCTTTATATGTATTTCCTGTTCCGTCAATAAAATCCACAACGGTCAGCTTGCCCTTGGTGATTGTTCCTGTTTTATCCGAAAAAAGAATGTTAATGCTGCCTGCCGTTTCGATACCAATCAGCTTTCGCACGAGAACATTGCTTTTCATCATCTTTTTCATATTCAGCGAGCAGACTATGGCAATCATCAGGGGCAAACCTTCGGGTACGGAAACTACAATAACCGTAATTCCCATAATAACAGCACTTACAACGTCGGATAATACCTGTGATGTGTCAAGAAAGTATTCCAGAATACCAATAGTGCTCCAACCGTTGTCGGCAAAAAATCTTTGTATAAGATAAACCACCACAACCAATGCGGCGCCCATATATCCAAAACGGCTTATGCCTTTTGCTAAATCAGAAAGTTTTACCTGGAGAGGACTTTCTCTGTCTTCATCGCCGGTTTCACGGTTAAGCTGACCGTAAACGGTTTTGTCACCTACCTGAGCTACCTTAAGTATACATTGACCTGAACATACAATCCCTCCGCGAAAAAGACTGTTTTTATCCCAAAAGTCAATAAGCCTTGTGCGATACTCCGGTTCGGTTTTGCAGGCAATTTTTTCAATCTCTTTGTTTTCGCCGTTTAATGCAGACTGGTCTACACGGATGCTGCCCGAAAAAACATATCCGTCGGCAGGAATAATGTCACCTGACTGAAGCAGTACAAAATCGCCCTTTACAATATCATCAATACCTGTCTCCTGCAGATTTCCGTCACGGTAAACCTTGCACAGAACCTTTGATGCTTCGCTTTGTATAGAACGGAAGGCTTCTTCGTTTTTATATTCCGAAAGGGCGCTTACCCATGTTGCAATCATTACAGAAACAAATATCCCTACACATTCAAACCAGTCCACCTTACCGAAAAAGGTGAAAATGATGTTAATACCCAATGCAATCAGCAATATAGTAATAATGGGGTCATCAAACTTTTCCCAGTATTTTTTTATCAGGGTGGGCTTTTCTTTTTCACTTAACCGATTTGTGCCGTTTTCCCGTCGGGAGCGTTCCACCTCCTGAGTTGTTAATCCCGATATATTTGTCATAAACTTCACTCCTTTGTATCAACTGCTTGTACTTTAAAGATATTCGGACAAGGCTGAAAATATGAGTGAAAAAATATGGACAAATAAGGAAAAGTGTGATATAATAAATTTACCACACGAAATTGAATAGTTCGCAGAACGTTTTTTGTTTAGGCAAAAACGCGTACTCTGCTTTAATGTTCTGTGTAACTATTTAAAGTTTCGTGTGGTAACGATTGAGCTACGCGTTTTTCATGCGTCGGCTCTGTCGGCGCATTTTTTAATGCGCTAAAAACCCATATTGTCGCTAAACAAACGGAAATGGCAAAACCGCTCTGCATATGCAGAGCGGTTTTGTCTATATTTAAAAAGTGTTACGGCAACAAAATCCGTTTCGGTGCCTTAAATTCCTGACTTGCGCTGTCGAGGGGTGACATTGATTTGATTGAGGTGGAATATTCGCTGGGCGACATTCCTGTGGTTTTCTTAAACTGCAGTGAAAAATAGTGGATGCTTGAATATCCCAGCAGTTCAGATATCTGTGATATGTTGTAATTATCTTCCCTGATATATTTCTTTGCAAGCTCTATCTTGAGATAAATAAAGTACTGAATGGGACTTACGCCGTAATTGCTTTTAAACAAGCGGTTAACGCCCATACGGTTAAGACCGCTGTATTTCATCAAACGCTCGATTGTCATTATCTCAGCAATGTGGTCTATCATATAATTTTCCAGAATGTTAAGGGTGGAGTTTGAACTGTTTACGGTAAAACTGCGGTGTTGTACGCCCGGCGAATTCTGTCGGAGAAACAGTATAAGAAATTCGCAAAGATATTGCCTTATAAGCTGTTCTGCTCCGGTTATGGTTGTGCCTTTTGGCTCAAGGCTTGTAGTAAATATATCACCAAGAGGTGTGGAAAATGCGTTTGTACACTCGGAAATGATTTTTGAAATCAGACTTTTGTGCTCCTGACCAGCCTTCATAACACGATTGCAGAAAAAGTTCATTGCAGGGGAGTGACATTCAAAGCTGACGATTGCTACATTGGGAGCAATCTTTCCGTTGGCGCGGATGTTGTGCCATTCGTTTGGTTTGTGAAATATAACGTGACCTTGCGACAAGGTTATTTCGCGGTCGTCTGCGGTGGCGGTAATTTCGCCTTTGTCAACATAAACAAATTCCCAGAAATCGTGATTTTCACCGTAATATTTAAAATCTTTTGAGTACTCAAAATAATGAACCGAAAAAAGCTTACCGATTTCCAGAGTAGTATCTAGATCATGACCTGTATAATCCGGCATTTGTATCACCTCCGACTTATTTTCATATTAATAAAATAACAGAAAAACATTAACAATGCAAGTGATTTGTGATTATTATATAAAATAAAGTTATTTATATGCAAATACGGAAAGGGATTTATGGTTTATAATGTTTAAAGAAGGAAATTGAAAATTTATTACGAATAATATAAATGAACTATTTTGTTAAGAGAGGTTTGCAAAATGGATAAGAAAACAACACTTGTAGTTATGGCTGCAGGAATGGGCAGCAGATTTGGCGGTCTTAAGCAGATTGCTCCAGTTGGACCAAATGGTGAAATTATTCTTGATTTTTCAGTTTATGATGCTGTAAAAGCGGGATTTGATAAAACAGTTTTCATTATCAGGCGCGATATTGAAAAGGATTTCCGCGAAATCGCAGGACGCAGAATTGAAAAAATGACAGACGTTGACTATGTTTTTCAGGATATGGATTATCTTCCTGAAGGCTTTTCGGTTCCCGATGGCAGAACCAAGCCCTGGGGAACAGGACACGCGGTGTTCTGCTGTGAAAACGCAGTTGATACACCCTTTGCCCTTATAAACGCAGATGATTATTACGGTCAGAAGTCATACAAAATTCTTCACGACAACCTTGTGGCAAATGACGAAAACTGTATGGTAGGTTTTTCTTTAGGTAATACAATTACCGAAAACGGTACGGTTTCACGTGGGGTATGCGATGTTCAGGACGGCATTTTAAAAAGTGTTGTTGAACATACTGACATTGACAAAAACAGCGGTATTCCGCTGGATACTATTGTTTCAATGAATATGTGGGGTCTTTTGCCTTCGGTATTTGAGAGCGTAAGAGAGGATTTTGTTAAATTCCTCGGCAATCTTTCAAATCCCGAAAAGCAGGAATTTTACATTCCCTTTGTTGTTGACAATATGATTCGCACTAAAGGTGAAAAAGTAAGAGTTCTTGAAACCGATGAAAAATGGTATGGTGTTACTTATAAAGAAGACAAGGAAACTGTTGTTGAGGCAATGAAAAAATTTGTAGAGGATGGGTATTACGATGGAATTTAGTTTAAAGGATGTATGTGCTCAGTTTAATATCGAAACCACAATTGGGGGCTACGGAAACGGTCACATTAACGATACATACCTTTGTGAAGCGGCACCCAGAGTAATTTTGCAGAGAATAAACATAAAGGTTTTTAAAAATCCCGAAGAGGTTATGGAGAATATTTACAACGTAACCGAACATCTTAAAAATAAGATAAAAAAATCAGGCGGAAATCCTGACAGAGAAACTCTTAATGTTATCCGTACCAAAGACGGACAGAACTATTACAAGTTGGATGATGAAAATTATTTCAGAATGTATAAGTTTGTTGAAGATAGTGTCAGCTTTGACGTGGTTGAAAATCCTGTACAGCTTTATCATGCAGGTACAGCTTTTGGTAAATTCCAGAACATGCTTGACGACTACCCTGCAGATAAACTTTATGAAACTATCATAGATTTCCACAACACCCCCGAAAGAGTTAAGCAGCTTGAAGCAGCAATCAGCAAAAATGCTGCAGGCAGACTTGTTGCTGTTAAGGATGAAGTAAATTTTGCTATTGATTATGCAAAGTATGCATCAAAAATTACAGACGAAATGGCAAAGGGCACAGTTCCCCTCAGAGTTACTCATAACGATACAAAGTTAAATAATGTTCTTTTTGACAAGGATACATTAGAGGGCGTTTGCGTTATTGACCTTGATACTGTTATGCCTGGTTCGGTGCTCTACGATTTTGGTGATGCCCTCAGATTTGGTGCATCCAGCGGTACTGAGGACGAAACCGATTTAAGCAAAATCTGGTTTGACCTTGAAAAGTTCGAAGAATTTGCAAAAGGTTTCCTTGGTGAAACTGCAAAATGTCTAACAGAAAAGGAAATCGAACTTCTTCCGATGTCGGCACTTCTTATGACATATGAATGTGGAATCCGTTTTCTTGCGGACTATCTTAACGGAGATACTTATTTTAAAGTTCACCGCGAACATCACAACCTTGATCGTGCAAGAACACAGTTTAAGCTGGTTAAGGATATCGAATCGAAATTCGATGATATGAAAAAGATTGTTGAAAAGTATATATAAAAACAAACGGCTGTCACCAATGCGGTGACAGCCGTTATTGCATTTAGAACTTTTCAAAAAATGTTTTCATAACTTTAACAAGATTTTTTGCGGCTGCCGCAACAAATTCGGTATAGGTTAAGTGTGAACTTCCGTCAGCATTATCCGAGATAGAACGCAGAATACAGAAGGGTACATTATTTTTATAAGCAACGTGGCCTATTGACGCCGCCTCCATTTCGCAGGCATACGCATCAAAGGTTTCTGCAAGATAACGTTTTTTTTCGGCGCTGTTTATAAACTGGTCGCCCGATGCAATCTTGCCGTAAAGTGTATGAATACCATTTGCGGTTGATGCGTCAAATAATATCTTTGATATATTTGTATCGCAAGGAATATATATAACATTTATTCCTGAAATAAATCCCACTGGGTCGCCTAAAGGTGAGGTATCCATATCGTGCTGGACTACCGCACTTGCAATAACCACATCACATATATTAAGGGATTTTTCAAGCCCGCCTGCAACGCCGCTGTTGATAATAAATTCGGGTGAGTATTTAAGGCACATTGTCTGTGTGCAGATTGCCGCATTGACTTTGCCTACGCCGCTGACTGCAACAACTACTGATTTGTTCCACAGAGTGCCTCTGACAAATTCAATACCGCTGATTATTTCAGTTTTCTTATCGGTCATCAGTTCTTTAAAACTGTTGACCTCAATATCCATTGCTCCGATTATTCCTATCATTTGTATATACTCCTTTTTGGAAAGTTGACATATTATATTCTACATTATTATAAATGAAATGTCAATCGGCTTTCATACACAACCACATCTTAAGCACCCTGCCAAACATTGTGGAAAGATTCATCCGTTCAACATCTTCTATGGCAATTATGTCGCAAACGGCAACTTTTTCGTCACCGATTTTTAGTGTTGCCTGACCTAATTTCTGATTTTTTACAACAGGTGCTTTTATTGGCTCGTCATAAGCAACTGAAACTTTTATTTTATCCTGATTACCTTTTTTTACTATAAAACTGTTTTTGGGGTCGGAGGCAATGGCAACAGTTTCTGCTTTGCCTCCTGTAACATTCAAAGGATTAAGTCCGCCGATTTTGTCGGATGCTTTCACAACCGAATAATTTGCAAAGCCATAATCAAGAAGCCGTGTTGCACTTGAAAATCGGTCGGCTGTGGTCGGTGCGGCAAGGATAACTGCAACAAGCTGCATTCCGTCACGTTTTGCCGATGCAGAAAGACAATATTTGGCAATGGAGGTAGAGCCGGTCTTGATGCCGTTTGCACCATTATAAAAACGAATAAGTTTGTTTGTGTTTGAAAGGCCGAATTCACCGCCACGCAGAGTGTCCATCCATATGGTACTGTAATCGGTAAACTTGGGATGTTTAAGCAACTGACAGGAAATTATTGCAACGTCACGAGCGGTACTGTAATGCTCGGCAGTTTCGTCAAGTCCGTTACAGTTTATAAAATGTGTGTTGTTGCAACCAAGTTCTTTTGCACGGTTGTTCATCATTTCAACAAAGGCAGATTCGGTGCCGGCAAGATGCTCTGCTATTGCAACGGCGGCATCGTTTCCTGATGCAATAACAATGGCTTTAAACATATCTTCAACGGACATCTGCTCACCGACTTCCAGAAAGACTTGTGAGCCGCCCATTGATGATGCATATTCACTTGTGGTAACCATATCCGTAAGTGCAATTTTCCCCATATCAAGAGCTTCCATTATTAATAGCATTGTCATTGTTTTGGTGACACTTGCTATGGGCAGCTTTTCGTCAGCATTCAATTCGTATAGCACCTGCCCTGATGACTCTTCCATAAGAATTGCCGAAGGCGCGTTAACGATTTGTGCTTCAACATCGGCATTTACCTGACTGACAATTTCAGCGGATACAGGCACAAAAGGGAAAATGCACAAACACAAAATAATGCAGAAAAAGCGTTTTAAAAACTTCATAAATTCAAAACCTTTCATTATTATTATATGGTGAATAAATATGAAATCTTTGGCAATAATATTACATAGAAAAAATTAAAATTTTTTGCAAAAAGGTATTGACAAGGGGGAGAAAGTGTGTTAATATAGACGAGTTGCGCCGAACGAAGGGCGTCAGGGAAAAGTTTTTAAAAAAAGTTTTAAAAAAGACTTGACAAAAGGTCGGTTGGT
>JAZRLM010000008.1:0-16944 GCA_045646865.1 Clostridia bacterium
TGAAATAATTTCATTATCAACTAAATTAAGAGGGTTACCACTCGGTAGCCCTCTTTTGTTATGCAAATAGCTGCCTTTCGCATGATGGTTAAAACGCAGGCGTTTTGTCCCAATTACAAAAAACTCTCGTTTTTTGTAAACTTACGCTACCAACATATCACCGATATGTTGGCTTAACGCTCCAGCAAGCGGCAATTAAGGATATGAAATAAATCACCAAATATATTAAAGAGGATTACTGAAAAGTAGTCCTCTTTTTTATTCCGCTTGTGCCTTGGTTAAAACACCGTTGGTGTTTTCTCCCTATCAGTGAAATGTTCTCACATTTCACAACCCTCCGCTAAAAATATGTGAATATTTTTAAAAAAAGTCCCTATAATATTAGTATAATATTGTTGACAAAAAGTATTTAATGTGATAAAATTTAATTAACTTAGTTAAATATCATTATTTTAACCAAGTTAATCTTTAAGTCTTGCTTAATATTACTTTTTTAAGAGGAGTATAACAACTATGAGTTATGTATTGCTATCTCATTTATTTCACAAAGACAAAAACGAATACACAGCTTTATATGAGAAAAGAATATCAGCCGAATCAACATGTATTTTACCTATCAAAATTGGCAATCATAACGCTTTTTACTGTCTGTGTCCCGAAATTCATAACATTAGTTTGAGGATAATGCAATTAAATAACAGGGTTGCAGATATTAAGAGAACACTTCCTCCTGAGGCTTTATTTCAGTTTACTAAAAAATGTCTAATTGATGAAATTAAGCTTACCAATGATATCGAGGGTGTTTACAGTACAAGAAAGGAACTTGTCTCTGTATTAAACGAAATCGATAAAAAGGGCAAGAAAAAACGTTTTTATGGGTTGCTGAATAAGTATAATATGTTGGGTAGCGATAGTGAATTTCCATTAAACACCTCGAACGATATAAGAGAAATTTACGATGACCTTGTCTTAAAAGAAGTTGCCGAAGATTATCCTGATAATGTTCCTGACGGCGAGATATTCAGAAAAGATATGGCAGATGTTACCACTCCCGCCCAAAAGGTTATACACCACGGAGCATATCCTGAAACAAAAATCATTCAACTTATGGAACAATCCTTGAACATTTTAAATCAAAAGGAAATACCCATACTAATCAGGATTTCAATTTTCCATTATCTCTTTGGTTACATTCATCCATTTTATGATGGAAACGGAAGAACGTCCCGTTTCATAAGCAGTTACCTTCTTTCAAGAGAATTTGAATTTTTAATTGGTTTCAGACTATCATACACAATAAAGGCTCATATAAAAGATTACTATGATGCCTTTAAAGAATGTAATAGCGAAAATAATTTAGGTGATTTGACTCCTTTTATAATTATGTTCCTTAATGTCATTCTTGAATCATTTGAAAATTTATACAATGCTCTGGAAAAAAGAAGCAACCAATTATCAAAATACAACGATATACTTGACAATGCTACCAATATGTCAGAAGGACTAAAAGCATTTGCATTTGTTTTGATACAGGCTGCGTTGTTTTCCGATGAGGGACTCACCAAAAAACAGCTAGAATCAGAATTAGATATCAGTCCCTCAACGATAGATAAGCGTTTAGCCAAATTAAGAGCCATGGATATATTATTAGAAGACAAAAGCAGCAGAGCCGTTAAGTATTTAATAGATTTAAACAAAATGTCTTAATACCCTGTTTTGTGCGTTACAGTTCAGGCAGCTATCAAAGATATGAAGTAATATCATTTTTTGATAATTTAAGAGGGTTACCACTCGGTAGCCCTCTTTTTTCTTTTATTAAAAATTGTGACAATCACCAAAATCAATGTTAAATTTAGAAAAAAGCATAACAATTTCTTCAATCTTTTCAAAGTCGTCTAAATCATTACAATTTAAAATCTCCTGAATTTCGCCAAGCATTCGAATTGCAACTGTGTCTGCAACTTTTTCCTCATCAATTTCAAAATCTGTTATCATACTGCATACGCTATGGGCTATGTAACTTTTTATCAGTTCTGTTTTTATGGTCATATAAACTCTCCTTTTTAGTACTTATAAGTTCTATATTTATAGTTTATCATAAAGATATGATAAAGTCAATATAAGTACTTATAGATACTATATGAGGTGAATGGATTTGCTATTTAGAAGGCTAAAAGATTTAAGAGAAGACCACGATTTAAAACAATCAGAAATTGCTGAATTCCTTGGCATACAGCAAACTGTATATTCACGATACGAAAGAGGTTTTCAGAATATACCGCTAGAACACTTAATAAAACTCTCTGAAAAATACAAAGTAAGCACCGACTATATTCTCGGTCTTACCAATGACCCTAAAAAATTATAATTTAAAAATTTGTTTATCAAAGGAAGTGCACAGTGCACTTCCTTTATCATACCTCTACTAAATAACTATCCCTGTATATATGCGTTCCCCGTCCCCAATGGGGAACGCATACCCTTATGGGTGGACCCCGTCCCCCCTTACCCCCTTAATTATATTATAAACCCCAAAAACGGACATTTCGGACAACTTTTAAAAGATTACGAATAAAATCCGTAATCAGAACTACTAACAAAAATATAAGAAAAAAACGGGGGCGAAAAATGTCGAACGACAGTCGGGGGCGTGCGCACCGCAGGGGCGACTGTGCCAACGGAAAACTAGCCAAGCCAGGCGGCGTTCAGTAAACTTTTGTAAAAATTCTAAAAAATTTTCACTTTACCCCTTTACAAATCAAGAACTTTATGGTAAAATATATTCTGTTGTGAAAACAACCCAACTAAATATGGGGGTGTAGCTCAGTTGGGAGAGCACCTGCCTTGCAAGCAGGGGGTCAGGAGTTCGACTCTCCTCATCTCCACCATAACAAAAATCCTATCAAAAGATAGGATTTTTGTTTTGTATATTTTCGTATTAAAAAGGAATAAAAGTTCTGTTTAACGGCAAAAATACAAACCATTAAGGAATATTTTTCTAATTTTTATTGACAGCTATCAATTTTTTTAATAAAATATATTTATACCATTTTTTGTAAAATTTAAAGGAGGTTTAATTTATGGCTAAAAACATTTACGCAGGAACAAAAACTGAACAGAACCTTTGGACAGCCTTTGCGGGCGAGTCTCAGGCAAGAAACAAATACACATATTTTGCATCTGTTGCAAAAAAGGCAGGATTCGAGCAGATAGCTGAAATCTTCCTTAAAACAGCCGAAAACGAAAAAGAACACGCAAAGCTATGGTTCAAGCACCTTGGCGAACTTGGTGATACTGCTGAAAACCTTGTTCACGCAGCAGAAGGCGAAAATTACGAATGGACAGATATGTATGCCAATATGGCAAAGGACGCCGAAGAAGAAGGCTTTACCGAACTTGCCGCACAGTTCCGTGCTGTTGCCGCTGTTGAAAAGACCCACGAAGAAAGATACCGCAAACTTCTTCACAACGTAGAAGCAAAAGAAGTCTTTGAAAAGAGCGGAGTTCAGGTTTGGGAATGCCGCAACTGCGGTCATCTTGCAATCGGCACAGCCGCTCCCGAAGTTTGCCCCACCTGTTTCCATCCTCAGGCATACTTTGAAATCAGAAAAGAAAATTATTAATTTGATTAATAACACAAGACCCGTCTATATGCAAGGATAGACGGGTTTCTCTTTTTATAATCTTAAGATTTTGATACTTTGACATTTACAAATCTACAACATAGCTCACCTGAGAGATTTTTCACAGTTTATTTATCCAAAAACATTCTACCCATAAACCAACCCATATCCTGCCTTAAAGTTTTATACAGACAGGAGCCGTAAAGAATGTAAACTGCCACCGTAAAAGCCATAGCCACAAGAACCGAAGACACCGATGTGCCCTGTATAAAAAAAGTATAAAAGGACTGAAGTGTAACAAGGCACGCCGCCGCCGTAAAAATATGCTTTATTATCCACGCCGAAATATTAAACTGCATTTTTGCAGACCTCATCACCTGACCGAAAGTGTGGTACGCAGTAAAAATATTGCTGATAATAATTACAAAAAACAGCGCCTTTATCCCAAGCTTGGGAACAAGAAGATAAATAAGCCCAATCCTTAAAGCCGAATCGGAAAGGTTGTATACAAGGAGTGATGTCTGCTTTCCCAATCCATTTAAGATTCCGCATGAAACCGAGTCTAAAAACATTATGGGAGCAAGTAGCGCAATAATCCCCACCGACCGCGCAATCTGGGGTGCCGAATACACCCACACCGAAAGCTCCTTTGAAAATGCCACCAGAACCGTACACACCATAAATCCGCCGAATAATGTAAAGCGGTAAATCCGTGCAATCAAGGTTTTAAGACGGGTTTTATCCACCATTCCCTGCGCCCTTGATATTTCGGGCACAAGCAGGGTAAAAAACGAAGACAGCAAGGACAGCGGAAATATAATAAGTGGCATAACCATACCCTTTATGCTGCCGTACTCGCTGAGGGCAAGGCTCTGGTCAAGACCCGATTTCCGCAGTCCCGAAAGGATAAAAACATCCTCCTGCATCCGCAAAAACGAGCCTGAAAGCGACGCCGTCATTGCAGGCAGGGCAATGCGTGCTAGGGCAGGCAACGGATTTTTTGCATCCGCCCTTTTAGCGGGTGGCATACACGACTTTATGTAAAATGCTGTCAGATAAAAGCAGGATGAGAATTCGCCAATAGTAATACCCAGAAACACCGCCTCGCAACCGTGAACAATCCCCTTTGGCAGCCACTTGGTTAAAAGATATATAATGGTGGATATTTTAACCGCCTGCTCTAAGAATTCGGAAGATGCGGGGATAATCACCTTCCGCGATGCATAAAAATAACCCTTTATGCAGTATGAAATACTCATAAACAAAATACTGGGGGCAAGAAATATAATGCTGTTTTGCACACGTGGCTCCTTAAGAAACCCGTCAGCAATCTGCCCCGAAAAAAAGCAAACCCCAAGTATCACGGCAGAGCTCAGCACCAGAACAGAAGCAAGGGCAACCGTCATAGTGCGCTTTATTCCGCCGTAATCTTTTTGGGAATACTGTGCCGAAACGGTTTTTGAAACAGCAACTCCCAAGCCGCCCGTAGCAACGGTAAGAATCAAGCCGTGAAAAGAAAAAACCAGCGAAAAAAGTCCCATACCCTCGGCACCCAGCCGTGTTGAATACCAGGCACGGAACAAAAAATCAACAGTTTTTGAAAGAATCCCCGAAATCATCAATCCGGCGGCACTGCGAAGAATATTCTGCTTGGACAAAAAAACCACCTCTTTAATATATACATCAAAAAGGTCAATTTTATTCGCACCAACTTGAGGGATAGGGAAAATTGATTTGGAACGCACAACCCGAGCTAAAGCAAAAGCTTTGGGATACCCGACGGTGTACTTGTGTACACCGAGTGGCGAGGGTTGCGCGTAGCAAAAAGACAATAAAAACAGAAAAACCGCAAAATGCGGTTTTTCAACATTATATAATTTTTTATACTAATTTACATTCTATTTTTTACTGTCCCGTCTTTTTGCGGTCCGGGCAATTTTACCATCCCTACTGTTAGTCGTGAAAATACGCTTCACGTTTCGCGATGTAGTCCACAAGAATTTTAACACATTCTTCCTGAGTCAGGTCGCCTGTGTTGAGGCACAGGTCATAATTCTTAACATTACCCCAGGTTTTGTTGGTGTAGAAGTTATAATAGTTTGCACGGCGCTTGTCGGCCTTGTTTACTGCCGAAATTGCTTCCTTCTCGGTCATACCGTCGCGCTCCATAAGGGTTTTGATACGGTGTTCTTCGTCAGCACAAAGGAACAGTCGGATAAGATGCGGATGGTCACGCAGAATATAATCGGCACAGCGGCCAACAATAATGCAGGGGCCCTCGTCTGCAATAGTCCTGATAACATCTGCCTGAATTTTAAAGACATTGTCGCCATTGAGCATATCGTTATACTGATAATAAAGACCCTTGGTTGACTGAACTCCCATAACCAGCGAATACAGCAGGCTGTGGGTTGGTTTTTCTTCAACTCCGTCAAAAAGATGTTCGCTGAGGCCGCTTTCCTTTGCGGTGCGCGCAATCAATGCTTTATCATAAAATGGAATCCCAAGCTGTTCGGCAAGAGCTTTTCCGATAAGTTTTCCGCTTGAACCAAGCTGTCTTCCTAAAGTAATAATAGATTTCATAGAGTAATACCCTGCCTTTCTCGTATATTATTGTAATTTTATTTTACCACAAAACCTACATTTTGACAATTTGTATATTTGTATAATAATGTTGAAGAATTTCTGTGTATTTTTTCCCGCTTTTTGCCATTTCGTTGGCTCCCGTCTGGCTCATTCCCACTCCGTGACCGTAACCCACAACATCAAACGTAACCTTGCCTTCCGAAACCGCAACAGTGAAATTTGCGGATTTCAGGCCAAAGATACTGCGCACCTCGCTGCCCCTGAAGGTTTTTCCGCAAATGGTAATCTCTGCAACACTTCCGCCCTGAGTCCGTTTCGGTCGGGAAATATCAGGTGTGCCGCCTTTCGGAATGTTCCCCACATACGGCTTTATCTTTGAATAAAATTCATCAAAGGTAAACACCGCCGAGGAACGGTAATTTTTTCCGTCTTCATCCTCAGGACTTTCAACCGACCGCAGATAGGGCAGACTGGCACTCCACACATCCTCGGAATTTTCGGTTTTCCCGCCGCTTGTGGCAAAGAAAAACGCCTCAACCACCTCATCATCATAAACCATATATTCGCCGCAGGTATTATCTACCGCCGATTTGAGTTTTTTCCAGTATCTTTTGCGCTCGCTTGCCTTCCATTTTCCCTCTGCCTCCTCTTTGGACAGCCACCCCTTGCAATGGGTCGAATCTGTGCAGATTGCGGCTGTGGGGTGGTCTTGATTGGGCGAATTCATTTTGCTTAAAATATAACTCCTTGCCGCCACCGCCTGAGCCATCAATGCATCAGGCTCGTATGAGGCAGGCATTTCTGCCGCAAGAACCCCCACAAGATATTCTTCAAGACTGACCTCCCGCACCTTGCCTTCTTTAACGTCAAGGCAGGAAACCATCACCTCATCCCCGATTTGCCGATATATGACTTCACTCCCTTGCGGCGACAACGTTCTTGGCAGACACAGCCCGAGCAAAACAGGAAAAAGCAAAAGGAATGATATCAAAAAAATTGTTATGTATTTCATATTTATTGTCCTTTGCAAATCTTTTTGTATTAAACATATGATGCTTGTACACAAAATATGAGAAATTTTTCTAAAAAGCTTGACAAGGCGGTTTATTTGTAATATAATTTATTGGTTAGTAAATTCCTTACTTTCGGTATACACGAAAGTCAAAAGTCCATAAGGAGGTGAAAAGAAATGGTTGAAGTTATTAACAAGTACGAAACATTGTTTGTTGTTGACGCAACAAGAAGCGAAGAAGAAACAACAGCATTGGTTGATAAGTTCAAGTCATTGATTGAGGCTAACGGTACAATTGAAAGCGTTGACGATTGGGGACGCAGAAGATTGGCTTATCCTATCAATGATATGGCAGAAGGCTACTACACATTGGTAAACTTCTCTGCAAAGGCTGATTTCCCGGCTGAGCTTGAACGTGTGTTCGGTATTACAGACGGTGTTCTCAGAAGCATTATCATCAAAAAAGACGAGAAATAATTGTGCTGAACTTTAGCACAGAAAGCGAGATTGCTTATGATTAACAAAGCGATTTTGATGGGCAGACTTACCCGTGACCCTGAACTCAGACACACAGGTTCAGGCACAGCCGTTTGCAGTTTTTCAATTGCAATAGACAACGGCTACGGCGAAAACCGTCAGACAGATTTCATCAACTGTGTTGCATGGAACAAAACTGCCGAATTTGTTGAAAAGTATTTCACAAAGGGCAGAATGATTATTGTTGACGGTCGCATCTCAACCCGTACATGGGAAGGTCAGGACGGAAAGAAGAATTATGTTACCGAAGTTGTAGCAAATCAGGTTTCATTCGGCGAATCTAAAAAGAATGCTGAAGAAGGCGGATATTCTGCACCTGCACGCGGCTTCGAGGCAAACATTCCCGAAATGCCCGCCGACACAGAGGACGATTTTGTTGCTCTGGAAACTAATGATGATTTGCCGTTTTAATACGGCTAACCTTTAAATTGATAAGATAGGAGGAAAGACCAATGCCCGAAAAGGAAAGAAACGATAAAATGAGAGCAAGAAGACCCAAGAGAAAAGCTTGTGCTTTTTGCGTTGATAAAGTAGAATTTATCGATTATAAGGATGTTGCAAAGCTCAGACGCTACGTTACAGAAAGAGCTAAGATTCTTCCCAGAAGAATCAGCGGTTGCTGTGCAAAGCACCAGAGAGAGCTTACTGTTGCAATCAAGAGAGCTAGATATATGGCACTTCTGCCCTATTCTGCTGACTAAACTAAGCATTGCTTATAAAATTAAGGCTGACGTACAAAAGTACGCCAGCCTTTTTGTTTTTAAAACTCCAATATTCCCATCAATTCATCTTCTGTATCTTTTATGCTTCCCAAAAGTGCAAGGGTCATCTTGTTACTGTCAAACACGCTGTCGATAACCTGGGCAACACTCTCTGTATTAACATTGTCAATAAGACGGATTATATCGTCAATACTTTTGGGCTTATTTTCAAACAGCATAGACTTGCCGTAAGTACTCATTCTTGCCGAAATTCCTTCACTACCCATTACCGCTGTGGCTTTAAGCTGAGTTTTTGCGGTTTCCACCTCGTCCTTTGTCAGCTTGTCCCTTTTTAAAATTCTGATCTCGTTGGCAATTATACCAAGAGCCTGCTTCAGTTCTTCGGGGTTAAGCCCCGCATAAACCGTAAGCGACCCGTTATTCTGATAAGAGTCCGTATAGGAATAAACCGAATACGCAAGACCGCTTTCCTCACGCACCTTCTGAAAAAGGCGCGAACTCATATTCCCGCCAAACAAAGCATTGACAACCGACAGGGAATAATCTTTTTTGTTCAGTCTTGCATATCCTTCAAAGCCAATGCAAAGCTGACATTGTTCAATGTCCTTTTTCACAATCTCCGCATTCCGTGTATGAATCAGTTTTTTCTGGGGCTGACGGATTATATTGTGCCTTTCAATGCCCCCGAATTTTTCTTCCAGCATATCAAGAGCCGATTTTTCGTCAAAATTACCCACCACCGAAATCACAATATTATCGGCAATATACCGTTCTTTGTAATAATCAATTATGCACCCTTTGTCTATGCCCTTAACGGTTTTCGCTGTTCCTGCAATGGGAAATCCCAAAGGCTCGTCCTTCCACATTGTGCGGCACAAAATATCGTGAATCAAATCCTCTGGGTCGTCCTCGCTCATATTTATTTCTTCGGTAATAACCTTTCGCTCGATTTCAATATTTTCATCTGTGAAGGTGGAATTTTTAATCATATCCGAAAGAATTTCAAAAGCCATCCCTAAATGTTCGGTTAAAGTACGGGTATAATAACAGGTATAATCGTGAGCCGTTACCGCATTAAGATGTCCGCCCACCGCATCCATATACTCTGCAATTTCCCTTGCAGAACGGGTGGTTGTTCCTTTAAACAGCATATGCTCGATAAAGTGCGAAACCCCGTTGTTTTTTATATTTTCCATTGCCGAGCCGGCATAAATCCACACACCGGCAGAAACCGACTTAACATAATCGGAGCTTTCCGTCACAACGGGTATCCCGTTGCTTAATTTAAAAATCTTATGCAATATCGCCGCCTCCTTTTTATAAGATATAATAAAGTTCAGATACCAATATTTTTAGTAATTGCGAGACATAAGGTTTAGATACAACTTATTTTAATAGCAAGTTTGTGTTAAGTTAAGACCAAAAATTTTCATTAGTTTTCTTATCTATACGCCTAATTTCTATAAGTTGTAACACAATTAAAACAATATGCATTACTAGCGAAATTATCGAAAGTACTTCACCCAGATTACACATAAAATCATTTTCAATTAATCCGAAAAACATTCGAGTAGATAATTCATCCAAATCAGGGAAAAGAATATTGCTAAATATGTATGTTGTACAAAACATATAATTATACATCTGTATCTTTCTATAGGACGAATAATTAGATGCAACCACACTAATCGCAAATACAATTATAGCATGCACAAAAGGAATTAACATCAATAAACAAAACAATCTTATAAAGCCAAAATTCATAAGCCAAGATACCGCCACTATTAATATGGACAGCAACGATAATAATATCATTTTCGTTCTCATGAGTATTTCCGCTCCTTTCGCCAATATTCGAATTCTTTACATTGCGAGATGTAAGTTTTAGATGCAAACCTTTTTAAGTAGTAGTTCATATCAAGCTATGTCTAAAAAAATTGCATTTTCCCATTATCACGGAAGCATATGTCCTGCAGCACGATAAATTTCGTACCATTCAGAACGAGAAATTTCAACATCAGCTGCTTTACAAATTTCATCAAGGTGCAAAGGATTCATTGTGCCTGCTATCAACTGCATGTTTGCAGGATGACGAAGAATCCAAGCCGCCGCAACACCTGTTTTGGTAATACCATACTTTTCACCAATTTCAGCAAGCTTTTCGTTAAGTTCCGGAAATTTATCATTATCCACAAAATTACCTTCAAAAAATCCATATTGGAACGGGGACCATGCCTGAATTGTTATGTTCTTAATCCTGCTATATTCTAAGAAAGAGCCATCATGCATTACCGACTCGACATTTTTCATATTCACATTCATACCCGAAGTAACCATACCTGCCTCAGTTACAGAAAATTGAAGCTGATTTATAATAAGCGGTTGTTTTACGGCGGTTTTCAAAAGTTCCATTTGCATCATATTTTGATTTGAAACACCAAAATATTTAACCTTGCCCGATGTTTCTAATTTATCAAAGGCTTCTGCAACTTCCTCCGGTTCCATAAGTGTATCAGGGCGATGAAGAAGTAAAACATCAATATACTCAATACCAAGACGAGAGAGACTTCCGTCAACAGATTTTAAAATATGTTCCTTTGAAAAATCAAACTGCCCGTCATGGATGGCGCACTTTGTTTGAATTAATATTTTTTCTCTTGTATCCTGATGACGTTTCAAGTATTTACCAAAGACTTTTTCTGCGCTTCCACCTCCGTAAATATCTGCATGATCAAAAAAATTAATCCCATTTTTTATGGCTGTATCCATAATTGCATCAACACTTTTTTCTTCCAAACCACCCATTCTCATACAACCAAGAGAAACAGTCGAAGCGTTAAATAAATTACCAATTTTTATATTTTTCATTTTACCTTTCTCCTTTTGACAATTTTTAACAATCCTTTTAAAAAGACTGAATAATCTGGATGCCAATGTTTGTTAATGAATAATTAATAATGAATGATGAATAATTGTGGTTGAAAATCGCGACAAGCGATTTTCTTCATTAATTTTTCATTATTCAATATTCATCAGCGTAGCAACTTCATTATTCACCTATTTCACTTGGAAATCAACTGCTCCGCTTAATGCGTCCCAAGTATCCTCCAGCATTTCTTCGGTATATTTTTGTGGCTTGCAGAAAACCGCCTGTCCAAGAGCATTTAATTTATCATAAAGCTCCTTATTCATATCAATTTCATAATAGGCATCACATCCTGAGGACTGATCAAGCAACATTATAATATCATTAAATATACCGTTTTTCAAATACGAATTATATGGATATAGCTCAACTAAACGACAGCCATACCTTGTGTTTTCGGTATCATATTTGTGTATTGCAACTTCTTCCGTTTGTATGCTTCTGTTTAGCATCCCGATTATCAGATTTCCATAATCGCTCATAAATTTAGTATCAATGTCCGCCTGAATACGGTCATCCTTCAAACAATCCGCACACATCATAGTCAAAAGAATTAAAACCAGAACAACCGTCAAATATATAAAACCTTTTCTTTTCATCATTCTCTCTCCTTTTTAATTAGCATACTATTTTACACGAAATTTGTCAATAATACAATTACAGTATTATTTATGTGTTTTTGGTTAATACTGTGTTAAGAATACTTAAAAGACGGAGGAAAACCTATGCTTGAAATCAACGGAAAAGGTGTCTGTAACGCATTGGCAATGGGCAAACTGCATTTTTTGTGCAAATCCCCACAGCCTGTTAAACGACTTAAAGTTCAAGACCCCAAAGCAGAAATTTTGCGTTTTAACGACGCACGTGCATCGGCAAAAGTCACACTTCAATCTCTTTACCAGAAAGCGATTGCCGAGGTTGGCGAGGCAAATGCTCAGGTTTTCCAAATTCATATAATGATGCTTGACGACGAAGACTACCACGGTGCAATCACATCAATGATACTTAACCAGTCGGTCAATGCCGAATACGCGGTCAGTTATACATCCGATATATTTGCCCGCACCTTCAGGGAGATGGACGACGAGTATATGAAAGCACGAAGTGCCGATGTTCAGGACATTGCAAAACGGCTTACATCAATTCTGTCCGGGAACTGTGACAACAGCAAAGAGTTTACCGAGCCTTCGATAATTGTTGCCGACGACCTTACCCCCAGTGAAACCGTTCAGCTTGACAAAGAGAAAATTCTCGGTTTTGTAACCTTTCAGGGTTCTCCCTCCTCCCACACCGCAATCTTAGCACGGACAATGAACATTCCTGCCATTATCTGCACAGGAGAAATCGAAAATATTCATCAGGATAAAACAGCAATTCTTGACGGTGCAAGCGGAACACTTTATATCGACCCCGACGACGATAAAATTGCCGATTTCAAAAAGCGAAAAGAGCTTGAAGATAACCGTACACGGCTCCTTGCCGAGCTTAAAGGCAAGCCTAACGAAACAAAATCAGGAAAGTCGGTAAAGCTGTATGCCAATATAGGAAGTCCCTCAGATATAGGCTCTGCTCTCCAGAACGACGCAGGGGGTATCGGACTTTTCCGCAGCGAATTTTTATACCTTGAAAAGGACACCGCCCCAACCGAAGACGAACAGTTTGTAAAATACAAAGAGGTTGCCGAAGGAATGCTTGGCAAACAGGTAATCATCCGCACCCTTGACATCGGTGCAGATAAAAAAATCGGCTACTTTAACCTGCCTGACGAAGAAAATCCTGCCCTGGGTTTCAGAGCAATCCGCATCTGCCTGTGCAATACAAAACTATTCAAAACACAGCTTCGAGCCATACTTCGTGCCTCTGCCTACGGCAATCTTGCCATAATGTTTCCTATGATTATTTCACTTTCGGAGGTGAAATCGGCGAAAAAGATTCTTGAAGAATCAAAAGCCGAGCTGAAGAGCGAAGGTCTGCCATTCAACGAGAGCATCGAAGTGGGAATTATGATTGAAACCCCTGCGGCGGCAATCATCAGCGACCAGCTTGCCCCCGAGGTTAACTTTTTCAGCATAGGTACCAATGACCTGAGCCAATACACCCTTGCCATTGACCGCCAGAATCCCCATTTGGAGCCGTTTTTTGACCCCCATCATCCAGCCCTTCTTCGGCTTATTGAAACAGTAGTCAAAAACGCTCATGGACACGGCAAATGGGCAGGCATATGCGGCGAGCTGGGTGCTGATTTAAGCCTGACCGAAGAATTTTTAAGGATGGGTGTTGACGAGCTTTCTGTTTCACCCCCCTGCATCCTTACTCTCCGTGAAAAAATACGCAGTATAGATTAGAAAGGAGCCACTATGTTTAATTTTTTTAAAAAAGAAAAAACACTTACCGCAGTTGCCAACGGACGGGTTATCAATATTACCAAAATTCCCGACAAGGTCTTTTCGCAAAAAATCCTCGGTGACGGTTTTGGGATAATCCCCTCATCAGGCGATTTTTTCAGTCCTGCAAACGGCACGGTGACTGATGTAACCGACACTCTGCACGCCTTCTGCATCACCACCGATGACGGTCTTGAGATACTTGTCCACATAGGCATCGACACCGTCGAGCTGAAAGGCGCAGGCTTTACCCCCCTTGTTAAAAAAGGAGACCGCCTTACCGCAGGAGATGCCCTTGCCCACGCCGACCTTGATTTTATAAAGGAAAAGGGTTACAGCACAGCAACGGCAGTTGTAATCACCAACCCCGAAAAGCTGAAAAGCTTTCGTGTGCTTGAAGCACCCTCGGCAAAAGCAGGCAGTCCTGCCATGACATACAAATAAATTATGAAAGGATTTGAAATTCTATGAAAAACAAAGGCGAAAACGGATTATTCAGTATTCTGCAAAGGGTCGGCCGTTCATTTATGCTGCCCATTGCACTATTGCCTATTGCAGGACTTCTGCTGGGCATAGGTTCATCACTTACCAATCCAACCACCATTCAGGCATATAACCTTGGGTCAATTCTCGGCCCCGGAACATTCCTGAACTCGGTAATGCAGGTTCTTGCCCAGACAGGTAACATTGTCTTTGCAAATCTGCCCATAATCTTTGCTATGGGCGTTGCCCTTGGTATGGCAGAGAAAGAACACGGCACAGCAGTACTGTCTGCGGCTATTGCATTCTTTATTATGCATCAGACCATCTCCACTCTTCTCTCACTCAACGGTCAGCTCGCCGAAGGCGCAATGCTCGAAGGTACTGTTGCCAATGTTGTGGGTATCCGTTCTCTTGAAATGGGTGTGTTTGGCGGTATTATCGTTGGTCTTGGTGTTGCGGCACTTCACAACCGTTTTTATAAAATACAGTTGCCCACCGTTATTTCGTTCTTCGGCGGTGTGCGTTTTGTACCCATAATCTCCACCTTTGTGTATATCCTCGTCGGCCTTGTTATGTACTTTGTATGGCCTTATGTTCAGAGGGCTATCTATTCTCTTGGTGATTTGGTGCTCCGTTCAGGATACTTCGGCACATTCATCTACGGAACAATCGAGCGTGCCCTTATCCCATTTGGTCTGCACCACGTATTTTATATGCCCTTCTGGCAGACAGGTCTTGGCGGAAGTATGGTTATCGACGGTCAGACAATCGCAGGTGCACAGAACATCTTCTTTGCCCAGCTTGCATCATCTTCTACAACCCGTTTCTCGGTTGAAGCAACACGTTTTATGAGCGGAAAGTTCCCTCTGATGATATTCGGTCTTCCCGGTGCGGCACTTGCTATGTACTCGGTTGCTAAGCCCTCCAAGAAAAAGGTTGCAGGCGGTCTGCTCCTTTCTGCGGCACTGACCTCAATCCTTACAGGTATTACCGAGCCAATTGAGTTCACATTCCTTTTTGTTGCACCCGTTCTTTATGTAATCCACAGTATTTTTGCAGGTCTTGCATATATGATTATGCACATTCTGAATGTTGGTGTGGGTATGACCTTCTCGGGCGGTGTTATTGACCTGTTCCTTTTCGGAATTCTGCAGGGCAACGACAAAACCAACTGGCTGAATGTTATTTGGGTAGGTATAATCTATTTTGCGGTGTACTACTTCATTTTCCGCTATCTTATCAGAAAGTTCAACTTTGTCACCCCCGGCCGTGAGGACGACGAGGCAGACACCAGACTTTACACCAGAAAGGACGTTAACGCCGCAAAGGAAGATAAATCACCCCTTATCCTGCAGGGTCTTGGCGGTAAGGATAACCTTGTAAATGTAGACTGCTGTGCAACACGTCTGCGTGTTACAGTAAAAGACAGCTCCAAGGTAGACGACGCCCTTCTTCGCCAGAGCGGAGCCTCGGGCATAATCAAAAGCGGTTCAGGCGTTCAGGTTATCTACGGTCCAAGAGTTACAGTTATTAAGAGCAACTTCGAAGACTACCTTGAAAGCATAGAATAAAAGAGGGCTGAAAAGCCCTCTAATTCAATATGAAAATAGCCAGATTGAGATAAGCGGCAAATGTCACCCACAAAAGGTAAGGAATGTTTATTATCGCCGCAGGCTTATCAATCTTATAAAACTTAAACAGCATAACGATTATAAGTCCCCACAAGGCTATCAGCCAGATAAACGCAAACAAAAATGCCCGAAGGTTAAAGAATATCAGGCTCCAGAAAAAATTAAAGCCCAACTGAAGTGCGTATATTTTTAAAGCATTTGTCACTTCACGGGGCATAGCCTCTTTTTTAAGGTAAACTCTTGCGCTGCCGATACCCATTAATATGTAAAGAATGGTCCACACTATCGGAAAGAGTATCGGTGGCGGTGCAAGGGGCGGCTGTACTATATCGCTATACAGCATCATATTGCCGCGTGTTAAAAGAGCAGAAAGCCCGCCAACCGCCAACGGAATTAAAATTCCAATCAGATAAACCCTGAATTTGTTCATTACATTAATCGCCTCCTGCTTAATATTATGTGTGCGAAAAAGATTTAATACAAATTTTTTAATTTTTTTCAAAAAAACCCTTGACAAATTAGCTAATTGGTATTATAATAAACGAGTTGATTTGAAGATGCGAGCATGCTGGAATAGGCAGACAGGCACGTTTGAGGGGCGTGTGTCAACCGACGTGTGGGTTCAAGTCCCACTGCTCGCACCAAATTGATTTTTTTATTTTTAAATATTGCCGGATTGTGTAAAGGTAGCACAGCAGACTCTGACTCTGTTTGTCTGGGTTCGAATCCTAGTCCGGCAGCCAATAAATATCCCCCCGTATAACGGGGGTATTTCATTTTCGGGCATAGCCCTACCCACTAATGGCTACGCACAAGTGCGTCTTTTTATTGGCCTGCCAGCCATGCAACTTTTACTTACTACCCATAAATGGGTTATTCGACTGCAAGACTTCTCCTCAAGGAGAAGCTGTCACGAAGTGACTGATGAGGTGTAGGTTGTCAATACAACCGTTAAACATCATAAATTTTTACTATACCACCTCATCCGAGTTTGCTATGCAAAACTCACCTTCCCCTCCCACAGGGGAAGGCTTTCCCAC
>JAZRLM010000009.1:0-37263 GCA_045646865.1 Clostridia bacterium
TTACTTATATAAATGGTTTTTACAATTCTGTCAGACCTCACTCACACAACAATGGTCTTACTCCTAACCAAAAGGAGGCGTTGCTTATGTCTGTATAATTTTTTCTCTTTTTACTGTCTACTTTATTGACATTGATCCAATACCAAGTGCCGTTTACTTTTCGTGCAAGGGGCTGATGTCCCCACAGTATTTCATCCGTTATTGCTCCTGTGTTGTCTGTTTCTGCAACAACATTGTTGTTGATGTCAACAATATACTGCTTGTCATTATTTTGGAATTCAACTTATGTTATTCTGCGGTGATATTTCTGTCACCGCAGAATTTAATACATTTATCTCACTTGCTCATATTGGGATCAGGCGATGTTCTATACCACCTTTTAGGAAGTTCAACATCCCATTCATCTGTTTTCTTTTGTAGTCCTTCTATGCTATCAAATGGGCCATATACTTTCTTTTCAACCGTATCCAATGCGTAATATATTTCGTCAAGAATATTATTAGACGATACATCTTCAATGTTTCTCGAAAATACATATCGTTCATCATAAGAAAATTCTTTTACAAACGATGGAATTTTCTCGCCAGGGTTTTCTAAATCAACACATTTTATCAATATCTCGCTTGAATTTATGTGCCATACTTCATAGTCATTAGGCAATTTGTAACTCCAATCTCCTGTTCCTGCACACGAACTCATAAATAACATCGTAGCAAAAACACTAATCAATAACAAAACTCTCCTCATAATTTCTACAGTCCTTTCTTCATAAATGTAACACTCCAATAATATGGTTTTAAAGAACCAGATTTTTGCCAATCATACCCCCAATTATTTAAAAAATCACTAAAATGTTGTCCTTCACGATAATTATCAAAATTGTATCTATCAGAAATCGTAATTTTTACATTGTAAACAGTTTCTTCCCATGTCATCCACAAAAATCTCTTTTTGACAGTCTCCTTAGTAAAAGTCATTGAATAATCAGCCAATCCAACTGCCAAATGCAAATCAAGGTCATTGGGATTTAAATCATTTCCATAAAAACTTACAGACTCAGAATAAGTATTTGTTGAAAGACCAGATTCTTTAAACTTCTCAAAATTAGCGTTTACAATTTTATTTAAATTAGGAGATGAATAAAATGTTCTAACAATTTCTTGATTATATGAATAATCTCTCGTCTTGCCACCTCCAGTGAAAGCATCTAATAACATTTGTACTGCAACACCTTCTCTACCAGTTGGGTCCACATATTTAATCGGATTATTCCTACAATACACATATCTATTCATATCAGGAGGATTAGAGATTTCTCCTTCTTCGATATCAAGACTTGTAAATCTGCCGATATTAGGATTGTAGTATCTTGCACGGAGATAAATCATATCAAGTTCATCATCATAGTATTCTCCGGCATATTTTATTGGATTGTCGACGGTTTCTGTTTTGCTACGAATTTCTCCCCACGGAGTATATTCGTAAGTATTTACAACTGTTCCTGCTTCGTTCACAAGTCCTACAATATCGCATGTGTATTGTTATATTCTGCGGCAACTTAAAAGCTACCGCAGAACTCTTAATTAGTTAATCTAAAATTTCAAGAGATATTAAGTGTTCTTTAAAATAATCAATCAATCTTTCATCATATACTGACTGCATTATAATACTTTTCCCATATCTTCTTTTAAATTCCAAGTCGCCATATTGATATTCTTTCATGCCTTCTTCAATCGTTGTTAAAAACATCATTGAATAAAGATTCTTGCCCTCTTTGTCTTTAATATCAAATGATGACCATGCTATATTGACTTGTCCTTTGGCTTTAATTATCTTGATTCCGACAATAGAGTTTATATCTATTTCTTTTCTTACTAATGTTTTATAATAGACTTTATTATCATTTATGTATATACCAAATCTTTCAAATACCTTTGATAAATATAAAAGCAATAAGAAAAGAAAAATTAAAAATATGCTCATGCCCAACCTTACTTTTTCGTTTGCAAACATAATAATTGTTGAGATACAGAAAAAACATATATACAAAATTAGAAGAACCGTTTTTATATTTTTGTGATTTTGTTTCACAAAAATTTCTTTATTCACTTTATACCCTCCTATCATTGTGAGCTTAAAATATTGACGAGTTGTTCAAAAAATATTTTTATCGCTTTACCAAAACGTTCATCGTATTTCATCAAAGTCTGAGCTGCAGAACCCGCCTCGTTTGCTATATCAATCGCCTTACCGATATAAGAACTGGAAAGTCCACCAACTAATCCCCAAGCTGCTGACTCTGCTGCAGATTTTGCAATTTCCTCTACGCTTTTATTTTTATTAAACAACAAATCCTCCGACATTGAGCCTAATGCCGATCCTAATGTTCCGCCAATAATTGCACCAGGAACTCCACCAATATATGTTGAAACAGATGCAGTTAATCCTTCAACAAATCCATTAACAAGACCAGCACCAATATTCCTACCTGTAAACCCATAAACTATGGCTGTTGCTGCTGCGTCAATCACAGCAGGCCCAACTATTGCTACAGCAGTTGCTATTGCACTCTTGCCTGTAGGATCAACATACTTAATCGGATTATTCCTACAATACACATACCTGTTCATATCAAGAGGACTTGCTATTTCGCCTTCCTCAATATCAAGACTAGTAAATCGTCCGATTTGCGGATTGTAGTATCTTGCACGGAGATAAATCATACCAAGCTCGTCATCATAATATTCTCCGGCATATTTTATCGGGTTGTCAATGTTTTCAGATTCAGAAAGAACATTCCCCCATGGGTCATAGGTATATGTGTTCTTTATGTTTCCGTTATCATCAACAAGCCCAACTACATCACCATGTGCATTATAAATATAATAATACCAAGTGCCGTTTACTTTTCTTGCAAGTGGCTGATGTCCCCACAGAATCTCATCTGCTACTGCTCCTGTGCTATCCGTTTCAGCAACAACATTGTTATTGATGTCAATAATGTACAGCTTGTCATTCTTTTGCGTTCTGATACCATTTGCATCGTACTTATATGTATAGCTATCAGTTCCATCTGAATAACCTGACATTCTATCCCATTCGTTGTAGGTGAAGATTTTGTTGTTATGTGTAACTACTGCACCTGTTTCGTTATAAGTAAATGTATCAGTAACCTGACCATTTAACTTAATCTCTTTAAGCTGATACTTTTCGTTATACACATAATCCTTTACATCGCCGGTTGAATAGGTTTCTTTGGTTCTGTTGTTGAGTGCATCATACTCATAGGCAACTGATGAACCGTCGCTGTATGTAACAGAAATAAGTCTGTCGAGACTATCATATGAATATGATGTAACAGCACCATTGCGTATTTCCTTAGTTGTATTGCCGTTATTGTCATATTCATACTCAAAGGTGTTTATTGCAGTGCCATTCTTTGTTGTGATTACCCTTGTTACACGATTTATATTATCATATTCATATTCGGTTTTCAAGCCATTTGGATATGTTATGCTCTTTACATATCCTGTATCATAATAATCGTAGTCAAAGGTTTTGCCCTCTGTAGCAATGGTATCAAGATTTCCATTTGGTGTATAGGTATAGCTTTCGGTTCTTTCTGAAGGCATTGTGCTTTGAGTTATATTGCCGATACTTGAATAAGTATAGTCTATACTATGCACACCAGCCTGAAGCTTTTGGGCTATATTTCCTATCATATCATAGCTATAGCTTACAGATGAAACATCATTATTGTTGGAAACTGATATTGTTTCGCCAAACCAATTATATCGCTTTTGGATATTACTGTCACCGCTTGATATAATTAAAGGACGATCAAACTCATCATAATAAATAGATTTATGATTTTCGCCTTCC
The DNA here is from genome assembly GCA_045646865.1 of Clostridia bacterium. Classification (GTDB taxonomy): domain Bacteria; phylum Bacillota; class Clostridia; order Monoglobales; family Monoglobaceae; genus SIG440. Next base: position 3,883 of record JAZRLM010000009.1, read on the forward strand.
TGAATAACTGTTGTTCTGCCCTTCTCGTCGGTATCATAGCCGTCAGAATCCGTCATTCGTCCGTCATAATTGAAAAAGCGGCTGCTTAAATCGCCTTTTTCATTGCGATAGCTTATTCGTGCCATTTTTTCGACATCGTCTGCAGCATAGATTTTTTCAAAAGACGGCTCATTAAATACCGAATAGCTTGATGTGGCCTTAACACCGTTTGGAAGAATCGTTTCGATCAACCGATTTGATGCATCATACAGATATTCAGTTTTATAACCATTTGCATTGGTAAAGCTTGTAAGGTTATTATTTAAATCATACTCATAGCTTTCACTTAATGTCTGGCTTGTTGAGTTAGTCGGATAAACAGTATTCTGAATTACATTACCATACAAATCAAAATATTGTGTTGCAAGTAACTTGTCCGCTGTTTGACTTACTCCGTTAAGGCTTACATCTATTTTGTTTTGAACATTGTCGTATGTATAGTTATAAACATTTCCCTCGCTGTCTGTAACTGATACCGGTCTGTCAAAGCCATCATAGGTATATGTAACTGTGTTACCCTCGCTATCAACGGTTTTAATCAAGCGGTCATGTATATCGTGATAATATTTAGTAATTGACTTCAACTGTATGGTGCTTCCATCATCACCGATAAAGCAATAATGTTGATTTATTTTCAAGTTGCCCACTGCATCATAGTAATTAAAATCTAATATGTATGGTACAGCCACACCTTCATCATAAAAAACAACATATTTTACTACTTGTTCTCTGCTGAATACACAATCCTCATCCTCTACATAACCGATAATCTGGTGATTTGAACTATAAGTGTGTTTTTCAAGCATATAGAACAATTCATTATCTTCTGTCATACTTAATGGTGACACAACAAGGTCAACTTTTCCATCCTGATAATAAGTATATTGTGTGCTTGAATCATCCGGCAATGTTTCCATCAGGATATCTCCACTAATATAGTCATACTCATAGCTTGTCAGAGCTGTTCCCCCGTCATAGGATTCGGAAATTGTCATGGGATACAATCCGTATGAATCATATATGTATGATGTAACCATATCACCGCCCATTAAATTGTGAAAACGCATAGGGTCATCAATTGTGGTTTTGGTTACAAGAAATGGATAAGTTGTATTTTCGTAATGATAAACCGTCTTTTCTTTAACTGCATTTTCGCTGGAGGTCAACAATCCGTTTGAATTGAATGTGTTTATCTCAGTCACCTGCGGACTGTCTATGTTGTTATAATAGCTCTTCTGCGTTATATAATGGAAATTTGGCTCGTATTGATACACCGTTGTATACTTTTCAAGTAACTCTGCAGTATTCTTTATGCTTTCATCGATTTCCTTTGTTTCTGATGCAACACCGCCCCAATCATTATACGAATACAGAACATAAGTACTCTTTGATGAACCATTTTGAGTCACGGTTTTTTTGATTTGAGTAGGTAAAATTTTGAAATTAGAATGGTTTGTATAATCTGAGACAACCGAAGTTCCACCTGAAGAACTGGTTTGCTGAACAACAGCACAATTACTGAAAGTAACAGTATCTGTTGATTTGCCGGTTTTTGTTACTGTCCATTGTTCATTCAGGCTTGTTTCATCATCAAAGGTGTAATTGGGATAGCCCGTTTCATTGTTAAAGGTGTTTCCGTTATATGTGCCCGAATATGAGTAATTGACAACATCAATTTCGCCCTTGAAATATCCCTTTGTAGCACCTTCGGGAACGTACAAATACTTATCATACTTTTTCTTTATTCTTAATGTGTCATAGTATCCGTCATCGCCAAGGTTTTTGCGAACAGTTTCATATTCATATATTTTCTTTCTGTCCTTATATTTCACACTGTTTAATACAGGCTTATGGTTATACCCATCTGATGTCAACTGAGTTTTTTGCTCATAATTGGCGTACAATTTTGGGTAAACGGCATTACCTTCGCTATCAAAGGTTACACCGCCCTCATACGCATACTGAACCGGTGTCCCGTCATTCCCTTCGGTGTTGCTGCTATTTAAATACCACTGCGTTCTATGCTCTCCGTGGCCCAAATATCTCGTGACAAACTGTATGGCCTCTTGGTTATATGTTAGTGTTCTGGTATTGCTGCCGTCAGGGGATGTAACGGTAAGGATAACTGACCCCGTCGTTTCGCCCGAAGTCGCATCGCCCTGATATGCAAACTCAACTGTTCTGCCAACGCTATCGGTTATCTTTTTAAGTATGGGCTTAGGGTCATCCAGTTTTACGGTGTCAATATACATACCATTTGCATTGCGAGGACTTATTTTGATTTGAATATACCTGACTGCACTTGACATTGAGAAGGTATCCGAAAAATCATACCAAGTATTTGTGGGATAATCCTCAATTGTTAAAGTAACCTCATCTTGCAGATTATATGCAGTATCGTATCCTACAATGTCCACATCGATATCGGCACTATATTGACTTTTAAATCTTATTCCAAGCTCATAATCTGTGAGGGGTTTAACCTGAATGGGCTGAGATATGATGTATGTATCACCATTTGCATTATTGCGACTAAAACGCATCACCTGACCGTCAATGCTACCAATTCCAGTATTCACCTGACGTACTGCGTCCGGAGACCCTGTACTTGATGTTGACGAAATCCACATATCACCATCAAAATCAAAATCAGAATTGTTATTTTCGGTATTATAAGCAAATGTACCTTGCGGAACTCTGTTTGTTATGCTTTTTAATTCGTGCTCAAATTTTATTGTATTGCCAAAGCGGTCAACTATACCAATCAATCTTCCGTCTTCTGCAAAATACTGTTTGGTTTTATCTGACAATGTCATTGAATAATACGATGTTACCTGACCGTTTGAATATCCGGTGTCATTTTTATTAAACTGAATATCCTTGTTGTAATAGCCCTTCAGATTGCTGTCGGTTGTATCGGCAGTAAATTCAACCTGATATACATCGCCGTTGCCGCTATGGTAAAACAGTTCCTTTTCCTCTTCGTAATAATATGTATCAACAACCTCCAGAGGAATATATTCGGTTTCTATTTGTACAGACGGGAAGCTAAAGCTCCAGCCAACACCAAGATTGTACCTGTCCATCATATATGTTGAATAATCATTTATTAGGAAATTACCCAAGCGACCGTTTGATTTAGGTAAAACCATTATTGTGCTTTCGCCTACATTTGCAGCAACAGTTTGATAGGTTCTTCCTATTCTAAGGTCAAGTCCATTTCTTCCGTCCAGAACTAAATCTTCAAAATTCAGCGTAAGCTCGCCCGAATAATCCGAGACATTTTCTTCCAAGAAACTGTTATATGAAAATTTCGGCTCATTTGCTCCGTTTTCGCTGGCAGGACCCGTTATTGTGTTGAATGAAGTTAGTAAATTTGCATTGAAAATAAAGTTATTGGTTGAATACAGCTCAGCATCTGCAATTGTTTCAATCCCGTCTTCTGTCAGCACATCACTCTGCGGCTGATTGTTAATTACCAGCTGTGCATTTTGTGGAATACATTCATCCGAATCATCTGTGTATACCTGTTCAGTGTTTATAAAAGTAGTATCAACTTCCGGCAGCGAAAAAACTTTTTCTACTGAATCAGGAATCAGTTTCGGCATAGATTTAATATTTTTCTCATCCTGAGGCTCTGTTTCATTTTGATTTTCGGCGCTATTGTCTTCCTCAGGCTCTTCCGCCGGCACAACCCAATAACAATTTTGAGTTTGCCAATCACATAGCATTAGCGGTTTATCATCCGAAAAATCAATATTTACCCATCTGCCGTTATCATATTCTCCAACCGCACCGGAATAAAAATGACTTACCGTTCCGTCCGGTGCTATTTTGGTTACTTCCACCCATAAATCAGAAGAGTCAGTTTCTGTATCTAATTCCTTTGGCGTAAGTGTTGTTTCGCCCGTTTTTAAATCAAGTGATGCATCAAAATATAAATCAAGCAGTTCCTCCGCATTAACAGAAACTAATAACATTGATAAAACAAGAACTGCTGCTATAAATCTTTTCATAATCTTCATCTTTTGTAATCTCCTGTAGATATTAATAACATTTTTATTTTTTTATGGTTTAACCATTCACGATTTCTTACAATTTCTATCTCTATATATCTCACCTACTTATTTACCACAAATTGCCTTTATTCTATTATACTTATTTCAACGCATATAATCAACCTTTTTATTTTCCAACACACAAAAAATAATAGCCATCGTTCAAACAACGATAGCTATTATATAAAACTACTTTTTCTTATTTTTCAGCGGATTTTTAACCCCACGGCTGACAAGATAAACCGAGGCAGCAAGTATTGCTCCCTCGGCAAAGCTTGCGAGCTTTGTGCCGACTACGGCAAATATTATAGGCATATCGCTCACCCCTTTATGCCCATACCTTACGGTTCTCCATAAGGCACAGTATTGTTAATGTCAATCCAAATCCAAGTAACGTCCACCCCATTACATCATCTCCTTCACTTTCCTATAAAATGTACTTGATTTCATATCAAGCCGTTTCATTGCCTCAACGGCGGTTATACTGCCGTTTTTCCATAGCGACACAACCGACCGAAACTCCGGTCGTTCAATCGGCTTTCTGCCTTTATATACTCCGTTTTCTTTGGCTATGGCAATACCCTCTCTTTGTCTTTGTAAAATATATTCACGTTCAAGCTCTGCCACCGCACCGAAAACTGTCAGCATAAACTTACCCGTAGGTGTGGTTGTGTCAATAGATTCTTTCTTTGAAATAAACTCAACTTGCTTTTCATTCAGCTTTTCAACAAGGTCAAGTAAGTCCCTTGTATTTCTTGCGAAACGGCTGATTGATTCTACAATAACCGTATCACCATGACGGACATAATTCATCATCCGTTTCAGTTCGGGCCTGTCGGTGTTCTTACCGCTTATTCGGTCTATGTAAACTTCGTCAACCTCTAATTCCTGCATCAGCACCTCCTGACGGGCAATGTTCTGGTCGGCAGTGCTACTTCTTATATACCCAATTTTCAAATACAGACTCCTTTCCCAATAGGGTTGCAGTTTTGAATGGCATATCCCAAATTAGGCAAACCAACCCTAACGGGACACTTTTTCCGTATCCCGTTAGAGTGTACCCTAATGAAGCACTTTACTCGCAGCAATATATGTATTCCTCTATTTCTTCAATAGTAAAACCATTGCTGAGCAGATTATCAATATCATTCGCAGTATACCCATGATATACCGCCACAGATTTAAGGTCGTCTATATATGATGTCCTTCCCTTTTTTGACGTTATTCCATATTCCCACCAGTTGAACCGACCCGAATATCCGTAAATGTCATACTCGAACTCACTGCGGTTTATCTGCCCATTCGGTAATATGCTTATAATTTCACCGTCCTTTATAGCAAGTTCTTCAAAACGACCCTTTTTTACAGCATCAAAAAGTTTGGTGTCAACCAAGGATTTATATAATATTTCATCAGTCGATGCATATACATACAGCTTATAGTCAGGTAAATGTATTATCGAAAGGGGGCTGTCGCCCTTGATTAGCCATAATGTATCTTTAGTGTCAAGAATAGAAAAGGAAAAACTGCCCTCAACCTGCTCAGCCATATATTTGATACTTTCTTCCGAAAGAATCTTCTTTTTCTCAATGAGTTGAACCGCCACATAACTGTCGGTTTCTATTTTGCTTTTAGGCAATTTGAGTTTCTTTTGCAGCTCACGGTCATTTATCAGAACCCCGTTATGTGCAAGGGCAAAGCCCCTATTTTGACACTGTCCCGAAAAAGGATGGTTATTATGATTTCTTTTGTGGCTGCCTTGGGTAGAATGACGAGTATGCCCAAGCATAGATACAATATTATCGGGATGTTTGAAATCTATTAATGCCGCAGAACGTGACTCTTTATGTATAACCAATTTGCCGTTGTGGTTATAGGCTATCCCCGAAGCATCAGTGCCTCTTGCTATTGCTTGTCTGGCAAGACTGTTTGTAAGTGCCGATATATTTTTAATCGGTTCACCGCTATAATTATAAAAACCAAACAGACAACACATTTACATCACCTCGGCTTCCTCAATTGGCTCATTTACATATAGTCGTTTTGCTTTCAAATACTCAATCAACTCCGCTTTCTTAGGAAGTATCATCGCCGCAAAGTTTGACCATGACATCCCTTCCAATTCCTTATCCGACAAATTGATTGCATAGTTGCAAATTTCGTCAATGAGCTGAAGGGTTGCCACAAAGGTTTTGTAATTAAGCGTTCCCCGGAACAGCCTGAATTCCACGGTATCGCAGTTTTCAAGATTAACAGCCACATATCTGCCAAGCCGTCTGCTTTTTGCATTTTTATAAGTATCCTGAGCCGTTGTAAGAATTCCATAGCGACTTGCCCAGCGATTTATATTTTCCTCTGTCCGCCTTGAAAATTTAAGCAGCTCATTCCAATGGTTTTCCACAAAATACACTATCCTTGATATAACCGTCTCTTGCTCCTCATATGTCTTGCCAAACGCACGTCGGCTTACGTGGATATGCAAACCACAGGTTTGTGTCTGGTGGGAGCGATAGCCCATTTCCGAGGCTGTTTCAAAAATCTCCCGCCAGTTCATTTTATTTAAATGATAATCAAGGCTCATGGGATGACTCACTATTTCAAAACCGTCATTTATACTGCCGTCGTGTTTGCAGTATATATGTTCTGCAGAGCGGTTCGCCACATCAAGAATTTTTTCTGCATTGCGGTTATCCTCGCCGCCTTTGTCTATTTCCAGTTCAACCCCCATAAACAAAGGGCCCGAACCGTAGAATATCGGTTCGGGCTTATAGTTATACGATTTAATTGCTCCATTTATTCTGCTGTTATAGCAGCTTTGACAATACGGGTAATCTGAATCATCAGACTCATAATTTGCATCATCATTATGTATCAGCCTTCCGCAAGCTTCGCAGGTTGTATAGTTATATTCATAACACCTGTTGCATAGTGTAATGCCATCGTCTCCTCGAGCATCTTCCTCCCAAATCCTATCACCGCAGCAGTCACAGGTTGTTGTACTTTCATCAAAGCATTGCTGACACATTATTTTGCCGTCAAATTCACAAATTTCGTCTTCTCTCAACTCTGCTCCACAACCAGAACATAATTTCTTTTCTTCTTTTTCTTTCATAGCCAATTCTCCCTATAAACAAATTTAGACCCAAAGTCTATGCTTTGAGCCTATCTACAGGGATAATATATAATTTAAAGTAACAAATAAAGCGTATTTACATTTCTTCAAACATAAGGAACTTGTACACAGGAATATCCAACACTATTGCTATATCAAAGAGTGTATCAAGCGATATTGCTTTATTTATATTGGGAGCTTCCACATGACCAATAAACGCAGGGGTACGCCCTATTTTTTCTGCAAGCTGTTCTTGCGTTAATCCTCTAAATTTTCTGTAATATGCTATCTTCAATCCTAATTGCAAATATTCTGATTCATAAACAGGTTTCATAATACCACCTCTTACATAGTATTTTACCAAAATCCCATAACTATTGACACGAATTTTAGAATATGGTATTATATCTATTAGATATAAAAATATGACAAGGAGGACATTTTAAATAGAATATTTACTACGGAGGTTTTGTCTATGAATGAAAATGAAACTATAAAGGACTTTAACACTAAAAAAACCTTTGAGGATGCCGGAATTAACGGCGGTATATCCTCAGCAACCCGAGACACCGTAAACAAATCTTTTGAAGAAGAACGCTTTCACGCAAGGCAAGGACATGGCTTTGCCGCCGAGCGTGCCAACGATTTGTTTGACAAACTTTCGGGGCACGACTCAAAAATTTTAGGTGACAATAACGCAAAAAATGGTGCTGACAGAATTGTAGATGGTATATATATACAATCAAAATACTGTGCTACAGGGTCAAGGTGTATAAACGAATGTTTCGATGACAGCGGAAACGGAATGTTCAGATATATGGTTGATGGAAAGCCTATGCAAATTGAAGTTCCTAATGATGAAAAAATTTACAATGGCGCCATTCAGGCAATGGAAGAAAAAATAAAAAGAGGTCAGGTAAAGGGAATTACAGACCCCAAGGAAGCAGAAAACATTGTCCGCAAAGGTCACTTTTCTTATCAACAAGCAAAAAATATTGCTAAAGCCGGAACAGTAGAATCTATTACATACGATGCCGTTAACGGTATAATAATCGCTGCAACTGCATTCAGTATAAGCACTCTTATCACCTTCGCCGTAAATATATGGAGCGGCGAGAAACCTGATATTGCTTTAAACGCAGCCACGTACTCAGGACTCAAAGTTGGCGGCATAGCCTTTGCCTCCTCTGTTATGGCAGGACAACTGTCAAAAATGGGTCTAAACTCCGCTTTAGTGAGCAGTACCGAATCTTTTGCAAAACTTATAGGCCCTAAAGCATCAGCTTTTATAACAAATGCCTTTAGAGGTGCAAAAGGTCATGCCAACATATACGGTTCCGCTGCAATAAAAAGTGCTGCAAAACTTTTTAGAGGCAATTTAATTGCATCAGGAGTTACTTTCACATTGCTTGAAACAGCAGATGTAGTTAATATTTTTAAAGGAAGAATGTCATCTAAGCAATTCGTAAAAAATCTAACGAATACAGGAATGTCTATTGGCGGTGGCGGAGTAGGGTCTACTGTCGGAGCAGGCGTAGGCGGCACTATATTCCCTGGGGTAGGTCATGCTGTTGGAGCAGTAATAGGCGGCATATTAGGTGCAACAGGGACAAGTAAGCTCTCAAAAAAAGTGACTGATAAAATTACGCCCGATGACGCAGAGGTGATGCTCAAAATAATCCAAAAAGTATTTGAAGAATTATCTGCCGAGTACCTTTTAAACAAAGAAGAAGCCGAAAAAATTGTTCAAAAACTCAAGGATAAACTTAGCGGAAGTCTTTTAAAAGATATGTATTCCAGCGCAAAGAAAAAACAGTTCGCAAAAAAGCTTTTGGTTCCACTCATTGAAGATGTGGTAACAAAACGTGAAAAGATTAAGGTTCCAACAGAAGATGAAGCCATCAACAGTTTAAAAACGGTATTGGAAGACCTTGCAGATAATGCCGAGGCTAATGAATAAACTATAAGGAGAATTTTTATGAAACTATCAACAAAAATACATTTTGCAGCTTTGAATTTTATGGACAGTATTAGATTTTCAAAAATTGAAAAAGAGGTATCCCAAGAACGCAAAAAAGAAAAGCAAATAGAAGACCTTGCACAAAAGATTCTACAGGAAGAAGAGGACGAAGAAATAGACGAATAAGGATATGAAATTAACCTATACAAAGAAAATTGTTAAAAGGAAAAACAAGGAACTTGCAATTATCATACCGGATAATATAGACGGGTTTTTGAATAATCGAACTATATTTGATGCCGACCGCAAAGGCTTAAATTCCATCCTGATGTCGGCACTGATGATGATGAAGGAAAAGAATATAGTAGTATATTTCCCTTTACAAAAAAATAAAATTGAATCTTATTGGGCAAAGGGAAAAAGCTTTATCCTTGGTGAAAAAGAAATTTGTGATGTCGTTTTTATGCATCATTCTACCCAAACACCTATTTCCGATTGGAAAGAAATAAAGCAATCCTTAAAGTATAGTAAAAGCATCCGGGAACACTTTGAAGCAGATATTAACTTTGAATGTGGTATGTATAAAAAAGAATATGAAAAATTTGCAAAAAGTGAGCTTGGCTATAAACTAAAAGATGTCTTTTCGCATCATAATAGATTCGATACTTGTTTTTTCGTTGGTGGCTTATTCTCATACATGCAGCTATTTATTGACTTAAAGGATATGCTTGAACTTCCATTAGAAGAAAATTTTAAAAACGGAAAGGAGGCTGACTATATATTTTTTATTGATAATTATAAAAAGAACGGATATAATTGTCCGGAACTTGGATTTTTTGATAAAAACTTATATAAGCTCCGCCATAAGTAAACAAAACAAATCTCACATATATACCCCATCTGTATATATTATTAAATAAAAGAAGGTAATATATTTAACGCATTATAACCAAACATCATATTAAATAAATATTTCCAAGGAGAGATAAATGATGTTTGAAGATTACCCTGATATTCTCACAGTAGAGGAGGCCTGCGAGGTTCTCAGAATCGGTTATAATGCGATTTATGAATATCTTAATTCCGGCAAGCTAAAAGCCTACCGTAACGGACGGGTCTGGCGAATTCCCAAACAATCCGTTAAAGACTTTATTATGGAATGCATAAAAAGTTAATTTGACTATATCCCGTGTGCTAAGCACTCGGGATATCTTCTTTTTTGGAAACATACATAAATTTTGTTATGCCGTAATCCCATAATATTTGGCGTATACCTTCCATAAGAGCATAAAACTTCCGCTTTCTTCCATAGAACCTATGCCCATCTATATAGCTTACAGCATTTGAAACAATATGTATATGCAGGTGTTTACAATTTTCATGAACAGCGTATAAGGTTTGATATTCCTGTCCTATAAACTCTGCGATTCTTCTGCCTATTTCATTAGCTATTTTGGGCATGCTTAGTTCATATAATGCAAACGATACTGCATAATGCCGAAGCTGCACACCGTTTCTTTTGCCAAACTGCTCTGATACATTTATCATGCTTTCAATCGGACATTGAAAATCAACCCCATAACCTCCATAACACTTGCTTAAGGTTTTATATGGATTAAAAATATATTTAGTAACAAGCGCTATTGCGTTTTCGTTACGGTAATTTCCATTACCATTGAATGATTCAAATATTGCCATAATAATTATTCCTTTCGTAATATATATTTATGTATATATCTATATGTCTATATATTTATATATAAATATATAATAATAAATAATTTAATTAATTATAAGTGGTCCCTTATTTGTAGCAAGGGGAAGAAAACATATATGTTTCTTCCCCCGGGTCCCCCAGTAATTCTTTATCATATAGTTTGTTCCGTTGTAAAAGATTATTATTAATTATATAAAAAAGTGTTCGATTTGAACACATCAACCCCCTGCCCCCAATCTTGGGGGATTAAGGTACACTTTATTTGTAATTTAGGAAATTACAATATAAAAGTAGTAATTTCCTAAAAGATAAAAAATCCGACTAATTTATATAAATAATAAACAAGTCAGATTTTCCATATAATATTTACTTCATTTCCTTCTAACAAGATACGTTCTATAAACTCAGCTACTATGATCTTCTTTTCATCAAATTCAAGTGCGTTAAATTCGATTTGACGTATCTTTCGAGGTTCGTTTTTAATACTGTTTATTATGTCATTACGTTGTTTATGTAGTGCCTCTATCTGCTTTGAAATATATGTGGCTGAAATCTCACTACACTCCGAAAGAGCTGTTACAAGTCTTTCTATCTTTTGCTCTATTGCCAGAATGTCAGATGATACCTCTTTTGTTGCCGGAATTAAATCTTCGGGCAGCGATTCCTTTAATATCTCATCAATCTGCTCTGCAATTTTCATTTCAAGCTCACGTAGGTCAATATTAATTGTAGACGTACAGGTTGAGAAATTTGACCTTCCCGAACAAATAAGATAACATTTATCCTCCGATTTACTGTAGTTAATTTTCACTGCATATCCACACTTCCCACATTTCATAAGACCGGTAAGCCACGAATACTTGCCCGCATTTACTCTTGAAATCTGCGGATTCTTTGAGAGCTTTTCCTGAACCGCAAGCCACAGCTCTGAATCAATAAATCCTTCGTGATTGGCAACAGTCAACATCTGTCCTTCAAGTGAATTATATTTGTTCTTGGATCGGTCGCGTCTGCCGATAACATTACAAGCATGCATTCCGTCAAAAGCCTCAATCTCCTGCTGGATTTGAAGCCCTTTGGCTAAATAATACCAGTATACATCATTATCCGCTTTTACGTATACCGGACTATGCAAAATGCGGGATAATGTGACATTATCCCACACCTCACGTTTAGGTCCGTGTATTCCTTTTTCCGTCAATTCTTTTGCCAAACCTCTAAGAGAGGTCTCAGGTTTTGCATATTCCTCAAATATTTTCTTGACAACCTCAGCCTTGTCGTTTGCTACAAGGGAAGATGCGCGCGCACCATCAACCAAAATCTTTGTTAAATCAAATCCAAATGGCGCAGGTCCACCTGTCCACGCTCCAAGGCGAAATCTATGTACATAATTATCTTTAACACGCTCGGCTGTAGTTTCCCTTTCGAGCTGTGCAAAGGTCATAACGATATTAAGCATTGCCCTTCCAATAGGAGTCGCCGTATCAAAATTTTCGGTTGCCGAATTAAATTCCACACCGTTAATTGCAAGCGTTTCCCACAATCGGCTAAAATCCGCTATAGAACGACTGAAACGGTCTAACCTATATACGAATATCTTCTTTACCGTTCCTGCCTCCACAGCCTTCATTAACTCTGTAAAGGCAGGGCGTTTTATATTCTTACCCGAATAACCCTTGTCCTTAAAAACCTTCGCGTCCTCTCCGGCAAATTTACGACACTCGGCAATTTGTCCTTCAATAGATAAGCTGTCTTTTTTATCAATGGATTGTCTGGCGTATATTGCATTCACTAAGCATACCTCTTTCCTTTAACGGTCTGCAAAAGCAAAATGCATCTGCGGTGAACCTCTGCCTGACGAACCAGACGCTCGGATATATTTTTTGTTGAAAAAGTATTAGTAATTTTCATTTTACTACCTCCTCATAGAAATTATATGTAGCTGACCGAAACAAATATGACGGTAGCTTTACGAGAAGGTTGTATATGTTTATTATAAAACGTCATTTAAATTTTCACGTTGAGTATATTGTCAAAAATATTAAACAAAAACAATTCATTCCAACCGCTGCCTATGGGGAAACACTGGCAACAGCTGGAAACCCTTGGCACGCAAGGGGTTGAGAAACATAAAAACAAGCTGAGAATTCATTTTCTCAGCTTGTTTTGTTTTTTTGCTTTAAATATACCTAAGTTTGGGCCTGAGCTTTCCATCCTCAATAAAGAAACTATCAAAAGACTCATTTTTAATACTGTCTGACACAAATTCAAAACCGAAATCATACATTTCCTGACAAACTTCCATCATGTCAAGTTTTTGAGTATTAAAATGCGACTCTTCGCTGTTTTTAAACCTCTCAATTTCCTTATACAAAACATCCGCATTATTCACAAGCAGATCGCTGTCAAATCTGTCTGCATTTATACTAAAGTATGCGCAATAAAATTCCAATGGATAATATGCTTTATAATAGGCAATACGATATGCAAGCAGTACATAAGATGCACAATGTGCTCTTGGGAATAAATACTTGATTTTATTCCACGAGTCAAGTCGCCATTTTTCAACTCCATTATTCACAAGCATGTTGTACTGTTCTTCAGTCAATCCCATTCCCTTTCGTATGCGTTCAGAAATCCTGAATGCTTCGTTTTTTTCTAAACCACGCGATACCAAATAAAGCATAACATCATCACGGCAGGAAACGATGTCCGATACTTCTATTCCTTCTTCAATAAGATTTTCACCGTTTTCATACCAAACATCTGTCCCATGTGCAAAACCCGAAATTCTTATTAAATTATCAAATGAATCCGTATCAATCTTATTCATAAGGTATTCTCTTATGTATTGCGTACTAAATTCCGGAATTCCGCAAGTCTTCATTTCTGAAAAGAGCTTCTTTGTCTTCTCATCATCAAGAGGAATGTCTTTTGATTTTACTCCAGTCAATTTTTCAAGATGCTTTAACATAGAGGGCATATCATGCCCAAGAATATCAATCTTTAGCAAGTCCATCAACGAATACCCATCAAAGTGGGTTGTCCTGACTCCGATTTCCTTGCGGTCTGCAGGGTATTGTATTGGCGTGTAATCCGTTAACTCCTTTTCCTTAGGGATAACCAAAACTCCACCGGGATGCATTCCGGTTGTTCGTTTGACGTGCGAAAGCTTTTCAACCGTTGCTTCAAGTTCTCTTATATCAACACTTATCTTTGTGTTGCATATCTTGAGATTTGACTTGCCCGAACAGATAAGATATATCCGATTTTCAGACTTGCTGTGATTTATTTTCACCGCATACCCACAGCATTTACACTTTAAAAGCCCCGTAAGCCAACTGTATTTGCCGGCATTATCAAGAGAAATTTGCTTATTAGAGGAAAGCTTTTCCTGAACATCAAGCCATAACTTTGCATCTATAAACCCCTCATGGTTTGCCACGGCAAGTCTTTGGTTTTCAAGTGAATTATACTTATTCCTTGTCCTGTCCCGTTGTCCCATAATTTTGCATCCATGAACTCCGTCAAAGTCTGATATGTCATTTGAAATATTAAGTCCCAGAGAAATATAATGCCAATACACATCCTCATTTGCTTTCACATATACGGGACTATGCAAAAGTCTTGAAAGAGTCACATTGTCCCATGCTTCTCTCTTGGGTCCGTGAATTTTATCCTCCATCAGTTCTTTTGCGACGCTGCGAAGTGATGTTCCGGTTTCAGCATACCGCTCAAAAATTCTTCTTACTACATCAGCTTCATCTGCATTTACTGAAAGCGAAGATGCTGACTTTCCAAAAGCATCTGTTATTTTGTTCAGGTTAAAACCATAGGGTGCAGGGCCGCCCGGCCACGCTCCCAAATCAAAACGATGTATATAATTATCCTTTACACGGTCTGCCGTTGTCTCACGCTCAAGTTGTGCAAAGGTCATAACGATATTCAGCATCGCCCTTCCTATTGGTGACGATGTATCAAACTGCTCGGTAACCGATTGAAACTGTGTACCGTTCTTTTCAAGCAATTCCCATATTCTGCTGAAATCCGAAATGGAGCGGCTGAATCGGTCAAGGCGGTAAACAAAAATCTTTTTCACCTGTCCTGCCTCAACCGCCTCCATGAGTTCCATAAACGCAGGTCTCTTTGTGTTCTTTCCGGAGAAGCCCTTGTCCTTAAATACAACAACATCCTCTCCGGCAAGTTTTTTGCAAAGCTCAATTTGTCCGTCAATGGATAAGCTGTCCTTTTTATCAATACTCTGTCTTGCGTATATTGCGTGCATAACTATTTGCCCTCATTTCTTGAGCGAAGTATCAGTACGCATCTTCTATGTATAAGATTACGTTTTTGCTCGTAGTCTTTTTTATTTTTTGATATGTAGGTGTTTGTTACAACCACATATATCACCTCCTTCATTTTAATAATATGTAAGTGTGATTGTGAAACATTACACATTATTTGAAAGTGATATATGATATCTTTTATTACGCCTATATGTATGTATATTTATGAAATATTATATTGCATATATCCATACCTATTCTATAATAGAAAACAAAAATTTTTTCTACATTTTAAATTTTCCTACACTTTTGGCGTTGGATGTGATATACTCAAAAAGGAGGGTGATTATATGTCTCAAAAGGAAAATATGTTAGATACAGCACGCAGAATATCAATCAAAAATGCTCTTATAAATTACCAGAACTGTCTGCATCTATATATCGGGAATCAGAATTCATATCTTTATGCTCCCGAAAGATATTTTTATGTGGTGGGTGACAATCTGAGATGCCTAGGAACAAATATTGAAATTGACACCGAGGAAATATCCACCAAAATTATGTCACGATTTCACGAAGCATATTTTATGGAACTTCCATTCCGCGAAGACTTGATTGAAGATATAATCAAAAATTTGTATCTTTATTTATCACAACTGGAAATCGCACCATATCACAAATCCCTGTTTAACTTCAAATGGCAGTGTGGTTTATTTTTATTACCGTTTTTTGACGATATACAAAACATATCCGTCCATGATAAAAGAATATATGTTGGACAAAAACTTCTTACTGATAAATTTATGGAATCCCTGGTTTTGGACAATAAAGGACATTATGTAGCAAGTGAATCCGCAAAGTCAAGCCTTGCAAAAGAGCTTTTAAGCCTATTGGATAAATCCCAAACTGATACTGAAGCTAACGAATATTCGGTCAATTTTGTCGAAGGTAATTTATCCTACATACCCACTATGGGAACCGCAAAATTCGATGCAAACGCAACAAAAGAATTATCATACAACCCATATATTAGACTTGGAAATTTATCACGCACCCTCTCAGATAATATAACGAAAGCACTTTATGATATGACAAGCGGTTCGGTTGATACATTAAACCTTATTTCCGAGCTTGTTGCAAGAATACTGTTAGAAAAATTACCCTCATTATGTGTATGGAATATATGTGGTAAAGGCAAACAGGATTTTGCAAAACTGTTATCAATCCTTTGCGATAACAGAACTTCGGCAAGCATCTACGAGAAAAAGGGTAAAAAGCTCATTGAAAGTCTAACCTTGGATCACGCAAATCACTCACTGCTTCAAATAAACAGTCTTATGGTAAGCAAAAAGCATTTTTCCGAAATCAACCACTCTGCTGCAAAAAAACTTATGCAAGGAAGAAAGGTGACCGAAAAGCAAGACCCCTTTATCCCTTATGCAGATAGTGGATACAGCCCTCTGATTGCCCTTGTTCAGTATGAAACGGAGCTTGATGAATTTTTCAAAAGCTTAACCTATCAAACCGTCACTATTGAAAATTTCGACCTGAAATCGTTAACCGTCGAAGACATATGCTGGCTGAAATTATACTTAACAGCAAACGGCTTACATATAATACACGGAGAAAGGCAACCTTTTGATAAAGGTCTTGTCCTTGACGAACTGATACATAGTTTTATTAACGATTGCTGCGACAAAGAGCAAGGCAAGTATATAGAAACAAAAAAATTTGGCAACGCATTAAAAGGCTACGCTGCCGCTATGGGATCAGATAATATTGAATTGTTGTCAAAACCCACAAAACTTGCTAAAAAGGTTGAAGAAGTGCGCATCCCGACAGCCGTTCTTAGAAAAGCTAACAACAAAAAATGCTTTATTGATATCGATGTTTCCGAAGAAAAGCTCTTGGAATTTACAAGTAAAAGAACCGAAAACGCTTCTCAAAGTAAAGACTTTTTTGACTTTATAGAGTCAATGACGGAATTGATACTATATAATAAACTTTAATCTTTGCTTAAACTTGTCCGTTTTGTCCGTTTAAATCTGATAAAATTAAAATTATATGCTTAATCAATTTCAAAAATTGTGCATACTATAGAGTAGATAAAAATATTTTTTATAAAAGTATTGCAAAATATTTAAAAATAGGATATATTATTAGTGCAAGTAATATTCTTATGTCCTATAGGAAAGAGAGGAGGCAATCGTAAATGGCAACAAGTAGTATATTTAGAAATGTTTCAATTCGTAACAAACACCTTGCTAAAAATTTATTGCACGCCCTTGAGAATGCCCAAAAAAACAATCCTAAAGAACATACTTTATCCAAACCCTGTTCAGAAGCAAAGGGTGCCGATATCAAAAAAGTATTGAAGGATTTTTAACAAATGATTCACGGTTACAAACAGATAAATTTACAAGACATATTGAATACAGAATTTGAGGAAGAAAAGAAAAGTGGAGAGGCTAAAGCGAAAGAGATTATCTCCACTTTTTCTTGTCCGTTAAATCCAGATATTGAGGACTTCTTAAAAAGCAAGGCCATAGAGTTTTCAAAACAGGGGATAGCAAAAACCCATTTGGTATTTTCTTCATTTAAGGAGAAACTTGTTTTGGTTGGGTATTATGCTCTTGCATCAAACAAAAGTTTTGTAGTTGCCGACAAGAAACTCTCATCAAACTTTCGCAAACGTCTTAAAAAATTTGCATTATACGATCCCGCATTAAAGCAGTATTCCGTTTCAGCTCCGCTTATTGCTCAGCTCAGCAAGAACTTTACAAACGGCTACAATAAACTCATTCCCGGAAACGACCTACTCAAAATGGCTTGCGATAAGATTGAAATATATCAAAATGAAATTGGCGGAAAAATTTTATACCTGGAATGCGAAGACATTCCTGTTCTAATTGATTTTTATAAAGACAATGGTTTTGTCCCCTTTGGCGAACGTGAACGTGAAAAGAGTGAAGAAAATCTTGTAAAATCAAAAAAGTTAATTCAATTATTCAAATACAGAAAGTAACTTTACATAGAAAACAGTTGTTGCAAATTTTGCAACAACTGTTTTTTCTTATCAATACAATACGCCGCAAAATACCACTTGAAGCTGTTGCCAGCGGGGACAGCCTTGACTGGAAGGATTTATCCGCATCTGAAATTGCAGAACGTGTTACGTCAAAGGTTAAACCCGGAAGTATCGTTTTATTCCATAACGCCGCACTCCATACCCCCGAGGCTCTGCCCACAATAATAGAAAAACTCCAAAAGGACGGCTATAAAATTGTTCCGATTTCCGAACTGATACTCACCAAGGACTTCACAATCGACCACAGCGGTATGCAAATACCAAATCAGCAGCAAACCGCTAAACCTGACGAAACTAAAACCGAAGAAAAAGCTCAACCAACCTCCGCCCCTGCAGATATTGTGGCACACAAAACCCCTTTCCGAAAATTGGAAAGGGGTTAAAATTACTTGCGGATAAAACTACACATTATCATCGCTTAACCTTTTCCGCAAAATGTGCAAAAACAGGCACGTCCCTGAATTGCTCGGCACGTCCCTGAATTGCTCCTGAACTGCTCCAGACAAAACGACCCCCAAAGTGAGATTACTTTCACTTTGGGGGTTAATTCTTGCATAAATCTTTGTATAAGTTATTAAATTTAGGGCGTAAATTGGGCGTAAATTTTACCAGCTAACACCCTTAAACCCGCATAAACACTAGGTTTATTTATCCAACGGCTTCATTGTCGGGAACAAGAGAACATCGCGGATTGCAACAGAATCGGTAAGGAGCATTGTCATTCTGTCGATGCCGTAGCCTATGCCGCCTGTGGGGGGCATACCGATTTCGAGTGCACGCATAAAGTCTTCGTCTGTTGTATTTGCCTCTTTGTCGCCAAGAGCAAGAAGCTCTTCCTGAGCCTTGAATCTTTCTCTCTGGTCAATTGGGTCGTTAAGCTCGGAATATGCATTTGCCATTTCCCAACCGTTCATAAAGAATTCAAACCTTTCAACGTATTCGGGGTTGTCGGGCTTTTTCTTTGTAAGAGGTGATATTTCAATGGGATGATCCATTACAAAAGTAGGCTGGATAAGATGTTCTTCAACATAATCTTCAAAGAAGGTATTTAAAATATCGCCCTTTTTGTGATGTGGTTCGTATTCTACGTCATGCTCGTCTGCAGCCTTGCGTGCGGCATCCAAATCTTTGATTTCGTTAAAATCAACACCTGCATATTTCTTAACAGCGTCAACCATTGTAATTCTTTCAAAAGGCTTTCCCAAATCCATTTCGATACCGTTGTATGAAATTTTTGTTGAGCCAAGAACTTCGAGAGCTACGTGACGGAACAAATTTTCGGTCAGGTCCATCATACCGTGATAATCGGTATATGCCTGATAAAGTTCCATAAGAGTAAATTCGGGGTTATGTCTGGTATCAAGACCTTCGTTACGGAAAACTCTGCCGATTTCGTAAACTCTTTCAAGTCCGCCGACAATAAGTCTTTTTAAGTACAATTCAAGTGAAATACGAAGCTTAAAATCTTCACCCAATGCGTTGAAGTGTGTTTCAAAGGGACGAGCTGCTGCACCGCCTGCGTTTGAAACAAGCATTGGAGTTTCAACCTCGATAAAGCCCTGAGCGTCCAAGTATTTACGAATGGTAGAAATAATCTTTGAACGCTTAACGAAAGTATCCTTAACTTCCTCGTTCATAATAAGGTCAACATATCTTTGTCTGTATCTCAGGTCGGTGTTGGTCATTCCATGGAATTTTTCGGGAAGGGGGTGTAGGGATTTGCTGAGAAGTGTGTAGCCGTTTGTGCGGACAGAAATCTCGCCCTTCTGTGTTCTGAAAACTTCACCGGTAACACCAACTAAGTCGCCGATGTCAAGCTTTTTGAACTTTTTGTAAACTTCCTCGCCCATATCGTCACGGGTAACATAAAGCTGAATCTTGCCGTCTCTGTCGCGAAGGTCAAAGAATGAAGCCTTACCCATAACACGCTTTGACATAAGACGGCCTGCGATTGAAACCTGTGCACCTTCCATTTTGTCAAAGTTGTCTATAATGTCGATTGTGTGATATTCCTGATTATAGGTGGTCACATCAAAGGGGTTTTCGCCCTCTTCCTGAAGCTGTGCAAGCTTGTCGCGTCTTACCTTTATGAGCTCGCCTATATCCTGCTGCTGCATTTGTCCATTTTGTACGTTGTTTTCGCTCATTAGTATTTCTCTCCTATCTATTTGTCTATGCTGAGTATTTTAAACTGAATGGTGCCGCCGGGGGTTTCTACATCAACCACATCATCAACTTTTTTGCCGATGAGAGCACGTCCCACGGGAGATTCGTCAGAAATTTTGAACATATCGGGGTCTGCCTCGGTTGAGCCAACAATGTTGTACTCAATCTCTTCGTCAAACTCCTCGTCATAAACTTTAACGCGGGTACCAACGCTTACAACATTAAGGTCAATATCGTCCTCGTCAATAACCTTTGCATTTTTCAGCATATTTTCAAGCTGAACAATTCTTGCTTCAACCTGAGCCTGTTCTTCTTTAGCTGCGTCATACTCGGAATTTTCAGATAAGTCACCAAAGCCGCGAGCGACTTTAATCTTTTCGGCAACCTCCTGACGTTTCTGAGTTTTAAGCATTTCAAGCTCCTGTTCAAGCTTTAAAAGTCCTGCATCTGTAAGTAAAATCTGTTTGTTTTCCATTTTATTTCTTGGCCTTCCTGCTCACATAATAGTCCTGTCCAGCCTTACCGTGAGCCCGTAAAGCACCTTTGTCGCATACAATTAATATATTATATATCAAGTTGCTCATAAAGTCAACTTTTTTTTGCCCATAATATAGGAAGAAATTTTTTTTGATGTATAAGCCTCTCCGATATATATCGCAACCTCGAAGAAATTGACATCGCATCCACCCATATCAAGGTCAAGTTCTATGCCGTCAATCAGTATATCTCTGCCGATTCTTACCGCAGGAACGGTTAAATCAACCAAGATGTCGGCATCAGAATTGTCGTCACAAGAGATTTCCGCAAAGGCGCCGGTTTCGTCAAAAAATCTTTCCCGAAAGCCTGACGCATCACCTTTGTCGGGAACACATAAAATCAACTTTTTTGTGTCATAACAAAGCTCGGCGGCGAGATACTCAGTTATTCTGTCCATTTTATCTGCCCTTATACAAATTCTGCAATCGGGCGGATAAATACCGCATTTGGGAGCAATATTCCTTATACAATCGGGAATGATGTACGAAAACACCTGAGAGCTGTTATCAGTCTTAATATCTGAATATTCACGCAGCAATGACGAAAATATTATTTTATCTATCCCTGAATCCTTAAGAACTTGTTCAGCCTTAAGAACTGCTTTTTTTATCCGTTTCGGGGATACCTCAGCAAGCCTTTCAGCAGAGTATGGAATTCTTGAAATAATCAGTTCAAATGGGTTCTTTGCGCTATTTATAGTTTCTGTGCAGTATCTTTCAAAAAGGCTTTTGGGCTTTATCCTGCGTTCAGCAATAATACCAATCCGCACGGCAAAAACTCTCCTGTAACAAATTTATTTTTGTTTTACAACTTCTATTGCTTTTTGAAGCTGAAGGTCGTGTTCTGTATCAACTCCGCTGATTGCGGCGTATTCCTCGTCGGTCATTGTGACTTCTATATCAGGCATAATTCCCTGATGGTCGATACATACACCGCCCGGGGTATAGTATCTTGAATCTGTAATCTTCATAATACTGCCGTCCCTGAATTTATATGGTATCTGTGTAACACCCTTACCAAAGGTCTTTTCGCCAATAATAGTTACAAGCCCGTGTGCTTGCAAAGCACCTACAAGGACTTCGCTTGCACTAGCGCTGCCGCCGTTTGTAAGCACCACCATTGGAAGTGATGTTTTGTCAGGTGTTGCCATATAATCCCGTCTGCGGCCGTTTTTATCAAGAGTGTAAACAATCTCGCCCTCAGCAATAAAGGAATCTGCAATATTAACGGCAATTTCCATAAGACCGCCGGGATTGTTTCTCAGGTCCAGCACAAGACGTTTCATACCCTGGCCAACCAGTCCGTTGAACTGCTGTGCAAATTCGCTATAAGTATTAACACCAAACTGACTTATCTGGACGTATGCAACCTCATCATCAAGCATTTGTGATATAACGGTTTCGCGTCGGATATTTGCGCGGGTAAGGGTTATGTCCACAATTTCGCCGGTGGATTTTTTCAGGACAGACAATGTAACATCGGTTCCTTCAGGACCTTTCATATCTGCTGCAACAGCGTCAATGTTCATCCCTGCAACCGATTGTCCGTCTACACTCAGAATTTTATCCCCTGAGACAATGCCAGCCTTTTCGGCAGGTGAATCTTTAAGCGGAGAAACAATTGTTACACCGTTGCCGTCGCCTTCTTCGGATATATAAAGGCCAACGCCGGTGTAGTCATCAGATTCAACGTTCTGAACAAAGCTTTCTGCCTCGTCATCGGACATATAAATGGTGTATGGGTCCTCAAGACTGAGCGACGCACCAAGAAGGGCGCCGTCAACCAGTTCCTGAGTGTCAATATTTTCATAATAGAATTTGTCAAGAACATCAAGCCCCAATTTAAATTTGAAAAAATCCTTGAAATTAAGTAAGCCAAAGGGATTAACCGTCATAACTGTTCCCAATGCGGTTGCAACAATCAATATTACCGCACAGATAACCAGAACAGATTTTTTTATATACATAATCTACTGACCTTTCGGATGAAATTTCTTAACAAAGTTTCATCCCTTCATTTTATGAAGGGATGGTGGTATATACATTATCCTATGCAGACAAGGATAACTTAATTACTGTATTTAATATTTATTTGAAATACTGCATCGGGTCAACTGCAGCGCCGTTTATCAGTATCTCAAAATGGAGGTGAGGGCCTGTGGAATTTCCCGTTGAGCCTACAAGACCGATTTGCTGACCCTTTTGGACAGTCTGACCTCTGGAAACACCGATAGAGCTCATATGTGCATAAAGTGTTGCACGACCGCCGCCGTGGTCAATAACTACGCAGTTGCCGTAGCCGGAATTCCAGCCTGCAAGAGTAACAGTACCTGAATTTGCGGCAACGATTGATGCACCGTATGATGCACCGATGTCTGTGCCTGTATGTCTTTTATAAACCCCTGACACCGGATTTTTTCTTCGCGGCGAGAAATGCGAGGTTATGTAATAACAGCTTGGCGTAGGCCATGTAAATTCTCCGCCGACATATGCTCTGCCGCCTGAAGAAGTACTAAGCGAGCCTGAAAGACTGCGGCGAAGATTTTCCATTGCGGCATCTGCCTGGTCAATAACCTTCTGATATGCAGCAGCATCGCTTTCAAGCTCTTTCATATATGCCTTTTGTTCCTGCTGCTTTTTATCAAGTGCGGCTTTTTGCGAAGTCAGTTCGGCTTTGGAATTTTCCTGCTCCTGTTTAAGATTTGCAATTTCATCACGGGCAGCTTCAATTTCAAGTCGGGTTGCCTCCATCTTGTCAAATATGTCTTTGTCGTGCTGAGAAATTTCCTGTATGATTTCAACCTTATCAACAAGGTCGCCAAAATTCTTTGCAGAGAACAACATTTCAAGATAACTTACATCACCCTGTTCGCACATAACACGAAAGCGGCTTTTGAAAAGGTCGTACTGTGTTTCGGCTTTCAGGGTTGCAGCATCAAGCTTTACCTGCTGCTCGGCTAGACTTTTTTCGGTTTGGGCAATTTCTGCGTTTGCCGCGTTAATTTTTGTCTGAATTACGCCGGCTTCTTTTTCAAGAGCCTCCATAGCATGAAGAGTTTTTTCGCGCTTGGCTTTTGTATTTTCAAGCTGTTGCTGTGCTTCGTTCTTTTTCTGTTGCTGTTTATTTATTTCTGCCTGAGAGGCTGAAACCCATATGGGGACAATTGCAGCCATCAGACCTAAAACCATAAGGACAGCAATGACCAGAGAAATTATACGAACCATTTTTTTGTTCAATTTAAATCACTCCTGACATTTTTAAACGTGCAGATGCTTTCTTATCGACATTGCACTTCCCAGCATACCAAAACCCATTCCGATAATGAGGAAGGATATAATTATAATGTTAAGAACCTGAGCAGACGAAAGAAGGGTGAGATTGCCCATAAATGACTGAACAGCCGGAAGAACCGAGCCATAACCAAACATGACTATAACTGTTGCAATTGCGGCACCTACCGCGCCAAGAAGCATACCTTCGACAATAAACGGCCATCTGATAAACCAGTTTGTGGCGCCCACGAATTTCATAATGTTTATTTCCTTGCGCCTTGAGAACATTCCCAGCTTTATGGTGTTGGAAATAATGAAAACAGAAATCGCTGCCAGAATAAGCATAAGCCAAACGCTGACATGCTGTACGGCATTGGTGATTGAAAGTATCTTCTGAATCAAATCCTGTCGGTTGACAACCTCTTCGACTCCTGCAATCTGCGAGGCAGCCTCGGCAACCTCGTTTGCCTTAGTAACATCTTCGAGTGACAGAATGTATGCATCACGAAGGGGGTTGTCCTGTTCAAGAGTGTCAATAACCTCGGCTTGTTCCTGATAAACGCCCTCTTTATAGTTCAGCAGACGTTCTTCCTTGGTATAAAGCTGAGCTTCCTTTACATAAGGAATTTCTGTCAGCTGACTGCCGATGGCACGAACGCTGTCGCGGTCCATTTCGTTGGGTACATAAACGTTGATTTCGCATTGTTCCTTTATCTGGTCGCCAATGGTGTTGAGATTCAAGCCCAAAAGCACAAAAACGCCCAGAAGGACAAGACTTGCAACAACAATACCGATTGATGCCAATGTCATAAGGCTGTTGGATATAAGACCCTTAAAGCCCTGAACAATAAAATATTTCAGATTTCTAAATATCATATCCGTAAGCACCTTCTTCCTCGTCACGAACCAGATTGCCGTTTTCGATAGCAAGAACACGCATATGCATATCGTCAACAAAGTTCTTGGCATGAGTTGCAACAATCATAGTGGTTCCGCGCTTGTTAATGTCAACAAGCAATTGCATAATTTCGTTTGCTGTGTCGGGGTCAAGATTACCGGTTGGCTCGTCGGCAATAATAACCGGCGGTTTGTTTACCAATGCACGGGCAAGAGAGACCCTTTGCTGTTCGCCACCCGAAAGCTGCCCGGGTTTCATTCTTGCTTTATGTGCAAGACCCACAAGGGATAAAACGTTGGGCACGTTGCGGCGGATTTCGGCACGTGATGCGCCGATAACCTGCATTGCAAAGGCAACATTTTCATAAACGGTTTTGTTGGGAAGTAATCTGAAATCCTGAAAAACCATACCGATATTTCGTCTGAGATAGGGGATGCGTTTTTTGGGGAGCTCGTTAAGATTCATTCCGTTAACAATGATTTCACCCTGATTGGGGGTTGCTTCCTTGATAATCAGTTTTGTCAGGGTTGACTTGCCTGCACCTGAGGGCCCAACCAAAAAGACAAATTCACCCTTATCTATAAAGAATGATACGTCGTCAAGGGCGCGAACACCGGTATCTTCGTAAGTTTTGGATACATTTTTAAATTCAATCATAATTCTTGCTTGGCCTTTCCGCTCTGCCGCGTGGGCAGGCAACCACCCACAGATTAAATTCTGGTGGGCTCTGAAGTAAGATATTTATTAACCATCATCGCTACCTTGAATATGATAGCATCATCAAATTCGCGCAGGTCAAGACCTGTAAGCTTTTTGATTTTATCCAGTCTGTAAACCAGAGTGTTTCTGTGTACAAACAGTTTTCGCGAGGTTTCCGAAACGTTAAGGTTGTTTTCAAAGAATTTCTGTATGGTATAAATTGTTTCACTATCCAGAACAGAAATGGATTCCTTTTTGAAAACTTCTTTTAAAAACAGCTCGCAAAGTGTGGTAGGAAGCTGATAAATAAGTCTGCCGATACCAAGGTTGTCATAACTGATGATGTTCTTTTCGGTGTCAAAAACTTTACCTACCTCCAGTGCAATTCTTGCTTCGCGGTATGCACGGGCAAGTTCGGGAATGGAGTCAACTACTGTGGATATACCAAGTGTAACCTTAACCATAGCTTCGGAGTTGATTGTATCGTGCATTTCCTGAGCCTGTTTGATAATATCCTTCACATCTGTGCCGATCTTTACTTCTTTGACAATGGCAAAGTCACGGTCATCAATGCGGATAACAAAATCCTTTGCCTTGTCAGGAAATATGCTTTGAAGAATGTCTACCATTGAAACATCAACGCTTTTGTGAGTTCTTATAAGGTAAACAACCCTTTCGCAATCTACCATAAGTTTAAGTTCGCGGCTTCTGTATATTATGTCGTTGGGCAGAACATTGTCAAGAATGACATTTTTCATAAAGCTGTTGCGGTCGTACTTTTCGTCATAATACTGCTTGATTGTCAGAAAATGAGTGCAAAGAAATGCCGCATAGCCTTTTGCCAGCTCGTCGGAGCCTTCGCAGAAAACAACATAAATGTTTTTGTTGCAGGTCTCAATTTTGCGAAAAACATAGCCGCCGCCAACGTATTCGTCGTTATTTGTTTCAAAATGAGCAATTACAGCCTCGTTCTGATGACCGACCTTAGATTCGTCGCTGCAGGCAATGATATAGCCTCCGTCATCCATAATGCCGATTTTTCTGCGAACATCCTTTTTTAATTGATTGCAGGTGTTCTGAAATATTCTGTTTTGCATCCGGATACCTCCATGTAACACTTTTAAACCTTATAGGCTCTATGCCCGAGGTTTAGGGGGGAATGAACATTTTCCCACCATAATACCTTAACATTATACCGCTTTTTTCTTCAAATTGCAAGGTTTTTGTGCAATTTTTACAAAAAATTAAGAAAAACCGTCCACGCCCCCGACATTTCGGCGTTTTTGTGGTCTTTGCCTGATTCCATCCGCCCGGCTGAGTAAAGCTGTTTTTTATCCGGCATTTTTCGCCCCACCGTTTTTCTTATATTTTCGTTAGTAGTTCCGATTACGGATAAAATCCGTAATCTAACACCTCATCAGTCACCTATCGGCGACAGCTTCCCCTCAAGGGGAAGCCCAAAACTTTATAAATTAAGCCTTCTCCTTCGAGGAGAAGGGGGACCGCTTGCGGTGAATGAGGTGTTATAAATAAAAGTTGTACGAAATGTCCGTTTCGGTTGGGATTATAATATAATTAAGGGGGGACGATGAACGCATATATATACCCCTTATAGTTGACTGGTAAACCGTAATAAGGCTTTGTAACCAACATTTAACAGTTCTGTAATAAAGTTTGTTAATGTTGCGGGATAAATCTATCTTTATTTCTACATTTTTCAAAAAATTATTTCTTAAATTCTATTGAAAATCCACAAAATATGATGTATACTTATATTCGGAATATTATCACTAAAAAGAGGAATATGCAAAATGAAAAAAACACTTGCGATATTGCCGGTCATCATACATATATTGCTTGCATTGACGCAGGGTGTTTTTGCAGCAGACTTCCCTGATGTCCGGTATACACACAAAAACTATGATGCTATTATGCATCTTACAGAGCTTGGGGTTATTGCCGGATATGATGACGGCACTTTTTGTCCCGAAAGGGAGATTACCCGTACAGAGTTCTGTGCCCTTATGTCAAGAACACTTGGCTACAACAAGGACACATACGAGGTCAAGGAAATTCCGTTTGACGATGTCCCCGAGGATTATTGGGGTCGTGCATATATATCCTACTGTTATGAGCTGGGTCTGATAAACGGTATGGAAGAAGGAGTTTTTGCTCCGGCGGACAAGGTTACCATGGCACAGATTGCAAAAATGTCGGTATGTGCCGTTGGCAAAGAGGACGAGGCTCAGGATATAGTTGGCAAAAAGTGGTATTCGGGATATATGGAGATTGCAGATTTTTACGGCTTGCTTGACGAAACCGACCAGAATCCTGATGAAAAAGCCATTCGTGCCAATGTGGCTCAGGTTGTATATAATATGATTACTTCGGATATAGCTGACGAGCCTGAGGATGATGTTTTGGATATTCCGGATATTGAGGATGCCCCAAAAGACGACGAAGAAGATGCCAACTGTGATGATGAGATTGTCAAGGCATTTATGGAAAAGGATTATTCGGATGTTAAGGTGATTCTTGTTGACCCCGGACACAACTATGACGGCAAGGACACAGGGGCGAGATATGAACCCTATAATGCTGTTGAAGAAGTTATTACTTGGGAAATTTCAGAGAAGCTTCGTATCAATCTTGAGAAGATGGGCTACAAAGTGATTATGACCCGAAAGAAAATGACCGACAGTATTGCCAACACTTCTGCCGTTGACAGCCTTCAGGCAAGGGTGGATATGGCGCATAACAATCTGGTTGATTTGTACATTTCAATCCATTGTAATATGGGCGGCGGAACAGGAACAGAAACCTACTGCTTTTCCGAAAGCGGATATTCCGCAAGACTGGCAAAACTTGTTCAGAAAAAAATATGCGAAGAAACCGGCCTTTTTGACAGGGGTGTAAAAACATCAAGATTCTTTGTTATAAAAAATACCCTGATGCCAACAATTCTTGTAGAAACGGGATTTATGGATACCAAAAAGGATGCATTGATGCTGACAACCGAATACGGTCAGGAATGTTTTGCACAGGCGATAGCCGATGCGGTTTATGAATATGATATGATGGAGCCATTAAAGGTTGAGAAAGTAGCTCCTGAACCGAATGATGAGAAAGACCAAAAAGGAAATAAAAACAGAGGTTAACGACAATGATTAAAAAACCCGAATTGCTTGCACCAGCAGGCAGTCTTGCAAAACTGAAAATTGCAATTACTTACGGCGCAGATGCGGTTTATGTGGGCGGTGAAGAATTTTCCCTTCGCGTTGCAGCCGAGAACTTCACTCCCGAAGAGCTTGCCGAGGGTGTTGAGTTTGCTCACAAGCGGGGCAAAAAGGTTTACCTTACCGCAAACATCATACCCCATAATGAAGACATCTGCAGATACGAAGAATTTTTGAAGGAATACTCCAAGGCTGGCTTTGATGCGGTTATTCTGTCGGATTTGGGAATGTTTCAGCTCACCCGCGAAATCGCACCCGACCTTGAAATCCATATAAGCACTCAGGCGAACAATGTGAACTTTAAAAGTGCCGAGAGTTGGTACAAAATGGGCGCAAAACGTGTAATTTTAGCAAGGGAGATGTCCTTTGACGAGATTGCGGAAATCCGCGAAAAGACCCCCGACGGTCTGGAGCTTGAAGCCTTTGTTCACGGAGCAATGTGCATTTCATACTCGGGCAGATGTCTGCTGAGTAATTATATGACCAACCGTGACAGTAATCAGGGTGCCTGCTCGCATCCCTGCAGATGGAAGTATTATCTTATGGAAGAAACAAGGCCGGGCGAATATATGCCGGTTGTTGAAAACGAACGAGGAACTTTCATATACAACTCCAAGGATTTGTGTATGATTGAGCATATTGACAAGCTTATAGAAAGCGGTCTTGACAGTTTTAAGATTGAAGGCAGAGTTAAAACGGAATATTATCTGGCAACGGTTGTAAAGGCATACCGTGATGCGATTGATAAGTATTTTGAAAACCCCGACGATTTTAAAACAGACCCCAGGTGGCTTGAAGAACTTAAAAAGGTCAGCCACCGTGACTATACAACAGGCTTCTTTTTCGGAAAGCCCGACGGCAATGAGCAGAACTATGAAACAAGCTCATATATCAGAAATTACGAGCTTTTGGGTATTGTTGAAGATTATGACCAAAACACAGGACTGCTTACTGTTGTGCAGAAGAACAGATTCTTTAAAGGCTCCGAAGTTGAATTCCTAAGACCCCACGGCGATTTTGTAAAGCATAAAATCGAGTATATGGAGGATGAGGATGGTAACGAGCTTGAAATTGCCAACAAACCCCAGAAGATTGCTAAAATCCGCATTGATACTCCTATTGAAAAGGATTCGATGATGAGGGGTGTAAGAGAGAAATAGCTCTCACTTAAATTTTGTAAATAAATTAATTCATATATTTTCACTAACAGGAGGTTGAAAAAATGAAAACTTCAACACGCATTTTGTGTACACTTATGCTGGTAGTGTTTACATTGGTAAATATGGTTGTTATGCCTGTTTCGGCTGCAACATTTTCTGATGTAACATCAGGCACAGAGGTATACAAAGCAGTAAACGTCCTCAATAAGCTGGGTGTTATCAACGGCTATGATGACGGTACATTCAAACCTGATAACAATGTTACAAGAGCAGAATTCACAGCAATGCTGCTCAGAACACGCGGTATGGGCGCTGTTGGCTCAACAAGCCTTGACAATCCCCCATTCCCCGACGTTGTAACTCCCGACGTTTCATGGGCTATCGGCAACATCCGCACAGCTCACGGTATGGGAATTATCAACGGTTATGATGACGGTACATTCAAGCCCTCTAACAACGTATCATACGAAGAAGCAATCAAGATGATTGTTTGCGCTCTTGGTTATGGCGAAATGGGCAGCGAAGGTGCAGCTTGGTATTCAAAATACATGACTACAGCTGTACAGCTTGGTTTTACCGACGGTGTAAAAGGAGTAATCGGTACTCCTGCTACACGTGCTATTATTGCTCAGATGCTTTACAACTGTCTCGAAGTTGAACTTGCTGAAAACAACGAGATTACCGACAAGACAATTCTTGAAGATGACCTTAAGCTTAAAAAGCAGGTTGGTTACATTTCATCAAATCCCACAATCAGCCTTTCATCACCCGATGTAAACCTTCGTGAAGACGAGGTTGAAATCACAGCCGACGGTGATACTACCATATATAAGGTAGAGAATGCAGCAGAGTACAATGACATGCTTGGCGCACAGATTACATTCTACTCAACAACTGACAGAAATGCCGGAACAAAAAATCTGGTTATGGCAACAGTTGAAAAATCTGTAACCGTTGAGCTTGATGCTGATAAGATTGATTCTGATCTTTCTGATGAAACTGCAGTTGTTTACTACGAAAGCGACGATGCAAAGCGTTCATCACAGCTTTCAATTGCTGCAGATAGTGTCGTAATTTACAATGAACAGCTTTACGGCACAGATGCAGCAAACAGCTCATATGCTCAGTATTGTTCAGAAATGGGTGCTAATGCTATTCCTACTTTGGGCAGCATGAAGTTCCTTGACAGAAACGGCGATAAGAAGTATGATATCGTATTTGTTAACGCATATAATGCATACATCGTTTCATCTACAACAACATCAACTTCTACATTTACCGACAACAACCTGAGAAAAGGTCTTTCAAACAACAAAGTAACACTTGATGTTACCGATACAAGCAAGACAGTTAAGATTGTTGATAAGAGCGGTAAAGATGTATCATTCAGCTCAATCAAAACAGGTTCAGTTGTTTGCGTTAAGGCATCTAATGCTTTAAACGGTGGTCAGCAGATTATTACAGCTATTGTTCTTAATGATGCGGTAAGCGGTTCAGTAAAGGGTACAAACTCTGACGGCAGCATTAAGATTGAAGGCAAGAACTATAAGTATTCATTGCAGGCTCCTTGGGTTAATCCTGTATCAGGTGCAGATGTTTCCGGTATGCCCGAACCTCAGATGGGTGAAACCGGCAAGTTCTATCTTGATATAAACGGCGATATTATCGGCTACGACAAGTCCCAACAGGCTAGCAACCAGCAGTATGGTTACATTATGCATATAAACCGAAAGACATCAGGCCTTGATGACATATTAGTGTTTAATATCCTTACCGAGTCAGGCAGCAAGGTTTCATATCCCGCATATGATAAGACAAAGATAAACGGCGAAGATTTTGCAGACTTTGATGCACTTCTCGATGCACTTGATGATACTGCATACGCAAGCGGTGACGGCAATTATCCCGGCACAGTTGAAAATGCTGATTACTCTCAGATGGTTAAATTTACAACTAAGACAAGCAAGGGCGAAACCTATATTGACAACATTATCACAGCAGAGGCTGCAACATCAGGTAACAACATATCATCCGATGACCTTTATTTCTATGATGTAGAAGGCTTTAAGGCTGATAAGGTTCTTGAAGATATAGACGATGATGGTGAAGATGAGGAAACCTATCTCACTAAATACAAGTCAACCAAGGAGTTGGCATATGGTTCATCAGTAATTAATATAAGCGGTGCTATGATTTTTCAAATTCCCGAGGACAGAAGCGAGACTAAAAATTACAAAAAGCTTACCTTGAACAATTTTAACAACAAATCAAAATATAGTGTTGAACTTTATGACGTAACAACTACAGATTCTGCAAAGATAGTTTTGGTTTACGGTGGCGCATCTTCGGTAGGAAAGGTTAAAGCAACCTCCCCAGTTATGGTTATAACAAGCATTTCTGAGGAAGAAGACCCCAAGGGTGAGCTTGCTTCAAGATACAAAATCTCAGGTTATGTAGGCTCTACAGCTGTTGATTACTGGGGTTCAGAAGAAAGCGAAGACGTTTTTGCAACACTTCAGGAAGGTGACGTGGTAAGACTTGGTACAGATGCCGATGATTACTACACCATCCAACCCGAACACATTATATTCAGGGCAGAAAGTGGATATCGCGATATAGCAATTGCTAAGGCTCCCAATGAAGGTCAGTATCCCAAGAATGATGATGATACCGATGGCAATATTCGTTTCAGAACAATTTGGGGTTCAGCATACCAGAGAGATGACGAACTGTTTGTTGTTTCAACAAATGTTCTTGAAGGTAATGAAGACGAGGCTGTCATTAAGGAAACGCGTGTTAATATGCAGAGAAGCTGGTTCGATAATGCAAAGGTTTATGAGTTTGACACAACAGGCTCAAGCCTTGCAATCACCGAATATGATGTAGGTGATGCTAATGGTGTGATTGATTCACTTCAGCTTTATGACGGTTCAGCAAAGCCTGCCGAAGTATTTATTCATATGACAGGTAGTACTACTGTAAAGACAATGATTATTATTAAGAGATAATATTACAGCGATGTGATATAATAAATATCCCCCCGTATAACGGGGGGTATTTCATTTTCGGGCATAGCCCTACCCACTAATGGCTACGCACAAGTGCGTCTTTTTATTGGCCTGCCAGCCATGCAACTTTTACTTACTACCCATA
>JAZRLM010000010.1:0-54851 GCA_045646865.1 Clostridia bacterium
ACAGGGGAAGGCTTTCCCACAACATGAATTAGAATAAATTATTTCATATGCAAACAACCATTTAATTTATATATTGTATCTGATTTCTTTTCTGTTCACCGCTTAAGCTCTTTTGAACCACGCGACTATCGCGTGGTTTTCTTTATACAAAAACTGAAAGCCTTGATAAATCAAGGCTTTCAGGTGGTGGAGGGAGATGGATTCGAACCATCGAAGCTAGAAGCAACAGATTTACAGTCTGCCCCCTTTGGCCACTCGGGAACCCCTCCAAATAAGTGGAGCTGGTGATGGGACTCGAACCCGCAACCTGCTGATTACAAATCAGCTGCTCTGCCAATTGAGCTACACCAGCTTACCGTATTTAGTTTGCTGACCTTGCGACCAGCAAAAACTATAATACCATAAATATAGCAGCTTGTCAACACTTTTTTCAAATTTTTTTTATTTTTTATATATCACAGATTTTCAATGTAAAAATTCCCTTATCTGTTTCCAGAATTCCATAGTGTTTTGATGCACTTCCGGGATTAAATAACGTGATTCCGCCGACTGTTTCGTTATAAACAGAATGTGTGTGCCCGAAGATACAAATATCAGCGCCCGTTTCTCTTCCTTTTTGTACCAGCTTGGCAAAGGAATACTTTACACCGTAGTTATGCCCGTGAGTAAGAAATATTTTTACACCATCAAATTCAAAGAATCTATCTTCAGGCACAGACTTATCCCACCAATCATTGTTTCCTTTTACATATGCCACCGCACACCGTGGATAAACCGCCTGTAAATCCTCGGCATCCCTGACAACATCGCCTGCGTGGATAATAAGGTCAATTTTGCCTTCCTTATCAATTGCCTCCATCATAGGATTGAAGCTACCGTGAGAATCGCTGAATATAATTGCTTTCATAATGTTTCACAGCCTTTCTTTTATTTATATTAACATAAATAAAAGTTTTTGTCACTATTTTGTTTTAATCACATATAATGTTTAATGGAATAAAAGATTTTTTGAAAGGAGAACAACCTTTATGAATATTCAGGAAATGATTTCAAAAATGTCACCCCAATTACTTGCCCAGGGTCTAAAACAGCTTAGCAGAAGCCTTTCTCCCGAGCAACTTAAACAAGCAGAAGCCGCTATAAAATCAATGTCTTCGGGAAATGCCGCAGAGCAACTTAAAAATCTGGACGCAAGCCAGCTTACCAAAGAATTGCAAAATAATCCTGCACTTGCAAAGCAACTTGCCCAAAATCCACAGCTAATGGAAAAGTTAAATGAAATAGTCAGAAAAAAATAACCATTAAGGAGGAACGGCAAAATGGAAGAAACCCCCGACTTTTCGGCTGCTATTGAAAAGGTTCAGGAAATGCTGTCAACAAGCGACGGGCAAAATCAGATACAAAATCTTATTAGTGCTCTTTCAGCATCTGCCGAAGATAGTTCTACAAGTTGTGACAGCGCTAACCACAATAATATTCTGCCCGATTCTTTGTCAGCTCTCGGCAACGGTCTTGATTTTGATACAATAACAAAAATATCCGGTATTATGCAGGCAATGAATGCCCGCGAAAATAATCCGACAAATACGTTTCTCCACTCCCTTAAGCCGTTTCTTACCAAAAACCGTCAGGAGAAACTTGAGCAAGCATCAAAACTGCTTAAAATAACCTCGGTTTTAAAAGCATTCAACAGCAAAGAAAAGGGAGGTGGATAAGATATACCGACGTTACAATACCACACCTCAACCCACTCCCCCAAAACCCTCCTATATAGGGCAAAAACCGACTAACAACCTTGTTGAAACACCAAATCGGACTAATCCTGCTCCGAAACCGCTACCGCAGAATAATATACCTTTGCCAAAGCCCAAACCCGCTCCCAAGACATCCCCTGCCAAAACCAATCCTGTTAAAGATCCTTCCAACAGGAAATGTAAGGATAAATCCCCCTATGCACCGCTTTTAGGGTTAATACCACGCCACATCTACAACCCCGATACCAAGAAAATCCTTGGGGTGCTTTCTTCAGAAGATTTGCTTCTTATTGCCCTGATTTTTCTGTTTCTTGAAAGCAGCGAAGACGACAATCCTCTGATGGTTCTGGCGCTTGTATATGTATTACTTGGTGAATATATTGACTTTGGGGATTTTGTATTTTAGTCATATTCTGGCCACAATTCACATAGTAATATACAAAAACTCTTGTGAAATGAGGTATAGAAAAATGTCTGTTAAGCTGAAAAAGGAGCATCTGCACCTATCCAGAGTGGTTTGTTCCCGATACTGTCAGACCACCGCAGAATGCGATGTGATTGTTCCCGATATTAAGCCTGATGTTCTCAAGGTTCTTCGGGTAAGTTCTGATGCATTCATTACCCAGAAAACCCTGCAGACAGACAAGGTTTTTATTCAGGGTATAATACGTCTTGACATCCTTTATATCCCCGACGGCAGCGTTTTGGGAACGGTAAAATCAATCTGCTGCAATCACGATTTCAATCACACTATCGACATTAAAGGGGTTAAACCCGGTATGAATCTTGTTGCCGAGGTGGAATGTGACACGCCCGAATTCACTCTTGTGAACAGTCGAAAGTTAAATATCCGCAACAAGCTTGGCATAAACATCAAAGTGTCTGCTGCTTCGGATATTGACATTGCAACCGCCATTGACGGTAATGAACCTGTAGAAACCAAACTGCAGCACCTTAAAATATGTAATTCCTGCTGTGATACAGAACGCGATATTATTATCCGGGAACGCCTTGAAGTACCTGCAGGCAAGCCGGACATCGGTGAGATTCTTAAAATTTCTGCCAAGGCAATTCCTATCGAAATAAAACTTCTTGAAGGTAAGGTGATTGCCAAAGGCGAATTGAAGGCATGCACTATGTATTGTGATAACTCAGAGGACAGCACTATTCAATGTATGGAGCATAACATTCCCTTTACTGAAATTCTGGAGGCCGACGGTGTTGCCGAGAATATGTCATGTGAAATTGATTATATCGTCAAGAATATATTCAGCGAAATCGGTCGTGACGGCGATGGCGACAAACGGGTGCTGAATGTTGAAATCACCATTGGTGCCTGCCTTAAAGCTACCGAAATCGTGGAATGTGACGCCATATGCGACGCATACGGTCTTAAATGCGAGCTTGCTCTTGAAACAGACGAGTGTTTTATGGAACAGCTTATCGAAACTGCTCATACAACCGTTTCACAAAGGGAAAGCATATGCGTACCGGATTATTTGCCCGATATATATCAGGTGTGTGACTGCAGCGGCGTACCAAGCATTGAAAATGTAACGGTTGAAAAGGGCACGGTAACAGTTTCAGGCTTTACAACCTGTAATCCCGTTTATCTGACATCTGATAAGGATACCCCCCTGTCAGGCTTCAGCCACGTTTTACCTTTCAGCCACACCTTTGAAATTCCTGGGGTTACTGAAAATTCAATTTGTGATGCCAAAGCAGAGCTTGAACATCTTAGCTATACAATATCCGATTCACGCAGCATTGAAATACGCTCGGTTATTGCCCTAAGTGTTAAGGCGGTCAATTCCGACAGTTGCAAATATGTATCGGCGATTGACTACGACAATGATGCCCCTGCGCTCTGTACCCCTTCAATGGTCGTATATTTTATTCAGCCCGGCGACACATTGTGGAGCATTGCCAAACGATACCGCACCACACCTAATGCTATCCTTGCGCTCAACGGCAACGAAAGCGAATGTATAAAACCCGGAAACAGAATTTATATCTTTAAGTAAACGAAAAATGTCTTGCAATTTTTTGCAAGACATTTTATTTCATAAATATATCGTCAATCATTACTATTCCGTCTTTTTTCGCCACATAAAGCTCCACATCCTTGCCAACTGTGATACCGTTACCTGCAAGGCACAGCTTTGTGGTTTCAAAGGCTAAATCGGGATAATTATTTTCAGGGCTTATGTGCCCCAGTATTATCTTTTTTGTTCCGCTTTTTACCAGGTCACGTGCCGTTAATGCGGCATCATCATTGCAGAGATGTCCTTTATCGCTTTTTATACGGCATTTAAGCTCATATGGATATGTACCTGCCTCAAGCATAAACAAATCATAATTTGACTCTAGCAAAACCGTATGACAACCCTTTATATTTTGGAGCAATTCTTCCGACATAATTCCAATATCAGTTGCAACCGCCGCCTTGTATCCGTCGCATTCGAAACTGTATCCCACAGGCTCTGCCGCATCGTGAGGAATCTCAAATGCATTAACTGTTATATCACCTATATTAAAAGGTATAGCCTTATCAAAAATCCTTCTGCAGCCATCCGGGATTTCACCCACGGACTTTTGCATAGCAGCCCAGGTACCATATGTGGTAAATATAGGAATATTATATTTTCTTGCAACCACCCCAACGCCTTTTGTGTGGTCACTATGTTCGTGAGTTATAACCATTGCGTCGATTTTATCAGGTGTCATCCCTGCCTGACACATTGCATCGCACAGAACTTTTCCGCTTATTCCGCAATCCACCAGAATTTTAGTGGTTTCGCTGTATATAATTGTTGCATTTCCTTTGCTGCTGCTTCTTAGTGAGCACATTCTTAATTCTGCCACAAAATATCCTCCGCCTTTAATCCAACATACAAAAACCGCACCAAATTTCTTTGATGCGGTACTTTTTATGCTGTAACTTCAAATTTACCTTTTTCGCCATCTATACGGCGTGTTATCTGAGCGCCAAGACCGCGAAGCTTTTTTTCAAAATCTTCATAACCACGGTCGATATATTTTAAATTATATACCTCGGTTACACCGTCTGCCATAAGTCCCGCAATAACTAACGCCGCACCGGCTCTTAAGTCGGTTGATGAAACGGGCGAGCCTGTAAGCCTTCCGCCACCTTCAACAACTGCAATTCTGCCGTCAACAGACACATTTGCGCCCATTCTGCGAAGCTCTTCAACATATCTGAAACGATTGTCCCACACATTTTCGGTAACAATACTTGTTCCCTGTGCGGCAGTAAGCAAAGACAGTATCTGCGGCTGCAAATCTGTGGGGAAACCGGGATGAGGCATTGTTCTTACATTCGCCTTTTTCAGTTCTCCCGCACTTTTTACACGAAGGCTGTCATCATATTCTTTGATTTCTATTCCCATTTCAAGAAGCTTTGCAGAAATAGAATCCAGATGTTTGGGAATAATATTCTTAATTAAAACATCACCGCCGGTAGCGGCTGCCGCAATCATAAACGTTCCGGCTTCAATCTGGTCAGGAATTACTGTATAAGTACCGCCGTGAAGCTCTGTAACACCTTTAATTTTAATCACATCAGTACCTGCACCCTTGATGTTTGCGCCCATACTGTTAAGAAAGTTTGCAACGTCAACTATGTGGGGTTCTTTTGCTGCATTTTCAATAATCGTCTGACCATTCGCCATAGATGCCGCAAGCATTACATTAATGGTAGCACCAACAGAAACCTGATCCATATAAATACTTGCACCGCTTAGACCTTCGGAACGGATATCCACAATTCCGCCTGCCTCAACCGAATACTCCGCACCCAGAGCCACAAAGCCTTTAAGATGCAGGTCAATAGGTCTTACACCAAAATCACAGCCACCGGGCATAGCAACCCTTGCCTTGCCGAATCTGCCAAGGAGGGCACCCATAAGATATGATGATGCTCGGATTTTGCTGACCATTTCATAAGGTGCCTCATAGCAGTCAAGATTTTTGCTGTCAATCTTGAGAACACCTTTATCAATAAACTCGGCATGACCGCCAAGCTGATTTATTATATTTATAAGAACATATATATCACTTACCGACGGTACGTTTTCGATAACGCACACATCATTGACCATAAGCGCCGCCACAATCAACGCGACTGCAGAATTTTTTGCACCGCTGATTTCAACCTCGCCCTCAAGCCTTGCACCGCCGAGAATAACATATTTCTCCATATTTCACCCACCCAAAGATTTTTTCTTTAGTAGTCTGTCGCTCTCTTCCAATTTAGTATTGTATCATAATTATTACAAAAAATCAATCCCTGAAAGAGATTTTTTCAAATATTTTCCGTTTTGTCAATTTTTAAACCACTATATTTAGTAGTACCCGATTTTGCCGTGTTTAATACCAATACGACCGTTTGTTTTGTCAATCATATCTGCCTCAAAGCCCGAAACCTCAGAAACCGGCACCAATGCCGAGATTTTAACATTTTCAGCATAATCGGTACCGCTGATTTCATAACCTTTTGCACAGACCTCGCTTTGAATTTTGCCAAGAAGGGAATAGTCACACTCAACAGCAACTTCACAGCAAAGAGTCATTGTTACAGGCTGCGCCGCCTCAACCCCAACCTTGGCAGATTTTGAATATGCGTGAACAAGTCCGCCTGTGCCAAGCAGAATTCCGCCAAAATACCTTGTTACAACTACAATGAGATTAGTTAACCCTTCTTTCTTTATCATATCCAGAACAGGTACTCCTGCAGTCCCCGCAGGCTCGCCGTCGTCGCTGTAACGCTGAATATTATTCTCTTCCAGAACATATGCATAAACGTGATGTCTTGCATCCCAGTATTTTTTCTTTATCTCCTCAAGAAAAGCAACAGCCTCTTCCTCTGTTTCAACTGGCTTCACATCTGCAATAAATCTTGACCGTTTTTCTACAATTTCATCCGATGCCATATGCTTTACTGTTTTATAGCTTTCCTTCATTGCACGGTTGCCGCCTTTCTTTAGTAATTTTTCTTATTTTATCACATATTATGCCGAGGTGCAACAGTTTTTTATATCATTAACATCCGCACCATAACAATTGCCATTGTCATTCCCGCAAAATCTGCCACCAATGCCGATTTTACCGTATGCCGCACATTCCTTATGCCCACCGCTCCGAAATAGACCGCAACGGTATAAAATGTGGTTTCTGTTGACCCCATCATTACCGATGCAATCTTGCCTGCCACAGAATCAGGTCCGCAGTTTTTAAATATATCATTAACTATTGCAATTGAGCCACTCCCCGATACAGGGCGCAACAAAGCAAGGGGCAACACATCTGACGGAACACCCATATAATCAGTCATAGGGGAGAGTATCGTTGCTAAAATTTCCAATGCACCTGAACCCCGAAGTGCAGAAATCCCCACAAGCAATCCCACAAGGGGCGCTGCAATCTGTACGGTACTTTCCAGCCCTGACTTTGCCCCTTCAATAAAACTGTCATAAACATTTGTGTGTTTTGCAAGGCCAAAAACTATAATTCCCACAATCATCACAGGTATTGCAAAAGCAGAAATCAAATTCATCATAGTCTGTTTTTCCCTCTTATTTCAAAGAACTTTGCCGCCATAACCCCCATAATAACTGCACATATACTGCAAATCCACACGGGAACAACTATCCCCGACGGGTTTTCTGACCCGAACATCTGCCGCAAAGAAATAACCGTTGACGGAATAAGCTGAATGGATGCAGTATTTATCACCACAAACATGCACATCTCGTTGCTGGCTGTGCCCCGATGTCGGTTTTCTTTGTCAAGCTCCTTCATTGCAGCTATTCCCAATGGAGTTGCCGCATTACCCATACCAAGTAAATTTGCCACCATATTTAACACAATTGCATTTAGTGCTGCTGAGTCCTTTTTTAATTTCGGAAAAATAACCTTTGTAACAGGCCTTAAAAGTTTTGCAAATACCGATGTCAGTCCTGAATTTTCGGCTATCCTTGCCAGCCCCGACCACATACACATAACACCAAGCAAGCCTATGCAGGTCTGTATTGCATTGCCTGCCCCATCCATTGCCGCCGCAGTAGTTTCATTTATGCGTCCGGTGAAAATTGCCACCCCAAAGGATATTAAAATCATTCCGCTCCATATATAATTCAGCATTTTATCAACCTGCTTTCAAAAGCTATATATGAGATTTATATTCGCAAAAGTTGTCACCAATGCAAAAAAAGAGAATGTACAGTTGTTTTTGTACATTCTCTTTAGCTGTTTTATTTTTACTCTTTTGCTTCCTCAAGTGCAGGAACTGCTGCAGATTCCTTTAAAAGGTCACGGATTTCAGCAAGAAGCTCTTCCTGTGTGGGAGGCTTGGGGCCTTCCTCAATAACCTCAGGCTCGGGAGCTTTTCTAAGGCTTGTTGCTTTGTTGATGCCTTTAACAACAATAAATATTGAAAAAGCAATAATCAAAAAGCTGATTATGTTCTGAATAAATGTACCATACAGAATTGCGGCTTCGGGTTTAGTTTCGGTAGCTTCGGATAATACAAGCTTAAGTGCTGTAAAATCCATGCCTGCGGTAATAAAACCAAAAACCGGCATAATAATATCTTTAACCAATGAATTTACTATTGTGCTGAACGCACCGCCGACAACAACGCCGACAGCCATGTCAATTACGTTGCCCTTGAAAGCAAACTTTTTAAATTCTTTCCACATAATTTATACAACCTTTCGTTTTGAAGTTGTATTCAGTATATCAGCAAAGTAATATTTTGTCAAGAAATGACAAATTATAATCTGTTTAAAAAATTACTCTTTCGGCAGTAGACAAACAGCAAAAAAAGTAGTATAATAATATGTTGACTAGAAGGATAAGGAATGATTTTATGAAAAGAGAAGATTTAAGAAATATTGCAATCATCGCCCACGTTGACCACGGCAAAACCACATTAGTTGACGAAATGTTAAAGCAGGGCGGTGTATACCGTGAAAATCAGGTTGTTGAAGAACGTGTAATGGACAACGGCGACTTAGAGAGAGAGCGAGGCATCACAATTCTTGCCAAAAACACATCGGTACATTATAAAGATATTAAAATGAATATAATCGATACCCCCGGACACGCGGATTTCAGTGGCGAGGTTGAACGTATTCTTAAAATGGTTAACGGTGTAATTTTGCTGGTTGATGCCGCAGAAGGGCCCATGCCGCAGACAAGATTTGTTCTGCAGAAGGCACTTGAGATGCAGCACCGCATTATTATTGTGGTTAATAAAATCGACAGACCCGATTCACGTCTTAATGAAATCGGCGACGAGGTTTTAGAACTGCTTCTTGACCTTAACGCTAACGACGAACAGCTTGACAGCCCCATCATCTATTGCTCGGGCAGAGCAGGAACAGCGTCACTCAGTCCTAATAAGCAGGGTGAAGACCTGACCGTTCTTTTTGAAACTATCAAGAACTATATCCCAGCACCCGAAGGTGATGAAACAGGTGAGTTGCAGATGCTTGTTTCGTCAATCGACTATAACGATTATGTGGGCAGAATTGCCATTGGCAGAATTGAACGAGGCTCAATCAAACATAATCAGGAAGTTATGATTTGCGACTATCATCAGAAGCACGAGCCATACAAGGCAAAAATTGCCAATATATATCAAATTGACGGTCTTGGCAGAACATCTGTTGACAGCGCTAATGTTGGTGATATTATCTGTTTTTCGGGTGTTACCGATATTTCAATCGGCGATACTGTAACGGCCATTGCCGCACCTGAACCGTTGCCTTTTGTTAAAATAGGTGAACCCACCATTGAAATGACTTTCTCGGTAAACGACAGCCCCTTTGCAGGCAGAGAAGGTAAGTTTGTAACCTCGCGTCAGATTCGCGAACGTCTGCACAAAGAACTGCTGAAGGATGTATCACTCCGAGTTATTGACGGCGAAACAACCGACAGTTTCAGGGTTGCAGGCCGAGGCGAAATGCACATTTCAATTCTTATTGAAACCATGCGCCGCGAAGGCTATGAATTTTCGGTAAGCACCCCGAAAGTTCTTTATAAAACAATAAATGGACAGCAATACGAACCAATTGAAAGATTGCTTATTGATGTTCCCGAAACATCTATGGGTGCTGTTATGGAAAAAATGGGCTCCCGCAAGGGCGAGCTTACCCATATGTCACCTCAGGGCGACAGAATGAGACTTGAATACCTTATCCCGTCAAGAGGTCTGCTTGGATACAGAAACGAATTCCTTACCGACACCAAGGGCGAGGGTATCCTTAACTCGGTATTCTATGAATATCAACCCTACAAAGGCGACATAACCCGAAGATACACAGGCTCACTTGTATCTTTTGATACAGGCGAGGCAGTAGGCTATGGTCTGTTTAAAATTCAGGACAGAGGCTCGCTGTTTATTGACCCGGGAACTCCCGTATACGAAGGTATGATTGTTGGTATCAATCCCAAGCTTGAGGATATGGCTGTTAACGTCTGCAAGAAAAAGCAGTTGACAAATACCCGTGCATCAGGCAG
The DNA here is from genome assembly GCA_045646865.1 of Clostridia bacterium. Taxonomy (GTDB): domain Bacteria; phylum Bacillota; class Clostridia; order Monoglobales; family Monoglobaceae; genus SIG440. Next base: position 10,299 of record JAZRLM010000010.1, read on the forward strand.
CGACGAAGCATTAAAACTTGTTCCCCCAATAAGACTCAGTTTAGAGATGTGTATTGAATTTCTTGCCGATGACGAGCTTCTGGAGGTAACACCCAAAAGTCTGCGTCTTAGAAAACGAATTCTCGACACACAGCTTCGTCTTAAAGCAAAGGCAAGAGAGAAAAACTAAAATAAAGAAAACATTTTCTGAAAGGTGTGATTTAATATGAAATATATAGTTATTCTGTGCGATGGTGCGGCAGATACCCCCGTTGCTGAACTGGGCAACAAAACACCATTGGAGGTTGCAAACAAGCCCAACATTGACCGTCTGGCATCATTGGGTGAGATGGGAATGGTAACTACTGTCCCTGCAAATCTGCCCCCCGGCAGCGACGTTGCAAATCTTGCAGTGTTTGGATACGACCCCCAAAAATATTATACAGGACGCTCACCCCTTGAAGCAATGTCAATGGGTGTTCATCTTGAGCTTACCGACACCACATTCAGAACAAATGTGGTAACTCTTTCAGACGAAGACAACTACGAAGATAAGACTATGGTAGATTACAGCTCCGACGAAATTACAACCGAGGAATCATCGCAGCTTATTGCCGCAGTAAACGAAGCTTTGCGCACCGAGGAATATGAATTTTTCAGTGGAATCAGTTATCGTCACCTTATGGTATGGCACAACAAGGAGAACAACTTCTCTCTTACACCGCCCCATGATATTTCAGGCAGATGCGTAAAAGACTATCTCCCCAAGGACGAAACCATACTTAACCTGATGAAAAAGAGCCACGAGATTCTGAAAAATCATCCCGTAAACCTTGACCGAATCAAAAGAGGTCTTAACCCCGCAAACTCTATCTGGATTTGGGGTAACGGAACAAAGCCCGCTCTTGATACATATAAGGAAAAATTTGGTCTTCAGGGTACTGTTGTTTCGGCAGTTGACCTTATTAAAGGTATCGGTGTTTGTGCAGGGCTTGAAAATGTTGATGTTATAGGAGCAACCGGAAATGTGCATACTAATTTTGACGGCAAGGCAGAAGCCGCAATCAAGGCTCTGCGAGGCGGTTCGGATTTTCTGTATGTGCATCTTGAGGCACCTGATGAAGCAGGTCACAGACACGAAATCGAAAATAAGGTTAAGGCAATTGAGCTGATTGACGAAAAAATCGTTGCTCCTATTGTAGACGCCCTCCGGAAAGACGGCGAAGAATATGCAATGCTCATTATGCCCGACCATCCCACACCTTTGGCTATAAGAACGCATACCTCCGACCCCGTACCGTATATAATATATAAAAGCGGTAATCACGCCGAGCCAAAAGATACTTCATACACCGAGGCCGAGGCTCGCAAAACAGGAATTGTGGTAGAGCATGGATATTCACTTATCGAAAAGCTGACAGCAAAATAAATCCTGATTACCGCAAAAGGAGAATTTGCGGTGACTTTTGAAAGATTTTTCAGGTATATAATTATTACGGCAGGAATAGCGGCAGCGCTATTCCTGTTTCCTTTATTTGTAAAAGTCTTTGCTCCTTTTATTGCAGCCTTCTTTATAGCCGCAGCGAGTCAGGGGATGGTGAAATTTCTTGAACGCAAGTTTAAAATCAATCGGGGCATCAGTTCTGCCGCTCTTGTGACATTTATTGTGGCATCCGTTACGGGACTTTTAGGAATTGTCTTATTTCAGCTTTTTTCTCAGGCAAAAAACCTAATTATCAACCTGCCCGACACAATATCCGCATTCCGGACACAATTAAGCATATGGTTTGAGAGATTTAACGGTTTTAAGCTGTCCCTTTCACCCGAAACTGCACAAATAATTGACTCCACTTTGTCACAGTTGTGGGAATATACCGCCACACTTTCCGGCAAAACAACATCAGTGGTAATTGATGGTGCAAAGAATTTTGCCACAGCCCTCCCCGGTATTCTTGTTTTTCTTGTTATGTTTATACTTGGCACCTTTTTCTTTACAAAGGACTATCTGTTGGTTATAAATTTTTTTAAAGAGCTTTTTCCTGACAAAGTAATCCAATTTACCACAAAAATAAAAAATATGTTTCTTCATGCATTTTCTTCGTATGTAAAAGCGCAACTTATCCTTATGCTTCTGACTGCGTTTTTAGTAACCATGGGTCTGTGGATAGTAGGCAAGGATTACCCTTTGCTGTGGGGAATTGTGTGCGGTACGGTGGATGCTCTGCCCCTTTTGGGTACTGCCGTAATCCTTATTCCTTGGGCATTGGTATCACTTATTTTCGGGGATATCTATTCCTTTTCAGCCTTGCTGATAATACAGATTCTTGTTTTTGTTATCCGCCAGCTTGCCGAACCAAAGGTTATAAGCAGGCAAATCGGGATTCACCCCATTATCACCCTTGTCAGCATTTATGTTGGTCTGAAATTTTTTGGAATTACAGGAGCCGTCTTTGCCCCCATTGTCGCCCTTCTGGCCGTTAACTTTTATATTTCGTATAAAGAAAATGCAGATAGCTGACAGCTATCTGCATTTTGTATCCGCAATTTAATTTATTTTACAATAACAATTGATAAGGCATTTGTAATGGGAGGAATGCTCATTGTCATAAAATCAGCACGTTCAACCATTATCTCTGCATCTACTGTTAAAGCGTCTGCACTTACTGCATTTCCGTCTTTATCGGTGATAACTGTTTCGTCGGATACGTTAAGAACAACATTTGAACTTAAAGCCGCATCAAAAATTGTGATTGTGCTGTTTTCGGAATCCTTTTCAACAATGGTGTATACACTCTGAACCTCTTCGGTTTCACCAATTGCACCCATAACCTGAATCTTTACTGCATTTGTCATAGGAGGAATGCTCATTGTCATAAAGTCCGCATATTCAATCTTGATTGATGCATCCTTTACAAGTGCATCCGCTGTAAGAGCTGCTCCGTTTTCGTCAACAATAACAGTTTCTTCGGTTATATTTACAACAACTTCCTCGCCACGCTTGCTGTCATCAACTGTAATGGTGAGATTACCGTTTTCGTTTGATGTTTCAACAATCATTGCACCAACACTGTTGTCAATAACAGCAGTTACATTTACATCGCCGCTTTCAGCAATTGAAAATTCCTGCTTAAGAATTTCGCTGATGAAGATTGCAGGAACATAGGTTCTGTCGTTCTGCAGGAAAGGAGCGGAGCCAAGCTGCATGGGAGCGGTCTTTGCAAAAGTATAGGCATCTTCTGTGGGTGAGAATGTTACATAGATGGGCATTTTTGCTATTGTTACCAATTCAGCATCGTTGTCCCAGAGAACTTCCATACCCAAAGCTTCGCAGAGGGCACGAACAGGAACAAATACCATTTCATCCTTTGTAACTACCTTTGCGCCTTCAACAGTCTCGCCGTTTATAACGAGCGCTGCATCATTTGCTGCAAAAACTGCGCCTGTCATCATTACTGCTACCGCAAGAAGACCTGCGGCAATTCTTTTTACGTTTTTGAAAATGTTTTTCATAATTGTTTTTTCCTTTCTTTTTTCAAAGTGTTTTTTTGCTTTACATACATAATACCTTTCAGCCTGCCAAAAGGTTGCAAAAAAATAAAAATTTTTTAATTATTTTTGAGCAGGAACAAAGCGGCTACGCCGCTCGCCGCAGGCGGCGGTCGGAGCATTCACGCTTTGTTTGCCCAAGTGCATTTCGGCAAAGCCAAAAACTTTGCACGGGCAATTTAATTTTGTTTTTTATAGGAAATACAACATAATAGTTGTAATTTCCTATAAAAAAAGCGCCTCCAAAACCAATGATTTCGGAGGTGCAGGATTATTCATTTTTTATTTCTTTCTCTCAACTATTGCAATAGATACAACAGTCCATACAAACGAAAATACAAGATATGCCAAAGTCGCAGCAATGGGACCCCAAAGAACCCACCATCTTGAATCAAGGCCTGTGCCAACAACAAGACGGATTTTGTGGTAATACGCAACGATAAGGCTGCATACAGCCAATACCGCCATAAAGATAGAATAATCATATGCTCTGGTTTTATTTTTGATTACATTAAGCTTTCCGCATACAAACAATGCTGCTGCCACTACTGCAAATATTATAGCAGGGTATTTCAGCATCTGCCATCTTGTAAAGAGCACGTCCTGCATATAAAGCAAAACTATAATTAAAACAATGCCCCAAACCAGATTAATCATAAATCTGTTTGTTATTTTATCTATTTTGGCTTTTTTTGCCATTTTGTTTTCTCTTTTTATTTTCTGATTAGTTTTTATCGCCATATCAAGAACAATACCTTTCTTTCGCACAATGCGTTTGTTTTTACTCTATCTTAAATTTCGTTTCTGTCAAACATTATCATCGGAATAAGCGCGCTTGCAACTGTTTCGGTACGCAAAATTCTGCGACCCAAACCTATTGCCTTTATTCCTTTTTCAATTGAATATTCTGCCTCGCTGTCCGCGAAACCACCCTCGGGTCCTATCAGAATACCAAACTCTGAGGTCTGCGGATTACTTTGAAGTAATTCTTTCAAACCTCTCTGACCTTTATGCCCCAATACCTCGTATGGCATCAACGGCATCTGAAGATTGCTGAGCATTTCTACTGCCACATTAAACGGAACCGGTGCAAGAACTTTAGGTACCAGCCCTCTGCCGCATTGCTTTGCCGCCTCAACTGAAACCTTGTTCCAACGCTTTGCCTTTTCGGCACCGGCTTCCTTGTTTGCAATTTGGGTAACGCACCGCTCCATCATTACGGGAACAATTTCATAAACTCCCAATTCAACAGCCTTTTGAATTATAGTTTCCATCTTGCCGGATTTAGGAAGCCCCTGAAACAATGTAATTTTTGTTTCGGGTTCAGAAAGTGATTTGCCCGTTTCAAGTATTTTAGCTTTACAAAGATTCTTTTCAATTGCAATCAGTTCTGCGGTGTATTCCATTCCCGATCCGTCAAACACAATAATACGGTCACCGCAGTTCATCCTGAGAACCTTTTCAATGTGTCTGCTATCCTCAAAGATTTCCGCAATGTCGCCCGAAATATTCTGAGGCTCCGTGAAAAATCTGCGCATATGCAATATCCTTTCTGCGGAAATGTTTTTTCTACGGGAAAAACTTCCCACTACCTTGTCATTCTATCACATAAGAATAAAAATTTCAAGTCCTATTTTCTTAAAATCAATCTTTTTTAAGCTTGCCCATAACAACACGCTCAATTCCTGCAATGTCACGGTGAATTTCTGTATTGTCAAATCTGGCTGACATAATCTTTGCAACATCCTGTGCCTGACCGATTCCTACCTCAAAAGCAAGAATACCGTTCTGATTAATCGGAACATCTTGTGCAATCCTTCTGTAAAAATCCAATCCGTCACAGCCGCCATCCAGTGCAGTCAAAGGCTCGTGTAATTTAACCTTGTCCTCCAGTCCGTCAATATCATTATGCGGAATATACGGTGGATTTGACACAACAATATCGGGCAAATTGTCAAATTCAGGAAATTCTTTCATTATATTACACTCTGTAAATTTACATCTGTCACCTACGCCCAGCCTGTCTGCATTTTTTTCAGCAGTATCCAAAGCCTCTGCCGAAATATCCGCAGACATAACTTTTGCCTTAGGCAGATAGTGTGCCAGACTTACGGCAATACAGCCCGAGCCTGTCCCGATTTCAAAAATATTCAGTTTGTCGCGGTTTTTAACTGTATTAATTACCGACTCCACAAGTATCTCTGTATCAGCCCTTGGTATAAGTGTTGAGGAATTTACCTCAAACCACAGCGACATAAACTCGCAGCCGCCCACAACATACTGCACCGGCTCGCCCGATGTCAGCCGCAAAAGAGCATTATCAAAAACCGCCTTCTGTTTATCATCAACCATTTTATCGCCAAGAATAATATCGCTTTTTGCAAAACCCAGCAGATGAGCAAGCATGTAATCCACATCCGCAAGAGGACTGTCGTTTCCGCATTTTTCAAGCTCGGAAACCGCACATTTGCGAAGTTCCTTAAGTTTTACCATTTATCTTCGCCCTTTTCTTCGGGTTTAACCGCCACGAATGCAGCAATAGCAACCTCGATCTGTTTGTCATCAGGTTCGTTTGTGGTAATGCGCTGAAGCCACTTTCCGGGAGCGCTGATTACATCTGTGAATTTGTTATCATGTCGGCCTGCAAACTTAATTATCTCATACGACACTCCTGCAACAACCGGCATAAGCGCAAGTCTCAGCAAAAGTCTTGTAAAAGGGTTTTCCCACGAAATAAAAGAGAACACCACTATACTTATCACCATAACAATCAATAAAAAGCTTGTGCCGCATCTTGGGTGAAGTCTTGTATGCTTTTTAACATTTTCAACAGTCAATTCCTCACCATGCTCATAGCAGTTTATGGTTTTGTGTTCCGCTCCGTGATACATAAACACACGCTTTATATCATTCATCTGTGAAACAAGAGCCATATATATAAGGAAGATACCAATTCTCACAACACCCTCGGCAGCAGTCAGCAGAATATGATTATCAATCAAATTTTTAAGAAAACCTACTAATACCGCAGGAAGCATAATAAACAATCCCACGCTGAATATCAAAGACAAGCATACCGAAAAATAAATAACTGCATTTGTAGCCTTTTCGCTGCCCAGTTTTTCGTTGAGCCACTTTTCGAATTTGCCCGGCTCCTCCTGTATCTGGTTCCCTTCTTCATCAAGCTCAAAAAACTTTGCTGAATACATAAGCGACTGTATTCCCAGAATCATTGAGTCAAAGAAATTAACACAACCACGAATTATGGGCAATTTAAGGAACTTATTCTTTCTTACCTTGCCCATGGGTTTTTCTTCAATCTCAATTTCTCCGTCGGGTTTTCGCACAGCCGTGGCAATCTTCTGCGGTCCACGCATCATAACGCCTTCGATAACCGCCTGACCGCCAATGGATGTCTTATGTATTATATCTTTATCTTTTTTCATTGCAATCACTCCTTCAGGGAAACATACTTCCTTTTTTACAGTATAACATATAGAAAACAAATATACAACACCAAAATTTCAGATATTTTTAAAGAGGGCAGCTTTGCCCCCTTTATACAGTTATTTATATCTGTCAATATCCTCAAGAGTAATTCCCTCGTGAAGCGCAATATTTATGCCGTTTGCAATTATTTCCGCAACACGGCCTACAAGCGTATCAACCTCCTTTGGGGTTACAACAAAATTCCCGTACCCCTCCTGTAACACCTGTTTTATCAACACATACTTATCTTCATTGGCAACAATTGAAAGCATTTTATACAAGGGTTCGCTTTCCCTTGCATTTTCCCTCAAATCTTCCAGAAGAACATCTATGGTATCCCCTGCAATGGTGGCGGCATCAACAACTGTAGGTACTCCGACCGCAATTACCGGAACGCCAAGGGTCTGCTCATCAATAGCCATGCGTTTGTTGCCTATGCCTGCCCCGGGTGTAATTCCTGTATCACTCATCTGTATTGTGCTGTTTACCCTGTCCATCCGTCTTGAACACAGGGCGTCAACCGCAATCACAGCCGATGGCCCTACTTTTTCAACCAATCCCTTGACCATTTCGCCCGTCTCAATTCCGGTGATTCCCAGCACGCCCGGGGAAACCGCACACACCGACTTTAGTCGGCTGTCTATTTCTTCGGGCATATATTCCAAAAGATGTCTTGTCACCAACACCGATTCCACACACTTGGGGCCAACAGCATCTGCTGTTATATTTCGGTTTCCAAGACCAACCACCAGAACGGTTCCGCCAACCTTATCCTTCAAAAGAACAGCCAGTTCTTTTGCACAAACGCGGCACGCCTCCTCGTATGTCTCCTGCTGCACCTGACCGTTTTCGGGGAGTTCCATAGTGATATACCGTCCCTCAGGCTTGCCCAGAGCCTTTTCGCCGTCTTCATTTATTATCATCACTCTTGTTACATTTATTCCGCAATCAAAAGCCTCTTCCTCGGCTTCAACGCCTTTTATATTCTCTGCAATTGCACCATTTTCCATATACATCTCTCTTGCTTCTATGGCAAGGTCTGTCCGTGCACTATACACATATATCTCCCCCTTTTCTTGCTTCTTGACACTTCAGATACTTTGTGCTAAAATATGAATATATTGTGAACGTTGATACAATCAACATCTGTTTTAACTGGTAAAGTTCTCGATAAACGCCGTAAGTTCCGAGGCACTTTTGAGCACTACACCGTTGCGGAGCATTTTAAGGTCGCTGTCCGACAAATCATTTTTATATACCTCGCGGTTATATAAAAACTCTTCTTTGCCGGAATATGCAACATAAACCTCCAGTGCATCACCCTGCAGCCGTACAAGGTAATATTCCCTTTCTTCTGTTGCATTGCGCGGATTTTCAGTTTCGTCTGTTTCTCCGCTTCGTATTTCGGTTATTTGTCGGGACGCAGAAGTCTGATGCGCCTGAACCTGCTGTTCTTCCATCATATTTCTGGTAAAATTATATGTCGCAATCCCCGTTGCAACCGACACCAGCACTAACAGAACAAACAGCATTATAACTTTAAATGTTGTCTTAAGCATAGATTTATCAACCTTTCCATGTATGTGCAGGGTATCTCCTGCGCAACATACTTTTTGTTAATTGTTAACATTTACGGTTTTTTTATACCTGTACTTTGGCAAAGAATTCTTACTGTCCCTATGGTCGGGCAAAAAGGAGTGTTTTGTTTGAAAAAAATTTCCCGTAAAAGAAAACATATAATGAACCCATATCTGAAGATTTTTCTGAAAGTGTTTTCAATTACTGTATCAGCAGGATTGTTTTTGTCAATCCTTGTTATGTTTGGTGCCATTTTAGGGTTCTTTGGCGATATGGATAATTTAGATCTGGAAGCTATTACCGGCAACAGTTCTTCACAGGTCATATATATTGACAGTCAGGGCAGCGAACAGGTTATTACCACCCTTTCATCCGAGCAGAACCGCGTCTGGGTAGACCTTGCGAATATCCCACAGGACATGAAAGATGCCTTTGTTTCTATAGAAGACGAACGTTTTTACTCTCACCACGGGTTTGATATCAAGCGAACATCTAAAGCATTTTTTATGTTTGTTGCCAATAAGTTTACAGGAAAGAAAACCACCTTTGGCGGCAGCACCATAACCCAGCAGCTTGTTAAAAACATCACCCGCGATGATAAACGTACAGCGGCGCGTAAAATTCAGGAAATTTCCCGTGCTGTTAACTTGGAAAAGAAAATTTCAAAAGACGAAATCCTTGAACTTTATCTGAATTCCATATACTTGTCACAAGGCTGCAACGGCGTACAGACGGCTTCACTAAAATTCTTTGGCAAGCCTGTCAGCGAGCTTAATCTGGCAGAGTGCGCCTCTATCGCAGGCATAACCCAGTATCCCAGCCTGTATGACCCATTAATTAACCCCGAAAAGAATAAAGAAAAACAGGAAATTGTTCTCGGCAAAATGCTGGAGCTTGGGTACGTTACTCAAGAAGAATATGACGCCGCCATGGCACATCATCTGGTGTTTACAGAGATTGACCCCAGCACCCTGTCAACAGGAACCATCCACTCATACTTTGTAGATCAGGTTGTATTTGATGTGCTTGAAGACCTTAAGGGGCTTGGATATTCTGACACAATCGCACAAAAAATGCTATACTCCGGCGGACTTAAAATTGTTACAACCCTTGACCCGACTGTTCAGTCTGCAATGCAGAATATATTTGAAAATACCGATAACTTCCCCAATTACAACCCCGACAATCCCATTCAGGCGGCAATGGCTGTGCTTGACCCATATACAGGCGCAGTTAAAGGCATTATCGGCGGCGCAGGCAAAAAAACCGGAAACCTTGTTCTTAATCGTGCAACTCAGACCTTGCGTCAGCCGGGTTCATCCATCAAGCCCATTTCAGTTTATGCTCCCGCAATTGAAAACGAAATTATTTCTCCGGCAGATATCTTTGATGACAAGGCCATCTCTTACGGCGGTTGGACTCCCCACAACATTGACAATAAATTCCGTGGTAATGTCTCAATACGCGAAGCAGTCAGAAGATCATATAATACCATACCTGTTCAGGTTCTGGACAAGCTTGGAGCAGATACCTCTTATAACTTCCTGACAAAACGACTTGGCATTACATCGCTTGTCAAGGACGATATAGGCTATTCTCAGCTAGCCCTGGGCGGTCTTACCCACGGTATTTCTGTTCTTGAAATGTCTGCATCATATACTCCGTTTATTAACCGTGGTATATACTCAAAACCATACACATATGTTTCCGTTACAGATTCCGACGACAACGAAATTATGGTAAATAAGCCCGTACAAAACATAGCTATGAGCGAAGAAGCCGCTTACGTTATGAGCCGTATGCTCAAAGAGGTTGTTACCTCAGGCACGGGTGGCGCTGCTCAACTTGGTTCGGGTATGTATACCGCAGGCAAAACCGGTACCAGCTCTGATTATTATGACCGCTGGTTTGTTGGTTATACCCCCCATTATGTAGCCGCAGTATGGCACGGCTATGACACTCAAAAATCCGTTCCTTCAACATACAGCAGTCCCTTGATATGGAACAAGGTTATGACCGAAATTCACAAAGGAAAAGAGGTTATAACCAACATTTCGGCTCCATCAGGCGTAAGATACACAAGCTATTGCAGCGAAACAGGATTGTTGCCGGGTGAGTTCTGCGGTGATGCCGTAACCGGATTCTGGTTTGTAGGAGGAAATGTTCCTGCCAAAACCTGCGAATCCAAGCACCTGCCTGAAGGCGCAGAAGAAACCCCTGAAGAAGAGCCCGTTGAAGAAATTGATCTTTCCGAATCCGGCGAGACTCCCGATGAGCCAACAACTGATATCAAGGAAGAGCCTGCAGCATAAAACTAACATTAAAAGACAGAAAGATGCCTTCTTTCTGTCTTTTTGATTGACTTTTAATTGTAAATATATTAAACTTAAAATAAACGACAAAAGGAGAATCATTATGAAATTTGTGTCCTGGAATGTAAACGGGCTGCGTGCCTGTCTTGAAAAAGGATTTACCGATATATTCAGAAACTTTGATGCAGATATATTTGCCCTGCAGGAAACCAAAATGCAACAAGGACAGGCAGAAGTCCCCACCGACGGATATTACCAGTACTGGAACAGCGCTGACAAAAAGGGTTATTCAGGCACAGCAGTATTTACAAGAATTAAACCAAGCTCTGTATCCTATGGTATCGGCATTGACAAGCACGACCACGAAGGCAGAGTTATCACTCTGGAATTTGACAAATTCTATTTTGTCACCTGCTACACCCCCAACTCTCAAAACGAACTGGCACGGCTTGACTACCGTATGGAATGGGAAGACGATTTCAGAAATTATCTGCTTGCCCTTGACAAGAAAAAACCGGTTGTTCTGTGCGGTGATTTGAACGTCGCTCACAAAGAGATTGACCTTAAAAATCCAAAAACAAACCGCCGCAATGCAGGCTTTACTGACGAAGAACGTGAAAAAATGACTGCTTTGCTAGAAAGCGGATTTTGCGACAGTTTCAGGTATCTTTACCCCGATAAAACAGATATTTATTCGTGGTGGAGCTACCGTTTTCAGGCACGCGCCAAGAATGCAGGGTGGCGTATTGACTACTTTGTAACCTCGGATGCAATTAAAGAAGACATTAAAGCCGCCGATATACACACCGACATTTTCAGCTCTGACCATTGTCCTGTGTCCCTTGAAATAGAAATTTAAAGAATATATTTTAAATACAAGAAAATACTAACGAAAAGGAGATGTAAAAATGAGTATACTGCATTTAACAAGTGAAAATTTTAAATCAACAATCGAAAATACCGACAAATCCGTTCTTGTAGATTTTTTTGCAGAATGGTGTATGCCCTGCAAAATGTTTGCTCCTATCCTCGAAAAGGTTGCAGAGAAAATCGGTGATACCGCTGTAATCGCCAAGATAAACATTGACGAGGCGGAAGCCATCGCCATGGAATATCAGGTTGCATCAATCCCCACCGTAATTCTTTTCAAAAACGGAGTCGAGACAGAACGCCACGTTGGAGCAATGTCAGCGGGCGAGGTTTTAAATCTTTTACAAAACAACTAAAAATCGGGAGCAGAAATCTGCTCCCGATTCAGACTACTGACAAACCCACCTGAAAATGGTGGGTTTATCAGTAGTCTGAGCCGACACAGATTTTTCCGTGTCGGCTCTTGCATTTTTACAATTTTGCTCTTATAATCTTACCACTCGTTGTTTTAGGAAGTTCATCACGGAATACCACAATTCTGGGGTATTTGTAAGGAGCGGTGTGTTCTTTAACGTAGGTCTGGATTTCCTTTTTCAGTTCCTCGCTGGGGGTTGTATCTTTGGTAAGTACAATACTCGCCTTAACAACCTGACCGCGAACATCATCAGGCTCTGCCGATACGCCACATTCAAGAACGTACGGGAGTTCCATAATAACACTTTCAATCTCAAATGGTCCGATACGGTAGCCGGAAGATTTGATAACGTCATCAATGCGGCTTACATAGAAGTAGAAACCGTCTTCATCCTTATAAGCAACGTCGCCTGTGTGATAAAGACCGTCGTGCCATACCTCGGCAGTTTTTTCTTCGTCACGGTAATATCCCTTGAACAGACCGCAGGGAACACGTTCTGATGTGCGGATAACAATTTCACCGTTTTCACCAACGCCAACACTGTTGCCATCGGGGTCAACAATATCAACATCATAAAGGGGAACGGGTTTACCCATTGCACCCATTTTGTATTCTCTGCCATAGAGATTGCCGATAAGGCAGGTGGTTTCGGTCTGACCGAAGCCTTCCATAATTTTAAGGCCTGTCAGCTTTTCAATCTGCTTGAATACTTCAGGGTTAAGTGCTTCGCCTGCAGTTGTTGCGTGCTGAACGGAAGACATATCGTATTTTGAAATATCCTCTTTCATCAACATTCTGTACATTGTGGGGGGAGCACAGAAGGTTGTGATTTTGTATTTTGCAAACATTGGCAATATGTCTGCCGCATCAAATTTGTCAAAGTCATAAACAAATAGTGCCGCCTCACACAGCCATTGTCCGTAAATCTTGCCCCATGCCGCCTTTGCCCAGCCTGTATCTGAAATTGTCAGGTGCAGACCTTCGGGGTCAACACAATGCCAGTAGTTTGCAGTGTGGAAGTGGCCAAGCGGATATTTAAAGCTGTGAAGTGCCATTTTGGGGTTGCCGGTTGTTCCTGATGTAAAGTAAAGAAGCATATCATCGTCACCGCAGGGTGAATCTTCCTTGCGTTCATATACATCGGGGAAGGCTTTGTATTCCTCGTCAAAGTTACGCCAGCCGTCCTTTGAACTACCAACAATAATTTTTTCTCTTAAAGTTGTTGCATTTTTTGAACCTGCCTCTGCACGGTCGGCAATGTCGTCGTCTGCTGTACACAGAATCGCCGAAACACCTGCGGCTTCATAGCGGTATTCATAGTCGTGCTCCTGAAGCAAAAAGCTTGCGGGGATTGAAACTGCACCGATTTTCTGAAGTGCAAGTGTTGCAATCCAGAACTGATAGTGGCGCTTGAGAACCATCATAACCTTGTCGCCTTTTTTGATGCCCAAAGACTCAAAGTAGTTTGCACAACGTGCAGATTCCTTCATAAAGTCGGTAAATGTAAAGCGCTTTTCTTCGTGGTTTTTTGAAACATAAAGCATTGCCAGTTTCTCAGGCTTGCGACGTGCAATTTCGTCAACAACGTCAAATGCAAAGTTAAACTTGTCCTCATTTTTAAAGCTGATTGAAACAAGCGAGCCGTTTTCGTCTTCAACAGTATCAATAAAGTCATGATAAACTCGTTTGTACTCCTGATGAGGCTTGTAGTTGGACTTTATAACTGCCTTTTCTGCTTTTTCATTTTCTGTACCATTGAGAACGATTGCATAGAACGTGGTGTCCTGCCCTTCAACGGCAATCATACCGTGAGGAGTTGAACTGTCATAATAGATTGTGTCGCCCTGATGAAGAATTTCGATGTGAGAACCAATCTGAACCTTTAAGGCACCTGTCAGAACAATGTCAAGCTCCTGACCTGTGTGGGTAGCAAGCTCAATATCCTTCTGTTCTGCCTCTGGGTCATACTTACATTCAACATACAAAGGCTCTGAAACTCTTCCTTTAAAAGCAGATGCAAGGTTATAATATGTCATACCGTGAGCTTCGTCGATTTTTGTACCTTCGCCGCATCTTGTCACCACGTGGGATTTCAGGGTCGAGCTGACACCTTCAATAATATCTGTTACACCAACCTTAAAGGCAAGTGCACAACGATAGATGAAAGCAAAACTCAAGTCATGCTGTCCTTCTTCGCAGGCAGCATATTCCTCACGGGATACGCCCGTAAGCTTTGCCATAGTTTCTTTTGAAATTCCGCTGATATGACGGAGTTCCTTGATTCTGGTTGCAACTTCGCTTATTTTGAAGTCAAGACCGGTCATTGTTTCTTCGTTCATAATATCTCAATCCTTTCTTTAGAATTCTTTGAGAAAAGAAAATCGCCTCAAAGAAATCAAACTCTTTGAGACGAGTATTTTACCCGCGGTACCACTCAAATTGCGTTATCCTCTAAGACAACACCCCTTCAGGTCCCAATATCAGACCCTATGCACTAACGTAGCAGACACGGAAAGGTTCTACTTGCCGAATAACGGTGTTCTTCCTTCCTGCTCAGGAGCTACAACCCGCAAACTCAGCTTTCACGGCTTTCACCAACCGCCGCTTCTCTCTAAAGCCTACCCTTGGAGCACTCTCCTTCAACGCATTTTTATTCAGTTACAGTTAAAATAACACAAAACCTCTTTTTTGTCAAGGGATTGAGTATATATTTTTATTTTTGCCATTTTTTGTAATCACTTTGTAATATTCTTGCAACAATTTTGTTAATGAGGTTGACAAAAATGCCTTTTTAGTGTATACTAACTGTGTATTTATTTTTTTGCTGCCCATTTGTGGCAAGAAAAAATCCTTTATGAAAGGAGCGACACAACGGAATAACGCATTGGTTTGCAATTAATTTGGAGGTAATATTTTGTTAAATTTAAAAAGGATTTTGGCGATTGTTCTCGCCTTTGTTATACTCGTATCGACAGCATCCTTTACTGCATTTGCGGCAGAGGGTTCATCATACGGAATCGTTACGGCATCACTTCTTAATCTTCGCAAAGAGCCAACCACATCTTCGGCAATCTTAGCACAGATACCAAACGGACGTACAATGCCGGTAGAAAGCATCAGCGCAGGCTGGGCAAAAGTTACATACAACGGTATAGCAGGTTATGTTTCTGCACAGTACATAAAAGTTATGCAGGGCGAAATGCCCAACCGTTCTGCTTCGGTTTCATCTAAAGGACAAGCAGTTGTAGAACTTGCAAAGCAGTATCTTGGCACACCTTATGTATACGGTGGTTCAAGCCCCAGCGGTTTTGACTGCAGCGGTTTTGTTTATTACATATACAAGCAGATGGGTGTTACCCTTAACAGAGTTGCTGCTGACCAGATGACAAACGGTACATGGGTTGCAAGTAATAACCTTCAGCCCGGTGACATAGTTGGTTTTACTAACCGTAGCGGCTATGTTAATCACGTTGGCATTTATGCAGGCAACGGTATGATGATTCACTCACCACAGACAGGTGATGTTGTAAAATACGAAAGTATCGTAAACGGAAACTATTCACTCCGCCTTGTTTGCGGCAGACGAATTTTCTGATTTTAAAACTTAAGGGCTGCTTATACGGCAGTCCTTTTTATCTTTAATCGCTTTTTAGGGAGGCATAAACAATGAAAAACATACCTATGTTTTCAAAAAAGAAACTACTGTTTTATACCCTTTCTCTTATTGCACTTATTCTTGCCTCAATTGCCACAAAGACATTTCCCCAAGACAATCCCAATGTCACGGGAAATCTTCAGGTTATTTTTGTTGATGTTGATCAGGGCGACGCCACCTTTATCCGTACACCGCGCGGCGAAACCATGCTGATTGACGGCGGCGAATACGACACTTACGAAACACATCTTATGCCTTTTCTTAGTGAACAAGGTATAAATTCGGTTGATGCCGCCATTGTCACACACTATCACAGCGACCATATGGGCGGCATACAGCTACTTACCGAAGACGGCGGTGTGGGAACTCTTATTTTACCCGATTACAGCGACAGCGACAAGTCAAAAAAATACCTCGAACAAGCCGCAGCAGATAACGGCACACAGGTACAGTATGTTTCTTCGGGCGATACCATAGAAACCGCTTGCGAGGGTCTGTCTATTAACGTTCTCCACCCGGCCAAAGGCGGCAGCAACGGTAATAATTTTCACAACAACAGTTCGCTTGTTCTGCGTATCAGTTACGGGAATACCTCTTTTCTCATAACGGGCGATATTGAAGCACGTGTCGAAAAGGAGCTTGCCAACACAAAGATTGAATGTGATGTCCTGAAAGTTGCTCATCACGGCTCATCATCTTCATCATCCAAGAAGTTTATACAAGCCGCAGACCCCACATATGCTGTAATCCCTGTGGGCAAGAACAACTCATACGGCCATCCTCACCACGAAACTATGGAAACTCTTGACAATGAAGACATACGGGTTTACCGCACCGATACAGACGGAAATATCACCTTTGACGTAACTGCCGAAGGTATTAATGATATTTCCTTCTCAAAATTCTAAAGGAGCCAAAACTATGGAACCAAAAGACCTTGACAAACAAATTTCATCAGGTAAGATTGCCAATCTTTACTTTTTTTACGGTGAAGAACAGTTTCTTCTTGAAAGCAAAATAAAATCCATTAAAAAACGCCTTATCGACAAGGATTTTGAGGAATTTAACTATGCCAAACTTGACGGCAAAAAAATCTCTTTTGCCGACATCGAAAACGAACTTTTGTCCGTACCCGTTATGTCCGACAGACGAATGGTTGTTGTTTCCAACTGCGGAATATTTGGCAACGCAAAAACAAAGGATTTTTCTGCATTGTGCGAAAGTCTTGCTGACGTTCCTGATTATATGACGGTTATTTTTACCGAGTTGGAATTTGACAAAAAGAAAGAAAAAAATCTTGACGTTTTTAAAAAGCACGGTGAAATTGTAAAGTTTGACTTGCTGTCACCAAAACAGCTTGAACTATGGCTGGAAAAAATGTTTGAAGAAAAAGGCAAAACCGTTCTTGCTTCTGACCTTTCAAAAATGGTTTCTCTGTGTGGTCAATCAATGTCGGCGGTATACACCGAATTCTGCAAGGTACTGAATTTTGTAGGCGACCGCAGTAAAATCACCACCGATGACATTTCGTCTGTGGTATCGAAAACAACAGATGCAAGAGTTTTTGACATTATTGACAATATTGCAGAGGGCAAAACCAAAACTGTTTTTGAAGAATTAAGCGCCCTGCGTTTTGCAGGTGAAAATTCTTCTACCGTTCTCTCATTGATAACTACCCGTATGAGTGAACTTCTTATGGTAAAACAACTATCCGAAGACAGGCTCTCTGCCGACAATATTGCGGAATATTTTGTACCTCGAAAACACCCATTTGTTATCAAAAAACTTACCGAACAGTCACGACGATTTTCAACAAATTATTTGAAGAAAATGTCCCTTAAAGGTTGTGAATACACCTTTAACGTGCGCTCCGGCACTATGGATAAATGGGTTGCTGTTGAAATGTATGTGGCAGAACTGCTAAAGAGGTAGCTTAACCCGACATTTTCCGCTTGACCCTCTTTAAAATATCATTTAAAATAAAGGAAGAAACGAATAGTTTCTTCCTTTTATGTTGCCTGATTTGCAACGATGCTGCCACAAGCAATACGTTTGCCGCCGCTGCCCGAGGGCTGGGTTACATAATCGTCGGGAGACTGGTGAATTATTACCGACCTGCCTATCACATCTTCAGGAAAAAAACGATTGGTGAAAAACAGCATTTTGGCTGTTCCCCCGTTTGAAAACAAAACCGGAAAATCTCCGGCATGATTTCCGTGAGGCTCGCCGTCAGGATTCCAATGTCCGCCTGCCGCCTCAAAGGGCGTATCGGTATGAACACTTCCGCAAGTATCGCTGTCGTGAATATGAAATCCAAAAGGTCCGACCTGTGGTGTGTTGGTCATTGCCTCCTTAAAATCCGGCAGTCCAAAAATCTCCACTTCAACCCAACTGCCGTCGGCAATTCCAAGAAATTTTACTGTTCCACGCACATCCGGCGCAAGGTCGCTGCCATGAATCTGCGCTATTGCATCATATACCTCAAGCATACTTTTACACTCCTTCCTCTTGTGCCGAGTTTTGTATTATTCAATATATATTATGTAAAAACAGATATTTCGTGAAAAACAAAGGAGATGATTTACTGTGTCAAAACTATCAAGAACTTTTAAGGCGCTGTGCGTGCTTGTAGGGCTTTTTTGTGTACTCAACTCTCTGCCCCCTACCAAGTCAAATGTTGTTACCGCCCAGAAAGAAGAAATTCGTGGCGTATGGATAGCAACATTATATTCTATGGACTATCCTGCTAAGCCAACCACCTCTGCCGAGATTTTACGTCATAGTGCCGATGATTTATTGAACAATGTTCAAAGATTGGGGTATAATACAGTTTTCTTTCAGGTGCGGCCTTCTGGTGATGCTTTTTATAAATCGAATGTTTTTCCGTGGTCAAAGTATCTTACAGGTACATCAGGTCTTGCTCCTGCTGATAATTTTGACCCTCTGGAGTATTTATGTCGCGAAGCACATAAACGGGGCATTGCTGTTCATGCTTGGGTTAACCCATACAGACTTACAGTCTCTCCTGCAGACGCAGAAGTCCTTGGCGAGAATGCAATTCCCAAAAAATATCCTCATCTTACCGTAAATCATACCAACGGCAAAAGTTATCTCAACCCCGGCGAACCCGAAGCTAATGAGCTGGTGGTTGACGGCATACTTGAAATTATACAGAATTATGATATTGACGGAATACACCTTGACGATTACTTTTATCCCGACAGTTCGTTTCCTGACGGCGAAACATTTGCTAAATACGGCGGAAATTTCACCGACATAGGCGACTGGCGCAGAAATAACACTACCAACCTGATAAAAAGTATTCGTTCTTCCATAAAAGCCGAAAATCCCAATATTATATTTTCTGTCAGCCCATGCGGAATATGGGCAAACAAAAGTTCGATCCCTGAGGGCAGTGATACAAACGGAATTCAGGCATATTTCGACTACTATGCAGATACCCGTCTGTGGGTAAAGGAAAATCTTGTTGACTGGATAATTCCGCAAATTTACTGGAATACAGGTCACTCTGCCGCCGACTTTGAAACGGTCGCCAAATGGTGGTCAGATACCGTAAAGGGCACCAATGTTTCCCTTTGTATCGGGCAAGCAGCATACAAAGTCGCTGAAGAAACAGGTGCTGCATCGGTCTGGTATGCTCAAAACGGCATTGAAGAACTTAATCATCAGACAATTTACCTCCGCTCCTTAGACGATTGCATAGGCTACTCTCATTACCGATTAGGAAGTATTATGCACACCTCTGAGCTTCAGGATTTTGCCTTATCTGCAAATACAGGAAAACCGCTTGTATTTACCGATATTTCTTCATTCCCCTGGGCCATTGATGCCATAACCGCCCTACATCAAAAGGGTATCGTGAATGGCATGGGAGATGGCACCTTTGGATGCGAAAAGCAGGTCAGCCGTGCAGATTTTACCCTGATGCTGGTGCGCTTGCTTGGCAAAAATGCAGAATTCACCGAAAATTTTGAGGACGTAACCCCCGACAAATATTATTATAAAGAAATTGGTATCGCAAAGGCTCTTGGTATAACTTCTGGCCGTGACGGCAATATATTTGACCCAACAGGCAACATAACCCGCGAAGATATGGCAGTTATGGTATACCGCATCCTGGAAAAAGAAGGTATTTTGAACAATGATGAAAATATAAATCTGTCTGCAAAATTCAGCGATGCCCAAAGCATTTCTGAGTACGCAGTTAACGCCGTGTCTGCGATGACTGAAAATAAACTTTTATCAGGATATGAAACAGGTGATTTCAAACCTAAAGGCTTTGCCACCCGCGCCGAAACCGCCGTGTTCCTAAACCGGGTTGCAGAATTGTTTTAACTTATTAATCGTTGACAAAAATTGAGGTTATATGTTAAAATTCAAAAAGGACATCTGTTAAAAACCAAATGTCCTTGGAGCTTGTGATCCGGCTCGAACGGACGACCTGCGCATTACGAATGCGCTGCACTACCGACTGTGCTACACAAGCATATTCAACTTTAATGAGTATACTATATTTATGTTTTTTTGTCAAGATTTTATTAATCGGGAAGGAAATTTTACTCTTATGAAAAAACTTGCGGTTATCGATTTGGGCTCAAACTCAATCAGAATGAGTATTTTTGAAATTTATACCGACAAAACCTTTCGCCAGACAGGAAGTTATCGCAATATGATAAAGCTAAGTGAAGGTATGACAGATGATATGTGCCTTAAACCGGAGGCTCAACTTCGTGCAGTTAATTCATTATTAGAGTATAAGCAAATTATGCAAAAAGCCGGTGTTACCGACCTTAGGGCTGTTGCTACTGCGGCGGTGCGTAAAGCTAAAAACGGTAACGAATTTATTGATACCGTTAAAGATGCCACCGACATTACCATTGAAGTAATAGACGGCGAAACCGAAGCAGAACTTGATTGCCTTGCAATTTCCGAGGCTGTTGGTTGCAAGGAAGGCGTCATCTGTGATATAGGCGGCGGCAGTACAGAGTTTATTGCAATACGCAACGGAGAAATGCAAAAGCCGGCTATCAGTATCCCCATTGGGTCCCGATGGATTACCGAAACCTTTTTCGCAAACGGAGAAAACTCATTGGCAATCAGCAGTTCTGAAGAATATATTGCTAACCGGATTTCACAACTTTCGTGGCTTGATAAAATGAAGGGTGCCCCAATTATCGGTATCGGTGGTACATTACGTGCTCTGGCGAAATGTCATATGCAGGATTCTACAAAAGCTCCGATTTCTTGTCACGAAATTTCAGCCACCGAAATTGACTGTTTGTTTAACTCTATTGCAAACACACCCCTTCCTGACCGCAATTCGCTGCCCGGTATAGGCGTTGAGAGAGCCGACATAATCTTAGGCGGATTGCTGCCCCTGATGGAGCTGAAAAAAGTCCTGTCCTCACCCAAACTTATTGTTGCAGATGTGGGTGTCCGCGAAGGAATTCTTTTTGATTATATTAAAAAAGCAGAATAAATTACCCTAAACCTTCAAAAACTACCAAAAAGTTTTTGGAGGTTTTTTATTGAAAAAATACTATAAAGAAATTATAATCGGCGCCCTGACAGGAATTCTTAACGGACTCTTTGGGGCAGGCGGCGGCTCGGTAGTAGTACCTGCCATGGAGAAATTTTTAAACATTGACGAAAAGAAATCCCACTCCACAGCTATTGCCATAATTTTAATGATGTCCCTTGTAAGTTCTGTAACCTACATCAGCAAAGGCTTTTTCAATCTTAAACTTTGGGCTTTGGTCTCGGTTGGAGGAATTATTGGCGGATTTGTGGGCGCAAAGCTGCTGGGTAAAATTTCTAAAAAGTGGCTTAAAATCTTCTTTGGCGGTGTCATTTGTGTAACTGCCGTTAAAATGATTTTTTAGGAGGTTTAATTATGCTTAATATTATCATCGGTTTTTTCAGCGGGATTATAAGCGGTATGGGCATTGGCGGCGGTGCAATTTTAATTCCCGCCCTTATTATGATTGAAGGAATAAATCAGCAAATGGCGCAGGGAATAAACCTGACATATTTTATTCCAACTGCAATTATTTCGTTGGTTGTGCATATAAAGAATAAGAACGTTGAATTTAAAACCGCAGCTATTATAGGTGGTTCAGGTGTAATCGGTGCAACTTTGGGTGCATGGCTTGCCACCACCCTGAACGGCGACATGTTAAGGCGATCTTTTGGTATTTTCCTACTTTTGGTTGGATTATATGAAATATACAGAGGGTTTCGCGCCAACTATTGGTAGATTTTTGTTAAAAAATAATCAATTTCTTATTGACGGACAAGAAAAAAAGTTATATACTATAATTTGAAATATTTAAATTTATGATTGGAGTGTTTTTTGTGAACAGAATTTACAATTTCTCAGCAGGTCCTTCAATGTTGCCTCTTGAAGTTCTTGAACAGTGTGCGGCAGAGATGACCAACTATAAGGGTTCCGGTATGTCGGTTATGGAAATGAGCCACCGTTCTCCTGTTTATGATGCAATCATTAAGGAAACAGAAGCTGATTTCAGAAAACTTATGAACATTCCCGACAACTACAAGGTACTCTTCCTTCAGGGTGGTGCTTCAACTCAGTTTGCGGCAATCCCCCTCAACCTTATGAAGACAGGCAAGGCTGACTATATCGTATCAGGTCAGTTCTCTGGCAAAGCTTATAAGGAAGCTAAAAAGTACGGCGATGCAAAATGTATTGCAACATCTGAAGATAAAACCTTCAGCTACATACCCGAAATTACCCCCGATTTGGTACGCGCGGATGCTGACTATGTTCATGTTTGCTACAACAACACCATTTTCGGTACAAAATATCCTGAAGTTCCCAACGTTGGCGACAAGGTTCTGGTTGCTGATATGTCATCATGCATCACAAGCGAACCTGTTGACGTTACCAAGTTTGGCGTAATCTATGCAGGTGCACAGAAGAATATGGCTCCTGCTGGTCTTACAGTTGTTATCATCCGCGAAGACCTTATGGGCAATGCTCGTGAAGATATCCCCACAATGCTTGACTATAAGACAATGGCAGATAACGATTCTATGTACAATACACCTCCCTGCTATGCAATTTATGTTGCAGGTCTGGTTTATAAGTGGGCACTCAAGAACGGCGGTCTTGAGGCTATGAAGGAAAGAAATGAAAAGAAGGCAGCTCTTCTTTACGACTTCCTTGATCAGTCAAAGCTCTTTAAGGCTACCGCCGAAAAGAAATATCGTTCAATGATGAATGTTTGCTTTGTTACAGGCGATGCAGACCTTGACAAGAAGTTCTGCAAGGAAGCATCAGCAGCAGGCTTTGAAAACCTTAAGGGACACAGATCAGTTGGCGGTATGCGTGCAAGCATTTATAATGCAATGCCCTATGAAGGTGTAGAAGCTCTCGTTGAGTTTATGAAGAAATTTGAAGCAGAAAATGCTTAAAGGAGATAATAAAAAATGTATAAGGTTCAGACTTTAAACAAGATCGCAAAAATCGGTCTTAATGTATTTGATGATAAATATACCTTTGGTGATGAAGTTGAAAATCCTGATGGTATCATTCTGAGAAGCTTTAACATGCACGATATGGAGCTTCCCGATTCTTTAGCTGCAGTTGCACGTGCAGGTGCAGGTACAAACAATATCCCCATTGACAAGTGCAGCGAAAAGGGTATTGTTGTATTCAACACTCCCGGTGCAAACGCAAACGCAGTTAAGGAGCTTGTTATTGCGGGTCTTTTGCTTGCATCCAGAAAGGTTGTTCAGGGTATCAACTGGGCAAAAACTCTTATTGGTGAAGGCGATCAGGTAGGCAAGCTTGTTGAAAAAGGCAAGTCAAACTTTGTTGGTCCTGAAATCACTGGTAAAACTCTTGGTATCATCGGTTTGGGTGCTATCGGTGTTCGTGTTGCAAATGCGGCACACGCACTTGGTATGAATGTAATCGGTTACGACCCCTATCTTTCGGTTGATGCCGCTTGGAATATGACCCGCGCTGCTGTTAAGGCAAATGACCTTGACACAATTCTCGCAGAAAGCGATTATATTTCAATTCACGTTCCTGCAACAGCAGATACAAAGGGTATGTTTAATGCAGACCTCTTTAAGAAGGTTAAGAAGGGCGTAAGACTTCTTAACTTCTCAAGAGCAGAGCTGGTTGATACCGCCGCTGTTCTTGCCGCACTTGAAGACGAAACAGTTGCAGCATATGTTACAGACTTTGCAACAGAAGAACTTCTCAAGTCAGAAAAAGTTGTATGTATGCCCCACCTTGGTGCCTCAACACCCGAAAGTGAAGATAACTGTGCTGTTATGGCAGCTCAGGAGCTTAAAGACTTTTTGGAAAATGGTAACATCAAGAATTCAGTAAACTTCCCCAACTGCGATATGGGCAAGGTTTGCGGCTCTCGTGTTACAATTGCTCACAAGAATGTTCCCACAATGCTTAATCAGATTACCGATGTTTTCACAAAGGATAACATCAACATTGAAAATATGATTAACAAGAGCAAGGGTGATTATGCATATACTATGATTGATACTCATACAGAAATTACAGCAGCAATGCTTGACGATATGAAGGCAATTGACGGCGTAATCAAAGTTAGTCTTTACAAATAGACATAATTATAGTATAATCGTATACATCGGCAGGTTGGACGGTCGCGGGCACAGAGGAGCAATCCCGTGCGTGAGGAAAGTCCGAGCTCCACAGGGCAGGGTGCAAGGTAACCCCTTGTGAAGGCAACTTTAAGGAAAGTGCAACAGAAATATACCGCCCATCTTAGATGGGTAAGGGTGGAAAGGCGAGGTAAGAGCTCACCCACACTCCGGCGACGGACGTGTGCTGTAAACCCCACCTGGAGCAACACCTTATAGGAAAGATTAAGCTGGCCCGGCGACTTTCGGGTAGGTGGCTGAAGCCCGGCAGTGATGCCCGGCTTAGATAGATGACCGTCTTAAATGACAGAACTCGGCTTACAGATCTGCCGTAACAATTTAAAAAGGCGAAACCCCACCGTAAGGTGGGGTTTCTTGTTTAATCTGCCTCGCAAACATGGAGTATGTAACGGTGCATAAAAAAAGGTGTGCACAGGGTGCACACCGAAAAACGCACCGCTTAGTCGCCAAACCAAAACTAATACAACACAAAAGCACCATAAAAGTAAAGCAGTACATTTTTGCCTTAAACAAAAATATGCTTTTGTGTTCGATGTTCATTTTGATTTGGCAATTGTTATTATACCACAAAGCAGAAAGAATTACAATATATTTTTAAAATAATTGTTTTAGCTATTGACATACCCTCAATTTTACTATATAATGTTTCTTGCACCACTTTCATAACACAATATATTGTGGTTTTACATTTTTTACATATAAGGGGGTATACCCATGAAGATTATTAAGCGAAACGGCGCAGAAGAAAACTTTAATGAGGAAAAAATACTTGTTGCCATAACTAAGGCAAACGATTCGGTTCCTGAAGATGTCCGTATGACCGACCTTCAGATTAAACGCATCACCGAGGCAGTTGTTATTTCCTGCGAGACCTTGGGACGTGCTCCCTCGGTTGAAGAAATTCAGGACCTTGTAGAAAAAAAGATTATGGCTCACGGTGCTTTTGAGGTAGCAAAAAACTATATCACCTACCGCTACACCCGTTCACTTGTACGCAGAAGCAATACAACCGACAACAAAATCCTTTCTCTTATCGAATGTAACAACGAAGAAGCTAAACAGGAAAATTCCAACAAAAACCCCGTTGTTAACTCGACCCAGCGCGACTATATGGCCGGCGAGGTTTCAAAGGATATTACAAGCAGAATTCTTTTACCGCAGGACATTGTGGAGGCTCACAATGAAGGTCTTATCCACTTTCACGACTCTGACTATTTTGCACAGCATATGCACAACTGCGACCTTGTCAACCTTGAAGATATGCTGCAAAACGGAACAGTCATCACGGGAACACTTATTGAGCGGCCTCACAGCTTTTCAACAGCTTGTAACATTGCAACACAGATTATTGCGCAGGTTGCATCAAATCAGTACGGCGGTCAGTCAATTTCGCTGACTCACCTTGCCCCCTTTGTTCAGGTGTCACGTGAAAAGTTCTTGAAACAGGTTAAAGCTGAAATGGATGCTTTAGGAGTTGAAATTACCGACACTCAAATTGCCGAAATGGCTGAAAAACGTGTCCGCGAGGAAATCCGTCGCGGTGTTCAGACCATTCAGTATCAGGTTGTGACCCTTCTTACCACCAACGGTCAGGCTCCTTTTGTGACAGTATTTATGTACCTTGGCGAAACTGATGACCCGCAGACTAAAAACGACCTTGCACTTATCATTGAAGAAGTTCTTTTGCAACGCTATGAGGGTGTGAAGAACGAAAAAGGCATCTGGGTTACACCGGCATTTCCCAAGCTGATTTATGTCCTTGAAGAAGATAATATACACAAAGATTCAAAGTATTATTATCTTACCGAGCTTGCGGCAAAATGTACCGCAAAGAGAATGGTTCCCGACTATATTTCCGAAAAGAAAATGCTGGAGCTGAAGGTAGACAAAAACGGCGAAGGGCATTGCTATACCTGCATGGGTTGCCGCAGCTTTCTTACTCCATACGTTGATGAAAATGGTAAGCCCAAGTATTACGGCAGATTTAATCAGGGCGTTGTAACCATCAACCTTGTTGATATCGCCCTTTCATCAGGCGGAGATAAAGAAAAATTCTGGAGAATCTTTGATGAAAGACTTGAACTTTGTCACCGGGCACTCCTCTGCCGTCACGAAAGACTTAAAGGAACACTTTCAGACGCCGCACCTATTCTCTGGCAATACGGCGCTCTGGCACGACTTAAAAAAGGCGAGACCATTGACAAATTGTTGTTTGGCGGATATTCCACCATATCTCTCGGTTATGCTGGTCTTTATGAATGCGTAAAATATATGACAGGCAAAAGCCATACCGACCCCGTTTCAACACCTTTTGCACTTGATGTTATGGAAAAAATGAACGCCGCTTGCCGCGGCTGGAAGGCTGAACACAACATTGATTTCAGTCTGTACGGAACACCTCTGGAATCCACAACCTACAAATTTGCAAAATGTCTGCAAAAAAGGTTTGGCGTTATTCCGGGGGTTACAGATAAAGGCTACATCACCAACAGCTATCACGTGCATGTCAGCGAAGAAATTGACGCTTTTGAAAAACTGCGTTTTGAAGCACAGTTCCAGCATTTATCTCCCGGTGGTGCAATCAGCTACATTGAAGTTCCCAATATGCAGCACAATCTTGAAGCGGTGCTGCAGGTTATGAAATTTATCTATGACAACATAATTTATGCCGAGCTTAACACCAAATCAGACTACTGCCAGGAATGTGGCTTTGACGGCGAAATTGAAATTGTAGAAGAAGACGGCAAGCTTATATGGAAATGCCCCAACTGCGGAAATTCCGACCAAGACAAAATGAATGTGGCACGACGCACCTGCGGATATATTGGCACACAGTACTGGAATCAGGGACGTACTCAGGAAATTAAAGAAAGGGTGCTCCACTTATAATGCATTACGGACAAATTAAAAATTGCGATATTGCCAATGGCGAAGGGGTGCGTGTCACCCTTTTCGTTTCGGGCTGTACAAATCGTTGCAAGGGCTGTTTTCAGCCTGAAACATGGGATTTTAGTTTTGGGCAGCCTTTCACCAAAGATACCGAGGACCGGATAATTAAAATGCTTGAGCCTGACTATATAAATGGTCTCACACTTCTTGGTGGCGAGCCATTTGAGCCCGAAAACCAACGTGCACTTCTGCCTTTTGTTAAAAGAGTTAAAGACGCCTATCCCCACAAAAGCATATGGGCATTTTCGGGTTTTACAATTGAACAGTTATTATCCGACTCACCGCACCCAAGATGCGAGGTTACGGATGAACTTCTCAGCTTTATTGATATTTTGGTTGATGGAAAATTTGAGCTTGAAAAAAGGAACATTCGCCTGCGTTTTCGCGGCTCTGAAAACCAACGAATACTTAATCTTCCCGAAACTCTGAAACGCAATACCCCCGTACTGTGGGAAGGCTAACCAAATTCAGACACCAAAAAAAGCGATACTGATTCACCATTTAAGGCGAAGCTGTATCGCTTTTCTTGTATGAGATTAATCAGATTTAAATTTCTTCCTCTGTATACTCAGCCAATGATTCTTCGTATTTTGCAAGAATCATATTCTGAAGACTTTCTCTCATTTCGGCGTTAATAGGATGTGCAATATCCTTGAATTCGCCATCCGGAGTCTTTCTGCTGGGCATAGCGATAAAGAGCTTTTCCTGACCTGCAATAACCTTGATGTCGTGCACAACAAAAGCATCGTCGAATGTAACGGATACAACCGCTTTCATTCTTCCCTCCGCATTGATTTTTCTGACTTTAATGTCAGTGATTTGCATAAAATGCACCCACCTTTGTAAAAATGTGTATATATTATTTATTTTTTACATATAATAATTAACATATTGATAAATTCTGTATTTTGTGATAGAATGTTTTATGGAGATAATATCCAACATAACCTTTTTAAGGAGATGGAACATATGAAAAATGTTCAGCTTTCTGCTCTTCCGGAACACGCACATATACATATGGTCGGTATCGGTGGAATAAGTATGAGTGCTTTAGCACATATGCTGAAATATTTTGGATACAAAGTATCCGGCTCGGACAGAACCGAAACTAAAATCACAAAACAGTTGACAGAGGACGGTTTTAACATCACAATCGGTCACGATGCATCCTCTGTATCGGACCCTGATCTGGTTTGCTATACCGCGGCAATCCCACAGAACAACCCCGAACTTGTAAAAGCACGGTCACTGGGCATCCCCGTTATGGAACGTGCCGAACTTCTGGGACAGCTTATGAAAAAATATAAATTCCCCATTGCTGTTGCCGGAACGCACGGAAAAACCACAACAACATCAATGTTGTCGTTGGTTCTTCTTGAAGCCGGACTTGACCCCACAATATTAGTAGGCGGAGAACTTTCGCAAATTGGCGGCAATTACAAGCTGGGCAAAGAAGATTACCTTGTGTTTGAAGCCTGCGAATATGTAGAAAGCTTTCTTCACTTTAATCCCTTTGTTTCAGTAATCACCAACGTGGAAGAAGACCACCTAGATTATTTTACTGATATTAATCATATTATATCAGCTTTTGAAAAATTTACAAGACTAAATTCACCTAATGGTTGTATTATTGTTTGTTCTGACGATAAAAACTGTACTTCTGTTGTGCAAAATAGCGATAAAAAAGTGCTGAAATATGGCATAATTGGTAAAAATACCGATTTTTACGGTGATAACATCCATACAGACAGTCAAAACCGTACTGTATTTGATGTATATGCATACGGTGAAAAAGTTACTCAAATTGCATTATTTGTGCCCGGTGAGCATAATGTCAGAAATGCATTGGGAGCATTTGCCGCCGCCTTTGAACTGGGTATTGACACAGACACCATCAAGCGAGGACTTGAGAGCTATATGGGTACAAAGCGAAGATTTGAAAGTATCGGCGAAGTTAACGGAATAAAAATTATGGACGATTATGCCCATCATCCAACCGAAATAGAAAGTTGCCTGAAGGCTGCAAAAACAATAGCTAAAGGTGATGTATGGTGTATATTCCAGCCACATACCTATTCAAGAACAAAGGCATTTACCGAAGAATTTGCCAAAGCATTGGGCATTGCAGATAAGCCTATTGTGACGGATGTTTATCCCGCCCGCGAAGAATACGACGGCACTATTCACTCCTGTGACGTGGTAAGCCTTATGGAAAACGGAATTTATATGAATGATTTCGGAGCAATTGAACGGTATATCCTTAAAAATGCCAAACCCGATGATATCGTTATAACCATGGGTGCCGGCGACATCTTTAAACTTGGATACAAAATGACAGGGATATAGATTTATCTTAAAATTCAAAATGGTGCAGCAACAACGCTGCACCATTTTTATATTTTTCCTTCTGTTCGTATTTTCTTATCTTCTATATAAATATGCTTGTTGCATATATCAAAAGCTGCTCGTTTGTGTGAAATTATAACACAGGTTTTGTTTTTGAGACCTTTTATATTCTGCAACAATCGTTCTTCCGTTTCTTCATCAAGTGCCGAGGTTGCCTCGTCAAGAAGAATTATCGGAGCATCGGAAAGTATTGCACGGCACACCGCAAGACGTTGAACCTGACCTTCCGACAAACCCATTCCTTTTTCGCCTATTTCTGTATCAAGGCCTTTGGGTAGTTGCTTTATAAAATCTGCCGCACAGCTTATCTCTGCCGCCGCCATAATTTCATCCTCGGTTGCATCAGGCTTAACCATAGAAACCGCATCGCGGATAGTTCCCGAAAGCAACAGGTTTCCTTGCGGAACATATGAAAACAGCGGGCGTGAGAATTTGCCTACATTAAGTTTTCTATCCGACATCTTAAGAAAGATTTCTCCGCTTTCAGGAATAAATACGCCCAAAAGAAGCTTAATAAGAGTGCTTTTTCCTATTCCCGAAATACCTGCGATAACAGCAAAATCGCCCTTATCTATGGTAAGACTTGCATCTTCAAAAACTATATCTCTGCCATAACCAAAGGAAATTTTATCAAAGCAGAGCGCCTGCAATGACTCATACGCATTTTGGGGGTCAAGCAAATTATGTTCTTCCTTTTCCTCCGGCAAGCTGTCAATCTCTATAATTCGCTCTGCCGATGCAATAACCGAATAATACTGGGGAACAACCCCCGAAAGACTTGCAAATGGTGTTTGAATCTGGTTTACAAGTTGTATAATTGCCGTCAGGGTACCAAATGTTATGCTGTTTGTATATAATCTGTATGAACTCCATACCAACGCATAAAGAGAACCCAGACTGAAAATCATACTAAGTCCCGAAGTAGAGAAAATCGTCAGGTTGCGGCGAACCATCTGCGCCTTATAATTTTCCTCCTGCAACTCTGCCGCCTTGTGAGAGATTCTGTTTTCAATCCCGAACACCTTTATCATAAGCAGACTACCCAAAGATTCCTGAAGGAACGACCTAACCTTCGCTTCGGTTTCCTGAACACGTCTGTGAGTTCCTTTAAGAATTTTACGAAAGGCTGTTATTACTAACAACAGCAAAATTCCGCCAAAGAGAAAGATAAATGCAAAATTTCTGTCAAGCCGCGTTAACGAATAAAGAGCATATACCAGCCCTACCAAAAGCGCAAGAACACTGGGGATAAGTGAAAGAATTCCGCCCGACACTACCGAAATATCGTCATTAAGCCTTGCAAGCAGGTCGCCGGAATGATATGCTGTTGCTCTTTGATAATCCTTTTTCAAAATAGCTGTAAACAGTTTATTTCTCAATCTCAGTCTCAGTCTTGCACCGATATGAGCTTCCATAGCCTGTCCAACAAGACGAATTATAATCTGTGAAAGTATAATCACAAGAAGTTTAACTCCGGCATTTACAAGCCCGCTAAAATTCTTTGCTACTGCCGCATCAATAACCAGCTTTGAAGTCAACGCAAACACAACCCCAAAAACGGTCAGCGAACACCGCATAATGGCAAGTATTACAATTAACAATATCTGTGATTTGGAGTTGGAATATATCCATTTCAATGTGGCTTTATCTTTCATTTATATCACCTATTTAAGAAGGTCTATTACCATATCAATATTCTTTTCTGCAAGAACATTATACTGATGACTTTTTTCAACCAGTTGCGTGCAGATTTCCTCCCGCTTTACCATTATCTCATCAGCAAGAGAACATAATTTTTCTGTATTGATATCTTCCACCTTCATAGAGAATCTCTGCCCTGCAGACTCCATAACAGCAGCCACCTTTGGGTCATAATCAAGCGCTATGGCAGGAACAGAATTTTTTACTGCATAAATCAATGTGTGAAGGCGCATTCCCAGAACAAATTTAGCTCTGCCCACAATACCTATCATTGTTTTAGGTGGCAAACCGCCTTCAAGCAATCCACTCTTGCCATTAATTTTATTTGCAATCCTTTGTGAAATTGCTTTATCATAAATATCCTGCATCGGTACAATAAGAGGTATAATGCCGTATTTTTGCGAAACAGTATCTGCAAATTCTGCAATTTTGGTTTCAAATTCCTTGTCGCTGTATTTCCACTCTCTGACAGCAATTATAAAAAATTCTTCCCTTTCAGAAATTCCTGAACGTTCTATTGCCTGTTCAACCAGACTGACATCTCCGTTCTCCAGAGCATATACCGGGTCTGCAGTTACAAACACAGGTACATTGCCCTCTAAAATTCCCTGCAGTTCGTCACGGGAATTCTTTTCACGAAGGGTTATAAGGTCTGTTTTGCTTACAACCTTTTTAACGCATCTGATGTTTCGCTTTTTAGAAATCGGACCTATACCGTTGGCATAAAGCATAACCTTTGCACCACATAACTTTGCCAGGCGCATAACTGTAAGATAATAATAAAGAGATGCCGAACTGGTAACGTCCTGAAGCAAGCTTCCGCCGCCGCTGATAAGCAGTTTTGTTCTTTTAAGTGCCGCCATTATGCTAAAGACATTAAATCTGTCAATAGCATTTACTCCATGTATCCTTGCAGTCTCCTGCGGATTTTTCGAAAGCACCGTTATGCTTATATTAGGACATTTTTTACAAAGATTGCCGATAACTGCCGACAAAATCGAATCGTCGCCGCTGTTATGAAAACCATAATATCCCGAAATCACAACATCAATATCACGCTTGCTGTTTCCGTGAATAAGATACTTTTCAATATCATCAAGTTCTGCTGTATCAACCTGATTTATCTTTGAATCCTTTATAACAGAAATGTACATTTTAATGGCGTCGTTTGCCATAGTTTCAACCGAGTAATATTTTTTAACGGTATCAAGAGATACGTCGCCAAGACGCTTTCTGTATTCGGGTTTTTCAGGCGCAAGAACCGTCAGCAAATCATCCCTGAGCTGCTCTGTGGTTGTCATTTCACAACCTCTGCAACAGAAGTTTGTGTCAATGGAAACCTGCCGCTTGTCCTCGTCAAAGATGCCGATATAGCCTTCATTACCCGCAATAATTGCAGGCTTTCGGCAGGCCATTGCCTCAAGTGCCGCACGGCTTACACCAACAAACACATCTCCCGATGCAACAAACTTGTTGATGTCAGTACGTCCGCCTGTTATAATCAAAATTCTTGAGCCGATTTTTTCGTTCATAGCCTCGGCTTCTTCTTTTATCTTATCAAAATCGTTGCCGCCACCTACAATAACAACCTCAAGATTTGGAATATTTTTATATAAATCAGGAATTGTTTCAATAAGCTTATGTGCCGCATAGCTGCGGTCAACATCCATTCGGCTTACATACACAATTCGCGTTCTGTCTTCGCCAAAAGAAAACTCTTTGGCAACATCCGAAAAATCCACATTTTCCGAAAACTTTTCCATATCAACCCCGTTGATGGTCACTCTTATATTCTCGGGTTGGCAGCCGTAGTTGTCCACAAGATACTGCTTTATGTCGTCACTTACAGCAAGCGAACGATCACCCCAGTTGGTAAGCAAATTAAATGGGAATCGTGTGTCAAACACCCAATGGGCGGTTGTCACGAATCTGAAACCATGCTTTTTTTGCAACAATCCGCACAAAAAGCCCGGTATTCTGGCATGAGCATGGACAACATCAATCTTGTAATCAAGAATAATGCGTTCGAGTCTTTTGTAGGCACTTATTAACGAACTCAACTTTTTGTTATTGAGTGGAACCTCAAAATGCTTTATTCCCGCTTCTTCAAGTTCCTTTACATAAGCGCCGCCCTTTGAGGCAACAAAAACCTCAACGCCGCAACGCGCCAGGGCTTTGGATAACTCAACTATGTGGGTTTCCGCTCCGCCTATATCCAATTGCATTGTCGCCATTAAAACTCTCATACTAACATTCCTTTTTATATGTTATTCTGTTTCAGCCTTATCAGATTCCGATGAGGGACTGAATTTTGTTTTAACCAACTCTTCCAGCTTTGCATCATCGCACAAGAAATAGGATACACCATTAATTGTACGGGGTTCTCCGGGTAGCTGTACCATATTAACAGTTTCAGAGCTTATTTTTTCAATTGCACCAATATGTTGCAACAAATCCTGCAAGGTATAATCTGTTCTTACGTTGTCGCAAATAATTTCAAACAGTTCCTTGGCTTTACTTAAGGTTTCGGCATTCAGCTTCTGAGCAACAAGAGCCCTGACAAACTCCTGCTGTGCCTTAATTCTTCCCAGGTCGCCTTCTGCATAACCCCGATAGCCGGGGTTTCCCTGTCTGAAACGCACAAAGCCATGTGCCGCTTTACCGTCAAGATGCTGCATTCCTGCCGGAATGTCAATGTGAAGGTTCTGAACCGGATCATCATATTTCATATGGAACGGAACATTAAAATCAACTCCGCCAATAGCATCAATAATCTCTTCAAATCCGTCAAAATTAACTGTCATAAAATGATGAATCGGCAATCCGGTTAGCAGCCTTACCTTTTCTACACAATATTCCTCGGGCTCCTTATACTTTCCGTATCCCTTTTTGACTTTGTTTACACCAATTCCCAAAAGGGCATTTATCTTTTGATAATATCCGTTGCCAATATGAACTCTGGTATCACGGGGAATAGAAAGAATATTCACCTCATTTGTATGCCCGTTAAGACTGGCCAGCATCATGGTATCGCTTCGCATACCGCTTTCATCTGTGCCAAGGAGCAGAATGTTAACCATTCCCACGTCGTGCCAGGTGGACTCATCAAGTGTCGAAAGTATGATTTGCTGCCCCAAATGCGTCTCTGCCAGCAGCTTTGCAGACAAAACTCCCCCAACCGAGGCAGAAAGAATACAGAATATACATACCAGAGATAATATAATATTTCCTTTTTTACTAAACATGCTCAATTTAAATCATTTGCCTTTCTTAACAAGTTTAAACAATCAATACAACAATACATTATATCACCAATTTTATAAGGCTGTCAATTATTTGCATCAAAAACTACATCTCGCAAATATTTTTCTCGCTTCGTCTGTAAAGCACAAACTTGTTGCCCATAACAATTACAACCTGAGAAGCAGTTTCCTTTGCCAGCTCCTCTGCCGCTTCCCGTATATCAAGCATAGAATTTTCAAGAACGTGAACCTTAATAAGCTCTCTTGCCGCAAGTGCCGCCTCGGTAGATTTTATTACATTCTCCGAGATGCCGTCCTTTCCTATCTGATATAACGCAGGCACATTTGCCGCCAGACTTTTGAGATATGCTCTTTCTTTACTTGTCATTTGTTTTTCTCCTTTTCTTTTTACAATAAATCTGATAACCTTGCAAACTGTTCAAGGCTAAGTTTTTCTCCTCGTATATTTATATCAAGACCCATTTCTTCAAGGGCACTTTGAACAGAATCCTTTCCTATATTAATATAAGGACTTTTTGAAAGCGCATTAAGAAGAGTCTTTCTTCTTTGTCCAAATGCCGATTTAATAATGGCAAACATCTTATCTTTATCCTGAACCTCAACAGTGGGTTTGTCCTGAACCTCCAGATGTATAACCACCGAAGCAACCTTTGGCTGAGGCATAAAACAATGGGGCTCTGCCTTGGTTATTATCTTTGGAATGGTATAAAACTGTACCGCCGCCGAAAGTGCACCGTAGTCTTTACCACCAGGTGGTGCCGCCATACGGTCAGCGACCTCCTTCTGCACCATTACTGTCAACGATTTAACAGGGATTTCTTCTTCTAAAAATTTCATTATTATAGGTGTTGTAATATAATAAGGAAGGTTTGCCACAACGTGTACCGGTTTATCACCAAATTTCTCAGCAATCAACGCCTTTAAATCAACCTTCAGCACATCCTCATTTACAATTGACACATTATCAAACTCGCCAAGAGTATAATTAAGAAGCGGCATAAGACTTTTATCAATCTCAACCGCAACGACCTCTCCGGCACCCATAGCAAGTTCTCGGGTAAGAACTCCGGCACCGGGACCGATTTCCAGCGCGCAGGAATCTTTGTCAATGCCTGAACCAATAACTATTTTATCCAGAACATTTTTATCAATCAGAAAATTCTGCCCCAAAGATTTAGAGAATGAAAATCCATGCATCTCGATAACATTTTTCAGTTCGGAAGGAGTGTAAAGCTTCATATTAATCTCCATAGCCTTTCCGCCCACAAATAATTATTGTGAAATCTCCTCACTCTTATCCGCGGGCGAAATAAGGCGTGTAATGGAGATTACGCACATCGTCGTTTCGCACTTTGTGCGAAAATTTCGACGGTGCAATTGTGATAGAATGAATAGCGTGATTTATCACGTTATTCCTCTCATTAAAAAGGCATCAAGCCCCAAATCAGCTCAATGCCTTATCCAAAAATATTTTCACCAAAAATTTGCAAAAACACATTGACAAAGGCAAAACCTTGTGATATAATAGTTACCTATTATAGTGCGTACTTTTGCGTATTTTCAAATTTCACCCATATTTTTTACTGTATTTGCAGTATATCACATATGTATGAAAAATGCAATAGTTGTTTAAAATATTTTTGTGAAATTTTTACCAGTTCACGAAAATTAATACAATATATTGTGCTGCTATGCGTGCTTAATATACAATGCGACGGGCACTTTGCCCTATGCGCAAATCTAACGAAGAGGTGATTATTTTATGGTACATCCGGTGAAACTCGGCAGAAATACCCGAATGAGCTATGGTAAGATTAGGGAAGTTATTGATATGCCCAATCTTATCGAAATCCAGAAAAATTCTTATGACTGGTTTTTAAACGAAGGCTTGAAAGAAGTCTTCCACGATGTGTCACCTATCACTGACTACACCGGCAATCTTATTCTGGAATTTATTGATTACAGAATAGATATGAACCCCAAATACGACATTGAGGAGTGTAAGGAACGTGACGCTACATACGCGGCACCACTCAGAGTTAAGGTTCGTCTTATCAATAAAGAAACCGGTGAAGTTAAGGAGCAGGAAATCTTTATGGGCGATTTCCCCATTATGACTCCGTCAGGTACCTTTATTATAAACGGCGCTGAACGTGTTATCGTCAGCCAGCTTGTCCGTGCCCCAAGCGTATACTTCGCTGAAAAGTACGACAAAATCGGTAAAAAGCTATTCTCATCACAGGTTATCCCCAACCGTGGTGCTTGGCTCGAATACGAAACCGATAGTAACGATCTTTTCCACGTTAAAATCGATAAAATGAGAAAAACTCCCATCACCGTTCTTATTCGTGCTTTGGGTGTTGGTACCGATGCAGAAATCACCGAACTCTTTGGTGAAGACGAACGCATTATGCGTACAATGGAAAAGGATACAACCAAAACTGTTGAAGAAGGTCTTCTTGAGATTTATCGTAAGCTCCGTCCGGGCGAACCCCCAACGGTTGAAAGTGCAAAATCTCTTATTACAAATCTCTTCTTTGACCCCAAGCGTTATGACCTTGCCCGTGTAGGCAGATATAAGTTCAACAAAAAGCTCCGTATGGCTGCACGTATTATCGGTCAGGTTTCGGCTGAAAACATTGTTGACCAGGAAACAGGCGAACTTATCGTTTCTGCAGGTGAAACAATAACCAAGGAAATGGCCCACGCACTTGAAGTTGCTAACATTAATAAGGTTGTAATCAAGGTTGATGACGAGCACACAACCAACGTTATTTCAAACGGTATGGTTGACCTTCACGACTTTGTTGAATACAATCCAAGAGATTATGAAATAAACGAAAATGTTCGTTATTCTGTTCTTAAAGAAATTATGGACGAGTTCCCCGATGTTAATTCTGATGAGTTCAAGAATGCTCTTCGCGAACGTCGTGACGAGCTTATCCCCAAACATATTCTTGTTGACGATATTCTTGCTTCCATTTCTTATGTAGGCAACCTTGCAGCTGGTCTCGGCAGCGTTGATGACATAGACCATCTTGGCAACCGTCGTCTCCGCAGCGTTGGCGAACTTCTGCAGAACCAGTTCAGAATCGGTCTTTCAAGAATGGAAAGAGTTGTTCGTGAAAGAATGTCAACTCAGGATCTGGATGTTGTTACACCTCAGACCCTTATCAACATTCGCCCCGTAACATCAGCAGTTAAAGAATTCTTTGGTTCATCCCAGCTTTCACAGTTTATGGACCAGATTAACCCCCTTGGTGAGCTTACTCACAAGAGAAGACTTCCAGCACTTGGGCCCGGCGGTCTTTCAAGAGAAAGAGCAGGCGTTGAAGTGCGTGACGTTCACCATTCACACTACGGACGTATGTGTCCTATCGAGACACCTGAAGGTCCTAACATCGGTCTTATCAACTCACTTTCAGGCTTTGCAAAGGTAAATGAATACGGCTTTATTGAAGCTCCTTACCGCAAAGTTGACAAGGAAAACGGTCGAGTAACCGATGATGTTGAATATATCACAGCCGATACAGAAGAAGGATTTTACATTGCGCAGGCAAACGAGCCTCTTGACGAAAACGGAAAGTTCATTGCTAAAAAGGTAGTTACAAGATATAAGGATGAATTCCTTGAAATATCTGCAGAGCCCGGCAAATGCCAGGTTGACTATATGGACGTATCTCCCCGTCAGGTAACTTCAATTGCTACAGCAATGATACCCTTCCTTGAAAACGACGATGCTAACCGTGCCCTGATGGGTTCAAACATGCAGCGTCAGGCAGTTCCGCTTCTCTGTCCCGAATCTCCTATTATCGGTACAGGTATGGAATTCAAAACAGCTAAAGACTCCGGCGTTTGTATTCTTGCAAACCGCAGCGGTGTTGTTAAGAAGGTTTCTGCACGTCAGATTGAAATTGCAACGGATGACGGCGATACAGATACCTATAAGCTTATCAAGTTTATGCGTTCTAACCAGGGTATGTGCATCAACCAGCGTCCTATCGTTGTAGAGGGCGAAAGAGTTGAAGCAGGCGACATTATTGCCGACGGTCCCTCAACAAAGAACGGTGAAATCGGTCTTGGACGAAACATCCTTATCGGTTTTATGACTTGGGAAGGCTACAACTACGAGGATGCTATGCTTATCAGCGAACAGCTTGTTAAGGATGATATCCTTACATCAATTCATATTGAAGAATACGAAATCGAATCACGTGATACCAAGCTTGGTCCTGAAGAAATCACCCGTGACATTCCTAACGTAGGTGAGGATGCTCTTAAAGACCTTGACGAACGCGGAATTATCCGTATCGGTGCCGAAGTTTCAAGCGGCGACATCCTTGTTGGTAAAGTTACACCCAAGGGCGAAACCGAACTTTCTGCCGAAGAACGTCTCCTCAGAGCAATCTTTGGTGAAAAGGCACGCGAGGTTCGTGACACATCTCTCCGTGTACCCCACGGCGAATACGGTATCATTGTTGATGTTAAAGTATTTACACGTGAAAACAGCGACGAGCTTCCTCCCGGTGTATCACAGATAGTTCGCTGCTACATCGCTCAGAAGAGAAAGATTTCTGTGGGCGATAAAATGGCAGGTCGTCACGGTAACAAGGGTGTTATTTCAAGAATTCTTCCTGAAGAAGATATGCCCTTCCTCCCCGACGGCACACCGCTCCAGATTGTACTCAACCCCTTGGGCGTACCTTCACGTATGAACATCGGTCAGGTACTTGAAGTACATCTTGGCTATGCAGCGAAAGCACTTGGCTGGAAGGTTGCAACACCTGTTTTTGACGGTGCAAACGAAGATGATATTATGGATGCACTTGAACAGGCAGGCTACGACCGCGACGGTAAAACCGTTCTTTACGACGGCCGTACCGGTGAACCCTTTGACAACCGTGTAACAGTAGGTTATATGCATATGCTTAAGCTTGCTCACTTGGTTGATGATAAGATTCACGCCCGTTCAACAGGTCCTTACTCACTTGTTACTCAGCAGCCTCTGGGCGGTAAAGCTCAGTTCGGTGGTCAGAGATTCGGTGAAATGGAAGTTTGGGCTCTTGAAGCTTACGGTGCAGCTTACACCCTTCAGGAAATTCTGACAGTTAAGTCGGATGACGTGGTAGGACGTGTTAAGACATACGAAGCAATTGTCAAGGGCGAAAATATTCCAAAGCCCGGCGTTCCCGAATCATTTAAGGTTCTTATTAAAGAACTCCAGAGCTTGGCGCTTGACGTTAAGGTTCTTGACTCCGACGGCAACGAAGTAATCCTTAAGGAAAGTATCGACGATGACGGTGAGGATTTGCAGGTTAACATTGACAGAGCAGAAGATGCTCCCGAA
This sequence comes from Clostridia bacterium, assembly GCA_045646865.1. GTDB lineage: Bacteria > Bacillota > Clostridia > Monoglobales > Monoglobaceae > SIG440. The sequence continues at coordinate 50,503 of JAZRLM010000010.1, forward strand.
ATGTATCAGGCAGATGTCCCTGAAGAAGATTCTGACGACCTTCTGGACGACGAACTCTTCTATGAATTCGAAGATACTACCGACGATATGTCTGATGATGCAGCTGATGAAGACGATTATCAGGACTTTGATTCAGATGACATCGAATTCTAATACAGGATTATTTCCTGACTATCTTGCCTCTGCCGCTCATAGCGGAGGTGCGGATGCTTGATTTATCATTGTGAGCAGAAAGTCGAGTGATATTGTATGAGTGAATACCAAAATTTTGATGCTATTCAAATAGGCCTTGCTTCACCCGAAAAGATCAGAGAATGGTCTTACGGCGAAGTTAAGAAGCCCGAAACAATAAATTACAGAACCTTAAAGCCCGAAAAAGACGGCCTTTTCTGCGAAAAAATCTTTGGTCCACAGAAGGACTGGGAATGTAACTGCGGAAAGTACAAAAGAGTACGATATAAAGGCGTAGTCTGCGACCGATGCGGCGTTGAGGTTACACGCGCAAAGGTACGTCGTGAAAGAATGGGTCACATTGAACTGGCTGTTCCCGTATCACACATCTGGTACTTTAAGGGAATCCCCAGCCGTATGGGTCTTATCCTTGATATGTCACCCCGTTTGCTTGAAAAGGTTCTTTACTTTGCGGCATATGTGGTAATTGATCCCGGCAAAACCGGACTTATGAAAAATCAGATTCTTGGCGAAAAAGAATACCGTGAAGAACTTGAAAAATACGGTGAAGGTGCATTTAAGGCAGGTATGGGTGCCGAAGCAGTTCTTGAAATGCTTCAGGCAATCGACCTTGACGCCCTTTATGAAGAACTGAAAGCAGAGCTTGACGGTGCAAAGGGTCAGAAAAAGATCAGAACTGTAAGACGTCTGGAGGTTGTTGACTCCTTCCGTCAGTCAGGCAACAAACCCGAATGGATGATCATGCCTGTAATCCCCGTTATTCCTCCCGAAATCAGACCTATGGTTCAGTTGGATGGCGGCAGATTTGCAACATCCGACCTTAACGACCTATACCGTCGTGTTATTAACAGAAATAACCGTCTTAAGAGACTCCTTGAACTTGGAGCTCCTGAGATTATTGTAAGAAACGAAAAAAGAATGCTTCAGGAAGCCGTTGACGCACTTATCGACAACGGCAGACGAGGCAGACCTGTTACCGGTCCCGGAAACAGACCTCTTAAGTCACTTTCTGATATGCTTAAAGGTAAGCAGGGTCGTTTCCGTCAGAACCTTCTTGGTAAGCGTGTTGACTATTCAGGACGTTCGGTTATCGTTGTAGGTCCTGCACTTAAGATTTATCAGTGCGGTCTGCCCAAGAAGATGGCTCTTGAACTGTTCAAGCCATTCGTTATGAAGAAGCTGGTTCAGGACGGTCTGGCACACAACATCAAGTCAGCAAAAAGAATGGTTGAGCGTGTTCGCCCCGAGGTTTGGGACGTGCTTGAAAGCGTAATTTCAGAGCATCCCGTTCTTCTGAACCGTGCACCAACACTCCACAGACTTGGTATCCAGGCATTTGAACCCGTACTTGTTGAGGGCAAGGCTCTTAAGCTTCATCCGCTGGTATGTACAGCCTTCAACGCCGACTTCGACGGCGACCAGATGGCAGTTCACCTTCCCCTGTCAGCAGAAGCTCAGGCAGAAGCAAGATTCCTTATGCTCTCTGCAAACAACCTGCTTAAGCCTCAGGATGGTAACCCTGTAACCGTTCCTACACAGGATATGGTTCTTGGTTCTTACTACCTGACAATTCAGATTGACGGCGAGCTTGGTACAGGCAAAGTATTCGGCAGCGAAGACGAAGCAACCTTGGCTTACGCCAACGGTGCTGTTGGTCTTCATGCACCTATTAAGGTAAGAATTACAAGAGAAATAAACGGCGAAAAGGTTACAGGTATCATTGATGCAACTGTTGGTCGTCTTATCTTTAACGAAAAGATTCCTCAGGATCTTGGTTTTGTTGACAGAAGCAAGCCCGAAAATGCTCTTGCACTTGAGGTTGACTTCCGCGTTGACAAGAAAAAGCTTGGTCAGATTATTGACAGGAGCATTAAGATTCACGGCATTACAGAAACCGCAACCCTTCTTGATGATGTAAAGGCTATGGGCTTTAAATATTCAACCCGTGGTGCTATTACAGTTGGTGTTTCTGATATTGAAATCCCTGAAGAAAAAAAGGTTTACCTTGCTGAAGCCGAGGAAGAAATCGATAAGGTTACAAAGAAATACCTTCGTGGTCTTCTTACAAACGAAGAAAGATACGAAAAGGTTATCCAGATTTGGTCTGAAACCTCTAACAAGGTTACAGATGCCCTGATGAAGAGCCTTGACGAGCTTAATCCTATCTTTATGATGGCTAACTCCGGTGCCCGTGGTAGTGTTAACCAGATTCGTCAGTTGGCTGCAATGCGTGGTCTTATGGCAGATACATCAGGTCGTACAATTGAAATTCCTATCAAGGCTAACTTCCGTGAAGGTCTGACAGTTCTTGAATACTTCATTTCAACTCATGGTGCACGTAAAGGTCTTACCGATACAGCGCTTAGAACAGCCGACTCAGGTTACCTTACACGTCGTCTGGTTGACGTTTCTCAGGAAGTTATTATTCGCGAAGAAGACTGTGGCACCGATGACGGTATTATCGTTCGTGACATTAAGGACGGTAACGAAATTATTGAAAAGATTAAAGACCGTCTTATCGGCCGCGTTGTTTGCGAAAATGTGGTTAACCCCGAAACAGGCGAGTTAATCGTTGAAAAGAATCAGATGATTTCACCTGCAATGGCAGATGCAATCTGCGCCGCAGGCATTGAAGAAGTTAAAATTCGCAGTGTTCTTAAGTGTCGTTCAAAAGTTGGTGTTTGTGCAAAATGTTACGGACACAACCTTGCAAACGGCGAGGCTGTTAACATCGGCGAAGCTGTTGGTATTATTGCCGCACAGTCAATCGGTGAACCCGGTACACAGCTTACAATGAGAACCTTCCACGCCGGCGGTGTTGCCGGAGACGATATCACACAGGGTCTTCCCCGTGTTGAAGAATTGTTTGAAGCAAGAAAGCCAAAGGGTCTTGCAATTATTGCAGAAATGGGCGGTCGCGTAAAGATTACCGAAAACAAGAAAAAGCGTGAAGTTACAATCCTCAACGACGAAATTGGTGATTCAGTAACTTACCTTATCCCCTACGGTTCAAGAATTAAGGTTCTTGAAAATCAGGTTATCAACGCAGGTGACGAACTTACAGAAGGTTCTGTTAATCCTCACGATATTCTTGCTATCAAGGGTTATACCGCTGTTCAGGACTACCTTATTCAAGAAGTTCAGCGAGTATACCGTCTGCAGGGTGTTGATATCAACGATAAGCATATCGAAGTTATCGTTCGCCAGATGATGCACAAGGTTAAGGTTGAGGAAGCTGGCGATACAGATTTCCTGACAGGCTCGCTTGTTGAACGTTACGAACTTGAACGCGTTAATATGAAGATGCGTGAAGAAGGCAAAGAAGAGGCTCAATATTCAGAAGTTCTTATGGGTATTACAAAGGCTGCTCTTGCGACAGACTCCTTCCTCTCTGCTGCATCCTTCCAGGAAACAACAAGAGTTCTTACCGAAGCTGCAATCAAGGGTAAGGTCGACCCGCTGGTTGGTCTTAAAGAAAACGTTATTATCGGTAAACTTGTTCCCGCAGGTACAGGTACACCTCAGTACAGCAATGTGGAAATTATGCCTACTGACTTTACAGAAGACGTAATCTTTAACTAAAATACAAACTTAAAGGAGTTGGTAAAATCAACTCCTCAGACTGTCGAAGAACCCGACTTTGCATCAAGCAAAAATCGGGTTCTTCTTCGTTTTTATTATAAATACGATAAAATTAAATAATTTGGAAGGGGTATTATTAGCTTTCCATTTTGCAAGCTTTTTAAATTCATTGTTGCAAACTTAAGCCTTACCCAGTTTGTTACCTGTGCAAGCCCTGTATACGGAGTGTATCTCATTGCGTGCTTTTCTTTTGCATCTGCAAACACTCTCTCAATTTTCTCTTTTCGCAGTTTGTATAAATCAGCATATTCGGGTGTCTGCCGAATATCCTCTGCAAGCTCTATGTAATCCGACCATATATGTTTAGTTACTATCTTTATACAATCCTTTGATTCTGTGCATAAATGTCTTGTGGGACAGTTTTTACATATTTCAGGATTGCTTTTGTATTCTCTGTAACCATCTCGGTTTGTTGTTCTGTAATCTAACACTTGATATTCAGGACAGATAATACAATCATAATATTCGTCATATACATATTTCCACCATTCGTGACCACCTTTCTTTGTCATCGG
>JAZRLM010000011.1:0-30370 GCA_045646865.1 Clostridia bacterium
GCCGCACAGGGACCTTCTGCATGGAAGTGAATCACATCGTAATCCTGAAAGGAAGCAGATATTGCCGCTGTAAATGATGCAATCATTGCAGCAAAACCACGAATATTCAATGTCCATGCATTTTTAATTTTGACACCCTTATACATGTTGTTCTTTACTGTGCCCACATATTCATTTTCAACCTTATCCGATGTTCTGTTGTAACAAGTAACATCCAGTCCCATTTCAACCAGCATCGGACACAGTGTTGTAAGAACATTTTCTATTCCACCACGTCTTGACGGAACAACCTTGTGCCCAATCATAGCAACTTTCATTTTCTTCACTCCAATTTTATCGTCCGGTAGCTGTAAGCATAACTATCGGTGTTTTAAGCATAATTTTTAAATCATTAACATAAGTTCTTGTTTGTATGTATTCAATATCCATTTCAACCCACTGTTCAAATGGTATGTCATTTCTGTTTCGCGAAATCTGCCATGTGCAGGTAAGACCCGGGGTAACAAGAAGTCTTAACCTTTGATAATCAGTATAGAACTTCACTTCTCTGGGAAGCGGCGGTCTGGGACCTACCAAAGTCATATCACCTTTAAGAACATTAAAGAACTGCATAAGCTCGTCAAGAGAAAGTTTTCTCAGATATTTACCAACTCTTGTTATGCGAGGATCTTCCTTTATCTTAAATACAGGTCCATCCATTTCGTTCTGTTTTGCAAGTTCATCAATCATTTTGTCTGCGTTTGCACGCATGGTTCTGAACTTATACATATAAAACTCTCTTCCATGACGACCGACTCTTATTTGCTTGTAAAACGGACCGGCACTTGGATCGTCTATTACAATAATAATTGCGATAACAAACATCAACGGAAGGAAAAATAACAAAATCAATGTAGCAAAAAAGATGTCAAAAAGTCTTTTTTGTGTCCAAAAGGTTGAATATGATTTTTCGATAATCGCTTCCAGTTTTTCTCTTGTTTTTACATCAACTTTTTCCTGATCAATATAAGGCATTACTGTACACTTCTTTCTGATATTCTTATTACAGAGTCAAATTCTGTTTTTCTGTTTGGCGATAAATAAAATTCATTAAATATTATATTTTTTTCTTTTAAATCAGATTCGCATTTATCCATATAGCCGGGATGAAATAAAACTTCTATGTCTTTACCGTCTTTTTCTGCAAGTTTTTTAACTTTAGGCAAAATTTTGCTTACTCTTTTTTCATCCATCTTCCCGGAAAAAAGTATTCCTAAAAAATGAGATGTAGGTATGCGGTATTTTCTTGCCTGACTTTTGTTAATAACCCAAAAAAACTTAAGCACCCATTGTTTAATGATATTTATGGGTTTATACGTAAAATAAAGTGACGGTGTTTGTATATATGGCAAAACAGGTTCAGCCGGAATACGCATATGGTTTAACGTGATTTTTTCGTCGTTCAAAACCTTAACCAAAGCGCGGAACACAGCAGGAATCATATGGGTATGCTGATGACTGTCAATGCAAAACAGCGCACCTTTGGGCAGAACTCTTTTCCAGAACAAAACTTGTGCCCTGATTTCTTTATAAATCTGAGCCTCAAATTCTTTTGCATGAAACAAATTTAATTTAAGAAAACCGCCAAAGGTGTTTTTAAAATTACCGTTTTTGTCTGCAATTAAATCTATTTCGTCGCTATCCGCCATACATTTACCTTCAACGAGGTTCAGGTGCAAAGACACTCTAACATTTTTATTTTCTAATATTTTGCTTAAATCAGTTTTGTTAAAATTAGGTAATATACTAACTTGATTAAGTGCACCTTTTTCTATACACTTTTGTATGTGTGAAGACGTGCTGTTGCTGATTCCGTAATCATCAGCACAAATATATATCACTTAAATTTCACCTCTCACATTCCAAGTTTAATAATTACTATATCATCTACTGTTGTCACACAATCTTTTGAGGGCCAACTCTCCATAGATTTTATATCTTCTCTTTGAGTAATTTTTTCCTTTTCATCCCCGCTTACAAACCTGTAATTTTTGTTGCAGTAATCATTAAGGCTGCTTGCAAGTACACTTTGACCTACCGTTTCATTATCTGCTCGGATAATGTATCCATCTGTTATCCCTGTGATGTCAGGAGGCAATTTTACACTATATGCCTCACTATTATCAAGCGCTCCAATTACAAGAATTCTGTTACAGTTTTCTGTTCCGGGGGTCTGTTCAATACGGTCTGCTATACGCACTAAAATTCCATAAGACTTTTCATACGCCATCTGAGCTTTATGATAACTTACATTTGCAATAACAACCTGATTTGCAATTATCAGGATAGCTGCCAGCAATACCATCCAACACTTGCCTGCGGTATATTTATCCTTTGTTTCTGTGCCTCTTTCATAGATTATCAGAAACAATATATAGAATATCGAATATCCCATAAGCATCAGATTATGGTAATCGACCTCCGGGTTTACAAACGCAAGTGCGCATGCCCCAAAAGCAAGCATAGTACTAAGAATAATAATCATAATTAAACTTGCAGGTTTTTTGTAAATCTTATTTTTCAATATACTTTTAAGGTAATATATAAGTGTAAAAAATAAAACAAAGCCATTTATTGCTACATACAAATTTAACCCACCTGATAAATCAAAGAAAAGTTTTCTAAAGGTTTCCTTGACAACATAAATGGAGACAAGAAAATTCATATTTGATAATGATGCAGTCGCATTGGCTCCTTGATAATCAAGCAGTTCCACAGAAAAAATACCCAAAATAACTTTAAGTATAGCGCCGTATATAGCAACCCCACAAACTCCGCACAACAGCATATATACAGCTTTCTTCAAAACAACACCAAAAGATGCGTTTTTAAAAACTGTTTCATCTATCAGATGAAGCAAAACAAGCATTATTGTAACTGTTATATATGCCTGATAAATACCCGTTGATAAAGCTATAAGAACTGCTGAGATAATATACTTAGGCTTTTCCTTTGTCATATATAGCGCAGCTAATGTCGAAAGGAAAAACGAAACAGCATAACCGTCCGCTACATAATTATACATCATAACCGAAGTAACAGTAGGGAACGAAACTATAACGGCACCTATTAATGCTGCGGTAATTTTTTTCTGCACATTAAGCATACTGCAAATACAAACCGCGCTTAGTGCATGAAATATAATCGCTATTATACCATTCAAAAACGGTAAATCATAAAACGAACTGAATGAGCAGACAACAGGCAGAAACCATCTTCCCATAGCAATCATATTCTGTTCATCATATCTGAAAACCAATGAATCCCAATTTGGAAGCCAATTTATTATTTTATATAAATGTGCGAATAACCCAACCAGAAGCGCTGCAAAAAAGCAGGCCTTCCACTCAGGCAAAATATAAGTATTAAGTTTTTTCAATGCTTTTTCAGGCATATTTACCACTCCAGCCACTTCAATTTATGTAAAAATTTTCCGTATAATTTATCATACAACTTTACACCAACAATTCGCTTTACAAACAATGTACGTCTGGATGTTGCGGATATCCACGATGCGCAAAAATGATGTATGGAATAAGTATTTTCGGTTATTATTTTCTTTCCCGTATAATATTTCATAGGGCACAGATAATCTTCAGGGAGCATATGTATTCCCATAAATATCTGGTCTTTATTATCTAAATCCATACCAAGCTTTTTTAATAATTCGCTGTTTCTGTCAGGACAAGGAGTAATATCATAGCTTCCGTCAGGACGAACGAAAGAAATGTTGTCATAGTCGGCAAGTAAACTGCCGACTAATTCATTTCCTTTTTCACAAGCAAACCCCAGACCTGTCGAAATAACCCCATTATCATCAAAGCCCATAAACCCACATTCTTTAATAAGATTGTCAATAGGTTTTATAATTTCAACATCTGTATCGAGATAAATGCCTCCCTCGTCATACAACACCTTAAGTCTTACATAATCACTAACAAACGCCCATTTGCCTGCTTCGTAGGCTTCTTGTGCATATCTGTTCTGTGATATATCGAAATTTTCTTCATTGTGACAAACGATTTTGTATTCAGGACAATATTTTTTCCAACTTTCAATACATTTTTTTGCTATTGCCGGCATTGTTCCCTTTCCAAACCAACAATAGTGAATCACTTTTGGAATACTCATTGAATTTTCTTCCCCCTGTATAATTCAAAAATAGTTTTAAAAGCATCTTGGTTAAACACAAAATTTACAAAAATGTATAAGCCTGTAATCCATATCGTATGTATTACTCCGCAAAATAACAGCTTTAAAAAAGGAACATTGCTGAATGTGTCAACAAAAAACACCATCATAATAACAGCGAAAACTATAACATTTACAATCAGGATTTTATATGTACACATCATACTTCTTTTAAGTACTTTTTTGTTTGAATAATAAATGGTCATTATTCCGCGATATAAAAGCGCCGCTATCGTTCCTATAATTGCACCGCATATCCCCATATAAAGAATTGCTACAACAGAAACCGTAATGTTTATAATCATTTCCCATATAGCAAAAGAACGGGTTTTATCAAATTCACCTGCATATTCAATAATACCATTTACAGGAAGCTTGGCATTTGCAATTAAATTCATTATGACGAATAATAATACAAGAAAACCATTTGTGTATTCCGCATCATTAATTCCGCTTGTATATATCTGTATGATCGGCAACAAAAATACTGCCATCAAAGTATATATGATACAAGTCGCCATTACATAAAAAGTTTCGTAGACATTATACAGTTTGTCAAATTTTTCTCTGTCTGTATTAAACATCTGACCTAACGCAAATGTAAAAGATGAAATTACATTTGTTATAAAATTCTGCACTTGAGAGAAGAATATATTATATATAGCATATATGCTTACAGCCTTAAAATCGCAAAGAACAGAAATCAGTATTACATCAGTATTATTAAAAACCATACCCGAAAGCTGATGTACCAAAACCGAATTTTTCTGTGAAATAGCTCCAAAATCAGGCTTTGATTTTAAATCGAGCCATTTATATCTTCTCTTTGCATAAAAGTATAAATAAATAAGTTGGGTAAGGTACATTATACAATAAACCAGTTGAATAAGGATAAGGCTGTCCGACAAAAGTAAAACAAGTATCTTGCCCGCATTTGAGGCAATCTGGAGAATTGTTTCCGCGTTGTTTATTACATATTTTCTTCCGTCGACTTCCATAAGTATTCTGTATTTTGCCTGAACAAAATAACTGAACACAGCAGGTAGTGCAGTTAATATAATTATTAAAAACACTACATTACCATCTATTGATGTTGGTATTACATAAGCATAAAGAGCAGCAATAGCAAGTACAATAATAACATAGATTATCCCGGTTCGAATGTAATATGAATGTGTAGCAGAAAGCACTTCACTTGCACTCTTATAGTCTTTTTCGCCTATTCTCTTATACAAAGCCTGCGTTGTAGCAAGCCCAACTCCTGCCTCTAAAAGAAATAAATATGCAAAAATCTGTTTTATGGTTGAAAGGACACCATTGACCTCGGACCCGAAATTTTCAAGATATAATCTCGGCAAAAGAAAACTAAGCGATATCAGAACCACCTGATATATAAGAGATGATATCAAGTTGTTTTTTATTCTCAAATCTTTATTGGCCAATACGTCACCTCCATCCTTAAAATTCAACATATACGGTATTTTTTAAAAAGTCATATACGATTACAAATGTAATCTGCAGTTGCATTTTCTTTTGGAATTATTCTTCCGGGATTTCCGATAACAATGCTGTGATCAGGAACATCAAAATTAACATATGTAAGAGGTGCAATAAGAACATCACTACCGATTTTAATATTTCCGACTACTACTGCATTTGTTCCAATCCAGCAATTATCCGAGATTTCGGGCACTCCCTTTCTTTTTCCTCTATTTTCTATACCTATTGTGACACCTGTACCAATATTTATATTTTTACCTAAGATTGCATCAGGATGGATGATAACACGCCCAAGATGCCCGATAAGTAAACCTTCGCCAATACTTGTCCTTTCAGGAATTTGTATTTGTGTTTTATTAGACAAATATAAAAGTCTTACCATATAGAAAAGCTTTAAGGGCAAAAATTTACACGTATTTGCTTTTCTGAATAAAGATATGTATTTTATTTCAAGGGGCCGGAAAATCTTTTTTAAAAAAGGTTCTCCACTTTCGCCGTAATATCGGTATAAATCTTTTTTAAAAACACTATTCATAACTTTTCCACACTCATTTTCCCTTTGACTCAAGAAATATTTTTCTCGTTATAAAATTGTAAACCGGTACGATTACCGTTGCAAGCAATTTTACTATCAAATAATATACTGATAATCTAACTCCAATCCATAAAATAATCTGGTTTAAGCACAAACCGCCTGCGCTAAGAAGTATAAAAATAATAAATTCCTTAATTTTGTTTTGATTTTTGCTTTTAAAGACAAAAGCCATACTTAAAATATAGTTTACGGCAACTGAAACACAAAATGAAATCGCCGAAGCAATAAGCACATCAATGTTCAACAGCTCTTTTAATGCAACAAGAACGCCAAAATCTACTATTGTTGCAATAATACCTACCACGCCAAACTTGATTACCTGTAAAATCACTTTATGCTTCCTCCATTACTACCCAAAAAATCCCCAAATACTATCATTTATGTTATCTTTATCCTTATTCAATTTATATACTATTAAGATTTAAATATACGAATTATATTTTATCATATTCTATCAAAAAAATCAATATTTTATATAATTTTTGTTATACGACAAAACACGGTTGTAAAGAGGTACTCTTATCACAACCGTGTTCGCATTTATCTTCTTAGCTAATTAAAATAAGATTATAATAAACTGTGCTGCAAATACTACCGCAACAAGCGCAATAGGATAAGTTGCAGCATATGCCGCTGCAACATCTTCGGTACCTGCAACGTGAATTAAGGTACCCAGCGCAGGTGTACTTGTCATACCGCCTGTAATTGAACCAAGAATATTAAGAAGGCTGATTTTGAGGATATATTTTGCAAAGATAAATCCAATTATCATAGGTACAACAGTCATTATCATACCGTATACAAAATAATCTATTTTAAATTCCTGAACAAATCTTGCACCGCCTGAAATTCCGGCACCTGTAAGGAAAAGAACAAGTCCTAATTCTCTGAACACTTTAAGGGTTGTTACAGAAGGCATAATGTTTACTTTGCCAATCTTTCCATAATGTCCGAAAACAAGTGACGCTAAAAGGCATCCGCCTGTTGTTGTCAGAGAGAATGTTGTGCCGTTAAGGCCTTGACTTGAAAGGGGAATTTTTATCATACCGATAAATATACCGATAACCGCCGCAATAGCAAAAGGTGCAATACCAAAATCATCAAGTTCAAGCAATTTGCCAGTTTGTTTCTTAGCAGTTGTTTGTTCAGCAGCAACTAGTTTGGCACGTTCATCGTCCATATTAGCCTTCAAAAGCTTGGGCATAAGCTGAACAAACAAAACAACGCCGATAACGCCAAAGATGTATGCAATGCCATAACCAACCGAAACAAGCTGTTCCATTTCTGCACTTGCAACCGATGCTTTAGCCGCCGAAAATGCTGGTGTTGAAGTAAGCGCACCTGCAAAAAGGCCAGATACAATAGCCGAGAGTTTTTCCATATCGGTTTCACCCATCAATTTACCTACATAAACACATCCAACGGCAACCAGTGAACCTGATACTATAATAACAAGACCTAACAACACATACGATGTAAAGTTTTTCTTCATATTGCTGAAAAATTTAGGGCCTGCAATAAAACCAACCGACGAAACAAAAAGGATAAGACCTAAGTTTTCGACAATCTTTAAAGCATTTGTTGTGTAATCTGGAAGCTGAGCTTCAAGATCATCGTAAAACAGACAACCAAAAACCAGAGCTACAAGAAATACGCCTGCAGACCCTAATGATATACCTTTTATTGTTATTCTACCTAACGCATATCCAATTGCTAAAATAGCAAATACGCAAAATACCAGAAATGTAATTCCTGAAATCGGAACTACTCCTCCGAATAAATTCATCCAAAAAACCTCTTCTCTTTTATCTTTTTCTTGTGTAGTCAGGCAAAAGTTTAGGTGAAACCGTCTGTGTATCAATACCTGCGTCAGCGATTTCTTTTTCAAACTTATTGATATGTTCAAGAGTCAATGCACCAACCTTAACATCCTTCGCCTTGGCTGCAGCATTCTGACCTGCGCTTCTGCCGAATACGATGATGTCAAGCAGAGAGTTACCCATAAGTCTGTTTTTGCCGTGAATTCCGCCAACTGCTTCACCTGCAACAAACAGATTTTCAATGTTTGTTGTCATACAGTCTGCAGTAATGTCAAGACCACCATTCTGATAGTGAAGTGTAGGATAAACAAGAATTGGTTCCTTGCGAATATCAATGCCGTATTTTTCGAACATTCTCCACATAGCAGGAATTCTCTTCATAATTGTGCCTTCGCCACCAATTTTTTCAATCATAGGTGTGTCAAGCCATACGCCCTTGCCGCTGCCTGTGTCAACTCCGTTATTTCTTTCGTCACATTCACGAATGATAGAAGCCGCTGCAACATCACGAGTTTCAAGGGGATGCATAAATACTTCGCCGTTTTCGTTTACAAGCTTTGCACCAAGTGAACGAACCTTTTCGGTAACAAGTGCACCAAAAATCTGTTCAGGATAAGCAACACCTGTTGGATGATACTGAAGTGTTTCAGCATACAGAAGCTTTGCGCCTGCACGGTAACCAAGAACAAGACCATCGGCAGTTGCACCGTAATGATTTGATGTCGGGAAACCCTGATAGTGCATACGACCAGCACCGCCTGTTGCAATAATAACAGTTTTTGCCTTTGCAACAAGAAGCTCTTTTGTTTCCATATTCATCAGCACCGCACCTGCAGCATTGCCGTTTTCGTCAAGAATAAGCTCAACTGCCGCAGTAAAGTCAACAACAGGAATGTTGCGGTTTAAAACTTCGTCACGGAGAGTTCTCATAATCTCAGCACCGGAATAGTCCTTTGCAGCGTGCATTCTCTTTCTTGAAGTACCGCCGCCATGAGTTGTAACCATTGTTCCGTCTGCTTCTTTATCAAATTCAACACCAAGGTTGCTGAGCCACAAAATAGCCTCGGGAGCATCGCAAACAAGCTTTGACAAAAGCTCTCTCTTTGCAGCAAAATGACCGCCGCCGAAAGCATCAACAAAATGGATTGCAGGTGAATCATTAGGCTTATCTGCCGCCTGAATACCGCCTTCTGCCATCATTGTGTTGGCATCGCCCATTCTGAGCTTTGTAACAATCATTACATCGGCACCTGCTTCGTGAGCTTCAATAGCCGCAGAAGTACCTGCACCGCCACCGCCGATAATCAGAACATCTGTTTCGTAGTCAGGATTTGAAAGGTCAACACTATCTGCTGTAATGCGGCTGTGTGCCTGCAAAATTTCAGCAAGCTCTGTGGGAACCTTGTCACCCTTGTTGGGACCGATTTTCAGTACATCAAACTGGTCCTGTCTGTAATCCGGATGAAAAGCCGCAAGCAAATCTTCCTTCTGCTTTGCAGTCATACGATCCGGCTCTAATGCAATATTTTTTTCTCTTGCTGCTTCAACAGCGGCAATTGATTTTTGAAATTTTTCCGAATACATATTCTTTTCCTCCTTACTTTTCTATTTCACGGGTATTATAAAGCTCTTTCATTTCTTCAATAGGCTTTTGCATAAGAGCTTCGATAAGTTCTTTAAAGTCACCGTTTTCGATTTCCTTAACACGGTCTTCAAGATGGCCGCAACCGGGAGCCAAATATTTACCGTTAATTCTTCTTGCAAGCATTGCAACCTGGGGATGCGAAATTCCTGCAGGACATCTTGAAGAACATACACCGCACATTACACAGTCAAAGGATTCCTCGGCGCACTTTTCAAAGTCACCGCGCTGAGCATATGCAATATACTGCATAACATTAAGGCCCTGAGTACAGCTCTTTGTACAAGCATTACAGCCGATACAAGCGTAAATTTCGGGATAAAGCTGCATCATAACAGACTCGTTTACAGGGATATTTTCAATATCATAGCCTTCCTTAACAAGTGGGAAGCAAGGCAGGGTTGCGATATACATATTATCCTCAACCTTGGTCTGGCAAGCAAGACAAGCCTTAAGCTCCTTGTCACCGTTTATGCGGTAGATGGTTGCACAGGCACCGCAAAAACCGTTACGGCAACCGCAGCCGCGTACCAACTGATAGCCGGCATATTCCATAGCGGTCATAATTGTTAAATTTTCGGGCACTTCATACTTTTTACCGAAAAGATATATATTAACTAATTTTTCCATATTACCTCTCCTTTAATATTCATCCGGAAGCTCATCAAGCTCGTCGCATCTGAATACCGGACCGTCTTTGCACACATACTTTGCGCCAACATTACATCTGCCGCACTTACCCACACCACACTTCATTCTGAGTTCAAGTGTTGTGTAAATCTGTGTTTTATCAAATCCCATCGCACAAAGTCCCTCAAGTGTAAACTTAATCATAATGGGAGGGCCGCAGAGTACAGCAGTTTTGTTTGTGTCAAAGCCAAGTTCTTTAACATAGTTGGGAACAAATCCCACGTGACCGTCCCAACCTTCCTGAGGATTGTCGATTGTTAGATGAACCTTAACACCTGCATCATTGGACCATTCGTCAATGATTTCCTTATAGTCAAGCAAATCATCCTTGCTTCTTGAACCGTAAACAATATCAATCTCGCCGTAGCGGTCGCGGTAATGTCTGCAGTAATTGATAACCGAGCGAAGTGGTGCAAGACCAACACCGCCTGCAATAAACAGAAGGTTTTTGCCTGCAAACACATCATCAACGGGGAATGGGTTTCCGTATGGGCCACGAATTGTTATCTGCTGACCAACCTCTGCCTGATGCAGCCAATCGGTTACACAACCGCATTTTTTAATGGAAAATTCCATATATTCTTCGTTTGTAGGTGAAGATGTAATTGAGAACATTGCCTCGCCAACACCGGGAACTGAAAGCATAGCGCACTGCCCGGGGCGGTGGTCGAAGGCTTTTTTGCCGTCGGGAGTTACAACTCTGAAGGTTTTAATATCAGGTGTGTCAATACGGACATCGGTTATAACACCGATTTGGGGAATTAAAGTTTCTTCTCTGTTACTCACTAGCCTTCCCTCCAATCTTTTTCATTACTTTAACAATATTCATAGAAATAGGACACTTTGCAAGGCATCTTCCGCAACCTACGCAACTGAATAATCCCTCATTGTTTTCAGGATAGTAAACCAGCTTGTGCATAAATCTCTGACGAAAGCGTTCCTTTTGAGTAAGTCTGTTGTTTCCGTGAGCCATTTTGGTAAACTCGGAATACATACATGAATCCCAGCATCTGAATCTTATAACACCATTGCCTGTGTTGAAATCTTTAATGTCATAACACTGGCAAGTTGGGCACACAAAGGTACAGGTTCCGCAACCAAGACAGCTCTGTGACAATTCATCCCATGCGGGATTGTTGAAAAATTCATCCGTCTTTCCGCCACCAAACGCATCTGTTGTAAGGTCTTTAAGCGGAAGCTTGTTCATAATTGCAGAAATCTTTTCCTTCTGTTCGTTTACTGCAGTTTCGTCACATTCTTCTGTAATACCTGCAAGCCTTTCAAGGAGAGCCTCACCCTTTTCGTTATTTGCCTTAAAGAAGATTTCTCTATCTGTTTTCCATGTTGAAATGTCACCTGCAGGCTCTTCAGGTGAAATACCGAAGGTCTTGCAGAAACAAGTTTCAGCAGGTCTGGAACACGCAGTTGACACGATAATACCTTTTTCGCGTCTTGATGCATAGTAGCTGTCAACCGGCTCTGTCAGGAATACTCTGTCTAAAATTTCAAAACTCTTTACATCGCAGGCACGAACACCGAAAATAACAAAATCTTCTGTTTCGCATCTTGTGTCAATGACCTCAATGTTTTTACCCTCTGTTTTGAATTCCATCAAGTTTTCCATCTGAGGGAAAAAGAAATCCTTAGGGCTTCTTACAGTATTCAAAGCATCACTCCACAAAATGCCGTCTTCCCACTGTTTGTATATGGCACTTCCGTTTTTATCGT
The DNA here is from genome assembly GCA_045646865.1 of Clostridia bacterium. Taxonomy (GTDB): domain Bacteria; phylum Bacillota; class Clostridia; order Monoglobales; family Monoglobaceae; genus SIG440. The sequence continues at coordinate 12,206 of JAZRLM010000011.1, forward strand.
CGATAGGTAAATAAAGTTTTGCAGATTTTGCGATTTCTTCAAAAACGGCATTTATTTTATCAAGAGAACATTTACGCATCAATATCCCTCCTATCAAAAACTTCACCCGGCTCTAAATCTTCAGTAGTGTAGTCCACAAGGGGAGCACGCGAACCAACCTCGGCTCCTGCCTGATACTCGCCGTAGAATTCATTTATATCCTTGATGAACTTGCGGTTTAAAAGATGAAGTGGAATATTCTGCGGACAAACTCTTGAACATTCGCCGCAGTCGGTACAACGACCTGCAACATGGTATGCTCTTATAATATGAAACATCTTTTCTTCAAAGCTGTTAGCAGGTGCTTTATTTTCAACACCGGATGCAGGATTATCAAACACGCACTTTTCACAGGTGCACGCAGGACAAGCATCTCGGCAGGCATTACAACGGATACAACGTGAAAGCTCGTTCTGCCAGAAGGCAAATCTTTCATCAGGAGTCATAGCCTCTAGCTTTGCAACCTCGTCAAATCTGGCTGAATCAATAACTTCGCCTTCGTCGCCCATAAGCTCGTCATATGCAACGTGCTTTTTGCTCTTGCAGTTTATACAGCGTTCTAAAAGAACATCCTTTGCATAAACTGTAATTGGCTTATCCTCATAAATAGTTGTAACAAGAATATTTTCGCCCTCTTCGTTAATTTCGCTTATACCCTCGCCTGTTATAGATTTAAGTTTTGCAACATCCACCATACCTTCGCAGGGAATACCAACGGCATAAACCTTTTCACGGTCAAAACGGTGTTCGGTTAAAAGCTGATTAAAGCTGTAAGTATCGCAGGGCTTTAAGAAAACAAGGATTTTACCTTCGAATCTGTCGGTTTTAGTAACAAGATATTTTGAGAAGTTAACTCCGCAAAAATCATTCCATACAAAGTTTTCTTTCAAATCATCTGCTGTATTGAACATCTTTGGGGTTACATCATAACCGAATTCACCCTCGCTCCATCCAAGAACAGCGCTAACCGTACCTTCTGCAAGCAGAGAAACTGCTTTATCTATCAACTGATTTTGTGTTATTTTTTGCATCGCAGATCCTCCAATCTCTTGTTTTCGCCAAGTGCTGTTACTTTTTCAACAAAGTCATTCATCGTAGCGGCAAACTTTGCACCTTCTGCCGCAGAAACCCATTCTACACGGGTACGTTCTTTTTCGATACCTAAGAAATCAAGCATCGAAAAGAGTGCCGCCATTCTGCGTCGTGTATAGTAGTTACCTGATGTATAATGGCAGTCACCGGGGTGGCAACCGCAGATGATAACGCCGTCTGCACCTCTCTGGAATGCACGGAGCACAAACATAGGGTTAACACGGCAGGAGCATGGAACTCTAATAATCTTTACATCTGCCGGATAGTTAAGACGATTATTACCTGCAAGGTCTGCGCCGGCATAAGAACACCAGTTACAGCAAAAAGCAACGATTAAAGGTTTATGTTCATTTACTTGCATATTGCGTCCACCTCCGCCATAATTTGATTGCTTGCAAATCCGTTTAAGTCCATAGCACCTGACGGACAAGCCACCGTACAAGCACCGCAACCCTGACAAACTGCAGGATTAACAACCGCAACCCGTCTGATCTTGGTTGTTCTGTCGGGCATACGGAATTCTTTATCTTCATAAGTGATAGCACCATAAGGACAAACCCGCTCACATGAAGAACATCCGTTACACATAAGCTCGTTTGAATGAGCAACGCAGGGGTTACCTGTCAGCTTATCCTTAGCTAGAAGGCCGATAACCTTTGATGCCGCAGCACCAGCCTGAGAAACTGTTTCCGGAATGTCCTTCGGTCCCTGACAAGCACCTGACAGAAATACACCTGCTGTCGGGCTTTCAACAGGACGGAGCTTTGGATGAGCTTCTGTAAAGAAGTCGTTTGTGTCCATACTTGCTGTAAGCATTGTTGCAAGAGGTCTTGCTGACTTATCAGGCTCAATTGCCGCAGCAAGAACTACAAGGTCTGCATCTATATGAAGCTGTTTGTTATCAATAAGGTCTGATGCCTGAACTTTAAGCTTGTCGCCCTCGGGAGTAACCTTACCAACCATACCTTTGACATACTTCACGCCATATTCCTCAACGGCGCGGCGATAAAATTCGTCAAAGTTCTTACCGGGAGTTCTTACATCTATATAGAATACATAAACCTCGGTATCGGGGTATTTATCTCTTACAAGCATTGCATGCTTTGCTGTGTACATACAACAAATCTTTGAGCAATACTCCTTGCCCTTTTCTGCACAGGCATCACATCTTGAGCCAACGCACTGAACAAATACGATAGTCTTGGGCGACTTGCCGTCAGACGGTCTTTCTAAATGACCTGCTGTGGGTCCTGCCGCATTTGTAAGACGTTCGAATTCAAGTGATGTAATAACATCCTTTGACTGGTTGTAGGCAAACTCGTCAAACTTATCCATACTGATTGGATTAAAGCCTGTTGCAACAACGATTGCACCGTATTTTTCATTGATATATTCATCCTTTTGAGTATAATCAATAGCACCAGCCGCACAAACCTTGGAACAAACACCGCACTTGCCGTTTTTAAGCATATTACAAGCATTTGGATCAATTGTTGCAACCTTGGGTACTGCCTGAGCAAAAGGAATATATATCGCACTGCGGTTGTCCATTCCCAGATTGAACTCGTTGGGAACCTTCTTCATAGGGCACTTTTCAACACAAGCACCGCAACCTGTACATATATCTTCTTTTACATATCTTGCATTTTTCTTGATAGTAACATCAAAGTTACCTACAAAACCCTTGATTTCTGACACTTCGCTGTATGAGAAAATACGGATATTTTCGTTCTGTGCAACATCCACCATCTTGGGTGTTAAAATACAAGCCGCACAGTCAAGTGTGGGGAATGTTTTGTCAAGCTGCGCCATTTTTCCACCGATTGTCGGTTTTTTCTCAACAATGTCAACAGGAAAACCTGCATCAGCAATATCAAGTGCTGTCTGAATACCTGCGATACCGCCGCCAATAACAAGGGCTCTTTTGGTAACAGGTGATTCACCGGGCGTAAGAGGAGTGTTAAGGTTAACCTTTGCAACAGCCGCCTTACCTAAAATAATCGCTTTTTCTGTTCCTGTGGGGATATCCTTATGCACCCATGAACACTGTTCTCTGATATTTGCAATTTCAACCATATACGGATTGAGGCCTGCGGCAGCCGCAGTTTTTCTGAAGGTTGCCTCGTGCATACGGGGTGAGCAAGAGCAAACAACAATTCCGGTGAGATTATGCTCTTTAACCGCATCCTTAATCATATCCTGTCCTGCCTGAGAACACATATATTGATAATTGGTGGAAAAGACGACACCGGGTTCGTTTTTCAAGGCTTCAGATACTGCCTGAACATCAACAGTACCTGCAATATTACTGCCACACCAACATACAAAAACACCAACTCTTTGCATTTGTCTTCTCCTCCTTACTTACTGTATTTTCTGAATGCGCTGACTAAAAGTTGCTGCGGAACATCTTCATCAAGAAGAGCCGGAACATCATTTGCAGTCATTCTGTTTTCACCTTGTTTTCTGATCGCAGAAAGCCGAACAGCTTCAACCAGTTTTGCAGGCTCTACACCTCTTGGGCATCTGTCGATACAAGCAAAACAAGACAAACATTTGTATAATGATTCTGATTTCAAAAGCGGTTCTATGTCTCCGCTCTCAACCATACTTACAAACTGATGTGGATGATACTCCATTTCATCATAAGCGGGACAGGTTGCAGAGCATTTGCCGCATTTCATACATTTTTTGGGGTTTACTCCGCTTTGACGGATTAATTCCTCCCGAAGATACTTATTTTCCATCTGTATCCTCCTTTACTCCAAGTGCTTCAGCCAAAAGCTCGGTAAAATAAACTACCGGTATATCAGCACCGTTTTTCACAAGATTATATTTGCAAAGAGGACAAGCTGTGATAATCATTTCAGCACCCTGTGCCTTGGCATTTGCTACAACAGCATTACTGCTCTTTTTTGCAAGTTCGGGGCTTTCAACACTCACATATCCGCCACAGCATTCGTTGCGCTTTGCATAGAAAACGGGTTCTGCGCCCAAAGCCTTTATAAAGTCTTCCATAATGCTTGGGTTTTCGGGGTCGTCCATCTTCATAACGCTGTTGGGTCTTAAAAGCAAACATCCGTAATATGCCGCAATTTTCTTGCCTGCAAGTGGGTTTACAACCTTTTCCTTCAAAGCATCAAAGCCCACCAAATCACGAAGCATCTCAAGATAGTGATACACCTCTGCTTCGCCGTAATATCCGCCATCCTCTGCCATATAACGGTTTGCCTTGTCGGCAAAATCCTTATCGTTTTGCATAGCGTGATTTGTCTGTTTAATAACATTGTGACAAGCTGAGCATACTGTAACCAACGGCTGTTCTTTTGAATATGCCTCTTTAAGTGCACGGACAGAAGAAAGCTTTGTTGCAACTTCGTTCTTTGCCGTAGTGAAGACACCGCCGCAGCATTGCCAGTTTTCAATTTCTTCAAGTGTAACCCCCAAAGCCTCGGCAGATTTGTATGCATACAAATCAAGGTCTTTAGCTTTGTTTTTCAGGGTACAACCCGGGAAATAACTAACCTTCATTTTTATACCTCCAGATTAACCATATTGGGATTGACTTCGGTATTATTAAACCATTTCTTCAGGATGGAACACTTCGTCAAACTTTTCAGCAGTTAAAAAGCCAAGCTCAACACAAGCTTCCTTTAGTGAAATATTGTCTTTAAATGCCTTTTTAGCAGTTTTTGCAGCATTTTCATAACCGATATAGGGGTTAAGTGCAGTAACAAGCATCAAAGAGTTGTGAAGATTGTGATGCATCTTTTCCTTATTTGCCTTAATACCCACAGCACAGTTCTTGTTGAAAGAAACAATCGCTTCTGCCATAAGTCTTGCAGACTGCAAGAAGTTGTAAGCACATACAGGCATAAATACATTAAGTTCAAAGTTGCCCTGTGATGCCGCCATACCAACTGCAACATCATTGCCCATTACCTGAACGGCAACCATAGTTACAGCCTCGCACTGTGTGGGGTTAACCTTGCCTGGCATAATTGATGAACCGGGCTCATTTTCAGGAATAAAGATTTCCCCAAGACCGTCTCTGGGGCCTGAAGCCAACCAGCGAACATCGTTTGCTATCTTCATCATATCTGCAGCAAGCGCTTTGATTGCACCATGTGCAAACACGAATTCATCCTTTGATGTAAGTGCGTGGAACTTGTTTGATGCAGTGATAAATGGCTTACCTGTAATTTTGCCTACTTCAGAAGCAACAGTTTCGCCAAACGCTTTGGGTGCGTTAAGACCTGTTCCCACAGCAGTACCACCAAGAGCAAGCTCGTAAAGCGGTTCGATTGAACGCTTAATAAGTTCAATATCCTTTTCAAGGCTTGAACGCCATCCGCTGATTTCCTGACTGAATGTGATAGGAGTTGCATCCTGAAGATGTGTTCTACCGCTCTTTACAATACCTTCATTTTCTGCTTCAAGTCTTTTGAAGGTTTCAATCAATGTCTGAACTGCAGGAATAAGCTTATCTTCAAGAACAAGTACAGCCGCAATGTGCATAGCTGTTGGGAATGTGTCGTTTGAAGACTGGCTCATATTAACATCGTCATTGGGATGAAGAGCCTTTTCGCCAAGAATCTGATTGCCACGGTTGGCAATAACTTCGTTTGAGTTCATATTTGACTGTGTGCCCGAACCTGTCTGCCAAACAACAAGAGGAAAGTTATCATTGAGCTTTCCTGCCATAACTTCGTCGCAGGCAGCTTTAATTGCTTCCATCTTTTCTTTGGTCATTTTTTCGGGACGCAGCGCATTGTTTGTAATAGCTGCTGCTTTTTTCAGCACACCAAATGCGTGTATAATTTCTGCAGGCATTGTTTCGATGCCTACACCAATTTCAAAATTTTCGTGACTTCTCTGGGTCTGTGCAGCCCACAGCTTGTCAGCAGGAACTTTTACTTCGCCCATTGAGTCGTGTTCGATACGATAATCCATTTTCTTATTCCTTTCTGTATTAAATATTAAGACCTTTTATTAAATCCTTCAAAACATTTGCGCTGTTATGAAGAGCCTTGATTTCTTCGTCATTAAGAGGAAGCATTATCTTGCTGTGAGCACCCTTATTGCCTACAACATTCAAAAGGCTGAGGCACACATCATCAATGCCGTACTCACCGTTAAGAAGCGTAGATACTGTAAGGGTTGTGTCAATACCACTTAACAGGCATTTGCAGACATGACATACAGACATTGAAACTGCATAGAATGTTGCACCCTTACGCTGGATAACTCTTGCGCCTGATTTGCGCATATAATCTTCAACTTCGTCTTTTTTGAATTCAGGATAATCAACGCCTGTGAGAACTGCATTTCTGTAACTTTCAACGGGAACATTTGAAATATTTGCAATTGACCAGGGAACAAAAGAACTGTCACCATGTTCACCCAAAACATATGCGTGAACATTCTTCTGGTTTACAGAGTAGTATTCTGAAACTCTTGCACGAAGTCTTGCAGTATCAAGAATTGTACCTGAACCGATAACTCTTTCCTGAGGAAGACCTGTGTGCTTTAAGAATACATATGTCAAAATATCAACAGGGTTGCTTACAATAACATAAGTTGCCTCAGGTGCAACGGGAACAATTTTATCTGCAATACTTTTTATAATATCAACATTGGTCTGGGCAAGGTCAAGTCTTGACATACCGGGCTTTCTTGCCATACCTGATGTAATAACAACAATGTCAGAATCTTTAGCATCTTCATATGTTCCTGCATAAACAGTTGCAGGATTGCAGAAGGGAACACCCTGTCTGATATCAAGGGCTTCACCAAGAGATTTTTCTTCGTTAACGTCAATCATAACAATTTCAGATGCAAGACCCATAACCGTAAGTGTGTATGATATTGTGGAGCCTACATTACCCGAACCGATTACTGTAATTTTATTCATAATTAATCCTCACTTTTCTTTTTTAAATAACTAAATTTAATACTACTTTAAAACAGATACTGCATCCGAGATAGTCTTTTCAAATGCTTCTCTTCCGTATTTATCAACCTCGGCTTTGTTCTTTTCGCCGTGTGTCAGACATCCTGCACCGCCGATACAGCCGCCGATACAAGCCATACCTTCAATAAAGTTTGCATCAAGAACATTTTTGCTCTTTTTAAGAAGAGCCGTTCTGCACTCTTCAATGCCGTCGCAGGCGATTGCCTTCAGGTCAAAATCTATATTCTGTTCCTTAAGGCCCTGTGCAACCGCATCGGAAAGTCCGCCCGAACGGGCAAATATTCTGCCGAAATAAGATGCGTTGTCAAGAACATCCTCATCAAGAGTTGTTATATCAATATCCTTGCTGTCGTAAAGTGCCTGAAGCTCTTCAAAGGTCAGAACTGTATCAACATAAGGTTTAACATCCTCAAGCTGAGCTTCTGCCTTCTTTGCAGTACAAGGTCCTATAAACACAACCTTTGAATCGGGGTCGGTTTCCTTTATATATTTAGCAAGAGTTGCCATAGGCGAAAAGTTATGTGAAATATACGGTACCAAATCAGGGAATGCAGATTTCACATATGCCACAAATGCAGGACAACAGGAGCTTGTTAAAAAGCCTTTTTCGGCAAGCTCTTTAGATTCTGCCTGAGCCACCATATCTGCGCCAAGCGCCGCTTCGATAACCGTATAAAAACCTAACTCTTTAAGGCCTTTGATAACCTGTCCCAGCTTTGCATAGGTAAACTGACTGGAAATTGAAGGCGCCACCATAGCATAAACTTTATACTTTTTATTTCCGTCACTGTTTTTTATATGTTCAATGGCATCCAGAATGTATGACTTATCCATAATCGCGCCAAACGGGCACTGATAAACACACGCACCGCAGGCTGTACATTTGCTGTTGTCGATTGCCGCAGCATTATTTTCATTAATGGAAATTGCCTTTACCTTGCAAGCATTCTGACAAGGTCTTTTGCGGTTTATAATTGCAGAATAAGGGCAAACCTTTGCACACTGACCGCACTCAACACATTTTGATTTATCAATGTGTGCAACGTGATTTGCATCAAAGGAGATAGCACCCCTCTTGCATACATCTTCGCACCGGTGAGCAAGACATCCACGACAGGATTCTGTCACAACATATCCGGCAGAGGGACATTCATCACAGGCAATGTCAATTACCTCTATCACATTGGGGTTATCTTTATTACCACCCATAACAATCTTTATTCTTTCTTCTAAGATTGCTCTTTCCTTATAAACACAGCAACGCATGGTAGGGGTTTTTCCCGGAACTATTATTTCAGGAATTTTTAATACATTTTCAAGCAGAGTATCCTTCCATGCAAAACGGGCAACTTCTCGCAGGACCTTATATTTCAGATGTTGCACTTTTGTATCAAATTTTCTCATATTTTCCTCTCCTTAAAAATAACTTACTTTGATTCTTTTTCCCATCATTTTAAGACACTTCGAAAGTTCTTCAACAAGATTCATTTTAATGCTGAAATTGATGGGCAAATCAGGATTCTGATGTGCAGGATTTATAGCCCTGCCAACATAGAAATTTATATCTGTTGCTTCTTCAAACAAAAGCTGACAGATAAGCGAAGCACCGTCGCGTTTAAAATTCCAATGTTCATACATTTCGTTGTCACCTAAGTAATCTTTTGCATATTCCAGAACTCTGTTCACCGTTATAACACCTTCGGTAACAAGGTCAACCCCTTCAATCTGTGCAATGGGCGGAATATCCGATTTTTCAAAATTAAGACTTGCCTTAAGGGGCTTCCTTAAATATTTTGCAGCAATAGACGATGTTGTTCCACCGCAAACAATGTGCTTACCTTCCTTCGAGAAGAAAAGAGACATCATTCTGTCGCAGTCATCGCGGTTTGACGGTGGACCAAAGAGAATGTTCATCGGTTCTCTTTTTCTGATTTTTACAATGCAGGCCGTTGCATCGTCACCGGGTTTCTGCCCGTAAAGCTTGTCACATTCATCAACCAGAAGTGTAGAAAGATTTTTTGCCGTAAGACCTGCTACAGACATAGTTTCCATAAAATCTATAATGTCTTCCCGTTTCCAACCGAAGTTATATGCCATACCGATACCTGCGTGGGGGCAACCGTCGCTCATAGCAATAAAAATATCATTTTCCTGAATACGGATTTCGCTTTTAAATATTTTTTTGCCGCCGATATTCATTTCAGTCTTTGGATAATCATAGTTCTTGTTGTCACGCAAAACTATTACCTGAGGATTGTCATACTGAATTATCTCAACCGTTTCGTTGTTGATAATCTGCATAATGGTAAATGTGGAGTATGCAACCCCCCTGACCGAGCAAACAGGAAGTGTAGCTGCAATGGTTTCAACACATTCTTCAATAGGTAACCCCTCTGCCATCATTGTGGAGATAATCTTTGAGGTAAGTGTTGATAATATACTTGCTTTAACACCGCTGCCAAGGCCGTCAGCAAGAACGATTACTGTTGAATTTTCATTTTGTTCAACAATATCCACATGGTCGCCACAAAGCTGCTCACCGTAATGGTTGATACTTTTCCAGCCAATATCTGCACATAAATCATTCATCTTGTATTGACTCCTTTAATTTAGCAAGTGCAATTTTTGTTTCTGCGGCGGTTTCACCAAGCAGGGATGCAATTTCCTGAACAATTCGCATCTGCTTATCTACAACCTTATCCGCAACCTCTATGGTCTGCTGACTAATTTTTTCCTTCTTTTCGCGCTCGGTTTCCTCGTCGGTAACATCACGCATAATACCAATCAGAAGTCGAGATTCCTTGTCATAAACCACAGACTGTTCAACATAGCGTCGGTACTCTGCAAGATACACCTTTTCGCCCCTTATGTCCTTGCCGGTTCTTAAAACCTCGGCAAATAAACTTGGGTCAAGAATTCTTATTACGCTTTCACCAAGAACATCCGAGCTGGAGCGTATATTCATCATCTTTCTTGCAGATTCGTTTATCTGCTGCACTTCGAGCTTCTCATTAAGGGCAATAAGACCATTTGGTGTGTTTTTAACAATAGTGTCAGAGAAGCTTTCAGCCTTATCCTTCAGGAATGGCAGACACATTGAAATCTCTGCCTTACCCTGACAAATAGCAATTGCCTTTTCTCGGCAGGTATTATAACCACACGAACCGCAGTTAAGCTCATCGGATGGTTTGAATTTACCCATCTCTCTTAAAACAGCAAAGATTTCTGTTTCGGTTGGCATTGCAAGTTTGTGTTCAATATATTCAAACTGTTTTTTCAGTTCGATTAACTCAGGTTCGGAAACATTAAAGTCATCTTTACCTGCGTAATTTGCAATAGTTATATAATCTTTAACAGGAGCTGTTCTGTGATACTTTTCCATAACCGGACCACCGATACAACTGCCCACACAAGCCGACATTTCAATAAAGCACTTGTGTATTTTTCCGTTTTCGATATCACGAAGAGCATCAATACAATTCTGCACACCGTCAAGCGCTATATAGTTGTATCCGGGAGCATCCTGAGCCATTGTCTTTAAAATTCCTCCAGTTGTGGGGAAGAATCTTGCACGGCTCTTTTCATCGGAATCCATTTCCTGTTTGATTTCAATATTTTCTTCCTTTAGCCAGTTTGAAAGCTCTTCAAATGTTAGAACAGCATCAACAATACCCTCATAATGTTCAGCCTCGTCCTTTTTGGCAACACAGGGACCTATAAATACCGTTTTTGCATTAGGGTATCTTTTCTTTATGTCCTTGCAATGAGCCTGCATAGGAGAAATAACATCAGCCAGATATTCAAGGGCTGCAGGAAAATATTTTTGTATAAGCAAGTTTATTGAATGACAGCATGAAGAAATGATAATATCGCGTTCTTCCTCGCGGAGCATTCTTTCATATTCATTTTTAACAATTGTTGCGCCGACAGCAGTTTCTTCAACATCATAAAAACCTAGTTTTTTAAGAGCCACTCTCATAGACTCAATGCCAACACCTTCGTAATTCGCAACAAAAGACGGCGCCAAGCTCACAATAACCGGTTCACCGCCTTGCAACAAAACTTTTGCTTTTTCAGTTTCATCAACAATCTGCTTTGCATTTTGAGGGCACACAACAAAGCACTGTCCGCACAAAATACATTCATTGCCAATAATATGCGCTTGATTGCCCGAAAAACGGATTGATTTAACAGGGCAATGACGAATACACTTGTAACAGTTTTTACAATTTGATTTTTTTAAGGTTAAGCAATTAGGCATATCCGTCACTTCCTTTCGTTCTTAATTACTGACAATATTTTATCTTCAAAAAATTCTTTAAAATTATCACGGTTAACACCCGTATGTACTGTATCATCCACCTGAACAGTCACGCCCAGACGATTACACTCCCCAATACAAAAGCTACCGGCAAGGGTAATCTCATCCTGAAGGTTGTTTTCTTCAATTGCTTTGGTAAGCAATTCAACAATTTCAGGCGAACCTTTTATATGGCACGAACTGCCAACGCATATCTGAATTAACATTCTCTCACACCTTTGCCGCTATTGCATTATTAAAAAACTCTGTAACATTTTCAGGGGTAACAGAATGAAAATCTTCATCAACCAGTACACACACACCCTGCTGACATTTACCAAGACAAAAAGTGCCGCCAAGCTCCACCTTATCACCAAGATTATTTTCATCTATAAGGCTCTGCAAAGCTTCAACAACTTGACGTGAACCCTTGATATGACACGAACTACCAATACAAACTGTTACCTTCATTTTTAATCAATCCTTTCATATATGGAGGACAATTTCACAGATATCCAAAATACCCCCAATTGTAATTTTATTGTAACATACATAGCAGCAAAAATCAATGGTTATCTACAAATTTCATCACATTGACAAATTTTTCACAATATATTTTGCAATATATGTTTATTTTATTTAAATTGCTGACTGCGACGTTCTATATAAAGTTTAATCCATACAAAAAAGCAAGTCTTTCGACTTGCTTCAGACTGTCGAAGAACCCGTTTTGCGTTAAGCAAAAATCGGGTTCTTCGACAGTCTGAAATCAGAGCATATATAACTATATGCTCTGATTTGTTATTTAATTATACTATAAACCTATGCCTGCTTTTTTGAAGAAATCTTGTTAATTACAAACATTGTTGCAATTGTAAGAATTACAGCAATGGGGAATACAATGTACCAATTCTGTATATAACCTGCAATTATGTATGAAACAAAGGATATAGCTGCAACTGTAATTGCATAAGGTAACTGGGTTGAAACATGGTTAAGGTGGTCACATTTTGCGCCTGCCGATGACATAATTGTTGTATCCGAAATTGGTGAGCAATGGTCACCGCAAACAGCACCTGCAAGACAAGCTGACATACCGATAATCTGAAGCGGGTCGCCTGCTTCAAAAATAACGGTAACAATAGGAATAAGAATACCAAATGTACCCCATGATGTACCAGTTGCAAAAGCAAGGATACAAGCAACAACAAAGATAACCGCCGGAAGAAGATTAGCCAAAGCACTTGCATCTGCAAGAAGTGTTTCAACATATGTAGCATAACCCATAAGGCTGTTTACATTCTTAAGTGCTGTCGCAAATGTAAGGATAAGAATGGGGGGTACCATAGCTATAAAGCCCTTGGGAACACATTCCATAGCATCCTTGAATGTAATAAGTTTTCTGAGCATAAAGTAAGCAATTGTGATAACAAGCGCAATAATTGAACCCCAGGGAAGACCAAATGTTGCATCAGTATTACCAAATGAGCCAATGAAATTGCCTGCATTATCAGAACCGCCCCATATATCTGTACCAAAAAATCCACCAACATAAATCAGCGAAACAACACAAAGGGCAATAAGTACAATTACAGGAAGAACAAGGTCAACAACTTTCGCTTTTCCTGCATCAACTGTTTCTGAATCTTCAATACGTTCGCCGCTTGTAAACAAATCTCCATTGTTAATAGCATTAAGTTCGTGAAGTTTCATAGGACCAAAATCCCATTTTTTCACGCATAAAGCAATTACAAATACAAATGTAAGAAGTGAGTAGAAGTTATAGGGGATTGCCTGAACAAAGAGTGCGATACCTGACGTTCCTTCAGGAGCATAACTTGCAACTGCCGCTGCCCATGATGAAATTGGAGCAATCATACAAATTGGTGCAGCCGTTGCATCAATAAGATATGAAAGTTTTGCTCTTGAAATCTTATGGCGGTCAGCAACAGGAGTCATAACAGAACCAACTGTAAGGCAGTTGAAATAATCATCAATAAAAATCAGCACACCAAGAACAAATGTTGCAAGCATTGCACCTGTTCTTGACTTGATGTTCTTTTCTGCCCATGCACCAAAGGCTGCACTACCGCCTGCCTTGTTAATGAGTGCAACAAGAATACCAAGAACAACAAGGAATATAAATATACCTGCCGTACCTTCTACTGCACCGATAAGTCCATCGCCAAGCAACGCATCCATAGCATTTACAGGATTAAAATTGCAAGCAAAAAGTGCGGCAATAACAATACCTGCAAAAAGTGATGAATAAACTTCTTTTGTTACAAGTGCAAGAACAATTGCAAGAATCGGGGGAAGCAATGAAACTATTGTTGCATAATAGTTGCTTGAAGGTGCTACCTTTCCTGCACCACCACATTCCTCACATCCCGCAAGGATCTCACCAGCCTCGCTGCAAACTTCGCAGTCAACCATTACATTTGTCTTTACGGTAGTTGCACCAACAACAACTGCAATAATTGCAAGAAGAATCACAACAAGTTTAACTATGTTTGATTTTTTCATAAGTAAAATCTCCCATTCCGCCGCATTTGCAGCAAATTTGTATATGATTTATTAATTTTCATCTTGAGTTTTTGGGATTGACAATATCACGCCAATCAAGATCGCCGCGCTCTAATCCTCTTATCATAACTTCAGCCGTTGCACTATTTGTAGCAAGAGGAATGTTATGAACATCACAAAGTCTGAAAAGCGCCGAAACATCGGGCTCGTGTGGCTGAGCTGTAAGTGGGTCACGGAAAAACAGCACGAGGTCAATCTCGTTGTACGCAATTCTTGCACCAATCTGCTGATCGCCACCCTGCGGTCCAGATAAAAACAAATTAACATCCAAGCCCGTTGCTTCTATAATAAGGCTTCCTGTTGTGCCCGTAGCACAAAGGTTATGTTTCGCTAGTATCGCCTTATAAGCAATACAAAAATCCACCATCAGTTCTTTTTTCTTATCGTGTGCAATTAAAGCTATGTTCACTTTTCTTTCCTCCTGTCAACCAGACTAAAATGTTATTTTAACTATGGAAATATTTACAGTAATTACTTTTTGCCACCAAAAAGTTTTTTCCAACGCCTTTTAAAAGACTTATTTTCAAAACTCATAAGGGGAACATTGTCACCGCTAAGCCTTTTGGCAACGTTTCTGTATCCCTGACCCGCAACAGAATTTGAGTTAAGAACCGCAGGTTCGCCCTTGGCAGCCGAAACTATTATTTCGCGGTCATCTGCAACCACACCTATAAGATCAATACTAAGCATTTTGATTACATCATCAACACTGAGCATATATCCGCCTTTTACCAGTTCGGGACAAATTTTGTTAATCATCGCATAATGTTCTTCAATTCCGTGGTCTTCAAGCAAACCTACAATTCTGTCAGCATCGCGAACCGACGAAACATCGGGGGTTATCACAACCAACGCCTTGTCAGCAGCAGCAACGGCATTCCTGAAACCCTGCTCGATACCTGCAGGACAATCGATTAAAATAAAGTCATATTTATCCCTAAGTTTGTTGCAAAGTGCCCGCATCTGTTCCTCGGAAACTGCATCCTTATCCGTGGTCTGTGCTGCAGGAATAAACGAAAAACCCTCAAAGCGCTTATCCTTGATAGCTGCCTTTTCCGGCTCGCAAACATCATTAACAACATCAACCAAATCATAAACAATTTCATTTTCAAGTCCCAAAACCACATCAAGATTTCGAAGGCCGATGTCTGTATCAATCAATAAAACTTTTTTGCCGAGTTTAGAAAGACCAACGCCAAGATTTGCTGTTGTTGTGGTTTTACCCACGCCTCCTTTGCCGGAAGTTATAACAATTACTTCTGCCAAATTTAAACCTCCTTACTCATCAAAAAGTCTTACACACAGTAATATTAACACAAAATTCTGCAAATGTCAAAGTATTCTTTGTTTTTTTGCAATAAAACTTAGTATTTCAAAGTTACTTCTCCATTCATATTTACTAAAACTATTCCAGAATAGTGTTCATTGGTCTGACCTTATCCGAAACATCTGAAACCCCAAGATAATATTCAAATATATCCCTTGCGACCTGAGCCGCATAACGGCTTGTTGCTCCGTGTTCCAGCACAATTGCAACAGCGATTCTGGGGTTATCATAAGGAGCAAAACCAACAAATAAAACTGTATCACTACCCTGACTGACTTCGGCAGTACCGGTTTTGCCTCCTACCGGAATTTCAAAATCTTCAAAAACAGCCTTTGCGGTACCGTCCTCGGTAACTCGTCGCATACCGTCTTTAACCGCCGCAAGTGTTGTATCCGAAATTTCGTGCTGCGAACTTACAGTTGGCTCATTCATATATACAACCTCACCCGTGCTGTAGCTGCGCACTTCTTTTACAAGATGCAACGCATACCTTGTTCCCTTGTTCATAACAGTAGCAACGTAACTTGCAAGCTGTGCAGGGGTAAACATATTATCCGACTGACCGATAGCTGCCTGAAGAGTATCTCCTGGATACCATTCAATATCCCTTGATTCCCGGAATTCCCTACTTGCAACAAGACCGTCAGCTTCGGAAAGTTCTATACCTGTTTTCCGTCCAAGACCAAAAGCTTTCGCATAACCTGACAATTTGTCAATACCAAGCAGTCTGCCTACCTCATAAAAGAAATAGTTACAGGACACACCTATTGCCTCTGAAACATTTATTGTACCATGAGTTTCACCTGTATTCTTCCATATCAAACAGGTAGGCTGATATGATGGTGCATAATATTTATAAACACCCATATCAGCAATCTGGGTTGAAGGCGTGATAATTCCTTCTTCCAATGCTGCAATTGATGTCAGCGGTTTAAATGTCGAACCGGGAGTATACGCACCGCCCAGAGCACGGTTAAGCAATGGATTCTTCGGGTCATTGAACAGTTCCGTATAATTCTTGGTGTATTGGGCAGGGTCATAATTTGGCAAAGATGCCATTGCAAGAACTTCGCCCGTATCAATTTCAACAGCAACTGCCGCACCGCTGAAACAATCAGTTCCCTTATCACCCCGTGTAGCTTCAATATTTTTGGCAAGGGATTCTTCAGCAACCCTTTGCAGTTCCGAATCAATAGTCAGAACAGCATAATTTTCGGTTACCGGAGGTGTAACATTCAGAGTTTGGGATACCGAGCCGGATTTATTTTGTTCGACACGTTTATAGCCGTCTTTTCCCTTAAGATACTTTTCAAGAACTTTTTCAAGGCCGTCTTTCCCTATAATATCGTTCATACCATAGCCTTTTTCTTTAAGTTCTTCATATTCTTCTTTATAGATAATATCTGTACGTCCAAGAAGATGCGCCGCCATATTTCCGTTTACATATTCACGCACGGGTTCTATCTCAACACTGATTCCGTTAAGTGCTACTGCACCCTCTTTCAATTTCTGAACAGTTTCCATATCAATGTTGTTTGCAAAGGTATATGGAGACATAACGCTGAATCCTTTGCTTTCCATAGTATATCTGACACCGACAACCTTCAGAGCATCAGTCCTGTCCCAATCCTTTGAAACATCGTATTTTTCTATATAATAATCCACCACTTCATCTGCCGTACTGTACTTCTCAAGTTTTTGCTCTTTTTTCCAGTCAGCAAGGGCTTTTTCGGGATTTTTGCTGCGAGAAAAATCAAATTCATACGGATCACCTGCAACGGGGAAATCATTAATATATTCAATGTTGCCTGCTTCAAAAATATTTATCAGATTATATATTGTTTTGTTAATGATTGAGTCATCATTGCCGATATCCTGAATCTGTACATAGTAACCCATTCGGTTGGTAACCATAGGTCTGCCGTATCTGTCAAATATTTCACCTCTTGGCGATTTTATCGGATAGGCGCGTACAAGACGGTTTTGTGCCTGTTCTTTATACTCTGAACCATGAATAATCTGCAGGCTAAAAAGCCGTGCCACGCATATCATCGTGAACACGGCAAGAAAGCAAAATATTAAAATAAAACGAGCTTTCAGGCCTTTTTTATCCAATTACGTCACCCTTATCAGTATAAAGAAATTTCGCAAAACGTTTTATTATAAAATAAAGAGGTACAGATGCAACCATATTGTATCCGCATTCGGGAAGAACTATTTTCGCAAGTGATTGGAAAAAGCTTACGTTTTCGGTACGCATGAAGGCGATAAAACAAAAAATTGATTCATACAGCAAAGTACCAGCCAGCACAAACGCCAATGTAACCAACAAATTATTATTGCTTATAATTCTTGCATAAAAATGTGATATACAAAAACCTAAAAGCAATCCAATAACGGAATTAAGCCCCCATATACCGCCTACAAGCATATCCAAAGCAAAACCGGCGACAAATCCTACCGCTCCACCCTCTATCCTATCGCAAAAACAGCATACAACAATTATATAAATCAGAAACAGATTGGGTTTTATACCGAAAATTTCAATACAGTCCAGCCAGGTTGCCTGAAGTACAGAAAAAATCAGCAAAAAGCCTCCGTGTATTGTAGTTTTCATAATAATTTCCATAGCCTTTCTGCCCACGAACAGTAATCCAAAAATGCATACATCGCCTATCGTGGGCTGATAAGGCGTATAAAGGATTTCCGCACATCGCCGTTTCGTGACTTTTGTCACGAAATATCGGCGGTGCAATATATTCCGCCGGAGGCATAACGTGATTTTTCACGTTATTCGCTCTTTAAATCTGGATATATTTTAGTATACCCGGCAACAGAAATCCGGCA
>JAZRLM010000012.1:0-217031 GCA_045646865.1 Clostridia bacterium
TTCCAGAATGATAGAGATTAACGATAGTCTTTTTAAATTCTGATGTGTACCTGTTTTTTGTGGACATTGTAATTCTCCTTTCGTGTCTACTATTTTACATCATTTCCATTTTGCTGTCCACTTTTTTAGTATACATCCAAAAGAATTAGTTACTGAAGCAAGATATAAACAGGCTTTGCTTAATATAGAATCAGAAAATTATAATGCAGCATATGAAGATTTGTTGGAACTTGGAGAATATAAGGATGCAAAACTACATTTAAGTAAATATAAATGTTTATTAAAAGAAGAAAGGCATACGGATTTTAATAATAATAAAACTAATACTGCATATATTTATGATAAAAAAGGTAATCTTACGCAGGAGATAAAGGACGGAAAAACTACCGAGTATGAATATAACAGTCTCGGACAGCTATCAAAAAAGACTAATGATAAAACAACATATTATTATAATCCGAATGGTGATATTGTTAAGCAAATTCATGAAAATGAAACTTATGAAACCGTATATGATGATAAGGGTCGTAAGAAAGAAACATATTCGTATAATACAAACGGCATGATTACATCTCGTGTTACACATCAATATCTTGAAAATGCAAAAGAATCCTATGACACAATTGAAACAGGCGTTTTTTATGGGTTTGATGGTAATATTGATCAGTCTTGGGTTGCAAAAATTTGGCACGATGAATATGGAAATGAAGTGTTGCAAGAACGTGAAGTTTTGAATGACGGTGAGTCAACATCTTCATTTACGTTTGAAAATAGATATGTTTATGATGATATGGGGAACTGGGTGAAAAATTATAAGTACGCAAATGGAGTTCTTCAGATGAAAAGAATACAGGAATTTGACCAAAACGGAAATATAGTAAAGAAGATTTCTTATAATAAAGAGGGGGCATTGATTTCAGAAACAACATATTTGTATGAACACATTTATGTAGAATAAGCCTAAATAACTTTAAATTATAATCTTGGGAACATCTCTGGTTTGAATAAACAGGGACGTGCCTGTTTTTACACATGTTTAGGACGATTTTCGTTCCTCGCTTATTTATGCAGATGCTGAAAAACTACAAAGCCAGACCCTGGAGAAATCGCCTTGTGAGGTTTGATTGGGGAATGTTTACAAAAAATGGCATAAAACAGCGCAAATTGGTCACGCAATCGGTTTCAAATGCGGGCGTGACCGATTTAGCGAAGGCACAAAGAGTTTGTGCAATCTGAGCGGCGTTGGTTTATGCCATGTAAGTATCTACATTCCCCTGAGAACCGAATCGGCGGAAAAGGGGTGCAAGGGGATAAAATCCCCTTGAATGCTATAATTTTATAAAATAATAAAAGCGAAACTTGTAATAGGAATAGACAAAAGTTGACACAGAAAAATCTGTGTCAACTTTTGCGTTTTAAGGCTATTGTTTTAATTCTTCCAAATCTTCTCCGTTGGGATATTCTTTCTCGCACATATCAAGATACATTTCTTCTGCATCTTGTTGTACTTTTTGAAGTTTTTCAATTGTTTCGGTAATTTCGTTAAAAAGTTTGTGGTATAGTTTTTCATAATCTGGCATAGTAATGTCTCCTTTGCAAATAAAAAAGTGCATGGTAAGAACCATGCACCGAAAAACGCATGACTCTTTGTTTGCGAGACAATTTCAATACCAAAACAGATAGGCGCTGAAAAACGAGTATGCGTTTTTGCCTAAAGCAAAACGCCATCTGTTTTTATCATATGAAATTATCTCGCAAAATTATTCTACCACAAATTTCAAATAAAATCAAGTGTTTACCCCAACATTACATCAAGAAGCATCATTGTTGCAAAGCCCGCTATGATTCCTGTTGTAGCGAGGTAGGGTTGTTCCGACTGATTTCTTTGACATTCGGGAATCAGTTCATGTACAGCAACCAGAATCATTGCACCTGCTGCAAATGAAAGGGCATAAGGTAAAATCTTTTCAACATATACAACAAGTAATGCTCCCATTACGCCTGCAATGGGTTCAACCATTCCTGATGCCTGACCATAGAAAAAACTCTTTTTTCTTGAAAAGCCTTCCCGACGCAAGGGAAGGGAAACAGCCGCACCTTCGGGAAAATTCTGAAGACCGATTCCAATGGCAATTGTAATTGCTCCCATAAGACTTTCGACGCTGAAACCTACATTTTGCAGAACACCAAATGCCACACCAACAGCCAATCCTTCGGGGATGTTATGAAGGGTTATGGATAGAATAAGCATAATAATTCGGTTGAGCCCCGGTGCGTTGTTGACCTTTCTTCGTGCAAAAGATACAGCTTTGTCTGATGCCCACATAAAGACTGCACCAAACAAAAATCCGGTTGTTGCAACAAAATATGCAGGCAGGGCAGAGGTTTCTTCGGCACGCTCAATGGCGGGTTGCAAAAGTGACCAGAAGCTTGCCGCAATCATTACTCCTGCGGCAAATCCCAGCATAATATTCAATATTTTTGGATTGGGAGATTTAAAAAAGGCAACTGTCGCTGCACCAAGAGCGGTTATAAACCATGTGCCCAGAGTGGCAATCAGTGCCATTAAGACAAAATCATTCATATAGCACCTCCTGTATTCAGTATATTTTAGAAGATTAAATATGTGAAACAAGTCAAAATATAAAATTTTTTGTTTAAGCACAATAGATATTGAATATACTAATCCCGAAAAGGACAATGAATAATAACAATACAATGGAGGAGATTTAAAATGGCAAAACAAGGAATGAAACGACCAGAACGCACACATACAAAACCTCGTAACGAGGTTGCGGCGGTGCCTGAAATTCAGGGTAAGGCTAAACACGGCAAAGACCATGTAAAACCTATAATTGCGGGAACAGAAGCTCCGTCACTAAAGGTTTATCACAGCAAGCCTCATTCGGCTGAACGACAAATATCTTCAGCTTATCCTGCAATTGATACCGATTTAGCAAGGGATAATCTTGAAAACCATTTGCCGACAGCAGAATTTAATGATTTATAAGCAACCTGTATGCCTTGTTTTTGGTATTGAGATTTTCTTTAATTTGTGATATAATGACTACTGAATTATTTTTTAGGGATGATAAACAAATGAAGGAAGAAATTTACACAATACCCATAAGCGAGGCGTTGGAGCAGGAGAGCTTTTGCCCGTTTTGTTATCTGAAAGAAAAAATTGAGCTAGATGCGGTAAATTATACTCTTGGCCCTGCTATGATGGAGCCGGAGTTCAGAATTTTCACCAATGAAAGGGGTTTTTGTCAAAGACACATGCGCGACCTTCAGGCACAGCGCAAGGCTTTATCATTGGCCCTTGTTCTTGAAACACATTTTGACAGCATAAAAAATGTTATGGAAAACGTGTTGAAGTCTGAAAAGAAATACAGATTTAGAAAAAAAGAGAAGGGTAAGAGTGAAATCTTTGCAGAAGAAATAGGAAGAATCTCAGCATCCTGTGCGGTGTGTGACCGTATTGAACACACATTTTCAGGGTATATCAATACATTTATTTTTATGCTGAAAAAAGAAAAAGATTTTGTAGAAAGAGTAATTGCAACAGACGGTTTTTGTATGGAACATTTTGCACGGCTGGCTCAGGCGGCAAGTGAGAAACTTTCGGATGGAGAGTTTGAAAAATATTTTATTCCTATAATTGAACATCAGAAGGTGCGTCTTGAAAAACAGCACGAACACCTGAAAAAGTTTGCCGAGAGCTTTGACTATCGTAATGCAGGGAAAAAGCTTGAGGTGCCCCGTGATACGTTGATTAAAAGCGGATATTTGCTTAACGGAGAATTTGAACCAAAGGATAAATAGGAGAGATAAAATTATGAAAGTAGTTGTTGCAATTGACTCGTGGGTCTTGGCGGAAGAATGGAGACAGTTACCGTCACAGGGACTCAGGGAAAACCCACAGTTGCGGAATACGGCATTATAGAAGAGAGCAAAACTGCAATAATGGAAATGGCAACAGCAGAACAGGTTTTCAGGTTGTTGTGTATATAAGCCGTTGACATTTTGCTGCCTTTGTGATATTTTAAAATAGTAAATTGATTTTAGTTTGTGCAAATCGGGTGATAAAAATGGAGTTTAAATTAAAGGACTTTAAAACTCAGCTTGCGGTGTCAAGGATTGCGAATATTCACTATTTTGAATTTGTCAGCAAGTACCATACTGTTGATGATTACCATAATTTTTGTGAGCTGTTGTATGTTGACAACGGCTCTGTTATGGTTAAAAGTGAGCATTACTCGGGCTCGGTGTCAAACAATCAGCTTATAATTCACCGCCCGAACGAGGTGCACTCTTTAAGTTGCTATGATGATGTGGCGCCTAATGTAATTATTATTGGTTTTGAATGCCCTTGCGATGCTATCGAGCCATTTGCAACAAACCCCGTGACATTATCTGCCGAACATAAAAAGATGCTTGCCGAGATTATGAAGGAGGGGATGAATACCTATGAGCCCCCCTATGATGCAATCACGATGGATATGACCAAGCGAAAAAATCCAATCTTCGGGTCTGACCAGATGTTAAAAATCAAACTGGAGGCATTTTTGATTACATTGGTGCGCGACTTTATTAATCTTGATAACAAACTTGGCGGCGAAGATGCCGATGACGGAAAAACTTCAATCGTTCATCAGTACATATGCGAGCATTATATGGAGAAAATTCAGTTAGAGAATTTGTGCTTTTTATTTGGCACAAATAAAACAACCCTTTGCCGCAATTTCAAAAGGATTTACGGACAAACCGTTACGGGTTATATCAATATGCTGAAGGAGAAGGAGGCAAAACGGCTCCTTCGTGAAAATGTACTTTCAATAACTGAGATTTCGGAAAAACTGGGATTTAACTCGATACATTATTTTTGCAGGTTTTTTAAAAAATCAACGGGACAAAGCCCGAAGGAGTATATAAAGTCAATACGGTCGAAACTTAATATGTAAACAGCAAATGTATAAGGCATACTTTTGGAATGCATATTGAATGAATTTTTTTCTCCTGACTTGACACGAACCAGCGTAAAGATTAGATTAAAGAGAGCGCTAGTGCGAACTATAAAAAAATTAAAAGGAAAATTTTGAAATGAACAAAAGAGAAAAAGCAGTAGAAAATCATAAAAAAGGATGCAACTGTGCGCAAGCGGTGGCATGTGTATTTGCAGACAGACTGGGATATAGCGAGGATGAGTTATTCAGACTTACCGAAGCATTTGGCGGAGGTATGGGGGGCACTAAAGGTGTTTGCGGTGCTGTAAGTGCTATGGTTTTGGTGGCAGGAGGAATTAAAAGCTTTGGCTTGGATAAACTTCCTGAAACAAATAAAAAAGCAAGTTATAATTTTGCCTGTGAACTTATGGAGAGGTTTAAGTCTGATATAGGAACTATTATGTGTGAAGAAATAAAAAGCAAAAAACTCCATTCGTGTGACGACTGTATAGAAACTGCCGTTAAATTGTTAGAAGAATTTATTGAAGGATAAAATCAATCTACATAAACCACACACACTATTTAATTGACAAGATTAGCAAATTGTTATATAATAATTAAAATTTAAACTATAAATAAATTTCTAAGGGGGCTATAATAATGCAACTGATAAATATGTTTCATGACCAAATCGAAGACGCTGTAAAAAGAAAGGTACCCTTTGTCATCCCGATAGGTACTATTGAATACCATGCACATCACGCATCTTGCGGAACAGATACTATGGTAGTAAACGGATGTCTTCGTGAACTTGAGAAAGAAAAAGAGATAGTAATTTGTCCACCCATCTGGTATGGTGTTGCGTCATATGCTGTATGTGCTCCAAAGCCTGACCATATACATGTTGACGAAGATACATATGCGCAATATTTATATTGCGTTCTTAAATCAATGATTGCCGGTGGTATAAAAAACATCTATCTTGTTCCTCATCATCAGACGGAAGGCGCAGGTCTTATGCCTATGACTATCGCGTGCCACAAGGCGGCAAAAAAAGTTACAATGGAATATATGGAAGAAACTCTCGGTCAAGGCTGGTGGGGTAGCGATTCTTATGCTGATTATTATGAAAATCTTGGCGGCGGAGAAGACCCATTCTCATACATCAAGGTTATTCCTCTTATCGGTGCTGATGCACAGATAAAATGTGGTGGTTTCGACCACGCAGGCAAATGGGAAACCAGCTTAATGATGGGAACTTATCCCGAAAATGTTGATTTAAGCCGTTGTGCACAAAATACCGAATGGTTTGCAGAAAGTGCAAAAGAAGCATCTGAAGAAACCGGAAAACATATGGTTGAGTGTACTCTTGAGTGGCTTCGTGAAGCAATAAACTAATATATAACAAAACATCCACCTGATTTGTTTTAGGTGGATGTTTTGTTATATAACTTTTGATTATTCAGAATAACCGAGAGTTGTGTAGAATGCAAGGTTTGCCTGAGTGTTGTCAAGTCTGCCGTACTGAAGAACAATAGGGGTATTGCTTGAAACCTTCATAGCATACTGTGTTTCAAAAGGAACTTTAAAACCGCACATATGGTCGATATTGTTCATTCTGAAGCACTTAACACGCTTTGCGCCAACTTCCCATACAATACCTGTGTGGGGCTCTTTATCTGTAAAGTAAATGCTTACATCAATTTTTGCATCTACATCAGAATCGTTAACGATAATAACTGATTCGTGGCCTTTTGCAACGCCTTCGCCTTCCTGGGGAAGTTCACAGTCAGGGATTATCCATTCTTTTTTACCAATAGCCATTTTTATTCTCTCCATTCAATAAGATTTATATAAGGAGCTGTCGCAAAATGCGGCAGCTCCTTTGGGGTGGACGCAAAATAGTGCAGATTGGACAAACTGAGACCCGAAGCTGTATGTGGATACTGCGAGAGGCGAAATTTGTTCAAAACGCAAAGCATCTGCAATTGAAATTTGTTGTATAACAAATTTCCACCTTGGTTTTAGTTCGTTTTAGCCTTTGTATTCTTTGAAAAATGGCTGCATTAAGCCTTTTTCACGCTTTGCGTGGTCTGTGCATTTTGCTACTGCCCCTAAATTAGAAACCGAGTTCAATGATACCTTTCTTAAGGTAATCTGTCATCTTGTGGCAACCGTCTTTTGTGATAGCAGCACCGATTTCCCATCTGCAGCCGAAACCGTCGCCCATGATGAATGTATCAACCTGGAATGTCATATTTTCTTCCAGTTTGTATGTTGAGTCTGTTTCCATCCAGGGTGGCTCAACCTCGATCATACCTGTACCGTGGCAAGGTCCGTAAACATAGCTGTCTTTGAAACCATTGTCAACATACATCTTGTAGAAGTTCTGAGCAACATCACTTGCCATAACGCCTGCTTTAAGCTGGTCGATTGTCCAGTCGTGAGCTTCCTTACAGAATTCAACAACTCTTCTTCTTTCGCCTTCGAGTTTACCCATAGCGATAGGAAGACCGATAGCAGGTGAGTAGCCGTCGATTTTAGCAGAAAGGTTAAGCTGAACGATATCGTTATTTCCGATTGTTCTGTAGCCTGAACGTGAAATCGCATGGCTTGTTGACTTTTCGCTGAATACGTACATAGGAAGACCTTCGTATTCTGCGCCTTCTTCGTAAATAACCTTCTGCGCGATACCAACCATCTGGAGTTCGGTTACGCCGGGCTTAAGGTTGCGGATAACTTCGTCTGTTGCGATGTCAACGATTCTGAAACCTTCCTGAATACAAGCAAGCTCGTTAGCTGACTTAATCTTTCTGAGGTTAACCATAATATCGTTGCACTTAACGATTTCAGCTTCGGGATAGCTGTTCTTAAGGCCCTCAAAGATGGGGAGTGTGCACTCTACATAGCTACCAAGACCGATTTTGATTTTGTTGCCTGTAACGCCGATAGCCTTGAATACATCGTTGAATGTATTAGCCTGAAGCTCGGGGTAAGAGGGGTCAGCTGATTCTCTGAATTCTCTAAGGCAAAATACCTTGTCAATCTTACCAACGTCCTTAGCAAAGATGATACATTCAGGACCAACCATAAGTGCTGCTTCGCCTGTTGCAGAGATAGCTACACCTGCACGTTCAAACAGAGGCCAGAAACCACTGAAATATCTTGCGTTTGCGTAGTCAGATTCGGTTGAGCAAACAACCATTACATCCAGACCTTTTTCTGCAACGAGCTTTGCTGCTCTTGCAATTCTTTCTTTGTACTCATAATCGGGAATACAAATTCTTGACATAAAAACATCTCCTGTCTTTAATATAATTTTTCGGGGATACGCCCCGTTTAATTTTTCTTACATTTAATATACCATAAAAAAGATTTTTTGTCTTTGAACTATTTTCCCTAATATTTGCACAATCGTAAACAAATTTAAAATCAAACAGCATCCTGCATAATGCAGGATGCTGTTTTTTATTACTTTGTGATAACAAAGGTTTCATCAGTAAAGTCAATTTTGATTGTGTCGCCGGCTTTGATTTCGCCGCCAAGCATTTTTTCGGCAATCATATCCTCGATGTCACTCTGGATTGCACGGCGAAGAGGTCTTGCTCCGTATGTTGGGTCAAAGCCCGTGTCTGCGATACGGTCAACTGCGGCATCGGTGAACTCTGCGGTGATGTCGTTTGCGGCAATTCTGTCTTTAAGAACATCAAGCATCTTTGCAGAGATTTCCTTGATGTCGTCCTTTACAAGCTGACGGAATACTATAATATCGTCAATTCTGTTCAGGAATTCGGGACGGAAGGCTCGTTTAAGCTCGCTCAGGACATCCGACTTAATCTTGGTGTAATCCCTTTCGGTATCTTCGGCTGCTGCCGCAAAGCCAAGAGATTTATTTTCGGTTATCATCCGCGCACCGAGGTTTGATGTCATGATTATAACGGTGTTACGGAAGTCAACACGTCTGCCCTGGGAGTCTGTGAGGATACCGTCCTCTAAAATTTGGAGCAGAATGTTAAACACATCGGGGTGTGCCTTTTCGATTTCGTCAAAAAGGATTACCGAGTATGGTTTTCTGCGTACCTTTTCGGTAAGCTGACCACCCTCGTCATAGCCGACATATCCGGGGGGAGAGCCGACCATTCGTGATACGGCGTGCTTTTCCATATATTCTGACATATCAACACGAATAAGAGCATCTTCATCGCCGAACATTGCCTCGGCAAGAGCTTTTGAAAGCTCGGTTTTACCAACACCCGTAGGGCCGAGGAAGATAAAGGAGCCTATGGGGCGTTTGGGGTCTTTAAGACCAACTCTGCCACGGCGGATTGCTTTTGAAACGGCGGTAACAGCCTCGTTCTGACCAATAACACGGCGGTGGAGCTCTTCTTCAAGGCGGAGCAGTCTTTCGCTTTCGCCCTCTTCAATTGCTTTTACGGGAACACCGGTCCATGAAGATACGATTTCTGCAATTTCGTTGGGAGTAACCTCAACATTTTCGCCACGGCATTCCTTTTCCCATGTTTCCTTTTGTGCTTTAAGACTTTCGGTAAGTGCCTTTTCTTCGTCACGGAGCTTTGCCGCCTTTTCGTATTCCTGAGATGCAATTGCCGCCTCTTTTTCCTTGCGCAGACCCTCAATCTTGTTTTCGGTTTCCTTTACGTCGGGAGGAGCGGTAAGGGTTTTGATACGGATTCGTGATGCCGCCTCGTCGATAAGGTCGATTGCCTTATCGGGCAAAAATCTGTCAGGGATATATCTTACTGACATTTTTACCGCCGCATCAAGGGCACTGTCGGTAATTTTTACACGGTGGTGTGCCTCATATTTGTCACGGATACCTTTGAGGATTTCTACGGTTTCCTCATAGCTTGGCTCGTCAAGAATGATTGACTGAAAACGACGTTCAAGAGCGGAATCCTTTTCAATGTACTTGCGGTATTCTTCCAAAGTTGTTGCGCCGATAATCTGTATCTCGCCACGTGAAAGGGCGGGCTTTAAGATGTTTGCCGCATCAATTGCGCCCTCTGCGGCACCTGCACCGATAATGGTATGGATTTCGTCAATAAACAAAATTATGTTGCCTGCCTTGTGGATTTCTTCCATAACGCCTTTAAGACGTTCCTCAAATTCGCCACGGTATTTTGCGCCTGCCACCATTGACGAAAGGTCAAGGGTTATAACCTTTTTGTCCTTCAGAATTTCAGGTACAAGTCCCTGAACAATCTTCTGTGCCAGACCTTCTGCAACGGCGGTTTTACCGACGCCTGGCTCACCGATAAGGCAGGGGTTGTTTTTCGTTCTGCGGCTGAGAATCTGTATTACCCTTTCGATTACTTTATCTCTGCCGATAATGGGGTCAAGCTTAAGCTCCCGTGCCATTTTGGTAAGGTCGCGGCCGAATTTGTCAAGTGTGGGTGTTTTGGCACCTGATGATTTTTTTGCGGAGGGATTTACAGTATCGGGGGATGGACCTTCACCTGCTATTTCACCAAAGTTGTTGTCGCTCATCAGTTTCATAATATCCGAATACAGCTTTTGAGGGTTAACGTCAAGGTCTGCAATTATACGGATAGCAAGGCTCTCGTTTTCACGCAGAAGGGCAATCAGAATATGTTCTGTGCCGATGTAGTTGTGGTTAAGTCTTCTTGCCTCGGTGTAGCTGTGCTCAAGCACACTTTTTGTACGGGGTGTAAAGCCGATTCCGGGGTTGTTTATAGGCAGGTCGGTGCCTACAAAGAATTCTATTTTGCTGACTATTTTACTGTCGGTTATGCCGTTGTCTGCAAGAACCTTGGCGGCAACACCGCCGCCTTCCTTGACAAGACCAAGGAGCAGGTGTTCGGTTCCCACATAGTTGTGCCCCATATCCATAGCGCATTGACCTGCCAGATGGATGGCGCTTTTTGCACGTTCGGTAAGTTTTTGTTCAAACATAGTATCAGTCCTTTCTTTATTTCAACGCCTCGTTTATAAGCTCTGCCCGTTTAAGGTCACGTTCAAGGGCTGTAGTAAGGTTGTAATTTTTAACAATGGTTGCGGGGAGTGTATCGTAAAATGATTTTGTTAATGTTTCAAGATTTATATTTTTGATTATTCCCAGATTTACACCCCATCTTACATCGGAAAACAGATTTGCGGTTTCTGCCGACGAAAGAATTCTTGCATTGGTCAGAATTCCATAGGAACGCATAATCTTATCCTCAAAGCGGAATTTATCCTGAGTGTAAAGATTCTGGCTCAATGTACGTTCTTTATCAATAATGTCATTTATAAGATGGATGAGTTTGTCGATAATTTCTTCTTCGGTGGAGCCAAGTGTTACCTGATTTGAAATCTGATATATATTGCCCTGAGCTTTGCTTCCTTCGCCGTAAAGACCTCTTACGGTGATGCCAAGTTTTGAAAGAGAGCGTATGATGCCTTCAATTTTGCCCGTTGATGAAAGTGCAGGAAGATGCAGCATCACAGATGCCCTCATTCCTGTACCCACATTGGTGGGACAGCATGTGAGGTAGCCGAAATCCTTGTGAAAGCCGTAGTCAACTGATTTTTCAAGGCAGTCATCAAGGCGGTTTGCGGCGTCAAGGCAGGAATATAGGTCAAAACCCGGTGCCATTGCCTGAATACGGATGTGGTCTTCCTCGTTGAGCATTATACATTCGGTGCAGCTTTCGTTGGTGAGAATTCCGCACCGTTTTTTGTTTTCAATCATTTCGGGACTTGTAAGGTGACATTCGCAAAGTGCCTGACGTTGCAGGGGGGTCATTGCCGAAAAGTCAATAAACTGCATATCGGGAAGCGCTGACTTAATCTTGTCTAAAACCTCGGCTTGTTGCTCGGTTGTCATTACGTTGCCAAAGGGAAGGTCTGCAATATTTCTCGCAAGGCGAACACGGGATGAGAGGACGATATCACCTGATGGTCCAAACTTTGTGTACCACATAAATTATATCTCTCCTTTCTGCTGATTTGATTTTAACTCGTTTATTTCGTCACGAAGAACGGCGGCTTCTTCAAAATTCTGCTCCATAATCGCACGGTTAAGTCTAGTCTGCAATTCTTCAATTTTGTCGGCTGTTCTTATGTCCCTGCCCGAACGTTCGGGAATTTTGCCTGTATGCCGTGTACTGCCGTGAATTTGCTTTAAAGGACGGAGGAGTAAGTCCTGAAACACGGTGTAACAATTGCTGCAGCCGGGCTTGCCGGATTTAATAAAATGATTTTGGGTCATTTCGCATAGGTCGCACTTTTTTACAGATGTGTTTACTGAAATTTTTGGCATACCGCCCCAGAATCCGCCAAGAAGATTGTCAAACTCGGTGTCAAAGCCTGATTTGAAATTGATGAAATCTTTATTACCTTCGGCACATTCGCGGCAAAGATACATTTCGGTTTTGTGACCGTTTATGATTTGTGTTATATGTGTTGTTGCTTCGTGTTGATTACATTTTTGACATTTCATAAGAATTCCGTCCTTTCTAAACAAGATTTACTAATATATTTTTAAGCATTTTTGCTCTGACTATGTCACGCTGGGGGCGACTGATAACAATTGAATTATCGCTGAGTGCCGCCATGATGATTTTGGCTTCCTTGTGGCTTAAAAGCTCTGCGGAATAGAGTTCCTGAATTACTGCGTTTGCACTTGCTGATGAAATGCTGTCTCCGATTGCATTTACAATGTGAAGTATAAGCTGTTCGTTTTCGGGAGCGGTTTTTGTAATTCTGATATAACCGCCGCCGCCTCTGCGGCTTTCCACACTGTAGCCGCGTTCTGGTGAGAAACGGGTGGATATTACATAGTTTATCTGTGAGGGAACACAGTTGAATTTGCTTGCCAACTCGTTTCGCTGAAGTTCAATCTCGCGGCTTTCCTCAAGCATTTCTTTAATAAATTCTTCTATTATATTACTAAGTTTCATATTAAATCACCTCTTGGTTTTTGACTTTGACTTTCTTTGACCTTAACTTTATTATAACAATCAATTTTTATTTGTCAATAGTTTTTTATAAAAAAGTCAGGGAAAGTTAAATTTTTATAAAAATTTTGTAAAATACTTGCAATTACCGGTTATTTAGTATGTAATGAATGTGTTTGAAAAATGAATAAAGAGAAAGGAATGATTGGCTGTGATTTATGGTGTAGCGTTACTTTCAGGTTGTATGTTTGTAGGCTCATTTATCGGAAATATTCTCGGATTCCTTACAGGGGTTAATTCTGATGTCGGCAGGGTTGGATTTGCGATGCTTCTGCTTCTTATAGTGACAAATTCAAAAAGGTGAATTCATGGTTGCCGAAGGATTATGAAAAAGGTATTGATTTCTGGAGTAAAATGTTTATTCCTGTAATTATAGCAATGTCTATGTCACAGAATGTGGTTGCCGCTCTTTCGCAGTGCTGGCTTGCAATTGCGGCAGGCGTGGTTAAGTCGGTTGCGGTAATGATGCTTACACCTGTTGTTGCTAAAAAGATTGGTCTTACAATTCCGCGTGCAGCAATGATTTTCGGTGGGCTTATGGGAACAACCAGCGGTACAAGTGCAGGTCTTGCGGCAACAGACACAAAGCTTGTTACTTACGGCGCAATGACTGCTACATTATACACAGGCCCTGGCTGTCTTTTGTGCCCCACAGTATTACATTTTCTTGTAACATTGTTTTTGCACTAAACTAATCACAAATTAAATAATAAAGCGGTTTGCATTTTAATAATGCAGGCCGCTTTTACTTTTTATGGTATTGCATTTAAAAGGGATTTGCGGTATAATATAATATTGATTTAAACAGAATTGGAACGGTGCGTACATAATGACAAACGAAAAATTACAGAATTCATATCTGTACGGGTTAAATAAAGGTCTGCCAATTGCATTGGGGTATCTTTCGGTATCCTTTGGGTTTGGTATTACCGCTGTGGGAATGGGCATTAATCCTATCGGAACAATATTAATTTCCCTGACCAATCTTACATCGGCAGGGCAGGTGGCAGGTATCGGAATTATTGCCGCCTGCGGTACAATAATCGAAATGATTCTTGCCCAGCTTATTATAAATATGCGATACAGTCTTATGGGTCTTGCTCTCACTCAAAAGCTGGATGACAGCTTTACCACCCCACACCGTATGATTACATCCTTTGCCATAACCGACGAGGTTTTTGCTGTTGCGGCGGCGGAGCGGGGGCTTATAGGCAAGAGGTTTATGTATGGACTTATAACATTGCCGCCAATCGGCTGGACATTGGGTACGACATTGGGTGTGTATGCAGGGCAGATTTTACCGCCCTCGGTATGTGCGGCGCTGGGGCTTGCCATTTACAGTATGTTTATTGCCATAATTGTTCCGCCTGCAAAGGCTGATAAGGGAGTTTTGTGTGCGGTGCTGATTGCATCAGCAATGAGCTGTGCGTTTTATTATATCCCATTGTTTGATAAACTCTCACAGGGATTTTCGATTATAATCTGTGCGGTTGTTGCCTCGGCAATAATGGCATATATAGCACCTAAATCAGGCGAGGAGGATTGAGGATATGGATAAAATGTTTTTTGCATATCTTGCAGCTATGGCTTTGGTGACGTATGGTATCCGAATGATTCCCTTCACCCTGATGCGCAGCAAGATAAAATCGCCGTTTATACAAAGCTTTTTGTTTTATGTGCCTTATTCGGTGCTTGGGGCAATGACGTTCCCCTACATTCTTTATGCAACGGGGGATATGGTTACGGCGGCATTGGGTACGGCGGTGGCTTTTGTTCTTGCATATTTCGGACGTTCACTTTTGACCGTTGCGATCTGTGCCTGTGCTGTTGCATTTGCGGCAGGTTTGATATTTTAATTAAATAAAAGAATAGACAGAACTACAGAAAGATAAAATATTGATAGAAAAAGGAGTGACAGAATTGAAAACAGAGAAAATTGAGATTTCAAAGGGCGTATCCTTACGTTTTCTTGAAACAGATAAATTCAAGACAAATGTGATGAGTGTGTATTTTCGCCTTCCTCTTGACAGAAAAACGGTTACAAAAGTGGCGCTTTTGCCAAGAGTATTAAAGAGGGGCAGCGAAAAGTACCCCACAATGAGCGACCTTTCAAGAAGGGCGCAGGAGCTTTACGGTGCATCACTTTCGGCAGATAACGGCAAAAGAGGAGACCTTATGCTTCTTAAGGTGTCGGCGCAGTTTGTCAGCGACAGTTTTATTTCCGAAAGTATTTTTGGGGACGTATGCGAGCTTCTTAAAGAATTTGTCCTCTGCCCCGTTACAAAAGACGGTGGATTTGACAAGGCATATGTTCAGCAGGAGAAGGAAAATACAAAGAACTATATATTAGGACTTATAAACGACAAAAAGGAATATGCGTCGGTACGATGCAATGAGATTATGTTTGAAGGCGACCCTTATGGTATAATTTCTCACGGCTATGCATCCGACCTTGATGAAATCGACGAAAAGAACCTTTATGAATTCTATAAGGAAATGATTAAAACAGCAGGAGTTGACATTTATGTCAGCGGCAGTTTTGACAAAACTGCAGTAAAAAATGAGATTGAAAAGAACTTTAAAGACGCCTTTGGCGACCGTGATGCGGTTGATTCAGAAACAGTTCTTGCTTTGGTTGAAGAAAATATTGATATAAAGAATGTGGTTGAAGAAATGCCTGTTTCACAAAGTAAGCTTGCAATGGGCTTTAATTGCGGAATCGACCCAAGGTCGGATGAAAGCTATGCTCTTGCACTTTGTTCCTGTCTTTACGGCGGCAGTGCAATATCAAAGCTCTTTAACAATGTCCGCGAAAAGCTAAGTCTTGCTTATTATGTATTCTCGGCTGTTGACCGCCACAAGGGCTGCATGAAGGTTAATGCAGGTATCGAGGCGTCAAAGTATGATGAGGCGTTCAATGAAATTATGCTCCAGCTTGATATGATGAAAAAAGGCGAGTTTACCGACGAGGAAATCGACTTTGCCCAAAAGACCTTTAAAAATTCTGTCGGTAGTATCACGGATAGTTTAGCTGCAACCGAAGATTTTTATATGGGACGTACGTTGCTTGGCATTGAAGAATCTGTTGACGAATACCTTGAGAAAATCAATAAAGTCACCCGCGAGGAAATAATAGCGGCGGCAGAGAAGATACAGCTTGATACGGTTTACTTTTTAAAGGGGGTACAGGGCAATGAAATTTGAGTTGACAGAGAACAAGGCTCTTAAAGAACGTATCCTTTCAGGTGTTCACGAAAGCGGTTTAAGAGTGTATATTATCCCTAAAAAGGGTTTCAGCAAATACTATGCAATTTACGGTACCGAATACGGCTCAATTGATGATGTGTTAAAGCTTCCCGAGGGCGAAATAAGACTTCCTGATGGAATTGCACACTTCCTTGAACACAAGCTCTTTGAAGAAGAGGACGGCAAGGATGCATTTGAAAAGTTTGCGGCAACAGGAGGTAACAGCAATGCATTCACGAGCTTTGATATGACGGCTTATCTGTTTTCCTGCACCGAGAACTTTTATGAAAATCTTGACATCCTTATTGAATTTGTGAACAACCCATATTTCACAGATGCCAATGTGGCGAAAGAGCAGGGAATTATCGGTCAGGAAATCAAGATGTATGATGATGACCCCAACTGGCGGCTGTTCTTTAATATGCTTCAGGGAATGTATTACAAAAACCCTGTAAAGACCGATATTGCAGGAACGGTTGAAAGCATAAGCCATATAACCCCTGACCTTCTTTATAAGTGTACAAAGGCATATTACAACCCGTCAAATATGATTCTTGTTATGGTGGGCGACATCGACCCCGAAAAGGCAGTATCCTATATTGATAAATATGTTAGCGTTGATAAGGATATGGGCCGAATTGAAAAGCGGAGAGTTGACGAGCCTAAATGCGTTGCACAGAAAATTGTCAGACAGAAATTAAGCGTTTCAAAGCCCCAGTTCCTTATAGGCTTTAAGGAAAAGGAAGAGGGAATCAAAGGCAGAGAATTGCTTGTAAAACAGATAAAGACACAGATTTTAATGGAAGTTCTGTTTGGAAAAAGCAGTGAATTCTTCACGGAACTTTATGATAAAGGTCTTATTGATGCTACATTTGGCTATGATACCGAGCTTGAGGTTGGCTACGGATTTTCGTCAATAAGCGGCGAAAGCTCAAAACCTGAGGAGGTTTATGAAAAGACACTTGAATATGTGGTAAAAAAGGCGGCAAAGCCTCTTGATAAAGGAGCGGTTGATGTTGCCAAGCGTGTGCTTATCGGGAAGAATTTAAGGCGTTTTAACAGTGTTGAACGTCTGGGCAACGACTTTATCCGTTGCTTTATGAGTGACATTAATCCACTTGAATACAGCGACATTGTTGAACAGGTTGCCATTGAACAGATTGAAGAAAGACTGAAGGAGCATTTTGACAAGGATGCTTGTGTGCTTTCGATAATTGAACCTCTGGGCGGTGATGACAAATGATAAATATAATTTCCTTTCCCAACCTTGGTTGGGAATTCAGTATCAATCGCGTAGCTTTTACTGTTTTCGGAACGCCCGTATATTTTTACGGGCTTCTGATTGGCTTAGGACTGTTGCTTGCTGTTGCATATGGACTTTATGAGACAAAGCGTGTGGGAATTGAACATGATGATTTGTTTAATATGCTGCTGATTTCTTTGCCTGTTTCCATTA
Source organism: Clostridia bacterium (assembly GCA_045646865.1). Classification (GTDB taxonomy): domain Bacteria; phylum Bacillota; class Clostridia; order Monoglobales; family Monoglobaceae; genus SIG440. The sequence goes on from JAZRLM010000012.1 coordinate 17,628, forward strand.
TTTGTGCACGGCTTTACTATGTGGCTTTTCAGTGGGATTACTACAAAAATAATCTATCCGAGGTTATTAACATTCGTGGCGGCGGTATTGCTATATACGGAGCGGTAATTGGTGCGGCTTTGGTGGTGTATACATATTGTCGTATAAAAAAACTCAGCATTGTAAAGTGCCTTGATGTGCTTTCAATCGGTCTGCTTATAGGTCAGATGGTGGGCAGATGGGGCAATTTTGTCAATGGCGAGGCTTTTGGCTCGCAGACCGACCTTCCATGGGCTATGACCATAGTGCAGGAGGGCTCTTTGATTGCAGAAATGGTTCATCCCACTTTTTTGTATGAGTCTTTGTGGAATGCTTTGGGCATTATTTTGTTGTGGCTGTACCGCAAGCATAAGAAATTCGAGGGCGAGCTGATTTGCGGATATATGATATGGTACGGTATTGGCAGAATGATGATTGAGGGGCTGCGTACAGATTCGCTGATGCTTGGTAGTTTCCGTGTTTCGCAGCTTCTTTCGGTAGGTCTTGTTATTACAGGCATTATAATTGTAATTTTGAAAAGAAAATCCTTAAAAACACTTGACAAATAGGATTTTTTGAGTTACAATAGCTGATGTGTAAAGTTAAAGTGCTTTACAGAACGATAAAAAGGAGCGGAAATTATGGAAAAAAATGTTGAAATTTCTCTTCTTTTGAGTTTTTATAAGAATATGCTTACCGAAAGACAGGCAGACACCGTTGAACTTTATTACAATGATGATTTGTCGCTTTCAGAGGTGGGGGCGGAACTTGGCATAAGCCGTCAGGGTGTCCGCGACAATCTGAAACGCGCTGAGGGGATTCTGTATGATGTGGAATCAAAGCTGGGATTAGCTGCAAGATTCATTGAAATCAAGTCCAAACTCGGCGAGATTGACGATATTATTGCAGAGATTGAAAAGTCTCCCGAGGCAAGATTGCTTCCGGTCAGCATAAAAAAACAGATAAACCAAATCCTTACAATCGTTGCAGGAATCAACGATTTGGAGGAATAATTGATACATAATTTTATGAAGGAGTGAGCTTATGGCGTTTGAAAGTCTGGCAGATAAATTGCAAAGCACGTTCAAAAAGCTTCGTGGCAAGGGCAAGGTTTCGGCCGCTGATTTAAAAGAAGCCATGCGCGAGGTTAAAATGGCACTCCTTGAGGCGGATGTCAATTTCAAAGTTGTTAAAAACTTTATAAATACCGTATCCGAGCGTGCATCGGGCGCCGAGGTTATGGAATCTCTTACCCCCGCACAGCAGGTTATAAAAATTGTTAACGAAGAGCTTATCGCACTTATGGGCGAGGAAGAACAAAAAATCAAGATTTCTTCCAGACCACCGACGGTTATTATGATGACTGGCCTTCAGGGTGCAGGTAAAACAACCACTGCCGCAAAGCTTGGCGGACTTTTGAAGAAACAGGGCAAACGCCCTTTGCTTTGTGCCTGCGACGTTTACCGTCCTGCGGCTGTTAAACAGCTCCAGGTTGTTGGCTCTCAGCTTGACCTTCCTGTGTTTGCAATCGAGGGCAACACCAATCCCGTTGAAATTGCAAAGAAGGCTTTAGACCACGCAAAGCTTCATTCTAATGACATACTCATTGTGGATACGGCAGGTCGACTGCACATCGATGAAGAGCTGATGGATGAACTTAAAAACATTAAAGCGGCGGTTGAACCCACAGAAATTCTTCTTGTAGTTGATGCAATGACAGGTCAGGATGCAGTAAATGTTGCCGAAGCCTTTAATAACGATTTGGAGATTGACGGTGTTGTTCTTACCAAACTTGACGGTGATACCCGTGGCGGTGCGGCACTTTCGGTCCGTGCGGTTACAAACAAGCCGATTAAGTTCTGTGGTATGGGCGAAAAGCTTACCGACCTTGAGGTATTTCATCCTCAGAGAATGGCATCAAGAATTTTGGGAATGGGCGATATGCTCAGTCTTATCGAAAAGGCAGAGCAGGCTCTTGACGAAAAAAAGGCACTTGAGCTTGAACAGAAGATGCGCAGTAATACCTTTACTTACGGCGACTTCCTTGACCAGATGGAACAGATGAAAAAGATGGGCCCTCTGGAACAGCTTATCGGGATGATTCCCGGTATGAATACTGCACAGCTTAAGGATGTGCAGATTGACGAGAGAAAGATGCTTCATACCGAGGCAATAATCAAGTCAATGACCAAGGGCGAGCGTGAAAACCGCGACAAACTTACACCAAAGCGCCGCGAAAGAATTGCCAAAGGCAGCGGTACCACCGTTGCAGATGTAAATGCACTCATCAAGCAGTTTGAACAGATGCAGAAAATGATGAAAATGATGTCCGGCGGCGGATTTGGTAAAAAAATGAAACAATTAGGCAAAATGGGCAAGATGGGAAAAATGAAATTCCCCTTTTAACTAAAGAAAATTATTAATTAATATATATTTTTTGGAGGTAATTTATTATGGCAGTAAAAATTCGTTTAAGAAGAATGGGTTCTAAGAAGGCTCCTTTTTACAGAGTAGTAGTAGCAGATTCAAGATACCCCAGAGACGGCAGATTTATCGAACAGGTTGGAACATACAATCCTATGACAAAGCCTGCAGCAGTTGATTTCGATGCTGAAAAGGTTGCAAAGTGGATTGGCAACGGTGCTCAGCCCACAGATACAGTTAAGCGTCTTCTTAAAGAAAAGGGCATTATCTAATTATCAGGACTGGCGGAATGTGTTTCATATGCCCTGCATTTGCAGGGCATATGCCACCCAACTTCACTCACCCTGATTATATGTAAATAGGTGACCCGGATTTTGGAGGAAATGAAATGAAAGAGCTTTTGGAATTTATTGCAAAATCAATGGTTTCAGAGCCTGATGCAGTTTCGATTGAAGAAAATGTTCAGGAAAACTCGATTGTTTTGACCTTGCACGTTGCAGAAGGCGATATGGGTAAGGTTATTGGCAAGCAGGGCAGAATAGCTAAGGCTATACGTACAGTTGTAAAAGCTGCTGCAAGCCACGAAAACAAAAAAGTTACGGTTGATATTGTGTAACATTAAATAAGTAGCAGACTGTATCATTTTGGTACAGTCTTTACTTGCTTTTATGAGTACGTTATGATTGAGGAATTTTATATGAAAAATAATCTTGAAATTGGACAAATAGTTAATACCCACGGTCTTCGGGGCGACCTTAAGGTTATGCCCTGGTGTGATGATCCCGAAATTTTTGACGAGTTGGCGTATGTTATTATAGATGGCGAGGAATATGATATCGAAAAATCCAGAATGCAAAAGAATATGGTTCTGCTGAAACTTGCGGGTATAGACGATATCAACGATGCCGAAAAATATCGCAATAAGATTCTTACCGTTCCGCGTGAGGAGTTGGGCGACCTTCCTGATGGAACTTATTATATCTGCGACCTTCTGGGCTGCAATGTAACAACCGATGAGGGCAGGGATTTAGGCGAGATAAAAGACATAATTAAAACAGGCAGCAACGACGTGTATGTGGTTGAAGACGGTAGCGGCAAACAAGTTTTGATTCCCGTAATTGACGAGGTTGTTTTGTCTGTTGATGTTGATGAAAAGAAGATTGTTATTAAGCCTTTAAAAGGATTGATTGACTGATGGCTGAGTTACGAGTTGATATTTTAACGTTGTTTCCAGAAATGTTTGATGCGGTTTTGAATAATTCCATAATCGGCAGAGCGGTGGAAAACGGCATTTTAGAAATTAACTGCGTGCAGATAAGGGATTTTGCCTTTAACAAGCACAGACAGGTTGATGACTACCCATATGGCGGCGGTCAGGGAATGGTTATGCAGGCAGAGCCCATTTACCTTGCGTATATGAGCGTTTGCGAAGGACTTGACTACAAGCCGCTGACCATATATATGTCGCCGCAGGGCAAAACATTCAGACAGTCAACTGCTAAAAGACTGGCAAAGAAAAAGCATATAGTGATTCTTTGCGGTCATTATGAGGGTGTTGACCAGAGAATACTTGATGAGATAGTTGATACAGAAATTTCAATGGGAGATTTTGTGCTTACGGGCGGCGAGATTGCAGCTATGGCGGTGGTTGACGCAACTGCGCGGATGATTCCCGGGGTGCTTGCCTGCGAGGAAGCCTTTGCAGATGAATCGCATTTTTCCGGGTTGCTTGAATACCCACAGTATACCCGTCCTGCAGAGTGGCATGGGAAATGCGTGCCCGAGGTTCTAATGAACGGTAACCATAAGCTGATACAGGAGTGGAAACGCAAGGCGGCGATTGAAAATACTTACCGCAAACGTCGTGGAATGTTGTCAAAGGCAACTCTTGACAGGAAGGATATAGAAATATTGCAAAAACTTAAGGGAGAATAGCGGTTATTTTGCTGAAAATTTTAAGATACTGTTGTTTTTCAAAGAATATTATGTTATAATTAATTATTAAGATTGATACAGCCAGTCTGGGAGATTTTTATGGAAATATTTTTTCTTACACTTAAACAAATGTTTATGAAAAATCTAATCAATCTTCCGAAAAGATGTATCAAAGGAATATTTATAAATATGCAATGACCTTTGGCAACTACGGTTTTATGGGAAATTTCATTATCCTTGGAGTATGGGGAAACGAAATGTTTTATAAATATTCAATGTTTGTCTTTGTTGTTGGTATTATATGTAGTGGCTGGGGATTATACATACTCATTCCTAAAGAACAAAATGCCGGTATTGCGGCAAACTTGAAAAAAGGTCTTTTAACACCGCCCATAATTGCACTTGTTGCAGGTATGATTATCGGTCTGGTTGGTCTTAGCAAATACATTCCTGACTTTGTGATTACTGCTTTTGATAATGCAGGTAAGTGTCAGGGTCCGGTTGCAATGCTTCTTGCAGGATTTGTAATCGGCGGATTCAATTTAAAAAAGCTGTTATTCAATAAAAAGGTATATTTAGCTTCGTTGTTGAGACTTATTATAATACCTGCTGTCATAATGGTGGTGCTTAAACTGCTTGGCTTAAATGATGAAATCAGGACTCTTGCATTGATTTGTTTTGCCACACCACTTGGACTTAACACTATTGTTTATCCTGCTGCTTATGGCGGCGATGCTCAGACAGGTGCATCTGTGACAATGATTTCTACCACACTTTCGGTAATTACAATACCGCTGATGTATTTGGTATTTATTGAACTGTTATAGTAAAGTATTGATATCTGAACGGGTTAATCGTTTTATATATAATAGGAAATTATGTAATTTCCTATTATATATAAAAACAAAATTTAAATTGCCCGTGCAAAATTTTCGGCTTTGCCGAAATGCACTTGGGCAAACAAAGCGTTATTACTTGGACCGCCGCCTGCGGCGAGTGGCGAAGCTGCTTTGTTCTATTAAAGGAAAACGGAGGAAAATCTGATGAAATGTTTGGAATGCGGAGCAGATATTTATGAGGGTATCAAAAAGTGCCCTTATTGCAAAACACCCACTCAAAGCGTAACCGAGGATGAAAAATTCAGGAATTTTGACTTTAAGTATACCATCACATCCGACGAACACGTAAGAAAATTGCGTGACTCTGTCAGAGGGGACAGAAAAAACCTCAAGAAAAAGAATGTTATAGAAAAATACTTTGCCGACCGCCGTGCTGCAAAACGTGCGGCTCGTCGTGCTGCGAGAAGAAGCGCAAGAATTGTTGCACAGATGGACCCAGATGCTCCTGTAGTTGCAACAAAGGCGACTGCAACAGCTGTAAAGACGGTTAAAGGAGTAAGAAAGGCAGAAAAGACCAAAAAGACAGCAAGAAAGTTCAATTTTAAAAAGCCTGATTTTAAAAAGCTTAATCTTAAAAAGATTAATTTCAAAAAGTTCAGTTTCAAAGGCTTTAAGTCTATGGATAAAATGGTTATACGTATCGGTGGCCTCGTAGTAGGTCTGATTGTATTTATCTGGCTTGTGATTGCCCTTATCGGACTTTCTTCAAATAAGGATATTGTTCCTTCTTACACATATGTGTCAGATAACTCTATGTATATGGTGTATAAGGGAAAGAACTTACTTATTTCCGAAAACGTTTTAAATGAAAATGATATCAGAAAACTCAGTGAAACAGGTAAACCCGGCGATGCAGAGCTTATTGCAAAGAATGAGGGACTTGTAAAAACCAACAAAGACCGCACTGTTACATACTTTTTTGAGGATTACGATACCGAAACAAATAGTGGTAGACTGTGTATGATAAAAAAAGGTAACGAAAAGAAAGTAAGCAAGATTGCGGAAGAAGTTCATAATTCTATCGTTATGACCGAAAACGGCGAAGGTGTGCTTTATTTGCAGACCGCCGACAAAAACGGTGATATGGGAGTTTTGCATTATTGGGAAAGCGGTATGAAAGAACCCTATAAAATAGCTACGGATATTGACCACGGAACATTTGAGTATGCAGACGAGGGCGGATATGCTCTCTTTTTGCAGAACCTGAACCGTGTTGAAATGAGCGGCGACCTTTATGCAAAGAGCCTGAATAATCTTAAGGAAGAAAAGGTTAAACTTGATACAGACGTTTGCAAGCTGTTCGGAACAAGTCAGGACGGTAATTCGCATCTTTATGCAAAGGAATATAATCCCGAGGACGGTACATTCTATATTACCGCAATTAATAAAAAGAATCGTATCCTCCAGCTTGGTACAAAAACAAAGAAAGAACCTTTTGTCCAGAAGACAAGAAACTTTGTATACATTCTGGCAGCAGAAGACGATGGTACAAACACTTTATATAATGTGGATGTTAATACTGCTCAGAAGGAAGAAATTTCATCAGGTGTAAGCAGCATTCTGATGACTTCTAAAGACGAAAAGACTGTTATTTACGACAAGGTATATTCAGGAAAAGTGGCAGCTTATTACGCATATACCAAGGGCAAACAGCCACTTAAGATTGCAGAAAATGTTGTTGTTGACTATAATGTGGTTGCAAACAAACCACAAATGGCAGCAAGTCTGGACGGCAACAGAGTACTGTACATTTCGGAGTTTGAAGCATTTAAGGGTGGCGGAACTTTGTCATTGTGCGAGCATAAAAATGGCAAAAAGACTGTGGACAAGCAGATTGCAGAGGATGTATATGCTTGCTTCCGTGCAAAGGATGATAAATTTATATTTCTGAAGGATTACAGCACTTCACGCAAGGTTTGTGATGTATATCTTCTTGAAGGCGATGAAATGACACTTCTCAAGAAGGAAGTTTCACCCCAGATGTTTGGAGTAACAAAATCAGGAGATAATATATATTATATCTCAAATTATAATGTCGAGAATGGTTACGGCACTCTTGAAAGAATGGATCTTGACGGAAATGTTCAGGAACTTGCATCTGAGGTTGTTGGATTTAATACAACCGACAACGAAGAGGTTATGTTCTATAAGAACCGTAGTACCGAAGACGGTAGCTTTGACCTGTATCTTACCAAAAAGGGTAAGGATGACTGGGGACTTATTAATAAGAGCGTTGGTCAGATTCTTACTTATTAAGAACATTAACGATTTTAAAAAATCAAGTGTAAGGCTTGTGGGAGGCAACCTCCCTATGGCTTAAGGGAGGAAAAACCTTGAGAATTGGAATTTTTGGAGGAACCTTCAATCCTCCCCATATAGGTCATATGCTCCTTGCCCGCGAGGCGATGGATAAGGCAAGCCTTGACAGATTGATTTTTATGCCTTGCGCAAATCCGCCGCATAAACCGAATTTGGTTATTCCCGACGGCGAACACAGACTTAATATGGTGCGGCTTTCAGTTGAGGGCTGTCCTGAGTTTGAGGTGTCGGATATGGAGGTCGATGCAGGGGGAAAGAGTTATACAGCCAAAACTCTTGAACGTTTGCAGACAGAATATCCCAATGACCGCCTTTGTTTCATTGTCGGTGCAGATTCACTGTGCGAGATGGAAAATTGGTTCTGCCCTGCAGAGATATTCAAGCGTGCTGAGATTGTGGCGGCAATACGGGGCGGCATAAAGGAAAATCAGCTTAACATGGCGATAGATTTCTTTACGCAAAAGTATGGTGCAAATATTACTAAGGTACAGATGAATGCCATTGAGATGTCTTCGTCAGATATAAGAAACCGTATAATGATGGGCAAAAGTATTAAATATATGGTATGCGACGGTGTAATTGATTATATAGAAAAAAATCGGATTTACGAAGGATGCAATTAGAATTTATGCAAAAAGCAGATGAAATAAAAGAATATGCTAAAATTGTTTTAAGCGAGAAGCGTTTTGTCCACACCGTAAACGTTGCGGAGGAGGCAAAGCGCCTTGCCGCAGTTTGGGGTGAAGATACAGACAGAGCATATCTTGCAGGCATTATACACGATATTGCAAAGGAAGTTCCCAAAAGTCAGGCACTTAAGGCTTTGTTGGAATACGGATATAATCCCGACGAAACCGAAAGGCAAAACCCCGAGCTTTTGCATGGCAAGCTTGCGGCGTATATGGCAAAGGACAAGTTTGGTATTGACGATGCCGAAGTTTTATCTGCTGTGACTTATCACACCACGGGACGTCCGCAGATGTCGTCCCTTGAAAAGATTATATATGTGGCGGATTTCACCGAGCCGGGAAGGATTTATCCCGAAGCGGATAAAATCCGCAGTCTTGCAGACCGGAACCTTGATAAAGCGGTGCTTTATCAGTCAGATATGGTTATAAAATTCATTATCGACAAAGGCAGACCGCTTCATATCGATACTGTAAATACGAGAAATTATTTTTTGCTGAAATTAAAAGAGGAATTGTAGAATGAGGGTAAAATCTCCACTTAGATTGATTATTGCAATACTTATTTTACTTATATTGATATATGTGGGCTTTCGGGGGTCGGTTTCACTTATTACCGGTCAGCCGTTCAAGTTTGGCTTTAGTTCCTGGGGCGCTAGCGGCAAACTGGTGCAGGACTTTGTTGTTGCCGGTGTTGATGAGGAAGGCTATCGTACAGACTTGATACTCTTTTGCAGATATAATATGGCAGATGACTCCATAAATGTTTTGCAAATTCCACGTGATACCAAGGTTGAGAACGAAAGACGCGACAAAAAGATTAATTCGGCATACGGCAGCCCTGAAAAAGAACAGACACTATTTAACGAGATAGAGAGTGTTATAGGAATCCGCCCAGAAAAATCAGTAATTGTAAGCTTTAAAGCATTTCGTGAAATAATAGATGCAATCGGCGGCGTTGAAATTGATGTTCCAATAAGAATGTACTATCACGACCCGTTTCAAAATCTTAACATTGACCTATATCCGGGTGTGCAGTTGCTGGATGGGAAACGTGCCGAGATGTTTATGAGATTCAGGCAGAATGACGATGGCAGCGGCTATCCTAATGGAGATATAGACCGCGTGGCGGCACAAAAAGGCTTTTATCAGGCTGCTGCAGATAAGCTGATTAGCGGTGGTACAATCCTTAAAGCACCTAAGATTATCGGCATTCTGACCCAAAATGTGAAAACAGATTTTACAGTGAGTGAAATGGTAAACTATATAGGCAGACTTCCTCAGTTCAGTATGGATAAAGTTAAAATCCATACACTTCCGGGCGAGGGCGGCTATGACGATGACGGGGTGTCGTATTTCTTCCACGACAAAGAAGCAACAACAGCTTTGATAAAAGAACATTTTACGCCTCAGACGGGACCGGTAGAAACAGGGAAAAAGACTTCGTTCAAAAATCGGTTTATCAAGGTAAGAATTATAGATGCAACAGGTCTTGACCCCGAAAGCGCAGACATTCTGGCGGTAGTTAAGGACAATCTTACGTCTTATGGTTTTAATGTGGTGGCAGCCGAGAGGTCGAATAAAATTTCAGATACCTCGGTGATGATTAACCACAACACAAAACGCGCGGCAGCAGATGTGCAAAAGATTTACGGCAATGTTCCCGTTAAGGAAAATATAGAGAATTATATTATTGATGCCGGAGAAAAAGCGGCAGACGTTACAATCAAAATGGGTACAGACTTCTCATTTTAAAGGATAGGAGATAAAATAATGAGTTGTGAGAATAATTATGTAAATACAGCGGTCAAAGCTATTGACAGCAAAAAGGGCAAGGAGATAACAGTTCTCAGCCTAAGCGAGCTTACCACTTTGACAAACTATTTCGTTATAGCAACCGGTGGCTCAAACAAGAATGTTCAGGCAATCTGTGACGAGGTCGAGGAGAAGATGCGCGACGCAGGTGCAAAGCTATGGAACAAAGAAGGCTATGACGGCGGCGAGTGGATACTTTTAAACTATGATGATGTAATGATTCATATTTTCCAGAGCGAAACCCGTGAATTTTACAAGCTGGAGCACATCTGGAAGGATGCGCCAAGCGTGGATATTGACGATTTGATTCAGGAAGACTAATAAAACCGAAAGGATTGATTATAAATGAAATACGATTTTAAAGCGATTGAAGGAAAATGGCAAAAGTACTGGGACGAAAACAAGACTTTTGAGGCTTCAAATACCGATAAGTCAAAGCCTAAATTCTATGGTCTGGTGGAATTTCCATATCCGTCAGGACATGGCCTTCATGTAGGCCATCCCCGTGGCTATACTGCAATAGACATTATTACCCGTAAAAAGAGATTAGAGGGATATAATGTTTTGTTCCCTATGGGTTGGGACGCATTCGGTTTGCCCACCGAGAACTTTGCTATCAAGAATAACATTCATCCTGCACTTGTTACAGAAAAGAATGTTGAAAACTTCAAAAGACAGCTCAAAATGCTGGGCTTTGGTTTTGACTGGTCAAGAGAAATAAATACCACCGACCCCAACTATTACAAATGGACACAGTGGATTTTCCTTAAACTGTTTGAAAAGGGTCTTGCATATAAGACAAAGATGCCCATTAACTTCTGTACAGGCTGTAAGGTTGGTCTTGCAAATGAAGAGGTTGTAAACGGCGTTTGTGAACGTTGTGGCAGTGAAGTTGTTCAAAAGGAAAAGAGTCAGTGGATGCTCAAGATTACCGATTATGCACAGCGTCTTATTGACGACCTTGCTGATGTTGATTATATTGAACGTGTTAAGGTTCAGCAGACAAACTGGATTGGTCGCTCAGAGGGTGCAGAGGTAGACTTTAAAATCAAGGGTACTGACGATAAAATCCGTGTTTACACAACACGTCCTGATACACTTTTTGGTGCTACATATATGGTACTTGCACCCGAACATCCTTATGTTGAAAAATACAAGGATAGACTAGAAAACTATGCTGAGGTTGAAGCTTATAAGGCAGAAGCAGCTAAAAAGAGCGACTTTGAAAGAGCCGAGCTTGACAAGAATAAAACAGGTGTTATGCTGAAAGGTTTAACCGCAATTGACCCCGTAAACAATGCTGAAATTCCCATCTGGATTTCTGACTATGTGCTTGTTACATACGGAACAGGTGCAATTATGGCAGTGCCTGCACACGACACACGTGACTGGGAATTTGCAAAGAAATTTGGTATGCCAATTATCGAGGTTGTTGCAGGCGGCGAGGATGTTCAGAAGGAAGCCTTTACCGATGTTGAAACCGGTGTAATGGTAAATTCGGGATTCCTTACCGGCATGCAGGTTGAGGACGCAAAGAAGGCTATTATAGATTTCCTCGAAAAGGAAGGCATCGGCAAACGCAAGGTTAACTTTAAACTCCGTGACTGGGTATTCTCACGTCAGCGTTACTGGGGCGAACCCATTCCGCTGGTTAACTGTCCTCATTGCGGATGGGTGGCACTTCCTGAGAGTGAGCTTCCTCTGCAGCTCCCCGACACAAAGAACTTTGAACCGGGTGAATCAGGCGAATCTCCGCTGATTAAGATAAGAGACTGGGTTGAAACAACCTGCCCTAAATGCGGTGCAAAAGCAGAGCGCGAGACTGACACTATGCCACAGTGGGCAGGCTCATCATGGTATTTCTTAAGATATATCGACCCCAACAATTCAGACTTCCTTGCAGGAATGGAAGAACTTAAATACTGGCTTCCTATCGACTGGTACAACGGCGGTATGGAGCACACAACACTCCACCTTCTTTACTCAAGATTCTGGCACAAATTCCTTTATGATATCGGTGTTGTTCCCACAAAAGAACCTTATCAGAAGAGAACTTCCCATGGTATGATTCTGGGCGAGAATGGCGAAAAAATGTCAAAATCAAGGGGCAATGTAATTAACCCTGATGATGTTGTTAATGAATATGGTGCTGATACATTCAGAACATACGAAATGTTTATCGGTGCTTTTGATCAGGCAACACCCTGGTCAATGAATGGCGTTAAGGGCTGCTATAAGTTCCTCGAAAGAGTTTGGAACCTGCAGAACATTCTTGTTGATGGTGACAGTTATTCTAAGGAACTTGAAACTGCACTTCACAAGACAATTAAAAAGGTAACAGACGACTACGACAGAATGAAGTTCAACACAGGCATCGCGGCACTTATGTCATTTATCAACGATGTAATGAAGGTTGAAAAGATTAACAAGGCGGAATTCAAAACATTTATTACACTTCTTAACCCTGTTGCTCCTCACATTACAGAAGAACTGTGGAAGGTTGCAGGCTTTGAAGGTGCACTTTCTGATACTTCATGGCCCAAGTACGACGAAGCAAAAACCGTTGATGATGAGATTGAGGTTGTTGTTCAGATTAACGGCAAAATCCGCGATAAGATGATGATTTCGGCAGACCTTACACCTCAGCAGATGCAGGAGGTCGCTCTGGCAAACGACAGAATCAAAGAGCTTACCGAGGGCAAGCAGGTTGTAAAGGTTATCGCCGTTCCTAAAAAGCTTATTAACATTGTGGTGAAATAACTATGAGCTCAAAACAGGAATTTATAGAAATTTATCAGAAATATATCAAACGAGAGGGAGCTGAAAAGCTCCTTGCTCATCTTATGTCACCTTCAAGCGATTTCTTCACAGCTCCTGCAAGTACCCGTTATCACGGTGCATACGAGGGCGGACTGGTAGAGCACAGCCTGAATGTTTATGAGTGCCTTCGTGACTATATGGACAGAGAAAGGGTAAAAGAGCTTTATGGTCTTGAGGCAAGTGATGAAACAATTGCCATTGTTGCTCTTCTTCACGACCTTTGCAAAATGAACTTTTATAAACAGGGCTTTCGAAATGTGAAGGACGAAAGCGGTGTGTGGCAAAAAGTTCCCACGTATGAAATCGACGACAAGCTACCCTACGGTCACGGCGAAAAGTCGGTATATATAATATCGGGTTTTATGCGTCTGACAAGGGAAGAAGCATTTGCCATAAGATATCATATGGGCTTTTCGGGAAGTGAAGAGCCAAGAAACGTGGGCGCGGCTTTTGAAATGTTTCCTTTGGCATTTGCTTTGTCAACTGCCGATATGGAGGCTACATATTTCCTTGAAGGTAAGGAATAATATTTCTTGAACCCAAGGATTAAATCTCAAAGGTGGGATTATAATGAAAGACGGATTTATCAAGGTTGCTGCGGCAACTCCTGAAATTACCGTAAACAGCACAAAGAAAAACAGCGAAAATATAATAAAGCAGATAAATGAGGCGGCATCAAACGGCGCTAAAATTGTTGTATTCCCTGAACTTTGTATAACCGGTTACACAATCGGTGATCTGGTTTTTCAAAGCACAGCAGTTAAACGTGCGGCAAGTGCGTTGAATGAAATTCTTGATGCTACCAAAGCTATGGATATTCTTTTTGCGGTTGGTCTGCCGATTTTAGTTGACGATAAATTATATAATGTTGCGGCTATCTGCAAGGACGGCAAGGTTTTGGGGTTTGTTCCCAAGTCCAATCTGCCCACTTACGGCGAATACCGCGAGGCAAGATTTTTTGATAAGCCCTCAAAGACAATTATGGTGGAATTTAACGGCATCGAGGTTCCCTGCGGCTCAAAACTGATTTTCTGCGCAAAAGGAATGGAAAATTTGCGCATTTCCTGCGAAATTTGCGAGGATATGTGGGTTGCAATTTCTCCATCTGCTCATCACGCATTAAATGGTGCAAATGTGGTACTCAATTTGTCAGCAAGCGGCGAAACCGCAGGTAAATCAGCTGTCCGCAAAACTCATCTGTCATCACTTTCGCTGAGGACAATGACGGCATACATTTATGCCGATGCAGGCGAAGGCGAGTCAACAACCGATTTGGTTTTTGGCGGCAACAATATGATTTACGAATGCGGCAAAAAGATTGCCGAGGCAAAGCTGTTTGAAAACGGCATAACATACGGCGTTCTTGATCTTGAAAAAACAAGTCTGATGCGCCGCAAAATGACCACCTTTGTTCCTGAATATGATGAAGAGTATAAAAGAATTTATTTTGATATAGAACTTACAGAAACAAAACCCGAAAATGTGAATCCACATCCTTTTATTCCAAAGGATGATGTACAGCTTAAAGAACGTTGTGAAAGTATTCTTGATATGCAGTGCGCAGGTCTTCGTAAAAGAATGAAGCATATCGGGTTAAAGACCGTAACATTGGGCATTTCAGGTGGTCTTGACAGCACACTTGCTCTGCTTGTTGCGGCAAGAGCTTTTGACAGTTTAGGTCTTGACCGCAAAGGAATTATTGCGGTAACAATGCCCTGTTTCGGCACAACCGACAGAACTTATAACAACTCCAAAAGATTGGCAGATGCTATGGGTGTAACCCTTCGTGAGGTTTCAATTGCAAAGTCGGTGACACAGCATCTTGAGGACATCGGTGCATCCATTGACGAGCACGACGTAACTTACGAAAATGCTCAGGCAAGAGAGAGAACCCAGGTGCTTATGGATATATCCAACAAGACAGGCGGTATTGTTGTGGGTACGGGCGATTTATCTGAGCTTGCTCTTGGATTTGCTACCTACAACGGCGACCATATGTCTATGTATGGGGTGAATGCATCTGTTCCCAAAACCTTGATGCGCTCTTTGGTGAAGTATGTTGCGGACTCTGATGGCGGAGAGTTGAAGGATATGCTTTATGATGTTTTGGATACCCCTGTAAGTCCCGAACTTTTGCCCCCTGATGAGGGTGCAATCAAGCAGAAGACTGAGGATATAGTGGGTCCCTACGAAATTCACGATTTTGTGATTTACAACTATGTAAGATTCGGTTTCGGCAAAGATAAAATTCAAAGACTTGCCGAGGCAGCGTTTGAGGGTGTGTATACAAAGGAAACCATTGAAAAATGGCATAATTTGTTCTACAAGAGATTTTTCAACAATCAGTTTAAACGTTCTGCTGTGCCCGATGGCCCCAAGGTAGGAACAGTTTCACTTTCACCGCGAGGTGACTGGGTAATGCCCTCTGATGCGGTTTTTGAAGATTAATATTTCGGGCGGATAATTTCCGCCCGTTTTTATAGGAGAAAAAGATGCTTCATATAAAAGAAACAATTATTGTTGAAGGCAAGTTCGACAAGGAACAGCTTAAAAAAGTTACCGATGCCCCTATAATATGTACAGGGGGATTCAGTCTTTATACCAATAAAAATATAATTAATTCCATACGTCGTATGGCAGAAAAGACGGGTATAATAATTCTAACCGATTCCGACAGCGCAGGTTTTCGTATACGCAATTATATCAGGCAATGCGTTGGAAGTCGGGGTACGGTAAAGCACGCATATATTCCGTCGGTTATGGGCAAGGAACGCCGCAAGGAAACGGCGGGTAAGGAAGGCCTTCTGGGAGTGGAAGGTATGACTGAAGAGCTTCTTTCTGAAATTCTGCAAAGTGTTACCGAGATAGGTGTGCCAACACCAAGGAAGCCTAAAGAAATCATAACCAAAGCGGTGTTTTATGAAGACGGCTTCAGCGGCAAGGATGACAGTTCGCAAAGACGAATTAAGCTGGCAAAAGAATTGGGTCTTCCTGCCAGAATTTCTGCAAATGCACTTATGGAGGTGCTGAACACAGCGTTTTCCTATGAAGAATATCGTGCTGTGGCAGATAAAATAGACAAAAAATGTTAATACTGTAATTAATCTCACAAATTCATTTTTGGTTTGTGAGATTTTTAATGATGCAATGATTTTTTTCTTGCTTTTTGACGAATTATATGCTAAAATTTAAAGGTTGAAAAATATCGAAAAGTTTCGGTTAGAAGATAGGAGAAAGATAATGGAAAATAATAATAATTTTAAACCGTATGTTCCGGCGGATAAGGTTACGCCTGAACTTACCGTTACATCTGTTGTGATAGGTGTTTTGCTTGCGGTAATTTTTGGCGCGGCAAACGCATATCTGGGCTTGCGTGTGGGTATGACAGTTTCGGCTTCAATCCCTGCGGCAGTCATTGCAATGGGCGTTATCAGAGTTATTATGAAAAAGAACTCAATCCTTGAAAGTAACGTTGTTCAGACAATAGGTTCGGCAGGTGAATCTGTTGCGGCAGGTGCTATTTTTACACTTCCGGCTCTGTTTTTGTGGGCGGCGGAAGGTATTATGGTAAAGCCGAGTATTATCGAAATTACGATTATTGCACTTCTGGGCGGACTTTTGGGCGTGTTCTTTATGGTGCCCCTCAGAAACGCGTTGATTGTTAAGGAACATGGCGTTTTGCCTTATCCCGAAGGAACGGCATGTGCGGAAGTTTTGCTTGCAGGCGAGGAAGGCGGTTCAAATGCGTCAACTGTTTTTGCAGGTATGGGCTTTGCGGCGGCATTTAAATTCATTATTGACGGTATCAAGGCTGTTCCCGGTGAAGTATCACATACATTCAGGAACTTTGGTGGAACAATCGGAACTCAGATTTATCCTGCTGTAATGAGTGTTGGTTATATTTGTGGACCTAAAATTTCATCATATATGTTTGCAGGCGGTGTTTTCAGCTGGCTTGTTATGATTCCTATGATTTTATTGTTTGGCGAGAATACTATTCTGGCTCCCGGCGAGGCAACCATAGGTGCTATTTTTGCCGAGAATGGTGCAAGCGGCATCTGGGGCACATATGTTCGTTATATTGGTGCAGGAGCTTTGGCGGCAGGCGGTATAATAAGTCTGGTTAAGTCACTTCCGCTCATTGTTAAAACCTTTGTTGGTGCAATGAAGAGCGTTATGGGTTCAAAAAATATTGGAACAGCCCGTACAGAAAAGGATATCAATATGGGTGTTGTTCTTGGGGCGATTGCTGTTCTTACCCTTTTGGTATGGCTTGTTCCTGCAGTTCCGGTATCTTTTATCGGTGCAATTATTGTTGTAGTTTTCGGATTCTTTTTTGCAACTGTTTCATCCCGTATGGTTGGACTTGTAGGAAGCAGTAACAACCCAGTTTCGGGTATGGCGATTGCAACATTGCTTATTGCAACATTGATTCTCAAAATGACCGGCGAAGCAGGTGCACAGGGTATGCACGCGGCAATTGCAATAGGCTCAATAATCTGTATTGTTTGCGCAATTTCGGGCGATACATCACAGGACTTAAAAACCGGTTATCTGCTTGGTGCAACACCAAAGAAACAGCAGATTGGTGAAGTTATCGGCGTTATCGCATCAGCGCTTGCTATTGGCGGAACTTTGTATCTTCTTGACAGCGCATACGGTTTTGGCTCTGATGAAATCAGTGCTCCGCAGGCAACCTTGATGCAGATGATTGTTGAAGGTGTTATGGATGCAAACCTTCCCTGGAATCTGGTTATTATCGGTGTTTGCGTTGCTGTTGTGGCAGAAATTGTAAAGATTCCTGTTCTTCCTTTTGCAATCGGTGTTTATCTCCCGATTCACCTTAATGCCTGCATTATGGTAGGCGGTATTGTACGTTTTGCTCTTGACAAGCTTAAGAGAAACGAAGAGGAAAAAACAGCAATTGTCAACGATGGCATATTGTTCTGTTCGGGTATGATTGCAGGTGAGGGCCTTGTGGGTATTGCTCTTGCTGTTCTTGCTATATTCGGCATTGACAAGGCTATTAATGTTTCGGGATTGCTTAACCTTCCTGCATGGGCTTCAAACCTCGGTAGTATAATTGTATTTGCTTTGATTATTTTGTCTGTGCTCAAGTTCTCGGTTTGGAAAAAACGCGGTGTAAAATAATATGAAGAAGAAAGAAAAAATTTCAGAAAACTATCTTGAAAGAATCCCTGCCCGTAATCAAAGCATTGAATGGACAGCCGATGACGAAGGAAAAGTAACACTCAACATCCCAAACACCGGCATATTCAATAAAATTGCGCAGAAGTTGTTCAAAAAACCGCCGGTGACATATATTCATCTTGATGAACACGGCAGTTTTGCGTGGCAACTGATGGATGGCGAGAGGAATATTATCGCTCTTGGCGAGGACGTAAAGGCAAAATTTGGCGATGCTGCCGAGCCTCTTTATCCACGACTTGCAAAATTCTTTCAGATACTTGAAAGTTATGGTTTTATAAAATTCAGATAAACGAAAAGGAACGGTTTCTTGCCGTTCCTTTCTGTATGTATAAATTGCACACAAATAGATTGCCTGAATAATATTAGTATATAAGGAACGTAAAAATCGTTTCTTTTTTATTGACAATAATTATCTAAAGGTATATAATTATTGGATAAAGGTTTTATCAATGAGAAATCCGGAGAAGATATTTATGATATGTAATAACATTTTAGAAGCCATTGGCGAGACACCGATTATAAGATTAAACCACTTTGGTGACTCTGATTCTGCGCAGATTCTTGTAAAGTTTGAAGGCCTTAATGTTGGCGGCTCAATTAAAACAAGAACAGCCTACAATATGATTTGTGATGCCGAGGAAAAGGGTATCATCAATAAGGATACAATTATTGTAGAGCCAACAAGCGGCAATCAGGGCATCGGTCTTGCATTGGTTGGTGCGGTGCGTGGTTACAAAACAAAAATTATTATGCCCGACTCTGTCAGCGAAGAACGCCGCAAGCTTGTTGAACACTATGGTGCCGAGGTTATTCTTATACACGATGCGGGCAACATTGGCGAATGTATTGAAAAGTGTCTGGAAACTGCCCTTAAAATGCAGGAAGAGGACAAAAATGTTTTTGTTCCGCAGCAGTTTGAAAATCCGGCCAATGTGCAGGTGCAAAGAGAATATACAGGAGTTGAAATACTCAAGCAGGTTGACGGTCCGATTCACGGCTTTTGTTCGGGGATAGGTACCGGCGGCACAATTACAGGAATTGGTGAAACATTGAAGGCGGCAAATCCCGATATTGAAATCTGGGCGGTTGAGCCTGAACACGCAGCAATTCTTTCGGGCGGATCGATTGGCACACACCTGCAGATGGGTATTGGAGACGGGGTTATTCCCAAAAATCTCAACCAGAATATCTATGACGATATCTGCGTTATAAATGACGAAGAAGCAATCACAACGGCAAAAGAGCTTGCGTCCCGTGAGGGCATAATGTGCGGTATTTCAAGCGGCACAAATGTTGCGGCGGCAGTGAAGCTTGCAAAAAAACTTGGCAAGGGTAAAACGGTAGTTACCGTGTTGCCCGATACGGCTGAAAGATATTTTTCTACACCGTTGTTTGGATAAAAATACAATTTAGGAGGAAATAAAAATGAGCAGTAATGTAAGACCCGATACTATGGAACGTATCACAACAAAAGAATTGGCAGACAAATTTATAGAGGAACAAGTTGCAGAAGTCCGCGCACAGGTTGGCGACAAAAAGGTTCTGCTTGCACTTTCGGGCGGTGTTGACAGCTCGGTTGTTGCGGCTCTCCTTATCAAAGCAATCGGCAAACAGCTTGTTTGTGTTCACGTTAATCACGGCCTTATGAGAAAAGGCGAAAGCGAACAGGTCATTCAGGTTTTCCGTGACGGACTGGATGCAAACCTTATTTATATCGACGCAACCGACAGATTCTTAGATCTTCTTAAAGATGTTGCAGAACCTGAGAAGAAGAGAAAGATTATCGGCGGCGAATTTATCAAGGTATTTGATGAAGAAGCTGCAAAGCTTGAAGGAATAAAATTCCTTGCACAGGGTACAATTTATCCCGACATCCTTGAAAGCGACGGCGTAAAGGCTCATCACAATGTTGGCGGACTTCCCGAAGATATGGAAATGGAACTCGTTGAACCTGTAAAACTTCTTTACAAGGACGAAGTTCGTGAAGTTGGACGTGCTCTTGGGCTTCCTTCTTCAATGGTTGACCGTCAGCCATTCCCCGGACCCGGTCTTGGCGTAAGATGTCTTGGCGCAATCACCCGTGACAGACTCAACGCATTAAGAGAGGCTGATGCAATTCTGCGTGAAGAATTTGATAACTGCGGTCTTGCAAAGACTGTATGGCAGTACTTTATTGCTGTTCCTGATATGAAGAGCGTTGGTGTTAAAGACGGCAAAAGATACGAAGGCTGGCCTGCAATCATCCGTGCGGTGAACACTACCGATGCAATGACTGCAACCATTGAAGAAATCCCCTATGATGTTCTTCACAAGATTACAGACCGTATCACATCCGAAGTAGATGGTATTAACCGTGTTCTTCTTGACCTGACACCAAAGCCAATCGGCACAATCGAGTGGGAATAAAATGAAAAATCCCCGAAAATCTTGATTTTTCAAGGTTTTCGGGGATTTTTTTATCTATTTAAATCTAATTCTTTTCTTTTGATTCTTCTGACTTTGTTGATATGCCTTTCAAAATCGCCGTTTTTGATTAGTTCTGCCAGAACTAATTGTACGTAAGTGGGAACTGTGCATGAGTAGAAGCCCAGCTTTTTGTGATATGTTTCCGCTAACTGTTTGGGCAATATCACATATCCCACACGGAACGACGGAGATACGGTCATAGAAAATGTATTCATATAGATAACATTTCCGTTTTTTGAAAGGGAAAACAATGTTTCAACCGGCTTTTTGGAAACTAAAAATTCTGATTCAAAATCATCCTCAATAATGTATCTGTTATTTGTTTCTGCCCAGGTTAAATATTCGTGCCGTTTTGATGCGGTGGCTGTAACTCCGCTTGGATAACTTCGGTACGGCGATATGTGGAGAATGTCTGCACCGCATTTTTGTAGCTCATCGCTTTCGATACCGTCATTACCAAGGGGAAGTTTTAGCAATGCTATTTCAGCAGATGTATAAACTTTTTCAATCTGTTTATAAGAGGGAGTTTCAATGGCATAGGCGAGCTTTCTGCCTAGAAGGTCGATAAGCAGAGTGTACAGATATTCAGAGCCTGAACCGATTATAATTTGGTCGTTGTCTGCAATTATTCCCCGACTTTGTGCCAGATAGATTCTGATTGCGTCTCTTAGTTCAATGCTGCCTAGGCTGGGGGAACGCTCAAGAATTCCTTCGCCCCAATTGCTTATAACACTTCGCATAGTTTTAGCTAAAACCGAAAAAGGAAAATCAACAGTCGAGCTGTTATGATGTTGTGAAATTGTGTAGGATATATTTTTTGAGCAGGGTGAAACAAATCCGGAATCAGTTGTAAATATTACAAAATATCCGCTTCGTTCCCGCGATTCTATATATCCCTCATCACAAAGCAGAGCATAGGCGTGTTCAACCGTAATTGTACTGACCCCCACATCTAAGGCAATAATTCTTTTAGAAGGTAGTTTGCTGTTGATAGGATATATTCCTTTTATAATATCATCACGCACCTGCATATACAGTTGCAAATATGCAGGAGAAGTACTCTTTTTATCAATTATGTATTTCATCTGGTTATATTAAAAACTCCTTAATTGGTAATTGTTATATGTTCAGATACATTATATAATAAAGAGGAAATTTTGTAAAGGGGTTTTATGGAATGAAAACAAACACTCAAAAACTTGTAACAACTGCGATGTTTGCGGCACTTGCGTGTGTTGCAACAATGATTATCAAAATACCATCTCCGTTAAAGGGTTATTTAAACCTTGGTGACGGTATAGTCTTGATTTCGGGATGGATGCTTTCGCCTATGTATGGTTTTCTGGCAGCAGGACTTGGCTCGGCAATGGCAGATGTAATTCTTGGATATACTGTTTATGCCCCGGTAACATTTGTTATAAAAGGTTTGATGGCTGTTATTACATGTTTCATATTTAAAGGTATGAGTAGTAAATTCGGCAATATGGCTTCAAAGATTATAGGCGGCGTGCTTGCTGAGGTTATAATGGTTGTGGGATATTATGTATTTGAGGGTTTTATTTACGGATTTATTCCTTCTGTGGCTAATATTGCGGCTAATGCTGTTCAGGGAGCAGTAGGTTTGATTGTTGGATTAATTCTTATAAAAATATTTGAGAAAACTAAAATAAAGGTTAAATGAATATGTAAAGCTTCGTGAGTGCAATCTGGCTAAGTTTTTTGGTGTTGCCTTATGTCAAAAATTGTGATAAAATGTCAGTTGAGATAGTATTTTGATATGAGGTGCAAAAATGAAAACGATTTTTGTGATTAACCCCAAGGCAGGGCAGGGTAAGGGCAAAGAAAAACTGATTGAGTCAATCAGAAGTGCCGCAAACAAGCTGAAAGCTGACGTGGAGATATATGTGACAAAAGCAATAGGTGACGCGGAGCGGTATGTCAGGGAATATTGCAAGGTCTTTGGCGGAGCAAGATTTATTGCCTGCGGCGGTGACGGAACATTGTGCGAGGTAATAAACGGTGCAATAGAACAACCTGATAGCGAAATTGGGGTTATGCCATTTGGTACGGGCAATGATTTTCGCAGAAATTTCGGACCCGAACAAGATTTCCTCGACGCCGAGGCACAGATTACCGCAAGCTGCACCAAATGTGATGCGATAAGATATATTAAACAGTTGGGTGGAATAAAACATATCAGGTATTGTGCAAATATGTTCAATATAGGTTTTGACTGTAATGTTGCAGACTTAACGGCTAAAATGAAAACCAAACCCTTTATATCGGGGTCGCTTGCGTATCTTATATCAATTTTTGCTATTCTGATAAAAAAGAAGGGTGCTAATCTGTCTCTGGAACTTGACGGCAAGGAAAAACACAAAGGTCCTTTGCTACTTACTGCAATTTCAAACGGCAAATTCTGCGGCGGCGGACTTAAAAGCAATCCTTTGGGGGTTATAAATGACGGATTTATGGATATAAATATCGTATATAATATTTCTCGACTGAACTTTCTGACAAAACTTCCATTTTATATGAAGGGAACTTATATTAAACTGAAAAACATAGAAAAGGTGATATTTTCAACAAAGTGCAAAAGAATTGCGGTAACTCCGTTAAATGGGAAAATGCGTCTTTGTGTTGACGGTGAAATCGAGGATGCAGAAAGAACGGAATTTGAAATTGTTCCGGGAGCATTTGATTTTGTTGTCCCATGTAAAAGCTGCGTGACTGGAGAAAAGGAAGTTTTAAGTGTCGGCGCCTGAATGATTTGTTCTATTAAGGAGGCAGATATGCATAAAATAAGGGCATGGCTTGAAAAAGACAGAAATATAAAAAGATATTTCAATGACCCTAAGCTGAGAGTCAGGCTTTCGCTTCTGGGATCGGTGTCAATTAATATTTCATATGCGGTAATGCAGTTGGTTTCGGGAATATATTTTCACGAGTTATGGTTTTATGCATTGGCGGCGTATTATATTTTGCTTATAGTTATGCGTTTGTTTTTGCTGCGTGATACGACAAGGGTGGAGGTTCCGGGAAAAAATCGGTTAAAAGAACTTCACAGATACAGATTTTGCGGAATTATGATGCTTATGATGAATCTGGCTCTTGCTGTAATAGTGTTTTTTGTTGTTTGGGAGAACAGGGGATTTAAGTATCGTTATATTCATACAATAGGTATGGCGGCATATACCTTTACGGCAATGGTGGTGGCAATGATTAATGTGGTCAGATACCGCAGGTTTGAAAGCCCTTTGATGTCGGCGGCAAAGGCGATAAGTCTGGTTTCCGCAGTAGTGTCGCTTTTTACACTTGAGAACGCAATAATAGGAGCTTTTATTCAGGTGCGTAATCCCTTTATCCGTCGGATTATGACTGCATCAACAGGCGGTGCGGTTTGTATATTTGTGCTGAGTGTTGCGGTGTATATGATTGTTCATTCAAGCCGTGAGGTTAAAAAAATAAAGAATATAAAATATGAATAAGAAAAAGTGACTGCGGCAAATTATATTTGCTGCAGTCCTTTTGATGATATTGACTTTAACAGGAAAGTTTGTTATAATGGGCTAAATAATTTTGAAATTTTAACATACTGCAAATATGGAGAATTGACGTATGAATATTATTATTGTTGGTGTAGGCAAGGTCGGCGAAAAACTGGTCGAAGGTCTTAGCCGTGAAGAAAATCACAATATCACCGTTGTGGATGTAAGACACAACGTTCTTCAGGATGTGGTGAATACTTATGACGTAATGGGTGTTTCGGGTAGTGGTGCCAGCCTTGAAGTTTTAAACGAAGCCGGTATTGATGAAGCTGATATTCTTATTGCGATTACTGGCTCGGATGAGCTTAATCTGCTTACCTGCCTGATTGCAAGAAAAATAAACAGCAGTTGCAGTACCATTGCCCGTGTGAGAAATCCTGAATATAATAAGGAAATTCATCTTATTAAGGAGGAACTGGGCCTTGATATGGTAATCAACCCCGAACTTACTGCTGCAACCGAAATGGCAAGAGCACTCAGGTTTCCTTCTGCAATTCAGATTGATACCTTTGCCAAGGGCAGGGTTGAAATTCTTAAATTTAAAATCCAAAAGGATTCACCGCTTTGTGACCTTAAAGTACTTGATATCAGCAGCAAGCTGAATTGCGATATTCTTGTTTGCGGCGTAGAACGTAATGATGATGCATTTATTCCCGGCGGTAGCTTTTTACTTAAGGAAGGCGACTTAATAAGCATTGTTGCTACCATTAAAGATGCATCACATTTTATTAAGAAAGCAGGAATTAAAACCAATAAGGTAAAGGACTGTATAATTGTTGGCGGCGGAACAACGGCTGTATATCTTGCCTACAATCTTATAAAATCGGGTATTGATGTCAAAATTATTGAACAAAACCCCCAACGCGCAGAATTTTTGTGCAGCTTGCTTCCCAAGGCATCTATTATTAATGCTGACGGAACAGAAAATCGTCTTCTTCTTGAGGAAGGTATTGAAAATGCCGAATCGTTCGTATCATTGACAGGTATTGACGAAGAAAACGTTATGCTTTCAATGTACGCCAAAACTAAGACCGACGGCAAGGTTATTACCAAAATAAATCATATTGGTTACGACGAGGTTATACGCAATCTGGGCCTTGATACAATAATCTATCCAAAGGATATAACAGCAGAATATATTGTGCGTTTTGTGCGTGCAAAAAATAATTCAATAGGCAGCAATATTGAAACAATGCATTATATTCTTGATGGCAAAGCCGAGGCGCTGGAGTTCAGAATTGCTGAAGGTTCACCTGTGTCGGACAAGACCATTGAAAGCCTGTCACTTAAGAGTGGTATCATAATTGCCTGCATAAACCGTCAGGGTACAATAATTACTCCACACGGTAAGGATGTAATGTTACCCGGAGATACGGTTATTATTGTAACAACACATAAAGGATTTAAGGATATAAGTGATATTCTTATATAGTTAAGAAGGAAAAGTTATGAATTACAGAATAATTTCTTATGTATTGGGCTGTGTGCTGAATATCGAGGCGGCATCTATGATACTTCCGTTTTTTTGTTCATTGATATATGGCGAGCAAAATATATGGGTATTTCCCATTTGTATTGCATTATGTCTGATTGTGGGTTTGCCTCTTATTCTGACAAAACCTAAGGATAAAAATATGTTTGCTAAGGAAGGCTTTGTGGCTGTTGCTCTAAGCTGGATAACAATGAGTATTTTCGGGGCATTGCCGTTTATACTTTCGGGTAGTATTCCTAATTTTATTGATGCTTTTTTTGAAACGGCATCGGGCTTTACAACAACCGGGGCATCAATTTTAACTGATTTGGATTCTTTGCCAAGGTCGGTGATTTTCTGGCGCAGTTTTACCCATTGGATTGGCGGTATGGGGGTTCTTGTATTCCTTGTGGCACTTTTGCCTATGTCGGGAGGCAGTAATCTGCATCTTATCAGGGCAGAAAGCCCGGGGCACTCTGTGGGCAAGCTTGTGCCAAGGGTAAGAAGCACAGCTAAAATTTTGTATGGAATTTATATTGGCATTACAGCAATCGAAATAATACTTTTGTTGATTGGTGGCCTTGATTTGTTTGAGGCATCTACTCTTACGTTTGGTACTGTGGGCACCGGAGGATTTTCTATAAAAAACTCAGGACTTAATGATTATTCGGCATATGTCCAGATTGTAATTACTGTATTTATGGCACTTTGCGGAATAGATTTTACATTTTATTATCTGCTTTTGATGCGCAAAGTAAAAACTGCATTTAAGATGGAAGAGGTCAGGACTTATCTGGGAATTATTGTTGTGGCTGTAACGGTTATTTTTTTCAATATACAAAGCTCTTTTGCAAGTCAGGGCGATGCTCTCAGACACAGCGTATTTCAGGTATCGTCAATTATAACCTCAACGGGCTATGCAACGGTAGATTTCAATTTGTGGCCTCAGCTTTCAAAGACAATCCTTGTACTGCTGATGTTTTGCGGTGCCTGCGCAGGCAGTACCGGTGGTGGAATGAAGGTTTCACGAATAGTAATTCTGTTTAAGAGTATTGTTAAAGAGGTAAAGGTGCTTGCACATCCTAAATCTACCATTAAGGTTAAACTCAACGGAAAATCGCTTGAGCACGAAACCCTGCGTGGTGTGAATGTGTTTTTTGTGGCATATATGCTGATATTTGCAACAACGCTGGTTTTATTAAGCTTTGATAATCTTGATTTCACATCAAACTTCACAGCTATTGTGGCGACTCTCAGTAACATCGGACCCGGTCTTGAGGCAGTTGGCCCTATGTCAAATTATTCGGTATACTCGCCATTTTCTACCTTTATATTATCATTGGCAATGATAATAGGCAGACTGGAAATTTTCCCGATGCTGGTATTGTTTTCGCGACACACATGGAAGAGATAATTACAAAAAGCGTAAATTCATAGCGGATTTACGCTTTTTGCGTATATTTAATAATTTTTCTTTGAAATCTTTGGAAATTTTCTGTTTTTTTCTTTGAAATGTGTTGACATTTTTTTGTTTTTGAGTTAAAATAGACTTAGTGTAAAAGCTGAAAAAGTATGGTTTAAGAAAGGAGAGGACGTAAAATGGCAAAGTATTATACTGAAAACATAGCCAAAAGCCCCCGTATTGACCGCCTGAA
The DNA here is from genome assembly GCA_045646865.1 of Clostridia bacterium. Classification (GTDB taxonomy): domain Bacteria; phylum Bacillota; class Clostridia; order Monoglobales; family Monoglobaceae; genus SIG440. Next base: position 44,895 of record JAZRLM010000012.1, read on the forward strand.
GGAAGCATTGTTTGCAAAGGCTCCTGAAATTGAGGTTGAACGTGCGGTTTTACTTACCGAATCCTATAAAAATACCGAAGGTATGCCCACGATTACACGTCGTGCAAAAGCCTTTAGACATATTGTGGAAAATCTCCCTATCGTTATTCACGAGGACGAGCTTGTTGTCGGCAGTGCAACAAAGTCACAGCGCAGCTGTCAGATTTTCCCTGAATTCTCATTTCAGTGGATAGCTGATGAGTTTGATACTATTGAAAAGAGAGCGGCTGACCCCTTTATTCTGACAGAGGATTCAAAGAAGGCTCTTAAAGAGGTCTTTGCATACTGGAAGGGCAAAACAACAAGCGAGCTTGCTACATCCTATATGCGCCCTGAAACAATAGATGCAATCAGCCACAATATCTTTACGCCTGGTAACTATTTCTACAACGGTGTTGGTCACGTTACAGCAGACTATGACCTGGTACTAAGAATCGGTTATGACGGCATTATCAAAAAGGCAAAGGCTGCTATGTTGGCAATCGACCCCAAGGACGGCGACGCAGTTAAGAAAAGAATTTTCCTTGATGCTGTTATCGAAAGCTGTGAAGCCGCAATCACATTTGCACAGAGATATTCACGCCTTGCATACGAAATGGCAGAAAAGTGCACAGACCCCGCAAGACGCGAGGAACTGAAAACTATTGGTAAAAACTGCAGCCGTGTTCCACAGTTTGGTGCAGAAAGCTTCCATGAGGCTTGCCAGAGCTTCTGGTTTGTACAGATGCTTATTCAGACAGAATCAAACGGTCACTCAATTTCACCAGGTCGTTTTGATATCTATATGTACCCTTATTATAAGAAGGATTTGAAAAACGGAAAGATTACCCGCGAACTTGCACAGGAACTTATGGACTGTGTATGGATAAAACTCAACAGCTTCACCAAGGTTCGTGACGATGCATCGGCACAGGGTTTTGCAGGCTACAGCCTTTTCCAGAACCTTATTGCAGGCGGTCAGGACAAAAACGGTGTTGATACAACCAATGATTTGTCATTTATGTGTATCAATGCATCAATGCATATTATGCTTCCACAGCCGTCACTTTCAGTTCGTGTATGGAACAAAACTCCTCACGAATTCCTGATAAGAGCAGGGGAACTTACCAGAACGGGTATCGGTCTTCCTGCATACTACAACGACGAAGTTATCATCCCTGCGCTTGTAAGCCGTGGTCTTACATTAGAGGATGCAAGACAGTATAACATCATTGGCTGTGTTGAACCTCAGAAGATGGGTAAAACAGACGGCTGGCACGATGCGGCATTCTTCAATATGTGCCGTCCCATTGAACTTGTGTTCTCAAATGGCGTGGATTGCGGTAAGCAAATTAGTATCAAGACAGGTGACATCAATGATATGACCACCTTCTGCGAATTCTATGATGCATACAAGGCACAGACAGAATATATGATTGAGCTTATGGTTGATGCGGATAACGCAATTGACCTTGCGCATATGGAACGTGCACCGTTGCCTTTCCTTTCGAGTATGATTGAAGATTGTATCGGCAGAGGTAAGAGCGTTCAGGAAGGTGGCGCAATATACAACTTTACAGGTCCTCAGGGATTTGGCGTTGCAAATATGGCAGATGCTTTATATGCAATCAAAAAGCTTGTATTTGAACAAAGACAGTTCAGCCTTGCAGAACTGAAAGAGGCTCTTGAAAATAACTTTGGTGTAGACAGTAGTTCAAACGATGCACAAAAGGTTACAATCGAGGTTGTAAAGGGCCTTGCTGAAAAGGGAGTAGAAGTTTCTGAAGAACAAATTGCAGAAATTTACAAGAATATAGTTGCAGGTGGCGTTTCAAAGGGTGGCAGCAACAAATATCAAAAGATACTTCAGCTTATCAACGAGGTTCCCAAGTTTGGTAATGACGATTGCGAGATTGATGCCTTTGCCCGCGATGTTGCTTATACATATACCAAGCCAATCGAAAAGTATAAGAACCCACGTGGCGGTTCATATCAGGCAGGTCTTTATCCTGTATCGGCAAACGTACCTCTTGGTGCACAGACAGGCGCAACTCCTGACGGACGTCTTGCTAAAACTCCTATTGCTGATGGTGTATCACCGGCAGCAGGCAGAGATGTAAACGGTCCCACAGCAGCAGCAAACTCTGTTGCAAAGCTTGACCACTACATTGCATCAAACGGAACGCTCTTCAATATGAAGTTCCATCCCTCAGCATTGGAAGGCACAGCAGGTTTAGAGAGTTTTGTAGCCTTGATAAGAGGTTATTTTGACCAGAAGGGCAGTCACGTACAGTTCAACGTTGTAAGCCGTGAAACACTTATCGATGCACAGAATAACCCCGAAAAATATAAAGGGCTGGTTGTTCGTGTTGCCGGATACAGCGCGTTGTTCACAACACTTTCTAAATCATTGCAAGATGACATTATTAATCGTACAGAGCAGAAGGGATTTTAATAATGAACAACGATTACTTAAACACAACAGGAAGGATATTTGATATCCAGAGATTTTCTGTTCACGACGGCCCCGGTGTGCGTACAATAATTTTTCTTAAGGGTTGCTTTTTAAGATGTAAATGGTGTTGCAACCCCGAATCCCAGAAACGAGAGATTGAAACAATGCTCGTTGACGGCAAAGAAAAGATTATGGGACGCGACGTTACCGTGGCAGAACTTATGACAGACATTGAAAAGGACAGAATATATTATCGTCGCAGCGGCGGCGGAGTTACTCTGTCAGGTGGCGAATCTCTGGCTCAGCCCGATTTTGCGGCGGCGATACTTCGTGCGTGCAAGGAAAGGGGCATTAACACCGCTCTTGAATCCACCGCCTGCGCAAAGTATGACAAGATTCAAAAACTTCTACCTTATCTTGATGTATATCTTATGGATATAAAGCATATAAACAGCCAAAAGCATAAGGAGTTTACAACTCAGCCCAACGAGCTGATTCTTGAAAATGCAAAACGTCTTGCGGCTGATGCAAAAAAACTGATAATCCGTGTGCCTGTTATCCCTACTTTCAATGATACCGAGCAGGAGATTCGTGACATTGCGGAATTTACAAAAAGCCTTAAGACTGTTGAAGAACTTCACCTTCTCCCATATCACAGACTGGGCGAGGATAAGTACAAAGGTCTTGGCAGAACTTATGAAATGCACGGAATTGATTTGATTCCTGCAGAGCATATTCAAAAACTTAAAAAGGTAGTAGAAGAAACAGGTCTTACCTGTATGATAGGAGGGTAACGGATGGCAGACAATATTATGGATTTTTCTGACAGAATGAGAATTATTCAGGAACTTGTTCCCGGCAAGCAGATTACACTTGCTCATATAATTGCAAATCCTGACAGAATTCTTTACAAAAAACTAGGTCTGGATCCTGCGATTGACTATTCCAAGGCGGCAATCGGTATTGTAACTATGTCACCTGCTGAAACAGCAATCATTGCGGCAGATATTGCAATGAAGGCATCCGGAGCGGAAATCGGTTTTGTTGACCGTTTCAGCGGTACACTTATCGTAACGGGTACAGTTTCAGAGGTTGAGGCGGCTCTTAAAGCACTTTGTGATTATTCTCAGGAAACTCTGGGATTTACAGTTTGCCCCATCACAAGAACATAATATGAAAAAGATGATACTTGTGGGCAGAAGCGAGTGCGGCAAAACTACACTTACCCAAGCCCTTAAAGGCGAAAAGATTGGTTATCACAAAACCCAGTACATAAACTATCACGATATTCTGATTGATACCCCCGGCGAATATGCCGAAAACAAAATCTTAGGCAGAGCACTGGCACTCTACTCCTACGAGGCAGATGTTGTTGGTTTGCTTCTCAGCGCAAGAGAACAGTATTCGCTGTATCCGCCCTGCTGTACGGCTCAGGTAAACCGCGAGGTTATCGGCATTGTCACGCAGATTGACCAGCCCGATGCAGAGCCCCAAAAGGCGGCGGCGTGGCTTGAACTTGCAGGATGCGAAAAGATTTTCTTTGTTGCATCAACCACTGGCGAGGGTATTCAGGAACTGATAGATTATCTGGCAGAAGACAGAAAACCACAAAAATTTAGATAAAAACAACAAAAACAAAGAAAAAATCACAAAAAACTATTGACACCAACGTATATTAGTGGTAAAATTAAAGTATGGCAGAATGCCAAAATTTTAACAAGTAAATTAATAAATCTTACATATAAAAGGAGAGTCATTATTATGATGTCAGAATACGAAATCAAAAAACAAATCTGTGACATTGGAAAAAGAATCTATGACAGAAGAATGGTTGCTGCAAACGATGGTAACATTTCAGTAAAAATTTCTGATAACGAATTTCTCTGCACACCCACAGGCGTAAGTAAGGGTTTTATGACGCCCGAATACATCTGTAAGGTTGATGCTGAAGGTAACGTTATCCAGGCAAACAAAGGCTTTAAGCCTTCTTCTGAAATCAAGATGCATATGAGAGTTTATAAGCATCGTCCCGATGTTAAGGCGGTTGTTCATGCTCATCCTATCTATGCAACAAGCTTTGCTATTGCAGGCAAGCCCCTTACACAGCCCATTATGCCTGAAGCGGTTATCGCTCTTGGTTGTGTTCCGATTGCTGAATACGGTACACCTTCAACAAACGAAATTCCCGATGCGGTAGAAAAGTATCTTCCTTATTATGATGCAGTTCTTCTTGAGAACCACGGTGCTCTTGCATATTCAGATTCTCTGATGGCTGCTTATCACAAGATGGAATCACTTGAATTCTATGCAGAACTTCTGTTCCTCTCAAATCAGTTGGGCGGACCACAGGAATTCACAAAGGAACAGATGAAGAAGCTTTACGAAGTTAGACGTGCATTCGGTATGTCAGGTAAGCATCCTGCAGACCTTTGCCCCAACAACAAGAACGGTCATATGAGCTGCCACAACTGCCATATTCCGGATTGCGGAGTTGCAGAAGAAGGTACAGCTTGTGCTGACAGCGACCTTGTTGCTCAGATTACAAAGAAGGTTATGGAGCAGCTTAACAAGTAATACGGGAGGTGTCATCTATGAATGATGAAAAGCTTACTCGTATAGTAGAAGCTGTAACAAAGCAGCTTACCGAAGGCGGCGCAGATGCAAAGTTATTTGGCCTTAAGCAGGCGCGCAAACTGATTGCAAGGGTTGAAGAAAAAGCTAAAACAATGGGTCTTAACATTGTTGCGGCGATTTCAAACGAAGCAGGCAGACCTATCGCAATTGAATGTATGGATAACTCATACATCGCAAGCTATGATGTGGCGCTTAATAAGGCATATACGGTGGTTGCTCTCAAGATGTCTACTAAAAAGTTGAGCACGTTGGCAAAGCCCGACGGTCCGTTATACGGAATTCAGCACACAAACGGCGGACAGATTGTTATTTTCGGCGGCGGCGACCCGCTGATTTATCACGGTAAGATCGTTGGCGGACTTGGTGTGAGCGGCGGCTCGGAGGAACAGGATACTGCTCTTTCAGCATACGGTGCATCTTGCCTCGACGAGATTATGAATGAAATGTAAGTTATTTATTCTTTAGAAAGGAGATTACATAAAATGAACAATATGGAAATTGAACAGATTGTAAAACAGGTTCTTGCAGGTATGCAGGGAACAGGTACAGCATCGGCTCCAAAGGCTGCAGGTCCCGTTCCTGAAAAAGCCCGTGTTGCAATGCTGACAGACATTGAAAAAATCGAGCTTAAGGAATATAAACTTCCTGAACTCGGTGACGACGACATTCTTGTTAAGGTTGAAGGCTGTGGTATCTGTGGTACAGATGCTCACGAATTCAAGCGCGACCCATTTGGTCTTATCCCCGTAGTTCTCGGTCACGAGGGTACAGGTGAAATTGTTAAGATGGGTAAGAATGTAAAGAAAGACAGTGCAGGCAAGCCCCTTAACATTGGTGACAAGGTTGTTACTTGTGTTGTTCTTAAGGACGACCCAGAAATCACAATGTTTGACCTGAACAAGCAGAACGTAGGAGGAGCAGACGTTTACGGCCTGGTTCCCGACGATGATGTTCACTTCAACGGTTGGTTTGCAGATTATATGGTTATCAGAGGAGGTTCTACAATCTTTAATGTGTCAGACCTTGACCTTGATTCCAGAATCCTCATCGAACCCTGCGCTGTTCTTATCCATGCAGTAGAACGTGCAAAGACAACAGGTATCCTCAGATTCAACAGCCGTGTGGTTGTTCAGGGTTGCGGACCTATCGGTCTTATCTGTATTGCAGTTCTCCGTACAATGGGTATCGAACATATTACTGCAGTTGATGGCGAACAGAAGAGACTTGACTTTGCTCTTCGTATGGGCGCTGACCACACTGTTAACTTCAAAGACCACAAGGGTATTGAAGAACTTGCGGCTGCAGTAAACGAAAGCTTTGGCGGACATCCTGCTGACTTCGGATTCCAGTGTACAGGTTCACCTGTTGCACACAGCAACATTTACAAGTTTATCCGCAATGGTGGCGGTCTTTGTGAACTCGGCTTCTTTATCAACGGCGGCGACGCAACAATCAACCCCCACTTTGACCTTTGCTCAAAGGAAATCACACTTGTAGGCTCTTGGGTATACACTCTCAGAGATTATGCAACAACATTTGATTTCTTGAAGAGAGCAATCGCAATCGGTCTTCCCATTAAGGAACTTATCACACACAAGTTCCCCATCGAAAAGATTAACGAAGCATTCGTTACCAACGTAAAGATGGAAGGTCTCAAGATTGCAGTAATTAATGAATAATAATTAACAACTTATATAAAATTTTAGGAGGAAATTTAAAATGGCACAGGAAGCATTAGGTATGATCGAAACAAGAGGTCTTGTTGCAGCAATCGAAGCAGCAGACGCAATGGTAAAGGCAGCAGAAGTTGTTCTTATCGGCACTGAAAAAATCGGTTCAGGTTTAGTTAGTGTTATGGTTCGTGGTGATGTTGGCGCAGTTAAGGCAGCAGTTGAAGCTGGCGGTACAATGGCTGGCCGTCTTGGTGAATTAGTTGCTACACACGTAATTCCCAGACCTCACAACGATGTTGAGAAGATTCTTCCCAAGTTCTAAGAAAAGAGTGGTAAGTTATGGCAGAAAAGAAAACTACCGCTAAAGTAAAAACCGCCGTAATAGGCAACACAGAAGAATTGAAAAAGAATGCTGCACCGGCTAAAGCCGAGGCAGCTCCAGAGATTAAAAAGGAGGTAAAAACAATGGCACAGGAAGCATTGGGTATGGTTGAAACAAGAGGTCTCGTTGCAGCAATCGAAGCAGCAGATGCTATGCTTAAGGCTGCTAACGTAACACTCGTTGGCACAGAAAAGATCGGTTCAGGTTTAGTTAGTGTTATGGTTCGTGGTGATGTTGGTGCTGTTAAGGCTGCAGTTGAAGCAGGCGGACAGAGCGCTCAGAAGCTTGGCGAAATCATCGCTACACACGTTATTCCCAGACCTCACAATGATGTTGAGAAGATTTTGCCCGTTCTCAAATAAGATTTTCAGGGCTAAAGTAAGTATATGGGCAGAGCAATCTGCTCTGCCCGTATCTTCTTCAATAGGAAATTCTGTAATTGCCTATTAAAAAAGACTTTTATTTGATGCCTGTGCGAATTTTTGGCTTTGCCAATACGCACATAGGCGAACAAAGCGTTTTTAATCCGACCGTCGCCTGCGGCGAGGGCGCAGTTGCTTTGTTCTGAATTATTTAAGGGAGAAAAGATTATGATTATCGGAAAAGTAATCGGCAGTGTTGTTTCAACACGCAAGAGCGAAAATCTTGTGGGCAACAAATTTATGATTGTTGAACCTGTTGAAAAAATGGCTGCAAAGAATTCGCAGTTGGTTGCGATTGATAATATTGGCGCAGGTATCGGCGAATATGTTCTGGTAGCATTGGGCAGTGCGGCTCGTCTTGGCGACGAAAAAGCAAATAATGCTCCTGTTGATGCTGCAATCGTGGGTATCGTGGACGACGGTGCTAATTTTGCATAAAAGATGATTTGAAATTTTATTGGAAGGGGGATTAACCAATTATGCAATTGACCGAACTTAAAGAACTTATGAAGGAATGCGGTGTGGTTGGTGCCGGTGGTGCAGGTTTCCCTTCGTATGCAAAGCTCAGCGACCAGGCTGACACGGTTATTCTTAACTGTGCAGAGTGCGAGCCTTTGTTCAGGCTCCACAGACAGCTTCTTTCAACCTTTGCAAAAGAGGTGCTTAAAGCACTTGATACAGTTCGCAAGGCTGTTGGTGCAAAGGATGCAATTATTGCAGTTAAGGAAGCTTATACCGAAGCTGTTGAAGAAGTAGAAGAACAGCTTGATAAATTTAAACATATGAAGATTTCATTACTCCCCGAGGTTTATCCTGCAGGTGATGAAATTATACTGATTTACGAGGCAACCGGCAGAGTAGTAAAGCCCGGTCAGCTTCCCATTACAGAGGGCGTTATAGTTTTCAATGTTGAAACAATGCTCAATACATACTATGCAATTACCGAAAAACGACCTGTATGTTATAAATATGTAACTGTTGCAGGTGAGGTAGCTAACCCCGGTACATTCAGAGTTCCCCTCGGTACACCGCTGAACCGTGTTGTGGAGCTTGCCGGCGGCGAGACAATTAAGGATTGTCAGTATCTAAACGGCGGAGCAATGACGGGACGTCTTGCGAAGAAGAAGGATGTAGTAACCAAAACCACAAATGCGGTATTGGTGCTGCCACAAAACCATCCCGTTATTTTAAAGAAGAAAACAAATCCAAAGGTTAATATATACAGAGCGATGAGCGCTTGTTGTCAGTGCCGTATGTGTACAGACCTGTGCTCAAGAAACTTGCTTGGTCATCCCATTGAACCTCACGCATTTATGCGTGCCGCAACCAAGGGTATGTCAGGCGATGTTCCGGCTCTGCTTAATTCGGCATATTGTTCGCAGTGCAGACTTTGCGAAATGTATGCCTGTCATCAGGGACTGTCCCCTGCGATGCTTATCGGCACTTTTCGTAATGAAATCCGTGCCAAGGGCATAAAACTTCCCGAACCACAATTTACGGGAGTAAACGAACACAGACCATTCAGATATGTTCCTATGGAGCGACTGATTGCTCGTCTTGGCATTGCAAAATACAATGTGGAAGCGCCTATTGAGGAGTTGCCTGAAGATTTTGGCAAAAAACTCAAGACGGTTAAAATTGAACTTAGACAACATATCGGTCAGCCGGCAAAACCTCAGGTTAAGGTTGGCGATAAGGTTGAAAAATACCAAAGCATTGCATCCTGCGAAGGACTTGGTGCTGAAATTCACAGTCCACATGATGCAACAGTAAAAGAAATTACAGAAAATTATATTATACTTGAAATCAAGCGGTAAGAAAGGTGGGAAACAATTAAATGGCAAAAGCATTGGCAATGGCTGAACTTACAACGGTTTCCACCGGTATGAAGGCCGCAGATATTATGATTAAGACTGCCGAGGTCAAAATTATTGAGGCCGAGGTTGTCTGCCCGGGTAAGTATATTATTCTTATCGAGGGCGAGTTGAGCGCAGTTCGTGCATCAATCGACGCAGTAAAAGCTATGTTCCCTGAAAAGCTCATCGACAGTTTTGTTTTGGGCAATCCCCACGAAACAATCTTCCCTGCGCTTTACGGAGCAACAGATATAAAGGATAAACGTGCTCTTGGAGTTTTAGAGACCTACTCTGCGGCATCAATAATTTTAGCGGCAGATATAGCGGCAAAAACCGCGATAGTAGACCTTATAGAGCTTCGTGTGGCAAGAGGTATGTGCGGTAAGTCGTATATGCTTCTCACAGGCGAGGTTGCGGCTGTTGAAAGCGCAATAGAGAGAGCGAAGGCTGAGGTTGCCGACGGAACAATGTTCCTTGACAGCTCGGTTATTGCAAATCCTGACGAAAAGATGTGGAACACAGTAATTTAAAGGCGTGAAAATCGCTGGCATAGTACAACTAAAACAATTTTCATCAGCCTTTAATGACTGATACAGAAATACAGAGAGGAAGGTAAACTCAGATGTTAGATGAAAAATGCATAAGCACTATTGTTGAAAGTGTTATCCGTAATATGGACGGAAAGGTAGAAACACCCAAGAATCTTAAGGGTGTATTCCCCACAATGACAGAGGCGCTGGAGGCTGTACAGAAGGCTTACATCCAGTATAAGAGTTATACTGTTGAGCAGAGAGAAAAGATGATTGAGGCAATCCGCCGCTTAACTCTTGAAGAAGCCGAGGAAATGGCAAAGCTGGGCGTTGAAGAAACAGGTATGGGCAGAGTTTCTGATAAGATTATCAAGCATCAGCTTGTTGCAAACAAAACCCCCGGTACCGAAGACCTTCAGCCTATCGTAAAGACAGGTGATACAGGTCTTACCCTTATTGAGATGGCACCTTTTGGCGTTATCGGCAGTATCACACCTTCAACAAACCCAAGTGAAACAGTTATCTGTAATTCAATCGGTATGATTGCGGGCGGTAATGCGGTTGTATTCAACCCCCACCCCAACGCAAAGAAAATTGCAAACTACGCAGTTGACCTTGTTAACCGTGGTATTCTGGAAGCAGGCGGCCCCGAAAACTTGGTTGTTTCGGTTGCTAACCCCACAATGGACACATCAAACGAAATGGTTAAGTCACCTATCGTTAGAATGTTGGTTGCAACAGGTGGTCCCGGCGTTGTAAAGATGCTTCTTTCATCAGGCAAAAAGGCAATCGGTGCAGGTGCAGGTAATCCTCCTGTTATCGTTGACGATACCGCAGATATTGAAAAGGCTGCATCAGACATTATCAAGGGTGCAAGCTTTGACAACAACCTTCCCTGTATTGCTGAAAAGGAATGTTTTGTATTTGATTCTGTTGCAGACAGCCTTATCCGCAATATGCAGAAGAACGGTGCATACCTCCTTAAGGGTGCAGACATCGAAAGATTGGTAAAGGTTGCTCTTATTGAAAAAGACGGCAAGTTTGGTATCAACAAAAAATGGGTAGGCAAGGATGCAAGACTCTTCCTTAAAGAACTGGGCATTGATGCAGACCCCAGACTGATAATTTGTGAAACAGATGCAAAGCACCCCTTTGTTCAGGTTGAAATGATGATGCCGATTCTTCCTATAGTAAGAGTTAATAATATAGAAGAAGCTATAATCGAGGCTTGCAAGGCAGAGCACGGCAATCGTCATTCTGCACATATCCATTCAAAGAATGTTGACAGACTCACAGCATTTGCAAGAGCGGTTGAAACCACAATATTTGTTAAAAATGCTCCTTCGTATGCAGGTATCGGTGCAGGCGGCGAAGGTCACACAACCTTCACAATAGCAGGCCCTACAGGAGAGGGTATCACATCAGCAAAATCCTTTACCCGTCAGAGACGTTGCGTAATGGTAGATGGTTTCCACATTGTTTAATTTTTTGGCAGGGCGTGTTGAACCGCATATGGTTTAAACAGGCAAATTTTCCGCCATGCGTCGTAAAAATACTCATGAATACACCAAGTATTCTCTCCGTTTTTTGCTTGCCTGACAAAAAATTTACTCGGTTTAAACTCTGCGACCCTGAATAAAAAGTTAGTTTCGCGGTTTACTGTTGGTAGGGCATATGGGGGTCAACCCACCTCTGCCAATGAATAGAAAAGAAGAAATAGTACTTTATTAACACAGAAAGGGAAAATCCTATGAAAGCATTAGGAATGTTAGAAGTATACAGCTTTACAACTGCAGTAGTTGCGGCAGACCTTTGTGCAAAGGCTGCAGATGTAAAAGTAATTGCATTTGACCGTACCCGTCCCGGCAGTGCGGATGTTCCGGCACCGCTGGTTATGCAGATAAAGGTTGAGGGTCCTGTTGCGGCTGTTAAGGCGGCTATTGCGGCAGGTAAGGCTTATGCAGAATCAGAGGGCAAGTACATAATTTCTCATACCATCCCCAACCCCGGTGACGGTACAGAGAAAATGGCATACCTTCTTGATATGAACAAGGATAAGTACAACAAAAAACTTCCAAAGAGCTTTGCTGGCGAGGCTGAAATGGAACCTGCAGTTTCAACAGGCGAATCAATCGGTATGATTGAGGTTGAAGGTCTTGTTGCGGCAATCGAAGGTCTTGATGCAATGACAAAGGCGGCAGATGTTCGTGTTATCCACACCGAAAAAAGACTTGGCGGTCGCTTGGTTACATTTATTGTTGCCGGCGAGGTTTCAGCAGTTAAGGCTGCGGTTGAAGCAGGTCTTAAGAGTGCAGATGCAATCGGCAATATTTTTGGTCACGCAGTTATTGCAAGACCCCATACCGAGGTAACAAAGTTCTTTGATATGGAAGGTTAATGACAATCCGGAAAGACGGAAATCTGATTCAGGGAACAATGGGCAAAAGTCCTTTGTTCAGGGTGAAGCATTATGTATGATGTAGACACAATAGCAAAAGCCGTAAAATCGGTAGTTGAAAAAATAGATACAGACGGACAGATTAAGGTAGGTGTTTCACAGCGCCACGTTCATTTGTCACAGGAAGACCTTGAAACCCTCTTTGGCAAAGGATACGAACTCCATATAAAAAAATACCTTATGGGTCGTGAGTATGCGTCAGAAGAAGTGGTAACGCTGGTTGGTCCGTCACTTAAATCAATCGAGAATGTAAGAGTTCTTGGCCCTGTCCGCAAAAACACTCAGGTTGAAATTTCAAGAACAGATACATTTGTTCTGAAGGTCAGCCCTCCCGTTCGTCCTTCGGGCAATGTGGCAGGCTCTGAAAAACTGGTACTTGTCGGTCCCAAGGGTTGCGTTTATCTGAAAGAAGGCGTAATCATTGCCAACCGCCACATCCACCTTACACCCGAATATGCTACGGCAAACGATATCAAGGACAATGATTATGTGGATGTTGAGGTTGAAGGAATCAAGCCAACAAAATTCTATGACGTTCAGGTAAGAGTTCGTGACGATTTCAATGCAGAAATGCATATCGACACAGACGATGCAAACTCGACAGGTCTCAAAAACGGCGCTGTCGTAAGAATAATTAAGAAATAATAATTGCCCGGATTGAAAGAGAGGGATTCAGATGCTTGCACTTGAACGCCAGAAAAAAATAATGGAGTTTTTAAATGCAGACGGTGTTGTTTCGGTAAGCCGCTTAAGCTCAGAGCTTGGTGTCACTGAAGAAACTGTCAGACGTGACCTTGAAAAGCTTGAAAAACAGGAGACTTTGCGAAGAACCCACGGCGGTGCTGTTCCGCTTGAGGGAACAACATATGAAATCTCCCTTGAAAAGAGAAAACATATAAATGTTGATGCAAAAATGCGCCTTGCAAAAGAAGCTGTAAAGTATGTGACGGCAGGTGATACAATATTCCTTGACGCGTCAACAACAACCTTCTTTATGGCAAAGGAGCTTAAAAACCGCAAAAACATAACTGTTATAACAAACTCGCTCAGAGTTGCGGTTGAGCTTTCGGGCTGTGAGAATATAAAGGTTATTTCGGTGGGCGGTGTGCTCAGCAATAACCAGTCATTTGTCGGCAGACATGCCGAAAAGAGTATTGAAGAAAATTATTTTGCAAGCAAGATGTTTTTCTCAAGCAAAGGCATTACTGCTGACGGTGGTATTCTTGAAAGCAATGAAACAGAATGTGGTATAAAGCAGAAGATGTTTGCTAATGCCAGAGAAAAATACTATCTTTGCGATAAAAGTAAAATGGGCGGTGTTGGCTTTGTAAAGCTGATTTCTATGGAAGAAATAGATTACATCATTACCGATACCGAGCCTGATGTGGCCTTAAAAGCCAAACTTGAAGAAAGCGAAGTTAAGGTACTTAAAATAACAGAATAAAATATTAAATTTGTGTGGCAACCCGCCGCTGAAACTATTGTTTCAGCGGCTTTTTTGTTGTCCCGAACTCTTGTAATAATGCTATTCGTAGCATTGTTACAAAAAGATTACAATTTTTTTAAATTTTTTTCAAAAAACTATTGCAAAATGGTTTAAAGTATAGTAGAATAGAAGAAAGTGGGACGAAGTGGAGTAAAATTCCACAAAGTGGCACAAAAATGGCGCTAAAAATACAAGGAGCACAAGACTATGCTAATCGGTGAATATTTTCACAACCTTGATACAAAAGGCAGAGTTAGTATTCCATCTAAGTTCAGAGATGATCTTGGTGGAAATTTTGTGCTGTCTAAAGGTGTTAATGACTGCCTTTGTGCTTATTCAAAAGAGGAATGGGAAGGCTTTAAAGCCGAGCTCCTTGAACTTCGTGGTGCTGACGCACGTAAACTTCGCAGATTTTTCTTTGCAGGTGCAACCGAATGTGAAATAGATTCACAAGGTCGTGTTGTCATCCCTCCTGCTTATCGTGAATATGCAAGCCTCGACCGTGAGGTTGTGATTGTAGGTGTTTCCAACTGTATGGAAATCTGGAACAAGGCTGACTGGGAAGCTTATATGAACGACCCATCCCTTGATTCTGCTGAGATTGAGGGCGCAATGGAGAGACTGGGATTATGAGCGGGGAATTCAATCATATCTCGGTATTGCTTGAAGAAAGTATTAATTTTCTTGAGGTCAAGCCGCAGGGTATTTACGTTGATGGAACGCTGGGCGGCGGCGGTCATGCAAGTCTGGTTTGCTCCAAACTGTCAAAGGGTGCAACATTTGTGGGCATTGACCGTGATATGACGGCAATCAATGCGGCATCAAAACGGCTTGAACAATTTGGTGATATGGTCAACATTGTTCACAGCAACTTTTCGGAGATAAAAATTGTTCTTAAAAATCTAGGCATATCAAAAGTTGACGGCGCAATCCTTGACCTTGGTGTGTCATCACCTCAGCTTGATACGGCAGAACGCGGTTTCAGTTACAATATGGATGCGAGACTTGATATGAGGATGAACCGTGAAGATGCGCTTTCGGCATTTGAAGTGGTTAACGGCTACACAGAAGGCGAGCTTGCAAAAATCATATTTGATTACGGCGAAGAACGATTTGCCAGACAGATTGCAAAAGCAATCGTTACAGAAAGACAAAAAGGTGAAATTGAAACAACATTTGAGCTTAGAGATATTATAAAAAGTGCTGTTCCTGCAAAAATGAGGTTTGCGGACAAGCATCCTGCAAAAAGAACTTTTCAGGCAATCCGTATCGAGGTAAACAACGAACTTGGGATTCTGAAACAAGCCATTGAGGATTTTGTTGATGTTTTGAATCCCGGCGGGGTGTTATCAATTATAACATTTCATTCCCTTGAGGACAGAATTGTCAAGCAGACCTTTGCAGACCTTGCAACGGGATGTCAGTGTCCTAAAGATTTTCCTGTATGTGTTTGCGGAAAGTCGCCGATAGTTAAGATTGTTAATAAAAAGCCTGTTATTTCGGACGAAAAAGAACTTGAAAACAACAACCGTGCCCACAGCGCAAAGCTGAGAGCGGTGAAAAAATTATAAAGGAGAGGTGAAGTTTAAAAATGTCTAATTTGTACGGTTATAATACAAGTAGTGCATTTAAAGTTGAAATCGGATTTGATTCATACGGTAATACGGACAACAGAAGACTTCACACAAATGATAAAGATAACAAGACAGCGGAAAGAACAAGAACCGCAGCAAAAAAACATTCTGCATTCAATGTTGCAAACTTCCTGAGAGTGGCGATATGCTTTGCAGTTGCTTTTGTGATAGTAAACGGCTATGTAAAAATCAATGAGGCAAGAGGCCGCGTAACACAGCTTGAAAAACAGTATAACGAGATAGTGGCGGCAAATCAGGATTTACAGGTCAAGATTGACAAGGCTATCGACCTTGAGCAGCTGCAGACTGTGGCAAACGAAAAATTTGGAATGGTAAGACCCGAAAGATATCAGATGTTCTATGTTGATATGGAGCAGGGTGACGCTAGTGAAATTTATGCTAAAAAAGATGGCACTAAGAAAAAGGTAGCTATGAACGGCGTTACAGGAACAATTACAAGTGCGATGAACATATTTAAATAAAAGATAGGTTTATTTTGGTATATTTGAATTGTTGCATCCAATATAATTACATAGACGGTGTCTGAAGAGATTGGATTTCTTTGGAGGTAATTGCGGTGCAAAACGAACAAAGTACATTAACACAAAGAAAAAAGATAGGATGGCTGCTCGCAGGGGCAGTCTTCCTTTTCTGCGCTTTAATGGTGAGAGTGGCGTGGCTTCAGATTGTACGCGGTGAGGAGCTTACACTTGCTGCACGTGAACAGCAGACCAGCGATAATTTTATAACTCCTGCCCGCGGACTTATTTATGACCGCAATATGAGAGTGCTGGCAAACAACTTGAGTGTTGAAACAATTAGTATTACGCCTAAAAATGTTCGTCAGAACACCAAACAGACCCCTGAAGAAATTGCCCGTAAAATGGCAGAAATTCTTGAACTTAACTATGAAACGGTTCTCCAGAGGATAAATAAGGAATCCAACTTTGAATATATAAAGAAAAAGGTTGAAAAAGATCAGGCAGATGCCCTGCGTGAATACATCAATGAATATAATGTTCAGGGAATTAAATTCTCCGAGGACACAAAAAGATATTACCCCTACGGAAATTTTGCATCTCAGGTAATTGGTTTTGTAGGCAGCGACAACAAGGGTCTTGAAGGTATCGAAATGGTTTATAACGAACAGCTTGAGGGTGTTCCCGGCAGAGTTGTTTCGGCAAATATGACGGCAGGACTTGACCTGCCCGATAACTACGAAAGTTATTACGAGGCACAGGAGGGCAGCAGTATTGTTCTTACTATTGATGAAACAATACAGCATTTTACCGAAAAACATCTTGAAAATGCGCGTATAGAAAACGGCCTTGAAGAAGGTGCGGCGGCAATTGTAATGAACGTTAAAACCGGCGAAATCCTTGCTATGGCAACAAAGCCCGACTATGACCTTAATCAGCCTTTTGAAATTAATGCGGCAGTTGAACAGAAATATCCGGATATAAGAGAACAACTGGCAAAGCTTGAAGGAGCTGAGTATAATTCAAAAATAACCGAAGTAACACAGTTCCTGAGAAGAAATAAGGCTGTTGTTGACTCCTATGAACCGGGTTCAACATTTAAGATTGCAGTAGCGTCTATGGCTCTTGAAGAGAATGCAGTAGGTCTTAACGACCATTTTTATTGCGGTGGTTCAATTAAGGTAGCTGACCGCAGAATAAGCTGTGCAAACCGTAACGGACATGGCTCGCAGACATTTGTTCAGGCGGTGCAGAACTCCTGTAACCCTGCGTTTATAGAAATCGGAGCAAGGGTTGGCAGAGATGATTTTGTAAAGTATGTCAAAGGTTTTGGATTCCGTGACAAGACGGGTATTGAACTGCCCGGTGAAACAAATGGTATTTTTCACGAAATATCAAATTTCAAAGAAATTGACCTTGCTACATCTTCATTCGGACAGAGCTTTAATGTTACACCACTCCAGATGGTTACTATGGTTTCGGCTGTTGCAAATGGCGGAAAGCTGATGAAACCGCATCTGGTAAAACGTCTTGTTGATAAAGACCAGAATGTTACGGAAGAATATGCTCCTACGGTTGTACGTCAGGTTATTTCACCGGAAACGAGTAAAAAAATGTGCGAAATCTTAGAGTCGGTTGTATCGGTGGGCGGTGGTAAAAATGCATATCTTGCAGGTTTCCGCATTGCAGGAAAGACCGGAACATCCGAAAAACAGCCACGTGGAAACGGCAAATATGTTGCATCCTTTGTAGGTTTTGCACCTGCCGATGACCCTGAGATAGTTTGTCTTGTAATACTTGACCAGCCACCGGTTGGGTCAACATATTATGGTGGATTGATTGCGGCACCTGTTGTAAAAAATATTCTTGAAGAAAGTCTTCAGTATCTGGGAGTTGAACCCGAATACACTCAGGAAGAATTGGAAATGATTGATATAACAGTTCCGGATGTTACGGGCAAAACCCGTACAGAAGCAGAGTCCATTCTTAAAGAAGTAGGCGTGAATATCAGCATCAAGGGTACAGGCGATGTAGTTCTGGATCAGGTGCCAAAGCCTTATTCGAAACTTGCAAGAAACTCCAAAGTAGTGGCTTATACCGAGGGCGAGGAAATCGCAAAGACGGTGGAGGTCCCCAATGTGGTGGGCTGTTATGGCTCTGAGGCGAACAGAGGTATCACCAATTCGGGTCTTAATGTAAGAATAAAGGGTCTGTCAAATGTGGACGGCGTTGCAATATGCTCGGGTCAGTCGCCGGCAGCAGGAACTATGGTAGAGCCGGGCACGATTATTACTTTGGATTTCAGGTATGTCGAGATACGAGATTAGTGTTTTTAGTTTGGAGGAAGAAACTATGACTTTATCCCAATTATTGTCAGATGTTGATATTATTTCGGTTCAGGGAAATATAGATGTGAAAATTTCGGGCATTGCCTTTGATTCAAGGGATGTTAAGCCCGGAGATGTGTTTGTGTGCATCAAGGGTTATAAATCAGACGGCCACGATTATGCTGAAAACGCTCTTGAGAAGGGCGCAGTTGCGATAATTGCCGAAAAAGAGATGAGTGAAACTGCGGCAACCACCGTTGTGGTAGAGAACACAAGATATGCACTTTCAAGCGTGGCGGCTGAGTTTTATGACCATCCGTTTAAAAAGTTCAAACTTATTGGTGTTACCGGTACAAACGGAAAGACCACAACAACCTATCTTGTGAAATCTATTCTTGAAAATTGCGGACATCGGGTCGGACTTATAGGAACAAATCAGAATATGATAGGGAGCGAAGTTATTCCGTCCCATCATACAACACCTGACTCTCTGGAGCTTATGCAGCTTTTTGACAGAATGGCAAAGGAGGGTGTTACCTCGGTAGTAATGGAGGTTTCGTCACATTCCTTGGCACTTGACAGAGTGGCATCCTGCCATTTTAATATTGGTGCATTCACCAATGTAACACAAGACCACCTTGACTTTCATGAAACTATGGAAAATTATATTGACGCAAAGTCAATACTGTTTAAAAAATGCGGTGTTGGTGTGTTTAATATTGATGATGATGCGTATGAAAAGTTGAGTTTGGGATGCGGTTGTGATGCTCTTACCTATTCAGCAAAAACAAAGGCTGATTTGTGGGCACAAAATATTGAATACCGTGCAACCGGAGTGGAGTTTGACTTAAATTATAAAGACGAGAGCGAACGGGTAAGTCTTGCGATTCCCGGTGGATTTTCGGTATATAATGCCCTTACTGCTGCAGGTTGCTGCCTTGCCGCAGGACTTTCTCTTAAGGAGATTGCTGACGGTTTAAAGACAGCAAAGGGCGTAAAGGGTAGAATCGAAGTTGTTCAGACTAATACCGACTATACAGTTATTATTGACTATGCACATACTCCCGACGGACTTCTTAATATACTTAATGCAATAAAAGGCTTTGCCAAGGGAAGAATAGTGACCCTTTTCGGTTGCGGTGGTGATCGTGACAAAACCAAACGTCCGCAGATGGGCAAAATTGCAGGTCAACTTTCAGATTTTTGTGTTGTGACAAGTGATAACCCGCGCAGCGAGGAGCCGGGTGCGATTATCGAGGATATACTTGTGGGTATGCGTGAAACCGACTGCCGTTATGCGGTGGTTGAAAACAGGTTTGAGGCCATTGAGTTTGCTTTGGATAACGCAAAGCCTGATGATATAATCCTGCTTGCAGGGAAGGGTCATGAACCCTATCAGATTCTTAAAGACAGAACAATTGTGTTTGATGAAAGGGAAATAGTTCTTAAACTTATTGATTCATCTGAGAATTAAAATGAAGGAGGGAGCAAATTGGAAAAAATTCTGACATTAGCACAGATAGCAAAAGCCTGTGACGGTTTTTTTGAAAACTGTGACGGAGATAAAGTTGTTGCAGATGTTGTAACAGATAGTCGCAAAATAAGTGAAGGCTCGGTATTTGTTGCCCTCAGGGGTGAAAAGTTTGACGGGCATAATTTTGTAAGTCAGGCCCAAGCTGCAGGTGCGGTGTGCTGTGTGGTTGACAAAGATTTTGACAACAAAGAAGGTTTTTCGGTAATTGTGTGTGAAAATACATACAAGGCATTGCGCGATATTGCGGCATATTACCGAAGCTGTTTTGCGATCCCTTCGGTAGGGATTACCGGCAGCGTAGGGAAAACCAGCACAAAGGATATGGTGGCCTGCGTTCTTGAAAACAAATTTAAGGTACTTAAAACAGAGGGTAATTTCAATAACGAAATAGGCTTGCCATTGACCGCTTTCCGTATGGAAAATACAGACGAAATTGCGGTTTTTGAAATGGGAATGAGCGCCTTTGGTGAAATATCAAGGCTCACAAAAATTGCGACACCGGAAACTGCGATAATAACAAATATCGGATTTTCGCATATCGAACATCTTGGCTCTCAAGAAGGAATTTTAAAGGCGAAGCTTGAAATATTAGAGGGTATGCCTGCGGGTGACGGTACGGTGATTTTAAATGGCGACGACCCGCTTTTGTGGAAAACGGTAGGAACCGTTCCCTTTGAAACATTGACATACGGCATTGAAAATAACGAATGCGACATTGTTGCATCTAACATAAAGAAGCATTCGGACGGAACGTTGTTTGACGTGAAGGTCGAAGGCGAGATATATCATATCAGGATAAATACCGCGGGGGCACACCATATTTATAATGCTCTGGCGGCAATTCTTGCGGGTATAAAGTACGGTATGACAATGACCGAGATTGCAGAGGGTATAGCGAATTTTAAACCTCAGGGGCTGCGACAGAACATTGAGGTTCTTGAAAATTATGTGATAATTAAGGATTGTTATAATGCAAGTCCCACATCTATGAAATCAGGGCTTGAGGTTTTGTCGGTTACAAAGCCGAAGGATGCAGATGCAGAATCCAGGCGGGTAGCCGTTCTTGGTGATATGCTGGAACTTGGTGATTATTCCGACGAGGCCCACAACACCGTGGGCGGTTACGTCTGCGATTATGACATAGGGTGTCTGATTGCGGTGGGCCCTCATGCCGAAATGGTGGCAAACGGCGCAATTGAAAAAGGATTTAACTCGTCAGAGATTTATATTTTTTATGATAATAATGCCGCAAAGGCTCATATAATGGATATTTTGCAGCCAAACGATGTGCTTTTGTTTAAAGCATCACGAGGAATGAGGTTGGAAGAAATAGCAGAATATGTTGCCGAGGCAGATGCTAATTAAAGGCGGAGGATAAAATGATAAAAACACTTATAGTTGGATTAATTGGGTTTATTGTTGCGGCAGTTTGCGGAATATTTTTAATTCCACTACTTCACAGACTTAAATTCGGTCAGGAAATAAGGGAAGAGGGCCCCAAGTGGCATCAGAAAAAATCGGGCACACCCACAATGGGCGGATTTATATTTATCATTGCTGTTGCTGTTGCGGCGATTTGTGGCGTATTTATATACGGTGCAGGCAAGGATAAAAACGCTATTATGGGTATTTGTGCAATAACCTTTGCGGCGCTGGGTTTTGGTGCTATCGGATTTGTTGACGATTACATAAAGGTTATCCTTAAAAGAAATTTGGGACTTCGTGCGTCGCAGAAGTTTGCTCTTCAAATTATAGTTTCGCTTGGCTTTTCGGTGTGGATGGTAAGCAGCGGAATTATAGGTACAGATGTTGCTATTCCATTTACCGGCATCACTCTTAAACTGCATTACGGGGTATATATTCCGTTGATTATTCTTGTTATGACAGCAGCAACAAACAGCGTAAACCTTACTGACGGTCTTGACGGTCTGGCTGCCTGCATAACAGTAGTTGTTGGAGTTTTCTATTGCATTACATCAAGTATTGCGGGAACAACTCCGGTGGTAATTTTCAGTTCTGCATTGGTGGGCGGTCTGGTAGGATTTTTGCTCTATAACAAATATCCTGCGAAGGTGTTTATGGGTGATACAGGCTCGCTGTTCTTAGGCGGTGCGGTGTCGGCAATGGCAATTTATATGAAAAATCCTCTGCTACTGCTGATAGTGGGATTTGCATATGTTATGGAAACACTTTCGGTTATAATTCAGGTTGCGTGGTTTAAAAAGACCGGCAAACGTATTTTCAAAATGAGCCCCATTCATCATCACTTTGAAATGTGCGGATGGAGTGAGGTTAAGATTGTAACAGTATTTTCGCTTATAACAGCAGTACTTTGTGTAATAGGCTTTTTTGCATAATAGGAATTTACTACCTGTCGGTACTAAACCCCTATTATAAAAAAATATAATTTAGATTGCCCGTGCAAGATTTTTGGCTTTGCCGAAATGCACATGGGCAAACAAAGCGTTATAGCTACGACCGCCGCCTGCAGCGAGCGGTGCAGCCGCTTTGTTCCATAAATAACTGACGTAAAAATAAAACAGAAAGGCAGGTACAGCGATTATGAAACGGGGACGAAGAAATGCAGGTTCAAGAAAATCAAGAAAATCCCGTAAAGGTTTTATAGTGTCCAGAATAAACAACCTTGCTGCGGCTGCCAAAGGCATGGATATTCAGTTTCTGGTGGCGGTGTATATATTGTTGGCTTTTGGACTGCTTATGGTGTTAAGTGCCAGCAGCCCTATTGCTTATGCAAGTGAGGCCACAAACCACGACAGCTTTTTTTACTTCAAAAAGCAGCTTTTGTGGGCGATTTTAGGCAGTATTGCAATGTTTATTACCGCAAATTATGATTATAAAAAACTTAAAAAATGGGCATTTCCTGCACTTTGCCTCACGGTTTTACTTTTGCTGTTGGTACTTGTTCCGGGCATAGGACGAAAGATAAATGACGCCCGACGTTGGATTTACATAGGTCCAATAAACTTTCAGCCGTCCGAGGTTGCAAAGATTGCTATGATAGTATTTTTTTCTTATAGTTTGTCAAAAAACTATAAGGAACTGAAAAACTTTAGCGTATTTATGATGTATTTAGCTATTATCGGTGTTGTGGCCATGATAATAATGATGGAACCCCATTTCAGTTGTACCATGCTGATTGTGGCAACCTGTGTACTGCTTATGTTTGTGGCAGGGGCAAAAATAAGCCATTTTGCTGTTTTATGCCTGCCGGTATTGTTTGTTTTGGTACTTGTGGTTGCTAAATCTCCTTACCGTCTTGCCCGCGTGCTCACATTTTTGGATCCGTTTAAAGATATTCAGGGTTCAGGCTGGCAGATTGTGCAGTCACTTTATGCCATAGGCTCAGGCGGAATTTTCGGGGCAGGTCTGGGACAAAGCCGACAGAAGTACCTGAACATTCCTGAACCGCAGAATGATTTTATATTTTCTATTCTTGCCGAGGAATTCGGACTTCTTGGTGCGGTACTGGTTATGTTGATGTTTATATTCCTTATCATCAGAGGAATAAAAATCGCTCTTAAGGCGCCGGACCTTTTCGGCACACTTCTGACAACAGGAATTATCGGACTTATTGCAATTCAGGCATTGGTTAATATTGCGGTTGTAACGTCGTCAATACCTGTCACGGGCATGCCGTTGCCATTTTTCAGTTATGGTGGTACGGCACTTGCGATAACCATGGCAGAGATGGGAATTGTTCTTAATGTGTCAAAACACAGCAAATTGTAAACATTAATGAAAGGTCGGCATCTGAATGAGAATTTTATTTGCAGGCGGAGGAACGGCAGGGCATATCAATCCTGCCATTGCAATTGCAAACTACATAAAGGAAAAAGAACCCGATAGTGAGTTCCTTTTTATAGGAACAGAAAAGGGTATGGAGAGTACCCTTGTTCCACGGTCGGGTTACGATATAAAATTTATCAAAATACACGGATTTCAGCGAAAACTTAGCTTCAAAAACATAAAAACCGTAGGCGAGATTTTTGGCGGAATAGGCCGTGTAAGAAAAATTATAAAAGATTTTAAACCGGATGTTGTTGTGGGCACAGGTGGTTATGTAGCAGGCCCAGCCCTTGCGGCTGCGGCAATGTTGAAGCTTCCAACATTGGTTCACGAGGCAAATGCATACCCCGGTGTTACCATAAGAATACTGTCACATTTTGCAGATGTTGTGGCTCTTAGTATGGCCGAGGCGGCAAAATTTGTCCCGAAAGCAAAAAGGATTGAAATAACGGGTAATCCGGTAAGACCTTCAATCCTTGCTGAGAATCAGCCATCTGCAAAGGCAAAGCTTGGTCTTGGCGATGAAAAGGTTATTCTGATATTCGGCGGCAGTCTTGGCGCAGAAAAAATCAATCAGGTTGCAACTGACTGGATATCGGGCATTGTGGCAGAGGAAAAGTATCAGATAATCATGTCCACAGGCAAGAATAATCAGTTTGAAAAGGTGATGAACCGCTTTAAAAATAACGGCATAGAACCCGAAGCTTATAAAAAACTCAAGGTTTCAGAGTATATATACGATATGGATTTGGCACTTAATGCGGCAGATTTGATTATTGCACGTTCGGGTGGCTCGGTAAGTGAAATGACAGCTCTTGGCAAGGCGGCAATACTGATACCTTCGCCATATGTGGCAGGCAATCATCAGGAACACAACGCACGTGCCGTTGAAAAATCAGGGGGTGCGGTTGTAATCCGCGAAAGCGAGCTTTGCGTGGATAAGCTTGGGACGGCGGTCAGCCATATTCTTGAGGATGACGGCGTTCTTGAAAAAATGAGTCGTGGCTCAAAGAGTATAGGTATTCCTGATTCTACAGAAAGGATATATAAAATACTTAAAGGATTAACCAAAACTGAATAGCAAATTGATGTAACACCATTTTCGGTAAATTACATAGTATGTAGGTAAACAGACAGAATTCTATCCGGAGGTGTTACGGTGAGCAGACTTTTAATTTGCGGTGGAAAAAAGCTGAGCGGCGAGGTTGATGTTCAGGGCTCTAAAAATGCAGTCCTGCCAATTCTGGCCGCATCTGTTTTAAATGGGGATAAATCGGTTATACATAACTGCCCTGATCTTGCTGATACGGCGGCTGCTCTTGAAATTATAAGGCAGCTTGGGGGCAAAACCGAATATTGCAACCACACGGCAGTAGTTAATACTGCTGGTGTACAAAAATACGAGATTTCAAATGAACTTATGTGCAGTATGCGGTCATCAGTTCTGTTTTTGGGACCATTACTTGCACGGACAAAAAAGGCGGTTATATCCTATCCCGGCGGATGTGCCATAGGCTTAAGACCTATTGATTTGCATATCAAAGCCTTTAGACAACTTGGCGTAACTGTTGAGGAAATCGGCGGAAATATTTATTGCAAGCTGGATAAGATAATACCAACTACAATAAATCTGCTGTTCCCCAGCGTGGGAGCAACCGAAAATATTATGCTGCTTACGGCGGTTTCAAAAGGTGAAACTATAATAACCAATGCGGCACGTGAACCTGAAATTGTTGACCTGCAGAACTTCCTTAATGCAATGGGTGCAGAAATTTCCGGTGCAGGTTCTGAAATAATTCGTATATTAGGTGTTGAAAAATTAGAAAAAGTAGAGTATAATATAATTTCGGACAGAATTTTTGCATCGACCTGTGCTTGTGCTGTTGCTTGTTGCGGCGGGGATGTTGTTCTTAAAAATATCAATGCCGAACATATACGGCTGATTCTTTCAATGCTCAGGGATTCGGGGTGCAGTATTACAGATGGCAAAGATTATGTGCGCATTAAGTGTGTGGATAGGTTGCGGGGCTTAGGCAAGATTATGACATCACCTTATCCCGGATTTCCCACAGATGCACAGGCTTTGTTTATGTCGGCACTTGCTACGGCAGAGGGTACAACTGTTTTTGTGGAAAATATCTTTGAAAGCAGATACAAGCACGTTCCCGAGCTTATTAAAATGGGCGCAGATATAATTGTTGACGGACGGCTTGCGGCGGTTACGGGTTGCAATTATATTCAGGGTGCAAAAATATGTGCAGGGGATTTGCGCGGCGGTGCTGCTTTAGTAATTGCAGGACTGTCTGCTATTGGTGATACTGAAATTTCGGGAGTTCATCACATTGACCGTGGTTATGAACGTATCGAAGATATGTTTTCGGCGTTGGGAGCGTCAATAAAACGAAAATAAAACAGATGAAAAAACAGGGAAAGGAGAATGTACGGTGAAGATTGTAAGAAAGTCGAAAAAAACTACAACAAAAAGCACAGCGGCAGTTGCGGAAACTGAGGATATTAAACGGAAAATGCTTAAAAAGAAACGTAAAAACCGTATAAAACGACGAATGACCGTTCTGGTGTTTCTGATTGGGTGTATTGGTATTATTGTTGCTGTGCTTACGGCTCCTTTCTTCAACGTAAAAACCGCATATTGTGTGGGACAGCAGAATATGACCGAGGCAGAAATCTTGCAGATGGCACAGATTCAAATCGGAAAAAATATTTTTATGACTAATATCCGTGCTGTGCAAAAACGACTTGCCGAGAACCCTGAGATTGCTGAAGTTAAAGTGCGCAGGGTGTTCCCTGATAAAATAAAAATTGAGGTTATTGAAGCAAAACCTGTGGCTTATGTTGGGTATGATTCGCAATTTTTGATGATTAACCTTGAAGGCAAGATTATAAGGGCTAATCAAGGAGAGGAAATACCTGATGTTGCAAAAATTGAAGGTATAGGTGTTGTATCTGCTGAACCGGGAACTCAGATTGCGGCAGAGGATGATGCAAGGGCAGGAAAGCTGTTTGAGTGTATGAATATTCTTTCACAGCTTGAGATGCTTGACAAAATAAATTATATTAACTTTGCCGATTTATCTGATTTGCAGTTGGATTACGAAAACCGTCTGTATATGCTGCTGGGCGGTTATGAGAATATGGAATATAAACTGAAATTCTGCAAAAAGGTTATTGACGAAAGTATTTCCGAATACGAAAAAGCACTTTTTGACTACCGCAGCGACAAGCTTTATGTTGGTCCGCGGGAAACTCCGCATGGTGAGAAAACGGAAGATAATTCCGATGCAGATGTAGTTGAAACCGAAACAGAGACAACGGATCCGAACACAGAATCACAGGATAAACCGGAAACAAATACCGAGGCGCCACCAACAGAAAATTAGGTGTTCCCTTATGAAACAATGAAGAACAATAGAGAAGGATGCAAATAAAATGGGAAACAATAAAAAGATAAAATTCCAGATATCAATGGCGGTAATGGTTTTTATTATTTCGTTTGCCGTAACATGGCAGATTAAAGGAGTAAGAAAAGCAAATGCCGTTACGGGACAGATGTCAAGCCGTGTTGAAACTCTGCAGGCAAGTTTAAAATCCGAGATGGAAAAAAACGAAGGTATGATGAAGCAAATTGTTCAGTTGCAGACCGACCTTGCAAAATACAGAGAACAGGCAGCACAGAACGGTGGTGCAACAAAAATATTAAAGGACGAACTTATCCGTGCCGAGGCGGTTGCAGGACTGACCGATCTTGAGGGCAGCGGCATTATTGTTACACTAAAGGACGGCGCAAAGACAGATTCTGTTATCACCTATGACGACGGTTACGGTATTGTTCACGATTCTTTGCTGCTGACAATACTAAATGAACTCCGCGCATCAGGGGCCGAGGCCTTGTCCATTAACGACGAAAGAATTCTGGCAACCAGCGAAATACGTTGCGTTGGACCAACGGTAAGTATTAACAACACCAAGGTTGCCGCACCTTTTGAAATCAAGGCAATCGGTGACCCTGAAACGTTAGAAAATGCACTTCGTATGCCCGGCGGTGCTGTTGATGAGGCATTGTTTTACGGCGTGGAGCTTTCGATAAAGAAAAGTAACAAACTGTATATAAAGAAGCATTCCGGTGCAACCAGCTTCAAACATGCACAGACTGTTATGCCGGAGGTGATTGAATAATGATTTACATTATAGCGGGAATATTGGGCATTCTGGCAGGACTAATTGTTCCATATAATCTTAGTTCATCGGCGCTTATATATATGGCGGTTGCCATTGTTGCCGCACTTGATTCGGTGTTTGGCGCGTTACTTGCCAGCCTTAACAAAAAGTTTAATCTTAATGTGTTTATGATGGGTCTTTTTTCAAATGCAATACTTGCAATGCTGCTGACATGGATGGGCGACCTTTTGAGTATAAATCTGTATTTTGCTGCGATTGTTGTTTTTGGCGTAAGAATTTTCAATAATATGGCATCAATACGCAGAATTACTGCTGATATGTATTTTGAACGCAGAGCGAAAGAAAAGGAGCGTATTGCACGTCTTGCTCTTAAAGCGGCTGAGCCGGAGCAAAGCGAAGAATAAGTAGATGACGAAAAAGAACAAAAACCAGTCAAACCGGTAAACGGAGGCCTGATTTTTTAAATAAACCTTTGAAAATAAGGTGTTTTGCTCTTGACAGAATTAAAATAAAATGCTAAAATGAAATGTATATGTGGGAGAGTGTCTTTTTTTGTAAGGACAGAACAAATTTTTACATATAAATCAGAATATAAAAGAGCGGTAGCTATTGACTATTTTGACCGCTGACAGATATTTGTTCAGCTATTTTACGGACATGCTCTAAATGATAGGAGGAATTATTGTGTTTGAGTTTGATACTGAAACAGCAGGACCGGCTAAAATAAAAGTTGTCGGTGTTGGTGGCGGTGGTAACAACGCTGTTAACAGAATGATTGAAGCAGAAGTTCAGTGTGTGGAATTTATCGCAGTAAATACAGATAAGCAGGATCTGACACTTTCTAGGGCTACTCAGAAGATTCAGATTGGCGCAAAACTTACTAAGGGACTTGGCGCAGGTGCAGTTCCCGAGGTTGGCGCAAAAGCGGCTGAAGAAAGCCGTGACGAAATTGCTCTTGCAATTCAGGATGCAGATATGGTATTTGTTACTGCAGGTATGGGCGGTGGTACCGGTACCGGTGCGGCTCCTGTTGTTGCAGAAATTGCAAGAGAATTGGGTATACTTACAGTAGGTATCGTTACAAAGCCTTTCTGGTTTGAAGGAGCACAGCGTGCAAAGAATGCACTTGCAGGTATCGAAAACCTTAAGGATGCCGTAGATACTCTGGTTGTTATTCCCAATGACAAGCTTCTTGAAATTGCGGAAACAAGAACAACACTTACCGATTCGTTCAAGGCAGCCGATGACGTTCTCAGACAGGGCGTACAGGGTATTTCTGACCTTATCTCAAGACCCGGTCTTATCAGTCTTGACTTTGCTGACGTTAAGACTATTATGAAAAACACAGGCTATGCTCATATGGGTATCGGCAAGGCTACCGGTGAAAACCGCGCTCATGATGCGGCTGCAATGGCTATCAACAGTCCCTTGCTTGAAACTTCTATCAAGGGTGCCAAGGGTGTTATTCTTAATGTTACAGGCGGTAGCAATCTGGGTATTCTTGAAATTCAGACAGCTTCACAGCTTATTACCGAAGCGGCAGACAGCGATGCAAACATAATTCTGGGTGCAATCATTGATGAAACTCTTGGTGATGAAATTCAGGTTACTGTTATTGCTACCGGTTTTAATGGTGCAACAGGTCCGTCGCCAGTAAAGCGTGCTAAAGCTGAAAGCGAAGCCAAGGAAGAAACATCACCTTTTTTTGACACCACTTCAAAAGGTATTTTTGAATCAATGATGGAAGAAATCGGTGAAAAGAAATCAGGCTCAACATTTGATGATGAACCTGCACCTTCAGCATTTACAACACCTGAAGGCAAAACAAATTTTTATGAAAAAGCAAGTAAAGTAAGCGAAGATGACGGAATTGACGTTCCCGTTTTCTTGCGTAAAAATAATGACTAATTCGGGTCATACAGGTATTTAGGAGGAAAATTAAATGGAAAAAGCTTTGATTATTATACACGTTATTATTTCGATTGTTCTTATTATTTCTGTTCTTATGCAGCAGGGCAAACAGCAGGGCCTTTCAGGTGCTATTGCCGGTGGTGCAGAGACATTCTTCGGTAAGAACAAAGGCAGAACAATTGATGGTGTTCTCAAAAAGGTTACAGCAGTTATTGCGGTTCTCTTTGTTATAACCTCAATCACTCTGGCAATAGTTTCAACATACGAGGAAAATGCAGAAGCACCTGCACAACAGCAGATTGAAGCTCCTGTTGAAGTTCCTGCAGAAACACCTGCTCAGTAATCACAATCAAAAGTTATACAAACCGCTCCAACATACAGTGGAGCGGTTTTTGTGTCATAAAATAAAATTAATATTTTTGGGATATACTAAAGAAAAAAGGAGGGAAGAGGCAACTGTATACGGCTGCCGTTAAGTATGAAGTTTATAGATATTTTAAGTGCATATCATATAATGCCTCAGTTCCCACCAGGAGCAATGCGTCAGGCAGAAAAGATGCCCAAAACAGTAAGCCGCAACGACTTGTCGGGACGAAAAGATTTAACCGATAAGCTGATTTTTACAATCGACGGCGACGATGCCAAGGATTTTGATGATGCGGTATCTTTGGATATTCTTGAAAACGGCAATTACTGTCTTGGTGTGCATATTGCTGATGTAACCCACTATCTGACCGAAAATTCACCCCTTGACCGTGCGGCGTTTTCGCGTGGGACAAGTGTGTATCTTATTGATACGGTTATCCCGATGCTGCCCTTTGAACTTTCAAACGAGCTGTGCAGCCTGAAACCGAATGAAATAAGGCTAACTGTTTCGGTGTTTATGGAAATAACCCCTCGCGGCAAGGTGAAAAGCTATGAGATATGCAACAGCTTTATTAAGTCTGCCGAGCGGATGACCTATGCAAATGTGACTAAAATTCTTGAAGGCGATAAGGAGTTGTGTATCCGTTACGGACAACTTGTTTCAACCTTGCAGACAATGAAAAAATTAGCAGGGGTTTTAAATAAAAAGCGAGTTGCTGAGGGGTCGATTGAGTTTGAAACTCACGAGTCAAAAATAACTCTGGATGCTATGGGTGTACCCGATAAGGTGGAAAGATACCCTATAACAATCTCTAACAACATCATTGAAGAATTTATGCTTATATGCAATGTAACCGTAGCAAAGCACCTTACATCAAAGGGTTTGCCTTGCGTATACCGTGTTCACCAACGGCCTGATATGTTGAGGTTAGAACGTCTTGCTGAAATTCTGCCTTTGCTTGGGGTTGAGTTTCCCTTCAGTACAGATATGAAGCCCAAGGATTTTCAGCGGGTTCTTAATAGTGTAGAAGGAACCGAGATTAAAGCGGTGGTAAGCTATTTGCTTCTTCGGGCAATGGCAAAGGCTAAATACAGCGAAAATAATGCAGGGCATTTTGGTCTGGGGTTTGACACATATTGTCATTTCACATCGCCTATAAGACGTTATTCTGATGTGGCAGTACACAGAATTTTAAAAGAGAGCCTTATAGGTGAAGTTTCTGCAAAGAAAAAAGAATATTTTCGCGAAGTAGCTATCAGTTCGGCAGTAACCGCAACGGTGACAGAAATCAATGCCGCCGAGGCAGAGCTTGAATGGAAGTCGGCTAAAAAGGCGGAGTATATGCAGGATAAAATCGGAGAGAAATACGAGGGCATTATCACTCACGTTTTGTCATCAGGTTTTTTCGTGGAGCTTCCTGATACTGTGGAAGGATTTGTTCCGGCAAGAGCACTTGAGGATGACATTTATATTATGACTGAAAACGGAATTTCCATGTCGGGGCTTAAAACAAAGCGCACTTTTACTGTGGGTGACAAGGTAAAGGTTAAGGTTGCAGCCGTTGATGCAGAAAGAAAATATATAGACTTTGACGTTGTGGGAATGACAAAGCTTTTGCCTATGAAGCACAAGTCCAGACGCAAGGATTCTGCAGGCAAGAAGGAAAAGCGTATTTTAAAAGAAATAACCGAAACCCAACGTGAAGAAAAGTCCGAAAAAATAGCCGCGCAGCGAAAAGCTGATGAAGAAAGGACACTTTTTGAAAACGCGGTTATTGCTACGATTTATGATATGATGCTGTCAAAGCACAAGTTCAGTCGTGATGAAGAAAGATTTGTAGGAGTTACCCTGCAGGATATGGCGGCAAGAATAGCCAGCCCCGTAGTGTCTGCCAATATGTATGAAAGTTCCGATTTTACCCTTAAGTCAATGCTGATTTCTGCGTCGGCAAATGTGAAAAATACAGTTAAGATTCTGGGTGAAAGTTTTGACTTTGACAGCGAAGATTTGGCAGATGATGCAGCGGAATATGTATGTGCTGCACTCAGGCATCTGGATAAATGCCTGAAATATGAAGGCTTTAATTATGCTAAAAGGGAACGGGAATATATTTCTATCGAACAAAAGATAAAGAAAAGAAGGGATGATAGGTCGTGAAAACAGTTTTAGTTACGGGCGGTTCACGGGGTATTGGCGCAGAAACTGCAAAAGTTTTTGCAAAGAATGGTTATAATGTTGCAATAAACTATAATAAGAGTAAGGATGCGGCTCAAAGACTGTGTGACGAAATAAATGCCGCAGGGGGTAGTGCCGATGTTTTCTGTGCGGATATATCAGATACAGCTCATACAGAAAAAATGGTTGAGAGCATTGCCAGCAAATTTGGTGGTATAGATGTACTTGTAAATAATGCAGGTATTGCACTTGGCCAGGGATTGTTTATCGACTTTTCGGGTGATGATGCAAGAAGGATATTTGATACCAATGTCTTTGGAATGATGAACTGCACAAAAGCGGTTATCCCATATATGGTGAGAAAAAAGTCGGGCAAGATTATAAATGTGTCGTCAATCTGGGGTGTTTGCGGCGGCTCCTGCGAGGTGATTTATTCTTCGGCAAAGGCGGCGGTTATTGGTTTTACCAAGGCGTTGGCAAAGGAGCTTGCTCCATCGGGAATATGCGTTAACTGTGTTGCACCGGGTATGATTGATACAGATATGAACGCACATTTATCAAAAGAGGATATTGATGCTTTTTGTGAGGACATTCCTCTTGGCAGAGTTGGATTGCCTGCTGATGTTGCAGAGAGCATTTTATATATTGCATCAGAGGGTGCCAATTACATAACAGGTCAGACCATTATTGTTGACGGCGGAATGATTTAAAAATAAGCGGATGTGGTTAGCCACATCCGCTTATTTTTAAAAGTTCAAAAGCTGAATTGCAATAGCAAAGTAAATAACCAAAGAAATGGCATCCACAATGGTTGTAACAAAGGGGCTTGCCATAACTGCAGGGTCAAACCCAAGACGCTTTACTAGTATGGGAAGACTGCAGCCAACCAGCTTTGCACAGAGAACCGTAACAAGCAGGGTCAGCGAAACTACAAGGGATACCATAATCGGGTCCTGACCTGATGCAATGATTGAACCACGGTCAATAAGCATCATTTTGCCAAAGTTTACAACGGCAAGGGCGATTCCGCAAAGGAGAGATACGGCAAGCTCTTTAACAAGCACCTTTAAAATGTCCTTCATTTCTACATCACCAAGAGACAAACCTCGGATGATAGTAACAGATGCCTGACCACCTGAATTACCGCCGGTACCCATCAGCATAGGGATAAATGCGGTAAGTGCTACGCAAGCAGCAAGGGTTTCTTCAAATGAACTGATAATTTTACCTGTAAAGGTGGAGGACAGCATCAGCAGCATCAGCCATGGGATTCTGTTTTTAAAGATTTCAAAGGAAGATGTTTTAAGGTATGGTTTTTCTGATGGCAACATAGCCGCCATTTTTTCAATATCCTCGGTGTGCTCTTCCTGAATGACGTCGATTACGTCATCGACAGTGATAATGCCGACAAGTCTGGTTTCTTTGTCAACCACAGGCATCGCCAAAAAGTCATATTTATTAAACAGATTAGCAACAGCCTCTTTATCCTCAAAGGTATCAACGTAGATTACGTTGGTTTCCATCATATCTCCAATTTTTGCACAGTTATCGCACAAAAGCAAATCCTTAACTGTGGCAATACCAAGCAGGTGCCTGTTCTGGTCGGTTACATAGCAGGTATAGACGGTTTCTTTATCAACGCCTGTTTTGCGGATTCGGTCAAAGGCTTCGGCAACGGTCATATGTGCTTTCAGGTCAACATACTCGATTGTCATAATGCTTCCAGCGCTGTCTTTGGGATAGTTAAGAATTTTGTTGATTTCCGAACGTGTCTGTGGGTCGGACTGCCGAAGGATTCGCTTTACGACATTTGCAGGCATTTCTTCAATAATATCAACGGTATCGTCAAGATACATTTCGTCAAGGACATCGTGAAGCTCCTTGTCGCTGAATCGCTTTATAAGATGTTCCTGAGTATCAGCATCCATTTCAACAAAGGTATCTGCCGCAAGCTCCTTGGGCAGCAACCTGAAAAGTCGCAGATTGTATTCCTCCGGAATTTCGTCAAACATTGCGGCAATATCAGGGGCGTTCATTTCAGACAGAGTACTTCGCAGCCTGACGAATTCCTTATTCTCTATTAATGTCAAAATTTCTTCTATCATCTGCGTTTCCTCCTTTTTTATAAAATGAAAATCCCTGTGTCAATACGAACAATGACACAGGGGAATTTGAATAGACTCAAATATACGATGTCACCGTTCGAGCTTTAGCTTCGCAGGGCGATGAAATTGCGTTAGACGATACCTTGTTTTCGATATTGCCTGTTCAACCATCTTGTGGTGTCTCCACCATTTCGCGGCAGCAATCCGTATCCCTGTGGTAGCCTTACCTACCGGAATAATCCTATTTCTTATTTTACATCAAAATTTGTAATTTGTCAATATTTACATTGCGGAGTACAGAATTTTGGCAGCTTCTGCCTTGGTCAGGGGATTCAACGGTTTAAGAGTGCCGTCCTCATATCCCTTCATTGCGCCAATATTCAGCAGAACTGAAATACCGTCTTCTGCCCAGAACTCAATATCCTCTTTATCGGGAGCGGTTATGGCTGTTTTTAAGAAACCTTGGGGCAGGGTTCGTGCCACAATTGTTGCCGCCTCTGCACGGCTGATTGAGGCAAGTGGGTCTGCACAGCTTTCGGTGTCGGTAACATATCTGCCATTAACAATGCCAAGCTCATAAAGCGCTTTAAAGCTGTTAACCGCCCAGAATGGAATGTCGTCAATGTCGGTGTAGGTCAATGTTACCTCGGAATAATCTTCGGGGTTAACTCCAAGATAATTTACAACCATAACCGCAAATTCCGAACGCGTCATCTGTTTTTGCGGAAAGAATTTGAGTTCGCCTGATGTGGGGTCACCGTTGACAATTTTTTGTTTGTACATATAGCTTAAAATACCTTCTGCCCAGTTTCCTTCGGTGTCGGCAAAGGGGTTTTCGAGATGTTCATCTGATACGGTCATTGTTTTAAAGGTAGTATACCCAAGCTCATTGGTTGCATATACCGTTATTTTTTGAGTTTCTTCAGGAAGGTCGGCGGTAAATTCACCGGTTTCTTCATTGTAGTATATGTCTGTATCTTTTCCATCTGCTTTAAGGGTGATACCGTCTTTTGGTGTCGAGATGCTATATTCGCAGGTGATGGCACCTTCAAGACTGCCTGATTCAAATGTCATATCAATCACGGGGTATGCTTTGGGGTCGTCGGCTTTTGCAAGGTTAAATGATACGGGGATCTCAATAGTTTTCTTACCTGCAGTTACGCGGATATTACCTTGCTCACCAAATTTTTCTGTGGCAACAAACATACCTGATTTGTCGATTGTGCCAATATTGCTGTCACATTCCCAGATGAATAATTCTTCAGGTGCAATCAGCTTGTTATGACCTCCGTATGCGTCGGCAGATAGGGATACTGTATCACCGGGGTCAAGGTGAAGCCTGGTTACTGCTTTGCCGGTTGATTTATCGTTTATTTCGATACTTGTGGGTGTTTCATAGCAGGTGATTGAGGTTTCGCATATTAACGAGCCGCTTTCTGCATAAACCTTAACTGAGCCGTCGTCATTTGCTGTGAATAAGCCTGTTTTTGAAATTGTGCTGTCTTTCCCTTTTTCAACCTTGTATGTCGCGTTTTTAGGAACGACTGTGGGATAGAAACCACTGTCGGTTGCCTTTAAATCAAGTTGAAGGGCAGCACCTTTAAGCAAGTATGCTGTTTTGGGGTACAGATGCAGTTTGGCTGTTTCGCCTGATTTTTCAGCAGAGTTGGTAAAGATAAAATGTGTCGAGAGCTTGCGTTCGTTACCGTCGGAGGGCTTGTTTACCACAAATGAGGAGTTGTTTCCAGGGTGCTGAACACTTATTACGGTTGAGCCACCGCCGTCAAGGTTAAGTGCGTCTATGCATCCCAGCTCCTTCATACGATTTGCAAGAGTTTTAAGCTGTGCTCCATAGCTATGCCCTGTTTTTCTGCCGTCGAGAGTATAAAGGATAATACTGCCGTCTTCCTTAACACCAATTGCTGTACGCGGAGCGGCACCTGTGGGCAGGTTAGAGTTAACATTGCCGTTTATCAGCAGCCTGCCGCCAACCGAACCCATACCTGTCTTTACCTGCGACCAGCGTTTGTCACCTGTTGCACTGAAATTTATCGTTACCTTTTCGCCAACTTCAAGGGTGGAGAGAGGAGTGAGAAATTCTTCGGGTGCTTTTGAATCAACGGTTATAACGATTTTATCCTTGGGAATTTCTATGGCGGTTAAATTTTCGGTAACAGATTCCACAACTGCGGTAATTTTTTCGCCAAGCTTCATTTCGCCCTCAACAGAGCCAAGTATTATATCAAAGCCGGGGGTTGTGTTTCGGGTTGTATCAGAAAATTCAGATGTCATTAAATATGCGGCATATGGCTGACGGTATTTGTTTATGTTGTAGATGTTAACTTCACTTCCGTCCTCGCGGATAAGAACCGAGTTAAAATATACATAAGATATAAATGCTGTACCGTCTTCAAGGATGCCAACAGCATCCTGACCTGACGCATCCTTGGTGAGAATTTTGCCGTCAACTATTGCGGTGCTCATTGGAACAAGGGTCTGGGATGAAAAATAATCTGCGTTTGTTCCTGCAAGAACGTCAATGTCCTGACCTTCCATAGTTGAAACCTGATCAGAGAGGGTATTTCCCCCATAAATAGCTGTACCATAGGTGATGGTGGGTATAACCGTGCCGTTGGGAGTATAGGTGATGTAGTTTTCACTTTGTTTGCCAACGCCGCTCTGGTCACTGTAAAAAACATTGTGGGTAAACTCCAGACCTTCACCAATTTGTATGGTGTAGTTATCTATGGTTGTGCTGCCCAGAACAGACGCAAAGGTGCTGACCGATGACAGAATAACGGCAGCACAAACAATTGTTGCAACAGTAGTCCGGAGTAATCTTTTTATTTTCATATAATAACACTTCCTGAGAAATTTGTTGAATTTTATCTGTATATAAGTATAGCAAAATTAAGGGTTGTTGTAAATGAAAAATTATTTACAATACTGTTACAGAAAGAATTTATAAAAAATTTCAAAAAAGACTTGCATTTTATAAAAAGATGTGGTAGAATATATAAACGTTGGCGGCAGTTTAAATTGCCTGACCGATATGCGCCAGTAGCTCAGCTGGATAGAGTGACTGGCTACGAACCAGTAGGTCAGGGGTTCGAGTCCCTTCTGGCGCACCAATTAAAAACCGCATTGCACAAGGCTTTGCGGTTTTTTGCTTTTTATTACATTATTTTCCAAGTGCAATATTGCTACTTATTTGTTACTTATTGAAGAATTTTTATTACTTAAGCATCCCGTTTTGCAGCAAGCATATTGTCAAGGAGTTCCGCAGCTCTTTCATCTGCACTTTGTATTGCGTGAGTGTATATATTGGCTGTTGTTAACATATTGGAATGGCCGAGTCTCTTAGATACCGTTCTTAAATCTGCACCGCCGGCAATGAGCAAAGTCGCATTTGTGTGCATTAGGCTATGGAGTGTAATCTGAGGAAGGCTGTTTTTTTAAAAAAACTTTTTAAACCATCCTGAAAGTGTGTCCGGCTGTATAGGTTTTCCGTTTCATTGTGTAAAAATCTTTTCTGTATCAATCCACAAGTCACCCAGTTTCAACCGCTCCGCAGTTTGTTCTTTTTTATGCTGTTTTAACAAATTCATAACAGGCTTTTCTGGACTTTTTCAACAGTCTGAGGCAAGCCTGATGGCTTGCCTTTTGTATTTTTGAGGGATTATTCTCTTGCAGAAGAAAGTAAAATGTGATAGAATGACTTTAAGCAAATGGAGGTGAAAGTATGAAAAAATCCGAAAAGAAACCGTTAAGCTGGGTGAAACTTGATAACGCGGCAAAAATCTATCCTGCGGTAAGACGCAAAAACTGGAGCAATGTATTCCGCCAGTCTGCCACCTTGACTGAGGAGATAGATAAATCAGTACTTTCGTCTGCACTTGAAATAGTTGTAAAAAGATTTCCCACCATTGCCGCGCGTCTGCGAAAGGGTGCATTCTGGTATTATCTTCAGGAGGTTGAAACTCCGCCTGAAATTATGGATGAATACAGTTATCCCCTTACCTTTATGGGCAGAAAGGAAATGCGCAGATGTGCTTTTCGTGTGATTGTATATAAAAAACGAATAGCTGTTGAATTTTTTCATTCTTTGACGGACGGCACAGGAGCTCTTGTATTCCTTAAAAATTTAATAGCTGAATATATTGAACAAAAATATAATATATCCATTCCTTTTGAAGAAGGAATTGTTGACAGAAGACAAAAACCTCTTGATGAAGAACTTGAAGATTGTTTTTTGAAGGTTGCAGGGGATGTTCCGTTGTCACGGCGTGATACAAATGCCTGGCATCTGAGCGGTGAGCCCGAGGCAGGCGGTTATCTTAATCTTACCTGCTTTAAACTACCTGTCAGGCAGGTCCTTGAAAAATCTCATCAGTATAACACCACTATGACAGTATTTTTGGGTGCAGTAATGATGAAAGCCCTTGTGAATCTTCAGAACGAGAAGACCCCGTCTGTAAAAAAACAAAAACATATAAAGCTTCTGATCCCCGTAAATCTAAGAAGTCTTTATCCATATAACACGTTAAGAAATTTTGCAATGTTTACAATCCCTGAAATTGACCCAAGACTAGGAGAATATTCTATGGAAGAAATAATAAAGGTGATTTATCACAAAATGGGGGCAGAGTTTACTGCCAAACATATGAGCGGGGTTATAGCGGCAAATGTAAAGGATGAAAAAAATTTGTTTTTGAGAATTATTCCTCTGCCTATTAAAAACGCAGTGATGAAGGCTGTATATGATAGCGTAGGTGAGAGAAAATCCTGCCTGAATCTTTCAAATTTGGGGCTTGTAAAGCTGCCTGAAGTTATGTATAAGTACGTAACACGGATGGACTTTATTCTGGGAGTTCAGGCGGCTACTCCGTATAATTGCGGTGTTTTATCTTTTGGCGATACGGTGTATGTGAATTTTATAAGAAACATATGTCAACCTGACCTTGAAAGGCATTTTTATAATGTGTTAAAGGAGTTGGGAATTGAAGCGGTTTTGGAAAGTAACAGAAAGTGAGGAATGAAGGATGTACTGTGTAAATTGTGGTGTAAAGCTTGAAACAGGTGAAGAAATTTGTCCTTTGTGCGGAACAGAGGCATATCATACCAATATCAGAATTGAGCCTGAAAAACGGTTGTATCCCAAGGACAGACTGCCGGAGTTAAATCACCGTTCCAAGGCATTTAACGGAGCGGTTATTATAATGTTCCTTATTCCCATTGTGGTATCGTTTCTTGCGGATTTTCGTTTTGACGGAAAAATTAAATGGTTTGGTTACGTATTAGGCGCGTTAATTATTTGCTATACAGCACTAGCACTTCCGCTATGGTTTAAAAAGCCCAATCCGGTAATTTTTACACCCTGTGTTGTTGCTGAAACCATAGGATATCTTTTGTACATAAACTGTATAACAAACGGTGACTGGTTTCTCAGCTTTGCTTTTCCTGTTGCAGGCGGGTTGGGAATTATCACAACTGCAGTTGTGACATTGATGTACTATCTGAAAAAAGGCAAGCTTTATATATGGGGCGGTGCATTTACCCTTACCGGTGGATTTATTATGCTGATAGAATTTTTTATATCAATAACCTTTGATATAAAATTCATTGGCTGGTCTGTTTATCCCCTGTCGGTACTTGTTTTGCTTGGCGGACTGATGTTTTATCTTGCAAACAATAAATCCGCACGGGATACTATGGAAAGAAAGCTCTTCTTTTAATACGATAACTCCCTATACACAAGTCAGAATTTGAAAGGAGTATGAAAATGAAATCAAGAATAATTGCCATGATTGGTTCAGTATTTGCCGTATATGGGTTAATATTATGTATTTTCTCAAACATAAATGCCGGTGGTTTAATGGTTCTGGGTTTTGGGATAATTACTTTGTGCGCAGGTGTTTTTTATTCAAAAATTAAGGAGCTTGCAACTAAAAGATATTTTAAGTGGTGCATAGCTTTATTTATTTTATTATTATGTGCAGAGCTTGTGTTAACATCGTTTATTGCAATTTACGCAACTCGCGATAATTCTGATTACAATGAAGATGCACTTATTGTTCTGGGTGGCGGTATTCGGGGGGGAAAAGTGACATTGCCTTTAAAGCTTCGTCTGGATAAAGCCATAGAGTATCATCATAAAAACCCTGATGCTTTAATTGTTGTTACCGGCGGACAGGGATTGCAGGAAACCGTTACAGAGGCTTATGCTATGGAAAAGTATCTTGTGGAAAATGGTATTGATAAAAACAGAATTATAAAGGAAGAAAAGGCAACATCTACATTTGAGAATATGAAATTTTCAAAAGAAATACTTGACAGTTATTTTACAAATGATTATTCCGTTTGTATTATAACAAATAATTTTCATATATTCAGAGGAACAACCATTGCAAAAAACCGAGGATTTAAAGATGTTACCCACATTCATGCAGGACTGCAATGGTATAATATTTTGCCGTGTTATCTGAGGGAGAGTCTGGCTATAATCAAAATGATTATTGAACAAGCTACTGTTGCGTGACACAAACGGCTTGACAGAATATAAGAAAAATGACTGAACATAATAAATATATTACGACTGCTTGCTAAAATGAAAGGAAGACATTTATGCCAAAGTTTGAAGGTTGGGATTTAAGAAAATATAGGGATTATATTAAAAAGAATAAAGGTGTTTTTGCGGTTTATATCCTGCTTCGTGCGTTAGTTATCGTTGCAATGGTGTTTTCGTGCCTGCGCGGAAATTATGAAAACCTGTTTTACTGCAGTATGGCGCTGGTGCTTTTTTTGGTTCCGCCTTTTTTTGAAAAGAATTTCGGCATTGACATCCCCAATATTCTTGAGGGTATAATACTGCTGTTTATTTTTGCGTCGATTATATTGGGCGAGATGGGTAACTATTACACCAGATTTCCTGTGTGGGACACCATTCTTCACACGCTGAACGGCTTTTTGTGTGCGGCTGTAGGTTTTGGTCTGGTTGATATTTTAAACCGAAACGAGAAGATAAAGTTCCGTTTGTCACCGATATTTCTTGCTTTGGTTGCTTTTTGTTTTTCAATGACAATCGGTGTGCTGTGGGAATTCTTTGAGTTCATTATGGATGTGTTTTTCGGCAAGGATATGCAAAAGGATGCTGTAATTCAGGGAATTGTTTCGACCTGCCTCAGCGGCAGCACAAAGGCTCCAACGGTAATCGAAAATATAAAATCTGTTGCCGTAAATGGAAAGGAACTTGGTATAGAAGGCTATCTTGATATTGGTCTTTTTGATACAATGAAGGATTTAATTGTCAATTTTATCGGTGCGGTGGTGTTTAGTGTAATTGGGTTCTTTTATGTGAAAAGTCGTGGAAAGAGCCGTTTTGCAGGGCACTTTATACCAAGGGTAGTTGAAGAGAACGAAGAAAGTGAAAAATAGATGAAACTGAAGAACCTTAATCGGATTGCAATGTTTACTGCGTTACTTGCGGTATGTGCGTGGATAAGTATTCCTGCACCTGTGCCTTTTACCCTGCAGACATTCGGAGTTTTTCTTGCGGCAGGATTGCTTGGCAGGAATAAGGGAGCGGCTGCGGTGCTTGTATATATTTTACTTGGGGCTATTGGTCTGCCGGTGTTTTCAGGCGGCAGAGGTGGCCTTGGTATAATATTGGGCGAAACCGGCGGATACATAATGGGTTTTTTGCCATCGGCATATATTTGCGGCGCAATTTGTGAAAAAAACAAAAAACCATCAATGCTGTTTGCATCAATGGTTATTGGATTAATCGTCTGCTATGCCGTGGGCAGTATGTGGGCGTATTTTATGTTCTTTAATGTGGGATATGCAGGAATTATAACCGTGCTGACAAGACATATTTTGTCATTTATAATCCCTGATTTAATAAAGCTTATTCTGGCTGTCTGGGTTGTAAGTGAACTGAATAAGCGGGTGTCATAGAAACTATCTGATTCCAAAAAACTTCATACCGTTTTCACGTGTGATTCGGATAACATCTTCAACGGGCATTCCCTTGACTTCGGCAATTTTTTCTGCAACACGATATACCATACTGCTGTCGTTACGTTGACCACGGAAGGGTTCGGGTGCCATATAGGGACAGTCGGTTTCGATAAACAATCGTTCAATGGGAATTACGCTTAACGCCTCAATTGCACGGCGAGCGTTTTTAAAGGTAATTACGCCGGTAAAGGATATATAAAGCCCCATTTTTACTAGTTCTTTTGCAGTTTCCGCGCTGCCTGAAAAACAATGCACAACACCGTTGGTTATCTGTTTTTCTTTAAGAATTGCAATACACTCGCCTTTTGAATCGCGGTCGTGGATTACAAC
Organism: Clostridia bacterium; assembly: GCA_045646865.1. Classification (GTDB taxonomy): domain Bacteria; phylum Bacillota; class Clostridia; order Monoglobales; family Monoglobaceae; genus SIG440. The sequence continues at coordinate 87,694 of JAZRLM010000012.1, forward strand.
TGGCATACCAAGTTCTTTTGCAAGGTCAAGCTGTGCCCGGAGCCAGAACTTTTGCTTTTCAGGGTCAGCATCGTTGTAATGATAGTCAAGACCTGTTTCGCCGATTGCCACAACCTTGGGGTGGGAGGCAAGTTTTTTCAGGGTTTGGATGTCTTGGTCGGTCATTTGGTTTACATCGCTAGGATGAACACCAACAGTTGCATAGATAAAATCGTATTTTTCCGCCAGCTCGATTGAGTCAAGGGAGGATGAAATATCAAATGCAATGTTATTGACAAGACCAACACCTGAATTTCTGATTTTTTCAATAACCGCATCCCTGTCGTCGTTAAATCTTGTGTCGTTCAGGTGTGCGTGGGTATCGTATAAATAGTTCATATTCATATCTCCAAATTACAGGGCAGCCTTAGGCATCTTCACATAGGGATAAACCAACTTGAAACTTTGTATTTTGGCGTCGTACTGCGGAAAAAGCCTCGATAATCCATACAGGATTGTCTGCGTTTTTTACTTGTCCGACATCCAAAATACTGTGTTTCAAGCAGAAAAACTGTTTGAATTCCAAATTGATTTCTCCCTAAATGAAGACGCCTTTACGGCTGCCCTGTGTTTATTATTTTATTTTCTTAAGAAATGTTTCAATCCTTGAAAGAGCCTCGTTGATGTTGTCAAGGGAGTATGCATAGGAGCATCTGATGTGTCCCTCGCCACATTCGCCAAAGGCAGTACCGGGGATAACTGCAACCTTCATATCGTATAGAAGTTTTTCGCAGAAATCGTTTGATGAAAGTCCGGTTGATTTGATTGAAGGAAAGGCATAAAATGCACCTTCAGGCTCAAAACAGTCAAGACCCATATTGTTAAAGCCGCTAACAATTATTTTGCGGCGGTCGTTGTATTCTTCGCGCATAACTTCTATGTCTTTGTCGCCGTTGCGCAGAGCCTCGATTGCTGCATACTGTGCTGTGGTGGGCGCTGACATAATTGCATACTGGTGTACCTTGGTCATTTGTGCGATAATATCGGGATGACCGCAGGCATACCCAAGACGCCAGCCAGTCATTGCATATGCTTTTGAAAAACCGCTGACAATCATTGTACGTTCATACATACCGTCAATTTCTGCAATGGAGGTATGCTTGCGTCCGTAGGTAAGTTCTGCATAGATTTCGTCACTAAGAACCATTATATCGTGCTTTTTGATTACTTCGGAAATCACAGTCAAATCCTCACGGGTCATAATTCCGCCAGTGGGATTGTTGGGATATGGAAGAACAAGCACCTTTGTTTTGTCTGTGATTGCTTTTTCAAGAGCATCCACAGTCAATTTGAATTTATGCTCAGCGGTGGTGAGAACAGGCACCGCAACCCCACCGCACAACTGTGTAATTGGCTTATAGCATACAAAGCTTGGCTCGGGGATAAGAACCTCGTCACCTGGCTCAATTACAGCGCGCAGGAATATGTCAATGGCTTCGCTGCCGCCAACCGTCACAATGGTCTGCGTAAGTGGGTTGTATGTAAGACCAAACCGTCTGTGCATATACCGTGAAATTTCGTGGCGCAGTTCTGAAAGGCCACGGTTAGGTGTGTAGTGAGTATGTCCTTTTTCAAGGGAATATACACCTTCATTGCGAATGTGCCATGGTGTAACAAAGTCGGGTTCGCCCACACCTAAAGAGATAACATCATCCATCTCGGCGGCAATATCAAAGAATTTTCGTATGCCGGAGGGGGGGATGTTCTGTACGGTCCTGCTTAAAAACTTTTCGGGATTAAATATCATAAAGACAAGCCTCCCTGTCGTCGTTGGTTTCAACATCATAAACTATTCCATCGCTTTTATAGCGTTTAAGAACAAAATGTGTTGCTGTACTGAGTACCGATTCCATAGGCGCAAGATACTCGGATACAAACAGGGCAATCTGCTGAATACTTTCGCCCACTACTGTTACGCCAAAGTCATAGCTGCCGCTCATCAGGTTAAGGGATTTTACCTCGGGGAACTGATAAATACGTTCGGCAAGACGGTTATAACCCTGGTTGCGCTGGGGAGCAACCTTCATTTCGATATATGCGCTGATTTTTTCATATTCCGGAATCTTATTCCAGTTGATAATCGCACCATAGCCTAAAATAGTACCGTTCGCCTCAAGGGCGTCAATGGCGGCTGCTGCCTCGGGAACTGTCATTTCTGCCATTGTGGCGATTTGTTCCAATGAAAGTTTACAATCCTTGTGAAGGATTTCGATAATTTTTTCTGCATTTTTGATTTCGCTCATAGCATTAGCCTCCAAATTAAAATAATCAATAACACTATACCATTTTTTGAAAGGTTAGTCAATTAAATTGGTAAAAGTTTTCTGAATATTGTTTTGCAATACCGAAAATCGACTAAAAAACCTTGATTTTTATGTTTAAATGTTGTAAAATTAAATGAATTGTAACAGATTATTTACAATTATTTCAACGGCAGTTTATAATTTTATCATAGAATGGAAACAGCAAATATTTTAAGAGGTGATTTTTTGAATTTAAGTAATGAGACTGAAAGCAGAGTCAAGACCTTCAGTCCAGAAAAGAAATCAGATTATGACAGTTCAGAAAAATCAGAATTCTGGAAAAATATATTAAGCAAATTTGTGAAAAGCGGCAAAGGAAGTCAGTATAAGAAAAGTGTACAGAAACTATGGAAGGAATTTCAGGCAAAGATTATATCTACGGTTGTTACTGCGTTAGTGGTAATAACAATCTGTGCTGTAGTAAACCTTTTTGACTGGAGCCTTGGCTATGAAGTTATTATTGATGGTGAAAATATCGGTCTGGTAACAGACAGACAGGTGGTCTTTGACGCAATTGATGATGTGCGCGGCGAGGTAATACGGTACCTTGGTCAGAATAAGACCTATGAAAAGGAGCCGGTCTTTATACGCCGACTTGTGGCTGAGAAAAACCTGACAGATATAGAAGGGATTAAATCCGCTCTGCTTGCCAATGTTGATTCAATGGTTGAGGGTTACGGAATATACATTAACGGTAAGGTAATACTGGGTGTTTCTACCCGTGAAGCTGCCGATTGGGTTTTTGCAAACTATAAAGCAAGATATTTGGATGACGAATCAGCCGAGGATGTGTCGGTGGATTTTTGTGAAAATGTGGAGGTTAAAAAGGAATTTTTGAACATTGCACTTCTTGAAACCCCAGAACAAGCGGTAGAGATTCTTTCGCGAGGCAACAAGGAGCTAACAATATATACAGTAAAAAGCGGCGATACCTTGTGGGAGATTGCCGACAAATATGATACCACGGTTGAGCATCTTCTGGCAATTAACGACCAATCGGTTACACAAAATCTGCGTGACGGGGCATCTATCTGTGTTGAACAGGCAGTTCCTATGCTTTCGATACGTACAGTTCAGACAATGTCCTTAACCGAACCTGTTCCCTTTGAAGTTGAGGAAATTAAGGATGACTCGATTTATGAGGGAAGAACTCTGGTTGAACGCGATGGTCAGGAAGGCACAGCCAAAGTACTTGCACGTGTTACTAAAGTAAACGGAGTGCAGACCCAAAAAGAAATTATCGAGAGTGAGACTATAACTCCGCCGGTAAATCAGATTGTTAAGGTGGGTACTAAAGAAAGACCCCCCACGACCGGTTCAGGAACGTTTATAAATCCTACTTACGGAGTGCTTTCATCACGTTACGGTGCGCGCTGGGGCAGAAATCACGACGGAGTTGATATATCGGGTGAATATAACAGCGATATAAAGGCTGCAGACGGCGGTGTTGTCACATATGCTGACTGGATGTCCGGTTACGGAAATTATGTGGTGATAGACCACGAAAACGGTTACCAGACAGCATATGGTCATTGCGCATCCATAAACGTAAGTGTCGGTGACAGAGTGGTTAAAGGTGAGGTCATTGCCAAAATGGGCAATACAGGACGTACATCGGGCACACATCTTCATTTTGAAGTAAAATATAACGGAGAGTTTGTTAATCCGCTGGAATATGTGGGATATTAATTACAAATAAGATAAAACCTTCAAGGGGGTATTTGAAATGGACAAAAAAATACTTATAGTAGACGATGAAAAACCAATCGTTGAAATACTTAAAATAAATCTTGTTAAGGACGGATACACCGTTTTTGAGGCTTATGACGGCGAAGAGGCTGTGAATAAGGCTATGCAGGTAGAGCCTGACATTATTTTGCTGGACGTAATGCTCCCGAAGCTTGACGGTTTTTCTGTGCTGAAAAAAATTCGTGAAAAGTCTTCTGTTCCGATTCTGATGCTTACAGCCCGCGAGGAAGAATTTGACAAGGTTCTTGGTCTTGAGCTTGGTGCAGATGATTATATCACCAAACCTTTCAGTATAAGAGAGCTTATGGCGCGTGTTAAGGCTAATATGCGCCGTACCGAAACCGATTTTGCTGACCGTCAGGAAAAGACCGTTGATAAACTGGAAATCGGCTGTTTTGTTCTTGATTACAACAGATATGAACTTTATAAATCGGGCAAGCTGATTGAAATTACCATTCGTGAATTTGATTTGATAAAGTTTCTTGCGAGTCAGCCCAACAAAGTATTTTCACGACAGAGTTTGCTTGAAAGCGTGTGGGGATATGAATATTACGGCGACGACCGTACCGTTGACGTAACCGTAAGGCGATTGCGTGAAAAGGTGGAGGATGACCCCTCCGAGCCAAGATACATAATGACAAAACGTGGCGTTGGCTACTATTTTCAGGCATAATGTTAGGGGTAACGATTATAGCTGTGGGCAAAATCAAGGAGAGGTTTTTTACTGATGCCATTGACGAATATGCAAAAAGGCTGTCTGCCTATTGCAGATTTGAGGTGGTGGAGGTAAAAGACGAGAAAACTCCCGACAATCCCACCCGAAACGAAAAAAATGCAGTTCTTGATCGCGAGGCAGAGAGAATACTGCAAAAGATACCTAAGGGTGCAAAGGTAATATCCTTGTGCGTGGAGGGCAAGCAGATGACATCAGAGAAGTTTGCGGACCTGCTTTCGCGCAGTACTGTTGAAGGGACAAGCCGGCTGGTGTTTGTAATAGGCGGTTCAATGGGGCTTTCGGATAAAGTGAAAAGTATATCAGATCTAAGGCTCAGCTTTTCTGAAATGACCTTTCCGCATATGCTGATGCGTGTTGTCCTTGCGGAGCAGATTTATCGCGGTTTTACAATTGTATCAGGGAAAACGTATCACAAATGAAAAAGACCACCATTGGTGGTCTTTAAAAATACAATGTTTATTTTAAAATGTAAACGTTCATCGGACGTCTGCCAAACTGGATGGCTTCTGACCTTGTGTTATAGCAAAGGTCAATTCTGTTACCCTTGATTGCTCCGCCTGTATCTGCCGCGATAGCTGTGCCGTATACATACGAACCGTCAGCGCTTTCGATATAGAGCTTTGTGCCAAGAGGAATAATACTTGGGTCAACAGCAACAATTCCGTATCCTGCACGTCTGCCTGTGGCGGTTATGCCATATGCAGGGTGGGAGGGACTTTTGCCGCAGCTTGACGCATCATAAGCTGTTGCATTTACCGAGATAACCTTGCTGTATGCAAGACTTCCGCTACGTGATGTCTGTTTAGTTCCTGCTGATGCAATCTGATAACTTTCAATTGTCTTTTTGGGACCGATTTCGGTAATCTGTGCAACGGCATCACTGACAATATCTTCCTGAATAGCTTCTCGTGATACTTCTACGCCATCTTCAAAGTAGATTTTGTATGAAACCTTTTTCTCACCGGGAGCGCCCTTCTGGATAACCTTGCGTTGTCCTGCGGCAAGAGACTTGTTTTCACGAACAGTACTCTCATAAGGAATCTCTTCAACAACTTCCATAACCTTCTCGTCGGTTCTGACAAGGGTTATTTCGTCAAACTCATTAACCTTTGCGGTGTATGCGGGAGTAATCTTGTCGGTTTCCTTTGGGTTGTAGCCAAGTTCACCAAGGATGGCTCCGGCTGTTCGTCCGGTTGCAATGTGCTCAACGGTGTTGCCCTTTTCGGTAACATATACGTGGATGGCACGGTATATTTCAATTTTCATCTTGTTCTTAAGGGGAGTATCTGCACTGACATTTATCTTGTCGTTTGTGCCAAGGGTAATTCCCTGTGACTTAAGAACATCGTCAACATATCGATTAAATGTAATAACTTCTTTCACGGAATTTGCTCCGTCAATGATAACGACTTTCTTGCAGGTAATCATTACACTGCATACAATTATAAGAGAAATAACTGTGAAAATCGCAGACAGCAGGACATTCCGTTTGGCTGATGAGGACATGTTAAGCATTCTATCCTTCAGACCATTCAGCATCCAATCACCTCTGTTTTTTAGATTTTTCGGCGGAAAATCCGTCGAACAGACCCAATTATACCCGAATTTTGACGTATAAGTCAAATTGGATTATCCCGAATTAGCCTAAAATAAGCCTTTTAAACTTGTAAAACAGCCCCTCAAAAGGTTGCAAGGTTTAAAATACGCCCGTTTTCTCCCTTTTTCTCTCGTTTCCTTAAGTTTTATGGGGTATTTGTAAAAAACTGGAAAAGGAAAAGAGGCTTGAATGGGACTCCATAATGTGGTAAACTGTATATATACATTGTAATATAACTTTGGCAAAAATATACTCGAAAAAAGAAAATTTAAAGGAATAGTTTATGAAAAATATAACAATTTACCCATTTGAACGGGTTGATGATCTTCAGACAAAAAACAATTTAAGACTTATCCAGAATCCTGAGTGGTTTTGCTTTGGGGTGGATGCGGTGTTACTTTCTCACTTTGCGTCAAAGACTATCAAGGCACACGCAGATATTTTGGATATGTGCACGGGCAACGGCATTGTGCCGGTGTTGCTGTCTGAAAAATCTGCGGCAGACCATATATGCGGTCTTGAAATTCAGGAATGTGTTGCCGAGATGGCACAGCGAAGTGTGCTTCTTAATAATATAGAAGAAAAAGTAAGAATTGTGACGGGTGATTTGAAAAATTCGGTTGAAATTTTCGGTGCAGAAAGTTTTGATAATATAACCTGCAACCCGCCTTATAAAGAAAGTCACGGCGGACTTAAAAATGCCGATGAGGTTGTGACCATTGCAAGGCACGAGATTTTTTGTACTCTTGAGGATATTATTTCGGTTGCGGCTAAATGCCTTAAACCATATGGCAAGCTGTGTATGATTCATCGACCGGAGAGACTGGCGGATATTATATGCCTTATGCGCAAATATCGGCTTGAACCCAAAAGACTGCAGTTTGTGCATCCGTCACCATCAAAGACGGCAAATATGATTTTGGTTGAAGGGGCAAAATACGGCAACCCAAAACTTTTCTTAGAGCCGCCCCTTTATGTATATGATAATGAAGGTAACTATTCAGATGAAATAAATGAGATTTACGGAAGAGAGGTGTCAAGATAGTGAGCGGAATACTTTATTTGTGCCCCACGCCCATAGGCAATCTTGGGGATATGACCATACGCACCCTTGAAGTGCTGAAAAGTGTTGAACTGATTGCCGCCGAGGACACACGAAACACCTTAAAGCTTCTTAATCATTTTGAGATAAATGTGCCACTGACAAGTTATTATGAGCATAACAAGGCTCAAAAGGGCGGAATAATCATTGAAAAACTTAAAGCAGGGCAGAATGTTGCTTTGGTTTCGGATGCAGGGATGCCTGCTATTTCCGACCCGGGCGAAGACTTAGTCAGACTTTGTATTGATGAAGGGATACAGGTTGTGCCTTTGCCGGGCCCGTCAGCTTTTACAACAGCCCTTGTTGCATCGGGTATGCCAACAGGCAGATTTTCCTTTGAAGGTTTTCTGACAACCAATAAACGAAGTCGCAAAATTCATCTTGAAGAGGTGAAGAATGATACAAGAACGCTGATTTTTTACGAGGCGCCACACAAACTGATGTCAACCCTTTGTGATATGCTTGAATTTTTTGGCGACCGTGAGATTGTTCTGGCAAGGGAACTTACCAAAAAGTTTGAGGAATTTTTCCGTACAACAATTTCAAAAGCCATAGAACATTACGAACAAACGCCACCCAAAGGTGAATTTGTACTTATTATAAAAGGAAAAGACGAAAAGCTGCTAGAGGAGGAAAACCGCAGGGAGCTTCCTTCTCCGGAAGAACTTCTTGAAAAATATTCAGAAGAAGGTTTCCGAGGTAAAGAACTTGTTAATATGGTAGCAAAGGAACTTGGTCTTCCTAAACGTCAGGTTTATGATTTGCACCTTAAGGTGAAAAATAAAGGGGAATTATCGTGAAAAATCACGTTAAGCCTTCGTCGGAATTTATCGCAGCGCCAAAACTTTCGTGCCTGTACGGCACGAAATGGCGATGTGCGTAATTCCCACTACACGTCTTATTTGCCCACAATAAGATATATGTGTAGTTTAATTAATATTTGTGGGCAGAAAGGCTATGGGAATTATTGTGAGCAAGCTTGTTTTTATAGTGGATGATGAAAAAAACATATGTGAGCTTATCCGTTTGTATGTGGAAAAAGAAGGCTACGAAACCTGCACCGCATATGACGGCTATGAGGCAATGAGGATATTTCAGGAAAGAAAGCCTGATATTGTGCTGCTTGATATTATGCTTCCGGGCAAGGACGGTTGGCAGATATGCCGTGAAATCCGCAGTATATCAAATACACCTATAATTATGCTTACCGCAAAGGGTGAACTTTTTGACAAGGTGCTTGGTCTTGAACTGGGTGCAGATGATTATATGGTGAAACCCTTTGAACCAAAAGAACTGGTTGCCCGAATCAAGGCTGTGCTGCGCCGTGGCGTGGCAGCCGAGGCGGAGAAACAGAATAATTCTCAGATACTTAGGTTTGACGGACTTGTTATCAACCACGATACATACGAGGTGTATGTTGATGAAAAACTGGTTGAAATGCCGCCCAAGGAATTTGAACTTTTATACTTTCTTGCAAGCAATGCCAACAAGGTTTTCACCCGTGACCAGATACTTGACGAGGTGTGGGGATATGAATATTTTGGCGAATCAAGAACAATAGATGTGCACGTAAAAAGACTGCGCGAAAAAATTGAGCCGGTTGAACGCGAAAATCCACCATGGTGTTTAAGAACAATATGGAGTGTGGGTTATAAATTTGAAGTAAAGGCGTAGTATAAATGAAGAAAACAGTATTTTCAAAAATATTCCTGAATAACATTATAATTATTATGGTAAGTTTGATAATACTTACCGTGTCGGGGTATTTACTCATTTCGGAAGCAGTTTACAATACTCACGTTGAGACCCTTAAAGATAATGCAAATGCTATTTCAAGGTTTATAAGAAGCGGTGTTCCACCCGAAAGATTTGATAATTTTCTTTACGGTTTTTCGCATAGTGCAGGCAAAAATATCATTATTATAGATGCACAGGGAGAGATTGTTAAGGAATCCATAGTTGATGACACATATAATACCAATGTGAGGTATGTTGATAAGGAGTACTGCGAAAACGTTCTCAGCGGGCATGAGCATGTTCTAACAGGAACTTTGGGGAATGTATATAAGACTGATATGTTTACCCTTCAGTTACCTGTTGTGGATGTATTTTCAGAAAAAACAATAGGTGCAATATTTATCAGCACACCTGCCCCTGAGATGAGTGAGATGAAGTGGCATCTTTTCAGAACTATGGGCATAGCACTCATTGCCGTTTTGCTTATCTCGATGATACTTTCCTATGCATTGTCAAGAAGAATTTCGCGCCCGATAAAAGGCATTGGAAATGCGGTAAGGAAATTTGCAAACGGAGATTTTTCAAGCAGGGTGGAGAACGGCAGAAAGGAATGTAATATCACCGAAATAGGAGAACTTACAGATTCTTTCAACAATATGGCATTCCATCTTGAGAAGGCGGAGGATATCCGCAACAGCTTTATTTCGGACGTATCTCATGAGCTTCGCACTCCTATGACCTCTATCGGCGGTTTTGTTGACGGCATACTTGACGGTACAATTCCCGAGGATAGGCAAAAGGAATATCTTACCATTGTTAAAAGTGAAGTTTCACGACTTTCTTCTTTGGTAAATTCATTCCTCGACATTACACGAAATGCCGACGGCAGACAAGCTATTGAAATATCAGATTTTGATATTAATCAGATGATAAGAAGAGTTCTTTTCAGTTTTGAAAACAGAATACGGGAAAAAGAGATTTTAGCAGAAGTGGTTTTTGAATCTGAAAATTGTTTTGTAAAAGCAGACAAGGATGCAATAACCAGAGTAATGACAAATTTGATTGAAAACGCAATAAAATTTACCGACCATAATGGAACATTGCGTATATCAACGGCTGTATGTCAGCAGGAGGTTTTTGTTTCGGTTTATAATACCGGCTGCGGAATCCCTGATGCTGATAAAAAACTGATTTTTGAGAGATTTTACAAGGTGGATAAATCACGTTCTGTTAACCGCGAGGGCACCGGAATTGGTTTGTATATTGTCAGAGAAATTCTTAACCGTCACGAAAAGAGCATATCTGTAAAAAGTACTGTTGGTGAATATGCCGAGTTTGTATTTTCACTGGATAAGGGTAAAATATTGATTTAATTTTTAAAATTTATTAACATTTATTTAATAATTGAATGTTAAAATAGATATAAAGATACAGAAAGGAGACATATCCTATGAATGAATTTGAAGAAAAGAATTATTATCCCGAAGAACAGAATATCACAGATGAAAAATTAGAAATACAGACAGAGAGTACAGAAGTGCCTCAAAATGATATTGTTCAGGAAAAGCATGTAGAAACAACCTTTGAAATTGTACCTTTTAAAGAAACGATAAAAAAGAAGAAGAAAGGCTTTAAACGGTACATTGCCATAGCTGTTGTTGCGGCGATTGTGAATCTGACAGCGTTGACCGGCGTTTTTGTGGCAGGGTATAATTTTGGTTTGCGTGGGCCTGGAAAGACCTCAAATGTGCTGGACAATCTCACTAAGGAGCCAGAAAAGCCTAACAAAGTGATGGAAACCATTGCCGCAGGTGAAGAACTTACAACGGTTGAAATTTCTAAAAAGGTTGGTCCTGCCGTTGTTGGAATTACAAGTAAAATTCAGGGAACAATGAGCTTTTTTGACACGCCTATGGAAAGCGAGGGTACAGGTTCGGGCATAATTATCAGTTCCGATGGATATATTGTTACCAATAATCACGTTATAGAAGGTGCACACAAGGTATATGTAACTCTTAATACCGGGGCAGAATACGAAGCAAAGCTTATTGGCGCAGATGCAAAGACCGACCTTGCGGTTATTAAAATTGTTCCTGAAGAAAAACTGACAGTTGCAGAACTTGGTGATTCATCAGCGATTCAGGTGGGTGAAAGAGCCATCGCCATAGGTAACCCCCTTGGTATGGAATTCTTTGGCAGTACAACACAGGGTATTATTAGTGCAATTAACCGAACTGTAACTGTTGAGAATCGTACAATGAGCCTTATTCAAACAGATGCGGCAATCAACGCAGGTAATTCGGGCGGTGCATTGGTTAATGCATACGGTCAGGTTATCGGTATAAATACCGTAAAGATTGCATCAACCAATGTTGAGGGTATGGGTTTTGCTATTCCCATTTCCGAGGCAAAGCCTATCCTTGAAGATTTGGTTAAACACGGATATGTAAAGGGCAGACCGGTAATCGGTATTTCAGGCCGGGATGTGACAGAGTATATGGCAAATCGTCAGGGCTGGCCGACGGGTGTTCAGGTTATGAGTACTCAGCCGGGCAGCGGTGCCGAAATCGCAGGTCTTCAGCAGGGTGATATTATCACCAAGATAGGAGGCAAACATATCAGGACCATTGATGAACTTAATAAAATCAAAGACACTTACAAGGTTGGTCAAAGTATCGAGCTTGAGGTTTACAGATATGAAACAGGCCTTACAGACAAGGTTAAGGTTAAACTTGCCGAGGAAAGACCGGAGTAATATGTTTTAAAAGGGAACGAATTTTCGTTCCCTTTTAGGTTGACAATATTTTATAATTGTATATAATACAAATAGGTATTGTTTAAACACAGGAGTCAATTATGAATATACAGGTTGCAAAAATTATGAGCAAGGTTATTCTTGCCGATAAAACAATAAAAATTAAACTTCTTGGTGACTCAATCACTCATGGCGTGGGCGGAACAGGCTTTGAACAGAACGGCGAGCACATTGTAAGGGAATTTTCCCGTAATAAAGATGGTTACTGCTGGGCAAAATTGTTTAAAGATTATATGGAGGAGCAGTATGACTGCACCGTTACCAACAATGCGTGTACAGGCACAAAAATAGAGTTTATTATCGAAAATTTTGAAAAGCTTGTTGATAAAGATGATGATATTGTAATCTGTACAATCGGTACGAACAACCGTCATCAGTATTTTGACAAAGGTCCAAAGAAATCTGTAGCCGAGCATAAGGAAATTTTCTACAATAACATTATTAAACTTAATAATATGTTTAAAGAAGAAGGCATAGATGTTATTTTTGTTGCCAATATTCCCGCGCCTGCCGCAAATGAAAAGGATGGAGCAGATTATTGGAGAATAATTCATATGAACGATATAAACGATATTTACACCAAGGCTGCGGTTGAGTGCGGATTCCCGTTTATCAGTATGTATCAAAAGTTTTTGGAATACTGCGACTTGAAAGAAATTACTGTTGACTCTCTTATCGCTGACGGACTTCATCCCAACGACAAGGGGTATGAGGTTATGTTCAAATTGTTGATGAAGGAGCTTGGACTTGCGCGAAAGGTTCAGGTTTAAAATATTTTGAGGTGGCTTAATGATAAATTTAAACTATGACAAACAGATAAAAGAATGGATTGATAAAAACCGTGACGAAATAATACGTCAATGGATTGAAATATCAAAAATCCCTGCAATCAAGGGCAAGGCGCAGGAGGGTGCACCATTCGGCAGAGCTTGTGCAGATGCTCTTAATGCCTGTGCAGAACTTTTTGTCGACCACGGTTTTGATGCCGAGGTTTATGTGAATTCGGGTTATGCTCTTGCAAATTACGGTGAGGGCGAAAAGACCATAGGACTTTTCGGACACAGCGATGTTGTTCCCGTAGGTGATGACTGGATTTACACCAAACCCTTTGAGCCTGTTGTGATTGACGGAACTCTTATTGGCAGAGGGGTAGAGGATAACAAGTCAGGAATTATGGCGGCACTTTGTGCAATGGAGATTATAAGGGAGTATAATGTTCCAATCAAAAGCCGTATTCAGGCATTTATCGGTTCGGAAGAAGAAACGGGTATGACCGACATTGAAGCCTTTGCCAATGAACAACAGCCTATGCCAAATGTGTCATTGGTGCTTGATGCTGATTTCCCCTGCAGCATCGGTGAAAAAAGCATCTGCCATTTTTGGGCAAAGACAAAGACTGATGCGGTTGATATAATTGATTGCAAGGGCGGAGCGGCATTTAACGTTGTGCTTGATAAGGCAACTGCAACTATTAAAGCATCTGATGAATTAAAAGCAGAACTCAATGAAAAAATTGCAGGAAGAGGAGAATTTACTCTTGCTGAAGAAAACGGTGCATTGATGCTTACCGCAAAGGGAATGGCAAAGCACGCCTGCGAGCCTGACGGTTCGGTAAATGCGGCAAAGCTGATTGCAGAATTTCTGAGCAGTATGGAGAGCCTTAATGCTGTTGACCGACAGATTATGACCGATGTAAACAAAATTCTTGGCTGTCATTATGGAACAACAATGGGTCTTGACCACGATGATATAAGATTTGGAAAGCTGACGTTCGTAAATGGAATGGTAAAAATGAGCGAGGGCAAAATTTGCCTTAGTTTTGATACAAGATACGGCTCAACACTTGCGCCTGAAGATTTTGAGAAGAAGGCAGAAAAAGCCTTTAATGATATGAATTGGGAGATTGAAATAGACAGCAATATGAAGGGCTTTTCAATTGCTGATGACAGCCCCATTCCCGACAAATTGGTGGAAATTTATAACACCGTTACGGGATTTGAAACAAAGGCAATTCGTCTTGGGGGCGGCACATATGCACGCAAGATTGAAAACGCATTTTCGGTGGGAACAAAAACCTCACGCAAAGACCGCAAAGCTCCATTTATGGAGATGCCAGCAGGGCACGGCGGTGCACATCAGAGCGATGAAATGATTGATTTAGAAGCATTTTTTGATGCGGTGAGAGTTATAACACACTATATAATAAATATTGATGAATGTCTGTGAGGGGCTGCTAAAATTGTCCGGACCGCAAAAAGGCGGGATAATTTTAAAAAATATACACTGTAAATTAATATGAAAATATGCTCATAATGAAGAAAAATCGCATTTTGTAATGCGATTTTTCTGTTTTTATGTCTTTTTGCTACGCACAAACCTCGCCTCTCGGTGTACACAAGTACACCTTCGGGTAACCCAAAGCCATAGCTTTGGCTCGGTTTGTGTGTTCCAAATCAATTTTAGCTATCCCCTAATGGCGGAGCAATTCTTATTTTTCCTCTTTATCAGATGAATTAACTTCAAATTTTATTATTTTTGATGTGTCAATTTCATCATCTTCTATGTAGGCATCTTCGGCATCAATTTGTGCTTGCTTTAGTTTCTCAATTGCATTTGTGACATCATTAAAAAGTTGAAAATAAAGTTTTTTGTAGTTTGGCATTGTAAAAATCCTTTCTAAATTAAAAAATGCGACAACCGAAGTTGCCGCACGAAAAACGCAAACTCCGAATGTCGCTAAACAAACAGAATTAGAAATGAAATGCCTTAATAACATTATCCCAGTCTGCGGAATTTGCGTTTTTTACAAATTCTTTTACTGAGACGACGCTAAAAAAGGCATAATAACCCTTTAAAACATTTCATTTATTTAATTTGTTTGTTTAGCAGATATATTATATCACAAAACTACAAAAAATACAATAGAATTAAATAAAAAAGTGCGACAAAAAATGCCGCACAATATGAAAATATCTTGAAAAATGTATAATTTTGGTGTATAATGTATTCGTCGGAGCAATCCGACTTTAAAGGTAAGACTTAAAACAGTGTAAAAGCTGGGCGGTTATGCCACCTAATTCCCGTACTTACAGTCGGGAGAGGAGGTGGTTGTTATGGGAAAATACATAATAAGAGTTATGTTTTTAACTATTGTGTTTTTGACAACACTTACTATAAAAGTAAGATAGCCCCCACCGACCAAGTTAGGGCTATCTAAAAAATATCTCTCTTGGCATAACCGTTTGAGGTCTTGCCTTTTTCTATTGTTATTATATCCCTAAAATCAGTTTTTGTCAACCAATTTTATGAAATTCTTATTTCTTCATAGGAATTCCCTGTGCGTCAAGACTTGCAATGATTGAATCAACAACCTCCATAGCCTCTTCTTTGGTAAGAGTTCTTTCGGGGTGCAAGAACACCATTCTAACGGTGATTGATTTGCCGTTTTCGTCGGTGTATGTGTCAACCACAGATACATTCCTGATAAGGTCGCAGTTCGCAGCCTTGATTGCATCGCCGATAGGTGCGTACTTTTCTGATACAAATGATACGTCGATTTCCATTTCGGGGAAGCGTGAGGGTTCCTGATACTTGATACTTGCATTTGCAATATCCGAGAAATCCTTCACGTCAATTTCTGCAAAAACAATGTTTGCTTTTTTGTCAATGTTCTTCGAAACGGTAGGATGAACAATGCCCATTCTGCCGATTTCCCTGCCACTGCAAAGGATTGCATTAAGATTCTTCGGATGTTCATAGGAATGACTTGCCTCAGCTGATGCAAAGGTCAGTTCGCTGTGCTTAATGTCGTCAGCTACAACTGCAAGCATATCACGAAGCTCAAGATAAAGCTGTTCAATGCTTTTTGTCTTGCTGAAAAGAGTGATTACAAGCTTTTTGCGTTCTGCACAAAGGTTATCGGATGTCATTCCGTTAACTGTTCTGCCTATTTCAAAAACGCCGAAATCTGCCGCCCAGCCTGTGTTGGATTTAACTTGACAAAGCTGTGTGGGAACAATTGAATTTCTAATAGTTTCAATATTGGGGTTTGTTGCATTTACCAACTTAATGTTAGGCTCGATTTCAATGCCAAGGCTCCTGTATTCATCGTGGTATGCCCAGATATATGAGTGTACTTCGTGAAGTGAGAAACGCTTTACAAGAATATCCTTGATTCTGTCCTCATCGGTTTTTTCCTGTGCCGCACGGATGGGATAGAGGGGGGCATCTGCTGTGTGAACATCAAAGTTGTCATAGCCGTAAATTCTTGTGATTTCTTCAATAATGTCCGCCTTCATTGTAACGTCTTTTGTTGCACGCCATGAGGGAACTTCAACAGAAAAGTCGCTGCCGTCAAGTTTAACACCAAAGCCAAGGGCTGTGAGTGTTTTAACAATTGTATCTGATGAAATATCAATACCTGCATAACGGTCAACGAATGACTTGTTAAAGTCGATGTTGATTGTATCATACTTGAATGCATATTCATCGGTAAGTGATGAAACGACCTTAACTTCACTGTCAATGTCGGTAAGCAGTTTTACAAATCTTGCAATTGCAGGAACAGTCATTTCAGGGTCAAGGCACTTTTCATAGCGCATCGATGCGTCTGTTCTGTGTGCAAGACGTACCGTTGATTTGCGGATTGAAACTGCGTCAAAGGTTGCAGATTCCAATGTGAGAGTTGTTGTATCTTCAACAATTTCAGAATCCAGACCGCCCATAATACCTGCAATTGCAACAGGCGTGTTGTCGTTGCAAATCATCAGGGTGTTTTCGTCAATGTTGCGGTCAATTCCATCAAGAGTTTTAAAGTTAAATGGCTTGTCAAATCTCTTGATTCTCAGTTTTTCAACCTTGCGAGAGTCGAATGCGTGCATTGGCTGACCCATTTCAAGCATAAGATAGTTGGTAAGGTCTGCAAGAAGGTTAATGCCTCTCATTCCGCAGTAGAAAAGACGAATTCTCATATTAACGGGGCTGACATTCTTGGTGATGTTTTCAACCTGCAAGCATGAATATCTCTGGCAAAGAGGATCTTCAATCTTCATATCAATTTTGGGAAGATTGTTGTACTGATTAAGGTCAACTGTTTCAAGTGGCTTTAAGGGGCGACCTGCAAGTGCCGCAAATTCACGGGCAATTCCGTAATGACCCCAAAGGTCAGGTCGGTTAGTGAGTGACTTGTTGTCAACCTCAAAGATTATATCATCTATTGCATAAACATCTTTTACATCTGTGCCGTTTGCGATTTCAGCAGGGATTTCCATAATACCTTCGTGGTTGTCGCTGATACCAAGTTCACGTTCGCTGCAGCACATACCGTGTGAGGGATAGCCCGCAAGAGGACGTGGAGCAATGGTGATTTCGCCGATTCTTGCGCCAACCTTTGCAAATGCGGTCTTCATACCAACCTTAACATTGGGGGCTCCGCAAACAACATCGGTAAGTGCTCCGTCACCTGCGTCAACTTTTAAAAGGTGGAGCTTTTTTGATTCGGGATGGTCTTCAACAGATTTGATTTCTGCAACCACGATACCTTCAATATCGCTGCCCTTAAAGAAAATTTCGTTTTCAACCTCGGCTGTGGAAAGCGAGAATTGATTAATAAGTTTCATTTTGTCGAGTCCTGACAAATCAACAAAGTCAGAAATCCAGTTCATTGATAAAAACATAATTCTATATCTCCTTTCCGATTATTTGTCGTCTGTAAACTGTGACAGAGTTTTAAGGCTGCCGCTGTTTAAATCACGAATATCTTTAACACCGTATCTCATCATTACAAGTCTGGTAAGACCAAGACCAAAGGCAAAGCCTGTGTATTCTTCGGGGTCGATACCGCCTGCTTTCAGAACTTCGGGGTGAATCATACCGCAGGGGCAAAGCTCAAGCCATCCGCTATGCTTGCATGAAGGACAACCCTCGCCGCCGCAGATAAGGCAATTGATGTCAAGTTCAAAGCCGGGTTCCACAAAGGGGAAAAATCCGGGACGAAGACGAACCTTTACGTCCTTTTTGAATACTTCTGAAAGCATTGTCTTCATAAAGAAGATAAGGTTTGAAATCGAAATGTTTTTGTCCACCATAACGCCTTCCATCTGGAAGAAGGTGTTTTCGTGGTTGGCATCTGTTGCCTCATTACGGAAGCATCTGCCGGGGAAGATTGCCTTAATTGGAACGCCGTCATTTATAAGAGCATCTTTATACTTTTTGTAGATTGCGTTCTGTGCCGCAGATGTGTGCGACTTAAGAAGCTGTCCGTTTTCAAGGTAATAGGTGTCCTGCATATCACGGGCGGGATGGTGCTTTGGAATGTTAAGAGCCTCAAAACATTCATAGTCGGTAACTATCTCGCTGTAATCCTCAATATGGAATCCCATTGAACGGAAGATTTCCTCACACTCGCGCTGAACAAGGGTGATGGGATGATATGAGCCACGGTTAAGGTTAGCAGGAGCCGATACATCAATATCCGGCATTGAGTTAATTTCTTTTTCTATTTCTGCCGCCTTTATTTCCTCAATTTTTGCGGAAAGTGCGCCCGTTGCCTCGTCTTTAAGAACGTTAACCTCCTGACCAAAGGTTTTCTTTTCTTCAACAGAGAGATTTTTCATCTCTTTAAGCAGTCCTGTAATCAAGCCGTTTTTACCAAGATATTCAACTCTCAAAGCATCAAGACTTTGCATATCGGCAACTGATGCAAGCTTATTCAGAAATTCCTGCTTCATTTGTGTTGTTTTTTCTGACATATGAATTTTCCTTTCTAAATGAAATAAATAATTAATTACTAAATAAAAAACTCGCCCCAAAAATTTGGGACGAGTATAAATTACCCGCGGTACCACCCGACTTCAGAAAGAATTCTGCACTCAATACGTTTTTGGCGTGAACGTTTAAACACCCTGCTTATACCGTAGATTTCGCAGGAAACTCCAATGCTGAAATTCACATTCGGGATTGCAATGGATACTCACAGCCAATGATACCCAATCTCTTGTGCAACTTTGCCGATGCTACTTACACATTTTCATAGTTCATAGACTTCTAAATCATAGCATTTTTTTGACAGTTTGTCAAGGGTAAACTTTACAAATTCTTGACAATGGAGTTTTGCTTTGGTAAAATGTAAAAAGAGGTGGGTTTATTGAAGTTTAAAGTGTTTTTTCTGATTTTTTTGCTTATGATTTTTGGTACAACAGTCAGTGCGGCAGAAGACAGGTATATTATAAAATTAAATGATTCAATACAGCTTTTCAGCATTGACAACGAAACCGACGCCAAGGACTATATCAGCGTTTCTGCCGACGAACTTCAGGATTATATTGATGCAGGGGTTGTAGAATTTTATGGACCGGATTTTGAGGTGGAACTTTTTGCTGCTACCTGGAATCTGGACAGTATCAAACTGGATTTTCCTCACGATATTGGTTGTGCTGGCGCAGGAGTAAGGATTGGTGTAATTGATTCTGGGATAGTTGATGGTATAGCTCCTAATATTATCCCCGGGTATAATTATATTGATGGCAACACAGATACATCCGATGATGATACACTTCACGGAACAACCGTTAGTGGGATTGCAGCAATATCACCTTGCGGTGTGGCTCTGAGTGCCCAGTTTGTACCTCTTAAATGTTTCAGGAACAGAACGGCAAATCTTTCGCATGTTATGGATGCTATTATTGATGCTGTTGATGTGTATGGTTGTGATGTTATAAATATGAGCATGGGTGTAGCTGCGAGTAAGTTTGTTACACCAAATGATTATGCGGTTTTAAATCTTTTCAGAGCTAAAATCGATTATGCTGTCAGTAAGGGCGCGATTATAGTTGCCGCAGTAGGAAATGATAAGGATACTACCATAAATTACCCTGCAGCTTTTGATAATGTAATTGGTATAGGTTCGGTAAATATAAATGATGAGCGGTCAGAATTTTCAAACTATAATCGTAGTGTTCACGTGGTTGCACCGGGTGAATCTGTTGTGGGACCTCTTATTATTGATGGGAAACTGGATACAACACAAGGCAATATGAACAATTTTGGCACATCTTTTTCAGCTCCTCACGTTTCAGGTCTTGCGGCTATTGCAAGGAGCATAAAGCCTGATATAACTCATGCAGAGTTTGCAACACTGCTTGCAGATACGGCGGTTGAAACTGAGGCGGATACCGTTGAGGGATGGGACGAATATTATGGCTACGGACTGATAGACTGCGAGGCGGCGGTTAAAAAGCTTATTGAAGGACAGAAAGTACATATTTCGCCTATATGGCTGAATAGTAAAGCTAATGCTGTGATTTATAATAATACTTCAGAAAGCATCAAGACATTATCTGTATGTGTTTATTATGATGAAGAGGGCAGAATGAAAGAATGTAAACCCGTATGGTTAGAAGTTGGTGCAGACAGAACGCACTATCTGACTATGACACGTCAAAGCGGTATTGTAAAATATATGGTACTGTCAGATGACGGTAGGTTGATGCCTTTGGCGGTTGCAAAGGAAAGGTAAATGAAAAATCCGAACTTTAAAAGTTCGGATTTTTTGTTGTATGGTGCGGATGACAGGACTGTTACTCTTTTTAAGGGAGTGCCCTGTTAACCTGCTTTTTCTATATTCAGTTCGCTGTTAAATTCAACTGTTCCAACAAACTTATAATAAATATTTACATCCTGATAAGTTTCGCCCTGATATTCGTACTTTTCGCCGACTTCGATTCTTTCTATAAGCTCATGGAGAATCTCGTATGTGAGTTCTTTAATTCCAATGTACTTTTCAATTAAGTTTACAAAGTCTATGGCATTATCCTTTGACTTGTGGTATTCGTTAAGCTCACTTTCAATTCTTGATGCCTCGGCTTTTAATTCTGCCTGTTCTTCTTCATAATCTGCGAGGAGCGATGCCATTCTCTTGCTTGATAGATTTCCTAAGACTGAATTTTCGTATGTCTTTGTTATAAGGAGTTCAAGCTCGCTGATTCTCTTGTTTGCTTTTGCAAGCTTTCGCTGATTATCCTTGGTTTCTGCCATAATCTTTTGCTCGTTGCATTTAAGTGCCGCTTTATATAGGGCATCTTTGTCGGTTTCAAGTAGCACTGTCTTTGCATATATGTCTGCAAGAACTACACCATATAACTCGTCATACCTTATGTAATGAGACGGGCAGTATTGCTTGCCTTTTAAGTTATATGTGTTGCATACATAAGACTTGGTCGCATTGGAGAACACCAAGGCTTTTTTACAATCCATGCATTTTATTATCTTAGCAAAAATTTGTGTTTCGCCTGTTTTGGTTTCTCTTGACCGACTTTCAAGTAACTTTTGCACTTCATCAAAGGTTTGCTTATCAATTATCGGCTCATGGGTGTTTTCTACTACAATCCATTCATCCTTTGGGACATCCCTGAACTTCTTTGACTTAAAAGGCTTTTCTTTTCTGTGGTTTACCATGTTGCCTATGTAAACTTCGTTTATAAGCATATCGCCCACAGTATCATCACACCAATAACATTCGTCATCGTGTGCGGTCATAGCAAAGTAATGATTCATGCCTTGAGCCTTTGCATAGGCGGCAGGAGTGGGGATTTTTTCTTCGTGAAGAATTTTTGTTATTTTCCTTTTCCCATAGCCCTGCTTTGCTAAATCGAATATGTGTTTTACAATATGTGCAACCTCTTCATCGATTATAAGATGATGCTTGTCCTTCGGGTCCTTTTGGTATCCATAAGGTGCTTTACTGCCAAGGAACCAACCTGATTCCGATTTGGTTTTGTATGCAGACCTCGTCTTTTCGGATATATCTCTTGGATACATTGCATTATACATATTCTTAAAGGTTGCAATTTGTTGATAACCATTTAAGTATGTATCAACGCCATCATCTATTGCAATAAACCGAATGCCTCTTGCTATGAAAATGTCCTCGTAGTATAGATTTGCCTGAACATCATTTCTGCCAAGCCTTGATAAATCTTTTACGATTATGCAGTTGGCATTTCCTTCTTCAACATCGTGCATCATTGCCTGAAATTCAGGTCTTTCAAAGAACACTCCTGATTCACCGTCATCTACATATTCCTTACGGACTATAATGTTATTTTTGTTGGCGAAATTCGATGTTTTCATTCTTTGGGTTTCTATATTTATACTTTCTGCATTTGCTGAACGCTTATCTTCTTTGGATAACCTTAGATATAAATTTGCTATCCATACCGTTTCTCTTTTAGCCATCTAAATTCTCCTTTCTCTTAAGGGAAACGGCTGTGTAAATGCTATAATGATTATACCACATAACCCAGCCGTTATCCAGATAAATCACCGAAGTTCTTTAAGAAACTTCACGGCTTATGATGTTATTTACTCTGTCCCTTAAGGATATTTCCTTGCCGGCAAAGTGGGAGGTTGTCCTGAATATCTTATTACCAATTTCGTAATAGATATTGAAGCTTCCATCCACATATGCACCCTTGAAATTATCAATAGGTGTGTCACCAGGCTTTATTCTCTTATAAATAAGATAGTAACTTGGAAGAATTTTCTTCATGCAATCATCCTTTCTTATACAAATATTCCTATAAATGATAGGAGCCACCAAAGTGTTACAATGACAGCCGGTGTACATAGGATAATCGCGCCCGATATTTGAAATACTCTAATCAAAATCTTTTTCATATGCTTGTCTGCTTCTTCATAAATCTTATCATCGATTCGAGAAACAGTTTTGTTAACATACTTGATTGTTTCATCAATCTTGCTGGTTTTATCGTAGGCAAGGGTGTCGATCTTGCCCTCAATAACATCTAATCTGCCGAGTATTTCACTAAGCGTATCAGATTTCTTTTTCTGATTAAGCTGCTTACTTTCTCTGATATCTATACTCATTAGTCATATCTCCTTTCATCATTCCATAGTTTCACTGACGGAATTTTCTTGGCTTCTTCGACAGCGTGTCCATACACACCGTCTATGTATTCCTGAGACCATTCATATTCATTTGCTAATAGCATGAATAATTGTGTTCCTGCTACGATGTCCTTGAACTGCATTTTTGCAATTCTGTTGCCAAGCCTGTTAATCATTCCTTCAAGTGTTTTTGAAAGTATTTCGCCGAAATAACTTTCGTTATGTTTAAGGTGTAAGTGCAGTACATAGAACTGAACTGCCTTTTCATAGAATTCACTCATTGAGCTACATTCTACAGTTTTCATTAAGCATTCTGCCTCAGCCTGAAGCTTAGGCTCTATACTAAAACTAACTTTTGTTTTTGCCATTATCAAAAACCTCCCATCTTGATACCTAAAGCTTGCTTTTTCTGTGCCAGCTTTACATATTCTTTTTTGTCCATACTATATGGTCGCCTGCGAGATTCCTGTCTGTTTTCTTCCTGACATCGACTTTCAAATACCTTGCAGATGTTGAAGATTAAATCGCCGATGACATTATCTATATTATTACTTTCTACGCTTTTCTCGCTTGCCGCAGAAATGATTTGATTTCGTATCTTATTAAATTCTTTGTTATCGTATAGCTTAGGGAAATCAATTTCATCTTCCTGATAGTAACCCATAATTCTACCTTGTATGTCACACCATTCTTTATAGAAGGCTGCAACATTCTTATCCTCTGACAGCATTTTGTATATGCTGTTTACAATCTCTTTCTGTTCCTTCGACAGATACGAATATACTTTTTTACCTTTATAGGTTCGCATTTCGCCTGCCAATTGATTAAAGAGAGTGTTGATTTCGGTGTTTGGTTTCACCTTGAAATCTGTTTTCAATTCTCGTATTCTTTCCTTGGATTTCTCAACTAACTTCTCACGCATTTGAGTTTTCTCATCATATAGATGATATAACTCGTCTCTGAATATTTCTCTTACCATACAGGATTTCATTTGCTCAATCCCATGTTTAGTCAAAAAACCACCACCCGAAGCAGAATACACCAGCATGTGTATGTGTGGGTGGTGGTCTTTATTATGGAATGCTGCATACCATCTTAAGTCATCAAGTGGTATCTTATATATCTTAGCTATGTCTGCCTGCTTGGACTGAATAAGCGTTTGCCACGCTCTTGCATTATCATATCCAAACCTTGTTGCATCTTCTCTTGTAAGAGACAACATTGGCATCCAAACATTACATTTTAGCTCTCTTAATTCTTCTATAACTTCGTTTAGATTCAGGTCGGTTTTATTTGAAAACAAACCGTGAGTTCCGAACTTTTCAACCTTTGGTCTTGTTGCAATGTAGTTGGCATTGATGACTACTTTGTTATTAATAGACTTGTCCACACCTATACGTCTTGCTATGTACCCGGCTTTACCTGCCGCTTTACCGCCTTTAACATACGGGCTTTTGAAAACTACCGCGACTGACATAAATTTTCCTCCTTTCTTCAAAGCACCACTTTTGCATCCGTTGGTTTCTTGCTATACCTGCATTTGCAAGATATTGGATGCTCATTTAGCACCAATTGGTGAAATCTTCCCCTGATAGGGAATCCCCCGAACGGCACTGCCGGTCGGTGTTTGAGGGCAACGGTATGCACTCGGTGCACCGTGACTTTATCCTGCTTACTTTTATTTAGCGGATATTTTTCAAATTAAAGAGTTTCTTTTCATACTTTTCACATCCTTTCAAAAGAAAAAACCTTCGAACCATTGACTTTCGGAGAGAGAGATGATATAATATAACAGAATAATTCTCCGAGTAAATTATACTGTAAAAACATTCTAACAGATTTTTAAAATATCGTCAAGAGGTTTTTTATATTGTAATTATTCTGTAACATCAGGAGGTGTTTTTTATGAATATTAAAGTTGAATTCAGAGGAGAAAAAGTTATAGTTTATACAGATAAGAACGTGTATGAAGATATGCTTGGAAACATTTCTTGTATGATAGCAGAAGGTAATTGGAAGGCTCTTACAGGGTTTTTAGATGTTCAAAAAAATTTTGAAAAGTTACAAGCATATGCAATAAATTTTCTAGATAAATGTTTTTACAGCAAAGAAAAATTAGCAAAAGTTAATGGATATATGTTGTGTGATAGCGAGTTGGAACTCAATCAAAAAAAATATACATCTTACAAAAATGTTAGCGGAAAAATGATTGATGGAAAGATTGAAATGGTAGTATCAGATACCTATTTAATTCAGTCTGTAACTGAACTTATTAATCTTGAAATGATGTATGCCGTAATTAACGATATTCCTATTACAAAATGCAGAAATTGTAATAGATATTTTGTTGCAACAAACTCCGGAGTTTATTATTGCGAAAGAGTTTTTAACGCAAACAGAACCTGCAGACAAATAGGGGCAAAGAAATTATTCAATGATAATTTGAAAACAGATAAGGCATTTTTGTTGTATGAAAAAACGTATCAGGCTACTTATTACAGAGCAAAAGTCGCTAAGACAAAAGAAGAGAAAGCGACCTTAAATAAGAGATTGAACGAACTTAAAAACTGGCGCCTAATGTATAAGCGAGGTGAAATTTCAGAACAAAAGTTTGTTGAATTTTTGGAAGAGAAATAATCATACTTAAAAGTGAAAATCGTATAATAAAAACCAGTAAACGTAGTCTACAAACTGTTTGCTGGTTTTTAATTTTTAAATAAAAAATATTTTTTGTCCCAACTATTGACTTTTTGTCCCTGATGGTGTATACTGTTTATAAGCCATTCACAATGGAGGTTGTTTTATGAAAAAAAAGAATGTCATAAATTTGATAAAATACTATTCAGAAAAAAATGATGTTGGTTTTAGAAATGAGGCCTATGAGATCGCTAGAGGTTTTGATAACTCGGGTGATTATCAGCTTTCTGAATATATTATGGCGTTAATGTCTAATGCAAATACATTTATTCCGCAAATGAATGATAACGAATCGGGATATTTTGAAAGAATAAATCATTCTAGCGAACCTCTTCCGTTACCTGAAATTATACAGGAAGAAATTATGGGTATTATTAACGCTACTAGTCATCATGCTGGAATAAATAAATTTCTTTTTCAAGGGGCACCTGGAACAGGTAAAACAGAAACCGTTAAGCAACTAGCAAGAATATTAGACAGAGAATTATATGCGGTTGATTTTTCGACAGTCATTGACAGTAAACTTGGGCAGACACAAAAAAATATAGCTAATCTTTTTCGAGAAATCAATAATTTTCTCCACCCTGAAAAGGTAATAATTTTATTTGATGAAATTGATGCTATTGCACTCGATAGGACAAATTCAAATGATTTAAGGGAAATGGGAAGAGCCACGACTTCGGTACTAAAGGGTTTGGATAATTTAAACGAATGCGTTGTATTAATTGCAACAACAAATTTATACGAACATTTCGACAAAGCACTAATACGCAGGTTTGATAAGGTTATTAATTTTGATCAATATACAAATGAAGATTTAATAGAAGTAGCAGAAATAATTCTAAATTCATTTATGCAAAAGTTTAGGTTTATAAGCAAAAATGTGAGGCTGTTTAGAAAAATAATTAGCTTGATTGATCCTGCTCTAATGCCGGGAGAATTGAAAAATGCAATAAAAACAGCTGTAGCATTTAGTAATCCTAATAGCAAATATGACTATCTGAAAAGATTATACTATGCTACTTGCAGTTGTGCATCTGAGGAATTAAACAAACTTCAAAAGCAAGGGTTTACGATGAGGGAGATCGAAATTCTAACAGGTGTATCTAAGAGCCAAATATCCAGAGAATTAAAGGAGTAAGTCTATGAATAATATTTTACATTTGAAAGGGCAATTTGAACAAAAAAGTAATTCAAGCTCGTTTGGTCCTAAAAATTTACCTGTTAATGGCAATGTCAGCGTACAACATTTAACATCACTCAGAAAGCAACTTCAAAAAACATTAAAATTTTGGGAAACCGAGACATTAATACCCGGTGCTTTAGTTAGTGTGCATTATAAACAGGTAGTTGCCAAAAGCAATCGAATTTACTGTTTGTTATCAAAGGGTAAGTTAAAAGCAAATGATTCTATTCGAGGTTCAAAGTTTGAGGGTGAGAATCCTCAAAAACATATATTTATACATTATGTACCTCTAGATGTTATACAAGAATCAATAAATAGGATAGATTCTTGTATATACATTTTAAATAACGCTTATAATGGTATAATATCATACCATGATATTGATGTTTTAAATCAAAAAATAAAAAAGTATAGCTACACCAACGAAATTGCACTATCAAATTTTATTCAGGTAATAATAGATGCATATTTTGTGGAAAAATTTGATGTCGATAGCGATGTTGATGACATAGATGAAGTTTCAATTGTAACTTTATATGAAACGGATATCAAAACTCCCGAGTTACTCAATAAATTTGGAATAGATGTTATAGCAGCTAAGATGATAGACGGAACGACAATCCGCCTTGATCCTGAAGAACTAAAGATTCTTAAAGATAAAGCACCGTATTTGATTGCGATGAAAACAAAAGATTTATCTCAGGTAACATATGAGAAAATTTTACCTTGCGATAATTCTATTATTTCCATTCCTGATCCAACTAATGAGCCTATAATAGGGGTAATTGATACATTGTTTTATGAAGACGTATATTTCAAAAATTGGGTTGAATATACCAATATGCTTGACCCTGATATTCCAACGGATATTAAAGACTATGAACATGGTACATCTGTATCCTCCATAATTGTAGATGGATCTAATATAAACCCAAATCTAGATGATGGGTGTGGTAGATTTAGGGTAAAACATTTCGGTGTGGCAACAAAAGGTCATTTTAGTTCTTTTACTATTTTAAAAAACATACGAGAAATTATATCTAAAAACCCTAATATCAAAGTATGGAATCTTTCATTAGGTTCTGCCATGGAGATAAATAATAATTTTATATCTCCTGAAGCAGCAGAATTAGATAAAATTCAATGTGAATATGATGTAATTTTTGTAGTATCTGGTACCAATAATCTAAATTGCGACAAAAGCACTAAAACACCTCGCATAGGAGCGCCTGCTGATTCTTTAAATTCTGTTGTTGTCAACGCAGTAGATTTTAATAACACCCCCGTATCTTACCGCAGAACTGGTCCTGTTTTGTCATTTTTTCACAAACCAGATGTAAGTTACTACGGAGGTGATGGAGATCAAGTAATTAGAGTATGCACACCCACTGGAGAGGGGTTTGTTACAGGAACTTCTTTTGCAGCTCCATGGATTACAAGAAAAATAGCCTTTTTAATATATAATCTTGGTTTTAGCAGAGAGGTAGCAAAGGCTTTGATTATCGATTCTGCAGCTAATTGGAACAGAAAAGATGATTTATCGCATTCTATTGGCTATGGCATAGTTCCAATACGAATTGAAGACATAGTTAAAACTAGCGATGACGAAATTAGATTTATTATGACTGGTACAACGGATTCTTACGAAACGTATACTTATAACATTCCTATTCCAAGTGACATAGATAAACATCCTTTTTTTGCACGTGCGACATTGTGCTATTTTCCTAATTGTTCTCGAAATCAGGGTGTAGACTATACAAACACAGAAATGGATATTCATTTTGGTAGGGTTACAGAAGATAAAAATGGTAAACCGATTATTAAGTCAATAGACAGTAATATCCAAGGTGATGAAGGTTTTAATTTGATTAGAGAAGAGTCAGCCAGAAAGCTATACCGAAAATGGGATAACATAAAACATATAAATGATACGATCAAAACTAATTCCAAACCTCGAAAAAAATATGGTATGGGGTTATGGGGATTAAGCGTAAAAACAAAAGAACGCTTAAAGACAACTAGGGATAGAAATACTCCCTTTGGAGTTGTTGTCACGTTGAAAGAGATGAATGGTGTTAATAGAATTGACGAATTTATAAAATTATGTATGATTCGTGGATGGGTAGTTAATAGCATTGATATTGATAATAGAATAAATGTTTATAACAAAGCTGAAGAAGAAATTACTTTTGAATAAAACTTCAAGCAAATAAAAAAGAAAAGCACATGAGTTTAGACCTCAAGTGCTTTTCAAGGAACGACTGATAGGAAAATAGTCATTCTGCCGAAACTATTTTACTATATTTTTGTGAACAAGTCAAGTTTCCTTACTAATAATATGCAAGATAGGAGGAATGTATAGTGTGGAATTGCATAGGAATTTTATTTGCTTTTGAAATATATCACATTATTAAAACTAGGAGGATTTAAAATGAAGTCATTAATATTAACATACGATCTTTGTGAACCTGGAAAGGATTATGCTTCTCTTTACGAAAAAATTAAATCATACAGCAAATGGGCCCAAATTACAGAGTCAACATGGTTTATAAAAACAAATAAAACATGTGTAGATGTACGCGATGAACTCACAAGTGAAATGGATAATAATGATAGGCTCTTCGTTGCTGAATTATCAGGCATTGCCGCATGGAGAAATGTCATTTGCAAAAGTGATTTTCTTAAAGAAAATTTATAAAGTAGATTTTTAATAAGATATTCACACTATAAAAGAAAAATATAATGATTTAAAGATGACTATCTCCATAATAAAAATTATTTATATATAAAACATAAACTCCGGCTCTATTTGGGCCGGAGTTCTCTATTTTTAGGAGGCTAATTCGATGAATTTACAAACTTTAATAAAAAAGTACTTAAACTACTGTGAATTGCAAAAAGGACTCAATCCAAAGACAATAAAAGCTTACCGAATAGATTTAGGACAGTTTAGAAGTTATGCAAAAAAACAGGAGAATTCTTATCCAAAGGAACTAATATGCAGGTATCTGGAGAATTTGCATTTAAACTATAAACCAAAAACAATTAAACGAAAACTTGCTACATTAAAAGCGTTTTATGAATATCTTACTTTTGAAGAAATTATTGAGGATAATCCATTCAATAAAATTTATCTTAAAATCAAAGAACCAATTATATTACCGAAGGTTATTCCAGAAAAAATATTGACTAAAATTTTAAACAAGGCTTATAGCGCTTTGGAAGAATGTAAAACAGTATATTCTAAGAAGTGCACTATCCGAGATATAGCAGTATTAGAACTTCTTTTCGCAACAGGACTTCGTGTATCAGAACTCTGTAACCTTAAAGCAGAAAATGTTAACCTCTCAGACAATTATATTAAAACATTTGGAAAAGGCTCAAAGGAAAGAATAATACAAATCTGTACCCCTGATGTACTAGCAGCTTTGAAACAATATAAAAAATTCTTTAAGGCTGATATTGATAATACAGGATATTTTTTTGTAAATAGGTTGTCAAATCATCTTTCTGAACAATCTGTGCGATTTATGATAAATAAATATGTAAGTAAAGTTTCGCCAAATGTTCATGTAACGCCTCATATGTTCAGACATACCTTTGCCACGATGCTCCTTGAATCAGATGTAGATATTCGATACATACAGCAAATTTTAGGTCATAGCTCAATAACTACAACAGAGATATATACACATGTTTCGACAGCAAAACAAAAGCAAATATTAAAGCGTAAACACCCCCGTCAGAAATTGAATGTCAATAAAGGATAATATCAAATTATCTTAAGGAGCGTTGTTATATGGATGAACTAATGAAACATAATGAAAACAATTTAGAATTAGAAAAAGCTTTAGAGCATATAACCCAACATGTTGTTAACAAAAATTTTTATTATAAAAATGCGTATTCAATGACAAAGAATCCAGACATAACCGAAAATTATGAAAATCAAAATCAGCGACGTTCTTACTTTTTAGAAAGTATGTTTAATAATTGCAATCTGAAAGGTTCTGGCTTTACAGATTCAATATTTAATCAGGTCGAATTTAATAATTGTAATTTTGATGATTCAAATTTTGAATCTTGTTATATGTTTGATTGTCATTTCAAAAACATCAAACCCTATACTTCTACAAGTTTTGCAAAAAGCTTTTTATATAATTCGACATTTAAAGAAATTGAATTTAATCGTTGTAGATTGTCAGATATGAGATTTATAAATTCTCTATTAGAAGGCTGTCACTTTGATAATTCATCTTTAGATGGAACCATTTTTACTAATACGATTTTAGATGAAGTTAGTTTTAAAAATCTAAATTTGGAATATGTACAATTTGATGATATACATATTAATAATACTTCATTACCCTTTCCAACAATACCATATATAATAAATGGTATTCAATATTTAAAGACTACGACAGATAATGTGTATATTAAATCGGCAAAACAAGGTCGATTAACCAAAGAAGAGTATATAGATATACTGCCGCACCTCAAGACTTATTATGAATGCAATAATAATTTCTTTCCCCTTGCTAATATATTTATCGCTGAAAATGATTTTAATAAAGCTTTTGAGTATATTAAACTGGGAATGTGCCAGTCTATATTTCTTAATAATTACAGACAATTAAAAAATTATTGTATATTAGTTAGCTCTTGTAACTTATTTGATATTCATCAACGGAAGTTATTTGCAAGTATTCTATCAAAAGAATTAAACAATAGGTTAATGGAAAATTTTAAATTTTATGCTCCTCTTTCCAGGAACCTTACTGAATTAAATAGTATTTTATTAAGTAGTAGTGGTGCATCATTAATTATTACTTTTAAAACAAATATAAAAAATGATAATTATAGTGTACTTTCCCTATTCTACAAAACTATAGATATGTTAGTAGGCATTGTGGGAATTGAATCAAATTACAGTGTCAATTTTACATATAATAGTGAAGCAGAAATTATTACCACTATTAATTCTTTAGATACAACTATTATAGTGGCTCTGATAACGGCATTCACAACACTTTTTATGTCAGGAATAAAGGGATTGGCACAGCTTCCAGATGTTATAAATAGCTTCGCAGTAATTAAACAGAAAATTCAACAAGAAAAATTAGAATCAGAAAGAAAAAGATTAGAAAATCAAAAATTACAGTTGGAAATAACTAAAATGCAAAAGGAAATTGATAATATTTCACCCCAGAGCGAAGTTTACTTTGATAAAATGATTTCTGGCATAACCCCCATTTTATCTAATTGTGATGAGTTAAAGAATGCCAAAGTTCACATTGATAATATTAATTATAACGCAATAAATGTTGATGTGGATTCTTTGACTAAAATTACAAGCAATATAATTTATAAAAATATAACTATCAAAGATTAATCTTTGATAGTTATATTTTTTAAGTTAATGTATTGTTCTTACAAAAATCACATTTGGGACCTAGCTTGATGTTATATTTCTTACATATTTTTTTAGATTTAATGTACACGTCTACAATATAGTCAATTGGAGGAGGAACAAAATCTGACAATTCAGTTCCTTCCATTGGACGAAATGGTGAAATCATAGGTGTAACACCTAATTTGCACAAAAACTCTATGCCTTTTAAAAAAGATTTTTTAGAATCCAAGCCAATGATTAACATGCTTCTTGTGTTTTCAATTCCAAACAATTGTGAGCTTAATTTTAAAGCATCTTCATATTGTTTAATTGGTATTTTCCCTTTGCCTGGCATAATACTTTCTGCTAGCCTTCTATTGAATATCTCAAGATTAAATGCAACTTCAGTAACACCTATATCATAATACGTATGCAATATATTGCAATCATCAGGCGGTATAGACATAACGTATATAGGTTTATTGGATTTTGATCGTATGTATTTAACAATATTATTTATGTAATATTGCTCATTATCATAAGTATTAGATGGTCCTCCAATTAAAAAGTGATTAAAATCAACAAAAGACTCATAGTAATCTATTGTTTCATAAATATCATCAATAGGAATTACATCACAATATTTACTTGTTATATGACAGAATTTGCAACCACTGTGGTTTTTCTTAAAATTACATATGGATGTATGTTTTATCCTTAATCGATCAGTCGTAAGAAATCCAATACGATGAATACCGATATTATTCTTGGTATATTTTACTGGTAATTTTTCTTGTAGTGAAATTTTTATCTCGTATATAAAATCATCAAAATAATATAATCCTAATCCGTT
This sequence comes from Clostridia bacterium, assembly GCA_045646865.1. Lineage (GTDB taxonomy): Bacteria > Bacillota > Clostridia > Monoglobales > Monoglobaceae > SIG440. Next base: position 120,808 of record JAZRLM010000012.1, read on the forward strand.
GTCATTTTTTTGAATTGAAAATGGAGTCAATTCTAGAAACTTAACATTAACAGGACAATTTATTACATATTTATCATAAATTGTTATATCAACAGCATCAAATGTTGCTTTTTTAATTTCTTGCGTATCATTATATAGATCTTTAACATCATCGGTTATTATGACCCCTTGAGTTAATAGTGCACACTTTAACATATTTATATCAGATTTGTAGGATTCCTTTGTGTATCTAGAATAGTTTAACAAATTCTGATATACAAATATACTACCATCAAAATTAACACTTGAAATATTTGTTGTAAAAATCACTCTAAACATATAATCATCAACATTGTTTGTATGAGGATTTTCAACAATAACTTTATCAACATGCTTGGTTGCCTGCTTCAATTTCCCAAGCAAGTATGCATTGAAACTTGGAACTGTATTTTGATAAAACGATAATGTGCTATAATTAATTTTAACCTTCTCTAATTGTTTTAATAGTTCCTTTTCACATTTATTATTAAATACATTATATACTATTGTTTGCAAGTCTGGCAAACACAGATCCTTTAATGCACAGTTAATTAATATAGAGGATGCTTGAAATCTTGGATTTATTTCCATAAAGTATATATCTTCGTTCTGAATCAACAAATCCAATCCGCATATTCCAACATAGCCCATATTAGATAATGACATTCCTATGTTTTTTGCATATTGTGATACTTTCTGCTGAACACTTGCGGATATCTTTCTATAAGCAATAAAGTCTGCTCCTTTGTATAATAATCGGTTATCTACATTCTCAATTATTTGTATGGACGCAGGTAATACCGAAACATAATTATCAGTTATAATAATATGAACATTAATAGAATATGAATTTTCTAAATATGGACTAATCATATAGCAACTATAATCGTCCAGTTTTTTAATGATATCTGTTTCGTTTTCTTTAGTCAACACAAATGTGCCCGTGCCACCTGATGAATAATTTTCTTGTATAATATACTTGCCTTTATTTTTAAATTTTGAGGATATATTTTCATAATTGCATTCTTTTCCAAACATTTCTGTGAAATTTATTACGGGCATTATATTGCTGGCCCACAAATGAGAGTATGTTTTGTTTTCGAGTAAATCTAAAAAGTCAGGATTATACTTATTTATAACATATTCTTTTAAGTATGGTGCTTTGGCTATTACTCTTTCGGCAATTTTATTACTATAAAAGAACAATTTAACGCTACTTTTTTCTATTTCTTTATTTATACTTTCAATAAAAAAATCCAGAATTGTTTTTCCTGAACTATTATTATATGAAACATTATTATTTATGTTTGACCCATATCTAGTTATACTTTTATAAAATAATCCAGAATATAAAATTTCTGATTCCCTATTTCCGACCCATATTATTCTATCGTCCATATAACAACGCTCCTTAAGATAATTTGATATTATCCTTTATTGACATTTTATCATATTTTTTGAGTTTATACAAGATAATTCAAGAAAATTATACCAGTATATTCCTCTCATAATGCATAAACTTAGAAAAACTCCTATGTCAACAATCGCACATAGGAGTTTTCTATCCAATCCTAAATCCTTTAGAAAGCAACTTATTAATTGCATCTATGCTAAGTTCCTTATTTATAAACTGTGTTTTTTTGCCTGTGGGAATTTCCTTTGTAGAAATAACCTTGTTAGTTTCGTCAATCCACACAACCCATATATTAGATATTTCCGTTTCCATAACACTTTGTCCTATTCAATAGTCGTTTTTAATTTCACCCTTTTTTAACATATGCAGAGGAAGTTAAATCTTCCTCTGCATATGTTTTTTACGCTCCTGTTATCACATGGCCAGCATGTGATGAACCAGAACTAATTAGAAGAGAGATACATCACTCTACGATAAAACAACTATTATTTATAATTTATTAAAAGATTTCTATATGTGTGGTTTTTATCCTGCACATATGTACCGCCGTTGTTTAAATCATATCCGGTCATCATCAGCATTGGGGCATCCAATGTCCTCTGCAGTATCCTAGCAACCATGCTTCTTGTCAAGAATTCATCCGCCTTAACATTTTTTAAATCATCTATTATTCCAAGTTCATCCATAACAGAAAGATAGCCATTAGGATATCCACCAAGTTCTCTTGCTTTTACTTCATATCCAAGCATTCTTGAAAGTATTGCCGCAGCTTCACTTAGAGTAACATTTGCGTCTGGCTTTATGGAGTTATCTCCGTAACCTTGCATAAATCCCATATCAATCATAATACCCATACTGTCCGCTGCCCAATGTTGGCTGTTCATATCGTGAAATTGCTTACGCACATCAAACGAATCAACACCCTTTTTATATGGCGGAAGTAGCTTTCTGCAAAATTCCGACATCTCAGCACGAGTAACAAAGTTTTGGGCTCTAAAAGTATTATCTTCATATCCGTCAACTATGTTTAATTTGTGTAAGTCTTCAATCGCAGAATAAATCTTGCTATCTGTAACAGCAACATCTTTGAACGGAAAAGCATATGCACTAACGCAGGTCAAAACTAATATTGCTGATAATATCAAAATAATTCTTCTTTTCATAGTTGTCCCTCCCTTAATGTGCATAAATGTAGCCATCCACATCTTCAAGGTTTATAGCTGCCGAAAGACTAATTTTATACTCTGTTTCACCCTTTAATCCTGTAAATGTGAACTTATCTGTTGTTATCGGACCAACACACTTCAAAATATATCCCTCATCTTCATCTGTTACATTATATATGCTGATATAATAATTATTGCAAGAATTTGATACCTCTTTGAAATCCAATGTAATAGAGTTTTGATTGTCTTTAAGCTTAATACGTCCTACTTTACGCATATGCGGCACCTGTGATACGGTTTTAAAATAAAACTCTTCCTTATCCGGTGCCTCATTTGCATATACGCCCATAGAAACAGTAAAGCATACTAACATCAACAATGCAAAAAGTTTCTTAATCATTTATTTCACCTCGCAAATTCTGTTTTCATCCGTGATATCGCCACCGAAGATAAAGATTTAAAATTAATATGAAGTTATTGATCCGGCAATTCGACACGAAGAACCTGCTCCTGCCATACGAATACGATATTTATGACCACCTGTGAGTCCACTGAGCGTATATATGTCAGCCATATGTACCGGACCATACATATTATTGGTTCCATCTGTAATATATTCATCTGCAGTCATATCATATAATGAAAAATAACATGAGCCTATTGGGCTTGTTGTGAAATATATTTCCAAATATGACTCCTGACTGCCAAGAGATAAATTATTTCCTACCAATGTAGAGCTTGGGAATTGTGCTATGGTTGTGTTAAAGGTCATATCTACTGTTCTTGTCAAATTTGCTCTTGGAGTAATTTCTCCTTCACTGTATGTGGTGAGTGTTACACCATTTTTAAGCTGATGTACTTCTTTAGCAGAAACACCAACGCACATAACCGACAATGCCATAACTGTTGCCAAACACATTGCAATAACTTTCTTAAACTTTTTCATAAACATCTTTCCTTTCGTTTTTTATAACGAAACTAACTCGATAACTATATTTTCGATTGACAAAAGTGCAAAAGAAGTATATAATTATCTATCGAGATTCCGCCGTTCAATCATTAAGTTCTGGCAAAGTCCTTATTCTGTTTGAGTGGTGGTTTCTCTCTTTTTATAGTTATCGTTATATTATATTTTTGATACATATTGCTGATATGCGTTAATATTTATAAAATCCCGATTTCACAAAATGAAAATACTTATTTTTTGTGTGCGACAACCTCGCTAAGTTGCATTTTATATATGTTCTATATGGGGAATTCATAAATACATTCACACATTTCAAACTACTTGTGAAATATTTATCAAACTAATGCCTTTTCAATATTACACTTAGTGCTTGTTTTGATGATATGTATACATATCATCAATGGGTATACCCATTGACAAAAATCCCTGCATACTAATCACCAACTTATTTGTTTTTGCAGTTTTTGCTTTCTTCTGCTAATTTCTGCAAGCCTTTCGGCTCTTTCATCTGATGCATACCGCCTGTAGATGCTAATCCTGCTGAATATATTGCAGCATCTAAAGCAGCTCCTGCAAATAAATTGCTAATCCAATTAAACATTTTTCGTGTCCCCCTTTCTCATTAGTAAGCTGACAAGCATCCAAAATGCCACCGCTAATAATGTTATTGATATAGTAACACCTACTGCCATATCCATAGCTACTAAAATAACTGATGCCACAGATACAACACTTGATGTTATTATTGATTTTAATTTGTTTCTTTTTTTCTGCAATGATGTCATAGGCTTATTAGGATGTTCAATCGGTGCAAAATAAGAAATAAATATAAAGCATATAACGTTTATCAAAACTACATATACATTATTTATTTTTGAAATAATAAAGGATAAAGACAATACACATATATATGTCGCAATCAATGATAACCTACATACAGCAAAAGTCTTTGCGTGGAATCCGCCACTAAACTGTCTTATACCGCATAGGATTATTAAAAACACCATACTGTCTATTATTCTGTTAAGTATAATTCCCAATGCTATAATTATTGTATAATTGATTATGTCTGCCATTATAAGCTGAAAACCATAGCAATATATTTCTTTCTTATCTTCTGCAATTATATTTTTCTTGCAATAATAATTCGTAATAGCACTTGCTAACCTATTCATTTATTCCTCCTTTCTGATAATTTGATTATAGCACTTATATTACAAAATTTACATAGCTTGTGACGGCTGACACAAATAATGTGATAGCTAACACAATTTTGGTAAAATTGGCAAAAAAAAATAATCCTACGGCGAGGATTATTTTTAAATTTATTCATTTATAGCAATCATAATATGACAACAAAACTGATTTTCTTCTTCATAAAACTGTATCATTCCATTATACTTGTTTACAATATTTTTTACAGACTTTATACCTATTCCGTGAAGTTCCTTATCATTCTTGGAAGTGACAAGTTCTTCATTTGTTTGCAAAACAGATGATTTAATGCTGTTTTTAACAGATATAATCAAATAATTTTCGTTAGTATGTATATCCACAGTTATTCTTTTATCATCGGTAAACCATGCAGCTTCAATAGCATTATCCAACAAATTCCCAAACATCACAGCTATTTCTGCCGGAGAAATATGCAAATCTGTCCCATTTTTTATATTGACTTCCATAAAAATATGTTTTTGATTACAGACTGCAATTTTTGCGTTTATAATAGAATCAAATACTGTATTGCCAGTATCAATATAGCTGAGTATATGCGGTAAATAATTATTTGTCAATACCCCGATATATTCTTTTGCTTCTGCATCTTTTTCATCATCAATATATTTAAGTATGGTGAAAAGCTGATGTTTTATATCATGGCGGACAGTTTTCATTTCATTAACAAAAGCTTCATTATCCGCAATTTTATTTTTTAAATTTTCATTTTGCTGTGCAAGTAATTTTGATTTTATGGTGTTTTCATATTCACGATTTATAATGATAAAGAAATAATATGTCATTATATCTGCAAGGACAATACATGCCATTCCTATCAATATATATAATTTTATTTCTGAATTATACATAGCCGCTTTCATCAAAGCACCTAATGACACAAGAGAAACCATAGGTATAAAAACTAACATCAATCCTTTATGATTGTCAAGAGGATTTTTGTATTTTGTTTTTAATATAACCCTCGTTGTATAAAAATGAATTATTTTTGTCATAATAACGCCTATAATTCTCGTACTATTAAAAACAGTTATCATATCATTAGGGTCATACCCTATAATATAGCAAATTATCAAATTAGTAGTAATAGCAATCACATATACTATTAATTGTGCTAAAATTGCTATCCAAAGTTTAAGCCACATTCCACCTTTTAGGCACAGCATAGCATACACAAAATATATTATTATAGGTATATATACTCCTAATGTTTCAAATTCTACAATGCTATTTATGACACATAACTCTATAAACGATACAATCCAACAAAACATAAATCCTATATTTGATTTCGCACTTTTATGTTTCACGCCAAGATACCTTGTAATAAAATCAGTAGTTATTAAGGTTTCAATTAGATTTATACTAATTTCAAAAAACACTTCGGTCATATCAATTTACTCCTTACATAATTTTGGTATTCTTCTTTTACAGTTTCTATCCGTGAACGGCTTAAACCAAAAGCAACTCCGTTTGTCAAAATAACCTCTCTGCTCGTTATTTTTGAAATAAACCTACAATTCACTAATACTCCATTTTGTATACGTATAATGTCAAAGGGGTATAATTGTTTTTCTACACTTGATATTTTACACCTGACTTGCACATCATCTGCAATTTTATCTTTTATAATAATGTCATTTTTAAAGGATTCTATATATATCAAAGTATTTATATTCAATTCCAAAGTTCTGCTATCAGTTTTAAGATTGTATGTAAGTTTCTTTTTCTCTTTTTCAACCTCAATCTTTCGCATTAGTTTAGGAAGTATTACATCTAAATCTGATAAATGACTTTTACGGATAAACCAAAAAGGGTGATAATCGTAGGATTGATAGACTTTATCTTCGTGATTGGTAATAAATAGTATTAAAATATCTTCTTTTCGTTTTTGAATGAGAGAAGCAACCTCAAAACCATTCATTTTAGGCATATCAATATCCAACATTACTACATCAGCAAATTGTCTGTCAAATTCTTTTAGCAGACTATCTCCATCATTAAAAATAGATATGTTATATGGCTCGTCATCACTAAATGCAGTCATATACATACTAATTTTGTCTTTGATTGTGTTTGCATATAAATTTTCATCATCACATATATAAAATCTCAACATATCTGTCATTTGAAATATTTACCCCTTTGACTATTTAATAATTCTGCATTATATCACAAAAAAATATAAAATTCAACATTTTTATACTTTACATTTATTTACAAAAAAGTTTTTCAAAAACTTTATTACAATATACTTTGGAGTCAATCTATAACCTCTATTTTTTGTCAAAGAAAATAGATATTTTAGGTTTATTAAAACATAATAGAATATTTTGGAAATAAAGTGAATATAGTATTTATAGATAAGCTAAGATAGTTTCAAAAGAAAAGAGGTAATATTATGTTTTTAATGGTCCTTTCATCAGTTTTAATTATTATGATTTTGATACTAACATTTTGTGCGTTATATAAACGCGAAGGAGTTGACATATCAATAAAATATTTTCCCCCAGGAATAATATTTTTTGAATTTAAAAAAGCAAGTCGCATTTAGAAAATAAGAAAATCAATTGTCCCTGAGAAATGTTATAGATATTAAAGGACAGAAAAAAGTACAGCTATTTTCACAACTGTACTTTTAAAGTGGATTATACAATTTTCTTGTTCTTAATCTTTGTTGCTTGCAAATTTACTTCTTGTATTTTTCTATAATATCCTTTGAAACATGTTCCATATCAGGATAAATAAAATGTCTGGAAATGCCTAGAATATTTATACTTTCATATATTTCTTTCTTATATTTGCAGGGAATAACGAACTTAAACAGAGTTTCGCCATCGCATATATCTTCCAATCTTTTCAATGAATTATGTACTGTAAATGACGACTGTTGTGAATACATTCTTAGATTATGTTCAACTGAGTGGCAAGCAATAATCTTATCTTTAAATTTATCATCAATTTTTGCATTAGATTTAAATGCAGGGAGTAACATTTGCTGCGCTGTGTGGGCATCTATTGGATATACACAGTTCCCAAAGCCCTCCTGCTTGTTTACATTCCGGGGGATTAATACCCATATACAGGAATCGTTATTTTCCTCTCTTTTCTTTTCTAAAGCAAAGTAAGCTGCTATTATTGGAGAACTGCTCCAGTCTAAAATTCTAGTTGGAAGTCCATAATGTTGCATCAATGACATCCATGCAGCATAGTTCATTTTATTTGGGGCATGTGGCTCAATTTGGTTTACATGTATATAAAAATCATTAGTAATATATGTTTCATTTTTTGACAACTCGTCTCTTTGTATGGAAGGCACTAGTCCCCATTCACGTCTTCGTTGACCTCTGAACCATATGGGTTGATTTCCATACATATCCTTAATTTTTTTAATTTCTCTTATCATACAATCAATTGAATTAATTTGTATTTCCTTCATTTTCATTCTCCTTAGTGCTAGTGTTATGCATTTTTGAAATTATAGATTATTCGTAATTGCGAACAGCGTCTAACCAATCACTGTCAAGATGTAAGGTCAAGTTTCTAGTGATTCCGTTTAATCTAATATTAACATTTAATACTCTAAAAAGCCTTTCTTTTTCATTTAAAACAGTGTCCCCTCCATAAATAGAAGCTATGTCTAATGATTCAGGTGGTGTGAAATAGAACCTTCTTCGAAGATTATCACCGCTAATCTCTAGCCAAAAATATTTACTTCCATAATTATCTTGACTATAATACACACGGCATTCGCCTTCATCTGACTCTCTAAATAATTCTGCGGGGAAATGTGCATCACCAACAAAGTGAAGGAATACACCTGTCGCCGTAGTTGCAATAAAACTTGAATGTATTCTGGTAAGTGCATGATGAATTTCATTAATAACCGTTGTGTAACCATCTCTTAAATAATCATAATGACGTACATTATCGTAAGTGACTCCATATCTAATTGCCTCAATGAATTCCTGCTTAAAATCATGCCAGGAATCATCTTTCATACACTTTATTGATAGGAAGTTCCCTTCAAGCTCCTCGATTAAATTCTTGATACGATTAACTAAACGATTATTTGCATATGAAATGGTTTTAATTCCATGAGCGTAAGCAAGCTTTTCTGCCTCCGCTTGAAAACCATTGGCAGAAAAATATGCACCAATTTCCATTTTTCTTGGGTAAAAATCTTCAGAATTAATGCCATCTGCAACAAAATAATTCTCCTGAATATCCATTATTACTCCTATGTATTCACGTATATATTTCTTTTCCAAGGGTTTCTTGTGAAATTTGACTTCACCCAAAAGACGTAGGGGATATGAAAATGGAATAAGATGATTATAATCACATGGACAATCAATCTGGTGCCAACACCCACGTCCTTTTAATTCAATAAAACCCTTTCTGTTTTCACGTACTCTATCGTTTGGTTCAAATGCAACATTTATTTCCTTAAAATCATTTTTTAATAACAGTTCAAAAATAACAATTTCAAAAAGATATCCTCTAAGCTGACCACGCGACAAATTAAATTCATTTTTCATAATACTTCTCCTTATCTTCAAATTCGTTTTGTTAAGTTAAATGAAAATTGAGACCTTGAACTCCTTATGGTATAATGGTTTTACCACAAACCCAAATACCTTCCTGAAAATCAGAGAAGGGAGAACAAGATCTCATGGTAAAAATTATATCACATTGTTGCCCTAGGTGCAACTCCCATTCACTTTATAAATACGGCAAAGATAAGTTTGGTAATCAAAAATACCAATGCCGTGATTGTTTACATCAATTTGCTCCGGATAGTCCTAAAAAGGATAATCCTCGCAAATATCCATCTTGCCCTATTTGTGGCAAGTGTTCATTTCTCCATCACGATTATGACGATTATTCTAATTATCGTTGCTCGGACAAGAAATGCAATCATTCTTTCTTTCAAGCTAAACCTACTGTGAAGATGCCGCCGTCTATGTCCAACATCATCGGCAAAGATAATTTCAAACGTATGCGACATAGCATACATCTTGTAATTACTGCTTTAACCATGTTCTACATAGGTGGTACATCTTTTCGCAAGATAGCCTTAATGCTTAAAATTCTGTATAACATTAAAGTTTCTCACGTTACTATCAGTGATTGGTGCAAAAAGTTTGCTCCTATTTTTCACTCCAAAATGCTTACTCTTATGCCCGCTATGAATTTTGACTCCGATGAGTGGCACGCTGATGAAACTGTTGTCAAAATTTTAGGTGAAAAGTACTACATTTGGTTTATTATCGATAGTGAAACAAGGTTTGTTTTAGGGTTCCACCTATCACCTCACAGAGATTCTCCACAAGCTTTCAGCTTGTTTGATAGTGTAAAACAATACGGTAAACCTAATGCTATTGTAACTGACCGTTATTCAGCTTACAAAGTGCCAACAAAGTCTATCTTTGGGGTTCCTCACATCAGAGTTGCCAGCTTTAAAGATGACATTTCCAACAATGTTATTGAAGCTTTTAACAAGCAGTTTAAATATTGGTACAAGACAAGATACGGCTTTAATTCCTTTGAAAGTGCCAATTCTATGATTATGATGTTTGTTTTCTTTTACAATTTCATCAGACCTCATAGTTCCTTATCTAATCTTACACCTGCTCAGGTTGCCGGTTTAAAATACTCAGAACGACAACAAAATTCTTTGTTACTCGTATCTTGATTTTTGCCTAATTAATATTCAAATGGTCGTTCTGTGATTTGTCATAGGGCGTGCTTTTGCACGTTCATTTTTACCCTTGACTAATCGCAAACGAGCATTTACAAGCTTTCAGGCGAAAATCTACGATATTTTGTGAAATCATTATGCCATTCTTTCATTTTAACTTTACACTACCTTCAAATTGTATATAAAGTTAAACTACCCATCATTAATTACATCAAGATTTTTCCCCTTAATAATACCATATTTTTCTTTATTCGGCAAGACGTTAAACTGTTTAATAAAACCGAATTACTGTTTAATTTTACAACTATGAAATCTCTAATTTATGAGTGTACATAAAAAATTAGATTCATTCTAACATATTAAAAGGCGATTGTAATTTGATATGCACACCAAAAGTTAGACACTTTTGGCGGTGCATATCAATCTCGTCATCCGAAATACAATCGCCCTCATCGTGCATTTTCTTCGCTGTAAGCAGTGCATGCTTGACATACAGCATATTTATTTGTTCTTTAATTTCCCAAGCCTTCATACCTTGCTCAGCCATTTTGTAAACATCGATAAATACATCGCTCTCAATGTTGTACTTCTCACCGCACATAATGCTCTCTAATTTGTACTTTGACATCCGTATCGCCTCCTTGTGACACAAACAGTATCATATAATAATAGGAAAGTCCAGGTATTTATTGTGGATTATTAAAAAATTTTAAAAATACTATAAAATATAATTAAAATAATTTAAAAAAATATTGAAAACTTTTCATTTTGTGATATAATAAGATTGAAATTAATAGTTTTACAAAGTAGGTGATGATGTGTTAAGCGGTTCTAAGATTGTTATTGGCATGACGGGACCTTTTGGTAGTGGATGTACATATATTGCAAAAAATATTTTGGAGAAATTAGGATATACATACATTTCTTTATCTGATATTTTAAAAGAAGAAATAGGCAAATCACAATCATCCCGTAGCGAATTACAAGATATAGGAAACAATTTGAGGAAAGAGAGAGGAAACGGCTTTTTAGCTGAAAAGGCCATTGAAACAATATCTAACTCCGAAAACACAAAATTTGTAATAGATAGTATTAGAAACACACACGAAATAGAAACTTTAAAAGAGCAATTTACATCGTTTTATTTGATTGCTACATGGGCAAACAAAGATACAAGATGGGAGAGAGTAAAAAGTAAATATTCAGATAATGGATCTTTGTTTGATAAGGATGATAAAAGAGACCAAAATGAGAAAACCGAGAATGGTCAACAGATAACTCTTTGTTATCAAATGGCCGATATCATTATATTAAACGAAGATAAAATTCACAGTTTAACTGCCGATAACTTTAACAAGCTAGAAAAAATAGTAAACAAGTATGTTGATATTATCGAGAAAAAATCAACATATGAACCTACAGAAATGGAAACACTTATGTCTATGGCATATGCCAATAGTATGCGTTCTTCTTGTTCTCAGCGAAAAGTTGGAGCATTAATTATTGATAATTATGGAAATATTTTCAGTTCTGGTTATAATGAAGTTCCAGAATCTGAACGTTCTTGTACAATCGAATATGGTAAATGTTATAGAAAATTCTTAAGAGAAGATTTAAATAACAGGTTACTTTGTGAATTAAAAGACTCTGAAATATCTAATAAAGTTTCTGATATAGTGAAAGCAAACACAAAAATGCTTGATTATTGTAGAGCATTGCATGCAGAAGAAAGTGCAATTGTTAACATGGCAAGACTAAGTGTATCAGCTAATCTTTCCAAATCCACTTTATATACAACAACATATCCGTGTAATTTATGTGCTAATAAAATCGCACAAGTTGGCATCAAACAAATAGTTTATTATGAACCCTATCCGCAAGAAGAAGCAAAAGAGATCTTGAAGACTCACACCGTGAAACAGGTTCCTTTTGAGGGTGTTACATTTAATTGTTATTTTAAATTTATGGAGGTATTAAGATGATTATTTGTCCTAAATGTGGTAAGGTACTTGCATACAACTCATACTTTGGTGCATACATTTGTAGTGATTGTAAATGGGAAGAGGCTTCTAATGGAATAAAAAGAAATAAGGGCGTATATACACTATCTTTTAAGAAAAAAACAGAGACATATAAGATTAGTAGAAGTTTAGTTCTAAAATAAATACAAACACGACGTTAATTATAGCGTCGTGTTTTTTTGAATATTTATAATCACTCCTAATCGTTGTACATTATTTATGACCATTTTTATCTTTTTTATCTTTATCTGTAACAATTCATTCAATTAAACCTATTAAAACTTTATTGAGTTCGGTTGCATTTTTTGAAGTTATAACAGACCCGCCTGTTTTTTCTCAATTTCGCATGCGTTAAAATATGTATTTTGTATGAAAATGTAGTGTTAGTCTGATCGTTTTTTCGAAATCATTGATCGTAACCACTTTTTATGGCATAATTTTTATGCAAATTCGCTACATAATGTCGATTATGTGGTTTTTTCTTTTTAGCATCGCAGAAGTCCAAGTTTCTGAATTGGTTGTCTGTGAATTTCTCCGGGTTCCATTGTGTATATCCGTGTTGTATTTACACTTGAGTGCCCAAGAATATCGGCAAGTCTTATGACATCCTTTTGGATGGAGTAATAGGTGCATGCGAACAAATGGCGGAGATTGTGAGGAAATACTTTATCTTTTGACACTCCGGCAGCTTCACAGAGCTTTTTCATGTCAGACCATATATTGCTTCTATCAAGTGGTTTTCCGTTTTTGCTTACGAACACGGAGCCGCTTTTTATATTGTTTTCTTTGATATAATCTTTAAGCATTTTGAAAAGTTGCTTTGGTAAGATAACAATTCTCATTTTACCTTTGCAGTTGATTGTAGCTTGACCGCATCTAATTGCTGAAACTGTAATGGCTTTGAGTTCTGATACACGAGTACTTGTTGCACATATAGTTTTCATAAGGTAATAAAGTCTTTGGTTTTTCTTTTGTTTTGCAGCAACTAACAATCTTTCATATTCAGCCTTTGTCAGTTCTTTATCCTTGCTTGCAAATATTTGTCTTTGGATTTTAAGTGCCTTGACCTTCAGGTCATACCACTCGTTATATGCAAAGAAACTGTTTAGTGATGATAGTATAGAATTTACATTTGCCGGAGCATATTTTTCTACTATATCTTGCTTGTATTCAAGCACAACACTTTTACTCAATTCTGTTTCTTTGCACCATTCCATAAATACTGTTATGTCACGAATATACTTTTCCAAGGTAGAGGAGGACTTCTCCTCGTCGATTAAATATTCTTTAAACTTTTGTATTAGTTCATTTGTGATTTTTCTCATTTTGAATCAACTCCTTTGGTTTTTATTTTACCACCAATGATAAAATATATAAGAGTTGTCAATGATTTGCGCTTACCTCCTTATTCAACCACAAACAATACCACACAAGTTTTTGAAAGTCTACGAAGGAAATGAAAAGCAGAAACACATATCTAATTGCTAGTTGAATATATGTTTGGTACAACCAAACTAATATTTTGCATTTTGTCAGTTTATGCTTTTATTGTTTTCATAAAAACTTTGGATATATAGGTAAGCAAATATAAACCCTGTATTGTTTTATTAAATTCAAATGACTAAAAAATATAGACACAGTTAATTGATTTTTTTGTCGTATTATGGTAGAATTATAAAACAAGGAGGGGATACAATGGAAGAAACAATTAATAAGATTTGTGAGTTATTAGAAAATATCGTTAACCAAAACTCTGGCATCAACTGGAATATGATTAGTGCTATTGGAGAATGGGTCACACCTATTGCGACTACTATATTAAGTTATTATTTAGGACGTAAAATAGAAAAACAAAAGAATATAGTATCTCAGGCAAATAGTGCTACATTGAATTTAATAAAGGAAAGCAGAATAGGAAACAATCAAGACAATCTCAAAAACAATATTTTGGATTATATAAAAGCGTGTATAATGGTAAACACAATACAAGTTGTGGACTATTTTAATATTACAGATGACGAGGCATTGAAATGTTTAAAGGAATTGCAACAGGACAAACAAGTAGAAGTAATTCGTATTAATGAAGAACAAAACAAATGGATTTGGCGTGCAATTTGATACACAAGAAAATAGGAAATGAGGAATACTATGAATAAAAAAGATTTTTTTGATATGCTCAATACTACCACCACTCAACGTTTTTTAAGAGCAACACCTTTTTCCGTTAGCGATGGAGTTAATTTTAATGGTAAATTAACAGAAGAAATGTTCTTTGATGAGTTTTATGCTGACACTAAGGAAGCTGAAAAATGCAAAAAAAATATTTTGAAAAGCATTCGAAATAATAGTGATTCGATAGTTGTTCTTATTGGATATAGTGGTTGCGGGAAAACAACTTTTTTGCATTACTTATTGCGTGAAAAGAAAGATAAAATGTATCTGTTTGATTTTGAGAAAGGCATTGATAATCAACATGTGGAGCCAATTCTTTCTAAGATTCAAAAAGATTTTAATAAAGTGATCGTTTCTGATATTATAAATAACGATCATAGAATTTTTAATCAGTTTTATAATATATTCTACAAGGATTCATATGAAAATAATTCCATAGTGACGGAACACATTGATTTAAAAAGAAATATACAACATTTTGTCAATGCCTTTTACAAAGAGCATATATTCGATGATATAATCAAAAAGATTTATGAGCATAATGATAGCGAATGCAAGATAATTATTGATCAATTAATATTATCTTATCTGAAAAATATGGATTATCTAGAAATATTGGGATTCTTTCTTTTGTGGGATATTGCTACCGATTTATTTAAAAAGAGCATAACCCCAACACACGAAATAGGAGCCATTTTTTGTTTTGATAACATCGATAATATTGATAACACGGACAAAACAAAGGAGTTTATTAAACATTTTGCTCAATTTCACATTAGTATGCGACAAATATTGAAGTCTTTAGATCTTGGCGATTATTATGGCATAGGAGATGAGCCTTTAATTGATAAATATACATATATTATTTCTTATAGAGAAACGACATATTCTAAATTGACAGAGCATCTAAACGAAACCTCTAAATATATCTATGATGATAGATATGTTTCTGAACTTTATGGAAAAAAAGAAATTGTGAGTAAAAGGAATAATTTTTTAATTCGAAACAAAGGAAGGGTGCCTCAAAAGTTATTTAGTTCAGTTGATATAATAGAAAGGTTGTTAAGCAATTTATATATAGAGAAAAACATTTTTCCGCTTTTTAATAACAGTTATAATATTGCCATTAAAACTACTTGCCAGATATGTGAAAGTAATACGGAATATATACAAGAGTATTACGATATTTGCAAAAAAGATGACGGCAAATATATTAGAGGCGGAAATGGTTTAATTCTTAGGTTGTTCTTTGACTATTTTAAAGGGAAACATTATTTTGAGAAAATCCAATTGTTTGATTTTAATTCGCCTAGTGATTATTCGTTTAGCCCAGCAAGATTAGTTTTAACTTTTCTTAATAATCAAAAAAAAGCCGTTTGTATGTACGATATATATAAGTATTTTGATGGAATAATTTCACCTGAAGATATTACAAAAATAATTGACGAAATATATATGCTAAGATTTTCTGAGTGGAGACACTTGCTTACTTTTAATAAGTATCCTCCTACAGATGCAAATGGACTACAATCACAATTAGATTTGTATAACGAACACAAACCGATATCTGAGACAAGAAAATTATTTTCTACCCTCGAAATAACATGTGCCGGAAGAACATATTTAAAGTCAATGAGTACAAACTTTGAATTTTATGCTTCAAGAATATTTGGTGATACATTTGCACCTCTATTTTCAAAGCAAAACATAGAGCCATCAAGTATGTTTTTTAAAAAGATTATAAAAAAAGTTTTTGAAAATGTAACGCAGTGCATAGAAAGATTATATTCTCTTGATTCAAAAATAATGGGCGAAAAAAATCTTGATGTACGTGCATATTGCAAATCTGATTTTGTCTATAAAAATACAACTGATCCAAAATCAGAAAAACAGTTTCATGGTGAGAGGATAATTTTTAATCATATTGGTTATATCAATAGATTCAGACAGTATATGTTAACAGCAAATCTTGACTTAAAAGAAAAAATCAACTGCAATAAGTTTATTTCTCAATATATATTAAATTATTTGAATTTGTATGAAAGTAATAAGTGTACTAAATCTGGTGTAAACTCAAAAGTTGCTATTGAACTTAAGGAACAAGCAGAACATGTTTTCAAGAATCCAACAGATTTCTTTACTCCTATAGAAACTTCATATTATGGGAAGAAGCATATATGACACTAAAATTATAGTGATAAGAAATATCGACCAATTTTTTCGAGATTAGGACACAACAATAAAAATCCGAACTTTTTAATAAAAAGTTCGGATTTTTATTGTTTGGTGCGCCCTGGGAGACTTGAACTCCCAAGCCATTGCTGGCACATGGACCTGAACCATGCGCGTCTGCCAATTCCGCCAAGGGCGCATATATTAAAATTTAAGATGTTAGCATTTACACAAACCGTTTCATGTTACTCCCTTAAAAAGGGTTCACGGACTTGAACCTGCATGAAATTGCTCTCACATGGACCTGAACCATGCGCGTCTGCCAATTCCGCCACATCCGCATATAAGCCTTATTAAATTTTACACGACATAAGGCTGACCGAGGAGGAGCACAATGCTTAACCCTCATATATTGCAAATTAATTATGCAACTCAAATATAATAACACAAATTTTTGAATCTTGCAATACTTTTTTGAAAAATTCTCAAATTATTTTATTTACCGTTGGTTGACTTGTGGGATGAAAAGTGTTATCATATTTCTTTGTAATGGTAAAGAAAGGCAGGTAATAAAAATGAGCAAAAAACAGTTTAAGGCCGAGTCAAAAAGACTACTTGACCTTATGATTAACTCAATTTACACACACAAGGAGATTTTCCTTCGTGAAATTATTTCAAATGCCAGCGATGCGCTGGACAAGCTGTGTTACATATCACTCACCGATGATAAGGTGGGTATGAACCGCAGCGATTTTAAGATTGATATAAAAATAGACAAGGATGCACGCACCGTAACTGTATCTGACAACGGTATAGGAATGACCGAGGAGGACATGGAGAAAAACCTTGGTATTATTGCCAACAGCGGTTCATTTAAATTTAAAAATGACCTGAAGGAGCAGGAAAACAAAAATGATGAAATTGACATTATAGGTCAGTTTGGTGTGGGTTTTTACTCGGCATTTATGGTTAGTGACAAAGTAAAGGTTATTTCAAAAGCCTACGGTCAGGAAAGTGCCTATGTATGGGAATCTTCGGGTGCCGACGGCTATACAATTACCGAGGGTGAAAAAGATACGGTTGGTACAGATATTATAATGTATATCAAGGAAGATACCGAGGACGAAAATTACAGCGAGTTCCTTGAAACATATCGTATAAAAACATTGGTTAAAAAGTATTCGGATTATATCCGTTATCCAATCAAGATGGATATTGAAAAAAGCCGTAGTGTGGAAACCGATGAAGTTGACGAAAACGGCAACAAGAAAACTGCAATGGAGAAATATATTGAAAACGAGACAGTTAACAGTATGGTTCCCATATGGCAGAGAGCAAAGTCGGAGATATCCGATGATGAGTGCAATAGCTTTTATAAGGAACACTTCTTTGATATGGAAGACCCTGCCCGTGTAATCCGTGTCAGTGCCGAGGGCACGGTTGATTACAAGGCAATGCTGTTTATACCTGCAAAAGCACCTTACGGATATTACACCAAGGATTTTGAAAAGGGTTTGCAGCTTTATACAAGCGGTGTAATGATTATGGACAAGTGCGCCGACCTTCTGCCCGAGCATTTCAGATTTGTCAAGGGTGTGGTTGATTCTCAGAATTTGTCACTTAATATTTCCAGAGAAATCCTGCAGCACGACAAGCAACTTAAAGTAATTGCAAACAACCTTGAAAAGAAGATTAAGTCAGAACTGAAAAAGATGATGACCGATGACCGTGAGGGTTATGATAACTTCTATAAGGCTTTTGGAATTCAGCTTAAATATGGTGTTGTTGATAATTTTGGTATGCACAAGGATTTGCTTTCAGACCTTTTGCTGTTCTATTCATCAACCGAAGAAAAGCTTGTATCGCTTGCTGAATATGTAAGCCGTATGCCCGAAGAACAGAAATTTATTTACTTTGCAAGCGGTGAAACAATAGCAAAGATTGACCAGTTGCCACAGACCGAACTTGTAAAGGAAAAGGGTTATGAAATCCTTTATATGACAGACGGTGTTGACGATTTTGTTGTGCAGATGCTGATGAACTATGAAGAAAAACAGTTTAAGTCAGTAAACGACAACGACCTTGGTCTAGAGAGTGAAGAAGAGAAAAAGGATATTGAAAAGTCTGCAGAAGAAAATAAGGCTTTACTTGATTTTGTAAAGGAAACCCTTTCGGGTAAGGTAGCAAATGTGAGAATTTCGAACAAGCTGAAAAGTCATCCTGTTTGCCTTACAACCGAAGGCCCCATAACCTTGGAGATGGAAAAATATTTCCAGTCAATGCCCGGAGCTGAAGGAATGGGACAGATGAAGGCGGAAAGAGTTCTGGAAATTAACCCCAATCACAAGGTGATGGAAGCACTTAAAAACGTTTTTGAAAACGATAAGGAAAAGGCTGGAAAGTACGCTAAAATTCTTTATGCACAAAGCTTGCTGATTGCAGGACTTGATATTGAAAACCCTGCAGAATATGCGGATTTGGTCTGTGAATTGATGTAAAAAAGTGGGGCTGAGCAATTTTGCTCAGCCCCTTAAATTTTGATATTTAGATTTCTTTTTTTGCTTCTTCAAACAAATCAAGAACCTCCTGAGAAGGTTTCTTTGAAATAAGAGAAACAACAATTGCGGCAGCTAAACCGCAGATGAAACCGGGAATGATTTCATAAAGACCTGTTGATGAAGATAGGAAGTAATACCACAGACCATCAACGGCAAAGCCTGCACAAATACCTGCAACTGCACCTGAATATGTAAGGCGTTTCCAGTAGAGTGCCAGGATAATAACCGGACCAAAAGCGGAACCAAATCCTGCCCAGGCACATTCAACGAGTGCCATGATACCACCGCTGTTGGGGTTTTTAGCTATAAGATATGCAACAATTGCGATTAATATAACAATAATTCTGCCTGCCCAGAGCATTTCTGCGTTTGATGCCTTTTTTCTGAAAACAGGCTTATAAACGTCGGATGCAAAAGCTGAAGATGATGCAAGAAGCTGTGAGTCTGCTGTACTCATAGATGCAGCAAGTATTGCTGAAAGAAGAATACCGCCGATGAATGCGGGGAACACGGCTCTTACCATTTCTATAAATACAAGGTTGTTATTAGATGCGATGTTTGCGTTATCGCCAAGATACTTTCTGCCAACCAGTCCAACGACGGTTGCCATAATAAGTATGATACCTGTCCATACAGAACCGATAATTCTTGATTTTTTCATTTCTTTTTCAGATTTGATTGATATGTATCTTACAATAATATGCGGCATACCAAAATATCCAAGACCCCAACCGAGACCTGACAGAATTGTTGAGATGCTTGTCCAGTCTGCCTTGCCTGTTTCAAGAACATTATAGAAGTTTGCTGGAGCAATAAATTCAGGGGGATTGATTGCAAGCAATGCAATGATAGGAGCAAGCATAAGTGCACCAAGCATCAAAAGACCCTGGAAGAAGTCGGTCCAGCATACTGCATTAAATCCGCCAAGGAAGGTGTATACAACGATTACGCAGGTGGCAATAATCATTGCAAGACTTTTATCCATACCAACAACGGTGTTGAAGAGTGTTCCGCAAGCATCGATACTTGATGCAGAATATATACAATAAACAACAACAAACACTATTGCAGAAACGATCTGAAGTGCCTTGTTGCTGCTTTTAAATCTGTTTGTTAAAAACTGTGGAATTGTGATTGCGTCATTGGCGCGGATTGAGTAACGTCTCAGGCGAGGCGCAATAAAAATCCAGGAGCATACTGTTCCTATAAACAAGCCAACCGAAATCCACACCTGACCCATACCATAAAGGAAGATTGAACCAGGAAGACCCATAAGCACCCACGCACTCATATCAGATGCACCTGCACTGAGGGCTGCAACCCAACCATTCATATTTCTTCCGCCGAGGAAGTAATCCTTTTCGCCTCCGTTGCTGTTGCGGCCTTTGATAAAGAAGAAAATGCCGACGCCTACAACCAAAGCAAGATACAGAACCATAGCAATCAGTTCTGATACGTTCATCATAAAAAACACATCCTTTTTTGATTTTGTAAAAAATAAAAGTTCTATATATTTTACAAAAAAATTACAGAAAAGTCAAGGAAAAACCAAAAAAATGTTGTTTTACCTTGACTTTTATATAGAATAGGAATATAATTGACGGTAGTTAGTTGTGACAAACTGCAAAAAGGAAATGATGTGAAAGTGAAAAGATATAATATTACAGGTATGAGCTGTGCCGCCTGCAGCGCAAGAGTTGAAAAGTCGGTGATGGCTGTTGAAGGTGTGACAGAATGCTCGGTGAACCTTTTGACAAATTCAATGAATGTTGAAGGTACGGCTGACGAAAAAGACATAATATCTGCTGTGGTTGCGGCAGGGTACGGAGCAAGTCTGTCAGGAGCAAAGCAGGAAAAGAAGGAAACAACCGAAAAAGGCGAAATAAACAGACTGAAAACCAGACTTTTTTCATCTCTGGGCTTTCTTGCGGTTTTAATGTATATTTCTATGGGGCATATGATGTGGGGATTTCCTTTACCGTCTGTGATTGCTGAAAATCCAATGACAATCGGACTTGTTCAGTTGCTTTTAACATCCGCAGTTATGGTTATAAATCAGAAGTTTTTCGTCAGCGGATTTAAGGGCCTTTTTAAGGGCAGTCCCAATATGGATACCCTGGTTGCTCTGGGTTCGGGGGCGGCGTTTATATACAGCACATATGCATTATTTGCTATGGGCGAGGCAATGCTTAATGGCAATGTTGCACACGCCGCGCATTATCTTCATGAACTTTATTTTGAGTCGGCGGCAATGATACTGACATTGATTACCGTTGGCAAGCTCCTTGAAACATATTCAAAGGGCAGAACAACCGATGCATTGAAAGGCCTTATGGACTTAGCTCCCAAAACGGCGGTGGTAATCCGAGACGGCAAAGAGGTTTTAATTTCTGCTGAGCAAATCGCGGTGGGCGATATATTTGTTGTCCGTCCGGGTGAGAGTGTTCCGGCAGACGGAGTGATTATTGAAGGCAACAGTGCCGTGGATGAATCCGCATTGACGGGCGAGAGTATTCCTGTTGACAAAACTGTGGGTGATAATGTAACGGGTGCAACTGTAAACAAGCTTGGCTTTATAAAGTGCCGTACAACTGCTGTGGCAGAGGACACAATGTTGTCAAAGATTGTTAAAATGGTAAGCGATACGGCGGCATCAAAGGCTCCCATATCCAAGGCGGCCGACAAGGTTTCGGGCATATTTGTTCCTGCTGTTATGGGAATTGCCCTGATTGCAACAGTTGTATGGCTGTTTTTGGGACAGACTGTGGGATTTGCTCTTGCAAGGGGCATTTCGGTGCTTGTTATAAGCTGTCCTTGTGCTCTTGGACTTGCGACCCCCGTTGCTATTATGGTTGGCAGCGGTGTTGGCGCAAAAAACGGAATTCTTTTTAAAACGGCGGCGGCGATTGAGGAAGCGGGCAAGGTAAGGATTGCTGCACTTGACAAAACGGGAACGGTTACAATGGGTGAACCCTCGGTAACGGATGTCTTACCTGCAGACGGTGTTGGAGAAAAGGAATTTCTTGAATTGGCATATTCTCTTGAAAAAAAGAGTGAACATCCATTAGCGTATGCTGTTGTAAAACGTGCAGAAGATGACGGAATAACTGCAAAAGCGGTTGAAGATTTTGAAATTCTTCCTGGTAACGGTCTTTGGGGGACTATTGACGGAAAGCGGATTATTGGCGGAAGTATCAGGTTTATTGCCGAACATTTTGAGTTGGATGAAAAGATAAAAGAAGCGGCATTATCACTTGCCGAAAACGGCAAAACACCGTTATGTTTCGGAACTGACGGAAATGTGCTTGGGATTATCGCTGTGGCAGACCGTATAAAGCCTGATAGCGCAGAGGCGGTTGACCGACTGAAAAGTATGGGTGTTAAGGTGGTCATGATTACCGGTGATAATGCAAAAACCGCAAAGGCAGTTGCAGCTCAGGCGGGAATTGAAGATATTGTTGCCGAAGTCCTTCCCGACGGCAAGGATAAGGAAGTCCGCAAGCTGATGGAGCAGGGGGCGGTTGCGATGGTGGGCGACGGTATAAATGATGCACCTGCACTTATGGCGGCAAATACGGGAATTGCAATCGGGGCGGGCTCGGACATTGCAATTGACGCGGCGGATGTAGTTCTGATGAAAAACAGCCTTACGGATGCGGCGGCGGCAGTTAAACTGAGCCGAGCAACATTGAAAAATATATACGAAAATCTTTTCTGGGCATTTATATATAATGTAATAGGAATTCCACTTGCGGCAGGTGTGCTGATACCGTTCGGATTAACCCTTAATCCTATGTTCGGGGCGGCTGCAATGAGCCTTTCAAGCTTTTGCGTTGTTACAAATGCCCTTAGACTTAATTTTGTAAAGTTACACCCAAATATAAAGGTAAAAGAAACGAAGGAGGATGCGAAAATGAAAATAACTTTAAAAATTGAAGGAATGATGTGCCCCCATTGCGAGGCTAATGTGAAAAACACTCTTGAAGGTATTCAGTGGGTTGACGGTGTTGAAGTAAGCCATAAGGAAGGTATGGCGGTTGTTACATTAAGTGAAAATGTGTCAGCAAATACATTAAAAACGGCGGTTGAAGACAAGGGCTACAAGGTTATTGCGGCTGAGTAAAATCATTATTTAAAAGAGCTGTTTTATTAAACGTGCAAAATGTTTATAAAACAGCTCTTTTTTTGTGCAAAAAAACTTGACACAATGCATATTTTACTTTATACTAAAAGATAATGGTTTACTGTGTAAATTGGGGTATTGTATCTTTAATTTTACATAGAGGAAATATAAAATTTCGGCTGTGAATAAAAGCGAAATTGCAAGGGGATTACCTCTTGTTGAAATACAAACTTGAAGGGAATGGGAATTTTGGCAAACGAAAAGAAATTAGTAGAAGAAATTACCTCTATGAGCGAGGATTTTGCGCAATGGTATACAGACATTGTGAAAAAGGCAAAATTGGTTGATTATTCAGGCATCCGCGGTTGTATGGTTATTCAGCCTTACGGTTATGCAATCTGGGAAAATATTCAGAAGGAGCTTGACAGAAGATTTAAGGAAACAGGCCACGAAAATGTGTATATGCCCATGTTTATTCCTGAAAGCTTGCTCCAGAAGGAGAAGGACCACGTTGAGGGTTTTGCGCCAGAGGTTGCTTGGGTTACTCACGGCGGAACGGAAAAGCTGGAGGAAAGACTTTGTGTAAGACCTACCTCTGAGACTTTGTTCTGCGACCATTATGCAAATATTATTCACTCTTACCGCGACCTTCCAAAACTGTACAATCAGTGGTGTAACGTTGTAAGATGGGAAAAGACAACAAGACCTTTCCTCAGGACAATGGAATTTCTGTGGCAGGAAGGTCATACAGCTCACGCAACAGCAGAAGAAGCAGAAGCAGAGACCTTGCGTATGCTGAATGTTTATGCGGATTTCTGCGAGAAGGAGCTGGCAATCCCCGTTGTAAAGGGAAGAAAAACAGATAAAGAAAAATTTGCAGGTGCCGAGGCTACATACACAATCGAAAGCCTTATGCACGACGGCAAGGCTCTTCAGTCGGGTACAAGCCATTATTTTGGCGACGGTTTTGCCAAGGCTTTTGGTATTCAGTATACAGGCGAGGATAACGAGCTTCATTATGTTCATCAGACATCATGGGGTATGACAACACGTCTTATCGGTGCAATCATTATGGTTCACGGTGATGATGCAGGTCTTAAACTGCCTCCTCGCGTTGCACCTGTTCAGGCGGTAATTGTTCCCATTGCACAGCATAAGGAAGGCGTTCTTGAAAGAGCTGAAGAGCTCCGTGCTCAGCTTGCTGCGAAGTTCAGAGTTAAGCTTGATGCAAGCGACAAATCACCCGGCTGGAAGTTCAGCGAGTATGAAATGAAGGGTGTTCCCCTCAGAATTGAAATCGGTCCAAAGGATATTGAAAATAATCAGGCTGTGCTTGTAAGCCGTACAACAAGAGAAAAGTTCTTTGTTTCTCTTGATAATATTGAAGAAGAGGTTGCAAGCCACTTAGAACAGATTCAGCAGGAGATGCTAGATGCGGCACTTAAAAACCGTGAAGAAAAGACTTCTGTTGCAACTACTTATGATGAATTTAAAGACATTGTTGAAAACAAAGGCGGCTTTGTAAAGGCAATGTGGTGCGGTGATGTTGAGTGTGAAGAGCAAATCAAGGCAGATACCTCTGCAACATCTCGTTGTATGCCTTTTGAGCAGGAACAGCTTTCAGACAAATGTGTATGCTGTGGAAAGCCTGCAAAGAAAATGGTATATTGGGGTAAAGCATATTAAATTCCTATGTGACCCGGAAAAAAGTTTTCAAGGAGGATTTTGTCGTGTTTGAAGGATTTTACCAGTCGTTGATTAATCAGATAGCATTAGTCAGAATAACCGATATTATTGATGTAATAATAATTAGTATTATAATATACAATACACTCAAGTTCATTCGCGACACCCGAACAATTCAGTTGCTTAAGGGTGTGGTTGTTCTTGTGGTTATAACTCAGGTCAGCCAGCTTGTGAAATTGCATACGGTGAACTATTTACTCAGTAGTGCTATGCAACTTGGAGTTGTAGCCTTGATTGTTGTGTTCCAGCCGGAACTCAGGCGTGCCCTTGAACAGGTGGGCAGAACATCCATGGGGCAATGGTTCAGTTTTGATGAACATGCCGAGAATGTAGAGATGGAAAAGATTATTTCTGAATTAACAAACAGTTGTACGGCTATGTCAAAAAGCCGTATAGGTGCCTTGATAGTTCTGGAACGTGAAATAAAAATAGGTGACATTGTAGGAACAGGTATTACACTTAATGCAGAAGTTTCGTCTGAATTACTTATCAACATATTTATTCCCAAAACCCCCCTTCATGACGGTGCGGTAATTATTCGCGGCAACAAGATCGAGGCGGCAAGTTGTTTTCTGCCTTTATCCCAGAATCCCAATGTCAGCAAGGAACTGGGTACACGTCACCGTGCAGGACTTGGTATGTCGGAAGAATCTGATGCGGTTGTTGTTATCGTTTCGGAGGAAACCGGTGCTATTTCCATTGCATGCGGTGGTGAACTTAATATGAAACTCAGCGCCGAAGCTCTTGAAAGAGAACTTACAAAGCTGTTTGATGTTAAAAAGAAGGAAAGAAAGTTTAAAAAGAATATTTTTGCCAGAAAGGAGAAGAAAAAATGAAAAACTTTTTCATAAAAGATTCTACTTTAAAGGCATTATCATTCGTTATTGCTGTTGTTCTTTGGTTTTATGTTATATTGGTTATTGACCCATCGGTTGATATTACCATAAAACACATACCTATGCGATATATAAATCAAGGAGTACTTGAAGAACGTGGGTTAAGCCTTGTTGAAGACCCCGATTTAACCGTTGAACTTAAAATTCGCGGCAGCAGGAAAAAGATTGCAAACATTGACGAAAAAAATATTTATGCAACAGTTGACCTTGCAAATATGACTAAGGTGGGGAATTTTACGCTTCCTATTAGTGTGTCGGTTCCTTATGAGTATGAAGAAATAGTAACTAAAAACCCTAACAATGCAAGTATTTTCATTGATAAAATCATAACGGCTGAACAAAGCATCAGAATTGATACTGTCGGCAATGTTGCTACCGGTTATGTGGAAGGTGTGCCCGTTACAAGTATTGATTCGGTTACAATTAAGGGTGCATCAACCTTGGTTGACAAAATCAAAGGCGTTGGTGTAACTCTTGATTTTGACGGCAGAAGCGGTGAAATAAATGACAGAGAAAAGATTTATTTTATTGGTGCTGACGGCAACAAAATAGATGAAAATAATTCTATATATCAGTCGGTAACAATGGATATTGACACCGTTGAAGTTAATTGTCCTGTAATGAGGGCTAAGATGGTTCCGGTAGAGATTTCGCCGGCACCTGCTGAAAACTACAAGATAACTATTCAGCCGTCAAAAATATTGATTTGTGCTGATAACGAGATGCTTGACAGTATTACCGAGATTACTGCAACTGTTGATATGAATACCCTGATTAAAGAAGGTGTTCAGCAGGCGGAACTGCTCATACCTGAAGGGGTTGAGAGACGTGACAGTACTGCTACGGTGGTTACGGTATCTGCTGAAAAAATAGAATAAACTCGGGAGGACAAACCATTTTGAATAAGGTTATTGTCAGCGATGTAAAAATGCCCGTGGCGCATACAGAGGAGGAAGTGTTTGCCAAAGTTGCAAAACTCCTAAAAAAACACGGTGCCATACCTAAGCGGATGACGGTTTATAAAAAATCCCTTGATGCAAGGCGCAAAAACGATATTCATTTTTTATATTCTGTTGCGGCAGAGGTTGAGGGCAGGTTGTCGGAAACAGCTAACCCAAAGATAAGAAGTTTTAATGATGCACCTGTACTGGATATTGATGACCTTCGGGCAAAGACAAAACCTGACAAGAAGGTTGTTATTGTCGGTAGTGGTCCTTGCGGATTGTTTGCGGCATATATTCTGGCATATTGC
The DNA here is from genome assembly GCA_045646865.1 of Clostridia bacterium. Classification (GTDB taxonomy): domain Bacteria; phylum Bacillota; class Clostridia; order Monoglobales; family Monoglobaceae; genus SIG440. Next base: position 148,250 of record JAZRLM010000012.1, read on the forward strand.
GGTGTGTCGGTAACCGTTCTTGAAAGAGGTGCCGATGTTGACCGCAGATCGGCGGCTGTTGAAAAGTTCTGGAGGTTTGGTGTACTTGACCCCGATACAAATATTCAGTTTGGCGAGGGCGGTGCAGGAACTTTTTCTGACGGTAAGCTTAATACACGGATTGGTGACCCGCTGCAAAGATTTGTTCTTGAAATATTTGTAAGATGCGGTGCACCGAAAGAAATTCTGTATCAGGCAAAACCCCATATAGGAACAGATTATTTAAAGATTTGTGTAAAGAATCTTAGAAAAGAGATTGAAAGCCTTGGCGGCAGGGTTTTGTTTGATTCCTGCATGACGGATATAGATATCAGAAATGATAAAGTGGTGGGGGCTAAAGTCAACAATTCTCAATATATTGAATGTGACGCCCTTATTGCGGCACTTGGACATAGCAGCCGTGATACCTATGAAATGCTATATAATCACGGCGTCAGAATGGAACAAAAACCCTTTGCGGCAGGCGTCAGAATTGAACACAGCCGTGAATTTATAAACAAAATGCAGTATGGAAATTCTGCTGATTCCGAACATCTTCCGACGGCAGATTACCGTCTTGCATATAATGGTGAAAAACGAAGCTGTTACAGCTTTTGTATGTGTCCCGGTGGGGTGGTGGTTAATGCATCTTCCGAGCCGGAACATCTGGTGGTAAATGGTATGAGTTATCACCACCGTATGGCTGACAATTCAAACAGCGCCCTTGTTGTTACGGTCAGACCCGAAGATTTTGAAGGTACATCTCAATTAGCAGGGATTGAATTCCAAAGAAAATACGAGGCTCTGGCATATAAAACAGCAAGAGGCAAAGGTCCTGTTCAGCTTGCGGCAGATTTCATAAAGGACAAATTGTCTGACAGATTTAACGGCGTTTCCCCGTCGTTTACGGGCGAAACAGAATTTGTGGATTTAAGGGCATGTTTGCCTGACTTTATATTTGAGACCCTAAAAGAAGGATTGACCGACTTCAACCACAAGATAAAAGGTTTTTCGGAAGATGGTGCAATTCTTACAGGGGTTGAAATGCGGACATCAGCACCACTTCGCATAGTGCGTGATGCAAATTTTGAAAGCGTCAGTCACAAGGGACTTTTCCCTGCAGGAGAGGGCGCAGGATACGCAGGCGGAATTATGAGTGCCGCCATTGACGGAATAAAGGCGGCAATACAAATTACACAAAGATAAATTAAAACAGAAAGGTTTTTAAAGATATGAAACTTGGTATACTTGGACTTCCTAATGTAGGAAAGAGCACACTTTTTAATGCAATCACACAGGCAGGAGCAGAATCTGCAAACTATCCATTTTGTACGATTGAGCCCAATGTAGGTACTGTTGCAGTTCCTGACAGCAGACTTGATAAGCTTGCTGAAATGTATGACCCCGACAAGGTTACACCTGCGGTAATAGAATTTGTTGACATTGCAGGTCTTGTTAAGGGCGCAAGCAAGGGCGAAGGTCTTGGAAATAAGTTCCTTGCCAATATTCGTGAGGTGGATGCTCTTGTCCATGTTGTCCGTGCTTTTGATGACACCAACATTGTTCACGTTGAGGGAAGTATTGACCCAATCCGTGATATTGAAACAATTAATTTTGAACTTATATTCTCTGACCTTGAGATTATTGCAAGACGTATTGACCGTATTAAGAAACAGCTTAAAGGCGGCGATAAAAAGTATCAGGTTGAGATTGACTTTCTTGAAGGCTTGAGTGAACAGCTTGAAAAGGGTATAAGTGCCCGTGCTCTTGAGTTTACAGATGATGAACGAGAGATGCTGAAAGAGGTTTCTCTGCTTAGCTTAAAGCCTGTAATCTATGCGGCAAATGTTGCTGAAGATGATTATGCAAAGCCTGCAGGCGAAAACCAGTACGTTGCAAAAATTGCCGAGTTTGCGGCAACCGAAAAATCTGAGGTTATGGTTGTTTCGGCAAGAATAGAAGAAGAAATAGCAGAGCTTGACAAGGACGAAAAAATGATGTTCCTTGAAGAACTGGGCGCAGAAGAATCGGGCCTTGACAAACTGATAAAGGCAAGTTATAAGTTGCTTGGTTTAATTAGTTATCTTACTGCAGGCAAGCCCGAGGTAAGAGCCTGGACAATCACCAAGGGTATGAAGGCTCCTCAGGCTGCAGGCAAAATCCATACCGATTTTGAACGCGGTTTTATCCGTGCCGAGGTTGTTGCATATAATGATCTTATGGAGAACGGAAGTATGACTGCGGCAAAGGAAAAAGGTCTTGTCAGAAGTGAAGGCAAGGAATATGTTGTAGAAGATGGGGATATAATCCTGTTCAGATTCAATGTTTAATATTGAAAGGAGAAAAAATCATGGATTTTTTATCTAATGTAAAAAAACTGTTTGCCGACACAGGCAAAACTGTTGCTAAAAAGACAGGCGAGCTGGTTGAAACCTCAAAGACCAAGTATGGTATTTATGACGTAAAGAATGACATTGAAAAGGTTTATACCGAAATCGGACGCGAGATTTATGCGGCATATAAGGAAGACAGAAATGCTGCAGATTTTATTGAAGAAAAGTGTGCAGAAATTGATGTTTTAGTTGAAAAAATGGAAACACTTAAAGCACAACTGGAAAAATAATTTACAAAGGAGACAAATTTATGTCTACATTTAAGGTTGCAATTGACGGACCTGCAGGAGCGGGAAAAAGTACAATAGCAAAAGCTGCGGCGGCAAAAATGCATCTTGTGTATATTGATACGGGTGCAATGTTCCGTGCAATCGGTCTTGGCTGCATCCGCGCAGAGCTTAACCCCAATTGCGATATCGAAAAAATAATTGAAATGTTGCCGTCTATGAAAATTGACATTTTCCACGGCGAAAACGGTCAGGAAATTTTTCTCAACGGTGAGAATGTTTCAAGTGAAATCCGTATGCCCCAGGTATCTGTTGCGGCATCAGATGTTTCAAAAATTCCTGAGGTAAGACAAAAACTCCTTACCCTTCAAAGAGAAATTGCTGAAAAAACCGACGTTATTATGGACGGCAGAGATATAGGTACTGTTGTGCTTCCCGATGCAAGACTTAAGATTTTTCTTACCGCATCGGTTGAGGAACGTGCAACAAGAAGATATAAGGAACTTATCGAAAAGGGTGTAGAATGCAATTTTGACGAAGTTAAGGCTGATATGGAATACCGTGACAAAAACGATTCCCAGCGCGAGATTGCTCCCCTTAAACCGGCAGAAGACAGCATAATTGTCGACACAACTGGCAAAACATTGCAGGAATCTGTTGATATGGTTCTGGAATTAATAAACAAAGGAAGATAAAATAAATGAAAAAGTTTATATTGGCGACAGTCAGAGGTCTGTATCGCTTTTTATTCAAGATAGAAATTGAGGGTCTTGACAACATTCCCAAGGATAAAAATTTTCTGCTTGTACCCAACCACCTCAGCAATTTCGACCCACCGCTTGTTGCGGCGTTTCTGCCAATTGACGATATGGGTTATATGGCAAAGGCAAGTCTTTTTAAAGTTCCGGTTGTGGCAAGCGTTATCAAGGCGTTTGGTGCTTTTCCGGTAAAACGTAGCGGCAATGATATGGCGGCTGTGAAACTGGCAATAAAAATCCTTAAAGAGGGAAAGTGCCTTACAATGTTTCCTGAGGGTAAACGTGTTAAAACACCCGGCATCTTAGGCGAAGGCAAGCAGGGAGCGGCTATGATTGCCGCAAAGGCAGGAGTAGGCTTTTTGCCGGTTGGAATACAGACAGATTATAAATTCCGCGGTAAGGTGAGACTTACTGTGGGAGAGTACATAGATTTTTCAGAGTATCATGACAAAAAAATGAACTCCGAGGCACTTCAGCAGGTTACAAATGAATTGCTGATGCCAAAGATTGCAGAACTTGCAGGAGCAAAAGTATATGGAAATTAAAATTGCCGATAAGGCGGGATTTTGTTTTGGTGTAGACAGGGCGGTAAAAATTGCATATGAAACGGCAAAGACAGGCGGAAAGAACGTTTGCACCTATGGTATGCTGATACACAACAGCGATGTAACCGCAGAACTCGAAAATATGGGTGTTTGCTGTGTTGAAAACATCCGGGTTATTCCAAATGATTCTGTGGTAATAATACGTGCTCACGGAATATCCGATACCGAGCATAATATTCTGACAGAAAAAAATGTACGTATAATTGATGCAACCTGCCCCTTTGTAAAACGAATTCACAATATTGTGAAGGAAGAATATGCCAAGGGCAGACAGATTGTGATCGCGGGTGATAAAAATCATCCTGAGGTCAAGGGTATAAACGGCTGGTGCGAAAATTCTGCAATAATAATAGGTGCGGATGAAGATTATGATGAGATACTGCAGAAAAATAGCGAAATTCCTATAAGTTTGGTGGCTCAGACCACTATGCGGAAGGAAAAAGTAAAAAAAATTGAAAAAAATTTAAAAAAACATTTTACAAATTCGGAATTTTTTGATACAATATGTAGTGCAACCGAAGAAAGACAGCTTGCGGCAAAAAAACTTTCAGGGGAAAGTGACGTGATGCTTGTGCTTGGTGGTAAAAACAGTTCAAACACGCAAAAGCTTTATGAGATTTGCTGTGAAGGTTGCAAGGACACATATAAAGTTGAAAATGCAAAAGAATTAAATGAGCTTGCTCATTTGTTAAAAAATAAAAAAATAAAAAAAGTAGGCATTACCGCCGGAGCATCTACTCCGGATAAGGTAATCAAGGAGGCAAAATTAACCATGGCGGAAATTACAAATGAAATGAACTTTGCAGAGGCATTGGAAGAAACTTTAAAGCCCTTAACAACAGGTGATATTGTTAAAGGTGTAGTTATCGGAATTACCCCTACAGAGGTACAGGTGGACATTGACGGTAAGTATGACGGCGTTATCCCTGCAAACGAGATGACAAATGATCCTTCAGCAGACCTTAAATCTTTGGTAAAGGTTGGCGACGAGGTTGATGTATTTGTTGTTCACGTTAGCGACCGTGACGGCGTTGTTACACTCTCTAAGAAGAAGATTGATGCTGAAAAGGGCTTGCAGGAACTTCGCGAAGATTTTGAAGCAGGCACAGTTCTCAGCGGCAGAATCGTTGAACTCGTTAAAGGCGGTATTGTTACCATTGCAAAGGGTATCAGAGTATTTATCCCTGCATCAGAAGCTGCAGAACGCTTTATCGAAGATCTCGGTTCACTTCTTAACACCGAAGTTTCATTTAGAATTATAAAGATGGACAAAGACCGCAGAGGTCGTCTGAGAGTAGTTGGCTCAATCAAGGCAGTTGCAAAAGAAATCAGTGCTAAAAAGGCAGAGGAATTCTGGGCAGCAGCAGAAGTTAACAAGAAGTATACAGGTACAGTTAAGTCACTTACCAAGTTCGGTGCATTCGTTGACCTTGGCGGTGTAGACGGTCTTATTCATATTTCTGAACTTTCAGATGCACGTATCAACCATCCATCAGAAGTGGTTAAGGTTGGCGACTCTATTGATGTATATATAAAGGATATGGACAAGGAAACAGGCAAGATTTCACTTGTTAAGGAACTGGAAGCTGACAAAAAGGCAAGAGAAGCAGCTTTCTGGGCATCACTTGAAGTTGGCAAGATAATCAACGGTACAGTTAAGTCAATCACAGCATTTGGTGCATTCGTTGACCTTGGCGGTGTAGACGGTCTTGTTCACGTTTCAGAACTTTCATGGGCAAGAATCAAGCATCCGTCAGAAGTTGTTGCTGTTGGTGACACTCTTGAAGTTTATATCAAGGATATTGACGTTGAAGCAAAGAAGATTTCTCTTGGTCACAAGAAGGAAGAAGACAGCCCCTGGTATCAGGCTACAAAAGACCTTAAGGTTGGTGACAACATCAAGTGTAAGGTTGTTCGTATTCTGCCCTTCGGTGCATTTGCAGAAGTTGCTCCTTTTGTAGATGGTCTTATCCACATTTCACAGATTGCAAACGCAAGAATCGAAAAACCGTCTGATGTTCTTAACATCGGTGACGAAGTTGAAGTTCAGGTTACTGAAATCAACAACGATACAAAGCAGATTGGTCTTTCAAGAAAGGTTCTTCTCCCCGACTATGTAGCAGAAGCTGAAAAGGTTGAGAAAGAGGAAGTTGCTGACGAATCTTACACAGAAGAAAGCTCATTCACACTGGGTGATATTCTTGATGCTGAATAATTTTTAGCAGATTTTTACTAAGGCGGTTAATCTTTGAGTTAGCCGCCTTAATTTCTTTAAGAAATGTTTTTAAAATAGTCTTTAAAAGGAGCAAGGGTTATGAACGTATTTGAATATAAGAAATCCTTAAAAGATAAAATAATTTCGGTAATCGGTGTTGGGGTAAGCAATGTTCCCCTTATTCGTTTTTTGATTGAGGGCGGAGCAAAGGTTACCGCTCACGACAAAAAGGATGCCGAAGCTCTGGGTGAGGTATATACCGAACTTTCTGATTTGGGTGCTCAATTTGTCCTTGGCGAAGATTATCTTAAAAACATTCCCGACGGATGCGAGGTTATATTTAAAACCCCGGGTCTGCGTGGAGATGTGCCCGAGCTGTTAGCGGCAAAGGAAAGGGGCATTACAGTAACCTCCGAAATGGAACTGTTTTTTGAGCTTTGTCCTTGCGAGATTATTGCAGTTACCGGTAGCGACGGCAAAACTACCACAACAACTCTTATCGGTGAAATGCTTAAAGCGGGCGGCTATACCTGCCATATCGGCGGCAATATTGGCAAACCTCTTGTTGCGGAGCTTGAAAACATTAAGCAAGACCACAAGGCGGTTCTTGAACTTTCAAGCTTTCAGCTTTTCTCAATGCGAAAAAGCCCCAAGGTTGCGGTTATAACAAATGTAACTCCCAACCACCTTGACTGGCACAAGGACTTTGATGAATATATTGAATCCAAGAAAAACATAATGAAATATCAGGACGAAACCTCAGTTCTGGTGACAAATTCGGCAAATGATATTACAGAGAAAATCGGTCGTGATGCAAAGGGTGAAAATCGCAGTTTTTCATCCAAGGGCGATGCTCTTGTACAGCTTAAAGACGGTTGTATCCTCTATGGCGACAAAAAAATAATAAATGCTGATGACATTCTGATTCCGGGAATACACAATGTTGAAAACTATATGGCGGCAATTGCGGCAACAAGAGATTATGTAACCAAAGAAACTGTTGAAATGGTTGCAAAAAATTTTGGCGGAGTTGCTCACAGAATTGAGCTTGTCCGTGAACTTGACGGCGTGAGATACTACAACGATTCAATCGCAAGCAGTCCAGCCCGAACAACTGCAGGTCTTAATGCATTTGATGAAAAGGTCATCCTTATCGCAGGCGGCTATGATAAAAAAATCCCATTTGACGATTTTGGTGCTGTTGTTAATGAACGCGTTAAAAAACTTGTTCTTGTGGGAGTTACTTCCGACAAAATCGAGGCGGCGGTTAAGAATGCAGAAAATTATAATGGTCTGCCAATTTACCGTGAGACCGAATTTGAGGCGGCGATAAAGATTGCACGTGATGTTGCGGAGAAGGGTGATGTGGTTATGCTCTCTCCAGCCTGCGCAAGTTTTGACTTGTTTAAAAACTTTGAGGTGCGTGGCAATACATTTAAGGATATTGTTAATAGATTCTAATTAAAAATCCGTTAATCAGTTAATGATTAACGGATTTTTCGTGCTTTATATCATTGATAAATTTAAGAATCAGATATAATATAAGTGCAATACCAATGTACACAACAAATGTTATGGGCGGCATATTTTCACTGTTTACTTTAATAGAAAAACAGTCTTTGCCGAATATTTCAGCAGTATGTAAAATAATACCAAGACAAATCTTAAGAGGATAATAGAATACTGCTGTGGCAAGGCTTGGCATTATGCAGTAAAGACCACAGGCAAGAAACCCAATACAAAAGGTAAGTGTAACAACGGGGATAACCCACAGATTTGTAAAAAACTGAACCCACGAAATTTTGCCAAAGAACAATGCCGAAAAATATACTGTGCCAATAAAGGCGGCAACAGACAGCGATATAGACGAACAAAATGCCTCCGTGCAGTATACAGCAATTTTATTTGTTTCATGAATCGGAATAAGTCCTTTCAGCAAACGCTGGAGGTATCCAAAGTAAACAAGTATCCCAAGTGTTGCTCCAAAAGACAGTATAAGACTTTTGGAAAACACCGCATATGGTGTGGCGGCAGTTATTATTATTACGGAGAAGAAAAGTGCATTTATGGGTGTATACCGTTGATGTGTCAGCAATGCAAAAAACATAGTAAACATCATTACAGCACTTCTGCAGACCGATGGGGTGAACTGTGCGGCTGCAACAAAAAGCAATATTATTGGTATTGAAATCAAGTATGCAACCTTTTTATGAGTACGCATTTTAAAGAATATCAATGACAAAACGGAAAACAAAATTGACAGATGCATTCCCGAAACTGCAACAATATGTGAAAGACCAGCGTTTGAGAAGTTTTTATAAAGCTCATCTGAAAAGGTGGATTTATCACCAACAAGAATTCCTTTAAGGACAGCCGCACGGTTGACATCATCAAAAACAATACTGTCCGTAGCGGTTACAATTTTATTTTTAATAAAATTCCCAATATCCTTTACAAAGGCAATGGGGTGGAAAGGTTTATCAAGTGTTATTTTATTTGCATTGTCTGTCCTGCCTATGCAAAAGATATTCTTTCCGCGTAGATGGGTGTAATAGTCAAAGGCATCGGTCTCATCTTCACGTGCAGGATAGTCAAGCCTCGTCCAACAACATATCTCATCGCCTTCGGCAAGGAGCGTGCCACGGGATTCGGGAATATACATAACAATAGTTTCGGGAGAGATATATTCATCCCCTGCTTGCAGTACATCAAGACTAAATTGGTAAGAATATCCGTTTGAGGTTTTTGTTACAGGTGACGAAATAGTGCCAGAAAGCCACAATTCATCACCAACATATTCTTTTAATTGATTGGGTAAAACGTATTCTGTAGCTACGATGCGAAACATACCAAGCAAAGTGCAGATAATAAGAAAAAGAGGCAGTAACAGATGTTTGATACGTCCTTTGCGGTTATTGGGTTTTGCAATAATAGTTACCGATAGTACAATCATAATAATTAACAGCAAAAGGAATATAGCGAACAACCTTTCGGCAGAAAGTATGCAATAGAGGCATATGCCCGAACAAAAGGCCAGAGCAGACATCGCAAGATAGTGCTTTGATGTGATAATATGTTCTGATTTGTACATTTTCGACAAACCTCCCATTCAGATTACATAGTACATAATATCACATTTTTCGACAAATATTCAATACCGTATCAGAATATTCTGAAATTTAAAAATAGTTACAAAAAAACTTGCAGAATTTTGGAATATATGATATACTATATTTTAGCCTGACAGTAGTTATACAAACCTGATTTTAAGTGGCTGCTTTTCGCCCGAACTGTGTTAAAATACTTGCTAAGCCAACAAGGATTAGTTCCGTTTTTGCCTTGTTCAGACAAAAATCAGCTCACTTGAAATTCTCCGACCTGAAAAGGATGGAATTTTGAGGAGATTCTGGTGCGGAGGATACAGACAGGCTAATTATGTACTTATTTGGATTTTAGAAAAATCCGTTTAATATTCTGCAGGCTCACGGCGGAAGTTATTTAAATTCAGTGAGTAGGAAAGGCATTGTGATAAAATGAAAAATACTGAAAAGACAATGGAAAAAATAGTTGCTCTTTGCAAGGGCCGCGGATTTGTTTATTCCGGTTCTGAAATATACGGCGGTCTGGCAAACACATGGGATTACGGTCCCCTTGGCGTTGAACTCAAGAACAACGTTAAGCGCGCATGGTGGAAAAAATTCATTCAAGAAAGCCCCTACAACGTCGGTCTTGACGCAGCTATTCTGATGAACCCTCAGACATGGGTTGCTTCAGGTCACGTAGGCGGTTTCTCTGACCCCCTTATGGACTGTAAGGAATGTAAAACACGTTTCCGAGCAGACAAGCTTATAGAAGATGCAGCAGGCGTTTCTGCTGACGGTTGGTCAGATGCAAAAATGCTTGAATTTATCAACGAGCAGGACATAAAATGCCCCAATTGCGGAAAGCATAACTTTACTGATATAAGAAAGTTCAACCTTATGTTCAAGACATTCCAGGGCGTTACCGAAGACAGCACAAGCGAAATCTTTTTAAGACCTGAAACTGCACAGGGTATCTTTGTAAACTTCAAGAATGTTCAGAGAACTTCAAGAAAGAAGATTCCTTTTGGTATCGGTCAGGTAGGTAAGTCATTCCGTAACGAAATTACTCCCGGTAACTTTACTTTCAGAACCCGTGAGTTTGAACAGATGGAGCTTGAATTCTTCTGCAAGCCCGGCACAGACCTTGAATGGTTCAGATACTGGAAGGATTTCTGCAAAAACTGGTTGCTTTCATTGGACATCAAGGAAGAAAACATCAAAATGCGTGACCATGAGCAGGAGGAACTTTCACATTACAGTAACGCAACAACCGATATTGAGTTTATGTTCCCATTTGGCTGGGGCGAGCTTTGGGGTATTGCTGACCGTACAGATTTTGACCTTACACAGCACAGCAACCACAGCGGCGAAAAGCTTGATTACAACGACCCTGAAACAAACGAAAAGTATACACCTTACTGCGTTGAACCATCACTTGGTGCAGACCGTGTAACACTTGCATTTATGGTAGAGGCATATGACGAAGAAGTTATCGATGCCGAGAAGAGCGATATCCGTACAGTTATGAGATTCCATCCGGCTCTTGCTCCTATCAAGGCGGCTGTTCTGCCTTTGTCAAAGAAGCTTGCTGAGGGTGCAGGTGCTGTATATTCAAAGCTTGCAGCAGAGTTTATGTGCGAATACGACGAAGCAGGAAGTATCGGTAAAAGATACCGCAGACAGGACGAAATCGGCACACCCTTCTGTATCACATACGATTTTGAATCAGAGGAAGATGCATCTGTTACAGTTCGTCACCGTGATACTATGGAGCAGGAGCGTGTTAAGATTGACGACCTTGTTGCATATATCAGCGAAAGAATTAAATTTTAATTAAAGGATGGTAGGGTAATGCTTTCAGCCGTTTCGGGTCATAATAAGGTAAAGAATGTCCTGACGGTTTCAGCCAATGAAAACCGTGTGGGGCACGCATATATTTTTGAAGGCCCCCGTGGCGTGGGAAGGCAGACTATGGCAAAGGAGTTTGCTAAACTGCTCCTTTGCGAAAATCCTCAGGACGGTGAGCCTTGCGGCATATGCAAAAACTGCACCATGTGCGCATCGGGCAGCCACCCTGATTTGCAGATTGTCACCAATCAACTGTATGACCAATCAAAAAAATCAACGGATGTATTGGTTGATACTGTGCGTAATATGAAAAAGGATATTTATATAAAACCGTTTTTGTCGGAACGCAAGATTTATATTATGCCAAATGCTGACACTATGAATATGCACGCACAAAACAGTTTGCTGAAGGTACTTGAGGAACCGCCCGAATATTGTACCATAATCCTGATTGCAGAAAATTCAAATTTGTTTTTGCCCACGATTCTTTCCCGTGCGGTACCGGTTAAGTTTTATCCCCTTGCGGACAGCCTGATAGCAGGTTATGTAATGTCGGCATATCCCGAACTCAGTGAACAAAGTACAGCGCTTGCGGCAATGAGCGGTGGCTGTATAGGCAGAGCAAAAGAGCTTGCAGAGTCTGACGAGGTTATAAAACTCAGGGATGAACTGTATCAGCGGATTTTGGCACTTTCAAAAAAAGGCAGTCGTCCGATTTACGACCTTATGTTGTTTTTAAAACACAACAAGGATGATGTGAAGCTGATTATGGATATGATGCAGGGGTTCTTCCGTGACCTTATGTATGCAAAACAATCAGAAGAAAACGGTATCGGCAATGCAGATAAAATGACTGAAATAAAGGAGTTGGCGGATAAAATTCCTGAGGGGGCACCCGTTAAACTGCTTGAAATTTTAATGAAGTACAACGAATATATATCAAGGAATATAAGCTATGCGCAAATTGCACAGTGTATGAGCGTGGAGCTTTGGGAGGCAATAAATGACAGAGGTTATAGGTGTTAAATTTAATAAAGCCGGCAAGGTTTATTACTTTGACCCCAAGGGGCAAAAGCTGAACATTGATGACGGTGTTGTGGTTGAAACCTCAAGGGGTGTGGAGTTCGGTTTTGTTGCGGTTGCAAACAAAGAGGTTGATGACAGCGAGATTGTTGCACCTCTTAAATCAATAATCCGCAAAGCAACACCTGCCGACTTTGAAAAGCTTGAAAAGAACAAAGTTAAGGAAAAAGAGGCATTTGATATTGCGGTAAAGAAAATTCAGGAGCATAACCTGAATATGAAACTTATCAATACCGAATATACCTTTGACGGCAGCAAGATTCTGTTTTATTTTACTGCAGACGGAAGGGTTGACTTCCGCGAATTGGTAAAGACTTTGGCGGGAATTTTCCGTACAAGAATTGAGCTCAGACAGATGGGTGTCCGTGACGAGGCAAAGACCTTGGGTGCAATCAGTATTTGCGGCAGACCTCTTTGCTGTTCAACCTTTTTGAACGATTTTCATTCGGTTTCTATCAGAATGGCAAAGGACCAGGGATTGTCACTTAACCCCACCAAGATTTCGGGTATCTGCGGCAGACTTATGTGTTGTCTTGAATACGAACAGCCTGCCTATGAAGACCTTCTTAAACAGGTGCCGGGCAAGGGTGCGTTGATTGAATATGACGGTCAGCGCGGAACTGTGACCGAGGTATTTGTTCTTAAAGGACTCATCAAGGCAAAATTCGGAACTCCCGAAGAGCCTGTGTTTAAGATTCTTGACGGAAGAGATGTAAAAGTCCTTAAAAAAGGCAAAGCAGAGCCTGTTGAAGAAATCCCAGAAGAATTTAAAGTAGATTAAATTTTAACGCCAATCATACAATGTATGGTTGGCGTTTTTCGTTAAACAAAGCCTTTACATCCGGTAAAAATTATGTTATAATAAAATGTCATATTATATTCTGGCGTAATAGTGTCTTGGGGGCATTGAGAATACAGTTTTACATCAGAGGAAACGTGGTTGAGTTTCCAAAGAGGAGGTAATTTTTTTGCATCTTAAAAGTGTTGAAATGCAGGGCTTTAAGTCCTTTGCAGACAAGATATATCTTGATTTTAATCCGGGTATAACTGCGATTGTCGGACCTAACGGCTCGGGAAAGAGTAATATTTCGGATGCTATCCGTTGGGTTATGGGCGAGCAGAGTGTTCGTTCACTTCGTGGCAGCCGTATGGAGGATGTTATTTTTGCAGGTACCGAGGTGCGCAAGCCTCAGGGCTTTGCTGAGGTTTCGCTGACCCTTGATAACAGCGAGGGGGCTCTCCCTGTTGATTATGAAGAGGTTGTTATTACCCGTCGCGTATACCGCAGCGGCGAAGGTGAGTATTTTATTAATCACGCAGCTTGCCGTCTGAAGGACATTCACGAGCTTTTTATGGATACAGGTCTTGGTCGTGAGGGTTATTCAATTATCGGTCAGGGTAAGATTGACGAAATTTTGAGTAATAAGTCCGAGGACAGACGCCGTATCTTTGAAGAAGCGGCAGGTATCACAAAGTATAAGTATCGCAAGAACGAGGCGGAAAAGAAGCTTGAAAAAACCAATGACAACCTGACCCGTGTGAATGATATTATGTCAGAGCTTTCGGGGCAGCTTGAGCCTTTGCGTATCCAGTCAGAAAAAGCAAAAAAGTACCTGAACCTTCGTGACGAACTGAAGGTTATTGATGTTAATGTTTCGGTTGCGTCGATTATAAAATACCGTGCAGAGCTTGTTGAAATTGAACGCCGTCTTGATGGAGTTTCAAATAGTATCGATATGCTCCAGAAGGAGATTGACGACAAAGAACAACTTACGCAGGAGATGTATGCCGAGATCGAAAAGATAGAAGAAGAAATGGAGAATTGCCGCCGTGACCAAAGGTTGGCAGCAGACGAAACAGCCGAAGAAAATCAGCGCATTTCTCTTGGTCAGGCAAGCATTGAGCATTGCAAAGAAAACATTCAAAGAATTACCGACGAAATTGAAAAGAGTGAGCGTGGTATAAGCCAGATTGATGAGCTGATTGAAAGCTATATAAAGGAACAAACCGAACTTGATGAAAAGCACATTGCATTGGTTGAAAAAATCAAGGTGGCAGAGGCGGAGTTTGAAAAAATTAATTCCGTATTCGAGGGCAATAATGCAAGTGTAGAAAGCCTTAAAGACGAAATAATCGAAAAAACCTCTGAAATCAGCGACCTTAGAGGTAAAGTGGCAAACTATAATATTCTGCTTGAAAACTTTGAAAGAGAACGCCGAAATGTTGCTGATGAGCTTGAAAGACACAGCCTTGAGCACGACAGAATTGGCGAAAATAATAAAATTATTGAGGCGGCTCTTGCAAAACTGACAGCAGAGTTTGATTCAATAAAGGCAGATGCAGAGATTGCTGAAAAGGAAGTAAAGGCTTGTCAGGAAAAGAATGACGAGTTAAACGAAAAACGAAACCATACTCTTGCAGAGCTTAGCCGCAAGAATTCACGAAAAAGTGTTCTTGAAGATATGGAGAATGACTTTGAGGGTTATAACCGTAGTGTAAAGGAAATTATGACTGCTCACAATGGCGGACCCCTTAAAAATGCAAAAATTTACGGTCCTGTTTCAAAGTTGATAACCACCGACAAAAAGTATGTTACAGCCATTGAGGTGGCGCTGATTTCTGTAAATCAGAATATTGTTACTGAAACCGAGCAGGATGCCAAGGCGGCAATTAACTTCCTGAAAGCAGGAAAGCTGGGCAGAGCCACATTTATGCCTATTTCAACATCAAAACCCCGGAGTATCGACCTTCAGGGTGCTGATAAAATGAAGGGTTTTATTGCAATGGCGCAGGACATTGTTGAATACGACAGCAAGTACGAGGATGTTGTTGGCAGTGTTCTTGGCGGTACTGTTGTTGTTGACCATATCGACAATGCAATTGCAATGGCAGCAAAGTGCGGACATAAGTTCAAGATTGTAACCATCGAGGGCGAAGTTATGCAGCCCGGCGGTGCAATAAGCGGCGGTACTCTGGGCAAGAATTCGGGATTTTTGTCAAGGGCGGCGGAAATTGAAACCCTTACAGTTGAGATTGCTGAATTAAAAACACAGCTTGAGAATATTGAAAAAGAAAAGGATGAAACCGCAAAAACCTTGCAGTCAAGTATCGAGTGTGCAGAAAATGCAAGAATACTTATTTCTGCAAAAAATGAAGAATACATAAGAGCAAAAGCAGATTCCGACCACAGCCGTACATACTTAGAGGCAGCCGAGGAACGAAAGAATCAGCTTCTGCAGGAGGCAAAGACTATTGAAGACCGTACTGCAGAAATCAATGCGGATATTGAACTTTGCAATAAAACCGCCGACGAGCTTGAGACGGGCGTGTTAAAGTTGAGGAGCGAGACAGATACAAGGCTTCTTGAATCGGAAGAAATTTCAGCAAAGGTTAAGGAAATTCAGGATTTGCTGATAAATCTGCGTATTGACGAAAGTGCTAATCAGAAGGATATTGATGTGCAGAATGAAAGGCTGGAGACTGTTAAGGCTGAAAAGGCTTCAATTCTTGCGGACAACGATATTAAGCAGGCAGAGATTGATGCGTTAAATGAAAAAATCAACAGCCTGAACGATGAGATTGCGGCTGACCGCAAAAAACTTGAAAAGCTGGGCGCTCATACAGTTGAGCTTGAAGAAGAGCTGACAAAGCTTGGTGAAACCCGCAAAGATACCGACCAGAAGGCGAGAGATTTGCAGGAGGATGTTAAAAACATCCGCGAAAGGATGTATACTCTCGGTCAGCAAAAAACCAAGATTGAGGGCGCAAAGGCGAAATGCGAGGGCGACCTTGACGGTTTGTTTGAGTATCTATGGGAGGAGTATGAACTTACCTTCAGCGATGCTCAGAAGATGAGAACCGAGGAAGAGATTAATCTTAAAGAGGCAACTGTAAAAATTGCTGAACTTAAGAGTAAAATCAAGGCTCTTGGAAATATTAATATTGATGCCATTGAAGAATATAAAATGGTAAAGGAACGTTTTGACTTCCTTACCGAGCAGACTGTCGACCTTGAAAAAGCAAAGGGTGAGCTTGAAAAAATTATCGACGAAATGATGGTAATTATGAAAAAGCAGTTCTCCGAGCAGTTTGAAATTATCAGTAAAAACTTCAACAGTGTATTCCGCGAACTCTTTGGCGGCGGTCAGGCGTATCTTGAACTTGCCGACCCTGAGGATATTATGGAAACGGGCGTTGAAATTATCGCACAGCCGCCGGGCAAAAAATTACAGAGTCTTACACTTCTTTCGGGTGGTGAAAGAGCCTTTACTGCAATTGCACTTTTGTTTGCAATTTTGAAAGTTCGACCCACTCCATTCTGTATTCTTGACGAAATCGAGGCGGCGCTTGACGACATCAATGTGTACCGCTATGCCGACTATCTTAAAAAATACAGTCAGAAGTCACAGTTTATTGTTGTAACCCATAGACGTGGTACAATGGAGGCGGCAAACATTCTTTACGGTGTAACCATGCAGGAGAAGGGTATATCAAAATTGTTATCATTAAATATTGACGAGGTGGCAGAGTAATGGGATTATTCGGAAAACTTAAAGACAGTCTGAGCAAGACTAAAGAAGCTATCAATGGTAGAATTGAAGATGTGCTTAAAGTCTTCAGAACAGTTGATGAGGATTTGCTTGAAGAATTGGAAGAAATTCTGATTATGGCGGACCTTGGTGTTGAAACATCTATGGATATTATCGACAGATTAAGGGATGCTATAAAGGAAAAACATATTACTGATGGCGAACAGGTTAAGCAGGAACTTAAAAATATCCTTGCAGAAATTCTTACCGAAGGCGACAATTCTGTCAAACTTCAGGGCAAGCCTGCGGTAATTATGGTTATTGGTGTTAACGGTGTTGGCAAAACTACATCAATCGGCAAACTTGCTTATATGTACAAGCAGATGGGCAAAAAGGTTGTTATTGCGGCGGCAGATACCTTCCGTGCGGCGGCAATCGAACAGCTTGAAGTATGGGCAGACCGCGCAGGTGCCGAGATTATCAAACAGCAGGAGGGTTCTGACCCTGCCGCTGTAATTTATGATGCAGTAGGTGCGGCGAAAAACCGCGGTGCGGATATTCTGCTTTGTGATACTGCAGGCAGACTTCATAATAAAAAGAATTTAATGGACGAATTGAAGAAAATCTATAAGATTTTAAACAACGAGCTTCCCGATTCGTCAAAGGAAGTTCTGCTTGTGCTTGATGCCACAACGGGGCAAAATGCAGTTTCTCAGGCAAAGCAGTTTAAAGAGGCGGCTGATATAACAGGCATAGTTCTTACCAAACTTGACGGGACTGCAAAAGGCGGTATAGTGTTTGCAATCAAGAATGAATATAACATTCCGGTAAAACTTATCGGACTTGGTGAAAAAATTGACGATATTGACGAATTCAGACCTATGGATTTTGTTGATGCTCTTATGGAAACAGACGGGGGATATACCGAATGATAAATAGTAAAGACTTTAAAAGAACATACGGTGAAAATGATAAAAACAGTTTTATGAAAAAATTCACCTTATTTCTTATTATGGCTATTGTTGCCGTTTTAATTTATTATGCGGGCCGCGGATTTATGCAGTATCTTGGCGTGATGGAGGTAGGGGAACAGTATGTTTCAATCTTTGTCAAAAACCTTGTTACCCGTGTTATTGTGCAGGGAATAAGTTCTGTAGTAATATTTATCGCAATAGCCTTAAGTATTTTATTTTTAAGACGCAATCTTGCGGTGAGGAGTATTGACAGAGGCATATTTGACTCTTTGGGGGTTTCTCTGCTTTTGAGTTTTCTTGCGGCTCTGGTTATCGGCGGACTTATAAGCGCAGAGATTAATGAAAAATTTCTGGCATTTGCCAATCCGCAATGGTTTGGTACAGCAGACCCGGTTTTTGGCAAGGATATAGGATATTTTGTATTCCAAAGACCGTTTCTTGCAACTCTTGTAGGATCTATTTTTACTATATGGTTGGCTGTAACTGGTTTTGTACTGGTGGCGTATTGGTTTTTGGGTGGAGTTTTAGGTGAATATACAGGCAAAGAACTGTTAAATATTAAGGAGATTGTAATTCATAACTGTGTAAATATTGGTATATTGCTGATAATAAACTGTTTTGCGTATAATCTCAAGGCTGAAAGTATTTTATATGACTATTTTGGGGAACTCAGCGGTGCGGGATATACCGCCAAAACCATATGGCTGAACTATTACAGAATTGCACCTGCTTTGCTGATTGCAATAATTGTTGTAGCGGCAGTTTTTATTGCTAAATCAAAAATGACCTATGCATTTAAAACAGTTATTGTTTATCCGGCGTTCTGGCTTTTGACGGTTGTAGTTGCTTTTTCTGTGCAGGCGATCAGCGTATCACCAAACGAGGTAATTCGTGAACAGAAAAATATCGTTTCTAACATTGAATATACTCAGGCGGCATATGGTCTTGACGGAATTTCAGAAGTTGAGTTTGATGTAAAAAATGACCTTACGGCAGCGGATATTGCTAAGCATAGTGAAGTTACGGATAATATAAGAATTCTTGATTTAAACACTAATCTCACCGTTCTTAATCAGATACAGGGTATAAGAAATTATTATCTTTTTAATGAAACAGATGTTGTACCTTATGTGATAAACGGTCAAAAGACGGCGGTGGCAATAACACCCCGTGAAATCATAAAAACCAATCTAAGCGACAGCGCTGACACATACATTAACCGTACCCTGAGATATACTCACGGCTTTGGTGTAACGATGAATGTTATAAATGAGGTAACAAGTCAGGGTCAGCCACAGTTTTTGATAAAGGACATTCCGCCTAAATCAGAAGAAGGAATTCCGCAAATCACGCAGCCTAGAATTTACTACGGCGAATTGACTAACGACTATGTCATTGTCGGAAATGAAAAATATAAGGAGCTTGACTATTCAGAGGGTCAGGAGGATATTGAATTTTCCTATGACGGAAGTGGCGGTCTTAAACTCAACTTCCTTAACAGAGCTATTTTTGCTGCAAAGTATGGGGATGTCAGATTACTTGTTTCGGACCTTGTTTCAAGCAACAGCCGAATCTTAATCAACCGCAATATCATTGAAAGGGCAAAAACGGTTGCACCGTTTTTTAAATATGATACCGACCCATATATGATTATAGATGATGACGGAACACTGAAATGGGTTATTGATGCATATACAACCACCTCTGATTTTCCATATTCGCAAAGCTACGGCGGGGAATTCAATTATATACGCAACTCTGTAAAGATTGTGGCTGATGCATATAACGGTGACCTGACATTCTATGTTGCTGACGAGAGCGACCCAATTGTCAGAAGCTATCGCATGATTTATCCGCATCTGTTTGCAGACGGAGAAATCCCTGACGGAATAAAGGCGCACATTAAATATCCTGAATATATGTTTAAGGTGCAGTCGGATGTTTACGGCAAATACCATATATCCAACCCGACAACATTCTATAACAAAAATGACACATGGGCAGTTGCAAAAGAAAGATACGGAAATGCTACCGAGCCTCAGGATATTGTTGCATATTACAATATGATGCGTCTTGCGGGCAGAGACGAGCCGGAGCTTTTGCTTACGGTGCCGTATACCCTTACCAATAAGGATAATATGGTGGCATGGCTGGCGGTTTGCAACGAGTGGGACAGCTATGGAAGGCTGCAGGTTTACAAGTTCCCCAAGGATATAAATGTTTATGGACCTTTGCAGATTGAAAACCGCATAAATTCGGATATGAACATTTCAAAGGAACTTAATCTGTGGAGTCAGGGCGGTTCTACCGTTATTCGCGGTAATATGATTGTTGTGCCGATTGAAAACTCTTTGCTTTATGTAGAGCCTGTTTATATTGCATCAAGCAATCAGTCCACCCTTCCTGAACTTAAGCAGGTGGTGGTTGCCTATGAAGAAAAGATTGTTATGAAGAGCAGTCTTGAGGAAGCACTTTATGCTTTATTTGGTGAATCTGTTCCTGCAGAGGATACCAACGGCGGGCAAGTACATCAGGACGAAACCACACCTCAGGATGCAGTTGATTATAACACAGCGGCAAAGAAAGTGGTGGATGCGTTCAGAAATGCAAAAAAGGCTAATTCCGATGGCAACTGGACAGAATTCGGTCAATCTATGGATGATTTGGAAGATTGGATAGAACAACTTGAAAAGACAATAGAATAAACGTAAAGGGACTGTTTTAACAGCCCCTTTTATTTAGAATATGTATTGAAGTATGATAACCAGTATTACACCCGGAACACCAAGAAACCCTGAAATAAGTGCAGACAGCGGATTGATAATTACTGTAATTCCCGCAAAACCGCCTGCAAAGTTAACTGCAGCTAGGATAAGCCCCCCTAGAATTCCGTTAATAATTAATTTCAGTATCCATTTGATAGGCCGTATAAATATACGGCAAAAAACAAACAACAAAACAAGTCCTGCGGCGTACGCCAGAATTGATGTCATATCAAAATGCATTTTGCAACACCTCTGCGAATAAAGTACTTTGTATACTGTATTCACAAGTTGTCCGTATTATGATGTTTATTTTAATGTTGCAACAAATTTTTCGGTCATCAATATGGGGTAATAGGATTTTTTTGCCTTACGCAGACCATCAAGACCCATATCTTCTTCGCGGTTAACCAGTTTGAAATCCGACCATTGATGTTCTAAAAACTGCTGATTTATCATAGGAAAGCTCCCTTGATAATCTGTGTCGGCATGCTCAAGATGAATTACCACAATTGATTCGGGGTAGCAAAGAACCTCGCCAAAGGAGAAAGCTACCATTTTGCCGTCAACGGTCAGACAACCGCCTGCTATGTCTAGCTTTTCCCAGTTGTCAAGAAGGCGGTTTACAGCCTGCAGTTGTTCGTCAATATTTGAAATACTGTCTTTTTTGCTGTCACACCAACGGGCAAACATTTCACGGCAATCCTCACGATAATCGGGGGTCATTGTATGATACTTGTAGTTATACATAGACTTGAATTTGTTTATATGATTGCGTTTTGCGTGATACTTTCCCCCGGGAAGGTTAATTAAATCCTGAACACTGTATACATAGTCAAAGGAGTCGGTGTCCTTTTCGTATTTAAACTTATCGGGAAAGGCTTCTTTTATAAGATTTTTATGTTCTGTACCAAAGATGCGAATAAAGGGCGGTTGACCGATTTCATAAAAGTATTTCAAAAGCTCGGAAATAACTGCCGATACATCATTTTGTATAATCATCAGGTTAACACTTTCGGGGTCGGTTCCGTGTTGCGAGAATATGCAAAGTTGCCCGTCAATTTCGGCATAACGGATGTTATAGGATTTTTGCCACATAAAAAGATTGGTAAAAGTAAATTCTGAATTCGTAAAACGACCTTTTTTAAAATAGTCATCCAGAATGGGCTTTGCGTCCATTGTTACAGGCTTAATTTCAAATGATACATCGCTCACAGTACGGTCACCTCCTTTGATGTAAAAACCGGATTATTCAATATATGCGCGAACTCTGAAATCGACACCGCATTTTTCTGCAATGCTGCGGCAGGTTTCGATTTCTTCGGCTGTTATGTCGTGGTCAACTATTGATAATGTAACCTTGGGAACGTAGCGTTTTGCAAGACGTGCAAATTCCTGCAGACCTTCAAATGCCGCCTCGCCAAAGTAGCTTTTACATATTTCGTCATAGCGTTTTGCATTTGCGGCATTCAGGCTGATTGAAACAGAATCAATAACACCCTCAAATTCAGGGGTAACATCCCGCTTTTCCATCATATTTGCCTGACCGTTGGTGTTAATGCGGATGGGGAGTTGGGGATAGGTTTCTTTAAGCCATCTTGCAACCTCCATACAATCGTCAAAACGCATCAGGGGTTCGCCATAGCCGCAGAATACAATTGAACTGTATTTGCTCATATCTCTTGTTTTAAAATCCGCTTTAATTTCGTCAACGGTGGGTTCGCGGTCCAGCCACAGATTGTCCTTGCCGTTTACATCATCGTGATTGTTGCGCAGACAGAATACGCAGTCGTTACTGCATCTGTTTGTTACGTTTACATAAAGTGAGCCTTCAAATTCGTAGGTAATAGTCATAAGTATATCCTTTCTTTTATAATATGAAATTATGTAATTTCCTATTATAAAATAACATTTATTTAATGCCCATGCAAAATTTTCGGCTATGCCGAAATGCACTTGGGCATACAAAGCATTAATGCTTTGTTCTTACAAAATAATCTCATTTAAATCGGAAATAATTTCTTTTGCCATATTTGCAATGTGGTTATGGCAGGTAAAGAAAAAGATTTGCGAAACAGAACCCGAATTTTTAAGATATTCCTTTAAAAACTCCATTGTACTGCGGCAGCTTTCGTCGTCATACTGGGTAAGGATGTCATCAAGGAATAAAGGTACGGGATTGTGCTTTTCGGCAATAATATCGGTTGCCGCAAGACGCAGGGCAAGGTATACACGGTCTATTGCACCGGAGCTTAAGTATTTCCATTGATGAAAGCCCTCCTGCGCCGAGGCTCTTGCCTCCACACTCAAATCACGTGATACCAGAACGTCGCTGTATTTGCCGCCCGACATCATTTTAAGATATTCCCCTGTCTTTTTGCTAAGGTGTGAACCAAGCCCTTTGTTCATTTCACTTGACGCGGCATCCATAGCAGATGCTACAATTTCAAGAACTTTGTATCTTTCAGAATATTCGTTTAACTTATCGGCACATTCCTCAATTTGTGATGTTAGCTGATGCTCGCTGATTTCAGGAATGGAAATCTGACTTTGCAGTTCGCCAAGCTTATTACGCTTTTGTACAAGCTTTGATTTTGCATTATTAACATCAATATCAGCTTTGTCACTAACGGAAGTATTGGATATAAACTCATCAAGCTCAGCAATTTTATTTTTTACAAAGTCTTTGTTTGGGTTGGTTTCACCCAAAGCATTGCAAAGAATCTCAACCTCACGGTCAAGTGCCTCGGTTGCTGAAATTAAATCGTCGATTTCGTTAAATAAGGTGTTTGCATCATCAAAGGTGCTTACCTGACTTGCCTGTGAAATAAGCTCGGCAAATTGTTTTTTTAGTTGGTTGATTTCAGCGTTGGCGGCTGCAAAACGGCTGCTTTGCGCACCAACAGTTTTTTCACCCAATTCGTCAAGAGATGTACAACCGTAATATTTCAGTTTATTTGAAATATAGTATTCATATTCGGTACGTCGTTCATTCAGTTCCGCAAGAAGTTCGTCAAGGGTTTTGCTTGAAATACCTTCATAATAGAACGAAAGCATACGCAAAGTGTTTTCCACTTCCTGTCGGGCAAGCTGAACGGAGATTTTGTTTGAGATATTTTTGCCCGAGGCTTTGAACATCATATATGAAATAATCAATCCGATAATTCCCACACCTGCGCCAATATAAAACATTGATGGCAGAACCGCAATCAATACACCCCCTGCAATAATGGAGGCAATGCATACCCAAAGTGCAATGTTTTTGCCTTTTGTCTTTTCGGATACAATTCGTGAATCCAGATTTGCTTTTGCACGGGCAACAGAGTTTTTGATGCATTGTTCGTCAGCGTCAAGCATATCCAGTCTTTTTTGACTGTCTAGAAGCCGTCCGTATTCGCTGTCTGAAATTACAGCATCGGAGGGGGGAGTGTCTGCTTGCGCATATCCTGCGGAAATTTTTGTCTTTAAATCTTTACCCTTGTGCAACAAATCCTTTAAGGAATCAAGCGAAAGATTAAATCCTTTCAACTTGTCAAGAGTTTGTTCCTTATCGGACAGTTTTTCGAGAAGGGCGGTATATCCGCCAAGTGTATTTTTTGCAGAGTTAACTTTACTCAGGTTGTCTGCCATTTCAATTGCCGTCTCAAGTTCCGAAATTTCGTTTTTTATGTTGTTTATATCTGCCATCAGGGTATGCTGGCTTTCGTTTTGTGCAATCAACTGTTCAAGAGAAATTTTTAGCTGTTCAAGTTGAGATTGGGCATTGACGAGCAACCCTTTTTTGCCACTTTTGGAAACCAGCTCCTCACGGGCAGAATCAATTCGTGCTTTTATGGTGCTTTGTGAAATGTTTTCGTCACCTGACACCGAAAGATTTGCAATTCGCATAGCAAGACTGTCACCGGAGCCTTCGGATGAAAAACCGCCAAAGCTGTCTATAAACACGCTGCGTTCAAATTCACCCTGTTCCATATCAAAAAAAATACGACCCATTTCGCTTGAGGGTGGATATGACAGCTTTTCGCCTGTGCTTATGTTATAAACTGTGGTTTTGTCGGTTGCCGCAGTTTTTTTGAATTCCTTGTGGAGCCTGATTTGGGTGCCGTCACTCTCAAATTCAATTGCACCTGACATAGCCGAGCCGTTCCATGGCGCATATTTTCTTCGGGGATTTTTTGAAATATCGGTTCCCTTGGCTCCGCCCCCACCGTAAAACATCAGCTTGATAAATGACATCAGGGTTGATTTACCGTCTTCATTTTTGCCGAAAATCAGGTTAAAACCGGGCTTAAAGTCAATGGCGCGTCCTGAAAATTTGCCAAAGCCTTCAATGTCAAATCTTTTAATTATCACCCAAAGTCACCTCTCTTTCAAAAGCCTTCAGACCAAGGCGCAGAGCTTTGATATAAAGGTCTTTATCGGCATCATCTGCACTATTCTGCATTTCAAGTAGCTTCTGAACAAAAATACCACGGAAGGAGCTTTCGGATGCTAATGCTGAAATGTTTTTAAGGTCGGTTTCGGTCTTATCATACACTCGTATGTATGTGACCTCGTCTTTTACAGCGCATTCTATTCGGGAAATATCAGGGGTAAAATCTGTGCTTACAGTTCCGCACAGAGAAATACGGTACAGATTATTCCTGTAGCCGTCAGAATATTTTTCTTTTATATAAGAAATTATTTTTGCAGATATTTGATTAGTGGTTTCACAGCCAGATATATCAAGGGTATCAATAATATATTTTCGGGTTGAAAGCTCAGTATATACGAGATTGCATTTGCCTTTTTCAATTGTGCCTACATATACACCGCGACTGCCATCTTCGTCAAAGCCTCTGCCGTCGGGGCATCCGCAGTAGGAATAAAATGTCTTGCCTGATTTTTGTATTTCGCTGCGTTTGTGAACGTGACCAAGGGCAAGATAGTCAAAACCGCTAGTTTCAACGGAATTTACCGGGATAGGGTTATATTCGCTTTCTCCGAGGGCTGATACGGTTTGTCCGTGCAGAACGCACAGATTAATCATATTTTCGCTAAGAGAGAGGTTGGAGCTAAGCTGCGGAATTCTTTCAAATCTGTCGGTAAATGCCGCGCCAAAAAGTCTTACATTCTTTTCTTCAAAGTCATAGTATTCCATAAAAGAGGTAAAAATAATGACGTTATCGGGAAACTTGTTTTTAAGCCACACCGAACCGGGACAAACATAATCGTGGTTTCCGGGAGTGATAGCTATAACCGTATCGGGAATTTGTGACATAGCCTCAATTATTTCTTCCGAGGTTTCGTTGTCGGGGAAGGGAGTGTCAAAAAGGTCACCTGCAATCAGTAAAAAATCTATTTTTTCTTCTTTGCAAACGTTGACAACCTTAATAAAAGTGTTCTTAAGTTCTGCCCGACCTGAACTGATACCAGACCGCGAAGATCCTATATGAAAATCTCCTGTGTGAAGAATTTTTACACCTGCCATAACAGCAATCCCTCCTTGTGCAAACTTATTCATTTTAAGTATAGCATAAAGGAATAAAAATTACAAGATTATGGGAAGATAAATATAAAAACCGATTGACATAATTGTGGTATTATGTTACAATTAACACAATATATGGTAAAATGAGGGTAATTTGGTGTGATAAGAATTTTACTATGTATAAAATGATTTTTCAGAAAGGGGAAGATTATGACAAAGGCGAACAGTATTGTAAAGAAAGAAACAAAATATATCGCGTACTTTTCGGCAATTTTAAGTGTGCTTATGCAGTCAGTAGTTCTCCTTATCGGAAAATGGAATTATACCGTTCTTTTGGGTAATTTACTTTCGCTGGCTGTTGGAATCCTTAATTTTTATTTTATGGGGTTATCGGTGCAGAAAGCGGTTGATATGGAGCAGGCCGATGCTGCCAGACTTATGAGGGCATCGCAGGGTATAAGGAATGTTGCTGTGTTTGCAATAGTTGCGGCAGGCGTGTTAATGCCGTGGTTTAATACTGTTGCGGTTATTTTGCCGGTATTTTTTACGAGAGCTGCGGTTGCTTTTAGGCCTCTCATAAAAGAAAAGGAGAAGAAGGAAGTGACAGAAAAATGAATCGTATGACCCGTCGGTTTAAGTTGATTGATGTGCTTTATATTATAATGATGATTCTGCCGGTGCTTTTGTGCATTGTTCTCAAAATTCTCACAACACCCCCGTCAAGCGGTATCAGCATATCGGGCGCAAGAATTTATTTCACGGTTCCAATGCCTATTCAGAATCTGCCCGTAACAGAATCACAGATTCATTCTGCGGCGGTTATTGTTTCAATATTGTTTCTGTGCTTGTATCTTACACACGGGATAGATAAAGGTGTTTGGCTGAAAAGACACCATTTTGCGGAGCTTATTGTCGAAAGGTCGTTTGCACTTGTTGACGGAAATATGGGTAAATATTTTCATGCGTTTGCACCGTTTATTGCGGCGATACTGGGACTTTCGGCATTTTCAAGTTTGATAACTCTTTTTGGTCTGTATGCACCCACTTCTGATATAAATGTAGTGGCAGGCTGGGCAATTTTAGTATTTGTTCTTATAACATATTACAAAATGAAGTGCGGACCGTTGGAATATATAAAGAGTTTTGCAAATCCTGTGCTGATGGCACCGCTTAATGTAATCAGCGAAATTGCAACTCCGGTTTCAATGGCTTTCCGTCATTACGGCAATGTGTTGTCAGGCTCGGTTATATCAGTTCTTCTTGCTGCAGGGCTGCAGGGCTTGTCCAATATGATATTTGGTGCATTGCCGGGATTTTTGGGAGAGTTCCCGTTTTTGCAGGTTGGTATTCCTGCAGTATTATCAATTTACTTTGACATATTCAGCGGATGTTTGCAGGCATATATTTTTGCAATGCTTACAATGCTGTATATTTCGGGGGGATTTCCTCTCGACCTTTATCAGGAAAGAAAAGCAAAAAAAGCACTCAGGTGCAAAAATTAAGTGGAGGTATTTTTTATGGAAATCGCAATCAGTATTATTTTGGGATGTTGTGCACTTGGCGCAGGTACAGCTATGATAGCAGGTATCGGCCCCGGTATTGGTGAAGGTAACGCTGTTGCAAAGGCTTGTGAAGCAATCGGAAGACAGCCGGAGTGCAAAGGTGACGTAACTACAACTATGCTTATGGGTTGTGCTATTGCAGAAACAACAGGTCTTTATGCACTTGTTATTGCAATTCTGCTTTTGTTTGTTACTCCAGGTATGTTCGTTAATATACTTATGAACGCAATTGGTTAAGACGGAGAGGAAAATATTATGCAAACGTTAGAAGTTATTTCTGTCAATTTTTGGCAGATAGTGATTTCACTGTTGAATCTGCTTATCCTTTTTCTTTTGTTCAAAAAGTTCCTTTTTAAGCCTGTTAATAATATGCTCAATAAACGTCAGGCGGAGATTGATGAACGTTATGGCGCGGCAGATGAAGCAAAGCGTGCTGCCGAAGAGGACAGACTTTTCTGGGACGAAAAAATCGGAACAGTTAAGGAAGAGACCGATAAAATGATGGAAAAAGCTCAGAATAACGCAAAACGTCAGGGCGATGCGATTATAACAAAGGCAAAGGAACAAGCCGATGGCATAATCCGTCAGGCAGAAACTCAGGCGCAGCTTGAAATGAAAAAGGCAGAGGAAGGTATCAAGAAAGAAATTGTCGAGGTATCTACCGCTCTTGCCAACAAATTGTTGGAGCGTGAAATTAAGCCTGAGGACCATCGCAGCTTGATTGATTCATTTATTGAGAAAATAGGTGATGAAGAATGAGTGGAGTAAGCAGTGAGTATGCACAGGCATTGTTTATGCTTGCAATGGAGAAGAATTCAGGAGAAAAATTTGAAAAGGCATTGGATCTAGTTACAGATGCTTTTGCGGAGAACCCAATGTATATGGAGTTTCTTGAATCCCCCGGTATTCCTCTCAGCGAAAGGCTGGGAGCGATTGAGAGCGCTTTTTCTGCTGCCTTACCGAGAGATGTACTGTCTTTTTTGAAGCTTCTTTGCGAGAAAAGATATATTGCACAGTTTAACGACTGTGTGGTGCAGTATAAAGCATTGCTCAACGAAGTGAATAGTGTTTCAACTGCAAGTGTTACAAGTGCTGTTGAACTCAGCGAACAAGAGAAAAATGCGCTAAAAGAGAAACTAGAAAGTTTGAGCGGACATACGGTAGTGATTGAATATACCGTTGACCCCTCAATACTGGGCGGCTTGATTGTCGAAATAGACGGCAAAGTTATGGATTCAAGCCTTCAAAAACATCTTAAAGATGTAAAGGATGTGATCAGCAGATGAGTACAAGACCTGATGAAATCAGTCAGATTATTAAACAGCAAATTGAAAATTATGAATCAAAGATTGAAATGCAGGAGACCGGTACTGTAATTCTTGTAGGTGACGGAATTGCACGAGTTTACGGATTGAGAGCCTGTATGTCAAGTGAGCTTCTTGAATTCGAGGACGGAAGTTATGGTATGGCACAGAACCTTGAAAGCGAAACGGTTGCCGTTGCACTTTTGTCGGACACAAACGACATTCACGAGGGTACAAAGGTACGCCGTACAGGCAAGGTAGTGTCTGTTCCGGTTGGCGATGCCCTCCTTGGCAGAGTTGTTGATGCTCTTGGTCAGCCTATTGACGGCAAGGGACCTATTACAACAACCGAGACAAGACCTATTGAATCTGAAGCTCCCGGAATTATTGAAAGAAAGAGTGTATCTGTTCCTATGCAGACAGGAATCAAGGCTATTGACAGTATGATACCTATCGGTCGCGGTCAGAGAGAACTTATTATAGGCGACAGACAGACAGGTAAAACCGAAATTGCTATTGATACAATTATCAACCAGAAAAATACTGATGTTATCTGTATTTATGTTGCAATTGGTCAGAAGAATACATCTGTCGTTCAGCTTGCAAACGAGCTTACAAACGCAGGCGCAATGGAGTATACAATTATAGTATCTGCTTCTGCGTCAGAAACGGCACCACTTCAGTATGTTGCACCATACTCGGGCTGTGCTATGGCAGAGTATTTTATGCAACAGGGCAAGGATGTGCTTATCATTTATGATGATTTGTCAAAGCACGCAATCGCTTATCGTGCACTGTCTCTTTTGATTCGTCGTCCACCCGGACGTGAGGCATATCCCGGAGATGTATTTTATCTCCACTCAAGATTGCTTGAAAGAGCGGCATGTGTTGCTCCTGAATACGGCGGTGGCTCAATTACGGCACTTCCTATTATTGAAACTCAGGCGGGCGATGTTTCGGCATATATTCCGACCAATGTTATTTCCATAACAGACGGACAGATATTCCTTGAAACAGAGCTTTTCCACGCAGGTATTATGCCGGCTATCAACCCTGGTATTTCGGTAAGCCGTGTTGGTGGTTCTGCACAGCTTAAAGCAATGAAAAAGGTTTCGGGCGAATTGAAACTTCTTTATGCTCAGTACAGAGAACTGCAGTCTTTTGCACAGTTCGGCAGCGACCTTGATGAGGATACAAAGAACCGTCTTGCTCTTGGTGAGAGAATTGTTGAAGTTCTGAAACAGAAGAAGAATTCACCTGTTCGCGTAGGTTGTCAGGTTGCAATAGTGTATGCTGTTATTAACGGCTACCTTAACGATGTTCCAGTAAATAAGGTTGCAGATTATGAAAAGAGACTTTCTGATTTGCTTGAGACAGAGTATCAAGGTCTTCTTGAAAGATTTGAAAGTAATTTCTGCGACGATGAAGATATTGAAATGCTTAAAGAGGCACTTGACCAGATGAGAGGATAAGGATATGGGTGTAGATATTAAAAGCTTGAAAACCCGCATCAAAAGCGTGGATTCAACATTGCATCTTACAAAGGCGATGGGGCTTGTAGCATCTGCCAAAATACGCAGCGCGACCATTGCGATGAACAAAAGCCGTCAGTATTCCGGTGCAATTGACGATACCATTGCGATGCTGTCATCGGCAAAATCCTGCGAAAGCAGCGAATATATGCGTGCAGGAGCGGCAGGCAAGGTGTGTCTTATTGTGGTTGCCGGAGACAGAGGTCTTGCGGGCGATTACAACTCCAATATTTTCAAACTTGCCGAGACGGAAAAAGCTGAAAAGATTATTCCTATCGGCAAACGCACCTGCGAAAGATACGGACAGGAAATCGATAAAACAGAAGGCTTTTCGTATAATGATGCAATTGCTCTTGCAAAAACCATTTGTGCAGAGTTCAAAGAAGGAAAGTACGAAAAAGTTGGAATTGTTTCGACTAAGTACGTTTCGATGATGACGCAGACCCCAACAATTGATTGGGTGTTGCCTCTTGAAAAGACCGAGAGAAAGTCGAAAGCAGAAATTATCTACGAGCCAGACGAGAAGACAATTCTTGAAGCGGTTATCGAAGAATATATTGCAGGTAAGATAGTTGCATCGGCAAGAGAAAGCTTTGCCTGCGAAGTGGTTGCAAGACGTTTTGCTATGGATAATGCGGGCAAGAATGCCGGCAAGATGATTGAAGAACTGACACTTGAATATAACCGTGCAAGACAGGGTGCAATCACGCAGGAAATTACAGAAATCGTAGCCGGAAGCGGCGCATAAGGAGAGTGTATCATGTCAGATTTAGCAAAAGGCATTGTAGTACAGGTTATGGGTCCTGTCGTTGACGTTCAGTTTGAAGACGGATGTATGCCTGCAATATACAACGCACTTACAATGGAAATAGGCGAAAAAACTTTGACCGTTGAGGTCGCACAGCATATTGGTGACAATACTGTCAGATGTATAGCTATGGCATCAACCGACGGTCTTACAAGAGGAACGGTTGTTACCGATACCGGCAAGGCGATCAGCGTACCCGTTGGCAGAAAAACTCTTGGAAGAATTTTTAACGTTCTTGGTAATCCGGTTGACAATCAGCCTGCTCCTGAAGATGTCGAAAGATGGGACATTCACCGTCCTGCACCTGAGTATTCAGAGCTTTCAACATCCACAGAGATTCTTGAGACAGGTATTAAGGTAATTGACCTTATCTGCCCCTATTCAAAGGGCGGTAAGATTGGCCTTTTCGGCGGTGCGGGTGTTGGTAAAACCGTTCTTATTATGGAACTTATAAACAATATCGCAAAAGAACACGGCGGACTTTCGGTATTCACCGGTGTTGGCGAACGTACCAGAGAGGGTAACGACCTTTATAATGAAATGAAGGAGTCGGGCGTACTTTCAAATACAACACTTGTATACGGCCAGATGAACGAGCCACCCGGCGCAAGAATGAGAGTTGGACTTTCAGGCCTTACAATGGCGGAATATTTCCGTGAAGAAGAGGGTCAGGACGTGCTTCTCTTTATAGATAACATATTCAGATTCACTCAGGCAGGCTCCGAGGTTTCGGCACTCCTTGGCAGAATGCCTTCAGCCGTTGGATATCAGCCTACCCTTGCAAACGAGATGGGTATGCTGCAGGAGCGAATTACATCAACAAAAAAGGGTTCTATTACATCAATTCAGGCGGTATATGTGCCTGCGGATGACCTTACAGACCCTGCACCTGCAACAACATTTGCTCACCTTGATGCCACAACCGTTCTTTCAAGAACAATTGCGTCACAGGGTATTTATCCCGCAGTTGACCCTCTTGAATCTACAAGCCGTATTCTTTCGGCAGACATTTTGGGTGAAGAACACTATACTGTTGCCCGTGAAGTTCAGAGAATCCTACAAAGATATCAGGAACTTATGGATATTATCGCTATTATGGGTATGGATGAACTTTCTGACGAGGACAAACTGCTTGTTTCAAGAGCAAGAAAAATCCAGAGATTCTTGTCACAACCCTTCCACGTATCCGAAAAGTTTATTGGTATTCCCGGAACATATGTTCCTCTTTCTGAAACAATACGTGGCTTTAAAGAAATTATCGAAGGCAAGCATGATGACCTGCCCGAGTCAGCATTCCTCTTTGTAGGTACAATAGACGAAGCAGTTGAAAAGGCGAAAAAGGTGGTATAATGAAAACATTTAAGTTTGTTATATCAACTCCTGACGGAAATCTGTATGAAGGTGATATTGTAAAAGTGTCACTTCGTGGCAGCGAGGGCGACCTTGCCATTATGGCAAATCATATTCCCTTCCTTACAGCGGTAAAACCTTGCGAATGTAGGGTAGAACTTGAAGACGGTACGGTTAAACCTCTTAATGTAGAAAGAGGACTGCTTAGTGTAACAACCGAAAGTGTTACACTTATGTCAGGCAGCGCTGAATGGAAATAAAAAAGTAAGAGCAACAGGTTTTTAACTTGTTGCTCTTTTCGTTATACAAAAAACCGATGAAATCAATTGATTTCATCGGTTTGGTACACCTTCAGGGACTCGAACCCTGGACACCCTGATTAAGAGTGGAAGCTATAACTTTTTATTTTCAACCGATTTTCTTTAACTTCTTTATTTTATCAACTTTTTCTCAACTTCTTATTCATTCCCCAAAAACAAATAAAGCAAACTAACATATATTAAAAATTATGTTTGGTTAGAAAAAAGTTAGAAAAAATTAGATATGAATAATTTAAAGGAGTATTTCAATGGGCAAAAATAAAAGTAAAGTAAAAAACGAAGATAGGGTATATCTATTAAGAAGGATTATACAGGACACAGAATTGTGTGATGAGGCATTAGCAACTTATGTTGGCATAAGGTATCTTATGACATCAAATAAAGCGTGTTTCTTTAGCGACTATATCTTACATAGGATACTTTTTGGACATGGGTGTAACACAAAGGATAAAAAACTCATAAATTTACGAAAAGGAATGAGAGAGTTTTTTGACATATATGATTTAGGCTGCGAAAAGATAGGACCAAATACATATATGTTAGATGAATGTGATAAAGAGGATTTATATATTGATACATTGGAACCCATATTTGAGGAAGAGTATTTTTACTTTAGTATCAGTATAAAACACATGAAGAAAATTATGTCTTGTGAAGGCAAATTTGATAAATTTAAGATGCTGCGACTTTACTTAGTAATGGCTTCTACGATAAATCTTAAAACCCATATAGGGTTTACTGGTAGAGATAAACTAAGCGAATTGACGGGTTTAAGTTCTGCGACAATAACTAAATATCAAAAAATATTAGTTAATTTACGAGTGCTACATATTGTAGAAAATGGTGCTGTTCGTAATAAGGAAACAGGACGAGTTATTAATTTGTCTAATACATATAGTTTCTACGAAAATGCAAAGTTGTGTGACCAACTTGCAAAGGACAGAAGAGCATTAACCAGAGGTGATGCAAAAGATGATAATTATTGGAAAGCTGTTGATAGAAGAATGGCCTTAAATGAAGAAGAACTAGATTTGTATGACAGTAGCGAGGAAAACGAAAGTCTGAATAAACGAACAGAAGGAAGACGAACTTTGGTAGATTGGGGTGACCCTCTACCTGACGGTGTTGAGGATGTAGAAGCATATGTTTACTCTCTTTTTTGAAAACATATTTGCCAATTGCGTAATTTGAGGACATATATTGCCTAAAATAAACTTTCGAATTTTCTTTGAAACGGAAATAACCGATACGAAAATTTAATGCAGGAGAAACTTTTATACTGTATTTAAAAATTCGATGTTTATTTTAGGCAATAATTTATACTTTATTTTATATATCTATGCAATATTTGCAAAATCAGAAATAATATTTACCTTTAAGTAAACGCTTAATAATATAAATAATATCTCTAATAATATAGATAATATAAGTAATCATGAGCGCACGTTACACTTTACGCTCAATACCTTTTGTTATAAAAATAATAATAGAGGAAAAAGGTGAGCCAGAGGAAAAAGGTATAAATACTGTTGTAATATGAAAAAGAACGGTATAAGCAGTATAATTGTCGTATATATGGTTTGCTTCTTTCGGAAGAAGACGTTAATAGCGAAAAATAAGGCTTTATTAGTTGTTTTGTTGTAAAGGTAACAGTTAAATAGTATTGACATTTTTTGTGAAATGGTGTACTATGAAAGCACCACATAAGTTAATTATCTATTGAAGTGTGTATTTTTGTCACTTGGCAAAAATGCAGACTCTGTTTTCGCATACTTTAATAGATGATGGAAAACTTGTGTGGTAACAATAAGGAGTTATGCATTTTTCGTGTGTAGCTTCGGAATTGTTGCTACACACTTTTTTTATGCGAAGGAGAGCAAAAATGGATTATCAAAAACTTTACTCAAAACTATTTAATGGTATAACAGACACAATTGAACGGTTACAAGAACTGCAAATACAGGTTGAGGAAGATTATTTGCAAATGAGGGAAGAATGCAATGTTGTCAAATTTAATGTTGTTAAAGGGAAACCAGAAGTTCCTGTGCTTGCGGTGGATGATGATGAATACGAAAAACTTTTAGCGACTTTGTATACGGATGAATGGCAAGAGCCTGCAAAAGGCTTGTTGGATGCAAAAGCAATGGAGTACATAGATGCAACTGCTGTTCAATATATGGGTGATGCTTTCGACGATGTATTGCTGTTTATCTCAAACAAAAGCAATAATGGCAAGCATATAATAAGCATAATGCCTGTGGGTGAAAAGGGTGAACTTTCAATAGATGAGCATATTGCTATATTAGAAAACTTTGAAAATGCTCATAAAGATATTAAGTTTAATAAGTAGTAGAGTATAGTATCATTGCTTGTGATATTATTAAAAGGAGATAGTGATGAAAGTGAAGTATAATTTTATTGGTTACCCGTATTTTAATACTGTTACAGGACATCTAAAGCCTGGATATTATGATTGTGATAGCCTTATTAAAATCGCAGAAATTAGATATGAGGATAAAAGAGCATATCCTATGCTTTTACCCACTTACAGGAAAGATAGCAAAATAAAATTAAAGCACGACAATAAGATAGCTGGATATCGTGTGATATTTTATGGAAGACTTTTTGATGAGGAAAATTATGCTCTGATAAAAAAACATTGTTGTAGTCTGCCAAAAAACGAAGCAATGAAATTTTTGACTACTCACGCTAGAGAACTAAAGGAAATTTTTAAAACAGATAAAAATTATACTCTTCATATGTTAAAGTTGTTCTTAGAGTTGGGACGATGCCCGCTTGAGTTTGAAATAACCTACAAAGGGAGACTTATTGATTTAGAAGCTACTAAGAAACTGTGGGAAAACGATAGAAACTCTCTTGGTTTGTTGATGTACAATGGTTTATAAATAGGGGGGAGTCTATTTTTTGTATACTCTGCGATAACCATAAATATCAGTAAACTTAGAGAAACTAAGTTATTTGGATAGGAGCTTTTGCTACAAGATTTTGTTTTTCAGCTTACCTTGTAAAACGAAAAATATCCTTATAAACTTTATCCGTAAGCAATTTCCCGGTGAAACCGGGAATTGCTTACTCGTGTATTTGTATAACATAAACACACTATCGTATATTGAAAAACATATGAAAAATATGGTATAATATAAAAAACTTACAGGAGGTTACAAAAGATGAAAGTTATAAACAAAATAATGGCATTACTGGTTATTTTATCAATGCTGTCAGCATCAGTATATGCTGAAGAAACAGAGTACTATTCTTTTGACGTTTCTTTGAATTTGAATACGGGTGAATCAACAATAACAGAAAGGGATTTAATGTCCGAAACCGATTTTTCAGACATACTGGTAAAGGTAACAAAAATCACACCTGATGGAGATACAAGTGAAATATATACAGGACCCTTAGGGGGTTATGACAACGGAAGATGGAAAAATGTAGATTTTTCAGACAATAAACCGTTAATGTTATGCGATTGGCAGACAAAGGATTGTTATTGGGTTGTACAAATTCAAAGTGAAGAAAATTCAGCAAGCACATTGAATTTAGAGGGCAATATAATGCCAGCATCTTCCGATTTGGAGATTGCATCTCAAATCAAACTGAACGGGGTTAATGTGGGCGAAAACGGGCTTAGAATTGTTGATGATGCAAGTATGGTTTGCAGTCTTACTGTCTCGAACAATTCGAATACAGACAAGGAAATTAAGGCATTGCTTGCTACATACACAGAGACAGGCAGGTTCCATAATGTGAGCATCCATAGTATTGATGTAGATGCAGGAGCAACGACAAATACACAATTCACATATCGGTTTGATGCTGAAAATGAACATACAGGTAAGATAATGTTTTGGGATTCAATGACTACAATGTTGCCACTTCGGTTATCTGTTGATTTCTCACAGACAAGCGGTGTTAATGCATATTATTATGATGCAGATAATCACTTGATACAGGTTGATAAAATGAACGGAACATCAATCCTGTATACATACGACAATATGGGCAATTTGTTAACCAGAACAGTAAGAAAGTGAGGCGAATAATATGAGTAAAAAAATAGTTTCTATTGTAATTATCATAACAATGTTGTGTGGTATGCTACCCGTGGTTGCATTGGAGGAAATGCCTGAGGTAGTATTGACAGAGCCTGCTGCAAACAATGAATTAACGGTTGATATAAACGATATTCCTGTGCTACCGTATAGTCAGGCAAAGGGGAAATCTTTAACGGAAAGTATTTCATTGTCAAGTGAGATAGAAACGATTGAACCTAATGACTACTTGACACAGTATTCTATCAAAATGCCTGTTATGGAGGATACAATTTCGATTCCTGCAAATGCGGTAGTATCAGAAAATATCGACTACAAAAGTGCAAACGAGATAATCCCCGAGTACAGCAATCTCAGAGAGAGTTTACCTGTTGCGGAATCAACAGATGCAGTATTGACAGAAAGTAATGCATCTATAATGTCTTCAAGGAGTAGTTCGTCATCTGCAGTAGATGCGTCATATCGTCTTTCTACAATAAATGGCAAAGACGCTTTTGCACTCCAAAATCAGACAGGCAGGACAAGCTTTATAGGTGACAACATCGGTGAGGAATATATAGACCCACTGACAGGCAATCTTATTGTGACCGAAACTGACCTGGTGTTGCCAGGAGTAGATGGTTTTGATTTGAAACTTTCAAGGTATTATAGTCTTGCTCAGGCAGAAGTATTTACAAAATCTGTAGATGTTGTATCAAGCCCTAAGACTATAACCTTGAACGAAGGAACATATGTGGTTGTTGAAGAGGCTCATAATTTCGACACGGGACAGACAAGCACATACTATTATCCATACGAAGAATGGGCAGATGCTTCTTTAAGAATTGAAGAAATAGAATCAAGGGATACCTGTAATGGCTTATATATGTATGATGCTTGGTACTACACAAGCAACGAGGGAGATACCATCACTTTAGACTATTATTATAAGTCAGAAATAAACTCCACCAGCTATCAGCATATGCGTAACAACCTTGGTGCAGGATGGTCATGGTCTTTTCCGTCTGTTCAGGTAATTAAAGATGACTATATGTCCGAAGATATGCCCAAGGCGTTATATTATCACGATGGAAAAGGTAATGTAATGGCGGTGAATTTTGACAATCCTGCTAAATGCAGTTTTGAAAATTACGTAGGCGGTGACATTATTTTTGAGATAGGATATTATTATGATACAGATATATCCAGCACATCAAGAATAGACTATATTGTAGAGGATGCCGACGGAACGGAATACTACTTTGGTATGTATGGTGAGCTTCGTACTATAATGGATATTTACGGCAACAGAATTCAATTCCAGTATGATTCTGCAGATTATTACGGTGCAGAAGATATGCCTCGTCTGGCGGAGATTATCGATTCAGTCGGCAGAGTAATTGGATTTGATTATACCACGAATTACGATTGTGAAAACATCACCGTAACAGTAAAAGAAAGTGCTAATGCAGAAGATGATATAACGCTTACATACACAAAACAGCTTGTTGATATTACAAATGATACAGTGGATGCAGAAGGAAATATCATTGATTCGGAGCTTATATCAACCGAACAATTTCTTACCAGCTTTACCAATGCTGAGGGTGAAATTACCAATTACATTCCTTCAATATATGAAGAAGAACGAAGTTTTACTCAACCAATATTGTTTTCTCTTTCGGATAAAACCTTTACGACTCCTACATCAGAAGTTACCAAAGGTTACGCAAATAATGTTGTATATTTGCTTGGTAACATTGTTCGTCCTCATTCTCATTCATACTATACCTACGATTTATGTGTGCGAAATTTGGGAAGGAGCGGTGTGAGTCAGGCTTTCAGAGTAGCAACAAGCGGTGAATATATGCCTGTTGTAGAGCCTATTTCGTCAGATATGGTCGAAATAAAATATCACTACTACAAAGAGGACAATTATCATACTTATAGCGATGACTATACAGGCTATCCGTATTATTCTTCTATTGACAATATTCCTGATGGATATGTAGCAACAACGGTTGAAGAGAAGGAAAATTCAAGGTTTGTTCGTCATTATTACAAAGAAGATGATGCTGTATTGGAGAAGATTACAATTGCTTCATACGAAAACCCCACAGGCGAAGATTTGTATGTTAAATCCGAGGTTGAGGATTACTTTGACAGACAGCCTAAAATGACAAAAATTACTTACTCCAATAACCAAAACTTTAATGGTTACACCTACGATTCATATGTGTATACGAATATAGAGAATGAACCAGGAAAGACATATGGAAAACCCTTGATGGTGACAGAGGAACTTGACCATAATACGGCAATAGGTTCTGACAGAAATAAGCACGCAATGCATTATACATATGATGAAGATACAGGGTTTCTGTTGTCAAAAGAATGGTACAAATCAAGTTCAGTAAAATGTACCGAAGAATATACCTATGACAATAATAACCGCATTTCGCAGATTAAACTTGCTGACGGAACGACAACCACATATGCATATGAATACACAAATGGTCATGTATCAAAAATAACCTCAACTACCCCAAATGAAACAGGCTCAACTATTGTGGAAGAACGATATACGGCTGCGACAAATTATTCATTGCCATCAACTGTTACCAAAACCGTCACAGAAAACGGAAATTCATCAACCCAAACTACTACTTATACTTATGATATGCTGTTGGGCGTGGTAAAGACAGAGACAGATGATGACGGCAATATTACCTATTATGAGTATGATGATTTGGGTCGACCTACAAGAATTGTTTATCCAAGATATACAACCTATAGCTCATATGGCACACCTGATATAGAAATTCTTCCTGTTGAGAATATAGTTTATGAAAGTGTACTAAGAGATTATGATGAAATCTCAGGTGATGATAAGCTGATGTGTCAAAGTGTAACCACTACCGTGGCGTATTATGATGTGACGGATTTAGACATAGCATATCCAACAAATGCTGATTTGGAAAATGTCTCAAAAACTCATTACGAAGCCCAGACAAACTATTATCTCGGCACAGGCGAAATAATAGAAAGCAATATTGTCGATAAACTTGAAGCTGGTGGTAGTTCTTCGATTCTTACAACAACATATTACTATAATGCAACGGCAAACACGGTTACTGTTGTTGACCCTCAGGGGAATGAAACTGTAACTCAATACGACGGACTCGGACGTGAGGTGCAAATTACCGATGCATTTGACAATAATCACATTATGGAGTACAATATAAGCAGTGACGGAGTTGGATTCAAGGCGCAAAGTTATTTTGTTCCTGCTGATGATGCAGATGCAAAAGAGAACATTGTTGAATATAAGTATGACCGCCTGCAAAGAGTAGTCAGCGAAAAAGGCTATTCTTCGTATCCTGATGACTTTTCTGAGGTTCAATATGCTTATGATTATGTAGGTAATGTAATCGGAATCACCGATGCTAACGGAAACCTGAATTCTAATGGATATACCCAGTCAAATACTTATGATAAACTGAACAGACTGACATCAACAAAGAATGCCAATAATGAAATAATCCGTAACCTTTACGATAACGCAGGCAATATCACAAAGCAAACTCTGACCGACAGTAAAGGTGCAGAGAGTATTCTTTATCAACGAAGCTATGACGGAGAGGGCAAACTGATTTCCGACACAGATAATGCAGGCAACAGCAACACCTATCAGTATAACAATTTGGGTCAGCTTGTGAGATATTGGGATAAGGATAATAAGCTGTATAATGCCTCATATAACGAACTTGGCATACAGGATACTATGACTAAGACGATTGACGAAGGCACTATTACATCCCGCCATTATTCACACAAAAATCCTTATGGGGCAAATGCGGTTTATGATGTAAGAGGGGTATATGATGAAACCAGCGGTAATTATCATGTTCAAATGAATGAGGTCGGTGTCTATAGCTATTCACCCACAGGTAAATTACTTGAACAGAAGACCTTATATAACCAATCTACATATGTAAACAATGTATATTTTGAACCCTATATGAGTTACAGCTATGACGCAAACGGAAATCTTTTATCGGCATACAATGGTCTTTATGATGAAACAAACTCAGCAGTTTGGGGCTTTGCTACTAATTATGAATATGACAAAAACAGACTTAAAAAGGTTCAGATTGATGGGAATATTGAAAGAGATACAACAGATAATGCAAATGTCAGATACGAATACTATGCTGACGGCAAATTGAAATCTGTTACATATCCTGCATTGACCGATAACTCAATCCTGAAATCCGAGTATGTCTATGACGGACTTTCACGATTAACAAGCCTTACTAACTATAAGGGTACGGATATACTGTCAAGATATGCATATACCTATGACAGCAATGGTAATATACTGACAACTAATGAAACAGTTGGTGCAACTCAGCACAGTACAACCTATACCTATGACAAGCTCAACAGAATAGCATCTGTTGCAGGAACTAAAGGTGCGGATTCTTACTATGAATATGATGCTCGTGGAAACAGAAAGGCAAATTACGAGCAGATAGATTTTCTGTCAGAAGAGGATGCAATATTCCAATACAACGAAGAAGACAAGTTGATTTATTCGGGGGTGGGGGACGACGCCACAAGATTTTGGTATTCAGCAAACGGATACCGATATTTAAAGCAAGAGAATTCAACCTATCCTGAGTTCTATGTTTATGACTCAAATGGAAGACTAAACATAATCGCAAGACCTGTTAATTTGGGATTAGCAAATGGGGCTACCATTACTGCAATGTACCCAATAACCCAATACATTTGGGGACCTGACCGAGTTCTTGCAAAAATTGATAAGTTGACAGGTAGTTCCTACTATTACCTGTATAATGGTCACGGAGATGTGGTTCAAATTGTTGATACTGCTGGAAATGTTGTTAACAGCTATGATTATGACGTTTGGGGTAATTTCCTAACAAAAGAAGAAACCATTGATAATCACTTTACATACTTTGGTCAGACATACGACGAAACAACAGGCTTATATTATCTCAGAGCACGTTACTATGATCCTTCAACAGGAAGATTTACCCAGCAAGACCCTGCAGAGGATGGATATAACTGGTATGTTTATGGTAATCAGAATCCTGTTATGTTTATAGATCTGTGGGGATTATACAAACTAGAAACTGACAAAGGTGGAAATGTATATGCCGTAACTGAGCATGGAGATACATTATCTGGAATAGCGGTTGCTGAAGTTAATGATGCATCGGCTTGGACAAAGATAGGATATAAAGGAAATCCATTTAATGTACAGGTTGGTGAAAAAATAAATATTAATAATATCTATAATAAGAATTATCCGAGACCTATTCAATATGAGAATTATTACACTATTGATATGGGAGATAAGAGCATAAAAGTTGCACTAAATAAAAATATCATTAGAACTAGTTTGGTGGATGGGGATGCACGATATTTGTTGACGAGTAATTCACAAAATGCTATACTAATGGCTCTAATAGAAAAGAAATTTTATAGAGATGTTTTTGGAGAAGATATAGATATTTCAGATATTTCTCTAGCTGTGGAGTTGCTAGGACATGTTTATCCCCAATTAATATTAGACAAAGCTAATCTTAGTGAAAAGGTGAAAAATGCTAATGTGGTTGATGCGGGAACATTAAGTGTAGACAATAATAGAAAAGTATGGGATAAAATATCTGGAAAAATGTCAATTGATAAGTATTTAGATATTTTTATGAAATGATAATGAAATTTGTAATAGGTGGTGTAGGATGTGCCTGAATATAGTCAAGGTAGATGTAAAATGGTAAGTTTAATTTATAAAATTATACTTTGTAGTATAATGGTAGTTAACTATGTTAATTTTTGGCTAATAACAAGTGATGTTCCAATTTGTATAGATATAGGCGAACTAAAGAGTGTATTAATATTAAATGTTATACAAATAGTTTTATGTGTGGCATTGACTATAAATTCAAGAATAAAGAAAAAGGTGAATATAGTTATATTCACCTTGGAAATTTTCTTTTTATATCTTTGGATAATTTGTGCAAGAAGTATAAATTTGTATGCAAGCGTTAATTATTATAAATTTGTTGTACTTTTTAGTATAGGTTGTTTAGCTACAGGGGTGTTATGTAATATATATTTGTTTTGGAAGAAACTATATCGACAATAGAGACATTCCTGATTTTGGTACGATTGGAAATGTACCTGTTTTTAACACTTTCTAACTTTTTTAGTGTGAAAATGTGTAAATTTAGGTATGTTCCTCCAAAAGATTAGTACACCATACCTATGATAAACTCAACCGAATAGCCTCTGTTGCGGGGACAAAGGGTGCAGATTCCTATTACGAATATGATGCTCGTGGAAACAGAAAAG
Source organism: Clostridia bacterium (assembly GCA_045646865.1). Classification (GTDB taxonomy): domain Bacteria; phylum Bacillota; class Clostridia; order Monoglobales; family Monoglobaceae; genus SIG440. The sequence continues at coordinate 191,533 of JAZRLM010000012.1, forward strand.
CAAGTTTTGAACAGATAGATTTTCTGTCAGAAGAGGATGCAATATTCCAATACAACGAAGAAGACAAGTTGATTTATTCAGGAGTGGGGGACGACACCGCAAGATTTTTGTATTCAGCAAACGGATACAGATATTGGAAGATGGAAAATACAGATTATCCTGAATTCTATGTCTACGATTCAAACGGCAGATTGAACATAGTTGCAAAACTTGTTACATTTACTTTCTCAGATAACTCAACAATCACGGTTATGTATCCAATAACTCAGTATGTTTGGGGACCTGACCGAGTTTTAGCCAAAATCGAACCTTTAACGGATAAGTCATATTACTATCTGTATAATGGTCACGGTGATGTTGTACAAATAGTTGATACATCAGGAGCTATCAAAAATACCTATGATTATGATGTCTGGGGTAACTTTATAACAAAGCGGGAAGCCATTGACAATCACTTTACATACTTTGGTCAGACCTATGATAAAACAACAGGGCTATATTATCTGAGAGCACGATACTATGACCCAGCAACAGGAAGATTTACACAACAAGACCCTGCAGAGGACGGATACAACTGGTATGTGTATGGCAATCAGAATCCTGTGATGTTTGTTGACCCAAGTGGTGAAGTCTGTTGGATTGCTATTGGGGCTATAATTGGTGCAGTTGTAAACGCAGGAATAGATTTAGGAGTTCAAGCTGCACAAAATGGTGGATTTTATAACATTGATTGGACATCTGTTATGATTTCGGGAGCCTCGGGTGCCGTTTCAGGAGCTTTAGCAACTACTGGAGTTGGTGTTGTAGGGCAAGCACTTGGAAATGCAGCGATATCTTCAATGGGTTCAATAATTAATGATTTAGCACATGACGAGTCTGTTGATTTAATTGAAGTAGGTAAGAATGGTATCTTTGGCTTAGTTGCTGGAATTGCTGGTGGAAATGGTGCTGCTTATGGATTAGGAGCTTCAAAAATTGTTTCAATGACTAAATATGGTGTAGTTTTAAAAAGGGTATTTAGTAAAGAATATATTAATCGAGTAGTTGGCAAAGAACTTATAAAAGGAACAGTTCAAGGGATAATTCCTAACTTGTTTTTAACAGGGGCAAATAATGTGAAAATAAAGGATTTGCAAAACTTTTTTGGGAGTTGAAAGTGATGGAATAATTGGAGAAAATACAACAAATGCTATCAAATCTTTACAGAGAGTCTTAGGAATAGAGGATGATGGAATCTATGGACCTGAAACGGAGAAAGCATTAATTCAAGCAATAAGGAGTAACAATTGATGTATATTTTATTAAAATATTTTGTACTTTCGTATATTTTTGGAGCTATTTGGATGTGTAGGGTAGGTGGAAATATTACAATAAAACTAAATAAGTTTTTTATATGTTTTTTCATGATTGGCATAGATAAACTTATTAATAAGGTTTTTTATCTTGATGTTCAAAAGAAAAGATATAGCTTATTAGCGATTATATGGCAAGTGTTTAGTATATTGTTTTTTATTGTTATCCCAATAATTATTAAATGCTTAGGCGATAATTTGTCAATAACCCTAGCTACCAATTATATTAATGCCTTTAAAATATTTGTTAATTATGGTTGGGCTATCTGTCTTATTTTTGTAATAGATGCGTTGATATACTATTACATAAAACAGTAAACACAAGGTAACTCAAAACACAAACGCATACACCTATAATGTATAGGGCAGAACTATCATTTGATGGTTCTGCCCGTTTCTTTATTCTGATTTCAGCAACTTATAGAATGATGATTTTTTAAGGTTTAGTTGTGTCATAGCTTCTTTTGCTGTGATGTTTGCTGCTTTATATTCAGCAATGACTACAGCCCAGTTTTCGGGTCTTTGGAGTGGTGGTCTTCCTAAATGCACGCCTCGTGACCTTGCCGAATTTATACCTGACAATTGCCTTTCGTGTATGGTGTGATATTCCTGCTCAGCAATGGAACTTAATACTTCAATGAGGATATTGTTCACCATATCAATTACCCAGTATTGTTCACTCGGTAAGTCAAGCATAGTTGTAGGTAGGTCAATTACTTTTAAGCGAATGTTGTTATCCTTGAAGTATTGAAGCTCGTTCTTAATGTCCATTTTGTTCCTTGAAAGGCGGTCAAGACTTTTGATAACCAAGGTATCATTCGGTCTTAAAAGGGCGTTTTTGAGTGCGTTATACCCGTCTCTGTCAAGGTTCTTACCTGATTGTTTGTCGGTTATTATATCTCTGTCATTTGCTCCAAGAGATTTAAATTCGTCAATTTGTCGGTCGAGATTTTGTTCTGTTGTTGATACTCTTGCATAGAAGAATGTTCGTGAACTCATAGTTATCAATCCTTTCTTAAAGTGCGTAAAGGTCTTCACAGTTTACGGATAGTCTATAAAATGAATAATGACCTTTATGCACTGTTTTCTGTTAGGTTTTTGCTGGTTTTTAAAGGTATACCTTTGTGGAGTATGAAGCGTAACATTTCCCCGGAACGGGGAAATGCTTACGCTGGATGTAAATATTAGTCGGTAAGTGCAATAATGAATAAGTATAGAAACAGTATTAGTACAGCCATTTATTTTTCCTCCTGTTCTTTGATTAGTTCGCTGAGAATAGCCAAATTCTCAACCGCTAACTCGAATTGTTTTTCTTTACCTGATTTTGGTTTATCCGATAATAAGTCGGAACTGTATATGGCTTTTTTGCATTTTTCCAACTCATATAAATCAAGCAAATAAATTAGTTTTTTATCCATATTAAAATTCTCCTTTTATTACTCTCGGAACGGGTCTGAAAGCTAAATTTTTGCCCGCTGGACCAATGGATGCATATACAACCAAGTCTCTTGCTGGGCGGGATTGAGCAGCCTTAAAATCTAATATTCTGATGGCAAAAGAAAAGTTATATGCGTGACATCATCTATGATATATACCTTGATTTTTCTGCCATCTTTCATATCGGCTGTTGTTACCTGAAAATAGTCGGCTATGTTTTTATCAACAAGTGCCTTTATGAGTTGCAAAGTATCTACAATCATCTTAAAGGTCATATCTCCAAACTCTGCTTCGATACCTTTTGTGAAGTATATCCGACCGTTAAACTTATAAGTGCCTGTTTGCTCTTGTTCTTTAAGTATTATCTTCACCACAATCTACCCCCTCTCTGTAATGACATAGTTATTGCTTCATCGTTGTTAAAACGGTAAGGTGTTCCCTGAAAGGTAAAAGCTTGCATATCGTTCATATAAACAAGAGAGTCGCCAAAGTAGTCATACTCATAAACCTTTTCATCTTCATCAATGAAATATTCAAATCCGTTGCTCTCAGCAATATCACCATTACCGATTATCATTCCGTACACAGGGCAAACATCAACCTCGCCTTCATACAGATTAAAGTATCTTAACCAAGACAAGGCAGAACATTCTTCATAACTGCTATTGGAGTACAGAACGCCATCCTCTTCAATGAACTTGCCGATAGTGTATATCTGTTCATCATTTGTCAGGAAACACATCTTTGATTGTATGTTGTTCTCGATCTTCTGCATGATGTGTTCATTGGTGTAAAAGTCAGGCTGAATATTCTTTATGGATGCCAAGCGTTTTGCTATGTAAGTTTGGGTATCACTTAACTTTGGAATACACTTGATAGGAATTATTCCGTTGTGAGCAACACCGATATCGGTTGTAAATTCTGTGCGTTTGAGGTGGGAAATTTTGCGTGTTATGGGGAACGGATGGCAATTTGCAGGACTTGTGTTTCCGTGAGTTGTTATGCGGAAATGTATAACCAATGCCGTGTCGGTAAGGTTAAGTCTATTGCCGAGTTTGTTTATAAAGTTATCAAACTCTTTATAGGTCATAAACCCCTTCTTAATATGTACGGCACAGTTTTCCGCCCACATAATTCCTGCTCCGTCAGAGTTGTGTTCAAAACATCTCAACAGAGTTTTACCGTCTGGCATTTTAATTTTCTTCGCTTTTGAAACTATTATGCACATATTAAATCAGCTCCTTTTCTTTTAAGTAGTTTTTAAGTTCTTCAAACTCAGTAGAAACAAAAATATTCCTCCAACGAGTAGAGGGAATGTTTTTCAGTTCGGTACGCATTGCATATCGGCTTATTTCAACAACAAATTGAAGGGATGCTATGAAAGTATTGAAGTTAAGTGTTCCTTTGAACAATCGGAATTCTATTGTGTTTTGGTTCTCAAGATTGACAGCCATATATCGTCCGCGGGATTTAAACTGTTTCATCTTGTCAATAACTGTGTGTTCAGTATCATTGTTTTCGCAAATGATATTGGGGTTCTCACACCATCTGAGTTCACTTGGTTTTCTGCGACTGAATTTCAGTAAATGAGAATCATAGAACTTACTCACAAGAATAATCAGTTTGGAAATATGCAAGTCCTGAAGTTCCTGACAGTCACCAAAGAAGGAGCGGCTTAGATGAATATGTAATCCACAGGTGCTTGTGTCGTGGGAGCGGAGAGTTCCGTTTTTACAGATTTCCATTATTTCTTTCCAATCAAATTGACAGTAGTGGTAATCTAACGTACAGGGGTGAGTAACAATTTCAAAGCCTCTTGTTAGACTACCATCGTGTTTCAGGTACAACTGCTCACCATAGTTGTCCATAACAGCCTCAGCTGCGTTGTATATGAGCCTGTTATCATAATCACCGTTTGTGTTATCAACCTCCAACTCAACTCCGAGATAGGCATTTTCGTCGCTTTCTCCATAGAAAATAGGTTCAGGCTTGTAATAATAGTCATAGATAAGACTATCAAGATTTATTTGTCTTTCGTTCATACAATCTGAGCAAAAATTCGAATCTGCATCTTCATCATAGTTTATTTCCGAGTCACGGAATACTCCCTCGCAATGACTGCAGACAAAATATCCTATTTGACAATTGGAGCATATAGGTTCTCCGTCATAATTGCCCCAATAATAATCAAAATCATAGTAGTTTCCGCAATCAGAGCATTTAAATAGTTCCCTGTTGTGAATGCAGGTATCGCAGACATAAAATTCGGCATTGGTGTTTGGATTTACTTCGTACATTTCTTCCATTTCGTGCAGACTGCCGCACAGTTTACATTTGATTAAATTTGACATAAAATTAGTTTCCTTTCTTTAGTGAATATTTTTGATTTTGGAGCGGTTAAAGCGAGTAATATCACCTTCTTTCATTTAGATTTGTATATATAAAAAAAGAGCCACCATGCGTCGATTAAACGTACAGTGGCTCTTGAGTTTTTGTATTGAAGCTTAATTTACATTTTGGAGCGGAATAACTTTTGCTGTATATAGTACACGAGGTATTTTTCGGTCGAGGCAAAATAAAAAAGCGGTTCCGGTCCTTAAAAGGACCGAGCCGCTTTTGGGTTTTGAGATAATATTGATTCTATTTTAAAATATTACATTCGCTATTTTGCATTGTAGTAATAGAAAAGGAGATTTTTGTTTTAAATAATTAATCTTCTATAATACTTTTTGCTTCGTTATAATATTTTCTTATAAGTTCTTTGACAAATGTTTCTTGTGTCTGCTGATGATTACATACGGAGTTAATAAATTCACCCATAGATAAATCAAAATGTGATCTTAACAGATTATGCAAAGTCTGAAACTCAAAAACTATAGAATCTTCTTCATTAATCCCCATCAAACTGCTGGGTATATTAACTTTAGTATCTTCTTGATATAAATGAATAATACATTTAGCGAGTTCTAAATCACAATCAAATGCATCAAGACTAATAGAAGCTGGAATTTTTAAAAGCACTCCTAATGCATTTAATATGCGGTAACAATCATCAGAAGATAAAAGTGTATCAAGTGCAAACTTTGCAAAGTTGGAATGCCATAGATTATGTAGCATATTAGTTGATTTATCATTTAAAGGAATATGACTATCGGGAGAAGAAATGTATTCGGGATTTTCATTATCAGTAATGCATAGAATAAAGTCTGTACTTACATTGTATAATTGAGCTAAAATTTTTAAACCGTCTATACTTACAAAACGAATACCACCTTCGTAGGTGTTGTAAGAAGAACGAGATACACCCAATTTATCAGCTATAAAATCTTGAGTATAATTATGCTTTAGACGTAAATATTTAAGTCTTTCGTGTTTATCCTGAGGGATTGTAATATAATTTGACATGGCAAAACTCCTTAAAAAACTAACTAAATTTAAAAAGTTTAGTTATCCTATTGACAAATCGTAAATAATATGTTATATTGTTAGCATAACAAAACTTTTGAGAATATGTTAGCATATTGCTTGGCGATTGTCAAGTATAATGTTCTAAAAAGTTTTAAAAACTAATAGTAAAAGGTGGTGAAACATTATGCTAGATAATTATAAAGATGTTCTATCTGTGAACGATTTATATGAAATTCTTCCGCTTGGCAAAAATAAGATTTATGGTTTACTTAATAACGGAACTATAAAATCTATTAGAGTGGATGGAAGAATTCTCATTCCCAAAAAGAATCTTATTCATTTTTTAGAATGTTAAGCAACTACAAAACTAACTACAAAACTTAACTACAAAACTAAGGAGCTGATGATTATTGAGAGGAAGTTTACAAACAAAAGGAAAATTATATTATGGGGTTATATCAATAAAAGGAAAGAAAAAATGGATAAATCTACATATACCAGCGGATAAAGGTAATAAAAGAAAAGCGGAACAAGCTTTAACTAGGCTTGTTGGTGAGTATTTTGATAACCCTGATATATTCAACAAAAATGATTTTGTTGATATCATTAATAAGTGGCTTAAATATTCATCCAATCATGTTGATGAAGTTACATACTTAGGGTATGAGCAATATGTTATAAAACATATCATACCATATTTTGAACCTTTAAAATTAAAGTTGCAGGATATTACGCTTAAAGATATTGAGGAATACTTCAATTATAAATCCGTTGCAGGAAGATTAGACGGCAAAGAAGGAGGATTATCTTTGAGAACAATTAAGCTTCACGGCGTTGTCCTGAGTCAGATATTCGAGTATGCTTTGTATAGCGGTTTAATAAAGGATAATCCTTGTAAATATGCTAAGTATCCAAAAGCTAAGAGTACAACAACGGTCAGCTCTTTTTATAGCACTGAACAATGTCTTAAACTGTTAAAAGTAACAGAAAACACAATGTTGTATAATATGATTTACATAACATTCTTATATGGTTTAAGAAGGTCTGAATTGTTAGGGCTAAAATGGAATGCTGTTGACTTTACAAATGATACTTTAACAATAAAACATACCGTAGTTTTACAAAATAAAGTGGTTCGAAAAGATAAGACGAAAAATCGAACCAGCAACAGAGTATATCCATTACTTCCAGAGGTAAGAAATATACTTGAATGCCTTAAAAAGAAGCAAGAAGAAAACAGAAAAACTTTGGGGAATTATTATGAGGAAAATGGATATATCTTTGTCAAAAAGGACGGGAAACAGTATTATCCGTCTTATCCAACTCATGAACTATCAAAAGTAATAAATAGGAATAAATTGGAACATATAAGATGGCATGATTTAAGACACAGTACAGCCAGTTTGCTAATAGAAAAAGGTTGGCAAATGAAAGAAATTTCGGAATGGCTCGGACATGCGGATATAGGAACCACAATGAATATTTACGGACATCTTAGAATGGAGCATAAAAGAGAAATCGCAAAAGGTTTAAACGGAGTGTTAAGTTAAGAACAAAATAAAATAATCAAATGAGTTAGAAAATCAGTTAGAAAAGTTGATATTGCATATAAAAAAGACGAAAAGAAAAAACCCTCAAAGCCTTGTGGCTCTAAGGGTTCAAGTGGTACACCTTCAGGGACTCGAACCCTGGACACCCTGATTAAGAGTCAGGTGCTCTACCAGCTGAGCTAAAGGTGCATTTGGTGTGTTGCCGTTGCAACTATTAGAGTATACTCTTTTTTTTATGGTTTGTCAACCCTTTTTTGAAAAAAAGTTAAAAATTATTTGTATTTTTTGTATTGTGACGGTGTGCAGACGATTTTTCCTTTAATGTGCGTGTAAAATAACTTATATTTGAAAAAACATTGATATTGAGAAGTTATGTTTGTCAAGCAAGTGTGTTGTAGTTTTTATCAATATATCTGACGAACTCAGTTATACTGGGGTATATTTATTGACACCGACCTTTTAATATGATAAAATATTATCAGTAGAAACGACTTATAAGGTGAGATTTTTATGAGTTATAAATATTTTGAAAATCGTGAATGTGAGTTCTATCCCTGTCATAAGGTTGGCAATATGAACTGCCTTTTTTGCTTTTGCCCCTTATATAATATGGAATGTGAGGGAAACTATGAAATGATTAAGGGTAAAAACGGCGAAGCTATTAAGGACTGCAGCAATTGTATTTTACCCCATATCGAAAGCGGTTATGATTACGTAATGAAATACCTGAAACGAAAGGCTTGTGGCGAAAATGAGTATTGAAAATGAAATCCTTCAGTTAAGAAAAGAAATTGAAGAACACAACCACAATTATTATGTGCTGGATAATCCCACAATTACCGATTATGAATATGATATTCTCCTTCACAAGCTGATAAGGTTGGAGGAGGAAAATCCCCAATTTGCAGACGAGAATTCCCCAACCAAACGTGTTGGCGGTGTTGCGCTTAAAGAGTTTGAGCAGGTTCAGCACGAGGTTCCGATGCAGAGCTTAGGTGACGTATTTTCAAAAGACGAAATTATGGATTTTGACAAAAGGGTTGCGCAAGGGTTAGAAGGTCAGCCTTGCGAGTATGTTGTTGAAATGAAAATAGACGGATTATCTGTATCGTTGGAATACGAAAACGGAAGGTTTGTCAAAGGTTCCACCCGAGGGGACGGAATGGTGGGTGAAAACATTACCGAAAACCTTAAAACTATAAAATCAATCCCTTTGATTTTGCCCGAGGCGGTTGAACGTCTGGAGGTCAGAGGCGAGGTTTATATGCCCAAAGCAAGCTTTGAGGCACTGAATGCCCAGCGCAAGGAATCAGGAGAGCCGCTTTTTGCAAACCCACGTAATGCGGCAGCAGGCTCACTTAGACAGCTTGACAGCAAAATTACTGCAAGGAGAAACCTTGACGTGTTTATCTTTAATATACAGCAAACCTCAAAGGTACTTGAAAGCCACACACAGGGTCTTGAATGGCTTAAATCCCTTGGGTTTAAGGTAAGCCCCAGACGGTCGGTTTTTGACACAATGGATAAGGCTTATGAGGAAATTCAGAATATAGGTAGAGAACGTGCTAGTCTTCCCTTTGATATTGACGGTGCGGTGGTAAAGGTCAACAGCCTGCGTCAACGTGATGAGCTTGGCACAACCACAAAAGTACCCAAGTGGGCGATTGCTTATAAGTTCCCAGCCGAACAGCAGGAAACAACGGTGGAAGATATTATAGTTCAGGTTGGCAGAACGGGTGTTATCACCCCCAATGCGGTACTTACCCCTGTCAGGGTTGCAGGGTCAACTGTCAGCCGTGCTACACTTCACAACGAGGACTTTATCCGTGAAAAAGGTCTGATGATTGGCGACTGTGTGCTGATACAAAAGGCAGGGGACATCATTCCGGAAGTTGCCAAAGTTCTTAAAGAGAAGAGAACAGGCACAGAGCGCGAATTTGTTATGCCAACGGTTTGCCCTGCTTGCGGTGAGACTCTTTTCCGTGAGGAAGGCGAGGCGGCACTTAGATGTGTCAGCACCAACTGTCCGGCACAAAGGGTACGCAGTATAATTCACTTTGCATCAAGGGGCGCAATGGATATTGAAGGCCTTGGTGATATGATTGTTGAACAGCTTGTTGAATCTGGCCTTATCAAGAATACTGCAGATTTGTTTTACCTTAAGTATGAGGACGTTGTGGAATTAGAGCGATTTGCTGATAAATCGGCTCAAAACCTGATTGACGCAATCGAAGGAGCAAAGAAAAACCCCCTAGACAAGCTTCTTTGTGGTTTGGGTATTCGACTTATCGGTGCTAAGGCGGCAAAGAATATAGCACAATATTTTGGCAATATGGACAGCATTATGGCGGCAACGGTTGAGCAGGTAGCCGCCATTGATGATGTGGGCACCAAAATGGCAGAAAGCCTTGTACACTATTTCAGCGAGCCTGAAACAAAGGAACTGATTGAAAGAATGAAAAATGCAGGAGTGAATATGATTGCCGAAGAAAAACCGATGGGCGGAAATTTAGAGGGCAAGACCTTTGTTCTTACAGGGACATTCCCAACACTTAAACGTTCCGAGGCTCAAAAGCTGATTGAGGACAACGGCGGCAAGGTATCAGGCTCGGTGTCAAAAAAGACCGACTTTGTGGTTGCCGGCGAGGAGGCAGGCAGCAAGCTTGACAAGGCTCAAACCCTTGGAATTGTGGTAATAACCGAAGAAGATCTCTTAAAAATGATATAAATTTTAAAAAAGTTATTGACAAATTACTCCTACAAGTGTAAGATATAGTTAAACTTACAATTGTAGGAGTAACTTTTTTTGTATAATAGGGAATTACGTAATGTCCTATTATACAAAACCTTGATTTAATGCCCGTACGAACTTTTTTGCTGATAGCGAAAACGCACATGGGCAAACAAAGCGAGATTTCTGCGACCGCAGCAAGGCGAACGGCGCAGCCGCTTTGTTCCTAAAATATTCAGGAGGTGATATGGTGAAGGATACAAAAGATATCAGCACAGCCGAGCTTGAAATTATGGAGGTTTTGTGGTCTGCGGACAAGCCTCTTAGTATTCAGGCGGTATGCGACGGTATTTCGGATGATAAGTGGAAGTATAATACCGTGGGAACAATGCTCCTTCGGCTTGCTGAAAAAGGTATTGTCAGCTCAAATAAGGTTAACCGTGTTATTCAGTACTCACCCATTCTTATGCGCGAGGAGTATAAGAAGGAGCAGACCTCAAAGCTGATTTCAAGGCTGTATGGTGGCTCTGCCCGCGACCTTGCGGCATCTCTAATCGGTAGCGGTGATGTAACCAAAGAGGATATTGACGAGTTGAGAAAGATGTTTAATCTGTAATGGGGAGGAAAGGGTATGCTTTCCGAAATGTTTATAACAATACTGATAATGTCGGCAATCGGTAGTTTGCTTATTTTGTTTTTGCTTGGGATAAAACCTATGACCGAGAAAGTTTTCGGTGTAAGATGGCAGTTTTACATATGGCTTTCGGTTTTAATTGTGATGATTTGCCCTGTTAAAATTAAAACCGACCTGAAACTGCCGAAGGTAGTTTCGCAAGCAATCAGCAATGTGTCGTCAAAGCCTGCTTTCGGAATTTCTGTATTTGAGGATTACAGCGGTGTATATATGTCTTCACCCGTGCAGACAGAAGGTCTAAAGGTTTTTGAGGTTATTGCGTGTGTATGGCTTGTGATTGCAGTAGTTTTATTTGTAAAAACGGTTGTGTCAAATGTAGTTTTAAAATATGTTTTATACAAAAATTCCACTTATGGGTGTGAATTGGAGAAAGCCGAAATCCGCATCAGCGACAAAGTGGCGGCACCAATCCTGTTTGGCGGCTTAAAGACTGTTTTGTACATTCCGCAGAGCTTATATAACACCGATAAAATGCAGTATATAACAGCACACGAAGGTGTACATATAAGTCGCAATGATATTGGCGTAAAGTGGTTTGCGGCGTTGGTTAAATGTGTTCATTGGTTTAATCCGCTGGTGTATTATCTTGCAGGGCAAATAAACGAAGCCTGTGAAATTTCTTGTGATGCAAAGGCGGCAGAGAATATGCGCGATGAACAAAAACTAGAGTATATGCAGACTATTCTTGAAATTTCGCAGAATGAAATTAACTTTAAACATTCTCTTGCGGCAGGTTTATCGTCAGGCGGAAAGTGCCTGAAAAAGCGATTTTTGGCTATAAGTAAAGGTGATAAACCTCGACCGATAGTCAGGATTACAGGTGTTATGGTAGCAATAATAATGACATTTTGCTGGGTTTATGCCAGCGGTATAGTATCAGGCAGCGCACAGCAAGACGGTCAGGCGGTTAAGCGTATTCTTGTTGCAGAGAAAAAGGATTTACCTGAAAAGGAAGAAGTGACTGAAACTTCGAATATGTCAGAAATTCCGGAAAACGATATGTCCTTAACAAAACCGCAGGATACAGAACTAACCGAAAAACCACAAACCGAGGTTGTTAAAACACCTTCTGTTGTGGGTGAGTTTAATTCCGAAGGCGGAGATACACGGATTATTCCTGATATAAGGCCGGATGAAGATGGGTGTATCAGGTTGGGTATCAGTTCAAATGCTCAGGAGGTAGTTGATGTATTTGTCAATGACGGCGAAAGCGGAAGAGAGGTTCACAGCTTTAGTATTCCTGTGTCACATTCGGCATCCTATGTGATAGACGGACTTGATGCAGAAAAGGTTTACGACATTGTGCTGAAAGGTACAATGCGGAATAACTGGAAAATAGAAAGTGAATATGTAATTTATTAACGAAAGGAAAATGTGATATGAAAAAACTTATTTCTAGTATACTTATAGTGGCTATGTTATTATCAACTGTTGTTTTTGCGGCACCAAGCGATGAACAGTTAAAGGATTTAAGAGATTATAAAATAATGGTGGGCGACGATGACGGTGAAATACGTCTTGATGACACAATTACCCGTGCCGAGGCGGCAAAAATGATATGTGTCATTTATGGACTAACAGTTGACAGCTTTGCTGATAATGTGGAGGCTAGTGCCTTTAGTGATGTTCCAGACACCCATTGGGCAAAGAACTACATAAATTGTGTAAAGGGTTTGATGATTGCGGAGGGTGATGAAAATGGGAATTTTAATCCCGAAGCCACAATCACTAATGAGGAAATTATCAAAATACTGGTAGCGACTCTTGGTTACAGTCCTATGGCAGACCAGACAGGCGGTTATCCTATGGGCTATACACGCACAGCGCAGAAGATAGGTCTTACAAGTGATTTGATGCTTAAAGTAGATACACCTGCAATCAGGGGAGATGTGGCTGTGATGTTTGCGGCTGCGCTGGATATACCGTTAATGGCACAAACCAGCTGGAGCCCCGACGGCTCAACAAGTTATGTAATTTTAGACGGAAGTCAGGGAACAGAAAAGAAAACTTTGAGAATAATGAATTTTGAAGAATAACAACAAAGGCTCCCAAGACGGGAGCCTTTAGACCACTGACAAAGTGCTCGTTATGTTATAATTTAAGCTTAGGTGCAATAACTGCAAGAACTATGGTTGTGATAATCATTTCAGGTATCATATATGAACCGTTGTAGGTGATGGAATATACCAGAACACTACTGTTTTCGGCATATACTCCCCAGATTAAAATGCCCGAAAGTATGTGCATTATAAATCTTAAACCTGTAACGATAGTGCCGCTTAAGGGTATTGCCCAAGGCTTGCTGCCCATTAATCTGACAAATAGATTTGCAAGACCCAGAACCGAAAAGGCACCCACATAATCAAGAAATATCACAGCAATAAAATTTATAAAGTTTTGTGTAGGGGGAGGATAAAAGCCTGTCATCATCTGAATAAGCGAAAATACAAATCCGCAGGCAAGACCCCATTTAGTGCCCAAAATTAACGAGGCAAGAATAATGGGTACCATACTTGCAATGGTGACAGAACCGCCCTGCAACCAAGGGGCAGGTATCAGTTTGGATACTAATACCAATGCAAACGACAGCGCTATAAGAACAGCGCATAAAGTAATTTTTTTGGTTTTTGACATAGAAACACTCCTTTATACTGTGGGGTATCAATCCACACAGCGTTTATGTAATTAACCGAATATGAACTTGAATATGGTATAAAAAAGGAGATTATCCGATAAGATAACCTCCGAAAATTGCAATTTTAATATTTTCCTACGCCGGCATTATCCGTATCAGGTTCGCGGGTCGGAATGCACAATTCCCTCTCAGCCTTTTTGAAAGCTCCCCCAATATTCAGTTTTAAATATTATATCACATAAATCGTCATTTGTCAACACAAATTGCCTTCAAGATATTTTCGCGGTGATACTTTTGTTATTTGCTTGAACCTTCGTGAAAAATAAACATAGTCAGTGTAACCGCACTGTTCTGCAATTTCAGAAAGGGAAAGGGAGTGTCGGTATGTATCAATAAGATAGCAGGCGTGGTTCATTCTTATATGGGTTAAAAGTTCGGTAGGAGTTTTGCCCATAATCTTTTTGAATTGCGCTCTTATATAATCTTCTGCATAGCCGCTTTTGGCAAGAATGAAACAAAGGTCTATACCGATTATGATAATGAATGTTATGCAGTCAATGTTCAATATTATAGATATGACTGTAATGAAAATGGCAGGTAAAGCAACGGCAGTAGGGGCAATAGGTGCCTGCGGTTCGTTGATAACTTTGTGCACCTGCTTGCTCATTGGTGTATCTACCGGTGCAAACGTTGTTGTTGCACGCAGAATAGGTGCAAAGGATAAGGATGCTGCTGACCGAGCGGTTACAACATTGATATTTATGTGCGCAATCAGATTTGTATGGGTTTATCTGGTTTATCCGTTCCTTCCCCCAAACCTTACATTCTTGTATCTGATTTGGCCTATTGGCTGGGTGTTGTCTTCTGTAACATTGTATATCTCATGCCGTATTGGTATGTCAAAGATGCAAAAGAAGAGTTTAAGTATGCAAAGTTAATATTTAGTTAAAGCAGGTTATCCAGGCCCGGAACACTTTTGTTAAGGCTAGCAAGAAGTTACCGGATGTGGGTCTGAAAATCATATTTTTAAGCTGGACATCTTCGGCGGCAATCAAGGGGAATTCTCCTGTTGGTTGACCGCCGATTTCAATTACAAGAGTTCCAAGAACGTCACCTGCTTTGACCGGCGCCTGTAAATCTTCAAACGGAACAACTTTGGTGATGATTGTGTTCTCCTCACCTGCTTTGACGGGGATAATTATATCCTGACTGATTGTCAGGGCAACGGTGTCTGATGTACCGTTTTTTATCTCGGCGGATGCAATTTGCCCGCCTGTGGTTTTAACGGTATGGGGTATGTATTCCGAAAAGGCATTGTCGTACAGAGTTTTGTGGTCGTTCCAGTCATCAGGTGCATTAAGGGTAACGCACACAAGGCACATTCCGTCTTTTTCAACTGCAGTGACAAGACATCTGCCTGTTGCCTTTGTAAAGCCGGTTTTTACTCCGATACAGCCATCATACATTGTAAGGAATTTGTTGTGGTTTACAAGGTGACGGTTATAATCGTGGTCTTTCCAGGGGATGCTTTTTGTTCTCGTGGAAACAATTTCGCGGAATTTAGGATTCTTTAGGGCATAAGCGGTTATTTTTGCAAGGTCATGGGCAGTGGTGTAGTGGTTGTCATCGGATAAACCGTGGGGATTGGTGAAGTTCGAGTCAGTTGCTCCGATTTTATAGGCGGTGCTGTTCATAAGCTCGGCAAATTTTTCTACCGAGCCCGAAACGTGTTCTGCCACAGCGGTGGCGGCATCGTTGCCTGATACCAGCATAAGTCCCCAAATCAGATTTTCAAGGGAAAGTTTTTCATCAAGGACAAGATACATTGACGAGCCTTCAACGCCATAGGCATTGGGTGAAACCGTTGCAATTGAATTAATATCGGCATTTTCCAGAGCGGTAATTGCTGTCATAATTTTTGTGGTGCTTGCCATACCCATTTTGTGTTGTGCGTTGTGAGAAAATAAAATTCTTCCCGAATTTGCGTCCATAACAACAGCACTTTGTGCCGACAGAGCAAAACAGTCAAGACAGACTATATTCAAAACCATAACAATTAAAAGCACTAATACAATAAATTTTTTCAAAATAAAAACACCTCGTTTAAATATATTAAACGGGGTGTTATATTATGTGGTTAAATCTCCAGATATTTTTTGATTTCTGGCATCATTGCCTTTGTTGTTTTATATCCGTCTTCATACATTAATCTAAGCTTTTCGGGGTCACGTTCAGTTCGCCTGAAGCCCGAGGTGTCGTGAGGCATAATTGTAAGCATCTGACCGTTATCGGTAAGCTCGAATATTTCCTGACGGGACTGATTATATTTTTCCGAACGCATTCCAAGAGCCTTTGCAAATGCAGGGAATTTCCTGAAAGCCAGTTTTGCAATTTTTGCTCCTGATTCGCTGCCTTTGGAATAGCTGCGCTCACGGGTGAGTACGGTAATAATTTTATCGCAGCCTTCATCAATTGCATGGCGGAAGGGGATGGGGTCGCTGATGCCACCGTCCATATAAAGATTGCCGTCAATGTCCACCGGTTGAAATAGAAAGGGCAGAGCACAGCTTGCCCACAAAATCTGAAGATGCCGTTCGCGGTCTTCCTTGGGAAGAACCATATATTCAGCCTTGCCTGTCTGCATATTTGTAAGTGTGGCAACAGCCTTGGCAGGGCTTTGTCTGAAAGCTTCAAAGTCATAGGGAACAAGCTTTTCCGGTATTTCACGAAAGGCAAAATCCATATTGTAAAAACTGCGTTTTTTAGGATTGAACAGATGCCGAAAACCCATATAACGTTTATCGTGCATATATCTGGTTGAAAGCTCAAGGTTTCTGCCTATCTGACCCGATACATAGGTTGTTCCGTAAGCAATACCTGCAGAAACACCAATAACATAGTCGGCAATGATTTTTTCTTCAAGAAGTGCGTCCATAACTCCGCAGGAGAATAATCCGCGGCTGGCTCCGCCCTCAAAAACTATTCCTAATTTCATAGTAATTTCCATAGCCTTTCTGCCCACAAATAGTAATTAAAGATATATACACTCTTTTAGCGGGCAAATAAGGCGTATAATGGAAATTATGCACATCGCCGTTTCGCATCGTATACGATGCGAAAATTTCGGCGGTGCAATAAATTCCGCCGGAGGCATAACGTGATTTTTCACGTTATGTACCTCGTCGATTATCTGGGATAGGGAAGAGCATAAAATAAAAATGCAAAATAGTGAAGTATGCTTCCAGCCAGAACAAAAAAGTGCCATATCATATGCATATATCTTGGCTTTTTAAGAGCAAAGAACAATATACCCCCTGTGTAACTCAATCCACCCGATACAAGCAACCATATTGCGGTGGAAGGCAAGGCTTTTAATGTAGGCAGTCCCAGAAAAACAACAGACCAGCCCATAAGCAGATAAAGAACCATTGAAAGTGGCTGAAAACGTTTCATATTGATAGCCGTAAGGGTGACACCCAAAACGGTACAGCCTGCATTTATACCAAACAAAATCCAACCCATTGTGCCGCGCATCAGCGACAGAGAAACGGGTATATATGAACTGAGGATAAGTATATATATTGAACAATGGTCAAGTACCTGAAAGACCTTTTTTGCGGTGTAGTTTGTCAGAGAATGATAAAGTGTTGAGGCGGTGTACAGGATAATCAGTCCCGCACCGTAAAGAGCTGCCGAAACAATACTCATGGTATCTCCGAAAAGAACGGCATAAAATACAGCAACCACTGTACCTATAATGGAAAGTATGGCGCCTATGCCGTGAGTGATTGAATTGCCAATTTCTTCGCCTAAACTTTGATTATTTATCTTTTTTGTGTCTTGCGATTCTGTCATAAATTTTACTCCAATCCGTCAAAAGTATCGCTAATAATAATACACCCAAAATAAATTTTTGTCAACACGCAGGTTTTGTTTGCATTATGGTTGAAAATGGTATATAATAATATCAACATTATTTTAAACGGAGATGACAGCTTTGAAACATATAAAAGAATTATGGGCACTGTATACCGCTTTTTTCAGAATGGGAGCCCTTACCTTTGGTGGCGGTTATGCAATGCTTCCTATGATTGAACGGGAGGTCGTTGATAAACATAAATGGGCAACAATGGAGGAAGTAATGGACTATTATGCCATGAGTCAATGTACCCCAGGGGTTATCGCGGTTAATGTTGCCACTTTTATCGGATATAAAAATAAAGGAATTTTAGGCGGTATAGTTGCAACTATCGGCGTAATTACCCCGTCTGTTATACTGATATCGCTGATTGCATCACTTCTACAAACCTTTTACGAAAATACTTTTGTAAAGTCGGCATTTCAGGGGATTGGTGTTGCGGTTTGTGCAATTCTGGTACAGGCTGTTCTTAAAATTGGCAAAGCTGGTCTTGTTGATAAATTCACATGGATACTTGCCCTTGTTGCATTTTTGACAGCCTGGCTTCTTGATGTATCCACTATTATCATCATTGTTGTTGCAGGAATCGCAGGTATAGTATACAAGGTTATCTGCGAAAAATCAGGGAAGGATAAGGGAGGTGCGGAGTAATGCTTTATGTTACACTGTTCATAGAGTTCTTTAAGGTGGGACTTTTTGCAGTAGGCGGCGGTCTTGCAACTCTGCCGTTTTTGTTTGAACTTGCCAACAAGTATAATTGGTTTACTGCAGAGGAACTGACTAATATGATTGCGGTGTCCGAATCCTCACCGGGGCCTATTGGTGTCAATATGGCAACCTATGTCGGTTATACAACAGGTGGAGTGTGGGGAGGTATTTTCACCACTCTTGCGCTGATATTGCCAAGCATTATTGTTATACTGATTGTGTCAATGATTTTGCAGAAGTTTAAGGAAAACAAATATGTAAAATATCTGTTTTACGGTTTGCGTGCAGCAGTGGCAGGACTTTTGTTTCTTTCTGTTATGAATGTATTTATACAGAATTTTACCATTGCAGGAACCGTAAATATCTGGAATAAGATTGACTATAAAAAGCTTGCTCTGTTTGCGGTGCTTGTGTTTATGGTGTTCAAACTAAAAAAACATCCGCTTTTATATATCAGCATAGGTGCGATAGCTGGAATGCTATTTAGTTTTTGAACATAAAATTTTGAAAAAACAATTGTAAAATCGTATATAATATGATATAATCAATGTAACCACATTTATCAGCCTGATTTGATGAAATCGGGCGGAAAGGTAAGGTAAAAATTATGGCTGTTGAAGAAAAGAATATTAATACCAATATAGACAACGAGGGCAATGTTTGTATTTCAAACGATGTTGTTGCCACAATCGCTTCAATTACTGCTAAAAGTGTTGAGGGTGTTGCCGGAATGTTCGGCTCACTAACTGGCGGTTTTGCAGAGCTTTTGGGCAGAAAGAATCCTTCCAAGGGCGTTAAGGTTACAATTGCAGACAAGGAAGTTACCATTGATATGTCTGTGGTTGTTGAGTATGGAGTTAAAATTCCCGAAGTTGCGTGGGAAATTCAGGAAAAAACCAAGAACGAGGTAGAGGCTATGACTGGCCTTGACGTTGTTGCGGTTAATGTTAATGTTGAGGGTGTAAACACATTAAAAAAAGAGTATGAAATCGTAATTGACGAAGAATCTGCTGAGGCTGAGCCTGAGTCAGAAGAATAAAAAGACTGTACACAAAAGATATAAAGTTGAGGTAAAATAATGAACAGAACAAAAGCCAGAGAGTTTGCATTTATACTGCTTTTTGAATATAAGTTTCAGCCTGATGAAATCGAAACAATTCTTCAGGATTTCATTGCGGAATATAATCCTGCCCAGCAGGAGGAGTATATCCGTCGTGTTGTTCAGGGTGTGGTGTCAAACCTTGAAGAAATCGACAAAAAGATTGACGGAGTTTCCAACGACTGGAAGGTTGAAAGAATGTCCTGCGTAAGTCTTGCTGTTTTAAGACTTGCGGTATACGAAATTATGTTTTGCGACGATATTCCGTCGGTTGTTGCGGTTAACGAAGCGGTTAGCCTTGCTAAAAAATACGACGGTGAAGAAGCTGCGCCTTTCGTAAACGGAATTTTGGGCAAAATCTGCGGAATGTAGGTGCTGTGTATGAATGACAGCAGATTAGTTCTGGGGATTGATACAAGCTGCTACACCACCTCTGTTGCCGCAAAATGCGGTGACAATATTCTGCATTTTAAAAAGATGCTGGATGTGAAGTCGGGGGAGTGCGGACTAAGACAGTCCGATGCGGTTTTTCAGCATATCAAAAATCTCCCCATTCTTTTTGATGAACTTAGAGTAAATATAAATATTAAACAATTTGATAATATTACGGTTGCCGTCAGCGCAAAGCCCAGGTCGGTTGAGGGGTCGTATATGCCTGTTTTTCTTGCGGGTCAGTCTTTTGCAAAAGCAATTGCTGATGTGCTTGATGCCAGGTATATCGAAACTTCCCATCAGGATGGGCATATTATGGCGGCAATTTATTCTTGTAAAAAATACAGCATTTGCGACCGGCCGTTTCTAACATATCATCTTTCGGGCGGCACAACCGAGCTGCTTTTGGTGAACAAAAACGACAATACATTCGACTGCGATATTGTGGGCGGAACAAAAGACCTTCCTGCAGGGCAGTTTATTGACAGAATAGGTGTTAAGCTGGGAATGGAATTCCCCTGCGGAAAGTATCTTGACTATTCTGCAGTTAATTTTAAGGGTAAACTTCCAAAAGTAAAGACTTGCGTAAATGATGGGTTTATTAATTTCTCAGGTGAGGAAACCCGATACAGCAGAAAAATTTCCGAGGGTGCAGACAGCGGCGAGATTGCATATTGTGTAATGAAGTGCATTGCACAGTCCGTAAGGCAATCCATTGAATTTGCCAAAGAAAAGTATAATGTAGAGAATGTACTCATGGTTGGGGGCGTATCCTCATCCGAAATGCTCAGGGCAGAATTCTCGGATATGCCGGGGGTATATTTTGCCGAACCACAGTTCAGTACTGACAATGCGGTGGGCGTTTGCGAAATCGGTGCAAGGTGGATTTGAAATGTATGAACGTATGACTTTAACGGTAAGTCAGCTTAATTTATTTATAAAGGATATATTCAATCAGATTCCTGCTCTCAATGACATCAGGATAAAGGGCGAGATTTCTAATTTCAAGCATCACACATCAGGACATATGTATATGTCGCTTAAGGATGAAACGGGAGTTCTGCGTGCGGTGATGTTCCGGGGCTCTGCAATGGGACTGGATTTCAGACCCGAAAACGGTATGCAGGTTATTGCCGAGGGCCGAGTTGGCGTTTACGAACGTGAAGGACAGTATCAGCTTTACATCAACTCAATGGTGCAGGACGGCAAAGGAAATCTTTATGAGCAGTTTGAAAAATTAAAGAAAAAGCTAGAGACTGAAGGACTTTTTGATGCATCAGCAAAAAAAACTATACCTACTTTCCCAAAACGGGTAGGTGTTGCAACTGCTCCTACGGGAGCGGCTGTTCGGGATATAATAAATATTCTTTCAAGGCGTTTTCCGTATGCTGACATTTGCCTTTATCCTGTGCTTGTTCAGGGCGATGGTGCGGCAGAGAGCGTATGCCGTGCGATAGAGTATTTTAATGAGAATTCGGCGGCAGATGTGCTGATTATCGGTCGTGGCGGCGGCTCTATGGAGGATTTGTGGGCATTTAATGAGGAAGTCCTTGCAAGAGCAATTTTTAAAAGTGAAATACCAATTATCTCTGCGGTGGGTCATGAAACCGACTTTACAATTTCGGATTTTGTTGCGGATTTGCGGGCACCAACACCTTCTGCGGCGGCAGAGCTTGCTGTTCCGTCAGGAGCGGAGATTGCCGAGAAATTCAGTACGGCTGGTATGCGCCTTGCCAATGCTGTAAATAAAATTATAGAGAAGCGGCAACTTCAGCTAAAGGTTTATGCCGAAAAACAGATTTTGCGTGACCCGATGTTCAAGGTCAACGAAAAAGGAATGCAGCTTGACAGTATTTTCCGAATGTTTGAAAATGCGGCAAAGACAGCTGTAGCCGAGAAAAGACAGAAATTTGGTGTGGTTGTTTCCAAGCTTGACGGGCTAAGCCCGCTTAACACATTAAACCGCGGTTTTTCGGTGGCAAAAGATTGTGATGGCAAGGTTATAAAATCGGTTGCGGGTGTAAAGTCAGGAGACGATATTTCGGTTGTTGTTTCTGATGGTCAGATAAAGGCAACGGTTAAATAAGGAGATTTTAAAATGGCTACAAAAAAGAATATCAGCTTTGAGGAAAACCTCAAAGAGCTTGAAGATATAGTTAAAAAGCTTGAGGGCGGTGACGTTTCTCTTGACGAAATGCTTGACCTGTTTGAACAGGGGATTGCAAGAACAAAGGTATGTAACCAACAGCTCAAAGAGGCAGAACAGAAAATAAGTATTCTTGTGAAAAACAGCTTGGGAGAAATGGAAGAACAGCCTTTTGAGGCACAGTAATGGTGAAAGTTATGGATTTTCAAAAACAGCTTAATGATTATATTAATAAGGTAAATGCCGAGCTTGAAAAGGTTTTTGAAGAAAAACAATGCCTTCAAAGGTCGGTATATGATGCAATGGGTTACAGTATTATGGCAGGTGGCAAGCGGTTAAGACCCGTACTTTGTCTTGCTGTATGTGATATGCTTGGCGGCTGCACAGATGATGCTTTGCGTTTTGGCACGGCAATCGAACGTATTCACACGTATTCACTCATTCACGACGACCTGCCTTGTATGGATAATGACGACCTGCGTCGCGGAATGCCAACCTGCCACAAAAAATTTGGCGAGGCAACAGCCTTGCTTGCAGGTGATGGGTTGCTTACAGGTGCTTTTGAATATTTGTCGGATTTAAGTCAATATAAATCAGCATCACCTGAAACGGTTATAAAGGCAATATCCCGGATTTCTGCTGCTGCAGGTTGCGACGGTATGATTGGCGGACAAGTGGTTGATTTAGAGTGCGAGGGCAAAACGAATGTCGAGCTTGATACACTCAATTATCTGCATTACCGTAAGACGGGTGCTCTGATAAGAGTGTCTGCGGTTTGTGGTGCGCTTGCGGCAAATGCAACCGATGAGGATATCAAGGCGATAGCGGATTTTGCTCAAAAGCTGGGACTTGCGTTTCAGATTCAGGACGATATTCTTGATTGCACTGGTGACGAAAGCGTTCTTGGTAAACCCATTGGCAGCGATGCCGAAAACGGTAAAACTACATATGTTACCATTCTCGGCCTTGGAAATGCAAAGAAAAAAGCTGATGAGATTACAAATGAGGCTGTCAAAATTCTTGACCGATTTGGCGAAAAAGCAGATTTTGTGAAAAAACTTGCCCTTAACCTTCTTGACAGAAAGAACTAAAAGGGTTTATAATAAATCTTTAGTACAGTCCGGACAAGTTTTGTCCGTATATATAATATTGAAGAAAGGAATGTGTTAAGATGATTAATGTAACACTAAAGAGCGGAGACGCTAAGGAATTCGAAAAAGGCACAAGCCTTATCGAAATGGCAAAGGCTATCAGCGAAGGCCTTGCCCGTGTAATTCTTGCAGGAGAGGTTGATGGGGTTGTTCACGACCTGACATATGCTCCCGAAACAGATTGCACAGTTAATTTCCTCACATTTGATGATGAAGAAGGAAAGAAGGTTTACCGCCACACCACATCACACATTCTGGCGCAGGCGGTAAAACGCCTTTACCCCAATGCAAAGCTGGCAATAGGACCTGCTATTGATGACGGTTTTTATTATGACTTTGATTTTGAAGCACCACTTACAAATGCTGATCTTGAAAAGCTTGAAGCCGAGATGAAGAAAATAATCAAAGAGGATTCGCCTCTTGAACGCTTTGAACTGCCCAGAGCCGAGGCTATAAAGTTAATGGAAGAAAAGGGCGAAGATTATAAGGTTGAACTTATTAATGACCTTCCGGAAGATGCAACTATCTCATTCTATAAGCAGGGTGATTTTGTTGACCTCTGTGCAGGGCCTCACCTTATGTCAACAGGCAAGATAAAGGCAATCAAGCTTCAGTACACCGCAGGTGCATACTGGAGAGGTAATGAAAATAACAAAATGCTTACAAGAATTTATGGTACAGCTTTCACCAAGAAGGCTGACCTTGACGAGCATCTTGAAAGGCTTGAAGAAGCAAAAAAGAGAGACCACAACAAGCTTGGCCGTGAACTTGAAATTTTTACAACCGTTGACAGCATCGGTCAGGGTCTTCCTATTTTGCTTCCCAAGGGTGCAAAGATTATTCAGATACTCCAGAGATTTGTCGAAGATCACGAAGATCAGAACGGCTGGGTAAGAACAAAGACTCCCTATATGGCAAAGAGCGACCTGTATAAGATTTCAGGACACTGGGATCATTATAAAGATGGTATGTTTGTTATGGGCGAGGAAGAGATGGATAAAGAAGTTTTTGCTCTCCGTCCTATGACCTGCCCGTTCCAGTATCAGGCATACCTCAACAGAATGAGAAGTTACCGTGACCTTCCTTTAAGATATGGCGAGACATCAACTCTTTTCAGAAACGAGGCATCAGGCGAAATGCACGGTCTTATCCGTGTTCGTCAGTTCACAATTTCAGAGGGTCATCTGATGTGCCGTCCAGACCAATTGGAAGAAGAATTCAGAAAGTGTCTTGAAATGGCAATCTATATGCTCAAGACTTTGGGCCTTTATGAAGATGTATCATACAGATTCTCACAGTGGGATCCCGATGACAAAGAAAAATATATCGGTACCGAAGAACAGTGGGCAGAAGCTCAGGATACAATGAAGAAGATTCTCGACCACCTTGAACTTCCTTATAAGGTTGGTGTTGGTGAAGCTGCATTTTACGGACCAAAGCTTGATATTCAGATTAAGAATGTATTCGGTAAGGAAGATACACTTATTACTATTCAGATTGACCAGATGCTAGCTGAAAAGTTCGGTATGGAATATATTGATAAGGATGGCAGCAAAAAGAATCCGTATATCATTCACAGAACATCAATCGGCTGTTACGAAAGAACTCTTGCTCTTCTTATCGAGAAGTATGCAGGTGCATTCCCTGCTTGGCTTGCTCCTACTCAGGTGAAGATTCTGCCTATTTCTGAAAACTTCAGAGACTATGCGGATACTGTATACGACAAACTGAGAGATGCAGGCTTCCGTGTAGAGGTTGATGACAGAAACGAAAAGATTGGATATAAGATTCGTGAAGCACAGCTTGAAAAGATTCCTTATATGATTATTGCCGGTGAAAAGGAAATGAATGAAGGAACTGTGTCTGTTCGTTCCAGAAAGAACGGCGACCTTGGTGCAATGTCAATTGATGAGTTTATCAAAATGCTTGCCGAAGAAGTAGAAAACAAAGTTATCTAAACCTAAAATATCTATATAAAATATCTGGGCGTACGGTTGTTCTTCCGTGCGCCCGATTTATATGATGAAAAAAGTTAAAAATTTTTGAAAAAAATTAAAAAAAGGGGTTGACAACTGAAAAACTTTGTGGTAATATAAACGAGTTGCGCCGAACGAAGGGCGTCAGGGAAAAGTTTTTAAAAAAAGTTTTAAAAAAGACTTGACAAAAGGTCGGTTGGTGTGATATATTAGATAGGCTCTCTCGAAAAAAGAGGAGCACCTCAAAAACAAGTTTTTGAG
>JAZRLM010000013.1:0-3379 GCA_045646865.1 Clostridia bacterium
CCTGCTCCGGAATATCAATGTCAAAATCCGGACATTCATCTGCGAATGCTGGTTTCTCTCCTGTCTTGCCACAAACAAGTCCTTCTTTGATGCTGTGCTTCCTGTTTTTACAGATGCTGCACATTTTTAATTTTTCTTCGAGTGTCATGGTTAATCCTCCCAAAACTTTTGAGTCATATTAGCATAAAAGTTACCCTTCATTTCATTAAAAATCTTGGATCTATGCAAGGCGCATAAGTGTAAACTTGTTCTCTGTCTCCAAAATCTGTTATATTAGAAACATTTAAGGCTTTCCTTCAAACTTTCCATATAAAATTCATTGCACATCTTTACAAATTCTGCTGTCATCATTGAGATTTCTCTTAACTTCAACTTTTCACCGAAGAAAAAATAGGAGATTGAGTTAACGGATTCTCCTGTAGATTCTGCTATTTCACAAACTTCCCCCATAAGTATGCATATAATATGTGCCTCCGCTTTAATTTTATCAGCATTAGGATGTAGGGTATCTACTTCCTTCTGAATTGACGAAATTTTTGTTTCTACAGATTTCAGAAGGGTGTTAATTTTTTGTATTGCTTCCATATTTGAAAAAAATCCCATAATTCTTCTTTATTTAAGTGAAGTTATTTCTTAAAGTAAGTTGTAGTTGCTGTTATATTTCTTGAACTATCGTATTCTTCGTAAACGATTTTCTCAATTTTGCCATTATTAACATGTGCAGTTGCTGTTATAAGTAATCCATTACGCATTCCTCTACAACTATAAAAAAAGTTCCCTTTTTTAGTGTAAGATGTCCTGCAGAACTGCTTATTTTAACAACATCTTCATCACTGTAATAGTCTGCATGAAAAGTAGGTAATCCTTTGACATCTTTGACTTCAGTTTTTTGCCCATTCTGTTCAATGCTCGCTCGTTTTGGCACAAATTCTTCTGCCATTAAATTGTTATAGCAAAATAAGAATGCTAGACAGATGAAGATAACTAACTTGTTCATAAACGAAAGGCGATTTAAGCATTACTGAGTTCAAACGCCCAGATTCTAGCTTGATTACAAAGAGGTGGTTCTGGCATTCCCCAATAGTATAGTACTCCGTTTTGTGCGTGTAAATCTGTCACCCTATAATCAAGTATTCCCAATGTCATTCCCATTTTCTTAAATAACATTCGATGGGGCTCTATTATAATCGTACCTGGGGTAACACCATATTGTTCTTTACCTAGCCACATTTGGTTGGCTAGAAAAATGCTCGCTTCGGGAGTTACTTTATATATCCCGTTTAGTTTGTATGTAACTGACATATTAGATGAGTCTGATATTATATTCTGAAATAATTTAATGGTATATCGCATTCAAAAGCGATTTTCATTAACACCTCTTTTGATTCTGGAGACTTCCCTGTCGTATCAAATGCTGCAGATAAGGTCTGGGCGATAGAACGCTTATCGAAATTGCTGCGGTTTCTTAAGATTGAAGCCATTTCTAAGTCGCTCATGTTTTCCGCTTTTGATGTAAATAAAGGATTGCTTCTACTTAATCCACCAGAGAGTGTTCTTATAAAGCTGCTCTGTCCTATTTTAATGAATTGATCGGGATTGGGATTTGCCCAAATGATTAAAAGAGATGCCCTTAGTAGAGCTAAGTCTCTTTTTTGTCCAGAATCGTTACTTGAAAAAAACATATTTTTAGTCTCTAGTTAACAAATATGCGATGATTAAAATTACAACACCTCCACCAATCATTCCGCCTAGGACACTTTCTGTGATTGCTCCAATTATCAGTGATGCAATAATCCATAAAATAAAGGAGATAAAACCGCCATTTCCTGAACTGCTCATAATCTAAGATTTTAGGCTGTTAAAAATAAAAAGCGTATTCTTTGTTTATGTCAATCTCAATGTTGCACATTCTCGCAAGTGTCATGATTGTGTCTTTGGATTCAGTGAGATCCTTTATTCTGAACACTCCGATCATATTTCCGTGACTCTTAGTTGCCATCTCTACCCATAGATAAAGAAGATCCTGCTTGTCACTATAATTCAAATTCCTGAGTATTCTGATAACTTCGTCATTAGACACAGTATTCAATTCATTCAAGATGGATTGATCCTCACCAATTCTTATTAAGAACACCCCAAGATAGCTGCTTTCTGAATTAGATAAATGGCCATCAGCACCAGCAACAGTAACCATTGACTTTAGAACCGCTATTTTTTCTTTGCGGCTTAAATCTCTTAAAATCATAATTTTTGACATTGCGCTAACCAATTCCCAGAGAGTAGCGGATAAAAAAGAAGGTGTGGGAACTTATTGCTTTATCCTAAAGTCTGGTCTTCGCATTACCATTGGAATGGATAAAGCAATAGCCCACACCAAAGGATATGTGAAAAGCCAAGATAGGCTGTACATATCAATGATGTGGTGCCACTGCATATTATCTTCATTCCAATATCAAAGTTGCGAAGTTTGACTTTAGAAGATAATTTCAACAACACCTTTTTGTCAAAATGTCCTTCCTGACCGCTACTGCGGAAAGGAATTGCGACAAATTTAACAAAAAGATGTGAATGTATTATGTTTCCTTGCAGAAAAATCAGAATGTCAGACAATCATAAGTCTCCAAAATCTCCTCCTGTCTCAGACCGAGGTAACGCTTGGTGATTGCGATGCTGCTATGGTTGAACAGTTCCATCAGCTTGACAAGGGCGAGTTCCGAGTTTTCAATGTTCATGTTGTAAACCTGTCTGCCAAAGGTCTTGCGGAGTGAGTGACCATTGGCGGTCCATCGGAAACAGGTCGCCAATTGGTCGCACGAAGATTAAATCGATAGCATCGGCCATAAAAGAGGGCCTTTTCTTGGCCGTAAAGGGCAAAATGACAGCTTTGGCCATAAAAAGGACCGTTTTTCTGGCCGCAGAGCTGGTAAACAAAAAAGAGACACCCCCGAGAAAGGATGTCTCCGTAACATGTACACTATAACAAGGCGCTTCAGCGCCGCGTCATCCGCGTCAGCGAGACTTTCGGAGAAAGTCGAAGCAGCGGGGACGCCCGGTCCTGCTGTCGCAGGCTGCTACGCTGCAAAAGCCCGATGGGCTGTTTGCTGATCGCTTGCGACCCTGAAAGGGGATGTCACGAAGTGACAGGGGTTGAGATAGTTGCAAAGAAAAAGCCCGGCGATGAGCCGGGCGAATTCTTTGCTTGCTACAAGCGAAACAAATTTATTTGTTGAGCGCAGTAGCAACGTCAACCGCACAAGCAACTGTACAACCTACCATTGGGTTGTTACCGATGCCGAGGAATCCCATCATCTCAACGTGTGCTGGAACTGATGAAGAACCTGCGAACTGTGCGTCTGAGTGCATACGACCCATAGTGTCG
>JAZRLM010000014.1:0-4316 GCA_045646865.1 Clostridia bacterium
CAAATCCATGCAGAATATGTGCTATAACGATGTGACCCGGGAGATCCGGCAGGCTATGGAGCTGATTCCCGACGGCTGTCCGGTTTCCTTCCTCCGCTCCCCCGGCGGTCTTTGCGGAAAATGTGTGCAGGTAGCAGCGGCGGACTTCGGGCTTTCCGTGTTATCCTGGTCGGTAGATCCCAAAGACTGGGCAACAGATGATGCCGTTGCGATTGAAAAGGCAGTGATCCGTCACGTGCAGGATGGGGATATTATTCTGCTGCACGATATGTCCGACAGTTCCGTAGAGGCGGCTTTTGCGATCATCGACTATCTGCAGGCGCAGGGATTTCGCTTTGTGACTGTGTCTCAGCTTGCCCGGGCAAGAAATGTGACCCTGATCCCCGGCACAAAATACACCCGCTTTTATACGGCAGATCCGCAACAACAGAAATAGGACTAATATCAACAAAAGGCTTGACCCAATGGTCAAGCCTTTTACCTTAGGCAATTCAATCGTTTGAAATAATATTTACATCAAAACGGCGGTGTAGTATAATGAAACAAAATGAGGTGGTACAGATGTTTAATAAGTTTTTCACAAAACGCAAATACTTATATTACAGAATGGATATGCTGTTAATTATAATTTATGCAATATATGCGGCAGAATGGAGACACTTATGAAAAAACACGAAAATTTAAATTGCATCAGCGAAAACAGGGAACCACAAAGAGCATATTATATCCCCCGGTGCGGATGCACAACGCTTAATGGTATATGGGATTTTAAGTTTTTTGATTGTGATTTTGAAGAAGCTTATATAGAAAAGTCATGGACTAAAATCGATGTTCCATCATGTTGGCAGCTTCGCGGATATGAAAATCCCAACTATACCAATGTATCCTATCCGTATCCCTATGACCCTCCATATATTCCCAATAATAACCCGTTAGGTATATACAAACGCGAATTTGAAATACAGGACCTGGAACGGGATACATACATTGTTTTTGAAGGCGTATCAAGTTGTCTTGAGCTTTTTATTAATGATCGATATGTAGGCTATTCACAGGGCAGCCATCTGCAGGCTGAATTTAATATCCGCGACTATGTAAAAAAAGGTGTTAATACTGTTACCGCAAAGGTAAGAAAATGGTGTTTGGGCAGCTATCTTGAAGATCAGGATTTTTTCAGATTTAGCGGAATTTTCAGAGATGTTTATCTTCTGTCAAGACCCAAAGGTCATATCCGAGATATTAATATAACAACGGATGACAATAATATAAATGTTGTCTTTGAAGGAAGTGCCCAAATATCCTTGCTTGACGCCCAGAGCCAGCTTCTCGAGAAAATTTCCGCCAAAGACACAGCAACCTTCTTTGTAAAAAATCCCGTTAAATGGAATGCGGAAAAGCCGTACCTTTATGAGCTTTTGTTTGAATATGAGGGTGAAGTTATTTCGCAGAAAGTTGGATTTGTCTCTTATACGATAGGCGAAAACTATGCGTTTTTGGTAAACGGAACCGAAGTGAAGTTGAAAGGTGTAAACCATCATGATACTCATCCAACAACCGGATGGGTAATGACAGAAGATGACATAAAAAAAGATTTGCTTCTGATGAAAAAACTCAATATCAATACAATCAGAACTTCTCATTATCCTCCGTCACCCAAATTTCTTGAAATGTGTGACGAGCTTGGATTTTATGTGATCCTTGAAACAGACCTTGAAACCCACGGAGCGACCATCAGAGAAGCAGGCGGATCCCGTTATGACTGCCTTAATAATCCGGAATGGCCTTGCTCAAATCCCCTTTGGAAAGATGCTTTTGTTGAGCGAATGGAACGGGCCTATCAAAGGGATAAAAACCACTGTTCTATTTTTGCGTGGTCAACAGGAAATGAAAGCGGACACGGCGACAACCATGTTGCAATGATAGAATATATACGAGCGAACGATAAAAAACGTCTTGTGCATTGCGAGGATGCCTCTCGCACATCGGAATTATCGGAATTTTATGGTACCGATACCACGTATTTTGCTGACAGGGTGGATGTTTACTCGAGGATGTATAAGTCCATTGATCAAATAAAACTAAAGTTGGAAAACCCTGATTTTAAACAACCGTACTTTCTATGTGAATATTCTCATGCAATGGGCAATGGCCCCGGAGATATCTGTGATTATTGGGAACTTGTATATGCTCACAAAAAGTTCATTGGCGGATGTGTATGGGAATGGGCAGACCATACGGTTGTAGAGAATGGAGTGCCAAAATATGGCGGCGATTTCAAGGGTGAGCTTACCAATGACGGTAACTTCTGTGCAGACGGTATGGTTTTTCATGACAGAACATTGAAAGCAGGCTCACTTGAAGTAAAAGCTGCATATCAATATATGGACTGCGCGCTTTCAGGCAATGAATTAATTGTTCTGAACAGATACGATTTCACCAATCTTTCAGAATATAAATTTGAATATCAGATCAAGGTTGACGGAGAAATCAAAGAGAAAAAGACACTTATTCTTGATATTCATCCCAAGCAGACAGCAAAAATAAAACTTACATTGCCAGAAACCTGCGCGCTTGGTGCATATGTTCACTGCTATTTGTATGATAAGTCGGGATATTGTGTTGCACAGAAGCAACTGGAAATCCCTGCTACGTTGCAGAAAAAGAACATTGTATCTGTAGCAGCAGAAGCAACAGAAGATGATAACTTTATCATATTTAAGGGAGAAGTCTTTTGCTATACATTTTCAAAGAATCTCGGTGCGTTCGTAAGCCTTGTGAAAAATGGAGAAGAACAGTTAAAATCACCGATCAGAATAACATCAATGCGTGCTCCGATTGATAACGAAAGAAAGATCAAGCAGTATTGGTACTGGTCCAATGTATGGCAGGGAGAAAACCTCGACAAGCAGTTTGACAAGGTATATGAATGTACTTTAAACGGAGCTGAAGTTACAGTTAAGGGCAGTCTTGCAGGTGTTTCAAGAACTCCGTATTTCAGATACACAGCAAAATACACTGTGATGTCAGACGGTGAAATACATGTTGTACTTGACGGAAAAGTCAAAGACAAATGTAAATGGCTGCCGCGCCTTGGTTTTGAAATCAAAACTCCTTATGAAAAATCGGATTTTAGTTATTACGGTATGGGTCCATATGAAAACTACTGCGATATGCACCACGCCTCAATGGTTGATTGGTACATAAGCAGTGCAGATGATGAATATGTAAATTACATCATGCCGCAAGAACATGGCAACCACATTAAAACAAAGGTTCTCAAAATCAAGAACGGTTTATCCTTTGAAGCGGCAGAAGGCATGGAATTTAATATCTCGCATTATACGGCCGAGATGCTTATGCAAGCAAGTCATCAGGATGAACTCACAAAATCGGATTGTACTAATATACGCATTGATTACAAAAATTCCGGTGTTGGTTCTAACTCCTGTGGCCCTGAACTTTTGGAAAAATACCGGCTCTCGGAAAAAGAGATTCACTTTGAATTTTTTATAAAATAATGTGAGTAAGTTAAAGAGACGGGATCACACAGATACAAAAAATGAGCAGCCATATTTGGCTGCTCATTTTAGCATTTGACAAATCCAATAAATCAGACCTTACACTACACCAGCAGACACCCCATACACAATCACCGGGCCGGCTATGGAGAGCGATGGGAGCGCCGCCAGTGGCGGATAAAGCGACCTGAGCGAGTGGCTGCGGTCGGGGTGCAACGCAGGCGCGCCGGCGGCAAGGCGCACACCGGGCACCGCAACAGGAGAATATCTTAGCATCAACGCCCAGAATGAAGCCCTCTGCTTGTGTCAACTTAGGACGCAGTGTTTTCTGTCGAATTAGCTCGATTTCTTTCGATATAACTCAGATAATAGAAATTTACAGCAAGCAATTGATGTGATATAATGTTTTAAAGGAGGTGCTTTTATGAAACCGTTTTTAGGAATAGATTTAACAACTGACAAGAAAAACGAGCAATTCAATGGCACAGAGTTTTTGGTTATGAAACCCTCTTCTGCTATGGCACAGTCATTTGAGCAATCCTCTAAAAAAGCAGAAGAAACAATTGAACGATCAAAACTCCCTCTCCCATTACGGATTACGCAATTAATCTGTGGCGGCTTAGGAGCGATTTCCGCCGCAGGTATTATAAGAAGTCGGAGGCCAAGCGGTCTTAGGAAGACAACCCAGTCAGGCAACTCCTTGGCTCACAGAACGACATGGCTACGATCCGACTTATTACGGATTACGCAATTAATCTGTGGCGGCTTAGGAGCGATTTCCGCCGCAGGTATTATAAG
>JAZRLM010000015.1:0-168187 GCA_045646865.1 Clostridia bacterium
AATTGCCCGTGCGAAATTTTCTTCGCATTCGCTCAGAAACGCACATGGGCGTAAAAATCTCTTATCATTCCTTGCCATACAGATAAGAGAAAATTACTATTTGTGCCGACGTATGGCGGTGGAATGGAGATTTTTATGAAACCCGAAGTATCCATACAATACATAAAAGGTATTGGCGAGGCACGTGCAAAAGCATTTGCCCGACTTGGCATAAATACTGCCACCGATTTGCTGTTCCATTTTCCCCGAAGTCTGGAGGACAGAAGCGAAATAAAGGCTATATCCGAGCTTATGGACGGTGAAACGGTTTGTGTTTGTGCCAGTCTTGCAGGAGAGGTGAAAACCTTTCGCGCCCGTGGCAGAAAAACCGTTACACAGGCAAGGGTATCCGACGGCAGCAGTATTATGCGTATAACCTGGTTTAATGCGCCTTATATCGCCACCACCCTTTCAAACGGCGGAGAGTTCACCTTTTATGGAAAGGTGGTATATAAGGGCAATTATTTTGAAATGACAAACCCTGTTACCGAGGCAAACACAGGACAAAGCAAAAAAACAGGTAAAATTCTGCCTGTCTACCCCTCCACCGCAGGTCTTTCCCAGGATACCATACGCAATACCGCCAATATTGTACTTACCGAGCTTGAAAAACCACTTGCCGATATTCTGCCCGACAGCATCCGCAAGGAGCAAGGCTTTAAGACAATTATGGAATCGCTGGTTGACCTTCACGTTCCCAAAAGCTGCGATGCCTTTGAAAATGCACGTCAGCGCTTTGCCTTTGAAGAGCTTCTTGTTCTGCAAACAGGCATCCGGCTTATGGGTGATGAGCGCAGAAGTTATACGGCAACTCCCATAAAGGACGTAAAATGCATTAAAGAATTCGCCCAAGCTCTGCCATTTGAGCTGACATCTGCACAAAAACGTGTTATCAATGAAATCTGCACCGACATCCAAAAGCCAATCCCTATGAACAGACTGGTTCAGGGTGACGTTGGTTCGGGTAAAACCATGGTTGCGGCGGCGGCTATGTATGCTGCGGTAAAATCAGGCTATCAGGCGGTGCTTATGGCACCTACAGAAATTCTGGCCATTCAGCATTATAATAATCTTAAAAAGTTATTTACACAGTTTGGCTTTGAAACGGTTCTTCTTTGCGGAGGAATGTCCCCCGCCGAAAAACGCGAGGCAAAAGCAAAAATCAAAGACGGCTCCGCACAGATTATTATTGGCACCCACGCCCTTATTACAGATGATACAGTCTTTAAAAATGCCGCGCTGGTTATAACCGACGAACAACATCGTTTTGGTGTTCGTCAGCGACTAGCCCTTACCGAAAAGGGTATCGGCGCCCACACATTGGTTATGACTGCAACCCCAATCCCCCGAACACTTTCGCTGATACTTTACGGCGACCTTGATATATCGGTTATTGACGAACTGCCACCGGGCAGAAAGCAAATTGAAACCTACTCGGTAGGTGAGAAAATGCGTAGCCGTGTTTATGAATTCCTTCGCAAAAACATAAATGAAGGCAGGCAAGCATATATTGTGTGCCCTTTGATTGAAGAATCTGAGGCTCTAACAGCAAAATCGGCAATTGAATATGCCGACAAGCTGAAAAAAACCGTCTTTCCTGACCTCTCTGTTGAGGTTATGCACGGCAGGCTTAAAGCGGCTGAACGCAAGGATATTATGTCGCGTTTTTCGCTGGGGAAAATTGACGTTTTGGTATCCACCACCGTTATCGAGGTTGGTGTGGATGTACCCAATGCCACGGTTATGATTATTGAAAATGCCGAACGTTTTGGACTTTCGCAACTGCACCAGCTACGTGGCAGAATCGGCCGAGGCGGTCACAGTTCTTTTTGCATACTGTTTTCAAACGGAGGTAAAATAGCCGACGAGCGAATGAAGATCATGTGCGAAACCACCGACGGTTTTAAAATTTCGGAAAAAGACCTCGAGCTTCGCGGCCCCGGAGAATTCTTTGGTATCCGTCAGCACGGTCTGCCCGAACTGAAAGTAGCCAACCTTTCAACCGATATGTACCTTTTGAGCCTTGCAAAAGATACCGCAGACAAACTACTTGCCCGTGACCCCAATCTTGATGCACCCGAAAATATATGTCTACGCAACCGTGTCCGTGAAAGATTTCTTGAAGTATCTGAAAACGGAATATTAAATTAAATAAAAGCAAAAAAGAGTGATTTTCATATTCAAGCCAACCAGTTTGGAAAATTTAGTAAAAAGGATAGAAGGCAAGATATGAGTCACTCTTTTTTTGCTTGCTTAGCAGCTAAAGAACAAAAGTGTTTTGTTCTTTAATAATATATTAACATATATAGCATAAAAAATCAATATATTTTTCTCATATATTTTAAGTTTCTGTTTTATATTATACTGTAAATATAACATTTATTTTTACGGGGTGATAATATATGGCATTTAATCCTGACTTTTCAAGGAAAAAGGTACAGGCGTGTTACAAATCTTTATATATTTCAGATGAATTAGCAGACAAAGTAACTAACCTTGCAATCGAAAACGATACCAGTTTTAACAATATTGTTATTAAAATTCTTGAAAGTTATTTTGAGCAACAAGAAACTAACAAAGGTTAATAATATCCTACTGCACAAAATAAGGGGCTGTTTAAAAACAAAGTTTTTAAACAGCCTACCATTAGGGAATAGGTAAAATTGATTCAGAACACGCAAACCGAACCAAAGTCACGACTTTGGGATACCCGAAGGTGTACTTGTGTACACCGAGAGGTGAGGTTTGTGCGTAGCAAAAAGACTATAAAAAGCAGAAAAATCGCATATTTATGCGATTTTTCAACATTTATAACAGTTTTAGTATCAATGACCCGTAAATAATCTTTTATTTTTCCGTCTTTTTGCGGTATGGACTATTTTAACATTCCCTTAATAACTATTTTTCTTGTTCTTAGCAGGGATTTCCTCGTATTTGCAGTCTTCATTAAAGCAGACATGCTTAATCGGGCCACGGCCGCGGAAGGGGCGTTTTTTCATCAATACGCCGCCACATTCGGGGCACTTCATATTGGTTGGTTCGTCCCATGAGATAAAGCAATCTGTTCCCTTTTCGCAGGTGTAATATTTTGCACCCTTTTTGGACTTTTTAACCTGCACCTTGCTGCCGCAGTTGGGGCAAAGGGCATCAATTTCTTCAACAATAGACTTTGTGTTCCTGCACTCGGGGTACCCGGGGCAGGCAAGAAATTTGCCAAATCTACCCTGCTTATAAACCATCATTCTGCCGCACTTTTCGCAAGGAATATCAGAAACCTCGTCCTGAACTTCAATCTTGCCTATTGCTTCCTCAGCATCGGCAAGGGTTTTTGCAAACGGCTTATAAAAATCGCCTATTATTTCCTTCCAGTCCTTGTTGCCTTCTTCAACACTGTCAAGATTTTCTTCCATAGTAGCGGTAAATTCAACGTCAACAATGCTGTTAAAATGCTCCTCCATAAGGTTGGTTACTATTGTACCAAGCTCTGTGGGATAAAGCGACTTGCCTTCGCGTGCCACATAACCACGGCTGCTTGTAATTGTTGTAATGGTGGGCGCATAGGTACTTGGGCGACCAATGCCGTCCTCCTCCATCTTTTTAACCAGCGACGCCTCGGTATATCTTGCGGGGGGCTGAGTAAAATGCTGTTTTGGTTCAACCTCTTTGGCAAGCAAGGTCTGACCCTCGGTGATTGCAGGGATTTTACCTTCCTTTTCCTCGGCAAAATCATGACCTTCAACATAAATCGCCATAAAACCATCGAACTTTACGGCTGCGCCTGATGCTTTAAGAAGATATTCGCCTGTTGTAATATCCGCCTGAACGGTATCCATAACTGCATCAGCCATCTGGCTTGCAAGAAATCTGTTCCAGATAAGTTTATAAAGCTTATACTGGTCAGGCTTGAGAGATGCTTTAATCTTTTCGGGGTCAAATTCCATTGAGGTAGGACGGATAGCCTCGTGCGCATCCTGTGCCGACTTTTTGGAACGGTAGAACTTTGGTTTTGCAGGAACATATTCAGTCCCAAATCTGCCACCAATATATCTGCGGCATTCCTCCTGTGCCTCGGTAGAAATTCTTAATGAATCGGTACGCATATAGGTGATAAGACCAACGCTGCCGCTGCCCTTTATATCCACACCTTCATACAACTGCTGAGCTGTTGCCATTGTACGTTTGGTGGTAAAGTTCAGCTTTCTTGCCGCTTCCTGCTGAAGGGTACTTGTTGTAAATGGCGGTGCGGTGTATCTTTTCTTTTCGCTTCTTTCAATCTTGCTTACCGTATATGAAGATTCCTTCAGTTTTTCCACAATGCCGTCAACGGTTTTGCCGTCGCCAAGATTCAGCTTTTTTGAATTCTTACCGTGGAACCTTGCCACAAAAGGCTTTTTGCCCTTTTCGTCGGTAAGCTTTACATCTATTGTCCAATACTCTTCTTCTTCAAAATTTTCTATTTCACGCTCACGGTCAACAATCAGCTTGGTTGCCACAGACTGAACTCTGCCAGCACTCAAACCCTTTTTTACCTTTTTCCAGAGAAGGGGGCTGAGCTGATAACCCACAATACGGTCAAGAACACGTCTTGCCTGCTGTGCATCAACCAAATCACCGTCTATTGCCCTTGGCTTGGTAACAGCTTCTTTTACGGCTGTTTTTGTAATCTCATTAAATGTAATACGGCATTTATCCTTGGGGTCAATTTCCAGAAGGTTTGCCAGATGCCAGGATATTGCCTCGCCCTCACGGTCAGGGTCAGTTGCAAGAAAGACTTTTGCAGAGTTCTTTGCATCCTTCTTTAGCTTGGTAATCAAATCACCCTTGCCGCGGATTGTTATATATTTAGGCTCAAAGTTATTTTCAAGGTCAACACCAAGCTGACTTTTTGGCAGGTCGCGCAAATGACCCATAGATGCAGTAACCTCGTACTTTGCGCCAAGATATTTTTTTATGGTTTTTGCCTTTGCAGGCGACTCAACGATAACAAGATTTTTTTTCTTGTCTGTTGAGGTTTTTTCAACTGTTTTAGCCATATACTCACCTATGCTATAATTTAGTATTTAACAACAATAAATCTATTTCCGCTTTCCTGTCTCAAAACACCCCGTATACACAAAACGGTAAGTCGAGTGCTCATAACGTTTGATGCAATTCCCAGCGCCTCGGTAATTTCCTCTGCATAGGCAACACCGCCGCGATTTGCGATGAAATCAAGAATTGCTCTGTCTTCCTCAGAAAAGCCTTCAAATCTTTTAACTTCCTCCTGCTGTGGCGGAAGATTCTTTTCAAAATATTCCGACATTGTTTCTTTATAATATTCAAGGGGCCGATGTATTTTGTCAACAATCATTGCACCCTCTGAAATTAAGCTGTTAGGCAGTTCTGCCATTTTCACCATTGGATTTCCCGGAACAGCAAAAACGTCTCTGCCACTTTCAACAGCATGTCTTGCGGTAATTGACGTACCGCTTTTAATCTCACCTTCGACAATAACAGTTCCCGAAGACAAACCCACAATAATACGGTTGCGTTGTTGATAGAAATAGGGTTTTACAACTGTTCCAAGGGGTCTTTCCGAAAGAACCATACCACATTCCAATATCTCATAATACAGCCTTTGATTGCATTTTGGATAAATTGTGTCAACACTTCCTGCAAGAACAGCAACCGTTGTGCCGCCTGCATCAATTGCACCCCGATGAGCTTCGGCATCAATACCCTCTGCCATACCGCTGACTACCACAACACCTTCTGCCGCAAGACTTTTGCCGATTTCACGAGCAGCTACCTTTCCCTGCGGTGTAGGTTTTCTGGTTCCTGCAACCGATACGCATAAATTGTTGTTTAAATCTATTCTTTTGCCCTTTGCAAATAAAATACGGGGTGGAGAATTAATATGTTTCAATGCTTCGGGATATTCCTCAGATTCTATATCAATAATTCTTATATCGTTGTCGTTGCAATATCCAAGTATATCCTGAGCACGTTTAAAATATTCAGGCTCTCCTATTCTGTCTGCAATTTTGGGCGAAATTCCTGCCTTTGACAGTTTAAAACGCTCTGACATATTGGAGGAAAACCTTCTTCCGGTATTTTCAAACAATACGACCGCTTTTTCAACCGTTTCAGGCTCGAAATCGCATATGGTCTGCAACCACAATTCATACAAAATTTCCATAATACTATTCCAATAAATAATTTATTCGGCTCTGCAGGTTTTTATCCAATGCATAGCAATCCCTGCAGCTATTGCTGCATTCAGGGACTCTGCAAGCCCCTCCATAGTGATTCTTACACGTAAATCCGAAACTCTGAGCATTTCGTTGCAAACGCCGTGAGCCTCGTTGCCGATAACAACTGCGGTTTTGCCTTTTACGGACATTCCTTCAAGAACCGTATCACCGCCCGGAGTGGTAGAAATAATAGTAAAACCTGCCTTTTTCAAATCTTCAACATCTGCAATCTCGCAACCGGTTTTAAATTTCATTCTGAAAAGCGAACCCATAGTAGCACGAACGGTTTTTGAACTGTAAATATCAGCACAGCCCTTCATAAGATAAATACCGTCAAAGCCCAAAGCCTCTGCCGTTCTTATAACCGTGCCCATATTACCCGGTTCTGAAACACCATCAAGTACAACAATATCCCGCGTATTCTCCGACAAGGTAAATTCCCTGTCAGTCATATTTATAACTGCAAGAATTCCCTGCGGTGTGTCGGTATCGGATATATCATCAAACATCTGCTGCGACACCACAAATACTTTGTCGCATACACTCTCTGCAACCGTCACAACGTCTGCCTCTTTTTCATAAAATTCACGAGTCACAACTATGCAGTAAATATCATCAGGGACATATTCAAAAGCCTCAAGCACAAGCTTTCTGCCCTCGGCTACAAACTTACCCTGCTCGGTACGGTTATTCTTCTTTTTTAGTGCCTTGATAAGCTTCAAGGTTTTATTATCTTTTCCAGTTATCTCAAGTATCATCTTGCAAATCCCCAGGAACCTTCTTCTATTCCCTTTCTGATTTTTTTCATAATTTTCAAAGCCACAAAAATCAGCAATGCCTGAGCCGGAGCAAGTAAAATATTAACTGATATATTACGTACAACCACGGTTAACGCTTCGTGTGTAAGAGTTTCAGCATTGAACATAGGAACAAGCACAATATTGCACATCACATTTACCAGCAGTTTTGCCCAAAGACATCTTAAATATGTTGTTTTACGCAAATAAATAATCCTTCCGTAAATCATACCGCTTATACCGGCAACCAGCATAGAACTAAGGTTGAATGCCTCGCCCTGATGCATGGCAAAGGATGCAGCGTATTGGATAATACCAAACGCTCCTGCCAGAACAGGTCCGAACAGCTTTGCCGCAAGAGGCATTACAAAAAGTCCCACATTAATACTTACAACAGGTCCGACCCTTAAAGGGGTTTCACAAACAAGGACATACATAAGCAACAATATACCTGCTGAAAAATAATTGGCAGAGCGTCTCAGCTTTCTTAACACATGGTGGTGTCTTATAAAAAGTAAGTAACACAGCATGGCAACAAATACCGTACTAACCACCCAAATATTTATAGAGCTCAGATATCTGAGAATCGGATACAGTTTGAATGTGACGGGCGCAATAAACCCTTCTATATCATTCAGCATTCTGCTTATACCGGTGACAACGTTATATTTAAAGCCTTCCCACATAAGTAAAACATCCTCCGATTATTTTCTTATTGCGCGAAAAAGTTATACTACTATCGCAGTATAACTTTTTTCATATCAAATATTATTTTACCTTTTCAACAAGTTTTGTGAAAGCAGCAGGATCAGAAACTGCAATTTCTGCAAGCATCTTTCTGTTGATTTCGATACCGTTGTTCTTGAGACCGTTCATAAATCTGCTGTAGCTGATACCGTTTGCACGAGCAGCCGCATTGATACGAGCGATCCAGAGCTGTCTAAAGTTTCTCTTCTTTTGCTTTCTGTCACGGTAAGCATAAGTAAGAGATTTCATAACTGCCTGGTTGGCTGTTTTGAAGAGTTTACTTTTTGCTCCTCTGTAACCTTTAGCTAATTTCAATATTTTTTTACGTCTTTTTCTTGTGTGCATAGCACCTTTAACTCTTGCCATGATAAAGACTCCTTTCTTTTCTTAATCAATTATTGCGGAATGTTCCGCTGTAAAAAGTTCCGCCGTCGGCGAAAATCTGCGGCACCTTGCCGCAATCAGAAATTACCCTTTATTTGTAAGGGATCATTGCCTTGATAGTAGCAGCATTTGCCTTTGCAAGATAACCTGCTCTTCTGAGCTT
The DNA here is from genome assembly GCA_045646865.1 of Clostridia bacterium. Taxonomy (GTDB): domain Bacteria; phylum Bacillota; class Clostridia; order Monoglobales; family Monoglobaceae; genus SIG440. Next base: position 8,364 of record JAZRLM010000015.1, read on the forward strand.
TCTTTTTCTCTTGGTTGTCTTCTTGTTAAGGATGTGACTTCTGAAAGCCTTACCTCTTTTGATTTTTCCGTTCTTTGTAACGCCGAAACGTTTTGCAGCGCCTTTGTGTGTCTTAATTTTAGGCATCTTTTATTCTCCTTCCATAAATAACTTTTAAAGCTTTTGTCCTAACTGACCGAAGCCCTATGCCTTCTTGGGTGATACAAACATAGCCATACTTTTACCTTCGAGTTTGATATCCTTTTCGACAACGCCAACCTCTGCCATAGCATCCTTCACTCTGAGAAGAAGCTCCTTACCGCTGGCACTGTGTGTAATCTCACGACCACGGAAACGTACAGAAACCTTAACCTTGTCGCCGGATTTTAAAAACTTGATTCCCTGATTAACTTTTGTCTGGAAATCGTGCTCATCGATATTGGGGCTGAGACGAACCTCTTTAACATCAATTACTTTCTGGTTCTTTCTTTGCTCCTTTTCCCTTTTGGCAATCTCAAACTTGTACTTTCCGTAATCCATAATTTTGCATACGGGCGGTTTTGCCTGAGGCGCAATCTTAACAAGGTCAAGACTGTGCTGATCAGCCATTGCAAGTGCTTCCTTGCCTGAAACCACGCCAAGCTGCTCACCTTCGGGGCCGATAAGACGGACTTCTTTGTCTTTGATTTCTTCGTTAATCATCAACTCTTGCTTAGCTATACCTAAACACCTCCAAAATTTTTTGCACAATTTTAAAAAACAAAAAAGTGCGGAAAGCATAAATCTCCGCACTCAAAAAACAAACTCAAAACCCTGTTGCCGTAAGCTAAGGGGAGAAGCGGACCTTCTGCTTTACCGTGATATTCTATCACACTTTGCCGCCTTTGTCAACTGTTTTTTTGCATTTCTTCTGCATTTTTACAAAAAAATTTGTCTGTTTTCTCTTGAATATTACAAAATAATGTGGTAATATGTACAAAGTAGAAAGGTTGTGTTTACTTCTATGTACAAACTTACAAATTCGGTTCTTGAAACATTCAAGACCTTTTGCATGTCAATACTTTGTTCGGTCATTTTTTCTCTGATGATATACAGAGATACCGTTTACTTTGTCAAGGTTGTCTGCTTTGTGCTTAACCTTGCATCCTTTATTCTGTTTCTGCTGTTTTATTACAGAAACTGGTACCGGGCTTATATGAGAGCATTTTCGCCCGGTGATTATTGGGTTCCGGCAGTAATATCATTTTCTGTATTTTGCGGGGTTTCAAGCTATCTGTATATCATAAAGGCCGGTAACATTTATCGTTGGTTCTTTCAGCAAACACGATTCTTGGAGCCTATGCTGAATTCAGAATATACGTTTCTTTCGTTCATTCTGTCACAGCTTCTGACATTTGCAGTTATAGTTGCAATTCCTATCATTCATGCTGACAGAAACTAGCCTCACATCGATATATAGGCTGTCCTTTTTCAGAAAATAGCTTTTCATATTCGGTCATAACATTACCTTCAAATGCGCTGTTGTGCAAATCGAGGGTAATGTTTTTTAATTTCAACCCGAAATCCGCAAAGGAATTCAGCGAAAACTCAAAAAGACCCTGATTATCGGTTTTAAAATGGATTTCTCCTCCAACCTCAAGCAAGCTTTTATATATTGAAAGAAAATTCTCGTGAGTAAGTCTTCTTTTCTTGTGTCCTGCCTTTGGCCAAGGGTCACAGAAATTGATGTAAATGCGCTGAATTTTACTTTTTGTTTCCATATTTCCAAGGGCTCCTGCATCACCGGGCACAAACCGAACATTAGTGAGCCCCATTTGCTGTACCTTTTCCATCGCCAATACTAAAACATCAAGATTTTTTTCAAAAGCAATATAGTTAATATCAGGATTGCGACGTGCGGTTTCGCTGATAAATCCGCCCTTTCCGCAGCCTATTTCGATATGCAGGGGCTTGTCCTCACCGTATACAGCCCTTATATCGCCCTTATATTCCATAATATCCTTTATCATAATACCCGAGCAGCTTTCCATACGCTCCTCGCGGTGTTTTTTTCTTCTCATTCGCATAACGTAGTGTCCTCCATAAGATTCTTTACTGCCCCTCAAACGTTCAAGAGGCAGTAAAATTTATTTTACCAAAAATTCCACAACCTGTCAATCAGTCATTAAAGGTAAATGCACTGTAAGTATCGGCAATAATATTCCACAGTTCACGGTCAATCCTTCCTGACGGAACTTTTCCGTAATACCTCTCCACATCCTCGGCAGCCTTTTTGGTATCCTCATCAAAGGTACCTGTTATTTTGGGCATATGAATATTGGGGAAAATCTTTGCAAGCCTTCTGAGCATTATCTGCAGGATGTATATTTCCTCAAAATCATCCCCTTCCTTCATATCAGGAATATCAACAGGATACACAAATACAGGCTTCACGTATTTTTCAGCGCGTACAACATTATCATATTCTTCTACAATTCGGGTCCAGGTTTCAAAATCTGCCTCGCCCGTTGCAGGCAGGTCAAACCTTTTTTGAAAGGCACTTACCGCTCTGCGTGTTTCGGGTCCGTATATACCGTCAGGATTTACCTGCGGAATATCTTTTATGTATCTTGACAAATATCTCAGATAGGTCTGCAGTTCATAAATATTCGCCTTTTCGTCACGGTGTGAGAAATATAAATTGTTATCCATTTAACCGTCTCCTTTACTGACTTACAGCATACCCCGGATATTGACCCGGCGTTTTAAGGTCGCCATTCTTCAAATTAAAATATGTGTCTTCAATCAATTTCCACAATCCCGGGCCAACAAAACCTTTAGGCGGAAGTCCCTGATCCTCTGCAAAGGCATCGGCGGCATTCTGGGTTTGTTCATCAAAAGTACCCGTAACCTCTACATCAGGCACGTTTTCATAAAACTGCGCTATAAAATCCAGTCTTGTCTGCAGCGCCCGAACCGCATCGCCCTGACTGCCCAGAACCAGCGGAGTTCCTGGATATGGGGCATAATCCTCGGCAATAAACTGAGGCGGATAGCTCTCTAAAATACCCAGATATGTGCGGTTAAGCTCGTTCCAAGTGGTTTCGTCCACCACTCCCGTTTCGGGAAGTCCTTTGGTGCGTTGAAAACTGCGTACCGAATTTTCGGTGGCCTCACCGAAAATTCCGTCAATATTGACCGAGGGAACCGAATTATTATACACCGCAATAACCGCCAGATAATACTGTATAACCCGCACGGGGTTGCCTGTATCCCCACGTCTTACCTCGGATACAAAATTCTTTGGCACATCTGCAAGCAATATACCCTCGGAATTCAGCGCTCCAAGCCTTGCCACCGCCACAAAAATCGATTTAATTCTGTACCAGGTTGCCTTGCCGATTATTCCGTCTGCCGTCAGATTGAAAATCTCCTGAAACTTTCTTACCGCATCCTCGGTTTCTTCACCGAACACTCCGTCAACTGTTGTTATTTTGGGAATAAGGGGATAGTCCCTTGAAATACGGTTAAGCTGGGTCTGGATTGTACGTACCTCCTGCCCTGAACTGCCAAGTCGCAATGGTGTGCCGGGATAGGTTTCTGTTACATTCTGTATAGGTGCGTCCTGAACAATCTCAATATCGTTGCCGTAATATCTGGTTAAAATATCATATGGTCCCAGTCCCTGATTGGCAAGTTCCACCGACCCCCATTGAGAAAGTCCGTCACAGGTCACCTCTCGCCCGTCACAAAAGGCGGCAAACAACGGTTCGATATTTCCCTGACGTCGTATATAATCGTTAAAAATCTCGTCAACAATCAGGCTGATATTTTCAAAAACGTCACGGTTTTTCACAAAAGACTGGTCAAATGCCGTTGAATTTGTTATATCAAAATCATACCCGCGCGAGCGGTACCATTCGGTATAAACCCGATTTAATGCATAAGAAATCTGCGCATAAATATTTGCACGGAGTGCATTTTCGGGCCATGTAGGAAAAATCTCGCTGGATGCAACATTCTTTATGTAATCAGAAAAACTGACAGTAACATTTTCGGCATCGGCATCCGGTGCCCCCAGATGTACTGTTATTGTTTCGGGAATATAGGGTCTGCCTATCATCTGTCACGCCTCCTTTTATTCGTTCTCAAAGGGTTCTTCCTCGGTAACGGTAACAACCTTGCCCCGCTCGTCACCCTCGGACAGTGGTATCATTGATACCGACTGAATTGATTTCAGTCCTTCAAACACCGGAACATTAACATTTTCGGTGGTGATATATCCGGGATAATCCACACGGATGTTATACTTAAAGAACCTTACACCGATATCGTCAGGGGTCTGGGAATTTGCGGCAGGCGGCGCGGGAACTGCAACCAATTCTGTTTTTCCGCTGCGGTCGGTTTTAAGAACACGTATCAATTCCTCGCCGCCGTCAGTAACCCTTGAAATAATTACATTTGCATCTGGAATTGGTATAGCCTGGTCTGCGGTAGATACCTGCACAAGAATATATCCGTCCATCATAACACTCCTCATTTTTTTATTACCATACATAATATGCCACAAAGGCTGATTTGTGCATAAATACATAAATTTTGAAAGTTTGGAAACAGTATTGTAAACAGGAGGTTTTGTTATGCTTATCACCTTTATCCGAACAATCATAATATATTTTTTCACAATACTCTCCTTGCGTATGCTTGGCAAGCGGCAGATTGGCGAGCTTGAACCATCCGAGCTTGTGGTGACAATCATTATTTCAGAGGTTGCCGCCGCCCCTGTTCAGGACTCGTCGCTGCCAATACTTACAAGCCTTATTGCCATCGCGCTGCTGCTTATTCTTGAAGTTTTGCTATCGTATGGTGCATATAAAAACTTTACCATTCGCAAAATCTTTTTCGGCACTCCCAGCGTTTTTTACGAAAAAGGCTCCATAAATCAGAGTGAAATGGAGAAACAGCGCTTTAACCTTAACGACCTTATGGAAACCGTGCGTAATACAGGCGCCACATCACTTTCTGAAGTTGAGTATATTATAATGGAAACAAACGGCAACGTGAGTGTTATTCCCAAAAACAATCAACGCCCCGTTTGTCTTCTGGATTTTGGAATAGAAAATTCCTCGCCGGTTTTTCTTAGCTATGTAATAATTGATAACGGCCATATTAACCATAACAATATAAAACGACTTGGCTTTAACGAAGAATGGCTTCGGACAACCCTGAAAAAACATAAAATTCCGAAGCCCGACCAGGTGTTTTGTATGACAGCAGACCGCTCGGGCGAAATTGTGATTATTCCAAGGCGTAAAGGAAAGGGGAAAAGCAAATAATGAAGGCATTTATATCCGCCATTGCGATATTTACGGCAATCTGCATCTTTATCGGCATACACGCCTTTATTATGATATCCCTTGCCAACGATATTGCCACCGAATGTAAAGATGTTCACACCCTTGCTGATAAAGACCGCTGGGATGAAATTGTCAAAAAACTTGACCGCATCCGCAGCATATGGGACAAACGCAGAACATGGGCTTCTCTGACCATTTCGACCGAGGATATCGAGCAGATTGAAATTTCGCTTACCCAGAGCCGCGCCTATGCAGAACTTAAACAAAAGCCCGATTTTTTTGGGGAATTTATAATGTTTGAAAAACTGGTGGAACACATCCCTCATCAGGAAGGTTTTCACATAGAGGAAATATTATAATAAAAAACAAAAAAATCGCATTAATATGCGATTTTTCAGTTTTTAAGCTAATACACAGTAAAAAGTCTTTGGTTTTCCCGCCTTTTTGCGGTCTGGACTATTTTAATTTAGTTAAAGACATTTGCAAAATTTCTTAAAGGCTTCTGCGCCCGATTTGTTACGTTTGAATACCCCTGCATCGCAAAGCACTTTTTCAAACACAGCTCCCACTTCTGCCCTGATAATTTCATGGGCATTATCAGCACAAAATTCAGGATGGTTTTCTAAAACCTCTGCCGCCCAATCTGCGTGAGCACACAGCTTTTCGTCCTTTGCAATATCAGCACCCGAAAGCATTGCCTCTGCAAGCAAATCAAGTTCGGCAGCAAGTCGTGACGGCAATACTGCAAGACCCATAACCTCAATCAATCCGATATTTTCCTTCTTTATGTGATGCAGGTCAGGATTGGGATGGAACAGCCCCATAGGACGTTCTTCTGTTGTGCGGTTGTTACGCAGAACAAGGTCACATTCAAGCATATCTCCCCGTTTTCGTGCAATAGGAGTTATAGTGTTGTGCGGTATGTCATCGGTTTGAGCAAAAATATCCACACTTTCGTCAGAATACTTTCTCCATTCAACCAGAACGGCATTGCAGGCCTCCTCAAGCTCTTTTCGGTTAGTTGCCGCAAGACGGATAACCGACATAGGCCACTTCACAATTCCTGCAGATACATTGGGAAAATCCTTCATTTTAAACTCGTACTCGACAGGAGCCTTTGCCATTGCAAATTCAAACCTTCCGCCCTGAAAATGTTCATGACTTAAAATTGAACCGCCCACAATCGGAAGGTCAGCATTTGAACCCACAAAATAATGAGGCAAAGTCATAATTATATCAAACAGTTTTCCAAAAACAGCCTTGTCAATCTTCATAGGAATATGACTTTTGTTAAACACAATACAATGCTCGTTGTAGTATCCGTAGGGCGAATACTGCAAAAACCAATCCTCACCACCCACACTAAGAGGTATGGGAATCAGATTCTGACGTGCAGGGTGTCCTTGCCTTCCTGCATAACCTGAATTTTCGGCACAAAGCTGGCACTTGGGATATGCCGCCGATTTTGCCGCTGCTGCCGCCGCAATATCCCGTGGGTCTTTTTCCGGCTTGGAAAGATTGATGCTTATATCAAGTGTGCCATAATCTTTTGTTTCAAACTTCCATACACGGTCACGGGCAATACGTTCCATTCGTACATAATTAACCGCTTTGCTCCATTTATAATAGTTATCTGTTGCTGTTTCAGGAGATTTTTCATAATCCTTGTTAAATTCGTTTATAACCGCCGACGGCATCGGAACAAAAACGGACATTATCTTTGTATCAAATAAATCCTTTGACTCGTTTGTTCCTGAAATTAAACCTTTGTCTTCTGCATAGCCAAGAATGCCATCGAGAATTTTATCTATAGAACCTTCAGCGGGCACATCCGCCTTGGTATCCTTCCAGTCATCAATCTGTAAAATTTCCATCAATCTGTTGCGCACGAAAATTTTATCACATTTATCTATAAGTTCTTTGTCAAGAGCATAGTTTATAAGTTGATTTATAAGTGTTTCTATCATTTTATCTTCCTTCTGCATATTCTGTAAAATCAATACCGCCAACGGGACGTATTCTCATAAGCCGGCAACTTTCCTTGCCGAACATTCTTTCAAGAGCCGACTTGTATTCTGCAGCCTTTGCCTTTGGCACAAATGCCTGAATTGTTCCTGCAAAACCTCCGCCGTGAACACGGCACGCACCCAGACCTGCCAATACTCTGCGACTTATTGCAAGACCCATACCAACCTCCTGATTAACAGGGTTTTTAACTGAATAAATGTTCTGCAACAGGCGCTCGGATGACTGACCTGACTCATTTACAAGTCTTAAAAATTCTTTTATGTCCCCTGATTTAAGTGCATCAAATTCCGCTTTGGGCCGAAGGTTTTCGTCAAAGAAGTGCATTGCACGCATAATAGCTCTGTCACAGCACTCTTTACGGATTTCAGGGAGCTTTGCCCAGAAATCATTCACATCAACCTGCCGTAAATATTCCTTTCCAAAAACTTCGGCAACAGACCGCATTTCGCCCGGAACTGCTGAATATTCGTCAGAAAGATTTGCGTGGCTGCCCTTTGTGTCAGTAATAAACAGGTTATAACCCAGTGAATCAAAATCAATGCTGTAACTTTCGATAAAAGGATTCTGTGTATCGTTGAAATCTATAAAAACAAAACCGCCAACCGAACTTACAGTCTGGTCCATAAGGCCGCACTTTTTGCCAAAATAGTTATTTTCGGCATACTGACCTATTTTTGCAATCTCTACTGCTCCTGCTTTTCCTCCGTTATAATGCTTGTCTATTATTGTACCAATCAAAGTTTCAAATGCTGCTGATGAGGAAATACCGCTTCCTGCCAGAACATCAGATGTTGCATAAATATTAAAACCGCCAACCGATACACCCATCTCAGTAAATTTTGACACTACTCCGCGTATAAGCGCTCCGGTGCCGTTGTCTTGGGAATCAGGAGCAAGATTGTCCAGCTTTACCGACAAAGGCTTATACCCCTCTGACAATACGTTTATCACACCAGAATCATTAAATGCTACAACCGCAACAACATCCACATCAACTGCCGCCGCCAGAACACAGCCGTGCTGATGGTCGGTGTGATTGCCGCCGATTTCGGTTCTGCCGGGTGCTGAAAATATGTATATTTCATCATTGTCCGGATATGTGTCAGCAAATTTCTTTGCAGCTTGGGCATATCTTGTCTTTTGAACACAAACAGCCTCTGCTCCGTAAAGACGGGTCAATGCCTGATTATATTTTCCGTTATTCAAATCCGTTAGGAATTCTGATACTTTCATTTTCTATCTCCCTTCAAAGGAATTATCTATTTAATTATATAATCTCTGCTGTCGCTGCACAATAACCATAATCGCACAAAATATACACAAAATTGAACTTGCGTATTGTTTTTCAGTTTAAAACGTGCTAAAATAAATTATACCATAACTAACAAAGGTGTGATAATATGTATGCAAATGCTGCATATCTGGGCAACACCCACTTTGACAACGCAGATTTCAGCAAAGCACTTACCGTAAAAAGCTGCGGCAACTACCGTCTGATAAACCGCCGCTCTTTTACCACATACCGACCCCAAGGCAGACGGGATTTTCAGCTTTTGTATATTGCCTCGGGTCAGGCACATTTCTTTTTTGACGAAAATGAAACCATTATCCCTGCAGGGAACGTAATTATTTACCAGCCCGACGAAATGCAAAAATACATATATTATTCCAATGACAAACCCGAAGTCTTTTGGGTACACTTTTCGGGCACAGATGTCAGGAATATCCTCAATCATTACGGGCTTACAGAAGGCAAGGTTTTTCACACAGGTACATCGCCTGAATTCAATCACCTGTTTTTGCAGATAATACACGAGCTGCAAACATCTGCTCCAAGGTTTGGTGAAATGATTTCACTGTTGCTTAATAACATTTTTCTGCTTACCTCAAGATATACAATCAAGAAAAATATCCAGTCAGGCTTTAAGCTGGAGCTTGACCGTGCAGTTCATTATTTTAACGATAACTATAAATCAGACATCAGTATCGAAGACTATGCCGCAAAATGTCACGTCAGTCTTTCGTGGTTTATCCGCAGTTTTAAAAAGTATACAGGTCTTACGCCTATGCAATACATTCTTTCGGCACGAATCGCCTCGGCTCAGGCACTCCTTGAATCCTCAAGCTACACCGTATCTGAAATCGCCTCGATTGTTGGCTACTCCAATCAGATGTATTTCAGCCGTATTTTCAAAAAACAAACGGGAATGTCACCGCTTGAATACCGAAAAAAACATAATTTTTAAATTTTCGCAAAAAAGCTCTTGACTTTATCAGTTTATCGTGCTAGAATATTTCTCAATAACCGAAAGGAATACGTATTATGAAGATTCAGAACACACTTCTCAATACAATTAAATATTTCTTTTACTTTATCAGCCTTAGCTTTAACTTTAGCTACGGTTATTTTTACTTTGGAAAAAAACATAAGTATAATGGGCTGATATCTTCGTTGAGCATTTAAACTCAATTTTGAAAATTATTCATGGAGCTCGTTATACAAACGGGCTCCTTTTTATTTTATAACCAGAAAGGTATGATTTATTATGGTAATCGTAACAAAAACATCTATTCAAAAGGAAAAACTTAACGCAATGGCAGAGGACTTCCGCAATAAAGGTCTGGAGGTAGACATTATCGAAGGTGACAGCAGCATAGTTCTGGGTCTTATCGGTGATACACATCAGCTTGATGCAGACCGTCTGCTTCTTGACCCCGATATTGAAAGAATTATGCGTGTACAGGAGCCATTCAAAAAGGCAAGCCGTAAATTCCACCCTGATGATACTGTAATCGAGGTTGGCGATGTAAAAATCGGTGACGGCAAAAACTTTACGGTTATCGCAGGCCCTTGTAGCGTGGAGAGCAAGGAACAAATTCTGACCGTTGCAAAAAGTGTAAAGGAGAACGGTGCAAAAATTCTCCGCGGCGGCGCATACAAGCCCAGAACATCGCCATACTCCTTTCAGGGTCTTGAGCTTGAAGGTCTTGAACTTCTGAAAGAGGCACGCAAGGAAACAGGTCTGCCGATTGTTACCGAAATTATGTGCCCCTCGCTGGTTGAAACCTTCAACGAAAATGTTGACATTATTCAGGTAGGCGCAAGAAATATGCAGAACTTTGATCTGCTTAAAGAGCTTGGCAAAATCAACAAGCCCATCCTTCTTAAGCGAGGACTTTCAGCAACCATCGAAGAATGGCTTATGTCGGCAGAATACATTATGGCAGGCGGCAATCACAATGTTATTCTTTGCGAAAGGGGAATCAGAACCTTTGAAACCTACACACGCAACACTCTTGACCTGAGCGCTATCCCTGCTGTAAAGAAACTCAGCCATCTTCCCGTAGTTGTTGACCCGTCACACTCGGCAGGTATGAGCTGGATGGTAGAGCCTTTGTCACTTGCGGCAATGGCAGTTGGTGCCGACGGCATTATTGCAGAGGTTCACAACGACCCAAAATCCGCCCTTTGCGACGGTGCACAATCCCTTGACCTTGACCAGTTCAAATCACTTATGACAAAGCTTGGTAATATAAGTGTTCATTTTGGCAAGGAATGTTAAAAACTATAAATCTGTGAGGTGTAAGTTATGAAGGAATCCACTTTTAAAATTGCAGTTATCGGTCTTGGCATTATTGGCGGTTCAATGGCTTATGCCTTGCATGGCTTTAATGACGCAAAAATCGTAGGCTGTGACATCAATCCCGAAACCCGAAGAAAAGCTCTTGCATCAAATGCAGTTGACGAGGTTTTTAAAACTCCGTCCCCTGCAATCAAAGATGCAGATTTGGTGATACTTTGCGTATTCCCCGAGCTTATACCCAAAATTATAGAAGAAAATCAAACCGCATTTAAACAGGGTGCAGTAATCACCGATGTTTGCGGAGTAAAAACAAAGCTGTCAAAGGACATCGCCCGTGCTTTGCCTCAGGACACCGTATATGTTGGCGGACACCCAATGGCAGGCAAGGAAACCGACGGCTTTGACAGTGCATCTCCAAATCTGTTTGATAAGTGCGGATATATTATTACTCCAACAGAACGCTCCACCCTTGATGCAATCAAACTTGTAACCGATATGGCAAAACACATCGGAGCTACCCGAATTACAACTGCAACCCCAGAGGAACACGACAGTATCATTGCCTACACCAGCGACCTGATGCACATATCCGCATCTGCCCTCTGCCTTGAATATAATAACAAAATGAATCTGGCATATTGTGCAGGTGCATTCCGCGACTGTACCCGAATCGCAAATATAAGTCCGAAGTTGTGGAGTCAGTTGTTTATTGAAAACAAGGCATTTTTGCTGAAAGAGCTTAATTCCTTTATCTCATCGTTAAACAGATTTAAAACCGCAATAACAGATAACGACAAATCAGAACTTGAACAACTTCTTGCTACCGTAAAGAAAAACAAACTTACAATGCAGGCCAAAGAGCCGGAAAAATATTGAAATTTTAACCGTTTTATGCTATAATTTATCTTTAACATAAAAAAACTGAACAATAGGAGTGTTTAATGACATGCAACATCAGGCAAAAAAGGGAAATAAAAGCAAGGCAATGTTTCTGATTTTTTTAGGGTGGCTTATATATACCACATCTTATCTCGGAAAGGTTAATTATTCTGCTAATATTACCCAGATTATAGATTTTTACGGCATAACAAAAACTCAGGCAGGAACTGTCCCTACTTTTTTCTTTTTTGCATATGGCATCGGGCAAGTTTTTAACGGAGTATTCTGCAAAAAATATAACATAAAATGGATGATTTTTACTAGTCTAATTGTATCTGCAGGTATAAACCTTACAATAGCGGTCAGTTCGAATTTTGCAATAATGAAATGGCTGTGGTTGATAAACGGTTTCGTCCTTTCTATACTTTGGCCTACTATAATAAGACTGCTCTCAGATGTATTGCCCAAAAAAGTCCTTGGAACTTCCAGCGTAATTATGGGCACAACCGTTGCCACAGGAACATTGGTTATTTATGGACTCAGTTCAATCTTTGCAGCATTTAACAAATTCAAACTGTCTTTTTACACTGCAGGAATTGCGGTTATTATAGTGGCTGTTATTTGGTTGGTTTTTTATAACAAGGCAGTATCCTCTTCGAAAATGGAAAAAGAACAGGAAGATACTATTGAAGAAACAAAAACCGAAACCCTTGCCGAAAGCCGTCAGGGAAAATGGGAGAAAAAGCTTCTCTTCACATCAATATATATATTATGTTTTTGCGCAATAGGAGTAAATCTGATAAAAGACGGGTTGACGACGTGGGTTCCGTCTATTCTTAAGGAAGAGTTTTCGGTAAGCGACTCTATCTCAATTCTTTTGACCTTGTGTTTGCCAATCATTGCAATATTTGGCAATGCCGGTGCTTTAAAAATGCACAAAATAATACCCGACTATGTACACCATTGTACAGTTGTATTTGCTGTTATTACCGTGTTCATCGGCATTATTATAGGCAGCTTATCACTTGAATTTATATCCTTAATGCTTATTGGTTTGGTTATAGTAAACTTTCTGGCATCAAGCCTTAACAGTCTTATAACAAGTATTTTCCCATTGTTTATGAGAGGAAAAGTAAACTCAGGCCTGTTTGCCGGAGTTTTAAATGGATTTTGTTATTTAGGCAGTACCATAAGTTCATATGGTCTTGGGCTAATAGCCGACCATTTTGGCTGGACTGCTGTTTTCTGGACATTGATTGGATTTTGTGTATTAACATTTATTGTGTGGATTGGCTATGTTTTTATAAAGAAATCTTTCACCAAAAAAATATCTGCCGAAACTCAAGCCGCTCCCGAAATGATAATTTAACTTAAACCTGTAATAATTTTTATAAAAAAGGAAGTCTTAAAATGCACACCTTACATATAAATCTGCCCGGCAGAGAATATGACATAAAAATTGAAAAAGGAATGCTTGAACGTTCAGGTAAGCTGATTGCCGGGTTTCACAAGCCCTGCAAAATTGCAGTTGTAACCGACAGCAACGTTGAGCCTCTTTATGCTGAAAAGCTGCTCACCTCGCTTAAAGCCTGCGGCTTTGACGCATTTGTTATTACCGTTCCTGCGGGCGAGAGTTCAAAATCCCTTGAAATGCTTAATTACCTTTACGGTGAAATGCTGTCACTTGGCATCACCCGAACAGATTTAATCGTTGCCCTTGGAGGCGGTGTAGTTGGCGACCTGACTGGCTTTTGTGCCTCTACCCTCCTTCGCGGAATTCCATTTGTGCAAATTCCCACAACCCTTCTGGCACAGGTTGACAGCAGTGTTGGCGGCAAGGTTGCGGTTAACCTTCCGCAAGGCAAAAATCTGGTCGGCGCATTTTATCAGCCAAAACTTGTAATTATAGACCCCCTTTGTCTTGAAACCCTTTCTGACAGAGTATTTTCTGACGGTATGGCAGAAGTTATCAAATACGGAGTAATACTTGACGAAAATCTTTTTGAAAAAATCGAAAAATCGCCTTCACGCAAGGAAATGATGAATATTATTGCAGACGTAATACACCGCTGCTGTGACCTTAAACGAATGGTTGTTGAAGAAGACGAGCTTGACACGGGCAAACGAATGATTTTGAATTTTGGTCACACCTTCGGTCACGCCATTGAAAAGAAATATAATTTCTGCGACTACACCCACGGCGAAGCAGTTGCCGCAGGTATGGTTATGGCATCAGAATACGGTGAAAACCGTGGCACTACCCCCATTGGCACATCGGTCCGCATTGCAGAGCTTTGTAAAAAGTTTAATTTGCCCATATCGGTAAAAATTGATGAACAATCTCTCCTCGACGCCGTAAAGGTTGATAAAAAAGGCGAGGGGAATATGGTTTCACTTGTTATTCCCGAAAAAATCGGCAAGGTAATTATGAAGAAAACCGAAAAGGACGGTATCTGGATATGGTAAAAATTACACCTCAGGTTCTTTCGGGCACGGTTCAGGCACCACCTTCAAAGAGCTATGCTCACCGCGCAGTCATTGCCGCCTTTCTTTCGGGAGAAAAATGCCTGATTAAAAATCTTCACTTGTCTGCAGATATTATCGCAACCCTTGACTGTACTGCACAACTAGGCTCAAAATGGAAATATAACGAAAAAAATCATACCGCAACAATCGAAAGTGGTAATAACCCTTCATCCTCTGTTCTTCTTGACTGCGGCGAAAGCGGCTCGACTCTCCGCTTTTTTATCCCCATTGCGATGGCAATGTGTGATAAGGTGCAATTTACCGGTCACGGACGACTTATGGAAAGACCTCTTGACCCATACTTTGAAATTTTTAAAGAGAAAAACATAAAATACTCTCTGAAAAAAGGAGTTCTTACCTTAAATGGCAGACTCACCTCCGGAACATATACCATTGACGGAAGTGTCAGCTCCCAGTTTATAACCGGACTTTTGTATGCCCTGCCGCTTTTAGACGGCGACAGCGAAATTAAAATCAAGGGGAATCTTACATCACGGGCATACATTGACATTACCCTTGATGTGCTGAAAAAATTCGACATAGAAATTAAAAACGAAAATCATTCTTCTTTTATTATAAAAGGAAATCAAAAATATAAGGCTCAAAGCTACACAGTTGAAGGTGACTTTTCAAATGCCGCCTTCTGGCTGGTGACAGGAGCTTTGGGCTGTGATATCACCTGCACAGGTCTTGATAAAACAAGTCTGCAGGGAGATAAAGCAATAATCAAAATCATAGAAAGTACAGGCGCAACAGTTGAGCACGCAGACAACAATACTTTCCGAGCTAAACCTTCCGCAGATATGCACGGCATAACCGTCGATGCAGATGCAGTACCCGACCTTGTGCCCATTCTGGCGGTGTTATTTTGCTTTTGCAAAGGCACAAGCCGTATTGAGAATGCAAGCAGGCTGAGGCTTAAAGAAAGTGACCGTCTTGCAGCAATCACGGCAGAGCTTTCAAAAATGGGAGCAGATATAACAGAAGGGTCCGACTTTCTTGAAATTCACGGCAAACAGATTTTAAACGGTGCCGAACTATCCTCTCACAACGACCACCGCATTGCAATGGCTCTGGCAATTGCTGCCTGCCGTTGTGAAGGTGATGTTGAAATCGGGGGCGCAAAAAAAGCGGTTACAAAATCATATCCAAACTTTTTTGAAGATTATATAATGTTAGGTGGTAATGCAGAATGAATACCTGGGGTAACAAACTAAAGGTCAGCATTTTTGGCGAATCTCACGGAGAGGGCATTGGCATTGTTTTAGACGGAATTCCGTCGGGCATAACCATTGATACCGAATTTATCCGTGGCGAAATGCAACGTCGTGCACCTGGTAAAGATAAATTATCAACCCCGCGGAAAGAGGCCGACGAGGTTGAAATTCTGTCAGGCGTTTTTGAGGGCAAAACCTGCGGGACACCTATTTGCGGAATTATCCGCAACACCAACACCCGTTCAAAGGATTACACACCCAATCTTCTCCGCCCGGGCCACGCAGATTTTACGGGATTTCAGAAATACGGCGAAAGCCACGACTACCGCGGCGGCGGACATTTTTCGGGCAGAATAACCGCACCTCTGGTTTTTGCAGGTGCAATAGCAAAACAGGTTTTGGCTCTTGACGGCATCAAAATCGGCTGTCACATCAAGTCAGTCCACGGTGTTGAGGAAAAATCATTCCTTGACTGTGAGCTGACCGATAATCTTCTTGCAGAAATTTCAGCCAAGCCCTTCCCCGTAATGGATGACAATATCGGTACTGCAATGCAAAAAGAAATTACAGATGCAGCAGCCGACAAAAACTCGGTTGGAGGCATTATTGAATGTGCAGTATGCGGCATCAAGGCAGGCTTTGGCTCGCCATTTTTTGCATCGGTTGAAAGTCTGATTTCATCAATGATGTTTTCGATTCCTGCAGTTAAGGGAATTGAATTCGGCAAAGGTTTTGACCTTTGTAATATGACCGGTTTCGAGGCAAATGATCCCTTTGTTACCGACGACAAAAAAATATTTACCACAACTAACAACAACGGCGGCATTAACGGCGGTATTACAAACGGTATGCCGATAATATTCTCGGTGGCAATCAAGCCCACCCCATCCATTGCAAAGGCACAAAGCACCGTTGACACAGATACAATGACAAACACCTCCATTGAAATAAACGGCAGACACGACCCCTGCATTGTGCAGCGTGCGGCAGTTGTGGTGGAATGTGCTGCTGCACTTGCCGTTTTAGAAAGTAAACTGATTTAAAGAAGGTAATAACGTGAAAAATCACGTTATTACCTCCGGTGGAATTTATTGCACCGCCGATCTTTTGTGCCTGAAAGGCACAAAACGTCGATGTGCGTAATTTCCACTACACGCCTTATCTGCCCACAATAAGATGCGCGTATATTTTTAATTGCTATTTGTGGGCAGAAAGGCTATGGAAATTAATGTGAACGACCTTGAAATTCAAAGAAAAAAAATAGATGAAATTGACAAACAGCTTCTTCCTTTATTCCTTGAAAGAATGGAATGTAGCAAGGCAGTAGCTGAATACAAAAAGACAAATAATATGCCCATTCTTGACAAAGCCCGGGAAAAGGAAATCCTTGACCACAAAATGTCGCAGGTTACGCCCGAAAAGGCATCTGCTGTACGTGATTTCTTTTCGTCAATTATGTCAATCAGCCGTGCCGCTCAAAGACAACAACTGGCTGGTGGCAAATCAGGTATCAGCCTTGACAAAACTTTTGACCTCGGACAACCAAAAATCGACCCCACCGTTGTCTTTCAGGGCGTTGCAGGTGCAAACAGCGAAACTGCGCTGATTAAATTCTTTGGTACTAACTGCAAGCGCACAAATGTAATGACCTTTGCCGAGACTCTTGACGCAGTCGAGACAGGCAATGCAGACTATGCGGTACTCCCCCTTGAAAATGCATCTACAGGCTCAATTTCAGGAGTTTATGACCTTCTTGAAACCCGGGATTTTTATATTATCGGCGAGGTTGACGTGAATATTGAGCATTGCCTTGTAGCGCATCCCGATGCAGAGATTTCGGATATTGAAACCGTCTATTCTCACGAGCAGGGTTATCTGCAATGCAAGGAATTTTTCAAGCACTATCCCAAAATAACATTTAAGTCATACTACAACACCGCAATGTCAGCAAAGCTGGTTGCCGGCATTGGCGAAAAGTCAACTGCGGCAATTGCAGACCCAAGATGTGCTGATATATATGGTCTTAAAATTCTGGCACGCAATATAAGCACAAGCGGTAACAATGTTACACGGTTTGCAGTAGTTGCAAAAAGAGGCATTTCAAACGAGAGCTGCAATAAAATCAGTATCCTATTCACTCTTCCCCACGAATGTGGTGCATTAAGCCACATACTTTCGGAATTTTCGATTAACGGACTTAATCTGCTGAAAATCGAATCCCGACCCCTTGCCAACAAAAACTTTGAATATATGTTTTTTGTTGACTTTGAGGGAAACCTTCTTGACGAAAAGGTTCAAAATGTTATGGGAACGGTTGCCGAAAGCACATCCTATCTGAAAATTCTTGGCAACTATCCTCTTTTTATGGAGTAAAACTTTATGAAAAACATCATTCTTATCGGAATGCCCGGTTGCGGCAAAACCACAATCGGCAGGCTTCTTGCAAAAAAACTTAATATGGGATTTAAAGATTCCGACAAGGTATTTACCGAAAATGTGTTCCCTGATATATCAGAATATTTTGCCAATCATGGCGAAGACAGTTTCAGGTGTGAAGAAACCAAAATCCTAAAACAATTATCCAAAACCGATAACTGCATCATTGCAACAGGCGGCGGTGTTGTGGAACGCACCGAAAACAAGGAAATTCTTCAAAATTGCGGAACTGTGGTTTTTATCAACCGTTCTCCCGAAGATATTGCGGGGGATGTTGACACAGATTCGCGCCCTCTGCTTGCAGATGGCAAAAACAAAATATTTGACCTTTATGAAAGACGGATTTTAAAATATAAAGACTTTTGTAATATTGAAATTGAAAATAGCGGCACACCTGATGCCCTGACAGATAAAATTATAAACGAGGTGACTAGTTACAATGGCTAAAAAAATTATGGTAATCAACGGACCAAACCTTAATATGCTGGGTATCCGCGAGCCTGAAGTTTACGGCAACAAATCCTACGCCGACCTTGAGGCATATATTGAGGAATATGCCGAAAAAATCGGTGTAGAAGCAACTGTTCTGCAAAGCAACAGTGAAGGTGAAATTATTGACTTTATTCACCACGCATTGGGCAATTATGACGGAATTATTATTAATCCTGCCGCATACACCCATTACAGCTATGCAATATTTGATGCCCTTTCTGCGGTAAACCTTCCCACAATCGAGGTACACATTTCCAACATTCACAAGCGCGAGGAATTCCGCCGCAAGTCGGTAACCGCTCCCGCCTGCATAGGTCAGATTTGCGGACTGGGGTTCAGAGGCTATCTTCTTGCCCTTGATTACCTTAAGGAATGTGATATAAATGAAGATTAATCTTGCAGTTATTGGCGACCCCATTGCCCACAGTCTGTCGCCGATAATACATAAAACCGTCCTTCAGGAATTGGGCATTGACTGCGGTTACGAGAAAATCCGCATCACCAAAGGCGACCTTTCTTCCTTTTTAACCTCGGATAAATGCGCCGAAATATCAGGTTTTAACCTGACTATGCCCCACAAGCAGGACATCATCCCCCATCTAGATTTTATCGACGTTGATGCTCAGACTTTTAACTCTGTAAACACCGTCAAGGTAAAAAAAACCCAACTATTGGGGTATAATACCGACGGTCAGGGTTGTCTGCGTGCAATTGAGAGCACAGGGCACAATTGCAACGGTAAAAACATTGTTATTCTTGGTGCAGGCGGTGTGGCATCTACCGTTGCACTTAAAATGGCAGTTATCGGTGCTGAATCGGTTACAGTTTTAAACAGAACCCTTTCAGGAGCACAATCACTTGCCGAAAATGTTCTTGATAAAACAGGGAAAAGCATAGTCTGCGGAGAGCTTAATATCACCGAAATGACAAAGCAATGCCAAAACTGTGACATTCTGATAAACTGCACTCCGCTTGGTATGGAAGGCATCGACTGTGACTTTGAAGATTTTACTTTTTTAAGGGACTTGCCAAAGGATACTCTTGTTTATGACCTCATCTACAAGCCCGAAATGACAAACCTTTTAAAAGAGGCAGCTCGTCTTGGCCTTGATACCCTTAACGGTCTTGATATGCTGATATATCAGGGGCTTTTAGCAGACGAAATCTTTCTTGATCAATCCCTTGACTTTCCTTATTTAAAGTCAAAAATTCAGGAACGAATGAAAAAAAT
The DNA here is from genome assembly GCA_045646865.1 of Clostridia bacterium. Classification (GTDB taxonomy): domain Bacteria; phylum Bacillota; class Clostridia; order Monoglobales; family Monoglobaceae; genus SIG440. The sequence continues at coordinate 28,072 of JAZRLM010000015.1, forward strand.
ATAAAAATTTTAAAATAATACTTGCATTTATAAACAGCTTGTGATATAATGGACAATGCTGATTTAGCTAACAACTCTAAAGAAAGAGGTGAAATATAGATGAAAGCAGGAATACATCCCGATTATAAGGAAACAACAATAAAGTGTGCTTGTGGCAATGTAATTGAAACAGGTTCAACAAAAGAGAATGTTTCTATCGAAATTTGCTCAGCTTGCCATCCTTTCTATACCGGTAAGCAGAAGTTGGTTGACACAGGCGGACGTGTTGACAAGTTCAGAAAACGTTTCGGTCTTGAGGCAAAATAATAGTACCGAACAAATACCAAGGAAATGTCTTTTACGGATGTTTCAAATAAGTTTAAAAATTAAAAATTCTACACCAAAAACAGCCGGATATATATCCGGCTGTTTCATTTCTTAATTAAATTGTGAATTATAAAGCGAATAATAGAAACCGCCCATATTTATGAGTTCTTCGTGATTTCCCTGCTCTATGATAGTTCCGTCTTTAACCACCAGAATGGTATCTGCATTCTGAATGGTTGACAGTCGGTGTGCAATTATAAAGCAGGTTTTATTTTCCATAAGCGAAGTCATAGCATTTTGTATCTGAATTTCTGTACGCGAGTCAACATTTGAGGTTGCCTCGTCAAGAATCAAAACCGGTGCCTTTGACAAGAAGGCACGTGCGATAGTTATAAGCTGCTTCTGACCTTTGGAAATGTTTACACCGTCATCAGACAGCACGGTGTCGTATCCGTCGGGCAAGCTCCTGATGTATGAGTCAATCTTTGCACTTTTCGCCGCCGCATAAACTTCCTCAGGGGTTGCGTCTTCTCTGCCATATACAATGTTGTCGTATATACTGCCGCAGAATAACCATGTATCCTGCAGCACCATATTAAATGCAAGCCTCAGGTCTGAACGTTTCAGGTTAATAGACGGTATTCCGTCTATCAGTATCTCTCCGCTTTGAGGGTCATAAAAACGCATAAGCAGATTGATGATTGTTGTTTTACCTGCGCCCGTAGGACCGACAATAGCCACCGTTTTACCCTTCGGTGCATTTACCGATACATTTTTAAGTATTGTTTTATCCTGTGTGTAGCCAAAGGTTACATCACAAAGCTCCACATCACCGGTTACATCCTTTAACTCCTTGGCATCTGGTAAATCCGCTTTTTCAGGCTCTTCGTCAAGAATAGCAAATACACGTTCTGCCGCCGAGAAAGCTGACTGAATTTCGTGAAGTATGTTTGAAAATTCGTTGATAGGCCCTGCAAATTTTCTTGAATACTGAACAAACTGTGCCACACCGCCAAGTGTTATAAAGAAGGCCGAGCCTGCAAGAACTGCGCCATTTTGGGAGTACATATACAGTATTCCGCCCATAATCGCAACAAGGGTAAGAGAAATGTTGTTAATAAGGTTTATGGTCGGAAAAAGCAATGCACCGTTATATTCGGCTTTGTAGAAGGCATCCATTGCCTGATCGTTTATACAGTTAAAACGAGAGCATATTACATCCTGAGTTCCGTAAGCGGAAATTGTTCGTGAACCTGTAAGCATTTCTTCGGCAAAGCCGTTAAGCTCTCCATATTTTTTTGCCCTTTTTCTGAAAAGCGGACGAACCTTTTGCGAGCGGTATCTGGTAAACAGCAATGATGCCGGAACTGTCAGCACAAATATAAGAATTAGTGGTTTTGATATCTGCCACATAAACGCAAGTGACCCCACAACGGTGTAGATGCTTGTCATAATTTGTATAAGGTCGTGAGAAAGAGTGCTGTTTATGGTATCAATATCGTATGACAGATGACTTATGATGTCACCTGTTGCATGAGTGTCAAAATAACTTACGGGCAGGGTTGTCAGTTTTTCAAAGACCTGTTTTCGCATTTTGTATATAATTCTCTGGCTTAACTGTATCATTATTACAGACAGTACATAAGAAAGCAACGCCGATACTACATAACAGCCAAGCATAAAACCTATGTTTTTAAATACGATTCCGAAATCCACTCCGCCTTCATTCTGGATTGCATCAATTGCCGTACCCGAATATCTTGGTCCAAGGAGAGAAAGCTGATTTGCCCCTAATGTAAGAAGCAGAGCAATTATAAACAAAGGCCATTGCTGCATAACGTATTTGCTGAGCCTTAGAAAGATGCCTTTTCTGTTTTTGGGTTTTGTTTTTTTATCAGTCAAGGAAGGCACCTCCCATCTGAGAATTGCTGATTTCTTTATATTCGGCGCAGTTTGCCATAAGGTCCTCGTGCTTGCCGCATCCTATTACAGCGCCTTCTTCAATAACAAGTATAAGGTCGCAGTTTTTAACCGAGCTCACCCTTTGCGCCACCGTTATGACAGTAGAATCAGGTATATCCTGTGCAAGAGCCTGACGTAAATTTGCATCTGTTTTGTAATCAAGTGCCGAAGACGAATCATCTAGAATAAGTATTTGGGGATGTCCTGCTATGGCTCTGGAGATAAGAAGTCGCTGCCGCTGACCGCCCGAAAGATTAGTGCCGCCGGTAGTTACGCCGTGTGAATATCTGTCATAAAAGGCGGTAATAAAGTCGTGTGCCTGAGCAGTTTTTGCCGCGCTGATAATATCCTCTGTTGAAATGTCACGCCCAAAACGGATATTTTCTTCTATTGTATCAGCATAGAGAAAATCGTTCTGAAATACTATGCCAAACATCGAAGCAAGCTCATTCCGTGAATATGAGCGTATATCCTTGCCGTTAATGCGAATAATACCCGAATCCGTATCGTAAAGGCGCATAAGCAGACGCAGTATTGTTGATTTTCCGCTGCCGGTAGCACCTATAATGCCAAGTGATTCGCCCTTCTTAAGAGAAAACGATATATCCTTTATATTATCCTTTTTACCAAGATACGAGAATGATACATTTTCAAATGAAATGTGATAAGATGCATCACCCCTGCCGTCGTCCTCAATCACTTTAAATTCGCTGTCCTGCTCCATTACCTGCAAAATTCGTTTTGCAGAAGCGGCACACTTTGTGTACATAACAAACATTCTTGACAATGTCATCATCGCCATTGATATAAGGGTAAAATACTGCATAAAGGCAATAACCGTTGTAGCAGATGATGTGTTGCTGGCAACAAAATAGGCACTTGCCGCCACAACCGCAACAATACCGATATTCATCAGCAAGGTCATTACAGGATTTACAATACCCATAATTGTTCCGGCTTTTGCCTCGTTTCGTCTGAGGTTTAAATTAGCATTGTCATAACGTGCATTCTCATAATCAACTTTTGAAAGAGCTTTTATAACACGGATTCCCTGTGCATCCTCACGGACTACCCTTACCATTCCGTCAACCGATTGCTGCACCTTGGAATAAAGGGGCACACCCATACAGGAAATACTGTATACCACAATGAATATCAGGGGCAATGTGGCAATCATAACAAGGGCAAGTTTTTTATCCATAACCATTGTAATAACCGAGCCCCCCACCAGAAGAATCGGTGCACGGATACCCATTCTCTGTATCATTCCGATAAAGTTCTGCACATTGTATGTGTCAGATGTTATTCTTGCCTCAAGGGATGGAATCGTAAAACTGTCGGTGCTTCTTGTCGACAGATTAAGAGTCTTTTCAAAAAGGTCCCTTCGCATACGGTTAGAGAATAACATTGTGGTTTTTGCCGCCATTCTGTTTGCAATAATGTTACCAAGGCTTGCAATAACCGCACATACCGCCATAAGAACACCGTAAAATAAAATCGCCGGTATTTTATTTGACTGTATTACATTTTCAAGTATGTAGCTTAGCAAAAAAGGAATTATAAGCTCCGCAACGGTACCAATAACCTTAATTGTTGTTCCGGCAACGATTCTTGACCGTAACGGCTTTAAATATGTAAAAACCCACTTCATTTGATTACCTCATTAAAAAGTTCTTATTTACTGATTGTATCAAAAAACTTATTATAAATCAACCAAAACTATTAAATAAAATTTAAAACATTCCCACCTTTTTCCTTACATAAAAATTTCCTTTTGACAGATAATACATTTGTAAAATAAAACAAAAGGAGCCAATTATATATGAAAGCAACAGGAATTGTAAGAAGAATTGACGACCTGGGCAGAGTTGTAATTCCAAAGGAAATCAGACGCACAATGCGCATCCGCGAGGGCGACCCGTTGGAAATTTATACCGAAAGCGACGGTACTGTTATATTTAAAAAATATTCGCCCATCGGTGAGCTTGGAGAATTTGCAAGTCAGTATGCCGAGGCACTAGCACATACAGCAGGCATCCCTGCCTGCATATCTGATAAGGACACAGTAATTGCTGTATCAGGTGTGTCAAAAAAGGAACTTATGAACAAAAAGATTTCTGATGATATTGAAAAGGTAATGTCCGAAAAAAGCACCTATGTTCTCAAAAGCGGTGCAAAGAATATCTCGGTATCCGACGGCAACGATACTTTTATGGCAGGTATAGCCGCACCCATTATATACGATGGTGACGCAATAGGTACAGTAATGTTTTTATCCTCGCCCGAAAAAGACAACTTTGGCGAGCTTGAGCAAAAGTTAGCAGAATCTGCTGCAACATTTTTAGGAAAGACCATAGAATAACAAATTAGGGTTGTTGCATCAGGCAACAACCCTAATTTTATTAAATTCATAAGTTAACTGCCCAAGGGCTGTTGATTTATGGAGATAATCTTTTTTAAGCACAGTCAATTTGAATGAAGAACAAGGCAAAAAACACAGGGAACCCTTTGCGGGTTGCCGAGGCTTTTTCCGCAGTTTTTCGTCAAATTACAAAGCTTAAAATGGGTTAAATTCATAAATTAACTGCCCAAATAATCTATTGCAGCTAAAGCCGCAACACTTCCGTCACCAACGGCTGTGGTAAGCTGACGAACGGTTTTATTACGGCAATCCCCTGCAACAAAAACACCGTCTAAATTGGTTCGGCAGTTCTCGCCTGAGTCAACATATCCACCGTCTGTAAGATTTATAATTCCATTAAAAATCTCGCATTGTGGCGTTTGTCCGACTGCCACAAAGGCACCGTCTACATCAAGAGTTCTCTTTTCGCCTGTCTTTACATTTACAACCTCAACACCGCAAAGTCCGCCGTCGTTTATAAATCTTTCAACAGTGCATTCCATAACACATTCTATATTTTCTTTTGCTGCAAGTGCACGGACAAGACGGCCTTCCGCGCGAAATTCATCGCGGCGGTGAACAATATACACCTTTTCCGCAATGTCCGAAAGGTAAATTGCATCCTCAACCGCGGTATTTCCGCCGCCAATAACTGCAACAGTCTTTTTCTTATAGAACGAGCCGTCACAAACCGCACAGAATGAAATTCCCTTGCCTATAAGGTCATCCTCACCCTCGGCACCAAGCCGACGGTTTTTAACACCTGTTGCAATTATAATGCTTCTGCCCTCGTACCTGTCAAGGTCGGTTACAACCGTTTTGGGGTTGCCGTCGATGATTTCAACAACTTCCTCATATTCAATTCTTCCGCCCAGCGACTCAACCTGAGATGCAAGGTTGGCTGCAAAATCCGCACCGCTCATCTTTGGTGTACCGGGAAAGTTTTCAACCTCGCTTGACAGCGCAATCTGGCCGCCAAGACCAAGCTTTTCGATTACAACTACCGACTTTTCTGCCCTTAATGCATAAAGCGCCGCAGTAAGCCCTGCAGGTCCGCCGCCGATTATAATAATATCATACATAATCTCATCTCCAAGCAACAGGGCTGTTTAAAATTATTAAACAGCCCGTTAATTTTAATTATCTTGTGGTTTCAACAAATTTTCTGACTTCCGAAATGCCCGCAAATCTATCAAACGCATCACCCGATTTAACAATCAGTGTTGGTGCCTGACGTACGCCAAATCTTTCTGTCAGATTAACCTTTTCTTCGGCATCAATAACAGTATACCCAATTCCGCACTTGTCTAAAACAGCTTTTGCCGCTTTACAGTTGGGACAGGTTTTGGTTGTAAACAACATGACTTCAGCATCACAACCGCAATCAGCCTCAGCAGCAGGAACACCATTCCGCTTAAGTACCGAATTCTCAATGTCGTAAAGCTTTCTGTCTTTATATTCCTGAGATTTACCGTCGTTCCAGTTGCCTACGGGACGGTAGTAACCTGTGATACGGCTGTAAACCTCGGTCTTGCCACCGCAGATGGGGCACTTAACCTGCTCGCCGATAAGATAACCGTGGTCCTTACATACCGAATATGTAGGTGACAATGTATAATATGGCAGCTCATAATTCTCGGCAATCTTTCTTACAAGATTTGCAGCAGCCTTCCAGTCGGGCAGTTTTTCGCCCAGGAATGCGTGGAATACTGTACCTGATGTATAGAGAGTATGTAGCTCGTCCTGCATATCAAGTGCATCGAATATATCAGCAGTACAGCCAACAGGAAGATGGGAACTATTTGTATAATAGGGTGTTTCTCCCTCTTTTGCCGCTGTGATGATGTCAGGATATTTCTTTCTGTCATGCTTTGCAAAACGATAAGTTGTTGACTCTGCAGGAGTTGCCTCAAGGTTATACAAATCACCGTATTTTTCCTGATAGTCAGAAAGTCTTTCACGCATATGGTTAAGAACCTTTTTGGTGAATTCTCTTGTTTCCTTATGAGTCATATCGTTGCCAAGCCATTTTGCATTAAGACCAACTTCGTTCATACCGATAAGACCGATTGTTGAAAAGTGGTTTGCAAATGTTCCTAAGTAACGCTTTGTATAGGGATAAAGTCCTTCGTCAAGAAGCTATGTGATCACCTCACGTTTTACACTGAGCGAACGAGCCGAAATATCCATAAGCTTATTAAGTCTCTTGAAGAAGTCTTCTTCGTCCTCTGCAAGATATGCAATTCTGGGCATATTGATTGTAACAACACCAACCGAACCGGTACTTTCACCGCTACCAAAGAAACCGCCTGACTTCTTTCTCAGTTCACGAAGGTCAAGACGCAGTCTGCAGCACATACTGCGGATGTCACTTGGTTCCATATCGCTGTTAATGTAGTTTGAGAAATAGGGTGTGCCGTATTTAGAAGTCATTTCAAACAACAGCTTGTTATTTTCGGTTTCTGACCAGTCAAAATCCTTTGTGATTGAATATGTGGGGATAGGATACTGGAATCCACGGCCGTTTGCGTCGCCTTCGATCATAACTTCGATGAATGCCTTGTTGACCATATCCATCTCGGTCTTACAATCCTTATACTTGAAGTCCATTTCCTTGCCGCCAACAATTGCAGGGAGCTCTGCAAGGTCAGCAGGAACAGTCCAGTCAAGAGTAATGTTTGAGAAAGGTGCCTGAGTACCCCAACGTGATGGTGTATTTACACCGTAAATAAAGGACTCAATGCACTTTTTAACCTGCTCATAGCTGAGGTTATCCACCTTTACGAAAGGTGCTAGGTATGTATCAAATGAGCTGAACGCCTGAGCGCCTGCCCATTCGTTCTGCATAATACCAAGGAAGTTAACCATCTGATTGCAGAGGGTTGAAAGGTGACTTGCAGGAGCAGATGTAATCTTGCCCTCAACACCGCCAAGACCTTCCTGAATAAGCTGTTTCAGCGACCATCCTGCACAGTAACCTGTAAGCATTGAAAGGTCGTGAATATGAATGTCTGCACTGCGGTGTGCATCTGCAATTTCGTCGTCATAAATCTCGCTGAGCCAGTAGTTTGCGGTAATAGCTCCCGAGTTTGAAAGGATAAGACCGCCTACCGAATATGTAACGGTAGAATTTTCCTTAACGCGCCAGTCGTTAATCTTGAGATAGTTGTCAACAACCTGCTGATAGTCAAGAACTGTTGACTGCATATTACGCATCTTTTCGTGAAGCTTTCTGTAAAGGATGTACGCCTTGGCAACATCCGCATAGCCTGCCTGAACAAGCACCTCTTCCACACTATCCTGAATAGCTTCCACATTGATTGCATCATTTGTAATCTTCGGTTCAAAATCTGCAGTAACCTTTAATGCCAGAAAATCAATTATGTTCATATTATACTGTCTGTTCTGGGCTTCAAAAGCCTGAACCATAGCATCGCTGATTTTGGATAAATCAAATTCAACCAAAGAATTATCTCTTTTTCTTACCTTATACATAATTCCCTCTCCTCTTATTTTTTTGTCTTCTGTGACGTATGTTTTAAGAAGCTTTCGCTCCATCTTCTACAAATCCATACCCCGCACACAGGTTTTGGGGGTATACTCCCTTGCCGCCGCAAGTAAAGTCTTTATCTCATTGTCTTCAAATTCTTTAAGACCTGACATCAATACGGTTTCGCCGTCACGGAACGGCTGTATAAAATAATTTTCATCTGCACCGATTATCTTTGCAATTTCGGCAATATCTTCTTCTGTGTGAAAATCCTTAACTACCGTTGTTCTGAATTCGCGTGGAATATCCGAATTTTTAAGGAACTCTATACTCTCCTTAACGGTATCAAATGTAATCTTTTCGTTACCCGATGTCTGACTATATTTTGTGGGCGCATTTTTAATATCCATTGCAACATAGTCACACAGACCAGAATTAACCGCCCTTTTCAACCGTTCGGGGAAACTGCCGTTTGTATCAAGTTTTACCTTGTAGCCCATATCCTTAATATTTTTCAGAAAATCAAGGGTTTCGTCGGTCATCAAAGGCTCGCCGCCCGATACACAAACTCCGTCTAAAATCCCCTGCCGTTTTTTCAGAAACCCCAAAAACTCATCCTCGGTCATTCTATCGGAGGATTTTGCCACCGCCATATCGGCATTGTGGCAAAATGGGCATCTGAAATTGCAGCCTTCCAAAAACACCGTGCAGGCAACATATCCCGGAAAGTCCAGCAGAGTCATCTTCATAAGTCCGCCGATTTTCATGGTTTTTGCCCTCCAATTGCCCAATTTTTGATTTTACTGTATTTTTGTCAAAACACAATATATAGTTTCCATTTTTTATTTAAAGCGCTAGATATTGTTATTATACATTACCCCCGAAAAATTGTCAATACTAAAAAATAACATTTTTCACCATCCATTTTTTGCCAACCTTAAAACCCTTGTCCCGTGGCACTTAGAGGATTTTTACTATCAAAAAATTTTTAAAAAATTGTCCGTTCCTAAGTAGAATTTTCACATATATTGTGTTCAAAAACAGATATTGACATACAACATATTGAGTGATATAATATTTTTCAATAACTATATATTGTGGAGTACACCTATGAAAAAAAGACTGGCAATTGGTGTTCTTGCCCACGTTGACTCGGGAAAAACCACTTTATCCGAGGCAATGCTCTATCTGTCGGGGGAAATCCGTACCCTTGGCAGAGTTGACCGCAAGGACGCCTTTCTTGACACAAATGAAATAGAACGCACCCGTGGAATTACCATTTTTTCCAAGCAAGCTACTTTTTCTTACGGAGAAACAGATTTCACACTTCTTGACACACCCGGGCATGTGGATTTTTCAGCCGAGACCGAAAGAGCTCTCAGCGTCCTTGACTATGCCGTTTTGCTTATAAGTGCATCAGACGGTATTCAAAGCCACACCACATCACTTTGGAAAATTCTTATGCAGTATAGCATCCCTACCTTTATATTTGTCAACAAAATGGATATGGACATTGCAGACAAAGAAGGTCTGCTTGATGAAATAAAAGATACTCTAAGCACCGCATGCATTGACATTGAATCAGCCTTGACAGAAGGCAGCAGCGAGGCAGAATCTTTGGCGGTATGCAGCGACGGATTGATGAACGAGTTTTTTGAAAGCGGAGCTTTTTCGTCTGACAACATCACCGACGCTGTTGCACACCGCAAACTTTTTCCCGTATACTTTGGCTCGGCGCTTAAAACCGAGGGTGTTACCGAGCTTCTTGACGCTCTTGACATATACACCCGTCAACTAATCAGCCGTGACAGTTTCGGAGCAAAGGTTTTCAAAATTTCCACCGACGAAAGAGGAACCCGCCTTACACATCTTAAAGTCACAGGCGGCAAGCTCTCGGTTAAAGATATTATTGGTGATGAAAAAATAAACGAAATCCGCATTTATTCAGGATTGAAATACAAAAGCAAGCAGGAAGTTCTGCCCGGTACAGTTTGTGCAGTATCAGGTCTGACACAATCCTTCCCCGGCCAAGGTCTTGGAATAGAAGTTGACAATTCTGCCTTTACCTTTGAGCCTGTATTTTCATATAAGGTTAAGCTTGAGGAAGGCTATGACATAAACACCGCACTCCGCAACCTTAACAAATATCAGGATGAAGACCCACAGCTCCGCACCGTATGGCATCCACAGCTTGGAGAAATTAACATTCAGCTTATGGGCGATGTACAGTCTGAAGTGCTGAAATCCATCCTTAAAGACCGTTTTGATATGGCGGTGGAATTTGAGCAGGGCAGTATTATATATAAGGAAACAATTCAGAATTCGGTTCTTGGTGTAGGGCACTTTGAGCCTCTGCGCCATTATGCGGAAGTTCACCTGATACTTGAGCCGGGCAAATCGGGAAGTGGATTGGTGTTTGACAGCAAGTGCAGCGACGATGACCTTGACAAAAACTGGCAACGGCTTATCCTTACCCACCTTGAAGAAAAAACACATCTTGGCGTGCTGACAGGCGCCCCCATAACCGATATAAAAATTACTCTTGTGGCAGGTCGCGCCCATAAAAAGCATACCGAGGGTGGCGACTTCCGTCAGGCAACCTACCGTGCAGTACGTCAGGGACTTATGCAGGCACAGTCGGTTCTGCTTGAGCCGTGGTACAGTTTTACCCTTACCCTACCCACATCCGTCCTTGGCAGGGCAATGACCGACATACAGAATATGGGTGGCAAATTCACCCCACCCGAAAATCGTGAAGATACTTCAATCCTTAAAGGCTATGCACCTGTTCAGGGACTTTGCAACTATTCGGCAGAGGTACGTGCATACACCCATGGTCTTGGAATTTTAGAATGTATGCCTGCAGGCTATGAGCCATGCAAAAATCAGGCTGAAATTGTCGCCGAGATTGGCTATGACCCCGAGCAGGATTTGGACAATACTCCCGATTCAGTCTTCTGCGACCACGGTGCAGGGTTTGTTGTTAAATGGAACGAAGTCCATAACAATATGCACATCGAGGATACACGCAAAAAAGCCGCAGAAGAAATTACTACGGCACAGAATGCACCAAGGCGCAGTTCAAATTACGCCGACGATGATGAGCTTATGCGTATTTTCGAACGAACCTACGGCAAAATTCAGCGCAAAGCTCACACAAGCTTTAAATCACAAAAACTCCCCGAGGCGGTTGCTAAAAAATACAAAGCGCCAAAGGATACCAAGGGCGAATATTTGTTGGTGGACGGATATAACATTCTTTTTGCCTGGTTTGATTTGAACAATGCCGACAGCAAAACATTGGATGTTGCCAAGAATTATCTGATAACACGTCTTTCAAACTACAAAGAAATGCGCAGTTGCGAAATTATAGTAGTCTTTGACGCCTACAAGGTCAAGGGCGGTCTTGGAAGTTATGAACGAATCGGAAACCTTGATGTTGTTTACACCAAAGAAGCCGAAACCGCCGACACCTATATTGAACGCACCGCAAAAGATATAAGCAAAAAGAATTACTCGGTTAAAGTTGCAACCTCCGACCGTCTGGAGCAGGTTATTATCTTTGGCGACGGTGCCTACCGCATATCCGCTGACGAATTTTTAAAGGATATCGAGCTTGCAGAGGAAAGATTAAATGACATAATGAAAGAACTTCAGACGCATCAGCCCCTTACCGAAATCAGAATAACCGAAAAATAATAACGAAAAAAGTAAATCCCACAACCATTGGTTGTGGGATTTTGATAAGCAATAAGAAACTATCTTTTTGAGAACTGAGGAGCACGACGAGCTGCTTTGAGTCCGTACTTCTTTCTTTCCTTCATTCTGGGGTCACGAGTGAGGTAACCTGCAGCCTTGAGTGTAGCTCTGAAAGCTTCAGCGTCTACTTCAAGAAGAGCACGTGCGATACCGTGACGGATAGCACCAGCCTGACCTGTGAAACCGCCGCCCTTAACGTTTACAAGAACATCGAACTTGCCGATTGTACCTGTAAGAACCAGGGGCTGACGAAGGATTGTCTTAAGTGTTTCGAGACCAAAATAATCGTCAATGTCTCTTTTGTTTATTGTAATAGTACCGTTGCCGGGAACCAATCTAACTCTGGCAACAGATTCTTTTCTTCTACCTGTTCCGTAATACTGAACTGCATTTGCCATTGATATCTACCTCCTCTATTATTTAATCTCGCCTGTCCACTCAACCGGTGACTGAGCAGCGTGATTGTGATTTGCATCAGCGTAAACCTTGAGCATCTTAAGTGCCTGTCTGCCCAATGTTGTGTGGGGAACCATACCCGAGATAGCAAGTTCCATAGCCTTTACGGGGTTGTTTGCCATCATATCTTTGTATGATTCTTCCTTGAGGTGGCCGATATAACCTGTGTGTCTGTAATACTTCTTCTGATCAAGCTTCTTACCTGTGAGAACAGCGTCTTTTGCGTTGATAACGATAACATATTCGCCGCAGTTTACATTAGGTGTAAACTCAGGACGGTGCTTACCTCTGAGAATTGCAGCAGCAGTTGCAGCAACACGACCGAGGGGCTTGCCTGCAGCGTCGATAATGTACCACTTCTTTTCAAGCTCATTAGCTTTTGCCATATAAGTTGACATTTTCATTTCCTCCTAAATTTCCTTCAGACTATGAGCAAATGAACACATTCACCGCTGTGTGCATTTGCCCACAGTCTGTCTGAATTATTGTTTGTCTGCGCATCATTCTTACGCAGCGTAGTCTATTATAATATCTTTTTTTTATTTTGTCAACCCCTTTTTTCAAAGAAATTAATTTACCTATTAATAAAGTCCGTTTTTCTCATTTTTACTCTCTTATACTCTTGTTTACTCCAACTTCAAGTCGCAATTTTTTTATTTTTAGAACTGTTTTGGGGAATTTTATTGAAGAAATTTCCATATTGTGGTATATTATTATTAAATAAAAACATCAGGAGTTTTTGATATGACATCGAACAACACAAACTTTGATCTTACAATGATTGCCACATTTAAAAATCTTGTTTCGGTATCCCATCAGTCATTAGAGGATATCAAAAGCAGTTTCAGTATGCCGCCTGCTGTCTTCAGAAAACTTCACGCGGCTGATATCTGCAATTTTCAGATAAACAAAATCTGTAATCTTCTTGAATATATCTTTAAATCAAAGGATGCCCTGAGCACCATTGAAGATTTTGACCCCTTTGATTTGCTTTCGGAACTTACCAAAACTTTCGCCGGGACTTTTGCAGGATACGTTGATATTTCAACCGACTGCTATTCAAAGCTGCTGCGCCCCGTGCCAATGAAAATTGACAAAACCAAATTTGAGTTTTTGTTCCTTAATTTATTATATATCTGCTTGCGGAGTGCCGAAAATCACAATTTCAGGGGAGCAAAGTTCACCCTTTATATAACAGAAACACAAAGTTCTGTTGTTTTTCATCTGCGTGACAACTGCCAATGCATCAACTCGCAAATAGTACAAACTGCCCTCTTTGACGAGGACGCAATTGTTTATCCTTTTGATGACCCCGTAGAATCCATTATGGCACTATCGTTAAAGGCTGCACTTTATTCGGTCAAGGAGCTTAACGGAACTTTGTCATACAAAGCTCTGAAAAGCGGTAACAGATATGACATTTCTCTGCCCAAACCCGCGCCTGAGCGCACCCGCAGAGCAAAATCACCAGCACGTTATATGCCCAATTATTCACTTTATGAAGTTATTTTCGCTGATTTGCTCTGCGAATTCAAAGCTACACCAAAGGAGGCCGGCGAACTGTGATTCTACCCCGGGCGGTGCAAAAAATCATATCTTTACTCAACGATTGCGGATTTGACGCATACATGGTGGGCGGTTGTGTGCGTGATATTCTTATGGGTAATTCTCCCCATGACTGGGATATTACAACCTCTGCCACTCCTGAACAGGTACAGAAAATATTCAGCCGATACTCCGTAATTCCAACAGGAATCAAGCACGGAACAGTAGCCGTAATTATAGACAATACGCCTTTTGAAATAACCACCTTTCGTATTGACGGAAATTATTCTGATAGCCGGCATCCCGAAAATGTCACATTTTCGACAAGTCTTGTTGAAGATTTAAAACGTCGTGATTTCACCATTAACGCCATTGCATATCATCCCAAATCAGGCATTGTTGACCCCATTGGAGGTCAGACCGATATTCAGAATAAAATTATCCGTACCGTAGGCAACCCTGCACAGCGTTTTTCAGAGGATGCCCTGCGTATAATGCGCGCAATACGTTTTTCGGCAGTTCTTGGATTTGAAATGGAGCCTCACACTGCAATGGCTTTATATAAATACCGTCATTTACTTGAAAACATCGCCGCTGAACGCATTTATACCGAGCTTAACAAAATACTGTGCTCTGATGGCGCATCAGCGGTGATAAAAAAATACTTTTCGGTTTTATCACAAAGGCTTTTCGGCGATTGTCTGGCAAAACCCTTTGACGCATCTGCCTTTAACTGTATCAATCTTTTGCCCTGCAAGCTGAGTTTAAGGCTTTCGGCATTTCTTTACGGCGCAGCAATGGGTTTTGATACAGATGTAGTTTCTTTAGCAAAATCGTTCTTTTCACATCTTAAATACGACAACAAAACCCGTAGTCAAGCTATGACCTTGCTTGCAAATCTGCACCGCAGTATACCTCCTGACAGAATTTCAATCAGGCAGATTATACGTGATATCGGGACAGACAATGTGCAGAATATTTTTGAATTAAAAGTTGCTTTGCAGATAGACAACCTTGACACAATTAATTTGTCAAAAAGTATCATTTCTGAAATTTTGCGTGACGAAGATTGTTGTCGTTTATGCGACCTTGCCATAAACGGCAACGACCTTGCATCCAAATTTAACCTCAAAGGAGCCGACATCGGTAATGCGCTTAACACTCTATTGGATGCGGTTATTGAGGATAAATGCCAAAACACAAGGTCATCATTAATTGAATATTATAAATCGGGTGGTTAAACCCTTTTGTTTATGTTTCCGCATTTGAACAATAAATTAGAATGTAAAAATTGGAAAATCAACAGACTTTTGTTATCCCTGTTAAATCAAAGGTCGGTGTATATTCCGCCTTGGCACTTGATTTTTCCTGCATATATGCATTTTTAAATCCAAGGTCAAGCGCGGTATCAATAACCGAATTATATTCAAATGCCGTTGTACGACGGTTTATTTCGGGATATCCGTCTAAATGCCCGTTGGGAGTGTACTGACTCATTAAACTAAGGATAAAGTTCTCTGTGCCAAACTTTTCAGCCAGACTACGAAGTATTTCAATCGAGTCCTTGCGACAACCCGGCAACACAAGATGCCGAACTATTACCCCTGACTTCATAATCCCTGTTGAATCAAGTTGCGGAACACCGCAAAGAGAAATCATTTCGTCAAGAGCCTCCATTGCAAACTCAAAATAATCGGGTGCCAAACTATACTTTTTTGAAATCTCTGATGACTTATATTTTACATCGGTAAGAAAAATATCAATATAACCTTTTAACCCTCTTATTGTTTCGGTCTTTTCATATCCGCCCACATTGGCAACAAACGGGATATACATCTTATCACGCACAAGGTCAATTGCCGCCTTAATCTGCGGCAAGTAGGGTGTTGGTGTTACAAGATTAATGTTGTGAGCACCCTTATCCTGAAGTTCAACAAAAATTTCACCTAACCGCTCAACCGTTATTTCTTTGCCAAAGCCACCGATGCTTATGTCATAATTCTGACAATATCTGCAGGCAAGATTGCAACTGCTGAAAAACACCGTGCCCGAACCTTGCGTTCCACTTATACAGGGTTCTTCCCAGAAATGCAGAGCTGCTCTTGCTGCCTTTATTTTATCGGTTGCTCCGCAAAAGCCAACCAACTTTGTGCGGTCAATGCCGCAATCCCTTGGACATAAATTACAATTTTTCAATCTATCCATTTTATTTAAAGCTATTCCTTATCCTATCAAATGCTTCTTCCACAATTTTTCTCTGGGTTGCAAGATTCAGTCTTATATGTTGTTCCAATCCTGTATAGTCAAGATAATCAAGAGCAAGTTTAATATCGCCCTCTGTAACATACATATCCTTTGCACAGCTTCACTTCCTTGCCGTTGTAAGTTAAAATATATTATGCATATTTATTTTAATACTTCGCATTAGTTTTGTCAACAAAAAAGGGGCGATTTTATATCAAGTTATGTTACCCGCAAACCCCTGGCGATACAAGCCGGTTTACCAATGACCGTTTTGGTATGTTTATCCACTACAGTGTATGCTCACTTGCTGCCCGCCGCAAATGTACCGCATTAGATTGTGAAATTGAGGATATTATTAAATTTGAAAAGGAATAGCATCTGATTTTGTATAAAATCAGATGCTATTCTTATCTTCCGCAGGATTTATCTGCATCCTCTCCGCCGGGACCATCTTTGCGTTCTGATTTGTCATGAGGGCGGACAATTCCGGTCGAAATCCATTGATTGTCGGTTGCTGTTTTTTTAGAATCTGTTTTTTTGTTATTTTCCATAAGATAATCACCTCAATTACAGTATGTGTGATAAAAGTGAAAATTATAAATCAGATAAGTTTATTGTTTTAAAATTCCGATATAAATTTTTCTACATACTGTTGCATTTCCTTTTTTGATGATATCGAATGTGTACCATCAATAATTTCTTGCTTTTTAGCTTCATTCAGAGACGCAAACTTTTCCATTGCTTCCGGTCTTTGTGCAAGTGCCATTCCAAAACCTATTGGCATTTCATAGCTTTTCAAAAGTATCACTCCATTCTGAAAATAGTATAACCCTTTTATAATATATTAATTAAGGAAACTTTTGCGTAAATACAAAAACGATTTATATGCAGATGTTTTTTATCGAAATATCTCGCTCTGCTCGATGTGAAATAATTTAGTAAAGTAAACCCTTTTATCACACAACGCAAGACGTATTTCATATTGCAGAGCAATATTTCACGCACGAAGTGCATTTCACTAATCCGTAAGGATTTATTTCATTAAAAAAAGCACTTCCAAAAAAGTGCTTTTCTCTGGAGGCGCCACCCGGATTTGAACCGGGGGATAGAGCTTTTGCAGAGCTTTGCCTTACCACTTGGCTATGGCGCCATATTTAATTTTTAGAACAAAAGGACGCGGATTCTTGCGTGCTTTTGGCGTTAGTTGGAGCGGAAGACGAGATTCGAACTCGCGACGTTCACCTTGGCAAGGTGACGCTCTACCACTGAGCCACTCCCGCATATTATATTATATTCACAAATCTTAAAAATGTGAATGGTGCCTCCGGGCGGAATCGAACCACCGACACGAGGATTTTCAGTCCTCTGCTCTACCGACTGAGCTACAGAGGCATATAGCCTGGAAAGAGATTATATAAAGGAAATCAAACGATTTCCTTTATATATCTGGCGATCCGGATGGGGCTCGAACCCACGACCTCCAGCGTGACAGGCTGGCATTCTAACCAACTGAACTACCGGACCATATGTGGTGGGCACAATAGGGCTCGAACCTATGACCCTCTGCTTGTAAGGCAGATGCTCTCCCAGCTGAGCTATGCGCCCACATATGTCGAATTTGTTTTCCAAATCAGCGACTTTGATATTCTATCACCTTAGTAAGAAAAAGTCAATACGCACACGGTCGATTATTTTAGATTACATTTAATTATCTATATGAACGCTTTGATTTTCTCACTTTTTCTTTAAATCTTATCATTTTAGCAACTGCGGACAAAGTTCTCTTACGGGACACTCGCCGCATTTTGGCTTTCTTGCATCGCAAAACTCTCTGCCGTGATACACCAACTGATGACAAAAATGTGACTGATATTCGGGCGGAACAATTTTCAGCAAATCCATCTCGATTTTATACGGATCCTTATTCACCGTAAATCCCATACGGTTTGCAAGTCTTGTGGCGTGGGTATCGACCACTATTCCCGGAATACCGAAAATGTCGCCAAGCACCAGATTAGCCGTCTTTCTGCCAACACCGGGCAAAGTAAGCAGTTCTTCCATTGTCTGTGGCACTTCGCTGCCGAAATCAGAAATCAGTTTTTTGCAACAGGCAATAATATTCTTTGTTTTGTTGCGAAAGAACCCTGTTGACATGATTAACCCCGACAACTCCTCCGGGTCGGCATCTGCAAAATCCTGAACCGTTTTGTAGCGTTCAAAAAGAGCCGGGGTCACAAGATTAACCCTTGCATCCGTACACTGCGCCGCAAGCTGGGTGGCAATCAACAACTGCAGAGCAGACTTGTATTCAAGGGTACAGTCCGCGTCGGAATAGACCTTATCAAATATTTTTATTATATCAAGCACACGCTGTTTCTTTTTTTCAATATTTTCCTTCATTTTTATTATATCCTCTTGCAAAAAATGTATATTTATAGTATAATGATTTTGATTATGGTTTAAATATAACATAAAAAACTTTTTTTGTAAATAACATAGGAGGAATTCGAAATGTTTGAACTTGAAAATGTAATGAAGTCAGACCCCGAGCTTGCCGCTGCCATAAAAAACGAAATCGGCAGACAGAGAAGCAAAATTGAGCTTATCGCATCTGAAAACTTTGTAAGCCCCGCAGTTATGGAGGCTATGGGTACACCCCTTACAAACAAGTATGCAGAAGGTTATCCCGGCAAGAGATATTATGGCGGCTGTGAATTTGTTGACGTTGTTGAAGATTTGGCAAGAGAACGTGCAAAGGAACTCTTCGGTGCAGAATTCGCCAATGTTCAGCCACACTCAGGCGCTCAGGCAAATCTTGCAGTATTCTTTGCAACAATGGAGCCCGGAGACACATACCTTGGTATGAACCTTGCACACGGCGGTCACTTAAGCCACGGTTCACCGGTAAACATTTCGGGTAAATATTTCAACGTTGTTCCCTACGGTGTTGACGACGTAACACACCGAATCGACTATGACGCACTCCGTAAGCTTGCTATCGAAAACAAACCCAAGCTTATCTTAGCAGGCGCAAGTGCTTATGCCCGTGAGATTGACTTTGCAAAATTCCGTGAAATTGCAGACGAGGTTGGAGCATACCTTATGGTTGATATGGCACATATCGCAGGTCTTGTTGCGGCAGGCCTTCATCCAAACCCTGTTCCTTATGCAGATTTTGTTACAACCACAACTCACAAGACCCTTCGTGGTCCACGTGGCGGTATGATTCTCTGCAAGGAAAAATACGCACAGATGATAAACAAGGCTGTATTCCCCGGTAATCAGGGTGGCCCCTTAATGCACGTTATCGCAGCTAAGGCAGTATGCTTTAAGGAAGCTCTTTCACCCGAATTCAAGGATTATCAGATGCAGGTTAAAAAGAATGCCGCAGCCCTTTGCGACGAGCTTATGTCACTTGGCATTGACATCGTATCAGGCGGCACAGACAACCATCTTATGCTTGTTGACCTTTCAAAGAAGGGCCTGACAGGTAAGGAAGTTGAGCACAACCTTGATGAAATCGGCATTACAGCTAACAAGAACACAATCCCCAATGACCCACAGAGCCCATTTGTTACAAGCGGTATCCGCCTTGGCTCACCTGCAGTAACAACACGTGGCTTTAAAGAAGAGGATATGCGAGAAGTTGCACAGATAATCAATATGGTAATCTGCGATTTTGAAGCAAACAAAGAAGAGGCAACAAAACGTGTAGATGCACTTTGCAAAAAGTATCCGCTTTATGAATAAACCGTTAGCAGACAGACTTAGACCCCAATCTCTTTCAGAGGTTGTGGGTCAAAGTCATATTATAGGAGAAAATAAGGTTCTGACACAGATTGCCAAGACAGGCAAACTGCCAAATATGATATTCTACGGCCCCTCAGGTGTGGGTAAGACTACTGTTGCCAACATTCTGGCAAAGGCGTGTAATAAGACCCTTTTTAAGCTGAATGCCACCACCGCATCGGTAGCCGATGTCCGTGATATTTGTGCACAGACCGAAACACTTTCAGGTCAGGGTGGAATACTTTTGTATCTCGACGAAATTCAGAACTTTAACAAAAAACAGCAGCAATCTCTGCTGGAATATATTGAAAACGGAAAGATCACCCTTATTGCAAGCACCACCGAAAATCCGTATTTTTATGTGTATAACGCTGTGCTTAGCCGCAGTGTAGTTTTTGAATTCAAACCTATCTCGGCAAAGGATATTGTAAAGGCACTCAAGCGCGCTCTTGACGTTCTTTCGGAGGAATTTGGCAGTATCAATGCCGAAGATTATGCACTTAACCATATTGCAGAAATGGCAAACGGAGACGTGCGCAAGGCGCTGAATTCCTTGGAGCTGGCTGTAATCTATTCTCAGCCCGACTCCGACGGAAATCTTTTTATTACTATGCCGGCTGCCGAGCAATGCACCCAGAAAAAAGCCTTTCGTTACGACAAGTCGGGCGACAGTCAGTATGATGTAATGAGTGCACTTCAGAAATCAATCAGAGGCTCTGACCCCGATGCCGCAATACATTACCTCGCACGGCTAATTGCCGCCGAGGATTTGCAGACAGCCTGCCGACGTCTTATGGTAATAGCTGCCGAGGATATAGGACTTGCATATCCTATGGCAATTCCCATTGTCAAAGCTTGTGTTGACAGTGCGCTGATGCTTGGTCTGCCCGAGGGTCGAATTCCACTTGCGGATGCTGCAATTCTTCTTGCAACTGCTCCGAAGTCAAATTCGGCATATATGGCCCTTGCGGGAGCGCTTGCAGATATCGAATCTATGGATACGGGTGAAATCCCCAGACAACTGCAAAATAAGCATTATGACGGCGAAGGCGATGTAAAAAAGGGACAGAATTATCTGTATCCCCACGACTATCCCAATCACTATGTACAGCAGCAATATTTGCCCGACAGAATAAAAAATAAGCGATATTACGAATACGGTTCCAACAAAACCGAGCAGACGGCCAAAGAATATTGGGATAAAATTAAAAAAAGTAAATAGGCAGAACAAAGCGGCTGCGCCGCTCGCCTTGCGGCGGTCGCAGAAATCTCGCTTTGTTTGCCCAAGTGCATTTCGGCATAGCCGAAAATTTTGAACGGGCAATTTAATTTTCTTTTTGTTTAATAGGAAATTGCGCAATTTCCTATTAAACAAAAAAGCCACCCCTAAGGGTGGCTTTTGAATTGCCCGATTTACGCCTTTGATTCCAAAAATGCATTAATCTTTTCAACAAGAGCATCTGCGTCGGTACCGTGTACCATACAAGCCTGTTCAATACTTTCGCCGCTTGCTGAAGGACAGCCCAGACAATGCATTCCTATTTCAAGGAAGAAGGGGGCAGTTTCAGGGTCAAGACGAAGAACGTCAAGAATAATTGTATCCTTTGTAACCTTTGCCATTTTTCAAACCTCACTTTCATATATCGAATAAAATTTAATATTCTGCAAATAGTATACCCTATTTCAGAAATATTTTCAAGTGTTTTTTAAATATATTATCTTTAGCAATAACAACAAATCACTTACTATAATTGCCTAAAAAACAGCAGAAACCCCTTAGCCACATAATAATCTTTGTTATTTTTATAAATTATTATTGTAAACCAAAAGCATTTCTGAGAGCAATTTCTCAAACCCCGATTCTAATAGGCTTTTTCACAGTTTACCCCCTGTTTTTACCAATTTTTGCCTGTCTATATCCCCAAACCTGTGGATAACGTGGATAACTCTGTTAATAACTTATAGTAGGGGCTTTGCCGATATTGCCCAATATTATGTAAACCACATTATATAATTTTTATGGTTTACATAATTAAAAAAACTTTTTCTTGACAAGCGGTTTTTTGCTAGAGATTTTTAACATTTTTATCCAATTTGCTATATCTTTCCAAACTTCTCCATCTTCTTTTTTACCCTCTGCAGAGCATTGTCAATTGACTTGGGCGGGCGTGCCAGAATTACGCTGATTTCCTGATAAGATTTGCCTTCGAGATAAAGAGCAAGAACCTGTTTTTCAAGAGTACTTAAAACCTCTTTCATCTTCTCATTAAGAAATTCCGCGTTTTCCTTGCTGATAAAAAGATGCTCAGGGTCATCCGATGAGCTGGGCAGGATTTCTTCGAGCAACCCCTCTGCATCACCATCATACATTGGATTACTTAGTGACACATATGTATTAAGGGGCATATGCTTTTGACGGGTTGCAGTTTTAACCGCAGTAATAATCTGCCGTTTAATGCACAGTTCAGCAAACCCCTTAAATGAAGTCAGCTTGTCCTTGTCAAAATCACGGATTGCTTTAAAAAGGCCAATCATACCTTCCTGAATTATATCCTTTTCATCAGCGCCTGCAAGGAAATACATTCTAGCCTTTGCCAGAACTAAATTTTTATAGCGTACAAGCAAACATTCGGTAGCATCCTTGTTACCTGTTCCCGAAAGTTCCACAAGTTCTTCATCGGTCTTTTTTTCGTATTCTGCATAAAAGTCTGACATATTCCGCCTCCTTTGCAAAAAGTAACAAATGTAAAAACGGGCTGTCCGTACAAAGACAGCCCTGTTTTATCCTTTAAAACTATTTAAGAAGTTCAAGAGTTTCTTTAGCAATCATAAGCTCTTCGTTTGTAGGAACAACAAGAACCTTAACCTTGGAATCTGCTGCAGAGATATCCATCTGTGCACCACGGATTGCTTTTTCGTTCTTTTCAGCATCAACTTTGATACCGAATACTTCAAGATTTTTTGTGATAGCATCACGCATAATAGGTGTATTTTCACCGATACCTGCTGTAAAGATGATTGCATCAACACCGCCCATCTTAACCATATATGAACCGATGAACTTTCTTACGCTTTCAACAAACATCTCAAGTGCAAGAGATGCTCTTTCGTTGCCTTCTGACTGAGCTGCCTCAAGATCACGGAAGTCAGAACTTACGCCCGAAATACCCTGAACACCTGACTGCTTGTTAAGGAGTGAGTCAACCTCGGCAATTGTCATACCTTCTGCTTCTGCAATGAACTTAACGATAGCGGGGTCAATGTCGCCGCAACGTGTACCCATAACAACACCTGCAAGAGGAGTGAAGCCCATTGATGTATCAACCGACTTGCCGCCGTCAACAGCAGTAATACTTGAGCCGTTACCCATATGACAGGTAATCATTTTGAGCTCTTCAGGCTTCTTGCCAAGCATCTTTGCAGCTTCCTGTGATACATATTTGTGTGATGTACCGTGGAAACCGTATCTTCTGATTTTGTGCTTTTCATAGAGTTCATAAGGTACAGCATACATATATGCTTCCTTTGTCATTGTCTGGTGGAATGCTGTATCAAATACACCAATCTGGGGGACACCGGGCATTGCTGCTTCACAAGCTGCGATACCGATAAGGTTTGCAGGGTTATGGAGGGGTGCAAGAGGAACACAAGCCTCAAGAGCCTTTTTAACCTCGTCATTGATAATAACAGAACCACTGAAGGTTTCGCCGCCGTGAACAACACGATGACCAACAGCCGCAATTTCGCTCATATCAGAAATTACGCCGTAGTTTGCATCGGTAAGAGCGTCAAGCACCATCTTGATTGCATCTGAATGGTCCTTCATATTCTTTTCAATAACATTCTTTTCGCCGCCTGCCGGAGTGTGGTTGAGCTTTGAACCCTCGATACCGATTCTTTCACAAAGACCCTTTGCCATAACCTGCTCGGTTTCCATATTGATAAGCTGATACTTAAGTGATGAACTACCTGCGTTTATAACCAAAATTTTCATATTAATCTCCATAGCCTTTCCGCCCACAAACAATTATTTTGAAATCTCCTGTCTCTTATCCGTGGGCGGGATAAGGCGTATAATGGAGATTACGCACATCATCGTTTCGCACTTTGTGGGAAAATTTCGACGGTGCAATTTAAATATAAGGGTTAACGTGATTCTTCACGTTAATACTTCCTTTCAAATTTATTAATTCTTCTGTGCCTGAACACAAGTGATTGCAACAACACCAACAATATCGTCAGCACTACAACCGCGTGACAGGTCATTGATAGGCATTGCAATACCCTGAGTTACAGGACCGTAAGCTTCTGCCTTTGCAAGACGCTGTGCAAGCTTGTAGCCAATGTTACCTGCATCAAGGTCAGGGAATACAAGAACATTTGCATGACCTGCAACAGAGCTTCCTGGTGCCTTCGATTCGCCAATCTCTGGAACAATAGCGGCGTCAAGCTGAAGCTCGCCGTCAACCTTAAGACTGGGGTTTTCTTCCTTACAGATTCTTGTTGCTTCAACAACCTTGGTAACGTCGTCGTGCTTAGCACTACCCATTGATGAGTGTGAAAGCATTGCAACGATAGCTTCCTCCTGAACAAGAAGCTCAAAAGATTCAGCCGAGCAAGCAGCGATTGCTGCAAGTTCTTCGGGATTGGGGTTCTGTACAAGTCCGCTGTCGCCGAAGATGAACGTTCCGTTTGCACCGTATTCGCAATCGGGAACAACTATAACAAAGAAAGCAGAAACAAGTTTTGTACCGGGCTTGGTCTTGATAATTTGAAGACTGGGTCTCAAAGTGTTTGCAGTTGAGTGGCAAGCACCTGAAACAACGCCGTCAGCATCGCCTGCTTTAACCATCAAGCACGCATAATACATATAATCACCAAGAGCAGTTGCCTTTGCTTCTTCGTATGTAAGACCCTTAGACTTTCTCAATTCAACAAAAAGGTTAAGGTATTCTTCTGTCTTTTCATATGTGAAGGGGTTGATAATTGTAGCACCTGTAATATCATAACCCTTGCTGTATTTTTCAACCTCTTCGGGAGTGCCCACAATAATAATGTTGGCAAAATCCTCCTTAAGAATTTTTTCTGCCGCTTCATAAATTCTGGCATCCATTGATTCAGGAAGAACAATTGTCTTTTTATCGGTTTTTGCTCTTTCCTTTATTGTGTCCAAAAATTTACTCATATTCCGCCTCCGTATATATAAAATTAAAATTTTCCACCTAATAGTATACTACAATTTCCCAATATATGCAAGGAAAAAACTAAATTTTTTATTTTTTTGATGAAAATACTTTATTTTAGACTAAATATAAGTTATACTAAACTGGAGGAGTGAAAATTTTATGACAACCGCCGCTATAATCTGCGAATATAATCCCCTTCACAAAGGGCATGAGTATCAGATTGCACGCACAAAAGAACTGTGCGGAGCTGATTTTATAGTTGCCATCATGAGCGGTAACTATGTTCAGCGGGGTGATGTAGCAATATTCTCAAAAGAACTGCGTGCCAGGGCAGCAATTGCCACAGGCGCAGATTTAGTTATTGAGCTACCCACAATTTTCGCTATGCAATCGGCAGAGTTTTTTGCCCAAGGCGGTGTTTCAATCGCCGATTCTTTGGGTATTGTTGATTTTCTTTCCTTCGGGACAGAATGTGATGATACTCAAAAAATCAAGGAAATTGCAGACCTTTTATGTAATGAAACTCCCGAATTTACCGATATATTAAAAAAACAACTTAATACAGGGGTTAAATACCCTGTTGCAAGGGCCGCAGCCATATCGCAAATTCTTGGCAATGATGCATCCGAATTGATCAATTCTCCCAATAATATTCTGGGTATTGAATATTGCAAGGCGCTTTGCAGACTTGACAGCACAATAACTCCCATTGCCATAAAACGCAAGGGTGCCGACCACGATTCTAAAACTGCTAAAGACGGTTTTGCATCGGCTACACATCTGCGGAAACTGATTATCAATGGCAAAGTCGCTGACGCATTTCCGTTTATCCCCGACAGTTGTCACCAAATTTTCAAGGATGCAGACATCCACACAATCTGTGCAATGGAAAAATCAATTATTGCGGAGCTTATCAAAATGCCTGTAGAATCTCTTGCGCAAATTAGTGATGTAGTCGAAGGAATGGAAAACCGCATCAAAGCCGCCGCATTGACAGCCACAACTGTCAGCGAGCTTGCTGACCTGATAAAAACCAAGCGGTATACCCACAGCCGTATACGCCGCATACTCCTTTCTGCATATCTTGGAATAACCAATAACCACCGCAGTATGGAAATTCCATATATAAAAATCCTTGACCACAACAAAAAAGGTCAGGAACTTATCTCTAAAATGAAAAAGACCTCAACCCTACCCATAGTCAGAAACACATCTCAGGTAAACAAACTGAAAAATCCTGAACTAAAAGCATTTTGGGAAAGGGAACGTACATTTGATACTTTATATAATATGTTTATAGTATAACAAAAGAACCCAAGCGATTGCTTGGGTTCTTTTGTTAAAAAAAATATCCGTTCCATTTGGAACGGATATTTTAGTATACATAAGGTATATACGTTAATTACTCAATGATTTCTGTAACAACGCCTGAACCAACTGTACGTCCACCTTCACGGATAGCGAAACGGAGACCTTCTTCAACAGCGATTGTTGTTGTAAGTTCAACAGTCATTGTAACGTTATCACCAGGCATACACATTTCTGTACCTTCAGGAAGGTTAACTACACCAGTAACGTCAGTTGTTCTGAAGTAGAACTGGGGTCTGTAGTTTGTGAAGAAAGGAGTATGACGTCCGCCTTCTTCCTTGGTCAGAACGTAAACTTCACCCTTGAACTTTGTGTGAGGATGAATTGTACCGGGCTTTGCAAGAACCTGTCCTCTTTCGATTTCGTTTCTCTGAACACCACGGAGAAGAGCACCAATGTTATCACCAGCTTCAGCCTGATCAAGAAGCTTTCTGAACATTTCGATACCGGTAACAACAACTTTTCTTGATTCTTCAGCAAGACCAACGATTTCAACTTCGTCAGAAAGGTTAAGAGTACCTCTTTCAACTCTACCTGTAGCAACTGTACCACGACCTGTGATTGAGAATACGTCTTCAACAGGCATAAGGAAAGGAAGATCTGACTTTCTTTCAGGTGTAGGAATGTATGCATCTACTGCATCCATGAGTTCCTTAATGCAAGCATATTCAGGAGCTGAAGGATCTGTTGATGCAGATTCAAGAACTGCAAGACCTGAACCCTTAACGATCGGGATTTCATCACCGGGGAATTCGTATTCTGAGAGAAGGTCACGGATTTCCATTTCAACGAGTTCGAGAAGTTCGGGATCGTCAACCTGGTCAACCTTGTTCATGAATACAACAATCTTCGGAACGCCAACCTGACGTGAAAGAAGAATGTGTTCTCTTGTCTGGGGCATAGGACCATCAGCAGAAGAAACAACGAGGATAGCACCATCCATCTGAGCAGCACCAGTGATCATGTTCTTAACGTAGTCAGCATGTCCGGGGCAGTCAACGTGTGCATAGTGACGAGTTTCAGTTTCGTATTCAACGTGAGCTGTAGAGATTGTGATACCTCTTTCTCTTTCCTCAGGAGCCTTATCGATCATATCGTAAGCTTCGTACTGAGCCTTACCGTCCATAGCAAGCACCTTTGTGATTGCAGCAGTAAGAGTTGTTTTACCATGGTCAACGTGGCCGATTGTACCAATGTTAACATGGGGTTTGGTTCTTTCATATTTAGCTTTTGCCATTTTTATTTCCTCCTAACTTGGATATAAGTTAATTAATTTACTAATTATTTTACTACAAAAGTGAATAGTTTTCAATAGGTTTTTCAAAAAATGTTTGAAAAAAGTGCACAATTATTCACTCTTTGCTCTGTCACTGATAATCTTATCCTGAACAGACTTAGGAACTTCACTGTAATGTGAAGGCTCCATAGAATACTGACCACGGCCCTGTGTGCCTGAACGGAGAACGGTTGCATAACCGAACATTTCAGAAAGGGGAACATCAGCAGTAACCTGTGTAACACCACCACTACGTGATTCCTGACACTTGATCATACCACGTCTTGAGCTAAGGTCACCGATAACAAAACCAAGGTAGTCATCGGGAGTGATAACGTTAACGAGCATGATAGGTTCTTTGAGAACGGGGTCTGACTTTCTCATAGCGTCTTTGAATGCCATTGATG
Organism: Clostridia bacterium; assembly: GCA_045646865.1. Taxonomy (GTDB): domain Bacteria; phylum Bacillota; class Clostridia; order Monoglobales; family Monoglobaceae; genus SIG440. Next base: position 56,261 of record JAZRLM010000015.1, read on the forward strand.
CAGCAATCTTAAATGCCATTTCAGAAGAGTCGACTTCGTGGTAAGAACCGTCATAAAGTGTAGCCTTGAGGTCAACTACGTTGTAACCTGCAAGAACACCGTTCAGCATAGCGCTCTGGATACCTGAGTCAACAGCGGGAATGTATTCCTTAGGAATAGCACCGCCGACAACCTTGTTCTCGAAGATATATCCTTCGCCTTCTTCCAGTGGCTCGAACTTAACGAGTACGTGACCGTACTGACCCTTACCACCAGACTGACGAGCATACTTGTGCTCAACATCAACAGGCTTACGGAATGCTTCGCGGTAAGATACCTGAGGCTGACCAACATTTGCTTCTACCTTAAATTCACGAAGGAGACGGTCAACAATGATTTCAAGGTGAAGTTCACCCATACCTGCAATGATTGTCTGACCTGTTTCTTCGTCGGTATATGTCTTAAATGTAGGATCTTCTTCTGCAAGCTTTGCAAGAGCAATGCCCATCTTTTCCTGACCTGCTTTTGTCTTAGGCTCGATAGCAACACGAATAACAGGTTCAGGGAAGTTCATTGACTCTAAGATAATAGGATGCTTTTCGTCACAAAGAGTTTCACCTGTTGTTGTATTCTGGAGACCAACTGCTGCTGCAATGTCACCTGAGTATACGATATCAAGGTCTTCTCTGTGGTTTGCGTGCATCTGGAGGATTCTACCCATACGTTCTTTCTTGCCCTTGCAAGAGTTGAGAACGTGTGAACCCTTTTCAAGTGTACCTGAATATACACGGAAGAAACAAATCTTACCAACGAACGGGTCTGTTGCAATCTTGAACGCGAGAGCTGCGAAAGGTGCGTCATCTGTTGACGGTCTTTCATCAGGTTCATCTGTGTCAGGGTTTACACCCTTGATGCTGGGAACGTCTGTTGGTGCGGGCATATATTCAATAACTGCGTCAAGAAGCAGCTGAACACCCTTGTTTCTGTATGCTGTTCCGCAAAGAACAGGTACGATTTCGTTGTTGATGGTTGCACGGCGAAGTGCAGCCTTCAGTTCAGCAACGGTAATTTCTTCACCGCCGAAGTACTTTTCAAGAAGTTCTTCGTCAGTTTCGCAAATTGCTTCAACCATCTTGTCGTGATATTCCTGAGCTTTGTCCATCATATCAGCAGGAATAGCGTCCTTGTGATAGTTGTTACCGAGTTCATCATCATAAATCTCGGCTTCCATATTCATAAGGTCAATGATACCAACGAATGTGTCTTCAGCACCGATAGGAAGCTGAACCGGAACACCGTTTGCATTGAGTCTTTCATGAATCATATTTACTACGTTGTAGAAATCTGCACCCATGATATCCATTTTATTAACGAATATCATACGGGGAACCTTGTATTCGTCAGCCTGACGCCAAACTGTTTCTGACTGGGGTTCAACACCACCCTTAGCACACATAACAGTAACAGAACCGTCAAGAACTCTCAGCGAACGCTGAACTTCAACTGTAAAGTCAACGTGTCCGGGAGTATCGATAAGGTTGATTCTGTGCTTCTGACCTGCGTAAGGGCCTTCTTTGGGTTCCCAGAAACAGGTTGTAGCAGCAGAGGTAATTGTAATACCACGCTCCTGCTCCTGAGCCATCCAGTCCATAGTAGCGCCGCCTTCGTGGGTTTCACCAAGCTTATGGTTGATACCTGTGTAATACAAGATACGTTCTGAAGTAGTAGTCTTTCCGGCATCGATGTGAGCCATGATACCGATATTTCTTGTTCTTTCAAGCGAATACGCTCTGGCCATAGTAACTCCTTTCAACACATTAAATGTGTTAATTTAATCGAAAATTGGCTTTCTTCCGCAATTGAGTAGTGCACAGAAAATTGTCCGAGCTTTGGTGAATGCGAGGCTGAAAAAAGCGGAGCGTATATAATATACGTGAGCATTTTTTCAGGCTGAGCACATTCGCCGAAGATTAGGCAATTTTCAAAGCAATACTACCAGCGGAAGTGAGCAAACGCCTTGTTTGCTTCTGCCATTTTGTGTGTGTCTTCTTTCTTTTTGAAAGCACCGCCTGTGCTGTTTGTTGCATCTATAAGCTCGTTTGCAAGTCTTTCAGCCATTGTTCTTTCGCTTCTCTGTCTTGCATAGAGTGTGATCCATCTGAGGCCCAGTGTTTCGCGTCTTTCGGCTCTAACTTCGATCGGAACCTGATAGTTAGCACCTCCGACACGTCTTGCTTTAACCTCCAATACAGGCATAACAGCATTCATTGCATCCTCAAAAACTTCAACAGGATCTTTACCTGTTTTTTCCTTTATGATTTCGAAAGCATCATAAACGATAGCCTGAGCAACACCCTTCTTGCCGTCGAGCATAATATTGTTGATAAGACGAGTAACAGTCTTGCTGTTGTACATAGGATCCGGCAACACGTCACGACGTGCAATATGTCCTTTTCTTGGCACTTATCTTCCCTCCATTCTTTGTGAATAATATCCACAAGGTACTCAATACCCTTAAGGATACTGCTAGTACTGTATACTATATACAACTGAGACTTGCCTCAATATATATAAAATAGTAATACGCACTATAAAGTAATTTTCATACTAAAAATTTTGTCTTACTTTGCATCTTTCGGTCTCTTTGCACCGTACTTAGATCTTGACTGGTTACGTTTCTGAACGCCCTGTGTATCAAGTGTACCACGGATAATGTGATAACGTACACCAGGGAGGTCCTTAACTCTACCGCCACGGATAAGCACTACGCTATGCTCCTGGAGATTGTGACCAATACCGGGAATGTAAGCTGATACTTCGATACCGTTTGTAAGACGAACTCTGGCAACCTTACGGAGCGCTGAGTTAGGCTTTTTGGGTGTCATTGTTCTAACAGATGTACAAACACCTCTCTTCTGCGGTGAATCCTGATCTGTGTACTTCTTTTTAATGGTGTTGAAACCCTTGAGAAGTGCAGGCGCAGTAGATTTCTTTTCCGCAGTCTGTCTGCCTTTCTTAACTAACTGGTTAAATGTTGGCAATTATTTTCACCTCCTGTATATAATTTGACGGGGACGACGGGTCCCTGTATAAAAACGCATATTATGCGTCCTTACCTAAAATTGCTGCAACCGCAGTAGGAACCTCAACATGACAAGCCTTTGCAAGCTCTTTCATATTGTTGACGTATATCACCTCTACGTTTTTTTCACCGCAAAGTCTTTCCAGAGGAAAAACCACATGGCTGTCAGCATCACGGGCAACGAAAACAAATTCTGCCTTGCCTGATTCGATAGCCTTTTTAGACTGTTTAAGCCCAACCACATGCGGGTTTTGTTTTATTCGTTCCATTTTATTTCACCTTGCACTATTGGCGCGGGGATATGCCGAAATACCGCACTATCCCAATATTACAAAATACACTTGATTGTACCATTTTTCAAGACTCTTGTCAAGTACTACATATATGGTTTTCAAAAGAAATTTTTCACAAATTATTGGATTTTAATACCTTTTATATGTAACAATGATACAAATTGCCCGAAATAATCTATTTCTGTTCCTTTGCCGCAATCAAAGCCTGAGCCAGCTGGTCGGGGCATGAGGTACCGCGGCCGTTGCAGTCAATGCCTTTTAGCCTTGATATTGCCTCATCAACATCCATACCTTCAACTAACCTTGCAACGCCCTGGGTATTGCCCATACATCCAAATACAAACTTAACATTTTTTACTGTGTTACCGTCAAGGTCAAATGATATCTCTCTTGAACAGGTTCCACGGGTTTTATAAGAAAAACTTTTCATAAAAATCCTCCTAAATCTAGTTTTGCACAAAAAAAGAACGCCCATCGGCGTTCTTTCAAAGAGATAAATCTTATTTGTTGATAAGGTCCTTAAGAGCCTTGCCTGCCTTGAAAGCGGGAACCTTAGCTGCATCAATCTTCATTTCTGCACCTGTCTGGGGGTTTCTGCCTGTTCTAGCTGCTCTTTCTCTTACTTCAAAGCCACCGAAGCCAACGAGCTGAACTTTGTCGCCCTTAGCAAGTGCTCCTTCAACTGCACCTACAAATGCGTTGAGAGCTGCTTCTGCATCCTTCTTTGAAAGGTTAGCTTTTTCAGCCATTACTGCAATCAATTCTGTTTTATTCATTTTTAAAACTCCTTTTCTTTTTAAATATGATAGATATTTAAATGATTGATTAATAACGTTATTAATATCTTACTACAATTTTTCGCAAATTTCCATAGTTTTCTCTATTTTTTTGTATTTTTGTTACTTTTGACAAATTTACAGCAGTTGTTTTGCACCAAATGCACAGTAATTCCCTTTATTCAAGGTATTTCTGCACCATAAATCCCTGTTGCAAAAAGTATTTCCAACACTAATCAGGATTATTCATCATCATTTCATTCAGCTCAGCACGGGTGATAAGAACCTGTCTGGGCTTTGTTCCCTCGTATGGGCCGATAAACCTGTTTTCCTCAAGTTGGTCAATAATTCTCGCTGCTCTCTGATAGCCAATCTTGTATCTGCGCTGAAGCATTGCAACAGAAGCCTGTCCTGACTCAAGAACCAGCTCCGCCGCCTTAAAAAAGAGAGCATCCTTGTCGCCGCTGCGTGTATGGTCATCATCGTCATCGGCATCATCAACGTGCGCCTCCTGTTCGCGCTCGATATGTTCCAGAATTGACTCGTCATATTCTGCTTCGTACTGCTTCTTTACAAAGGCAATAATATCTTCTATCTCCTCGTCGGACAGGAAGTTGCCCTGAATTCTTAAAGGCTTGGTGGCGCCACGGGGTGCATAGAGCATATCGCCTTTACCCAGCAGCTTTTCAGCGCCCATACTGTCTAAGATGGTACGGCTGTCTATCTGAGATGATACCGCAAAAGAAATTCTTGACGGGACATTCGCCTTAATTACACCTGTAATTACGTCAACAGAAGGTCTTTGCGTCGCAATTACCAGATACATGCCTGCCGCTCTGGCAAGGGCAGCAAGGCTGTTTATTGCGTCTTCAACCTCATTCTTAGCCGCAAGCATAAGGTCAGCAAGCTCGTCAATAATAATTACAATTTCAGGAAGCTTATTCTCAGGAGTTTCATTTTCCTCCATCAAGTCGTTATAGCCCTGAATGTTACGCACCTTGTTATCCTTCATAAGCTGATAACGATTTTTCATTTCGGCAACCGCCCAGTTGAGAGCACCTGCCGCGTGCTTGGGATCGGTTACAACCGGAATCAGCAAGTGAGGAATACCGTTATAGACACCAAGCTCAACCATTTTGGGGTCAACCATTATCATCTTGACCTCGTTAGGCTTTGCCTTGTATAAAATACTTGTTATAAGTGAGTTTATACAAACACTCTTACCAGAACCGGTAGCACCCGCAATGAGCACATGAGGGAAGCTTGAAATATCGGCAATAACACAGTTTCCACCGATATCCTTACCCAATGCAAATGCGGTTTTAGACTTGAAGTCACGGAATTTGTCTGTATCAATAACCTCACGGATTGGTACGGGACTTGGTGTTTCGTTAGGGATTTCAATACCGATTGCAGACTTACCGGGGATAGGTGCCTCGATACGAACACCCGATGCCGCTAAGCTCAATGCAATATCATCTGCAAGATTAGTAATCTTTGAAACCTTTACCCCAAATCCCGGCTGAAGTTCAAACCTTGTAACCGTGGGGCCCTGAGTAATATTTATAATTTTTGCCTCCACCTTAAAGCTTGCAAGAGTTTCAAGAAGGCGGTTTGCCTTTTCTTCAAGTTCGTGCTTGATTTCGGCACGGCTCTTTACATTCGGCTTAGGCTTTGCAAGAAGTGAAACGGACGGCAGTTTATAGTTAATCAGTTTTGTTGCCTCGATACTTTCTTTTGCAAGGGCATTTACGCTGTTTGCCGCCTGCTGAACCTCCTGCTGGCTCATACGTTTGCCTACAACAACCGCACTGTCAAAAGGAACTCCCGCATCAAGTGCAGCCTGAGTCATAGGGTCAACTCTGTCCTCCATCTGCGCTTGTGACGGTGGCTCAAATTCTTCATCATCGGTTGCTTTAAAGTTACCGTTTTCGTCGGGAAGTTGGGTGAGAACCCCTATTTTTACATCTTCAACTCTGAACGGCACCTTTTTTTCGGGTGCTTTGGGTGTTAATTTTTCCTGCTCGGCAATAATTTCACGAGCTACCTCGCTTGTTTCGTCGGGCATATCCTCCTCAAATACAAATCTCTTAATGGCAGGTTTGGCATCCTTTTTAGCAAGAGTTGTTATTTCTCCGCCCTTAAAATACATATCAAAATAACCGTCGCCGTTTGATTTGGTGTAAGCCGGAACATCCCGATTGGATAAGTTCTCAACCTTCTCGTCGCTGTCCTTGGATTTCTTTTGCTCTCTCTTTGGGAGAACCGGCAATTCTTCAACTTCTTCATCAAGTTTTTTGGATATATTGTCACGGTTTTTATTTATATGTTCAGCAATTTTTTTAATCACATTGCCAACAGATACCCCGGTAACAATAACCAGTAGTATCAGCATAGCCGCAACCGAAATGATATATGTTCCCACTTCACCAAACAGTTTCGCAAGGCCTGCGCAAAGCAAACCTCCGATAATACCTCCGCCTGCGCCCTCGCTGCCATAGGCGAACATAGACTGCGCAGCTTCAAAAAAGGATGTGTAATTCCACTCGCTGCCGCCGCATAAAGCAGCCCAGAACACCGATGCAAAAACCATCAGCAGCCCTGTCAACCATATTTTGTATGTCTGTTTGTCGTTGTCTTTTTTTATGAACACTTTGACAATTTGCCACAAAGCAAACACAAAAAATATATATGCAGGTCCGCCAAATAAGCCAAGAATATGATTTTTTACTCCGTGGCCTACAGCACCTGTAACATCAAAATAAAGGGATACTGCCAGAAATAATGCCACAGCAATAAACACAATGCCGCGAATTTCCGCACCACGTGTCTTTTTAGCTCCTGCCCTCTGTCCCGAGGTTGAAGCCTTTCCACCTCCGGCTTTTGACCCTTTTGTAGACTTTCTTTTTTTTGCCATATTATTTAAACACCACTTTTCTTTGGTTAATAATCCAGTTTATATAAGAACAAAATATAAAATTACTGCAAGACCCAATATAATTCTGTAAACCCCAAAACTTTTAAAATTATGTTTCTTTACAAAATTCATCAGGAATTTGATTGACAGCATTGAAACTATGTATGCTACCAGCATACCAACAAGCAATATTGCTGTGTCCTGACCGCTCATTGCAAGACCGTATTTAAGTATTTTCAAAAGGCTTACCCCAAACATAACAGGTATTGCAAGAAAGAACGAAAATTCTGCCGCCATTCCCCTGCTGCAACCAAGAAGCATTGCTCCAAGAATTGTAGAGCCTGACCGCGATGTGCCCGGAATAATAGAAAGCACCTGAAATGCACCTATCAGTAGTGCGGTTTTATAATCAAGTTCCTTCATATTACATATAACAGTTTTTTTGTTTGTTCTTTCGATAAGTATAAAAGCCACACCGTAAATAATCAATGTAGCCGACACAACCTGCCAGTTTTCAAACTTTTCCATAATGGAGTCAAGAAGAAGTCCAATTACAGCCGCAGGAAGGCAGGCAACAATCACCTTGAACCACATAGTCCATGTATCATTTTTTTCCTGACGGGTTTTGGATGGTGCAAAGGGATTAAGCTTTTTAAAATACAGCGTAACCACAGCAAGTATTGCCCCAAGTTGAATTACATATAAATACAAATCAGATGCCGTAAAACCCTCTTTGTTTCTTAAAAACTCATTAACAAGTATCATGTGCCCGGTAGAACTTATGGGCAACCACTCGGTAATACCTTCTACGAAGCCCAGAATTACCGATTTAAGCATTTCAAGTACAAACATTCGAAACCCTCCTGTTTATGTAGTTATGCATATATATTCAGCATACACCAAGATATATTCTATCACAAAAACAATTTTGTGACAAGGTCTTTAGCAAAATTTATTGTCGCATATAACAAAGCATCATTGCGCAATTTCTTATTATACAAGAACAAGCCACAGACAAAACCTGTCTGTGACCTGCTCTTATATTAAAGTATTATAGGGGGCATTTTTTGACCTGCAAAATCAGTTTTTGATAAATTCTGCAGGATTTTTATATTCACCGTTTACAAGGACTTCAAAATGAAGATGGGGTTCAGAATTTGCCTCCAATGCGCCGGAGTTGCCCACACCACCTATTATATCACCACGGCTTACCTTTGTGCCGGCGCTGATGAAATCAACGTTTTGCAAATTTGCATACACCGACGAAATCCCGTCCTGATGCTCAATTTCCACCACCACTCCAAGCAATTCGTCCTCATACACCTTTGATACAATACCGCTTTCGGCAGCCTTTACCTGATTGCCTCGGGGTGCAGCAATATCCATACCGTTATGGGTACGCCAATCATCCATCGCCATACAGTATACCAGTTCGTCCACCGAACATTCTGATACAATCTCTCCCTGACACGGCATTATCATTGCAAACTCCGGCTCTGCATCTGCCGTGGTCTGAATGGCGGTTTCATCAATTTTCTGTTCCTTTTGGGGTGGAAGTTTTATCTCCGGTGCAGGTTTATTTTCTTCCCCTTTTACATCTACGTCAATAACCTCTATTCCACTTTCAGCAACAGCTTCCTGCCATGCCGCCTCGTCAAACGAGAGCGTATCCTTTTGTACAGATGTCTGCAAATTCCGCGCATATACATAAAAACCCACTACTGCAACCAGCGAAAACAGGGCTATGTAAAACCCTTTGTTTGCAACAAGCCTTGCTAATACATTCTTTTTACTTTTACTTTTGGTCTTTTTCACCTTATCAACACCTCCATAATTCAAGTGTTGACAATTCAACCGCTTTTATACGGCATTTTTTAAATTTTTTGGAATTTTTATGGTATATTCAATATAATCTTCATTTTCAATCTCGGTAGTTCTTGCGGCAATTCCCGATTTTTTCATAATATCCACCGCCTGCTTGATTGTATTTGAGAAAATTCTTATATCCCTGAATGCGCGGATACCGTAAGTCTTTTTATCTACCTCATCTATTCTGTCTTTGTTAAGCATTCCTTCAACAAGCTCCTCGGACTTTGTTACATTAAGACCACGGCTGATAATTATGTTAAGTGCCTTTATGCGGCTTTTTTCATCACACAATCTCAGCAGAGCACGGGCATGTCTTTCGCTGAGATTATTTTCGGAAAGTTTTTGTCTTATTTCGGGTGACAATTTCAAAATTCTTATCTTATTTGCAATTGTTGATTGGCTTTTTCCCAGTCTTACCGAAAGTTCCTCCTGAGTGATTCCGTGTTCCGAAAGCAATGTGCAAAACGCCTCTGCCTCTTCTATGTAACCTAAATTCTCTCTTTGGATATTTTCAACCAATGCCATAACAGCACTATCCGTTCCGCCAACACGAACCACTACTGCAGAAATTTGCGACAACCCCGCCATACGGCAAGCACGGAGACGTCTTTCTCCGGCAATCAGTTCATAATCACACTCATTTATCTGTCTTACTACCACCGGCTGCATCAGCCCATATTGTTTTATTGATGCGCACAAATCCTCAAGTGCATCCTTATCCATCTCGCGTCGCGGCTGATAGGGATTTGGCCTTATGTTTTCTATGGGAAGATATACCGCCCTCACATTATTTTCTTTTGTATACATTCCGGACATATTTTCACCTTGCCTTTCTTTTGTTTTCCTTATTATATCATACATATTACAGGTTTACAAATTTTTCCATATGCAAATTCTGCACAATTTCATACTTTATCGAACAAATCAGGCAAAGGTCTTTTTAAATTTCTTAAATATTACATAATAAAGCAAAAAAAGAGATGGTTTCCCATCTCTTTCTGAATTATTTTATTTTTAAAATAAACCGCTGATTACACCATTCTCGTCAACGTCTATTTTTTCTGCCGCAGGAACTTTGGGGAGCCCGGGCATTGTCATAATATCACCGGTCAACGCAACAATAAATCCTGCACCTGCCGAAACTTTAACATTTCTTACCGTAACGACAAAATCTTCCGGAGCACCGATTTTTGTCATATCGTCAGAAAAGCTGTACTGAGTTTTTGCCATACAGATTGGCAGCTTATCGTAGCCAAGTTCATTGAGCTTTGCAATCTCTTTCTTTGCCGCAGGGGTGAATGCCGCACCTGCGCCGCGGTATACCCTCTTGACAATTGTATCAATTTTATTTTCGATTGTGTCGTCAAGGTCATAGCTGAACGAGAAATCATTTGGCTGTTCGCAAAGTCTTACAACCTCTTCTGCCATCGCAATTCCGCCGTTGCCGCCCTCTGCCCATACATTTGACAGAACTACATTAACACCCAAATCCTTGCACTTGTCAATAACAAGCTGCACTTCGGCATCGGTATCGGTGGGGAAACGATTTACCGCCACTACTGATGGAAGTTTATATACTTCCTTGATGTTTGCAATATGACGGAGCAGGTTTGGAATACCCTTTTCAAGGGCTTCCAGATTCTCGCTGCCAAGTTCTGTTTTGGGAACACCGCCGTGCATTTTAAGTGCGCGGATTGTTGCAACCATAACCACCGCATCGGGATTAAGACCCGCATAACGACACTTGATGTCAAGGAACTTCTGGGCACCAAGGTCAGCACCAAAGCCTGCTTCGGTAATTACATAGTCCCCAAATCTCATTGCCATTTCGGTTGCAATAACCGAGTTGCAACCATGAGCAATATTTGCAAAAGGACCACCGTGAACAAAGGCAGGAGTTCCTTCAAGGGTCTGCACAAGGTTAGGCTTGAGCGCATCCTTAAGGAGTGCTGTCATAGCACCTGCCGCTCCGATTTCACCTGCTGTTACGAGCTTTTCGTCATAGGTATAGCCTACGACTATTCTTGAAAGTCTTTCCTTCAAATCTGTGATTGACGAAGAAAGGCAAAGTACCGCCATAACCTCTGATGCAACGGTTATATCATAGCCATCTTCACGAGGAACCCCGTTAACTCTGCCACCAAGACCGTCGGTAACAAATCTAAGCTGACGGTCATTCATATCAACGCATCTCTTCCATGTGATACGTCTGGGGTCAATGTTAAGTTTATTGCCCTGATAGATGTGGTTGTCAAGCATTGCTGCAAGTAGGTTGTTTGCCGCACCGATTGCGTGGAAGTCACCTGTAAAGTGAAGGTTAATATCCTCCATTGGTACAACCTGTGCATAACCACCGCCAGCGGCACCGCCCTTGACCCCGAATACAGGGCCAAGTGAGGGTTCGCGAAGAGCAACCATAACATTTTTGCCTATCTTTTTCATACCGTCTGCAAGGCCGATTGTTGTAGTGGTCTTGCCCTCGCCTGCTGGGGTGGGAGTTATAGCCGTAACAAGAACCAGCTTTGCCTTGCGTTTCATTTCCTTAAGGGGCGCAAGGTCAATTTTTGCCTTATAATTTCCGTAAAGCTCAAGATACTTTTCGTCAACGCCTGCAGTTTTTGCAATCTCTGTAATCTTCTGCATTTTGACACTTTGAGCAATTTCTATATCTGTTTTCATTGGGTTTTACCTCCAATACTATTTACAGTTTAAAATATTGAACCGCAGATTTGAACAATCCCATATCGAAGTCGCCTTCAACATTCTTGTAAAGTCCGTATCCCCATCTTTCGGAGTGACCCATCTTACCAAGAACACGTCCGTCAGGCGATGTGATACCTTCGATTGCGAAGGTTGAACCGTTAGGGTTGTACTGAATTTCGTTGGTAGGATTGCCCTCTAAATCAACATACTGTGTAAGAATCTGACCGTTTTCAGCAAGCTCCTTCACAAGCTCGTCACTTGCCATAAAGCGACCTTCGCCGTGTGAAATCGGAACGGTGTAAATATCGCCGACACTTGCATTTGCCAACCAGGGAGACTTGTTTGATGCAACTCTTGTGCGAACAAGTTTTGACTGGTGACGTGAAATTGTATTATATGAAAGCGTGGGGCAATTTTCGTCTGTGTCGATAATCTTTCCGTAAGGTACAAGACCCAGCTTAATGAGTGCCTGGAAACCGTTGCAGATGCCGCACATCAAACCGTCACGCATATCAAGAAGCTCGGATGTTGCTTCCTTGATTTCAGGATTACGGAAGAATGCTGTAATAAACTTAGCTGAACCGTCAGGCTCATCACCGCCGGAGAAACCACCCGGAATGAATACTATCTGTGATTCATTAAGTTTCTTAGCAAAGGCTTCAACCGATTCGGAAATTGCCTGAGGTGACAGGTTGTTTATAACGAAGATTTCAGGTTCAGCACCTGCATCACGCATAGCCTTTGCAGAGTCAAATTCGCAGTTTGTTCCGGGGAACACGGGAATAAGCACCTTGGGCTTTGCAACACCGATTTTGGGTGTAACAACAGACTTTGCTTCATAACTGAATGCAGGGATATCCTTCTTTTCGGTTTCAATATTGCAGGAATAAATCTTTTCAAGCTTACTTTCATAAACCTTTGAGATTTCGCTCATACAAAGTGACTCGCCCTTGTATGCAATTGCCTTTTCCCCGGTTGTTGTACCGAGAACAACGCCTGCGTCTGCATCCTTGCTGAGTTCAACTACAAATGAACCGTAGCTATATCCAAAAATGTCATCAAGTGAAACGCCGTCGGCAAATTCAAAGCCGATACCGTTACCCATTGTCATCTTCATAACCGCTTCAGCCACGCCGCCATAGGTAGGTGTATATGCACTGACTGCCGCACCGCAACGAACAAGCTCTGTTACCTTTTTAAAGCAATCAAGAAGGCTTTCTGTAACAGGCAGACCGTTTTTGTCGTATTCAGGTTTAATCCATACAACCTTATTGTCAGCCGCCTTGAATTCTGGTGAAATGATGTTGTCAACATTTTCATCTGTAACCGCAAACGAAACGAGTGTTGGTGGAACATCAATATTTTCAAAAGTACCACTCATTGAGTCCTTACCGCCGATAGCAGCAATTTCAAGTTCTCTTTGTGCATCAAATGCACCAAGAAGAGCAGCCATTGGTTTTCCCCAGCGTTTGGGGTCTTTTTTGGGTTTTTCAAAATATTCCTGGAATGTAAGGTAAACATCCTTGAATTCTGCACCTGTTGCAACAAGCTTTGCAACAGATTCAACAACAGCAAGATATGCGCTGTGATAAGGGCTCTTTTCAGCAATAAAGGGATTGTAGCCCCAAGCCATGACAGAAGCTGTTTTTGTGTGCTTCTTTTCAACAGAAACCTTGTTTACCATTGCCTGAATGGGAGTAAGCTGATGCTTGCCGCCAAATGGCATAAGAACTGTACCTGCCCCGATAGTTGAGTCAAAACGTTCAGAAAGACCTCGCTTTGAGCATACATTAAGGTCATCTGCAAGAGCCATCATTCCTGCCTTGAAGTCTTTAACTGCTACCTTCTTATAACATTCGGGCTTTGCGGGTGCTATATCAATATGCTTTTCAGCACCGTTTGAATTAAGGAATTTACGTGAGATATTCACGATTTCCTTACCGTTCCAATGCATAACCAGTCTGGGTTCATCCTTAACCTCTGCAACAACAGTTGCCTCCAGGTTTTCGCTCTTTGCAAACTCTTTGAATCTTTCAACATCCTCAGCCGCAACAACAACAGCCATTCTCTCCTGAGATTCGCTGATTGCAAGCTCTGTGCCGTCAAGACCTTCATACTTTTTAGGAACTGCATTCAGGTTGATTACCAAGCCGTCAGCCAATTCGCCGATTGCAACAGACACACCGCCTGCACCAAAGTCGTTACAACGTTTGATAAGGAGTGATGCTTCCTTGTTGCGGAAAAGTCTTTGGAGTTTTCTTTCTTCGGGTGCGTTACCCTTCTGAACTTCTGCACCACAGCTCTCTAAAGATTCAACTGTGTGAGATTTTGAAGAACCTGTTGCGCCGCCGCAGCCGTCACGTCCTGTTTTGCCGCCAAGAAGGATAACAATATCACCATCAATTGGGCGTTCACGTCTTACGTTTTCAGCAGGAGCCGCCGCAACAACCGCACCGATTTCCATACGTTTTGCCGCATAGCCGTCGTGATAAAGCTCGTCAACCTGACCTGTGGCTAAACCAATCTGGTTGCCGTATGAACTGTAACCTGCCGCCGCACCAGTAACAATTTTTCTTTGAGGAAGCTTACCCTCAATTGTTTCAGAAACGGGTTTCAATGGGTCAGCCGCACCGGTAACACGCATTGCCGCATAAACATATGAACGGCCTGACAACGGGTCGCGGATAGCACCACCAATACAAGTTGCCGCACCACCAAAGGGTTCGATTTCTGTGGGGTGGTTGTGGGTTTCGTTCTTGAAAAGGAGCAACCATTTTTCGGTCACGCCGTCAACATCAACGTCAATTTTAACTGTACATGCATTGATTTCTTCACTTTCGTCAAGACCGTCGAGCTTGCCGTTTGCTTTCAGATATTTTGCGGCAATTGTACCGATATCCATAAGGTTAATTGGCTTTGTTCTGCCGATTGCCTTGCGGGTTTCAATATATCTGTCATAAGCCGCCTGCAAAAGCTCGTCCTCAAACTTGACATTGTCAATTGTTGTGAGGAATGTGGTGTGACGGCAATGGTCAGACCAGTATGTGTCAATCATTCTGATTTCTGTAATAGTGGGGTTGCGCTTTTCGCTGATGAAGTATTGCTGACAGAACTTGATGTCATCAATATCCATTGCAAGACCCATATCGTCAATCATTTTCTGAAGACCAGATTCGTCCAAGTCAATAAAACCGTCAAGTGTTGCAACTGATTCAGGAATTTCATAAACAGCCGCAAGAGTTTCGGGCATTTCAAGGGTTGCTTCTCTTGATTCAACAGGGTTGATAACATACTTCTTGATTTCAGCAATATCCGCATCTGTCAGCGAACCTGAGAGCATATAAACCTTTGCCGCCTTAACGGTGGGACGGTCGCCCTTGGAAATAAGCTGAATACATTCTTCGGCAGAATTTGCACGCAGGTCAAACTGACCGGGAAGAAATTCAACAGCAAAAATGTAGTCGCACTTGTCAGTGATTTCATCTGTCACAATATCAAGCTGAGGCTCAGAAAATACCGTCTTTTTGCAGTATTCAAAAAGCTCCTTGTCAATATTTTCAACATCATAGCGGTTGATTATTCTCAAATCTTCAAGACCTTTAATCTGAAGAAGGTTAACCAACTCGCCCTTGAGGGAATTTGCTTCTGCCGCAAGTTCCTTTTTCTTTTCAACAAAAACTCTGTATACCATAATTATTCCTTTCCTAGTTCAAAGCAGCCAGGGCTTTTTGTCCTATGTCTTTTCTGTAATAAGCGTTTTCAAACTTAACATTTTCGGTAGTCTTATATGCCGCATTGATTGCACAGTTAAGGCAGGCACCAACTTCGGTTACGCCAAGAACTCTGCCGCCACCTGTCACAAGCTTACCGTCCTTGATTTTTGCACCTGCCACAAAAATTCCGTCAGAATTTTCGGGAAGTGTAATCTCAAAACCTGTTTCATACTTGCCGGGGTAGCCGTTTGATGCAACAACCACGCAACAAGCTGCTTTTTCAGAAAACTTAACTTCTGCATCTTTAAGTGTTCCGGCTTCAACGTGCTTCATAATTTCAAAGAGGTCACTTTCAAGAAGTGGCAGAACAACCTGAGTTTCAGGGTCGCCGAAACGGCAGTTGTATTCAATAACCTTGGGTCCCTTTGGTGTGAGCATAAGTCCGAAGTAAAGACAGCCTTTGAAGGTTCTGCCTTCCTTGTTCATAGCCTCCATTGTGGGAACAAAGATTTTTTCCATACACTCGTCGGCAATTTCCTTTGTGTAGTAAGGATTGGGGGCAATAGTTCCCATACCGCCTGTGTTAAGACCCTTGTCGCCATCAAGAGCACGTTTATGATCCATTGACGAAACCATAGGAATAACCACATTTCCGTCAGTAAAGCTGAGAACAGAAACCTCGGGGCCTGTGAGGAATTCTTCAATAACAACATTGTTACCGCTGTCGCCAAAGATTTTGTCCTCCATCATAGATTTAACGGCATTCATTGCATCCTCTCTTGTTTCTGCAATAATAACACCCTTACCGAGAGCAAGACCGTCAGCCTTGATAACTGTCGGGATTGGAGCTGTTTCAAGATACTTAAGTGCCGCATCCATATCGCTGAATACCTCGTATTCGGCTGTAGGAATATTGTATTTCTTCATTAAATTCTTTGAGAAAACCTTGCTGCCCTCAATAATTGCGGCATTTGCCTTTGGTCCGAAGCAGGGGATTCCCTTTGCATTGAGAGCATCAACCGCACCTAAAACCAACGGGTCGTCAGGTGCAACAACTGCAAATTCAATGCCGTTTACTACAGCAAACTCAACAATTTTATCAATATCCTTTGCCCCGATGTCAACACATTCCGCATCGGCTGCAATACCACCGTTGCCGGGAAGTGCATAAATCTTTGAAACCTTGGGGCTCTTTTTAAGTGATTTTATGATGGCGTGTTCACGTCCGCCGCCACCAACTACCATAATTTTCATATATTCAAAACCTTTCGGATTTATTTATTCAAAAGTATTCAGCGTGATAAATTTATCACTCTTTAAAAGCGAGGAAAAAGTGGTGAAAAATGTTCAAACCGACCCCGCCGCTGTGCTGTGTGCACCGCAAGTGGGAAGGTTTGGGCATTTAGTGCCGCTTTTTACCGCTTTCCGCATTAATGATGGAACAATCTCATTTTGGTAAATGCCATTACCATTCCATGACTATTACATGCCTCAATTACATTATCGTCACGAATTGAACCACCGGGTTCTGCGATGTATGTTACGCCGCTCTTTGCAGCACGTTCGATATTGTCACCAAAGGGGAAGAATGCATCACTGCCAAGTGCAACACCCTTGATGCCTGCAAGATAAGCCTTCTTTTCTTCTCTTGTAAGGGGTTCGGGCTTGTGTGTGAAAAGCTTTTCCCACTTGCCGTCTGCAAGAACATCTTCGTCGTCGTCAGAGATATATACATCAATTGTGTTATCACGGTCGGGTCTGCCGATGGTGTCAAGGAAGGGCAGGTTAAGAACCTTTTCGTGCTGACGGAGGTGCCAGATATCTGCCTTATTGCCGGCTAACCTTGTGCAATGAATTCTTGACTGCTGACCTGCACCAACACCGATTGCCTGACCGTCCTTTGCAAAGCATACCGAATTGCTCTGTGTATATTTGAGTGTAATCAAGGCAATAATCAAATCTCTCTTTGCAGAATCGGGCATTTCCTTGTTTTCAGTAACGATTTCTGTGAGAAGGTCTTCGTCAATTTTGAAGTTGTTTCTTCCCTGCTCAAAAGATATACCGTAAACCATCTTGATTTCCTGTTCGGCAGGAACATAATTTTCGTCAATCTTTACAATGTTATAGTTGCCGTTTCTCTTGCTTTTGAGAATTTCAAGAGCTTCGGGCTCGTAACCGGGAGCTATTACGCCGTCAGAAACCTCGCGCTTAATCAGCTTTGCAGTAACTACGTCACAAACATCACTAAGGGCAATCCAGTCACCGAATGATGACATTCTGTCGGTACCTCTTGCACGGGCATAAGCAGTTGCAAGTGCTGATGAATCAAGGTCTTCGATATCGTCAACAAAACAAGCCTTTTTAAGGTTATCACTCATAGGAATACCAACTGCCGCAGATGTGGGGCTAACGTGTTTGAAGGAAGTTGCCGCAGGCATACCAAGCGCCGCTTTCAGTTCCTTTACAAGCTGCCAGCTGTTGAATGCATCAAGAAAATTGATATAACCCGGCTTGCCGGAGAGTATCTCGATAGGAAGCTCGCTACCGTCGTTCATAAAGATTTTGGCAGGCTTCTGGTTGGGGTTGCAACCGTATTTAAGTTCAAATTCTTTCATTTTGAAACGTCCTTTCCTTTTGTAATTATAATACCTTTAAAAACACCAAACGGGGATGTTTAAAAACGACTTTTTAAACAGCCCCTTTGATTTTATGCGTTTTTATTTATCATTCTGTTAACTTCTTCACCTGTTTTGAGGTTAATGTATCTCACATACAAAGAAATCTTGTTGTTTTCATTGAGGTTTGCCCAGATTTTGTCGGTAAACTCATCAATATCGTTGGGGATTGCAACACGTTCTGGCTCACCCTGGAATGTAGGGATGGGATTTCCGTCACAAACATATGTGTGAATAAAGTGACCCAAACCCTTGAGAGCCTTGTAGGAATATGTAAATCTGTTGCACTCTGTACCTGCGGCATCTGCACTCTTTAAAATGCTCATCTTGTATGAAAAATCATTTTCATCAAAGGTAATCATACCGCTAATTCGGGGAGTCCAGTTAGGACCATCAGGTTCAAAACAACGTGTGTCAAGCGCCTCTTCAAAGGTCTTGCCTTTTTCAAGAAACTCAATAACAGTATCTGTCTGGTCGCCGTTTGTTGCAACCAGTTTGTTTTCAAATTTTCTGATTGGTGAATAAATAATCAGGCTTGGGTCTTCAACCTTTGATTCATCAAAGGGGTAAATGATTACCTCGCTGCCGTCTTCAACAAACACACGGTTGCGGCTGTTTTCAGATCTGCCCATAATAAAATATGCAACAACTGCATTTTCACCGTCTTCGCTCTTGCCGAGAACAATGCCTCTGCCAACATAAGGGTTGCCGTTGATTAACTCACCCATATCATTGATTTTGTAAATATCCATTTTTCTTTTCCTTTCTATCTGTTCTCTGCCAGCTTTGCAGAAACAAGCTCTGCCGCCCGGGGAAGAATTTTCCACTCTGCCTCTTCCATAACTCTCTTCTGGAGAATTTCAGGAGTATCGCCCTCTTTAATCTCAACTGCTTTTTGGAGTATTATTTCGCCGCCGTCAGGAATTTCGTTTACAAAGTGTACTGTTGCACCAGTAACCTTAACACCATATTCAAGCGCCGCCTCGTGAACGTGAAGTCCGTAAAAGCCCTTGCCGCAGAATGACGGGATAAGCGATGGGTGTACATTTATAATTCTTTTGGGGTATTTTGATGTAAAGCTCTCGCTTAAGATACACATAAATCCTGCTAAAATTATAAGCTCGATACCCTTGCTCATCAGAACCTCAATCAAAGTTTCTTCAAAAACTCTCTGGTCGCCGCCAAGCTCCTTTTTTGAAACTACAGCAGTATCAATACCTGCATTTTTCGCTCTTGTCAAGGCATAAGCATCTGCATTGTTTGAAATAACAAGGTCAATCTGACCGCTTTTGATTATTCCTGCCCTTTGGGCATCAATAAGCGCCTGAAGATTTGTTCCGCCACCCGAAACAAGAACAGCAATCTTTGTTTTTAGCATATAACAACACCCTCGTCGCTCTTGATAATTTCGCCGATGATGTATGCATCTTCGCCGTTTGACTTGAGAATTTCAACGGCCTTATCAGCATCCTCTTTTGCAACTACAACGCTCATACCAACGCCCATATTAAAGGTGTTGAACATATCTCTTTCGGGGATATTACCCACTCTTGCAATAAGCTCAAAGATAGGAAGAACGCGAACCGCATCTCTCATAATCTTTGCACCAAAGCCCTTGGGGATGCTGCGGGGAATATTTTCGTAAAAGCCGCCGCCTGTAATGTGAGAAACTGCCTTAACGGTAATTTCTTCAAAAAGCGCCAGCATAGGCTTAACATAAATTTTGGTGGGTGTAAGAAGAGTTTCGCCCACAGATTTGCCACCCAATTCTTCGCGGGGTGTTTTTATGTCTGCATTTTCAACGTCAAACACCTTTCTTACAAGGGAAAAACCGTTTGAGTGAACACCGCTTGAAGGAAGTGCAATGATAACATCGCCCTCTGTAATGGTTTTGTTGTTTAAAACCTTGTCCTTGTCAACAACGCCAACCGAGAAGCCTGCAAGGTCGTATTCGTCTTCGGGATAGAAGCCGGGCATTTCTGCAGTTTCGCCGCCGATAAGAGCACAGCCTGACTGAACACAGCCTTCTGCCACACCTGCAACAATTTGTGCAACCTTTTCGGGATAGTTTTTGCCAACGGCAATATAATCAAGGAAGAACAAAGGCTTTGCACCACAGCAGATAATGTCGTTTACGCACATAGCCACGCAGTCAATACCAACTGTATCGTGCTTGTCCATAAGGAACGCCATCTTAAGCTTTGTACCAACGCCGTCGGTTCCGCTTACCAAAACAGGCTTGTTGATCCCTGTCAGATCCATTTCAAAAAGGCCGCCAAAACCGCCGATATCCGATGCCGCACCCGCTGTAACAGTTCTTGCGATGTGCTGTTTCATAAGTTCAACAGCCTTGTAACCAGCAGTAATATCAACGCCTGCCGCCTTGTAACTTTCACTAAAGCTCTTTTCCATTTTCTTTTATCCTTTCTGTATGTCAAATGAATTTAATTATATACTATTCCTTACCCGACCAACAATACGTACACAGGTCGCAGGGATTAAGTCCGATCGCCTTTATAACACCCTCAAGAGACTGGAAGTCAAGAGTTTCAAAACCCAAATCTTTGGATATTTTCTCTCGCAGTTTCTTTCCTCTTTCGGTACTGCCGTCGCTGTATTCTTCGATATGGTTGAATCCTTCCTCGCCTTCAAGCTCCATAACGGTCTGTCTCGCAATAAGCTCCATTTCGTTTTTACTGCTTGTAAAGTTCAGGTATTTGCAACCGTACATAATCGGCGGACACGCTGACCGCATATGAACAGATTTTGCACCATGCTGATAGAGAAAATCAACCGTTTCTTTAAGCTGAGTTCCACGAACAATTGAGTCATCAACAAAAAGCAGATTCTTGTCTTCAATAAGTTCGTGTATGGGCACCTGTTTCATCCTTGCAATCTTCACTCTGTCTGTCTGATGCTTGGGAGTAAAGCTTCGGGGCCAGGTTGGTGTGTACTTGATAAAAGGTCTTGCAAAAGGAATTCCGCTTGCGTTTGCATATCCGATTGCGTGGGGTGTGCCCGAATCAGGAACGCCGCTGACAAAATCAATATCCTGAGCTTTGCCGTTTGCCTTATCGGTCTGCGCCATAATTTCGCCGTTGCGGTAACGCATTGTCTCAACATTCTTACCCTCATATACAGAGTTGGGATAGCCGTAATAGCTCCACAAAAAAGCACAGATTTTCATTTCCTTGCCGGGTTTTACAATTTGTTTAATTCCGTCAAGAGTGATTTCAACCGCTTCGCCGGGACCAAGCTCCATTTCGTCGTCATAACCCATCTTTTTGTAGGCAAAGTCTTCAAATGAAACCGCATATCCGTCTTCATTACTGCCTATAAGAATGGGAAGTCTGCCCACCTTGTCACGGGCGGCAATGAGCTTGCCCTCGTTTGTAAGAATAAGAATTGAAACCGTGCCTTCAACAACCTCGTGAACATATTCGATACCCTCGGCAAAGGTGCTTTTTTCATTAATAAGAGCCGCTACAAGGTCGGTTGAATTAACCTTTCCGCCGGTCATAACACCAAAGTGAGCACCCTTTACCAAATGCTTCTGGATAAGCTCCTCGGCGTTATTGATTCTGCCGATTGTGGCAATAGCATATGTTCCTATTTCGGAACGTATTAAAAGGGGCTGGGGGTCAGAATCGCTGATTACCCCGATTGCCGAATTGCCCTTCATTTCGTTGAATACATTTTCAAACTTGGTTCTGAAAGGAGTATTTTCAATGTTGTGAATATCTCTTTGTAACCCGATTTCGCTGTCATAAGCCGCAATACCTCCACGACGTGTTCCTAAGTGCGAATGATAATCCGCACCAAAGAATACATCAGCAATTGCATCGTGTTTGCTGATTGCGCCAAAAAAGCCGCCCATATATTTCCTCCGTTCAATTTATATCAATTAATTGTTATACTTCTCTTCAACTGCCTTGTTCTTTTTAAGAACTGTTTCCATTGCATCCTTGCGCTGTGCATCAAGCTTTGCTGCAAGGTCTGCATCCTCAACGGCAATAATCTGCGCAGCTAAAATTGCCGCATTCTTTGCGCCGTCAATTGCAACAGTTGCAACAGGAATTCCCGGGGGCATCTGTACTGTTGACAAAAGGGCATCCAATCCGTCAAGATTGGTTGACTTAACAGGGATACCGATAACAGGCAAAGTTGTGTTTGCCGCAATTGCACCTGCCAAATGTGCCGCCATTCCTGCCGCCGCAATAATTGCGCCGTATCCGTTTGCTCGTGCATTCACCGCAAAATCCTTTGCTTCAACAGGTGTTCTGTGTGCTGAGTATACGTGCACCTGAAAAGGTACGCCAAGCTCCGAAAGAGCCGTCATCGCTTTTTCAACTACAGGAAGGTCACTATCCGAACCCATAATAATTCCTACTTTTTTCATAGTTTTTCATTCCTTTCAGTACAATTAACTCTCAAGCCTTAAAAAATGTGTTTGGATTACCTCATTGCAGCGAGTGATGCTGTACTTTTGGTACAGCCCCGAGTAAAATGTGGTGATACAGGCATATTTTTAAGGCTTGAAAAACACAAGGCAGTCCCGTAATTTGTATACAGGGCTGCCCAGACGGTCGACATAGTTCCGGCTTTTTGCTTCCTTGTGGTTTAATCCACGGTTCCGTCAGTTGCAAAAAGTCACTTTTTAACGATACCGGCAGCAATCTGCCACTACCTTATAATTTTAGCATAAACGCCCAATCTTGTCAAGAAAATTCGACATTTCAATTTCCACATAATGTTCAAAAATTATCCATTATATTTGGATAATTTTTTTAATCACAAACTTTTCAATTTCATCCGCAATTTCTTCAACAGAACGCTCACCGTTTATGATTTTCACTTTTTCGCAATCCTTCATTTTATCAAATGCCGCAAAGTATGAATCACGCACCTTTGTCAGTTTTTCCTCGGTTTCGTAAATTTCCACCGTGTCTCGGTTTGTAAGAATTCTTTTCATCGCAGTCTGAGGAGTTATATCAATAAAAATGGTGCAATCAGGTCTTAATGTATCTGCACAAAGACTGTTGGCATTAACCACCCAGTCACTTGGCACTTCTGTACTTTGGTATGCATAAGATGAAAAATAGTATCTGTCACATATTACGGTTTCGCCGTTTTCAAGGCTTTTTAAAACACCGTCGCCTTCGTTTGTGATATGGTCAAGGCGGTCAGCCACAAAAAGTGCCGCAGTAACTTTCGGGTCTGCCTTAATCTTGCCCGACAAAATATCGTGAATCACCCCGCCTACCATACCGTAAGTAGGTTCCAGAGTCAGTCGTGATTTAATCCCTTTTGCCGCCAGGCTTTCGGAAAGTTTTTTCATCTGGGTAGACTTGCCACTGCCGTCTATACCTTCAAATACTATAAATTTACCTCTGTTTTTCATTGTTTTAACCCCTTTGAATTTTCTGTTTATATTTTACTTTATCCCATGTCATAAGTCAAGGATTTTAAAAATTTTATCTGCGGACAAATCACACTTCTGTCTCTTTTCCGTATAATACAGTGTAAGCAAAATACAAAAGGTTTCAAAATAGATTTCTTTTCGGGAGGTGTAGATGTATGGGTTGCTTTGGAGGTTCAAATAATTCCTGCCTTTGGATTATTTTGATTCTTATCCTCATCTGCTGCTGCGGTTGCGGCGACAACAACAACTGCGGTTGCGGTAATGTTTTAAGCCGCGGAAATGACTGCTGCTGTGACTAAGTAACAAACATAACACTTTTGGAAAGGAGGTGCAAAAGTATGTGCTTCGGTAATGATAATAGCTGTCTCTGGATTATCTTAATCCTTATCCTCGTTTGCTGCTGCGGCAACAACGGTTCAACATTCAGCAACAACGGCTGCGGTTGCGGTTGCTAAAAAATGCAAGCTGAAAGCCGACGGGTTTATCAAATCCGTCGGCTTTCACTTTATGCCCTTTATATGTTTAAATGTTTCATTCTCGCCTTTTTCGGCAAGCATAACAAGCCAGCCCTCCAAAAGGTCGGAGGTTTCGGGGTGAATGCTGCGCCGCGCCTTTCCGCGCATAAAATACTCAATCGGGTGGTTGTCGGTATAATTTTTGCCCTGATAAATCTTGCTTGCGGCAACTCTGTCGCAAAACATTTCCTTTACAAAACGGATTGGCATTTTTACAGGTGAAACCTGCTTTGTTTCAGGATTGTAATCTGTCCAATATTCAAAATGGTGACGGTTTCTGCCCTTGTGGTGCATCCACGCAAGAGAGTGCCCAAAGGTGGCACGTTCTTCCTCGTTGGGACTGCGGGTGCCTAGAAAAAATCTTACCCCCGGAATAAATTCGGTTGGTGAAAACTTTGACAAATCGTGCAGCAGACCACGCACAGGGATACCCACAAGGCAACAATGAATAAACACCTTGTGCCGATGACGCACAACAGTTGACAAATGCCCGAAAAAGTTTTTTAACATTCTGCCACACTCTCCTTTTAACAAAATTCACAATAGAATTATATTATCATAAATAATTAGAAAATGCAAACAAAATTATTATTGTATTTTTTACAATCCTGTGTTATAATAATTAAGCTACACAAATTTAATATGTTTTGAGATAATTTATAGGAATAGTATACCCTTTTGCGGTAAAAACTTTACGCAGGTGCGTTCAGCAAAAATGTAAGCTCCGCCTGTGTAGAGTATACTATCTCATAACATTGGAATTTGTGTAGCAGCAAATCGGAGCTTGCGTTTTTCGTGCGGCAGCTTCGGTTGCCGCACTTTTTAATTTAGAAAGGAAAATTTATAATGCCCGATTACAAAGCCATTTATGAACAACTTTTTGACGCAATGACCAATGCAATCGAATCCTTACGAAAAGCACAGATTGAAACAGTTGATACACGTATTGAAGAAGAACATAAGGAACGAAACAGAAAACTCAACGCAAATTGGGGCAACAAATCAAAGGAAGACTAACCTTTTAAACGCAAACGACGGGATAAAAATCCCGTCGTTTTGTTTTCTAAATCTTCTCTAGTCCCCAAATATTATTATTGTAATCCATGATCGACCTGTCACTTGAGAAAAATCCTGCCTTTGAAACATTGATTATAGCCTTTTTGTTCCATACATCTGGTGCCTGGAAATCCTTTGCCATACGATGACCTGCATCAAGATAGGATTCAAAGTCACGAAGGAGCAGATATGGGTCTGCAAAGCCGTGACCAAACACCAATCCGTGATAAAGTTCCTGGAAAAGGTTCTGATTAACGGGGGTAAACGTTCCGTCAATAAAACTGTCAACAATGCCCTTTATAACCATATTCTGAGAATATACCTCTGAACTGCCTGAATGTCCTGATGCGTAGATGTTCAGAACCTCCTGAGATGTAAGCCCGAAAATATAAATATTATCAAAACCTACTCGCTCGGCAATTTCAACATTGGCACCGTCAAGCGTTCCTATTGTCAAGGCACCGTTGAGCATCAGTTTCATATTGCCTGTGCCCGATGCCTCCTTGCTTGCGGTTGAAATCTGTTCGCTGAGGTTAGCTGCCGCAACAATCTTTTCGGCAATGGAAACGCTGTAATTTTCGATAAATACAACCTTAAGTATATCCTTTGTTCTGGGGTCGTTGTTTACTACATTGGCAACGTTGTTAATCAGCTTGATAATCAGCTTTGCCGTATGATAACCGGGCGCCGCCTTTGCACCAAAAATAAATGTTTCGGGCAGCATACTTGCCTGAGAAGGATTTTCGGTTATCATTTTATAACGGTAAATTATATGCATCGCCTTCATAAGCTGACGCTTGTATTCGTGAAGTCTTTTTATCTGTACATCAAAGAGCGAGTTGGGGTCAACCACAATTCCGTTATGTTCCTTGATATAGTCCGCAAGTTTCAGCTTGTTTTCCTGCTTGATTTCGGCAAACTTTTCACGAAATGCGCTGTCGTCTGCAAATTTTTCAAGTTTTTCAAGGTTTTCAGCCTTCTTTATCCAACTGTCACCGATTGCATCTGTAATCAATGCCGCAAGACGGGGATTTGCCTTAAGAAGCCAACGTCTTGGCGTTACACCGTTGGTAACATTCTTGAACTTTTCAGGGGAGAGTATGTGATAATCCCTGAAGGTTTCGTTCTTTAAGATATCTGTATGAAGTGCCGCAACGCCGTTAATGCTGTGGCAGGCAGTAAGGCATAAATTTGCCATATTTACATTGCCGTTTGATATAACCGCCATATATTCAATCTTGCCAATATCGTTGCCGAATCTTGCCTGAAGGTTTTCACGCTGTCTGCGGTCAATCTCTTTTATAATCATAGCAACACGGGGCAAAAGGCTTTCAACCATTGACATTGGCCATTTTTCAAGAGCCTCGGTCATAATGGTATGGTTGGTATAAGCAAAAATCCGTTGTGTAATATCCCATGCCTCATCCCAGCCGAAGCCTTCTTCATCCATAAGTATACGCATAAGCTCGGGGATTGCTATTGTGGGATGCGTGTCGTTGATATGAATCTGCACATACTTTGGCAATTCATAAAGGCTGTGTCCACGGCGTTTTTGCTTGGACAAAATCCACTGAATTGTTGCAGACACAAAGAAATACTGCTGTTTAAGTCTGAGCAGCTTACCCTCGTAATGATTATCTTCGGGGTAAAGAATCTGTGAAACAACCTCGGCAAGCTCCTTATCCTTAACCGCCATTGCATAGTCGCCGCGGTTAAATTCGGTCATATTGATAATCTGCGGTGAACGAGCCTTCCACAGTCTTAACGTATTTACAAGCTTTGAATTATATCCCGAAATTGGCATGTCATAAGGCTCGGCAATAACGGTGTTATAGCCTGTGTGGCGAAATTTCATTCTTCCATCCTCAAAATATTCCTCAATGTGGCCGTTGTAGTGTACCTCAACGCTGTCTTCGGGGCGTTCGATTTCCCACACGTTGCCGTCCTCAAGCCACGGGTCTGGCATCTCAATCTGATAGCCGTCAACTATCTTCTGCTTGAACAAGCCGTATTCATATCGGATACCGCAACCAAATGCAGGCAGCTCCAATGTAGAAAGTGAATCTAAGAAACACGCTGCAAGTCTGCCAAGACCGCCGTTGCCAAGACCTGCATCGTTTTCAACATCCTCAACTGCTGAAAGGTCAATACCCATCTCATCAAGTGCCTCGCGGTAGATGTCGGTCTGCATAATATTCATCATATTATTGCCCAAAGCTCTGCCCATAAGGAATTCAAAGGAAAGATAGTAAAGCTCCTTTTTGTGGCCGTTTTCAAGGATTTCTCTTGACTTTGCCCATTCCTCCATAATTTCATCACGAACGGTAAATGCACACGCCTTGTATATCTGGTCGGGGGTTGCGTTTTCTATTGATTTGCCATAGTATCTGCGCAGTTTACCCGAAATCGTGCTCTTTATCTTCTCTTTAAGCGCTTTTGCTTCTGTCTTTTTCATATTTGCCATTTTAATGTTTTTTCCTCCAAATTTCTTGCTGTTTAAAATTCTACATTCCTGTCAGATTGCTGTAAATCTTTAAGTATTCCTTTGCGGACTCTGTCCACGAAAAGTCTTCCTTCATCGCTCTCTGACAAAGCTTTTTCCATACAGCCTTGTCAGCAAAAAAGCTGATTGCACGGCGTATTGTAAATGTCATGTCGTGGGCATCGGGTGCATAAAAGCTGAAACCGTTACCCTCGTCTGTAAATTCGTTATATGACTTTATGGTATCTTTTAATCCGCCCGTTTCACGCACAATAGGGATTGTTCCGTAGCTGAGTGCAATAAGCTGACCAAGGCCGCAGGGTTCGAACAACGAAGGCATTAAAAACAAATCTGATGCCGCATATATGCGGTGTGCCATTTCGTTGCTGAATGTAATATTTGCCGACACCTTATCTGGATTGCACCATGCATGGTGACGGAACATTTCCTCGTACCTTTCTTCGCCCGTACCAAGAATGACAAACTGCATATCAAGCTGAAGCAGCTCGCCCATTGCATCAGCAATGATGTCAAGACCCTTCTGGTCAACAAGCCTTGAAACAAGACCAATCATAACCTTTTCGCCGTCAACGGGAAGTCCAAGCTGCTCCTGCAGAGCCATCTTGTTTTTCTTTTTGCCCTCAAGAACATCCCTGACGCCGTAATTAAACTGAATGTTTTTATCCTTTTGGGGATTGTATTCGTTATAGTCAATGCCGTTTAAAATTCCGTAAAGGGAATTTGAACGTGCCGAAAGCAAACCGTCAAGACGTTCTCCGCCCGTGTGGGTTTTAATCTCCTCGGCATAGGTGGGGCTTACTGTTGTAACCACATTTGCATAAACAATTCCCGCCTTCATCAAGTTGGCACAACCGTGAAATTCAAGCTTATCGTCGGTGAAATATTCATCACCAAGGGACAGAAAATCCTTGACTGCATCAACCGAATAAATTCCCTGATATTTGAGATTGTGTATTGTGAACACAGTTTTTATGTCTTTATAAAAATCGTTCTGCTTGTAATATGCCTCAAGTATTACAGGTACAGAACCTGTCTGCCAGTCATTACAATGAATGACGTCGGGTTTAAAATCTACCTTTGGCAAAACTTCAAGGGCCGCCTTGTCAAAGAAGGCGAATCTTTCCAAATCGTCCCACTTATAAAGACATTTTTCGCCGAAATAATATTCGTTATCTATAAAATAATAGGTTACTCCTGCTTTTTTAATTGAGAACACTCCGCAGTATTTATTGCGCCAGCCCACAGGAACATAGGTATAAAGCTCAAATTTCATTTCGGAAACGAAATTTTCAGCTATAAGTCCGTACTTGGGCAGCATCACTCTTACATCGTGACCCTGTGCCGCAAGGTTTTGAGGGAGCGCACCCAGAACATCACCAAGACCGCCCGATTTAGCATAGGGCGCAACCTCAGAAGATAGCATCAGTATATTCAAAAACTTCCTCTCCTTTCTGTCTGTATGCATCAAACAACTGTATGTTTGCCGATAACCAACGGATAGGTGCTTTGACCCATCAGTTTTTTGCCGCTGCAAAGGATAACTTCCTTGTCAAAAATTACGTTTTCAACGGCACAGTTGTCCATTATCTGCGATTTTTGCATTATAATCGAGTTTTTGACAACCGAACCCTTACCGATTTTCACACCACGGAATATGATGCAGTTTTCAACCTTTCCTTCAATAACACAACCGTCGGCAATTACTGAGTTTTTTACCTCGGCATCCTTGCCGTACTTTGTTGGAACGCTGTCTTTAACCTTTGTATAAATGCTTTTTCCGTTGTTTTTTCCAAACAACTCCGCTCTAACCTTAGGGTCAAGCAGTTCAAGATTGAACTTATATAGCGAATCTATGCTGTCAATCTTGTTCTTATATCCGTCAAAGCGGTATCCGTAAATCTTGCACTTTCCCACATTTGCAAGCAAGATATTTTTTGATATCAGATGTTCGTCGTGAGCTATACAGTCTTCAATCATTTCAATCAGAAGGCTTTTTTTAACAAAGAACATATGCATATATGAACAATCTGTCTTCTGACGTTTGGGGTAAACCCAGATTTCGGTTACTCTTCCTTCTTCATCCACATCAAACAGGATGTGTTTTTCAAGCTCTTTTTCGCTGAGCTTCGGTGCCATAGTATATACAACCGTTATATCTGCATCCTTTTGAAAATGGAACTCCATTACCTTTTCAAGGTCGATGTTGCAGATTGTGTTGCAGTCAGACAACATAACATATTCCTGACGGCTTCTTTTCAGATACCTCATTGCACCGTTTAAATAGTCGATGCCGCCCATAATTCTGCCACCCGCTTCCTGATTTTCAGGTGGGGGAAGAATAAAAAGACCCGTTTCCTTTCGTGACAAATCCCAGGCTCTGCCGCTTCCGACGTGGTCAACAAGTGACTGATTTTTATAACCAGTGGCAAGACCCACGTTTACAATGCCCGAATTCACCATATTTGACAGCATAAAGTCAATAATTCTGTATCTTCCACCAACGGGAACCGCCGCAAGAGAACGCACACTCAAAAGCTCGCCTAAGTTAACCTCGGAATTCTCTGAAAAAATCAAACCTAACGTATTATTATTTTCCATAATTATTCACCCTCAGGCAGTAGCCGTTCCTTTCGCAGATTTTGTATTTTTAGTCTTATTCTTTATATTGCGCGTAACCATTGAACAAGCCGCCACCTTCATATCGGTATCAACTTTTATGTTGGGACCTATCAGAGTTATATCATCCGAACAAATCTTTGTGTTGTAAAAATCTTCAACCGCATCAGGGTCGTGGCTGCCTATAACCGCGCCATCAGAGATATATGCATTTGTGCCTATCATAGCTTTTGTCACAACCGCATCTTTACCTATATAAGTGCCCGGAAATACCACAGAGTCACGGATAACCGCTCCTTCCTCCACGGTTACACCCTGAAATATAACCGAATTTTCAACATCGCCGTAAATCTCGCAGCCCTCGGTAATATAACAGTTCTTTACCCGTGATTCGGGCGCAAGATAGTGAGGCGGATTTGCAGGATTGCGGCTGAAAATCTTCCAGCTTGGGTCATCAATTTCATAGCCCGGATTATCGGAAAGCAAATTCATATTCGCCTCCCAAAGGCTTTGGATTGTACCAACATCCTTCCAGTAGCCGTCAAAGCGGTATGCAAGCATCTTGTTTCCGTCGTCAAGCATTTTGGGGATAACATTTTTACCGAAATCATTGTCAGATTTTGGGTCGTTTTCGTCTGCAATAAGATATTTTTTAAGAATATCCCAGCTAAATACATAAACACCCATTGACGCCAGATTGCTCTTTGGTTTTTTGGGCTTTTCCTCGAATTCCACTATGTTCATATCTGCATCGGTATTCATAATGCCAAATCGCGATGCCTCATTCCAGGGAACCTCAATTACCGCAATGGTAGCCGCCGCACCTGCCGCCTTGTGCGCCTTCACCATTTTGGAATAATCCATTTTGTAAATATGGTCGCCTGAAAGAATAACTACGTATTCAGGGTCAAACCCGTCAACAAACCCTATGTTCTGATAAATGGCATTTGCCGTACCTTTATACCATTCACCCTTCTCTGCAGAAACATACGGTGGCAAAACATACACGCCGCCGTCGTTTCGGTCAAGGTCCCAGGGGCGTCCGTTGCCTATATAAGTATTAAGTTCAAGGGGTTGATACTGTGTCAGCACGCCAACCGCCGTAATGCCCGAATGTGCACAGTTGCTTAGGGGGAAGTCAATGATTCTGTACTTTCCGCCAAATGGCACCGCAGGCTTTGCAATGTTCTTTGTAAGGATGCCAAGCCGGCTTCCCTGTCCGCCCGCAAGAATCATTGCAACACATTCTTTTGCTTTCATAAAAAGACCTCCGTTTATTTATTCAAATCCGTATCAGGATTTGGATTTTTTAATATATAATGCCGAAAGTTCTGTAATGTCAATTTTAATTGCATAGCCGTCCTTATTCTTCTTTGCCTTTATTGGTTTTGTATTGTTGCCGTTTCCGCCGTACTTTTTATTGTCGGTGGAAAGCACCACCTCATAGCTGCCTGCGGTCGGAACCTTTAACTCATAGTCTTTATGTTCCTGTGCCGCAAAGTTGGCAACAACTATCGTTTTGTCTCTACCGCTTCTGCTCTGCCTCATAAACGCCACAACCGAATGTTCATAGTCATCAGCAGCAAGCCATTCAAAGCCTCTCCAGTCATAGTCATTCTCATACATTGAACGGTTTGATTTATAATATCCATTCAAGTCATTTGCAAATTCTTTAATTCCACGATGGCTTTCATAATCAAGCAGCTGCCATTCAAGCCCTTCGTCAAACCGCCATTCGATAAACTGTCCGAACTCACCGCCCATAAACAGCAGTTTTTTGCCGGGATGCGCATACATATATGCATACAGAAGTTTAAGACTTGCAAACTTTTGCTCGTAACTTCCGTACATTTTGTCAAGGAGTGACTTTTTGCCGTGAACCACCTCGTCGTGTGAAAGTGGAAGAATGTAGTTTTCAGAATAGGCATACATCATTGAAAATGTCAGCATGTTATGGTTGGAACCGCGGAAATACGGATCCATTGCCATAAACCTCAGCATATCATTCATCCAGCCCATATTCCACTTGAAGTTAAAACCAAGACCGCCCTCGTGCACAGGCTTTGTAACACCGCCCCAGGCAGTTGATTCCTCGGCAATCATAAGTGCATTTGGATAACGTTCAAAAACAACCTTATTCAATTTCTGTAAAAACGCAATTGCCTCTAGATTTTCGTGACCGCCGTATTTGTTGGCAACCCACTCGCCGTCACGACGGTTGTAGTCAAGATACAGCATACTTGAAACCGCATCCACACGCAGTCCGTCCATATGATATTCCTCAAGCCAGAAAATCGCATTGGATATAAGGAAGGAATGTATCTCGGTTTTTTCCCAGTTGAATACAAGTGTTCCCCATTCCTTATGTTCGCCAAGTCTGGTGTCGGGATGCTCAAAAAGAGGCGTACCGTCAAACTGTCTAAGACCGTGCGCATCACGGGGAAAGTGAGCAGGCACCCAGTCCATAATAACACCGATTCCTGCCTTGTGGCACTTATCAATAAATGCCTTCAGCTCTTTGGGGCTTCCGTAACGGCTGTTTGCGCTGTAATAGCCCGTAACCTGATACCCCCACGAACCATCAAAGGGATACTCGCAAATAGGCATAATTTCAATATGGGTATATCCCATTTCCCTGACGTATGGAATAAGCTTTTCCGCCATTTGGGAATATGTCAGCATTTCGCCGTCTTCTGTGCGCATCCACGAACCAAAATGAAGCTCATAAATGTTCATCGGCTGGTCATAGGGTGCAGTTTTTTCACGTTTCTTCATCCATTGTCCGTCGCTCCAACGGTAGTTCATATCCGCCGTGCAGGATGCCGTTTCAGGACGAACCTGACTGAAATAGGCAAAGGGGTCCGACTTAAGGATAATATCTCCGTTTGAAGTTTCGATGCTGAACTTATAGTTTTCCCCATAGCCAACATCGTATACAAAACATTGCCATATGCCTGTTTCGGAATACTTTTTCATTGGGTTTTTTGTTCTGTCCCAACCGTTGCGGTCGCAAACCACCGAAACAGACTTTGCATTAGGTGCCCATACTGAAAAGCAACACCCATCTTTGACAACATGGGCACCCAGGATATTATAACTTTTATAATTTTCACCACGATTGAAAAGAAACATCAAATCCTGCGAAAGTTCTGCTGTTCCCTTTATAAACTCTGTCATTTGTCTGTTTCCCTCCAATTTTTATCTTCCTTATAAACTCTTTGTAATTTTAATTTTAACACTATTCATAGTAGTTGTCTATAAGTAAATTTTACATTTTGATATTATCCCCAAAATTATCCAATTGCTTTAGTAAATATTACCCACAAATGAAAACTTTCGCCCCAAAACCTTCAACAACTATACTTACCCTTCCACCTTCACAAGATAAAATTTCATCCATAAATCGCTCAGTTAACCGTGCAGCATCAGTCATTTCCAAATCAATTTCCTTTGTATCAGAATTTCTGTTTACAACGCATAATAACCTTCCATTTTTTGCATTGTTTCCAAAAACATCCACACTATCCGAAATTTTTCTTATATACGCAAACACTCCATCGTTGGCATAAACCACTTCAAAACTACCTGTCCTCAGACAATCGGCAGAATTTCGCATAGCCGTCAGCTTTTTGTAATAATCAAGCAGTTCATTATCCACACATCTCCATGTGTATGGCATACGGTTAAATGGGTCGGATAGTCCTTGCATACCAATTTCGTCACCATAGTATATACACGGAACACCAACAAAGGTCATCTGCATAAATGCCGCCAGCTTTAACCGTTTTATGGCAAGAGTTTCACAATTTGCCTCAAGCCTGAATGACGCACTTTCATCCCGTGACATATTAGGGTCAAGATATTGTCCTGATAATACATTTTTTATTCGTACAGTATCGTGAGTTCCAAGCAAATTCATTGCCGAATATAGACTTTCCGCCGGATAATGTTCTGCAATGGTCATCAGTCTGTCTGCAAATTCTTCTGCCGTTATCACTTCTGTCAAAAATGCAATAACATTATCCTTAAAGGGATAATTCATAACGCTGTCAAGCTCGTCACCAAGAAGATATTCACGGCGCACGCCGTAGCTTTCTTTATTGGATGCATCCTCCCATACCTCGCCTATAACAACAGCATCGGGGTTTTCAGACTTTACTTCCCTTCTTAATATCTTTATAAATTCATCAGGAAGTTCATCTGCCACATCAAGACGCCAGCCACATGCACCGCACCTGAGCCATTTTTTAATTATAGCATCATCACCGCTAAGAATATAGTCAATATATGTCGGCTCCATCTCGCATACATTGGGAAGATTAGAGCATCCCCACCAACTCATGTATCCACCGTCACACCATTGAAACCAGTTGCGGTAAGTAGAATTAAAATCACGGTATGCACCGCTATTCTCACCATATGTGCCGTACTTATTGAAATAAATACTGTCGCTGCCTGTATGGCTGAAAACACCGTCAAGGATGATTCTTATGCCCAAATCTTCTGCTTTTTGACAAAGCTCCTTAAAATCTTCTTCTGCGCCCAGTAATGGGTCAATTTTGCTGTAGTCACCCGTATCATAGCGGTGATTTGAAAAGGCTTCAAATATGGGGTTGAGATAGATTACACTTATGCCCAATTCACTAAGATAAGGGAGTTTTTCAATAATTCCCTGAATGTTACCGCCAAAGAAATCGTTGCAGGCAGGGCCGTCCTCAAATGGATGTCTGTTTAAAAATACCGGCTCGTACCAATCCTTGTGTATAATATATTCACTTTTCCGCCCCGGTATTTCACAAATTTGTCCTTTTTTATAAAAACGGTCAGGAAAAATCTGATACATAACCGAATTTTTAAACCAATTAGGGGTTTTGAAGTTTTTATCATAAACCGTAATCTGCCATGATTCGCCGCTAAAATAATCAAGGGTTTCGCCGTTACCCTGTGCGCCTTTGCAACACCAGTATCTTGCCCCATCCTTTTCGGCAATAAAACAATACCACAAAAGGCACGCCTCATGCGGCATTGTCACTTTTATGGAATATGTATATTCTCCCGGTTTGTCGCTAATACACTCCATAGGCACAAGAGTTTCGGATTTCTGCCACAGCCGAAGCCACAGTTTTTCAGGCTTTTCATCAGCCTTTACCGACAGACATACTTCGCTTTCCGTTGCCGCCGCCCCGAAGGGTATCCTGTATTCGATTTGCCGCGAGTGGTGATAAATAAACATAGTAATTTAAACCTCTTTTAAAAATCTATTGTTTTTTTTAGTTCTTAATGATATAATTCTCTTATGAATGACAGTAAACTGTCACATTGAGTTCAAATCCGGAACCCCGGTGCAGGTCTTTTGAACAATATATGTTTCTGTATCCGCAGGTAAATTTGATGGTTTTTCGTTGTGACGGATTGAAGTAAGGCTTTGTGCCTTGCAAGATTCGTCACAACGGAAAGACACAAATTCAGCAAGGATACATCATATAGTGTTCAAATAACCTCACCTAATATTATACCATAAAAAGGAGCAAAGGTAAATGCCCCAGTTTGATTTTGACAAAAACTACATAAAATACGTTATATTTGATATGGACGGAGTGCTTATAAATTCCGAACCTGTCACAGTTCGCGCCGCCATAAAAGCGCTTTCGGAAATCGGCATATCGGCAACATCCGAAGAATTTAAGCCATATATCGGTGCAGGCGAAGATAAATTCATCATTGAAACCTGCCAAAAATACAAAAAGGACAATATGATCCCCCGTGCAATGAGCAGACTATACGAGCTCTTTAATCAATATGTTTTTGAGGATTTAACAGTCTATCCCTCAGTCCACAAGGTAATTTCAGCACTTACAGCATCGGGCTATCATCTGTGTATAGCATCAAGTTCGGCAGCAGAAAAGCTGGCAGTATCGCTTAAAGCAGCAAACATCAGCACAGACCTTTTTGATGTAATCATTACGGGTAGCGATGTGTCAGAGAAAAAGCCGTCGCCCGAAATCTATTTCACAGCAATGGACGAGCTTGACGCCGACCCCGAGGAATGTATTATAATTGAGGATGCAATAAACGGCATCCGTGCCGCAATGGCATCAGGTGCATTCTGCTTTGGTGTGACAACCTCATTCTCAAAAGAAATTCTCGAAAAGGAAGCCCCCGATTTTATAGTCGACGATATAGCCGAACTGCTTGATATACTGAAATAACATCATTTTAAAGGAGATAACGTGAAAAATCACGTTTTGCCTCCGGCGGAATTTATCGCACCGCCGAACTTTCGTTCCAAAAAGGCACGAAACGGCTATGTGCATAATTTCCATTATACGCCTTATCTGCCCACTGAAAGTGCGTATATATTTTTAATTTCTATTTGTGGGCAGAAAGGCTATGGAAATTACTATGCTTAATTTCATTTGCTCTACCGATGAAAATCAAAAGCTGAATGAAATATATAAACGTGCAACAGCAGATGCCACTCTCGGCAAATCTGTTTTTATTCTTGTGCCCGAACAGTATTCAATGTATGAAGAAGCCGAGTTGATTGAAATTCTTGGTCTGTCTGCGCAGAATAAAATTCAGGTTCTGACATTTTCAAGGCTCTGTAACCTTATTTTCTCTAAAATGGGTCCCTTGCGCACAAAATATATCGACAAGGCAGGCAAGCATATTATGACCCGACGCGCCCTGCAGCTTTCCGAGAAAAAATTGATGTTTTTCAGGCGTAATATCAACCAGCAAGGCTTTACAGGTCTTATCCAGTCTGCCGTTTCGGAATTCAAGCGCTACGGAATTTCACCCTCGGCATTAAAAGATGCGGCTGACAAAACAGCTGATGAACGTCTTGGCATGAAGCTCCGCGACCTTTCCGTAATTTATGAAACCTTTAATACCTTGGTAGACCGTGACCACTCAAATTCCGAGGATAATCTGTCCCTGATTATCCCTAAAATTGCAAAAGCAGAGTTTCTGCAAGGAAGCATTTATGTTAACTTTTTCAGGAGTTTTACTCCCACAGAATATGCAGTTTTGTCACAGCTTATGCAAAAAGCCGACCTATATGTTGCTCTTTCCTTAAACAGCACCGAAGACCGCTCAGATGTTTTTTCGGCACAGATTAACACATATCAGAGGCTTGCGGCTATTGCCAAAAACAACGGTATTCCGGTATCCGCTCCCGTAGTTTTAAACGGTGAAAACACAATTTATGATGACCTTAAACATCTTAAAGATAATTTCTTTTTGTACTCACCCCAAAGTTATAAGGGAGTGCCTCAACACATTCATATTATGCGCCCCGATAACTTTCATACAGAGGTTACCCAATGTGCCGCTCTTATCCGCCGACTTTTAAGGGAAGACGGCTACTCCTTTAACGATTTTCTGATTCTTACGGGAAATATGGAAAATTACGAACTTCTTATCCCAGGCATATTTGACGAATACGGCATCAACTATTTCCTGGACCGTAAAATTCCCCTAACCGAAAATCCCTTTATGCGGATGATTGTTGCGGTGCTTGAAATTCTTGCCTACGGTTTTTCTTATGACCGCGTTATGAGGCTGGCAAGGTCAGGTTTCTTGGCAGTTACCGTTGATGAAGCTGACATTTTTGAAAACTATGTTCTTGCGGCAGATATAACCCATGGTCAATGGAACAGCACAAAAGAGTGGACTTATAACCCCGACAGGTTTGATATGGACTTTATCAATTCAGTCAAATCAAGACTTGTTGGCCCTGTCCTCGACCTTGCATCAATGTTCAGCGGCAGAAAAACCACAAAAAACATCTGTACCAACTTGTTTGAGTGGCTGAGCAAAACAGAAATTGACAAAGCGGTAAACAAAAAAATAACCGATTTCAGGATGTCATCCCTGCCCGAATCTGCCGAACAACTTCGCCTTGTGTGGAACAGCTTTGTTTCGGTAACCAACCAGATAAGTGATTATATGCAGGACGAATTTTCAACCTTTGAGGAATTTTACCGGCTGTTTTCATCTGCCTGCGGCGAATTGAACGTGGGTATGGTTCCGCCCACACGTGACAAGGTTGTTATCAGCCCTGTGGATATGTTCCGCAGTACAGGCTGCAATGTAGTAATAGTGCTTGGTGCCCTTGACGGTATCTTTCCACGGGATTACAAATCCGAGGGTCTTATTTCCGATGCCGAACGTCTGACATTGGAACAATCAGGCCTTACTCTTGCACCCGATACCTTTACGCAGCAACGAGAAGAACAATTTCTTATTTATTCGGTGCTGACAACCGCAAAAGAACAGCTTTACATCTTCTCGCCACTTAGCGACCGCGATGGCAAAAGCCTTAATCCAACGGAAGTTCTGCTTACTCTTAAAGGGTCTCTTTTTCCACAGCTTACCGAAGTTTGTGATAGCGGTACGGATGTTCTGTCATCGGCAGAATGTCCCAAATCCGCCTTTAACCGTTTATCGGCGGAGCTTTTTGAAAAGGACTGGGACATCGAGGGTTTATCGCCCGTTATGAAAGCGGTGTATGATTATTTAAAGGAAGACCCTATATATTCACCGCAGCTTGAACGAATTCATCGGATGTATCTTTCAAAATTCGAAGATAACAGTCTTACCACCGACATATCAAAAGAGCTTTACGGACTGCCTCTTACACTTAGTGTTTCCAAGCTGGAAAAATACAATGCATGCGCATTTTCATTCTTTATGCAATACGGACTTATGGCACAGGAGCGTATGCTTGGCGGGCTTAAATCCTCGGATACGGGTAACATCCTTCACAGTGTTCTTTGTGACTATTTCAAGTCCAAAACCGATGAAAATGCTGATTACAGCTCCATTGAGCGCGACCAATGCTTCAGCGAAATTTCCGCATTGGTTGAAAAGGCAGGAGCAGTCACCAATGAAAATCTCTATGCAGACTCTCACTATTACAAATATATGATGCTGAGATTAAAAAATATTGCAACGGCAACCGCCTGGAAGATGATAAAATTCTATTCGCAGAGCAAGTTCCGTCCCACAGGTTTTGAAATCAGCTTTGGCAAGCACGGAACATATCCACCCTATGTTCTTGACACAAAGCTTGGCGAGGTTAGTCTTAAGGGATTTATTGACCGTGTTGATAGTGCCGAAATTGATGGTGTTCATAACCTTTCGATAACCGATTATAAATCCTCCGAACGCAAGCTGGATATGGCTCTGGCAGAAGCAGGAATACACTTTCAACCCCTGATATATGCAAATGCCCTTCGTCGCCATATCCCCGACTCTCAGGTGGCAGCAATGTTCTATCTGCAGATGAGCGACCCTATTATCGGCTGCAATGCTCCCCCCGATGAATACACTTGGGAAAAGGCAATGAGCGATAAAATTGCCGCCCACGGAATAATTATAGACGATACCACAGTAATCGAAGGCATTGACAAAGAATATGCAAATAAGGCTGCTGTGCATTATATCGAATGTAGCGGCAAATCCCTTTTGCACAAGGAATTGCTTGAAAAAGCCCTGACGGATGCCGACAAAAAGGCGGCAGATACAGCCGATAACATTCTGTCGGGTAAAATCGACATTAACCCGGCCTTTGTTTCAGGGTTTAACCCCTGCCAATACTGTCCCTTCGGCAGTATTTGCTGCAAATCGTAAACTTATTGTTAATTTTTTCTGTAATCTGTTGACAATAAAATATTCACATATTAAAATGTATCTAAAAAGCCGCAATGACTTGCGGCTTTTGCTTTACCGAAAGGACGATTTTATGATTAAAAAACTGCTATCCTGCGTCAGAGAATATAAAACCCCTACTATTCTGACCTTTATTTTTATTATAGGAGAGGCAATTATTGAATGTCTTATCCCCTTTATTACCGCAAATCTTGTAAATATGATAAAAACCAGCGGCGAGATGAAAACCCTTATCTTTATTGGGTTATCCCTTGTTTTACTTGCATTGGTTTCACTTTTGTGCGGCGGTCTGGCAGGTTATACCAGCGCAAAAGCATCGGCAGGCTTTGCAAAGAATCTCAGAAACGATATTTTTACAAAAATTCAGAGTTACTCATTTGAAAACATTGACAAATTCTCATCATCTTCTCTGGTAACCCGTCTTACCACCGACATAACTCATGTGCAAATGGCATATATGATGTGTATCCGCACCGCTTTACGTTCTCCGATGATGTTTTTGTTCTCAGTAATTATG
Source organism: Clostridia bacterium (assembly GCA_045646865.1). Lineage (GTDB taxonomy): Bacteria > Bacillota > Clostridia > Monoglobales > Monoglobaceae > SIG440. The sequence goes on from JAZRLM010000015.1 coordinate 96,572, forward strand.
GCATACATTATGGGTGGCGTTCTTGCATCCACCTTTATCGTGGTAATACCCGTTCTTGTTTTCGGACTTTTGTTTGTAAGCAAAAAGGCTATGCCGGCATTTCACCGTGTATTTAAAAAATACGATAAACTGAATGAATCCGTCGAAGAAAATATCCGTGCAATGCGCGTTGTAAAAGGTTTCTCCCGCGAGGAATATGAAAAAGAAAAATTCGCCAATGCCGCCGAGGAAATCCGCCGTGATTTCACCAAGGCAGAACGTATCGTGGCTTTCAACCACCCGCTGATGCAGGTTTGTATGTACTTTAATATGATATTTGTTCTGGTTGTTGGCTCATATCTTATCATTTCAAACACCGGCAGCACCATTGATGTAGGACAGATTTCGGCAATGCTGACCTATGGCATGCAAATACTTATGTCACTTATGATGCTGTCAATGATTTATGTTATGATTACAATGTCTGCAGAATCTATGAAGAGAATCACAGAAGTTCTTTCGGAAGAATCAACCCTGACAAACCCCGAAAATCCCGTTTTCGAGATTAAAGACGGCTCGGTTGATTTTTGCGATGTGAACTTTAAATATTCATCTGCATCAAAAAAATATGCTCTTTCTGATGCAAATCTTCACATTGAATCAGGTATGACGGTTGGCATCATCGGCGGTACGGGCTCCAGTAAATCAACCCTTGTGCAGCTTATCCCCCGACTTTATGATATAACCGAAGGTTCTTTAAAGGTTGGTGGCATTGATGTTAAGGAATACGACATAACCGCCCTTCGTGACAGCGTTGCTATGGTTCTGCAAAAGAATCAGCTTTTCTCAGGCACAATTAAAGAAAATCTGCGTTGGGGTAACGAAAGTGCAACTGACGAGGAACTTATTGAGGCCTGCAAGCTTGCACAGGCAGACGAATTTATTTCCACTTTTCCCGAAGGGTATGACACCTTTATTGAGCAGGGCGGCACCAATGTATCAGGAGGTCAGAAGCAACGACTTTGTATTGCACGCGCCCTTCTTAAAAAACCCAAAATACTTATTCTTGATGATTCCACAAGTGCTGTTGACACAAAAACAGATTCTATGATTCGCACAGCTTTTAAAGAATATATTCCTGAAACAACAAAAATCATTATAGCTCAGCGTATTTCATCTGTTAAAGATGCAGATTTGATTGTTGTTATGGAAAACGGTAAAATCTCGGTAACGGGAAATCACGACCGGCTTATGGAAAACAGCGAAATCTACCGTGAAATATACCGTCAGCAAACAAACGGAGGTGACAGTAATGAAACCTACTAAAACACCCGGACCACCAAGAGGTCCGAGACCGCCAATTAAAAAAGGTAATATAGCCCGACTGATTAAAATGCTTTTTAAGGCATATCCTATTTTACTCTCGGTCTCTGCAGTCTGCATCATTATATCCGCAATCACCGCGGCTCTGCCCGCTGTTTTTCAGCAACAGGTACTTGCCGACATAGGTGTTTGGGTATCATCCGGCGACTGGAAGGCAGCATCCAAAGTAATTTTGCCAAAGATTGCTATACTTGCAGGATTGTATCTGTTTTCACTTTGTGCAATTTTATCCCAGACTCAGCTTATGGCTTATATCACCCACGGCTTTTTGCACAAGATGCGCTGCGCCGTATTTGACAAAATGCAGAATTTGCCTATCATATACTTTGACACCAATCGTCACGGTGATATTATGAGCCGTTATACCAACGATATCGACGCATTAAGGCAGCTTGTTTCACACACTTTGCCAACCCTGCTGCAATGCTCAATTTTGCTGATATCCGTTCTGGGCATAATGCTCTATTATAGTGTGTGGCTTACACTTACCGTTCTTATGGGAGTTGTGCTGATGAGAGTGGTCTCTCTAAAGGTGGGCAAAGGCTCGGCAAAATATTTCAGAAAGCAACAACATTCTTTAGGTGAAACCGAAGGCTTTATTCAGGAAATGATGACAGGGCAAAAGGTCATTAAGGTCTTTAACCGTGAAGACAGATGTTGCAAGGATTTTTACACTTTAAGCGAAAATCTTTTTAAGGATAACTTCCGTGCAAATGCCTATGCAAACATTCTCGGTCCTGTTATCCAGAACATCGGCAACATTTTATATGTTCTTATAGCCCTGATAGGCGGCACTCTTATTATTGCAAAACTACCCAACATTGGCATTTCAACCATAATTGCAGGGGCAGTCAGCGTGATTACAATTGACGTTGTTATCCCATTTCTTAATATGGCAAAGCAATTTACGGGCAATGTGAATCAGGTTACACAGCAGGTTAACTCAATCGCAATGGCAATGGCAGGTGCAGAAAGAATTTTTAATCTTATTGATTCCGAGCCCGAAACCGACAGCGGAAATGTTACACTTGTAAATGCCACAACTGATGCAAACGGGAATATAACCGAATCTGCAAAACGTACAGGCAAGTGGGCATGGAAAGTTCCCCAATCCGACGGAACATTTACCTACACTCCTCTTTCGGGAGATGTTCGGCTTAAGGATGTTGACTTTGGCTATGAAGAAGGCAAGGTTGTTCTTCACGACATTAACCTTTATGCCGAACCCGGTCAAAAGGTTGCATTTGTAGGTGCTACCGGTGCAGGTAAAACCACCATTACCAATCTGCTTAACCGTTTTTATGACATAGAAGACGGCAAAATCCTTTATGACGGCATCAATGTGAATCACATCCGCAAATCTGATTTGCGACGCTCTTTAGGACTTGTACTGCAGGAAACAAACCTCTTCACCGGTACTGTTATGGAAAATATCCGATACGGCAAGCTTGACGCAACCGACGAAGAATGTATTGCGGCAGCAAAGCTAGCTGGTGCCGACGACTTTATTACACGTCTGCCCAAAGGCTACGAAACCGAGCTTTCAAACAACGGTGACAACCTTTCACAAGGTCAGCGTCAGCTTCTGGCTATTGCCCGTGCAGCAGTTGCCGACCCACCGGTTATGATTATGGACGAGGCAACTTCATCAATCGACACCCGAACAGAGCAGATTGTTCAGCGCGGAATGGATAAGCTGATGGAAGGCAGAACGGTATTTGTTATCGCTCACCGTCTTTCAACCGTAAAGAATTCTGATGTAATTATGGTGCTTGACCACGGCAGAATTATTGAACGCGGCAGCCACGAAGACCTTATCGCACAAAAAGGTAAGTATTATCAATTATACACAGGTGCATTTGAATTAGAGTAAAATAAATATCCCCCCCGTATAACGGGGGGTATTTCATTTTCGGGCATAGCCCTACCCACTACTGGCTACGCACAAGTGCGTCTTTTTATTGGCCTGCCAGCCATGCAACTTTTACTTACTACCCATAAATGGGTTATTCGACTGCAAGGCTTCTCCTTGAGGAGAAGCTGTCACGAAGTGACCGATGAGGTGTAGGTTGTCAATACAACCGTTAAACATCATAAATTTTTACTATACCACCTCATCCGAGTTTGCTATGCAAAACTCACCTTCCCCTCCCACAGGGGAAGGCTTTCCCACAACATGAATTAGAATAAATTATTTCATATGCAAACAACCATTTAATTTATATATTGTATCTGATTTCTTTTCTGTTTACCGCTTAAGCTCTTTTGAACCACGCGACTATCGCGTGGTTTTCTTTATACAACAAAAGAACACAGACACCGCAACGCGATATCTGTGTTTTTTGGCAGGGGCAGTAGGACTTGATTTCTTTTGCAAAAACCCTTGCGGGTTTTCTTTTAACAGTCATTTGCTCTCGCAAATGCCAATTCTGCGCTAAAAACAGTTCACCGAACTGTTTTTTACGCGCCGACACGGACACTCGAAAAACCGAGTGCAATCGTGGGTCTAAGTCCCCGTATCTTATACAAAAAAATACAGACACCGCAATGCGATATCTGTGTTTTTGGCAGGGGCAGTAGGACTTGACCCCACGGCACTCGGTTTTGGAGACCGATGCTCTACCAACTGAGCTATACCCCTATGTTATCGAGTTAAAATTAAGAGTGCGTCAAGGCTACGCCAAAGCGCACTCCTAAATTCAAAAAACTACGCAATCTTGTTCATTGCAGCAGCATACTGACTCTTTTTGCGAGCAGCTGTATTCTTATGAAGAATACCCTTAGCAACAGCCTGATCTGTCTTTTTAACAACTGCAGCATATGCAACAGAGGCTGCATCTTTGCCCTCTGCAAGAGCTGCTTCAAACTTCTTTATAGCAGTCTTAAGCTGTGACTTAACCATCTGGTTCTGCAAAGTCTTTGTAGCGATAACTTTAACTCTCTTTTTAGCTGATTTAATGTTAGGCATGATTTCACCTCCACTTAACAATCTGTTTTTTTAGTCAACTCTAAAGATAATACCACAACTTTTCCAAAAAATCAAGTGTTTTTTTAAATTTGTTGGATTTTTTTTAAATTTGTTGACAAAAACTGCATATTATTGTATACTTTGAATATATATGCGCGGGGTGCGGTGGGTATTCCCACGGCGCCCTGTCTGATATTTTAGTTATTTGAAATTCCGTTGTAAATATACAACATAAAACAGGAGGAATCCCCTTTGACAAACATTCCAGAAATTTTTGGCAGTATGGTTTTTAACGAAACCGTTATGAAAGAACGCCTTCCCGAAGAAATTTACCGTGCTCTGAAACAAACCATTAACAACGGCATAAGTCTTGACCGTGATGTTGCAGACATTATTGCATCAGCAATGAAGGATTGGGCTATCGAGAAAGGTGCAACACACTTTACCCATTGGTTTCAGCCTATGACAGGCATCACAGCCGAAAAGCACGACAGCTTTATTTCTCCCGGAAAGAACGGCACCGTTATTATGGAATTTTCAGGCAAAGAACTCATAAAGGGTGAGCCTGATGCATCATCCTTCCCCTCGGGCGGCATTCGTGCAACCTTTGAGGCAAGAGGCTATACAGCCTGGGATCCTACCTCATATGCATTCATTAAAGACGGAACCTTATGTATCCCCACAGCCTTTTGTTCATACGGTGGCGAATCTCTTGACAAAAAAACACCCCTGCTCCGTTCAATGGAAGCTATCAACCGTCAGGCAGTAAGAATTCTTAAATTGTTTGGCAAAACCGATGTTACACGTGTTGTTCCTACCGTTGGTCCTGAGCAGGAATACTTCCTTATCGACCGCGAAATGTTTGAAAAGCGCAAAGACCTTATTTACTGCCGTCGTACACTCTTTGGCGCACCTGCACCCAAAGGTCAGGAAATGGAAGACCATTACTTTGGCCACCTGAAACCAAGAGTTTCGGCATTTATGAAGGAACTTGACGAAGAACTGTGGAAGCTTGGAATTCTGTCAAAAACAAAGCATAACGAAGCAGCTCCTGCACAGCATGAGCTTGCACCCATATTTACCACAACAAACATTGCCACCGACCACAATCAGTTGACCATGGAAATGATGAAAGTAGTTGCCGCACGTCACGGTATGGCTTGTATCCTTCACGAAAAGCCTTTTGAAGGCATAAACGGCAGCGGCAAGCACAACAACTGGTCATTATCCACCAACACAGGTGAAAACCTGCTTGAACCTGGTAAATCACCTCACGAAAATGCACAGTTCCTTATATTCCTTTGTGCGGTTATCAGCGCTGTACATAAGCATCAGGACCTTCTGAGAATTTCTGCCGCAAGTGCAGGAAACGACCACCGTCTTGGTGCCCACGAAGCGCCTCCTGCCATTATCTCAATGTTCCTTGGCTCGGAACTTGCCGCAGTTCTCCGTTCAATTAAGGAAGACAGTGATTTTAAGGGTATTAAAAAGGAAAAGATGAGTGTCGGTGTTTCGGTTCTGCCACAGTTCCCAAAAGACTCTACTGACAGAAACCGCACCTCACCCTTTGCTTTTACAGGAAACAAGTTTGAATTCCGTATGGTTGGCTCGTCCAACTCGGTTGCATGTGCAAATATAATGCTTAATACCATTGTTGCGGACGAGCTGCAGACCTTTGCCGAAGAGCTTGAAGGGGCAGAAGATTTCCTTAGCACTGTTCACAACATTGTAAAACGTGCCATTACCGAACACGATGCAATAATTTTTGACGGTGACGGTTATTCTGACAACTGGGTTGCAGAAGCAGAACGTCGTGGACTTCTTAACCTTGAATCCACCGTTGATGCTCTTCCGCATTTCATTAAACCCGAAAATCTGGAATTATTCAAAAAGCACGGCATTTACAACGAAACAGAAGTTCATGCCCGCTATGAAATTATTCTTGAGGAATATTGCAAGATAATTAATATCGAAGGCCTTACAATGGTTGATATGGTTAAAAAGGATTATATCCCTGCTATCAGCAAGATTCAGAGATGTCTGTGCGATACCCTTATCGCAAAAACCACAGTTTCTGACGATATTCCCTGTCAGGCAGAAAAAGTTAAGCTGAATCGTGTTGCCGCCCTTGCAGACCGCATTTTTGAGACGAATAACAGTCTTGATAACGCACTTAAATCTGTTCCCGCGGGCGATGTTCTTGAAAAGGCAACATATTACAGAAAAACAATATGTCCCCTTATGGAAGAATTACGAACTCTTGTGGACGAAATTGAGGCAGAGTCCGACCGTGAATTCTGGCCGGTTCCCTCATATGGTGACTTAATTTTCAGTATAAAATAAAGTTTGGGCAATACCGATTGGTATTGCCCAATTTTTCATATAATAGGAAATTTCGTAATTTCCTATTATATGCCCATGCCAAATTTTCGGCTATGCCGAAATGCACTTGAGCAAACAAAGCGTTAACGCTCCGACCGCCGCTTGCAGCGAACGGCGATTTTGCTTTGTTCTTTAATCATCACAACCTGTCACGCACTTAATAAGGCAGGCAGTTGTTATTATCAACAGCGAGAAAAATGCCAGCAGCAATCCGCTTATTACCGCTCCGAGTATGCTGGTAGCAGCAAAGGTTATGCCTAAAAGGACGATTGATAAGAAGATTGTTCCTAAAATTCCCGTCAACAGTACCGGAATAATTCCACATACACAACCACCTATGCCTGTGTTGCGTATCACCGGGCTTACAGCCAGCGTTACTGCCAGATATACAACGGCTATTCCCAGCAGCACCCACAAAAATGCAGGTGTAACAGTAATAACCGCAGAGAAAGTCAGAAATGCAGTTATAATACCGATAATTATAGCTGCGATAACAGCTATGGCAGTACAATTTATTCTGCAACCGCAATTGTAGTTAGTCATTAATATTCACCCCCTTATTAAAATATATGCTGTAATCTGTCGTAAGGTGAATAACAAAACGGGCGCAATGTTAATTTATTCTATTGTTTTTTTTCTATATTTGGTATATTATAAATGTACAAAACATTTAAAGGAGATGTAATTATGTCAAACATATGGCACGACATATCACCCAAAAGAATTAATACCGACGATTTTATTTGCGTTGTAGAAATTTCAAAGGGCAGCAAAAAGAAATATGAACTGGACAAAGAAACAGGCTACATTATGCTTGACCGAATTCTTTATACATCAACTCACTACCCTGCAAACTATGGTTTCATTCCTCGCACTTACGGCGACGATAACGACCCTCTTGACGTGCTTTTGCTTTGTTCAGAGCCTTTAGAGCCATTGTCTCTTGTAAGAGCATATCCCATAGGGGTTATTTCAATGATAGACAACGGCAGAAATGATGAAAAAATTATCGCCATTCCTTTTAATGACCCCACATACAACCAGTACACAGATATCGACCAGCTACCGCCCCATATTTTTGCGGAGATGCGACACTTCTTTACAGTATACAAAAACCTTGAGCATAAAACTACTGCAGTTGATGAAGTCAAGGGCAGAGAAGAAGCGGTAAAAATTATTGACACCGCAATCTCGAACTATATTGATAATTTCTGTAAATAATCAAATCCTAAGGAGCACAAAATGGACAAACTGAACTTCAGGCAAAGAGCAAAAGAGCTAAGACAGGGGGATAACTAAGACAGGGGAAAAGACAGGGGGACGGTTCGCTAAGACAGGGGTAAGACAGGGGGACGGTTCTATTGTCTTAATAAGGTGGACACGAAAATCGCCCCGCTTCTGAAACTGAAACTGTTGACAATCCAATCAAATATGCCGGAGAATACTATGATGACGAGCTTGATATGATTTATCTCCGTGCAAGATACTACAATCCTCAAATCGGCAGATTTACAAGTCTTGATATCGAAGAGGGCGAAATTTCTAATCCTCTTGATATGAACAGGTATGTGTATTGCAGGAATAATCCAATTAAGTATGTTGACCCTATGGGGATGTTTGTAATATCAACATCGGTTTTAGTTGGCATCTCTATTGGAGCTTTAGTTGGTGCAGTATAGATTCCTCCACCCTTGCCCAGTTAAAGCTTTTCATTAAGCAACATCCTGAGTTATTGAATGAATTGCTTGAATAAAATTAAAGTTGTTGACAAGATGCAATTAATCTTTGGATATGACTATTTGTACCTAAACGAGTTAATTGATTTTATGTAGTTTTACCCCGTTTAGTTGGCAAATGTATGCAAAACACGCTTTAAGGCTAAAAAATAAGATTTATTTGTAGGCAAAATATACACTAAATTGTATAATTATAAACGTTTACAGAACAAAAATTAACCACCGAAAACGAATATGTTTTCGGTGGTTTTTGGCGTCCCAGATAGGAATCGAACCTACGGCGTTTCGCTTAGGAGGCGAACCCTCTATCCTACTGAGGTACTGGGACATGTATAAATATTAACTTTAATTGAATATCAGGCGAACGTCACACCTTCCGCTTAGGAGGGGCTTGTGTATTATGAGCGAAGGGAATAACAAGGTTCGCTCAGCCGTCAAAATCTTTGATTTTGCTAACGGCGTGCGGTTCTTATATCCATTTAACTATGCGGGCATATTAAACCACCTAATGAGTATACCACATTGCAAACAATTCTGCAAGTATAAATTTAAACAAAATCGGCAAGTATTATATTGCTTACGAAAAAGCCTTTATCAGAGAATCGAATTTGCCCGTTTTCCCTAATTAAAAATTCTGTTTTTGTGTATTTCTCTATTTGCTTTTCAAAAACTTCATCAATGTTCAAGTTAAATCTGTTTTGAAACTCTTTTTCTGATATTCCGTTTTCAAGGCGCAAGCCCAAAAACACAAATTCACTCATTTTGTCAAAGTCGGATAGTTCTTCACAATAAACTTCTGCACTTGCTTTCTTTTTGATGGCCTCAATATATTCTTCTATATCCAACTCATTTGAAAACCTGACTCCATCAGCACATGAAAATGCTCCTGCACCAAAGCCAATAAAGTCGTCACACTTCCAATACTTTAGGTTATGATGCGATTCAAAACCCACTTTTGCGAAATTTGATATTTCATAACGGTTGTATCCTCCGCCACCCAAAATCTGTACTACCTTCTCATACATATCAGCCACCATATCATCATCGGGCAAATTTAATTTTACATTCGCAAATGGCGTACCTTCCTCAATCTTCAATGCATATGCCGAAATATGCTCGGGATTGAACTTAATTGCAGATTTCAGAGTTTCTGTCCAATTATCCATAGTCTGGTCAGGCAAACCATACATAAGGTCAAGAGAGATATTGTTAAACCCTGCCTTGCGTGCATTATGAAAAGATTTATCAAAATCCTCAAATGTATGTATTCTGCCCAATGCCTTTAAACAACCGTTATCTGCCGACTGCAGACCTATGCTCAGACGATTTATTCCACCATTATATAATTCACACAATTCATTGTAGCCAACTGTACCGGGATTGCATTCTGTTGTAATCTCCATATTTGAACATTGTTCAAAATTATTCTTAATTGTATCAAGCACTTTACGGATATATTTAGCATCAACAGCCGTTGGGGTTCCACCGCCAAAGTATATGGTATCAACTGCACCGGTATATTTTTTTGACATCAACTCTATTTCCCGATTTAATGCATCAAAATAGGGCTCTATCAGTCCTTCTTTCCCTGCATAGGAATTGAAATCGCAGTATCCGCACTTTGATTTGCAAAAAGGAATATGAATATAGAGCCCTAAGGTTTTCATTATTTTTCTCCAATCTTTAGTCCAGCTTTAAAACTGACATAAATGCCTCCTGAGGCACCTCAACCGAGCCTACCTGACGCATACGCTTTTTACCCTCTTTCTGCTTTTCAAGCAGTTTCTTCTTTCGGGTAATATCGCCACCGTAACACTTTGCAAGAACATCCTTGCGCATTGCACGAACTGTTTCACGGGCAATAATTTTGCTACCGATTGCCGCCTGAATGGGAATTTCAAAAAGCTGACGAGGAATTGAATCCTTGAGCTTTTCGGCAATACGTCTGCCACGGGCATAGGCGCTGTCTTTATGAACAATGAACGACAGAGCATCAACCATATCGCCGTTAAGCAGAATGTCAAGCTTAACAAGCTCTGACTTCTGATAATTCTTCATCTCATAGTCGAAAGACGCATAACCTCTTGTTCTCGATTTAAGTGCATCAAAAAAATCATATATAATTTCATTAAGCGGCAGTTCATACTGCAGGGTTACACGGTTCTGGTCAAGATAAGTCATATCAACATATGTGCCCCTGCGTTCCTGACAAAGCTCCATTATGCTGCCCACAAATTCCTTTGGGGTCATTATGTTTGCCGCAACAATAGGTTCGGTCATATGGTCAATTTCCTGAGGTTCAGGAAGGTTTGTGGGGTTTGATATGGTTATCATTGTTCCGTCTGTTTTAAACACCTGATATTCAACCGAAGGTGCCGTGGTAACAAGGTCAAGATTATATTCTCTCTCTAACCGTTCCTGAATAATTTCCATATGCAAAAGACCCAAGAATCCGCATCTGAAACCAAAGCCCAGTGCAACCGATGTTTCAGCATCAAACTGAAGTGCCGCATCATTAAGCTGAAGTTTTTCAAGAGCATCGCGAAGATCGTTGTATCTTGCGCCGTCTGCAGGATAAACACCCGAATATACCATTGGCTGAACATCCTTGTAGCCGGGAAGGGCCTCGGTAGCACTTTTTTCAACAGTTGTTACCGTATCACCGACACGGACATCACGAACATTTTTAATGCTTGCCGCAATATATCCAACCTCGCCTGCCTTGATTTCCTTAGCAGGGAGCATACCCATAGGATTAAGATAGCCAACCTCCACAACATCAAAGGTACTGCCTGTTGCCATCATCTTAATAAGGTCACCGGTTTTCACCTTGCCGTCCATAACACGGACATAAGCAATTACACCTTTATAGCTGTCATAATATGAGTCAAAAATCAACGCCTTAAGTGGTGCGCTCTCGTCACCCTGGGGTGCAGGAACAGACTCAACAATTCTTTCAAGCACAGCTTCGATATTTATGCCATTTTTCGCCGAAATACAGGGTGCGTTTTGTGCCTCGATACCGATAACATCCTCAATCTCCTGCTTTACAACATCAGGCTGAGCAGAAGGAAGGTCAATCTTGTTAATAACAGGAACAAGCTCAAGGTCGTGTTCAAGGGCAAGATAGGTATTACCCAAGGTCTGCGCCTCGATTCCCTGAGCTGCATCAACTATCAGAACTGCTCCCTCGCAAGCCGCAAGACTACGTGAAACCTCGTAGTTGAAGTCAACGTGTCCGGGAGTGTCAATCAGGTTGAGAACATACTGCTGTCCATCCTTGGCAGAATATAAAAGACGTACTGCACGGGCTTTGATGGTTATGCCTCTCTCCTTTTCAAGGTCCATATTATCAAGAACCTGATCCTGCATTTCACGGTTGGTAAGAGCTCCCGTCAATTCAAGAAGACGGTCAGCCAGCGTTGACTTTCCGTGATCAATATGTGCAATAATTGAAAAATTGCGAATGTTGCTTTGGTATTCGTTCATTGAAACTCCTTCCACCGCGGTTAGCGGTTCCTTAGTCCTGTTTATGTTATGCGTTAAATCCGTTGGGGTTATTCTGTTGCCATCTCCAGGTATCGGCACACATATCCTCTAAATTCTTCTTTGCCTCAAAGCCGATTTCTTCCTTAGCCTTCTTGGGGTCAGCATAGCAGGCATCAATATCGCCGGGACGTCTTGCCTCGATTTTGTAGTCAAGCTCTCTGCCGCAGGCCTTGCCAAATGCCTTTATCATATCAAGCACGCTGTAACCGTGGCCTGTACCAAGGTTATATGTAACAACACCAACATGGTTTTCAATCTTTTTAAGTGCGCAAAGATGACCGTCCGCAAGGTCGATAACGTGAATATAATCACGAACGCCAGTGCCGTCTGGGGTATCATAATCGTTGCCGAATACGTGAACATAATCACGCTTGCCCACCGCAACCTGAGAAATATAGGGCATAAGGTTGTTGGGTATACCACGTGGGTCTTCGCCTATAAGGCCGCTTTCGTGAGCACCAACGGGATTGAAGTAACGAAGGATAGCAATATCCCATTCGCTGTCTGCAACCGCAAGGTCACGAAGAATTTCTTCAATCATAAGCTTTGTTCTGCCATAGGGGTTTGTGCAGGAAAGGGGGAAATCTTCGCAGATGGGTACAGTATGCGGCTTGCCATAAACGGTTGCCGAAGAACTGAACACCAGCTTTTTAACCCCGTAAAGTCTCATAAGCTCGCAAAGATTGATTGTGCTGTAAAGGTTATTGTGATAATATGCCAAAGGCATTGCCACAGATTCGCCCACAGCCTTGAGCCCTGCAAAGTGAATAACCGCATCAAACTTGTTTTCTTTGAAAACAAGCTCAAATTCGTCCTTATCCACCATATCTGTTTTATAGAACTTGAAGTCCTTGCCTGTAATCTTTTTAACACGGTTTAAAGATTCTTCGCTGCTGTTTGAAAGATTGTCAACAACAGTAACCTCATAGCCTGCATTGAGAAGCTGAACGCAGGTGTGGCTTCCGATATATCCTGCACCGCCTGTAACTAAAATATGCATAAAATTACCTCCATTCTGTCGATATTTCAACAGATTTATTTTGAAATTATATTTTAACATAGTTTTACCAATTTTTCAAGTGTTTTATCACAAAATTCAAAGGAGGCAGAAACTCTGCCCCCTCGCATGTTATAATTATTCAAGATAATCTTTCAATTTCTTACTACGGCTTGGATGTCTGAGCTTGCGAAGAGCCTTTGCCTCGATCTGACGAATTCTTTCACGGGTTACGTTAAATTCCTTACCAACCTCTTCAAGAGTTCTTGCTCTGCCATTGTCAAGACCAAAGCGCAGACGAAGAACCTTTTCCTCTCGGGGAGTAAGGGTGCCAAGCACGTCAACAAGCTGTTCCTTAAGCAGTCTGAAGGTTGCCGCATCCTGAGGTGCGGGGGTTTCGTTGTCCTGAATGAAATCCTGCAAAGAGCTGTCTTCTTCTTCACCGATAGGTGTTTCCAGAGATACGGGCTCCTGTGCAATTTTCATAATTTCGCCAACCTTATCGATAGGCATATTAAGTTCTTTTGCAACCTCCTCGGGCAGAGGGTCACGACCCAGTTCCTGAACAAGCTGACGGGTTACACGGATAAATTTATTTATTGTTTCAACCATATGAACGGGAATTCTGATTGTTCTTGCCTGGTCAGCAATCGCACGGGTAATTGCCTGCCTGATCCACCATGTAGCATAAGTACTGAATTTATAACCCTTTGTATAGTCAAACTTTTCAACCGCCTTAATAAGACCAAGGTTACCCTCCTGAATAAGGTCAAGGAATAACATTCCTCGGCCAACATATCTTTTTGCTATACTTACAACAAGACGAAGGTTAGCTTCGGCAAGACGGTGCTTTGCATCAAGGTCGCCATCTGCCATTCTTTGTGCAAGGTCTGCCTCCTCCTGTCCGGAAAGAAGGGGTACCTTACCGATTTCCTTAAGGTACATACGCACAGGGTCATCAATGCTGACGCTGTCGGGAACAGACAGGTCTGCAAGCTCGTCCTCACTGATTTCGAAATCATCATCGGGCTCTTCAAGTTCGGGAATTTCGTCACCGAAATTACCAACAATTTCAATGCCCTGCTTTTCAATCAAGTCATAGATTCTTTCAATCTGGTCGGGGTCCATTTCAACCACTTCAAGCTTTGCGGAAATATCACCCATGGTAAGCTCGCCCTGCTTTTTGCCAAGCTCCAAAAGCTCCTGAACCGCTTGCTTTTGCATTTCCTTTGAAACGGTCTTTTTTGTTTCTTCTGCCTTTTCGGTATTCTTATTGCTCATCTTTTCTTCGCCTTTCTACTTTTTTTCCTTTTTTAATCTGTCCATTATCTCCTGCAGCCGTGCCGCATCGCCGCCCTGTGCGGTAGCCGCATCTGCCTTTTTTGTTTTGTAATCAAGAACAATCTTCAGCGGCATCTTTACCGCCTCGGCCTTGTTGTCAACATTTTTATCATCCGAAAGAATTTCGGATACCGCTCCCAAATCGCCCTCGTCAAACTGCGATATAACGGTTACGGGATTTAATCTCTCGCCTTTGCTTAAGGTATCAAAGATTATTTTAGCCAATCTTTGGTGCAGCCCTTCTGAAAAATCTTCGGGGGACAGCTTGTCCTTTACTTCCTTAAAGATTTCCTTTTCGGAAATCAGGTTAAGTAAAAGCTTTTCGGCATTGTAAAGCCGCATTTTGTCAAGGTCTGACCGTCCGCCCGTTCGAGCCTCAAAGTCACGTTTTTCCTGACGGATATCACGGTTTCGGTCAATTGCCTTCTTTTTCCGCAGATAGTCATCCACCTGCGCCTGAATACTTTCAGGAGAAATATCAATGCTTCGGGCACATCTTTTTATATATACCTCGCGCTCCACATCGCTTTTTATCCCTGCCATAACCTTAGCAACCTGTTCAACAAATTCTATCTTTGCAACAGGGTCCTCAAGATTAAATTTTTTCTCAATATTATGGACTTTATACTCTATAAAGCTCTCGGCATTTTCAACCAGAAGCTGAAACATCTCCGCACCCTTGGTCTTAATATATTCGTCGGGGTCTTTGCTGTCGGTTATTTTTAAAACCTTGGTCTTTATATCCGCTTCACGAAGGATTTCACCTGCACGGTCGGTTGCCTTTTGCCCTGCCTCGTCGGCGTCGTAACACAGAACAACCTTATCAGCATACCGTTTTATCAATTCTGCCTGCTGAGGGGTGAATGCCGTACCCAAGGATGCAACCGCATTGTCAAATCCGCTTTGGTGGAGGGATATAACATCCATATAACCTTCCATTGCCAAAATCTGCCCCGCATTGGAATTTTTTGCCTTGTTCATTGCAAACAGATTTTCTTTTTTCTGAAATATCAATGTTTCGGGAGAGTTTAGGTATTTGGGGGCATTGTCCTTATCCTTGAGAATTCTGCCGCCAAAACCGATTACATTCCCACGCAAATCAACAATTGGGAACATAACTCTGTCACGGAACTTATCAAAGCAGGTGCCGTTGTTATCACGTTTAACCGCAAGACCAACCTCCACAAGTTCTCCCTCGGAATAGCCTTTGGTCTTCATATAATCAATCAGGGCCGACCACGAATCAGGTGCGTATCCAAGCCCAAAACTCTTTATGGTGAAGTTAAGCAGCTTTCTGTCCTTGAGATAATCCAGTGCAAACTTATTCTCGGGTGCTATCAGCTGATTAAAGAAGAATCGAGCCGCCTCGGCATTCATTTCATACATCCGCTTTTTCTTTTCGTGTATCTGCGCCGCACGATTTTTCTCGGCAGCGCTGCGATAATCGGGAACGGGAACTCCCGCACGTTCTGCCAGAAGCTTTACCGCCTCCATAAAATCAAGATTTTCCTTTGCCATTATAAAGTTAATGACCGTTCCTCCTGCGCCACATCCGAAGCAATGAAACAACTGCTTGTCCGTCGATACCGAAAATGATGGCGTCTTTTTATCATTATGCAAAGGGCAAAGAGCCTGAAAACGATTTCCTACACGTTTAAGTGTTACATAACGCGAAATAAGGTCAACAATATCATTCTTCTGTACAACCTCGTCAATAAAATCCTGAAAATCTACCGACTGATTCAAACTCTCACCACCTTCGTATATTTCTTTAATTCGACAAAAAGTTGCTATCTCCTTTATTATTTTTGAACAAAGCGCCTACGCCGTTTGCCGCAGGCGGCGGTCGTAGCATTTACGCTTTGTTTGCCCATGTGCATTTCGGCAAAGCCGAAAAAGTATACTTTATTGTAGAAAAACATAGTTTTTCCTATTATAACCGTTGCTCTCGCATCTCAATCCCACCTAAAAATGTGCCACCGGCACATTTTTCACGGTGTGACGGGCAATCAAATCATGTTTTTATATAATAGGAAATATACAATTTCCTATTATATAAAATATTAGCCACGCCAGGATTTGGGAATAAAATTCTTCTCAAAAAGGCTAAGCGCATATCTGTCTGTCATACTTGCTATATGGTCACGTACAACAATCATATTGTCCTCGCTGCAACTGATTTCGCGCATATTTTCAGAAATCAGTTCGGGTCTTTCCATAAACAATTCGAAAAGCGACTTTATAACATTAAAAGACTTCTTTTCTTCATTTTTTGCGTAATCATTGAGGTATACATTCTGGAACATATACTTCCTTAATCCCATCATTGCCTCGTATATCTCGGAATCCATTGTTATATCAGCATTTCCGTCGCTTGAACGAATTATACCGTTTATCATTGAATCAATTCTCTCAGAGTGGGTTTTTCCCAAAATTTTTACAAATTCTGTGGGAATATCCTCCTGACGCATAACTCCGCCACGGGTCGCATCGTCGATATCGTGATTTATGTATGCAATTTTATCCGCAAGTCGTATCACCTTGCCCTCTAATGTCTGGGGCATCTTATCCCCTGTGTGGCAAAGAATTCCGTCACGGACCTCGGCTGTGAGATTAAGACCGCCCTTTCGTTCAAGAACATTGACAACCCTGAGACTTTGTTCGTTGTGGCGAAAGCCTCCGGGGCAAAGATGGTCAATGGTGCGTTCGCCTGCGTGACCAAAAGGGGTATGTCCCAAATCGTGACCCAAAGCTATTGCCTCGGTTAAATCTTCGTTAAGACCCAATGCACGGGAAACTGTTCTTGCAATCTGTGCCACCTCAAGGGTATGGGTAAGGCGCGTTCTGTAATGGTCGCCCTCGGGTGATAAAAACACCTGTGTTTTATGTTTCAGGCGCCGAAATGCCTTGGAATGAATAATTCTGTCCCTGTCACGCTGAAACTCGGTGCGGATATCGCTTGGCTCCTCGGCACGGGCACGACCGGCACTTTTTGAGCTTAAGACTGCATAAGGGCTGAGAGTTTTTTTCTCGATTTCTTCAATTCTCTCTCTTATGGTCATTTTTTCACCTGCTTTTTACCGTAAATTCTCTACTAAGATATTTTTCTGCATTTATCGTAAAAATCCTTTTTTTAGTTGACAAAACAATTTCTTCAAATATATAATAAGAGTATATATTTTATTAACGGAGAACAATTATGAGCGAAATCAGCCTTAATCTTAACCCTCGACTTAAAAAAATTGCAGAACTTGTACCGCCCAATTTCTGCACAGCAGACATCGGCACAGACCACGCATATATTCCTATCGCGTTAGTCAAGAGTGGTATAACACCCCGGGCAATCGCATCGGATATAAAAAAGGGGCCAATAGCCCGTGCTGACGCAAATATCCGCGTTCACGGTCTGGAAAATTTAATTGAGACTCGTCTTGGTGCAGGGCTTGAAACCCTTACCGAGAGCGATAACGCAGAAGTTATAATTATTGCAGGTATGGGCGGCATTTTGATTTCGGACATACTTGAGGCATCACAGAATATTGTACGAAACGCAAAGCTTCTTATTCTTCAGCCAATGACCGCCGTTACAGAGCTCAGACAGTATCTTTCACTAAACCGATACGAAATATGCGCCGAATATCTTGAAGCCGAGGAAGAAAAAATTTATAACATTATCGTCGCAAAGCCAGACGGCAACACGCCCTATACCTTAAGTGAGCTTTACTTGGGTAAAGACCTGTGTAAAACCTCGCCCAATCTGGTTGAGCGATATGAATCAGCAGTTTTGACAAAGTTGAATAAACGGGTTGAAGGACTGAAAAAATCCCGTAATCCCGAAAACGAAACAGAACTCAACGAAACCCTAAATTTACTGAAAATCCTTAACGAAAGGTGAATTCAAATGATAAGATTATATGAAATAATTGAAGAACTTGAAAAAATTGCCCCCGCCGCCCTTAAAGAGCCATGGGATAATGTTGGGCTTATGGTTGGTGACGAAACACAGATAATAAACAAGGTTTTTGTCTGCCTTGACCTGACAACCGAAAATGTAAAAAATGCCATCGAATTTGGAGCAGATTTGATTATTTCCCATCATCCAATGATTTTTAAACCCCTTTATTCGGTAACCGAAAGTGACCCTATTGGCAGTATGGTGCGCAGTGTAATTAAAAACGATATTTCTGTTTTCAGTATGCACACCAACTTTGACAAAGCGGATGGCGGAATGAACGACCTTCTTGCCCACCGCCTTGGTCTTGAAAATGTGCGCAAGTTCACTCAGGAAGAGTGCACAGACAGTCAGGGCAACTTATTCTCGCCAATTGGATGCGTGGGTATGCTTGAATACCCTATGTCAATGGAAGAGTTTATTCTGCACGTTAAAAATATTCTTGGTTGCAGCGCCATTAAATATTCGGGCGACCTTGACGAATCTATCCAGACGGTTGCACTATGCTCGGGCAGCGGCGGAAAAGAAGGCATATATTCAGCCTTTCACTCGGGCGCAGATGCCTATGTAACCGCAGATTTGGGTCACGAGCACGCACGTTCCGCCTTTGAGCTTGGGTTAAACATCATTGATGCCGGACACTTTGAAACAGAAAATATAATCTGTGATTTTCTTGCAGACTTTTTTGCAAACCGCTTCCCTGAACTTGAAGTTATGACCTCGGATGCGGAACCGTTTTATTCAAGAATATGACGTATAGTAAAGCCCCGTCTTATGGCGGGGCTTTCTTACTTTTTAAATATCTTTTTTAATTTTGCTTTTAATCTTCTGTAAATGCTTTTTGTATATCTTATAGGATATGTTAATCTTGCCCTTTTGGCATAATAAAGGTCTTTCTCGCTGCCGCACTCAATATATTCGCCGTTGTGATAAAAGGCAGCAAGCACCCCCACAATATCTTTGTCGGTTATGTCACGCTCGAAATCAGGTCTGTTATCGCCGTTAATGATATATCTTCCGTCCCTTGTGACCTTTATAATTCTGTGCATTGTATAGTGGTCTGGCCGTCTGTACACGGGTATATCGTTCTTTTTCAGAGGAAATTCCGCTTTTTTTATAAGCACCGTGTCTCTGCCCTCAACAAGCATAGGATTCATACTGTTGCCTACTGTTTTTCCTGCGTATATTCCTTTTTCCGCTATTGCTTTTTCAATTCTGTCCACCGACTCACCACCCTGCAACAAGATGCAAATTATTCCTCAATCAGTTTTACATCCTTCATCTTTTTTACAAATGCCGCAACGTCACACTTTGCTCTCTCCGCATCAACATCATATTCTGCCATAAGAGCATCAACAAGACCGTCTTCGGTTATGTCATTTTCCATAGCCTTCCAGAGTGTTGCACCGCTTTCGTTAAGGTTTATAACACCGTTAAAGTCCATTGCACCGTTGCCAACAGGCACAACCACATAATACCCCGCAACCTCTCTCAGCATAAAATCACTTTTAATCTTCACAGCAACAACTGCTCCTTTCGTCATTCATTCCGTTATAGGCAACAATCGCCGCCTCGTTTTCCATATTGCAATAAAGCTTATATACCTTTATATCCTTCAGCAATCTGTCAAGCAAATCCAGAAGTATTGACATATGCTCTGTATCTGTCGGTCTGATGGTCTGGTCAAGAATACGATGCACCGCCTCGCGGGTGGGCATAACCTCAATATGATTTTCTGTACCTCTTTCAAGGAAGCATATCCCCTGCAACGGAACAGATTCGTTTTTGTTCTGGTCGGTTTTTCCGCTCCAGGGAGTCCCGAAAACCATCACCTTGCCGTCAACCATACGGATGACGGGTTTGTCATCATTTATTATATAAGTTTTATCTTCGCCAAAGGTCTTTCTCCAGATTGTGGTGTGGGTAGACTTGCCTGTTCCGCTTGGGGCAGAAAACAGATACGCCTTGTCCTGATAAACCACACCCGATGCGTGAAGCATAAATCCATTAAACTCTAAAAGTTTTGTGCAAAATTCTGCACCGCTCCACATATACTCAACCTCTAAATCGGTCATATGGGGAACAGCCGCTTTTCTTTGAGCAATGTATTCATCAGGCAAACCAACAACAATCTGGGGGTCCCCCTCAAAGTCACAAAGATAATCCCTTGCCTGTTCTTCGATTATTCCGCCTTTGCGCAGGATAAGGCCCGTGTTCACCCCGGCAATTCGGTATTTTGCTTTTGATATTTCGTAAACGGTTTTTTCCTGACTGCTCATTTTATTCAGCCGCCTTGTCGTTTAGCATCAAATTACCCATATCATATACGCTGTTTTTACAAATGTATATCTTTTTGATTCCTGAAGGATTGCCCTGTACTCTGAGGTTTGGCATAATTATTTTGATGTTGGCAAATCCGCCATCAACCATAACATTCTCGCCGCCGCGAACAACTAAATCATCCTTAAGGTCTGCATTAACCATACTCATTTCAGATGTTCCTACACCATCACCGATAACAACCAGCTTATCGGTCACTACACCGTCGATTTTAAGACCGCCCACACGAATCATCACGTTTCCGTCTGAAGGAAAAGTTGTTGTTTCGGGGTCGTCGATGTAATATTTAACAAGTCTGTCCATTACAACGGCAAATTCTGCTCTTGTGATGTTGGCTGTGGGATTAAGATAGCCGTCTGCACCGCCAACGTAGCCCTTTGAAATTATAGCAGCAACACCTGATCTTGCCCAATCTGCCACATTATCGCCATCTTTAAAGGTATCAATAACCGATACATCAATTTGTTCATTGGTATCCAATCCAAAAACACGCGAAAGAACAACAAATGCTTCCTGTCTGGTAATATTGTTTTCGGGGTTAAGTTTGTTGTCTGAACCATTGAATGCACCCATAGCAACAGCTTTAGACATAGCCGAATAGAACCAGTCATCGGTTGAAACATCGGTAAATGCAGAAATATCAGCATCGTTGGTAGCACCGCAGGCACGAACCATAATTGTAGCCATCTCAGCTCTTGTCATATTGTTATTGGGATAAACATAGCCGTCGCTGCCTGTCATCAATCCATTTTCGACAGCATTTTCAATAGCGGCTGTTGACCAGTCGTTGGGCATATCAATAAAATCAGCAGCAAAGGCCACAGATGATACCGACAAAATACAAATCATAAGTATAGCAAGTAATTTTTTCATTCTAAGACATTCCTTTCACAACAAAATAGTTTTATCTTATAGTCTTTTTTATTATACTATATATTTAATGATTTTTCAATGACATTTTTAAAAATCTTTTATCTTTGAATAGATTGTACAAAAAAAACAGCCCTCAGTAGTCATACCGACCACCGAGGGTAATTTTTAAAGCAAATTAATTCCGTTTTCTTTACATTCCTCAATCATTTCTTCGGGCCATACCGATGCGTGAACTTCACCTATATGCGCCTTGTGAAGAATAAACATACAAATTCTTGACTGGCCGATTCCTCCGCCTATTGTGTAGGGAAGTCTGCCCGCAAGAAGGTCGCGGTGATAGGGAAGGCTTGCGCGTTCTTCGCACTTTGCAACTTTTAACTGGCGTTTAAGAGATTCCTCCGAAACACGGATACCCATACTTGAAACCTCAAACGGAATGTCAAGCAAATCGTCATAGAACAAAAGGTCGCCGTTAAGCTCCCAGTCGTCATAGTCAGGTGCTCTGCCGTCATGCCTTTTGCCTGATGCCAGAATGTCACCTATCTGCATAAGGAATACCGCACCCTTTTCTTTGGTTATTGCGTGCTCTCTCTCCTTGGGCATAAGGTCGGGGTACATATCCTCAAGCTCCTGTGTGGTCATAAAATAAACCTCTTCAGGGAGACGTGGCTCAATCTGCGGGAACAGAGAGTTAACATACTTTTCTGTCATTTTAAATACGTCAAAAATCTTTCTTACGGTATGTTTCAGGGTTGAGGTGGTTCTGTCATCCTTGGAGATAATCTTTTCCCAATCCCACTGGTCAACGTATATTGAATGTATATTATCTGTATCCTCATCGCGACGGATTGCATTCATATCAGTATACAGACCTTCATCAACAGAGAATCCGTATTCCTTGAGAGCATTTCTCTTCCACTTAGCAAGAGAGTGTACTATCTGCAGGTTGCGACCTGTTTCAAGAACGTCAAAAGCTACTGCACGTTCGACACCGTTAAGGTCGTCATTTAGACCGGTTTCGGGGTCAACAAAAAGCGGTGCCGAAACACGGGTCAGCTTGAGCTCTCTTGCGAGGTTTGTTTCAAAATAATCTTTTGTAGCTTTTATAGCCACCTGAGTATCAATTAAATTTAAAAGTGAATGATACCCTCGGGGCTTTATTACTTCTGCCATTTTCAATCATAGCCTTTCTGTAACAATTTCATCAAAATCTAATTTTACCATTTTATTTTTAAAAAAGCAATAGTAAAACCTTATTTTTTCTGTATTTTAGTAAATAATTTTGTTAATAATATAAATGTAAAACTATTCAGGAGGTGAAATAATATGACCAACAACGGTGTTAGTTGCAATGTAAGCGAATGTATGTATCACAAGGAAGACAATCTGTGCAGCCTTGACAAAATTCAGGTAAGCCACGATAAGACAAGCCCAGACTCAATCGCAATCCCCCATTTTTGCAAGAGTTATGAAAAGAAATAAACTTTTTACGTTCTAAAATCCTCAACTTTTGTGCAAAGGAGCTGTCGCAAAATGCGGCAGCTCCTTTGGGATGGACGCAAAATAGTGTAGATTGGACAAACTGAGTCCCGAAGCTGTATGTGGATACTGCGAGAGGCGAAGTTTGTTCAAAACGCAAAGTGTTTGTAATTGAAATTCGTTGTTTAACGAATTTCTACCTTGATTTTGGTCTCATTTTATCTTTTGTATTTTTTGAAAATGGCTGTATTAAGCCTTTCCCATGCTTTGCGTGGTCTGTGCATTTTGCTACAGCCCCTTTTGATTATCCGCCCGAAATCAATCTTACAATATCATTCCACGTTGCAAAAATCATTAATCCGAACAAAAGTATCAATCCAATAAAATGAACAACGCCTTCCTTTTCGGGAGGAATGGGTTTTCTGCGGATCGCCTCGATTATCACAAAAAATATTCTTCCGCCGTCAAGTGCAGGAATGGGCAAAAGATTCATAATCCCTATATTAACAGAGATAAATGCCCCAAGGAACAAGAGATTTATAAAACCTTCTATTCCGCCTTGCTGCGCGGTTTCATTCATCACACCAACCACACCAACGGGGCCCGAAAGTTCATTCACACCAACCTGACCGCTTAGCATCATACCCAATGACACATAAACCATTTTGCCCATCCATACAGTCTGATAAAAAGATTCGCGGACTACGTTAAATATATTTGGTTTTTCCGTCTTTATATTTATCCCCACAAGATATGCAGGAGTGCCGTCGGAATACTGCGCAACATAAGGTTTAAACGGTTTTGTGATTTTCTCACCGTCTCGCACAAATGTAATCTCGCTCTCGGCGCCGCCCGACTGTTGCATAGCAAAGTCTATATCTCTTTTTATGTTAACCTTATGACCATTGATTTTAATAATTTTGTCACCGGGCTGCAGGAATTCTGCCACATAGGCATCCTGCGCAACATTCTCAATCACAGTAGACGGAATGCCGTTTCCTGAATATACCAGCCACACAAATATAATACAGATTACAAAGCCAAGCAAAACGTTCATTGCCGCGCCTGCCGCAAGAATAATCAGCCTTGCATACCAGGGCTTGCCCGAAAAAGAACCTTCGTCCTGACTTTCTTCATCCTCGCCTTCCATTTTACAAAAGCCACCCACAGGAATTAAACGAATCGAATATCTTGTTTGCTTTTTTCCCCACCACGAAATGAGCTTTGGGCCCATACCGATTGCAAATTCGTGAACTTTTACTCCGAAAATTCTTGCAGTTATAAAATGTCCGAATTCGTGAACAAATATTATCAGCGAGAAAAACAGTACTGCAAAAATAATTGTCCAAATCATATTTTATGCTCCATTCTGACAGATTTGTCAACTTCTATTATGTCCTGGATTGTGGGATTTAATTTATTTTTATAGCAGTTTATAATCTTTTCAACATATTCGGCTATATCAAGAAAACCGATTTTATCCTTCAAAAATGCTTCCACCGCTACCTCGTTTGCGGCATTAAGAACTGTTGGCATAATTCCTCCGTCCCTTCCCGCCTTTTTTGCAAGGGCAAGACAACGGAACGTTTCTTCGTCCGGCTCAAAAAAAGTCATTTTGCCAATCTCGGCAAATGATACCGACTTATCAGGAGACGGCATCCTTTGGGGATAGGTAAATGCATACTGAATAGGATGCTTCATTGAGGGCAGGCTAAGCTGTGCAATGACACTTTTGTCTATAAACTCAACCATAGAGTGAATAATGCTTTCTCTGTGAACAACCACCTGTATATCATCAAGTTCCACATCAAAAAGCCACTTTGCCTCAATTATTTCAAGGCCTTTGTTCATAAGGGTGGCACTGTCAATTGTAATCTTTGCACCCATTGACCAGTTAGGGTGCTTGAGCGCCTGTTCTTTTTTCACACTTTTCAGTTCATCACGGGTTTTGCCAAAAAAAGGTCCACCTGATGCGGTAAGCAATATCTTATTTACTTCGTTGTGTTTTCCTCCATGCATAGACTGAAATATCGCCGAATGTTCGCTGTCAACGGGCAGCAAACGTACGCCATTATTTTTAACCGCATCGGTAAACAAAGCCCCTGCAGTAACAAGGGTTTCTTTGTTGGCAAGAGCAATATCCTTGCCTGCCTCTATTGCCCTCATTGTTGGAACAAGCCCTGCAAAACCAACGATAGCAGACAACACCATATCAACTCCGTCTGCCGTTGAAACAGCGCAAAGTCCGTCTTCGCCGCACATAACCTTGACATCTGTATCCGCAAGGCGAATCTTCAGGTCGTTATACTTTTCGGGGGCGGCAACAACAACCAGCTCCGGCTTGTATTTTCTTGCCTGTTCCTCAAGAAGAGTAGTATTTGAATTTCCCGATATCCCTTTAACCGAAATATCCTTTATTCCCTTTAAATCGTCAACCACCTGTAAGGCCTGAGTTCCTATCGAGCCTGTTGACCCTAATATTGATATATTCATAAAACCCCGAAACCTTTCCGATTATTTTAAAAATCCGATATTAACAATATACAGATATACCATAGGAGCAATCATAATCACGCTGTCGAGTCTGTCAAGAATTCCACCGTGTCCGGGGAACAGATTGCCATAATCCTTGATGCCGAATTTGCGTTTGATTATTGATGCCGAAAGGTCGCCAATCTGAGACACAATTGACATTGCAAAGCCCAAAACAGCAAGGCTTATATAGTTCACATTAAAGTTCCTTATTTTTTGCATCAGCAATCCGTAAAGCATACAAGCCGCCATACAGCCTAAAATTCCGCCAACCGAACCCTCAATTGTCTTTTTGGGACTGATTTCAGGACAAAGCTTGTGCCTGCCCAGAAATACCCCTGCAAAATAAGCGCAGGTATCTGTGAGAAATGCTCCTATAAACGGTATCCAGATTAGTATTTTGCCATATTCCAGTTCTCGTATATATAAAAGATTTGTCAAAAAATACGGGATATAAATTACGCTGAATATCACCAATGCGGCATCTGTTACCGAAACTGTTTTATGCTGTGCAAGCATAATCACAAACAATAAAAGCATAAACAGATATACAATGGGCGCATAAAGCTGTGAATTTACAAAACCTCTCATAAGGGGAACAATAGCTGCCGCCAGATACCCCAAAGCACACAGGCACTTTTTGCCATTTAAAGCCGTAGCCTTATAAAACTCATACAAGCCCACAAGCGAAATGACAATAACAGCACCTGCAATAACCGCACTTGGCGACAATAATATCAGGACAAGAAGCGGAATAAGAATTATCGCCGTTAATATTCTTGTTTTCATAAAAGTTCCTCCAAATTTATCATTCGTAAAAACGGGCGGATGCCATCCGCCCGTCAGAATTTTTTATACCTTGCCAAATCGGCGATTTCGCTTTTGATAATCAAGGATAGCCTGATACATATCTTTTTCGGAAAAATCAGGCCAGTTGATATTGCTGAACCAGAATTCCGCATACGCCGCCTGCCACAGCAGGAAGTTTGAAAGACGGTATTCACCGCTTGGTCTTATAATCAAATCAACCTCGGGCAGACCCCGTGTATACATCAGCTCGGTCATATCCTTTTCGGAAACATCTCTCAATGTTCTCTTGCCGTTGGCAATTTTCTCGGCAAGCGCCTTTGCAGCATCGGTTATCTCTGCTCTGCCACCATAATTCAAAGCAACATTAAGCATCAAGCCGGTATTTTTGGATGTATACTCCTCGGCATGGTCGATAGCTCCGTTTATCTTATCGGATAATGCGCTGCGGTCACCGATAACCCTGAGAATCACATTTGTTCCGCCAAACTGCTCCTCTACCTGTTGCAGATAGTTGTAAAGCAGTTCCATCAAAGCATCAACCTCTGCCTTGGGTCTGTTCCAGTTCTCGGTTGAAAAGGCATAAGCCGTAATACATTTTACACCGATTTTGTCGCAATATTTAACGATTTTTTTAAGTGTTTCTGCCCCTGCCTTGTGTCCGGCACTACGTGGAAGTCCTTTGGACTTTGCCCATCTGCCGTTTCCGTCCATAATTATTCCTATATGCTGAGGAATATTATTGGGGTCAAGGGGTTCGATACTTTTCTTTTTTCTGAAAAACATAAAAGGTTAAACCTCTAAAATTTCTTTTTCTTTTGCTGAAACCATTGAATCAATCTGCGC
Organism: Clostridia bacterium; assembly: GCA_045646865.1. GTDB lineage: Bacteria > Bacillota > Clostridia > Monoglobales > Monoglobaceae > SIG440. The sequence goes on from JAZRLM010000015.1 coordinate 123,736, forward strand.
TACAAACTTATCTGTGAGCTTTTGAATCTGTGCTTCAAGATTCTTCAGATCGTCCTCGGTAATTTCTCCGTCCTTCTTCTGCTTTTTAAAGCCTTCAAGAGCATCGCGGCGTACGTTACGTACAGCAACCTTGCCTTCTTCACCGCGCTTTGAGATGCCTTTTACCAGTTCTTTTCTTCTTTCCTCTGTAAGGGGCGGGAAGTTAAGACGAATGGTCTTGCCGTCGTTATTGGGAGTGATACCCACATCTGACTTAAGAATTGCCTTTTCAATTTCGCCAAGGATTGATGTATCCCAAGGCTGAATGGTAATTGTTCTGGGTTCGGGAACCGCAATTGTTCCTACCTGCTGGATAGGTGTTGCAACACCGTAATATTCAACTGTTACCTTATCAAGAATTGCAGGGTTTGCACGTCCTGCGCGAATTGCCGCAAAATCTGCCTGAAGAACGGCTAAAGCTTTTTCCATTTTACTTTCTGCATTTTTCATAAACTTTTATATCCTTTCAAATATGTTATTTTACAATTGTTCCGATTTCCTCACCCTGAATTGCCCTTTTGATATTTTCGGGATCGTTAAGGCCAAACACCAGAATGGGAATATTATTATCCATACAAAGAGATGTTGCTGTAGAATCCATAACACCAAGGCCACGGTTAAGTACATCAATGTAGCTGAGTTTATCAAGCTTTACTGCATTGGGGTTTATGTTGGGATCGCTGTCATAAACTGCGTCAACCTTCTTTGCAAGAAGAATGATTTCTGCATCAATCTCGGCAGCACGAAGAGCCGCAGTTGTATCTGTTGAGAAGAACGGGTTTCCTGTTCCGCAAGCAAAAATAACAACTCTGCCCTTATCAAGGTGACGCATTGCTTTAAGTCTGATATAAGGCTCTGCAATCTGTCTCATTTCGATAGCTGTCTGAACACGGGCAGCCACTCCCTGCTGTTCAAGAGCATCAAGGAGAGCAAGTGAGTTGATAACGGTTGCCAGCATACCCATATGATCTGCACGGGTTCTGTCCATGCCTTCGCCTGTTCTGCCGCGCCAGAAATTACCACCGCCTACAACAATGGCAATCTCGCATCCCATTTCTGAACATTCCTTAATTTTTTCTGCAATACTTGTAACTGTTGCATTGTCAAGTCCAAAACCTTTTTCGCCCGCCAACGCTTCACCGCTAATTTTAAGCATCACTCTTTTGTATTTTATCGCCATAGGTTTCCCTCCAAAGAAAGATTTATTTTAGCAAAGGGCACATGCCCTGATTTATACTTATTCTGTAATATCAATAATTGTAACATCAACCTCGGGCTCGGGTTCATAACCACCCTCGGGAGTTATAACTGTGCTGGGTGAGAAATCCTCAGCCTCATCGGCCTTTTGGTCTGCATTATTATCTTTTTCCTTGTCCTCGGTCGGTTTGTCTTCTTTAGTCGGGGTCGTTACAGTCGGTATCTCAACAGGTGCCGGAGGATTAATGTTGCTGTGGTTTTTGTCAGCTGCCGCATTGAGATGTTCAATCTCCTCCTCAAGTGCTTGTATCTGAATTTTAAGTTCCTGATTCTCGGCAGAAATCTCGCCGTTATCAGGCCCTACTACTTTAACCGGATTTATAATGCAATAAAGGGAAAGACCAAATGATACAACAAACAGAAATATTGTACCGAAAATAATTCCCATAATTAATAATGTTTTTTTAGTTTTTACAGACATTTGCGCTTTGTCCTGCATATTAACTTCCATAGCCTTTCTGCCCACAAACAATAATATAAAATTTTGTATACGCTTGTCGTGGGCAGATAAAGCGTATAATGTAAATTTCGTCGGTGCAATTAAATCCGCAGGAGAACAGTAAAGTCATTTTTCACATCACAGACTTCTGCGCAAACATAATTGTACAACTAAAAGTATATCATATCTTTATCAACTATTCAAGAGAAAAATTATATTTTTGTGCCGAAAAAATATAAATTCCTGAAATACGGTGTTTTCTTGACAAAATCTTGGTTTTGTGTAATAATTAATTAAGAAATCTCTTACATAATTTACTGTGCAAATATTCAGAAAGGACGACGTCATAATATGCAAAACGAACATCTTCAGAAACGTAAGGAATTTATTATCAACATAGCATATACCGTGCTTGTAGTTGCTCTGGTTTATTTCGGTTTTAAATATGCAGTAAAGTGGCTTATGCCATTTGTTGTGGGGTTTGTTATAGCCCTTGCGATCCACACTCCCGTAAACGCAATTTGCAAGCATATTAAAATCAACCGCAAATTCTGCACCTTCATTATGCTTATTATCGAGTATGCAGTGTTTGTTTTGCTTATGTGGGGACTTGGTGCAAAGATTTATGCATCTCTTAAGGACTTATTCACAAACCTGCCCACTTACTATGACAATAATATTGAGCCATTTATTCAATGGCTTTATCGTTCGGTTACAGATATTGCACAAAACATATCCCCCGAAACAATGGACAGATTATATGAAATGCTGGAAAGTTTCTCGGATTCAATCCGTGAATTTGTAACCAACTTTTCGGCATCTGTGGTTAGGGGGCTGGCAAGCACCACCGCTAAACTGCCATTGTTCCTTATATCTTTTATATTTACAATTTTGTCATCTGTGTTTATCAGTATGGACTATAACCGTATCATTTCTTTTGTAAGAAAACAGCTTCCAGCCAGATTTTCAGGATTTTTGAACGATGCAAAAGACCATCTGGGCAAAACAATTTTAAGGTATCTTCGTGCTTACCTTATAATCTTTGTTCTTACCTTTACCGAACTTTCCATTGGTCTTTCGATATTGCAAATTGAAAATGCAATTGGTATTGCGGCTCTCATTGCCCTGGCAGATGTCTTTCCAGTTCTGGGAACAGGCGGAATTCTTATTCCCTGGTCGCTTATCTCGTTGCTGAACGCCAACTATACTGTGGCAATTGGTCTTATTGTTATTTATCTGACTATTCTGGTTGTAAGAAACTTTGCAGAGCCTAAAATTGTCGGCGACCAGCTTGGCCTTCATCCCCTTGTTACCCTGATTTCCATTTATCTGGGTTATCTGTGGATGGGTGTTGGCGGAATGATCCTTTTGCCCATAACCATGACAATTATTATTGGTCTTCACAGAAGTGGCAAAATCAAGCTGTGGAAGGAATAATCTTACTATAAAACCCGATATTTTTAACATCGGGTTTTTATTTTTAATGACATAGGAGTATTATAATGAAAATAGCTATTCTTGACAAATCAACTTTAGGGGCAGATATCGACCTTTCGACCATATCCGCTTTGGGAGAAATCGTGGAATATCCCTCCACCGCGCCCGAAGAAATGACAACCCATATCGGTGATGCCGATGTTATAGTCGTTAATAAAATAAAGTGCAATGAAAGCACACTTGAAAAGGCTGAAAACCTTAAGCTCATCTGTGTTGCGGCAACGGGCTATGACAACATTGACCCTGAGTACTGCAAAAGTCGTGGCATCGGGCTGTGTAACGTTCCCGGATATTCCACCGACAGCGTTGCTCAGGTGACAGTTGCAATGGCAATGTCCCTTGCCACACATCTTAACGAATATCGCAATAATGTAACATCGGGCAAATATACCGAGTCGGGTGTTGCAAACTGTCTTGTTCCCGTGTTCCACGAAATTAGCTCTTTGGTATGGGGCGTTGTGGGTGGAGGCGGAATAGGCACAAAGGTTGCAGAAATCGCTAAAACAATCGGATGCAAGGTTATGGTCTGCCGTCGCAAGCAGCAGGGGGATTTCCCTCTTGCAGACATTGACACAATCTGCCGTGAATGTGATATTATATCCCTTCACGTTCCCCTTTCCGACAGCACGCGCAATATGATAAGCCGCAGCAGGATTGAATCGATGAAACAAGGCGCAATCGTTATAAACACCGCAAGAGGTGCCGTTGCAGACGAGCAAGCCCTTGCAGATGCGGCAAAATCGGGAAAAATCCTGCTTGGCTGTGATGTATATTCAACCGAGCCATTTGGGAAAGACCACCCGTTTTATGAAATTAAAGACCTTGACAACGTGCTTCTTACTCCGCATATGGCATGGGGCGCATATGAATCGCGTATGAGATGTATAAAAATCATTTCAGAGAATATAAGATGCTTTTTTGATGGTAATGCTCAAAACAGAATAGTATAACTCAAAAGCTCCCCTTGAGGGAGCTTTAATTTATTGTTTTATAATGTACAAACCGCTGCTGCCCATTCTCCCATAGTGCGAACCTCTTTCACTTTAAGACCTGCATTTTCAAGGGCAGAAACAACCTCGTCCTTACGGTCGATAATTATTCCCGAGCAGATAAACACGCCGTCGTCCTTCATAAAATCTTTCACAAATCCTGAAAGGGCAATAATTACATCTGCCACAATGTTGGCAAGAACGATTTCATATTTATTCTCTGTAAGTTTTGTATATAAATCCTTATCTGTTGTAATATCTCCGTCGTAGCCATGATAAATCTCACGTGGCAAGCCGTTAAGTTCCAGATTGGAATAGGCAACCTCCACCGCCATCGGGTCAATATCAACAGCCGTTGCATCACCTGCACCAAGGAGAAGGGCAATTACAGAAAGGATTCCTGAGCCGCAACCGAGGTCAAGAACCTTGTCACCCGTCTTTACATATTTTTCTATTTCTTCGACACACATTTTTGTACTTTCGTGAGAACCTGTACCAAAGCTCATTCCGGGATTAATCAGAAACTTCACTCTGTCATTTTGCGGAACATCTGTTTCCCATTCGGGCACAACAAGAACACGTTCTCCGATTTCCAAAGGTTTGAAATACTGTTTCCAGTTTTCTGACCAGTCCTCGTCCTTCATATTTTCACTCAGTATCTCCAGACTGCCAAAAGCACCTTCGGTATCAGCATTGCGGAGTTCAGCCACAGCATCCTTTACCTGCTGAAGCAGTGCAAGACCTTCTTCGTCCTTTGAAAAATATAATGTTATGCAACTGTCGGCATCCTTTAGTCTTTCAAGCTCCTCATCAACGTAGTCCCAATATTTGCGGTTGTTTTCAAGAAATTCCTTAAAGTCTTCCTTATCGCTGATTTCAATGCCCGTTATGCCCATATCATAAAGCACTCCGCACACAGGGTCAATGCCTTCATTTGTGGTTGTAATTTTTATTTGTATCCAATCCATAATCTTCTCCTTATAAACATTGTGGGAGGACATAATCCTCCCACCGTCTTATTTCAAAAAGTCTTTTACCTTATCAAAAAAGCTTTTTCTTTCTTTATATTTCCCCGGATCAACATTTTCGTCAAACTGCATCAGAATTTCCTTTTGCTTGTCGGATAAATTCTTGGGAATTTCAATATTGATTTTCACATACTGGTCACCACGGGCACCGTTGCCGTAAAGTCTGGGTACACCCTTGCCTTTAAGACGGAACACCGTGCCTGTCTGTGTGCCCTCGGGTATGTTATATTTCACCTTGCCGTCGATAGTGGGAACTTCCACCTCGGCGCCAAGAGTTGCCTCCACAAAGGTTATAGGGAAGTCGCAAAGAATATCATATCCCTGGCGGGTAAATATTTTGTGTTTCTTTACGCGGGTAACTACCAAAACGTCGCCATTGGGTCCGCCGTTTTTCCCTGCATCAGCCTGACCTGTAATCGGTATAATCTGTCCGTCATCAATACCTGCTGGAATTTGAACCTTAATTACACGATTTTTGCGAACTGTTCCTTCACCGCGGCAAGCCTTACACGGGTTGGGTATAACCTTGCCTGTTCCTCCACAAGTCGAACATGGTCTTGAGCTCTGGAAACTGCCGAATGCTGTACGCTGTACGGTTGTAACCTGACCGGTACCGTGACAAACACTACAGGTTGCCGCTGATGTTCCCGGCTCAGCGCCGTTGCCGCCGCAGGTATCACATTTTTCCATACGGCTTACATTCATTTCAATCTCGCAGCCAAAGCAAGCCTGCTCAAAAGTCAGGTCGACCTTATATTTCAAATCTCTGCCCTTTTGGGGAGCATTTGGGTTGCGTCTTGACTGTCCGCCGCCAAAACCTCCGCCAAAGAATGAACCGAAAATATCTTCAAAGCCGCCGAAACCGCCACCGAAACCGCCAAAATCTCCGTAGCCGCCTGCCCCAGCCTGCGGGTCAACACCGGCGTGACCAAACTGGTCGTATCTTTGTTTCTTGTCCGCATCGCTGAGAATTTCATACGCCTCGGAGGCTTCTTTAAACTTTTCCTCGGCAACCTTTGCCTTGTCACCGGGATTAAGGTCGGGGTGATATTTTTTTGCCAATTTGCGGTATGCTTTTTTTATCTCATCGGCTGATGCGCTTTTGTCAACGCCCAGCACCTCATAATAATCTCGTTTTTCTGCCAATTTTGTCACCAACTGTCTGTTTCAATTTTTTGCAAAACTGCATACGGGAGGGCACAGAGGCCCTCCCCTACAATTTTCAATTATTCCTCATTATCAACCACTTTGTAGTCTGCATCCACCACATTATCATCTGCAGGACCATGTTCGGTCTGAGCACCGCCCTGCGCTGCCTGCTGTGCCTGTGCGGCATCTGCATAGAGTTTTGATGATACATCATAGAATTTCTTTGATACAGCCTCGGTCTGCGCCTTTACTGCTTCAACGTCGATTTCTTCAACTTTCAGCATATCCTTCAGCTTGTCAACTTCTGCCTGGATTCCTGCCTTTTCATCATCAGAAATCTTGTCGCCAAGGTCTGCAAGTGTCTTTTCTGTCTGATATACGATATTGTCTGCTGCGTTTCTTGTGTCAACAGCTTCCTTCTTCTTTTTGTCTTCTGCTGCAAACTGTTCAGCTTCCTTAACAGCCTTTTCGATATCTTCGTCAGAAAGGTTTGTGCTTGATGTGATTGTAATATCCTGGCTGTTGCCTGTACCCATATCCTTTGCGGTTACGTGAACGATACCGTTTGCGTCAATATCAAATGAAACCTCAATCTGAGGAACACCGCGGGGTGCGGGAGGAATGTTATTAAGGCTGAAACGACCAAGAGTTTTGTTGTATGCAGCCATTTCTCTTTCGCCCTGGAGAACGTGAACCTCAACACTTGTCTGGCTGTCTGCCGCTGTTGAGAAAATCTGACTCTTCTTTGTGGGGATTGTTGTGTTTCTTTCGATAATCTTTGTGAACACACCGCCCATTGTTTCGATACCAAGTGACAAAGGTGTTACGTCAAGAAGTACCAAGTCTTCAACATCGCCTGAAAGAACACCTGCCTGAATACAAGCACCAAGTGCAACACATTCGTCGGGGTTGATACCCTTGTGAGGTTCTTTGCCGATAAGTCTCTGTACTGCTTCCTGTACTGCAGGAATTCTTGAAGAACCACCAACAAGAAGAACCTTGTCAATTTCTGAAGGGTTGATACCTGCATCAGAAAGTGCATTCTTTGTAGGAATCATTGTCTTTTCAACAAGGTCTGCTGTGAGTTCGTTGAACTTCTGACGTGTAAGTGTAATATCAAGATGCTTAGGACCTGTTGCGTCTGCTGTAATAAAAGGAAGATTGATGTTTGAGCTCATTACGCCTGAAAGCTCAATCTTTGCTTTTTCAGCAGCTTCCTTAAGTCTCTGAAGAGCCATTTTATCGCTAGCTAAGTCAATGCCGTTTTCCTTTTTGAATTCATCAACCAAAAAGTCGATAATCTTCTGGTCAAAGTCATCGCCACCGAGCTTGTTGTTACCGCTTGTTGCAAGAACTTCGAAAACGCCATCACCGATTTCAAGAATTGATACGTCGAATGTACCGCCGCCAAGGTCGTATACCATAATCTTTTGGTCGTTGTCCTTGTCAAGACCGTAAGCAAGCGCTGCTGCAGTTGGCTCGTTGATAATTCTGAGAACTTCAAGACCTGCAATCTTACCTGCGTCCTTTGTTGCCTGACGCTGTGCGTCGCTGAAATATGCAGGAACTGTGATAACTGCCTGTGTAACTGTTTCGCCAAGGTAGCTTTCTGCATCAGCTTTCAGCTTCTGAAGAATCATTGCTGAAACTTCCTGAGGTGTGTACTTTTTGCCGTCGATATCTACCTTGTAATCTGTACCCATTTCTCTCTTAATTGAAGAGATTGTGTTGGGATTTGTGATTGCCTGTCTTTTTGCAACCTGACCAACAAGTCTTTCGCCTGTTTTTGTAAATGCTACAACAGAGGGAGTTGTTCTTGCACCCTCGGGGTTTGCGATAACTGTGGGTTCGCCGCCCTCCATAACTGCAACACATGAGTTTGTTGTACCTAAGTCAATACCTATAATCTTTGCCATAATAAATCACCTTTCTTTTTATATATAATATTCTTTCTGCGAGATGTTAAAAATGGGTGTAGAATGTTCAAACGCTACCCGAAGTTGTACTTTGTGTACTACGAGTGGTAGGGTTTGAGCATAGCAAAAACAACTGTCTTGTTTTTGCGGTCGACGCCCGTTTTTTCAGCTCGCCCTAGTTGGCTACTTTAACCATTGAGTGTCTTATAACTCTGCCTTTGCAGGTGTAACCGCGCATAAGCTCTTCGGAAATTGTGTTTTCACCAAATTCCTCGTTTTCTTCGTGCATTACTGCATTGTGCAGTTCGGGGTTAAATTCTTCACCCACAGCCTTTATAGGCTCAACTCCAATAGCCGTCAGCACTTCGTCAAGCTGTTTTACAATCATCTTAACGCCTTCTGCCAGAGTTCCCTCGGCATCTTCTGCCGCCGCTACTGCTCTTTCGAGATTATCTTTGACGGGTAGCAGTTTTTCAACCGTGTCACAAACCGCCATAGAATACAAATCCTCGCGTTCTTTGGCTGTTCTCTTTTTGAAGTTGTCAAACTCTGCCGCGTGACGCATCATTTTGTCTTTAAGCTGTTCAACTTCTTCCTTTAAAAGTTCTTCGGGAGATTTCTCCACGGTTTCTTCGGTTGTTTCTTCAACCACCTCTTCGGAAGCTATTACCTCTTCCTGAAGGTTTTCCTTTGCCTCTGTATTTTCCATTATTCTTCATCTCCTTTTCCCAAGCCGTCGCCGAGTAAAATTTGTCTTGTGCCAAAATCCTTGGACAGCACGCCGCTGAGCTGTGCCGTAAAGAATTCAAGCGCCGATATAATCTTGGAATAATCCATTCTTGCAGGGCCCAGAACACCAAGCAGACCAATAATCTTATCCGACGCCCGATATGGGGCTATCACCACACTGTTGGACTGAAGTTCAGGAATGGGGATTTCGTCTCCTATCAGAACCTTGGTGGTGTTTGTGGGGTTTGCTGTCATAATTATTTTGCTAAGATTTTCCTTGTCTTCGAGAATGTCAAAAAGCTCTTTTACCTTGTCAACATTGCTGTATTCAGGGAAGTTAAGTATATTTGAGAGCCCGTCAACAAAAATCTGTTTGCTGTCGATTTCGGAAACCGCCTCGTGAACAAGTTCAATCACCGATGTCAGTATCTCAAAGTTGTGACCAATCGCTGAACGAATTTCCATCATATTTGCAATATTTATTTCGGAAATGGTCAGCCCCGAAAGGTTTTGATTGAGAATTCTGCTGAGTTCATCTGCAAAATCTTCGGATATGTCCTGATTGAGTTTAAGCAGCCGGTTTTTTATAATTCCCGATTTGTCTGATACAATCAGCATTGCGGTAAAATCGTCAACCTTAACAACCTTGATATTTTTCACCACTCCTGCCTCTGCCGCAGGTAGCATACCGATCACAGGAAGACCGGTAATTGCTGAAAACGCCGCCGCCACATCGCGTACAATCTTGTCAAGCTCTCTTTTTTTCATAGAGGTTGCCTGACGCATCTTTTCGATTTCTGCCGCGGTCATTTCATATCTTTCCATCAATGAGTCAACATACAAGCGGTAGCCCCCGGTTGTGGGAATTCTGCCAGCCGATGTATGAGGCTGTGCAAGAAGACCCATTTCCTCAAGGTCGCCCATCTCGTTGCGGATTGTTGCGGCGCTGAGATTAAGCTCGGTTTTTTTGGAAATGCTTCGTGAACCAACAGGCTCGGCACTATTGATATAATCCTCAACAATCGCCTGAAGGATAAGTTTTTTTCTGTCATCCAAAGCCATCTGCCGCACCTCGCAATCTTTTTCTTGTTTTGTTAGCACTCAACAACTTAGAGTGCTAACTACTTATTTAATATACCATTAACGTCCCATATTGTCAATAGTTTTTACAAATATTGTTGAGTTTAACAAAAAAAATAACTGCTCACCAAGCATAGAGTTGTCAAAATGCTTGATAAGCAGTCTTTTTACATTATTATATTACCAAACTTTAGGCGCAAACTGAAGCTGACCGTTTATGTACTTAATCTGCGGTTCGCCCTCAATCAAAGGCAATGCATATTTTATAAATTCGTCGGTTACACCAAACCCGTCGCCCGAAAGCATACTCTGGGGAATCTTTTTCTCCACATTGGCAATCTGTTTTACGTCGTAAGGCACTATTTCCATTTTGTAAGGTGCATCTGAAATTCGTTTAAATCCCGGAACAACTCCTGTCAGACCTCCAACAGCAAATTTCACACCTGTATAGCCTGCGTCAAATGCCTCGGTTACGTCGCAAAGTGATGCACCGCTTGACCAGCATCTTTGCAGTGTGCTAAGCTCGATTGAGCGAACTTTAAGACCCAAATCCGACGCAATGCTTTCCTTTATCATCTGACCAACACCGCCAAGAGCCGCATGACCGAATCTGTCATGTTGCTTTCTTAAAGCGGTTGCGTTTTCCATTATATAGTTTCCGTCTTTGTCACGAATACCCTCTGACACAGCAATCATAACAGTATCCTGCTCTTTGCCCACCTTTTCAACCTTGGCAAGAAAGCTGTCAAGGTCAAATGCAGATTCGGGGAGACAGATAATATCCGCCGCCTGAGTAGATTTGTCATTGGCAAGTGCTGCCGCCGCTGTAAGCCAGCCGGCGTTTCGTCCCATAGCCTCAAGCACAACAACCGATGGCATACTGTAAACCTCGGTATCTTTTTTAAGCTGTCGCAAGGAGTTTGCAATGAATTTTGCGGCAGAACCGTATCCGGGAGTGTGGTCAGTAAGAGCAAGGTCGTTATCAATCGTTTTGGGAACACCGATAACCCTTACGTCAGAGCCAATCTCTGCGGCATAGCGGCTCACTTTGTCAACGGTATCCATTGAATCATTGCCGCCAATACAGAAGAAGTAACCTATATCATACTTTTTAAATATATCAAAAATTCTTTCATAAAAGCCCCTGTCTTCCTCAAGTGACGGCAGTTTTTTTCTGCAGGAACCAAGATATGATGATGGGGTCTGTTTTAGAAGATTTAAAAGTTCGCCTTCCTTAAATTTTTCAAGGGATACGATTTTCTCTTCGCCTACGCCCTCGATGCCGTAAAGACCGCCATAGACCTTTCCGATTTTATCTCCGTTGTCAAAGCCACCCTTAATTACACCTGCAAGAGATGAGTTAATAACGGCCGTAGGACCGCCGGATTGTATAACCAGTAAATTTTTCATAATTTACACTCCTTTTCCGAGTTTTTCGCTAAGTTTATTTTATTATATTTTCAACTTCTTTGCAACTAAAATTTTTAACAATAATTTGACACCGCCTTTGTGATATGCTATAATTTTTACACAAACAAGGAGGCGAGCTCAATGAAAGCTTTGATTACAGGCGCAAGTACGGGAATAGGCCGTGATATGGCAAGAAATCTGCACACTCATGGAGCAGAGCTGATTTTGGTTGCACGTAGCACCGAAAAACTTGAAGAATTAAAAGGCGAACTGGGTGGAAAACCCCGTATAATCAGCCTTGACTTGTCGGTCGCCGAAAACTGTTACCAACTTTACGAATTGACAAAGGGCGAAAATATTGACATCCTTATAAATAATGCAGGCTTTGGTGCGTGGGGCGAATCCTCACAAGTTCCCCTTGAAACCGAGCTTAATATGATTGACCTTAACATAAAGGCTGTTCATATCCTCACCAAGCTGTATCTTGCAGACTTTGAAAAAAGAAATTCAGGATATATTATGAATGTTGCATCAATCGCAGGCTTTTTGTCAGGGCCGCTGATGTCAACATATTATGCAACCAAAGGGTATGTCCTTAAATTCACAACTGCAATATACGAAGAACTGCGCCGCAAAAAGAGCAATGTGCATATCTGTGCGCTGTGCCCCGGCCCCGTTGATACCGAATTCAACAACCGTGCAGGGGTAAACTTTATGATAAGCGGACATACGGGCAAGTTTGTTGCAGATTATGCCCTGAAAAAAATGTTCAGGAAGAAACTGCTTATTATACCCGGATGGCTTATCAAGGCAGGAGCACTCTTACAAAGGCTTGTCCCCACAAAGCTGCTGCTTAAAATTTGTTATATGCTGCAGACCTGCAAAAAATAACGGTCTTTACAGACCTTTATATATACTGTCAACATTGTTGACAATGCGAGTTCGAAAGCCTCCTCGCATAGGCTGAAATGTCTAAAATCAAAACTAAGGAGAAAAGCAAAATGAAAAGAAGAAAAAGTAATGTTCGTTATCTGGTTCAAAGTGCAACAATTGCCGCAATCTATGTGGTGCTGACTTTAATGGCAAATATGTTTGGTCTTGCAAACTATGCTATTCAAGTGCGTTTTTCTGAGGCGCTGACCGTTCTGCCCGCATATATGCCGTCGGCAATTCCCGGTCTTACAATCGGTTGTCTTATTTCCAACCTGCTGACCGGCGCAATGGCTCTTGACATCGTCTTTGGCAGTATTGCCACACTTATCGGTGCAATATTCACCTATATTTTCAGAAGAGATAAGTGGTTTGCCCCCATTCCGCCAATAGTTTCAAACACCTTGATTATTCCGTTTATTCTTGCATTTGTATATAAATTTGAAGGTTCGATATGGTATTTTATGTTGACAGTAGGACTTGGAGAAATAATCTCCTGCGGAATATTAGGCTACATTTTAATGTCGGTAATCAACCGGTTGCCACGCAAACTGTTAAAATAGGTTAATAAAATTCGGGTGCTATCCTTCATTGGATATGCACCTGTTTTTTCAGCAATTTTAAAAATCGTGACACACTCCTGCATCAAGATTGTATTTTTCAAATATAACAACAATCTCCTCTATTTTTTCAAAGTCATCAAGTTCATTCTTGTGCAAAACCTGCTGAATTTCTCCAAGTGCATTTATAGCTACTGTGTCTGCAATATTATCTTCATCAATGTCAAAATCAGTTATGCCTCTGCATATATTTTCTGCAATATAACTTTTAATAAGTTCCGTTTTAATGTTCATTTTACGCCTCCTCAACATTCAAATGAATGTATTTGTGCATTATTATATATCAACCGTGCTAAACTGTCAATACATTTAATTGAATGTATCGAGGTGTTAATATGGCATATTATCCAAGATTAAAGGATTTGCGAGAAGATAATGATAAAACTCAAAAACAGATTGCAGAAATACTTTTTATAACTCAACAACAATACTCTTTATACGAAAAAGGCTACCGAGAAATTCCTTCATCTGCTCTCATTACTCTTGCAAAATTTTATAATGTTTCAGTAGACTACATCTTAGGTCTTACAGACAATCCAAAAAAAGTTTAATTATAGCAACAAAAACCCCTGCAATTAAAATTGCTAGGGGTTTATTGTTAATTGTCCGCCTTATATTTTATCTATTTAAGCATTTGTTTTGGCAGTATTTATTGACGAAATAAGCAGTTTCCTTATCTTTCCACAATCATTTCTTATCCTGTTATATTTTTGTTCATCAATTATATTAGTTTTTTCAAAAAGTTTAAGCCAATATTCCGTTTCATAACACTCTTTGAGGGCAATCTGCATTTTTGAAATAAAATCTGCTCTGCTGTGAGCATAGTTCGCCTCATGAATATTTGCTCCAATGCTTGTGCCGCTTCTGAGTATTTGATTTGTAAGAACCGATTTACCTTTAATCGAATCACATAAGCTAACTATCTCCACAGAAAAATCCATTGATAAATCTACAAGTATATTATTTGTCATTTTATCCCTCCTGAATGAAATGCACTTCGTGCTTGAAATGACAAAGCAGAGCTTTGTCTTGAAATATGTTCGCATATGCTCACAAATGAAATAAAATTTGCCCTTTAAACATCATGCACCGCAAGGCAAAGCCCTGCGGTGCATTTCAATCGCGTCAGCGAATTTCAATCGTCTTAAGACGAATTTCATTTGCCATAGGCAAATTTCATTGAACTAATTTGCAAGCAAATTAGTTCATAGCTTCTTCAATAGCAACAGCAACTGCAACAGTCATACCAACCATGGGGTTGTTACCTGCGCCGAGGAGACCCATCATTTCAACATGGGCAGGAACTGATGAAGAACCTGCGAACTGAGCATCACTGTGCATACGACCCATTGTATCAGTCATACCGTATGATGCAGGACCTGCAGCCATATTATCAGGATGAAGTGTACGGCCTGTACCGCCACCTGATGCAACTGAGAAGTACTTCTTGCCCTGTTCGATACATTCCTTCTTGTATGTACCTGCAACAGGATGCTGGAATCTTGTGGGGTTGGTTGAGTTACCTGTGATAGATACGTCAACACCTTCAAGATGCATGATTGCAACGCCTTCACGAACGTCGTCAGAACCATAGCAACGAACCTTTGAACGTTCGCCGTCCGAATATGCCTTTTCGCGAACAATTTTAACTTCGCCTGTTGCATAATCGAATTCTGTCTGAACATAAGTAAAGCCGTTAATTCTTGAAATAATAAGTGCCGCGTCCTTACCAAGACCGTTAAGGATAACACGGAGGGGTTCTTTACGAACCTTGTTTGCGCTGCGTGCAATACCGATAGCGCCTTCAGCAGCAGCAAATGATTCGTGACCTGCGAGGAATGCAAAGCACTTTGTATCTTCGCTCAGGAGCATTGCGCCCAAGTTACCGTGGCCAAGACCAACCTTTCTGTCATCAGCAACAGAGCCGGGAATACAGAAAGCCTGAAGACCTTCGCCGATAACCTTTGCTGCTTCTGCAGCGGTCTTTACGCCTCTCTTGATTGCAAGAGCTGCACCTACAACATAAGCCCAGCCTGCGTTTTCAAAAGCGATGGGCTGAATACCCTTAACGATTGCGTAAGGATCAATGCCCTTCTCGTCGCAGATAGCCTTTGCTTCGTCGATTGATGCAATGCCGTTTGCGCTCAGAACTTTGTTTATAGTATCAATTCTTCTTTCATAACTTTCAAATAAAGCCATTATCCTATACCTCCTTATTCGTGTCTGGGGTCAATCATCTTGACTGCATCCTGAACTCTGCCGTATGTACCCATAGCCTTTTTCATAGCTTCGTTAGCGTCCATACCGCCTTTAATCATATCCATCATCTTGCCAACGTGAACAAATTCATAACCGATGATTTCGTCATCTGCATCAAGAGCGATTTTTGTAACATAACCCTCTGCCATTTCAAGGTATCTTGAACCCTTTGCAAGAGTTCCGTACATTGTACCAACCTGGCTTCTGAGACCCTTACCAAGGTCTTCAAGACCTGCACCAATGGGAAGACCGCCTTCTGAGAACGCTGTCTGTGTTCTTCCGTAAACAATCTGGAGGAACAGTTCTCTCATTGCTGTGTTGATAGCATCACAAACAAGGTCTGTGTTAAGCGCTTCAAGAATTGTCTTGCCGGGAAGAATTTCAGATGCCATAGCAGCTGAGTGTGTCATACCTGAACAACCAAGTGTTTCAACAAGAGCTTCCTGAATGATACCGTCTTTAACATTGAGAGTAAGCTTGCAGGCACCCTGCTGAGGAGCACACCAGCCAACACCGTGTGTAAGACCTGAAATGTCAGTAACTTCCTTTGACTTTACCCATTTTCCTTCTTCCGGTATGGGTGCGGGACCGTGATTTGCGCCTTTTTTAACAACGCACATTCTTTCTACTTCTGAAGAATAAATCATTTTTTTCTCCTTTCCCTTGGGCATTGCGCCCACATCCCTTTTGGGATATTTGTTTTTCTTTTTCTTTTGAAAAAATTCATTTGGTATTATTTTAACACAAAACGACATACTTTTACAAGAGACTTTTAATAATTTTTTGAAAAATATAATAATAAATTTCATTTTTGTTAAAAATATATCAACGTCAAAGTTGTTTAATGACAAATTATAGGCACTTTCGCAAGATAATTCCAAACTTTGTGACAGCCTTTTACAATTTTCGGGGGCTGACTTGTGTTTTCTCCCTGACTTTAAGGGATTTTATTCCGTATTGATATTGACAATTCTTCTCAAATAGTATATGATATATAAGATATAGACGATTAATTGACTGACTATCTGATAAATTTTAAGGTAAGGTGATATAAATGTTCGGACAGGATATAGGTATAGACCTGGGCACAGCCTCGGTTTTGGTTTACATTAAGGGTAAAGGCATTGTTGCCAAGGAACCCTCTGTCGTTGCTGTGGACAAGAACACATCCAGACTTTATGCCGTTGGCGAAGAAGCTCAGCGTATGCTGGGCAGAACCCCCGGTAATATTGTTGCAATCCGTCCTCTTCGTGATGGTGTTATTTCCGACTACAATACCACCGAACGAATGATTAAATACTTTCTTCAGAAGGTTACCAAGCGTAGCATCTTTAAGCCCCGCGTAATCATCTGCGTTCCCAGCGGTGTTACCGAAGTTGAAGAACGTGCCGTTATTGATGCAGGTATTCAGGCAGGAGCAAGCAAGGTTCACCTTATCGAAGAACCTTTGGCTGCCGCAATCGGTGTTGGCATTGACATTTCTCAGCCTTACGGTTCTATGATTGTTGATATCGGTGGCGGCACATCAGACGTTGCTGTTATCTCACTGGGCGGCATTGTTACCAGCCAGTCAATCAAGGTTGCAGGCGACAAATTCAACGAAGCAATCGTTAAATACATCAGAAAGAAGTATAATATTCTCATTGGCGAAAGAACTGCCGAGGAATTGAAAATTAACATCGGTTGCGTTTATAAGCGCGAAAAGAACCTCACTATGGATGTCCGTGGCAGAAGCCTTGTTTCAGGTCTTCCCAAGATGGTTACAATTTCTTCTTTGGAAATTCTGGATGCCCTTGCCGAGCCGGCTTCTACAATTATTGATGCGGTTAAGGCCGTTCTCGAAAAAACTCCACCCGAACTGGTTGCTGACATTAGTGCACGCGGCATTATTCTTACCGGCGGCGGCGCTTTAGTTTACGGTATGGACAAACTTATCGAAGTTGAAACAGGTATCCGTACTATCGTTGCCGACGATGCAGAGTCTTGCGTTGCTCTTGGCACAGGAAAAGCTCTTGATAATATCTCTATCCTCCAGAGCTATAATCCCACCAAACGCTTCGCTGATTAATTAACTCAAAAAGGGGGCGGCTTACCTTCCCCCCAGCATACATATATGGACAGGTATCGAAGTGGGGACGTTTGCGAGCGCTGTCGGTGACAGAAAAAGCGAGCACTAAGGAGTGGCAGCGGTCGAAATTTTGCGAGCGACACGCGAACAGAAATTTTCGGGTACCGCAACAGAACATAACGGGGCGCACTCGAAATCCATCAAATAATTTTGAATTTGTTGGAATGCAAATCTCCGCAAACGCCGTAACGGTGCGGTTTTCAGCAATCAGTGCTGACAATAAAGAAATTCTTTTCTAATGAGATTTCTAATAAATTTTAATATTTGCTTTAAACTCATTTTTTGAGTTTATATATACACGGAGCGGTATCGAAGTGGTCATAACGAGCGCGACTCGAAATCCCCTCGGTTACACTGTAACTATACCCCTACAAATGGCTTAACCACGCGGGTTTAAGCGAGGTTCAAACCTTGTTTTTACACCCTTATCTAGCGGTTTTTCTAGCCATTTCTAACATTTTTCTAACAAAATTTTATAATATGCTCAGTTTTTTCTCCGTCAAATCGGAGTTCAAACATACACACGGACAGGTATCGAAGTGGTCATAACGGGGCTGACTCGAAATCAGTTTGTCGGTATTCAATCCGGCACGTGGGTTCGAATCCCACCCTGTCCGCCAACAAAAACCTTTTTTGTATAACCATACAAAAAAGGTTTTTTGTTTTTAGCAAAAATTTGAAAGGTTGAAATAATCGCAATATTGTGATAAACTTAAAATAACATTTAAGATTTAATAAAGGAGGCACAACATGAAACAAAAGACATTTATATCAGAAGTTTCAAATGGAGAAAATCCGAATCCGCACGACAATATTTTTGTAGGCATTTGGAAGCAGTACGAAAGAGTTGTGCTTCATAGCTTGATAACATCATTTGGTCTTGATTTTCTTGTTCACGATCAGCATGGTGGAGATGTAGACACCGTTCACGGTGTGCGTGGAGGTATTGCATATAAAAACCCAGACAATGCAGCAGCGTATGAGGTGCGCGGTGCTTACGATACGGCAGTATATCATGGCGATGATAGATATAAAATGCGTGTGCAGGAAGCAAGAACAGCGTTTAATAGTGAAGGTATAAGAGTTGAAGATGCGTATGTTCCTGGAAGATTGCTTTCTTTTACAAAAGCTTCGTCAGTAGGAACAACAGGACGCGCAAATCTTGATCACGTCGTTGCGGCAAAGGAAATACACGAAGATAAAGGTAGAATATTAGCAGGAATAGATGGCGTTGATTTGGCGAACAGCGAATACAATTTGCGTTTCACAAATGAAAACCTTAACAAGTCGAAAGGTGCGGATTCTGTAGAAGAAGTTCTTGGTAGAGAAAGACATAACTTCGATGGTGAAAAAGGTAGAGAAATACCTGATGAGGTCGCTAACAAAATGCGTGCGGAGGATAAACAAGCTCGTGCGCACATGGATGAAGAAATTGAGCAGGCATATTATTCAAGTGCCCGATTTTTAGGAGATGCAGCTACTGCAGCATATCAGCGTGGTGTTGAAATGGGTATGCGACAAGCGTTAGGTTTTTATTTTTTGGAAATATGGCTTGCATGCGAGGATGAATTTGCAGGTATCAATTCGCATTGTGAAATAGCGACAGTTATCGCTGCTATAAAAAACGGAGTTGCAAAGGGCTCTGAAAATGCACTAAAAAAATACAAAGACTTATTCAGGAATTTCGGCGAAGGCTTTGTGGCTGGAACAATGGCTAGTCTGACAACCACACTTATAAACATTTTTGTCACAACAGATAAAAATACTGTTAGATACATACGACAGGCATCGGTAGCAATAGTTCAGGCAGGAAATATTCTGATTATTAATCCAAGCAATTTGCTCGTTGGTGAGCAGTTGAAAGCGGCTACAGTAACATTGGCAACAGGAGCAAGTGTCATAGCAGGAACGGCAGTGGGCAATCTCATAGAAAAGACACCAATATATAAAATACCAGAAGTCGGCAGACTTGTTCAAATATTCTGCTCAACACTGGTTAGTGGATTGCTGTCTTGTACGTTGCTTATAATGCTTGACAGGAGCAAACTTATCAATAACCTTGTAGCGTCGCTGAACAAATACGAAGATGAGACGCGTAATTATGCGAAGCTCGCAGAAGAATTTACGCACATGGCGGCAGAAATGGAAAGTTACGATATAGCTGCATTTAGTGCTGATGTAATGCGCTTCGATGATATTACACACAGAATTGCCGCAGCGACAAGCGAAGAAGAAATGGAGAAAGTTTTAGTTTCCGTTTACACTATTTTTGATATGGATATGCCGTGGGGTGACGATATCAATAGCTTTATGGGCGATTCGAGCAACAAACTGGTATTCAATTAAAATAGCGCGGAGGAATAATTATGTTTATCATACGATGGTTAATAGAAAAGCTTACAAAATTCTTTTCATCTAAAGCAGGCAAAATTGCTGCAGGTGTCGGAGTAGGTGTGGGCGTGGGAGCAGCCGCTTATGGTGGCGTTGAAATAGGCAAAGCTGTAAAATTAAGTAAGCGTGCAAAAAAAATTCGAGATGAAGCACTGCAGCGCCATGAAGAACATTACAGCAAAGCGCAGATGGCATTGGAAATAGCCGGTGATAAAAAGCTCGCAGTAGTAAAATCTTTTGAAGACTTTGCAAATCAAATGGAAAAACTGCAAGGAAGACCGGAGTTTGCTGATATTATACCAAGGGACTGTAATTTACCAAAATTCACAGCAGAAGATTTGAAAGTGATTTCAAACAAGGTGGCATTGGCTGTCGAAGGTGCAGCATTTGCAGGAGCAGGCGCAGGACTTGGTATAGCAGCTTACGGATTAAACGTTTTTGCGTTCGGACCCGGTGTGTTGTTTGCTGGCGTAGGGATACTTCTAGCAGGAGAACATATAAAGAAGAAAGCTATTGAAAATGGCAAACAAGCAAAGTTGCTCGCAAAAGAAGTAAAACATTTGGTGACTCAATACGATGAACTTACTGATGCGGCAAAAAATTTAGCAAGACAACTGGATGATGCTTTTTCGCAATACCAGAGATGTTTCGGTAAGATGAAAAAAATACTTGTAAAGAAAACACAGTGGAATAGCCTAACAGAAAAAGAACAGCAGATAATAAAAAACACTGTTATGTTGGTAGGAGCACTGTTTGAACTTTGTAAAGTTGAGCTCGTAGTGAAGGAAAGAAAAACTGAAACTGTTAATACAGAAGCTGTTAAAAAATCGGAAGCTGTAGTGGATAAAACGTTGAAAAAAACAAAAAAGAAATTTACAATCTTCGGATAAAGCAGGCAGGTAAGAAAAATGGATATAATAAAAATAATGATTAAAAGTGCATCGGGTTACGGTCCCATAGATGATGCATATGAGGATAAGATTACATTGACAGATTCGTCTATTAGTTACGAATATACACCACATCCACTGAGCCAGTCAGAATTAAATGTTTATAGAAAATGGTCATATAAAACAGACAACCCACTGTTCAAAAGCATTTTCAAGGATATTGCAGCCAAAACACCAGAGTATTTATATAACGACGAAATATTGTTTGCATGCGATATCGGCCCCACAATTATAACGGCAACTTTTGAAGATAAACACAAAGAGACAGTAAATTATTTTTGTCCAAGCGAATTCTTTGCCGAATACTTTCGATTAATAAAAAAGTTGGTGCCTCCATGCGAAGATGTACCCGTTGTACTTAAGACAAATGAAGATTTCGAAGACGAATAAGTATAAGACCACCAAACTTGATAATGTTTGGTGGTCTCTTTGTTCTTCCACACGCCCTTTAACAGCCGTCTTATTTGCGATTTAATGTCTTGGGTGTAACTACCCTACCCGAGAGAGTTTTGTCTTACAACCCCTTTAACAGCCTTGGACATTGGCCCTAAAAATCGATTTTAAATGCTATCAAGTACATTAACCACATTTACACCTTTTCTCTTTGCATAATCAATCGTATTCTTCGTTCCACTCTTTTGTCCATTAAACACCGCAATCACAAGATTTGATCTGTCAACCATCCATTCATTTCTCACCTGATAGCATCCGGTGAAGTAATGGTCATTGATTTCTTTTACAAGGTCAGCATTTTTAATTATCTTATTAAACCTCATCTTTTCTGTTATACTCCGCCTGCTCTCAAAATTGGGGTGTGGCAAAGCACATATAAGATGTAAGTCCTTGTTTATCTTCTTTCTCTCCAACACAATCTCTGCTGCCCATATATCCGTTCCCATTGCCATACCCGTTATAAAGGTTACATACCCATCTGCAATAGCATCGTCTATTGCTTTTTCAAGTAGAGGTTTAATTTCTTTCTCCCCAATCTTCATTTTGTCAGGACGATGCCCTGTGAAACAACATCTGTGTAATCTCAATTCTTCTTGATTCATATCATTCTCTCCATTAGCACACATAATCAACATTATGTGTGTAACTTTGAGCTTGAAAACAAAAATATCGCCCTAAACGGCGATATCGGTTACCACGATTTTCAAAGAGTTCCAGACCAATGAACTTCAAAATCTTCATTGGTCAATTTGGTATGTCCAAATTTTCTGATTTTCTTCTAAAACTTCTTGAAACATTGACCTTTATGTACTTTCGTGGTATAATTTACTCAAATAAATTTATAATTTTGCCACATAATGTTGATTATGTGGCTTTAATTTTGCATCCGCACAAGCCCTAATCTCTGCATCTGTCTGCGGTGAATATCTCCGTCTTCAACGGTGTAGATTCTGGTTGTGTTTATGCTGCTATGCCCAAGGATATCAGCAAGACGAACTATGTCTTTTTGAATTGAGTAATAAGTCCTTGCGAATAAATGCCTTAAATTATGAGGAAAGACCTTCTCTTTTTCAACTCCTGCGCTTTCACATAGGCTCTTCATTGCTTTCCATATAGAAAATCGATCGAGCGGTTTTCCTTTTCTGGTCACGAATACACTACCTGATATCAGCTTTTGCTCCCTGATATACCTTTTCAGGATATTGCAAAGTTCTTTAGTTAGTAGTATCGTTCTGATTTTACCTTTTAACCTAACCTGTGCTCTTCCTGACATTACGGCATCTACCGTTATAAACTTCAGCTCACTCACACGAATTCCTGTTGAGCATATTGTCTGCATTACAAGATATAACCTTTCATTCTTTTTCTCTCGTGCTACTTTCAACAATCGTTCATATTCCGCTTTGGTTAACTCTTTGTCTTTCTGGCAGAATATTTGCTTT
The DNA here is from genome assembly GCA_045646865.1 of Clostridia bacterium. GTDB lineage: Bacteria > Bacillota > Clostridia > Monoglobales > Monoglobaceae > SIG440. Next base: position 146,442 of record JAZRLM010000015.1, read on the forward strand.
TGCACTTTGAGATTTTTTACTCTCAGGTCATATCTTTCGTTAAATTCAAAGAATCCGTTAAGAGATGCCAAAACAGAATTTACTGTTGCAGGAGCATAAGTTTCTACAAGCTGTTGCTTATAATGAAGGACTGCAGTTTTATTTAATTCACCACAGTCCAACCACCTTGAGAATGCACTGATATCACGGATATACTTTTCAACCGTGACCTCACTCTTTTCCTCGCTGATTAAATATTCCTTATAAAGTTCAATTTGTGTTTGTGTTATTGTTTGCATAACTGACAACTCCTTTCAATTCTATTATACACCTCTGTGTGTCCTTAATGCGTTTTGAAAGTCATTGTCAATGTTTCAAGTTCTAAGGCATATTAAAAGACGATTGTAATTCCGTCATCCGAAACACAATCGCCTTCATCGTGCATTTTCTTTGCTACAAGTAGCGCATGCTTAACATAAATCATATTAAGTTGTTCTCGTATCGTCTTGGCATCAGCCTTTTGCCCCACTAATCTAAATACTTCCATAAATACATCGCTCTCAATGTTGTACTTCTCTCCACACATAATCTCTTCTAATGTATACTTCGCCATCCGTGTCACCCCCTTTGGCAACACAAACAGTACCACACAAAGAGACGGAAGTCAACGAATTTTTCAAGATAGTAATTTTCTAAAGTTATTTTTTATTATATTGCTAATATCTAATTGAGACATTTTTAGTTCATAGGACAAGCATCCATATATTTTATCAAGAAAATTCGTAGAATATTGTTTGCTCAAACCTTTTGTGAATGGTGCATCACTTTCAAGAAGTAGTCTATCTAACGGCAACTTTCTAACGATTTTCACACCATTCATACTATTTAGCATCTGATGGTTAACGGATAAATATCCACCTTTATCAATAATCCTTTTTAGTTGAGATTCACCTCCGCCATACCAATGATATATTATTTTGCAGTTATCTACATCTCCAATTATTCTCAAAGTTTCATCAACTGCACTTCTTGAGTGAATAGAAATGATTTTATTTCCTATTTTTTGGCATTCATACATTATGTGTTCAAATGCTTCAATTTGAGTGTTTCTTTCTTTGTCACTTGATTTTTTAAAATCCAACCCAATTTCACCTACATACCTTGCACTCATTATATACATATTAAACTTTGCAATTTGATTGATATATTTGCAAACCAATTCCGGATGAAATCCTAATGCTAATCTGCAAAATTTATATTTATTCCAATCGTATTCTGTAAGATACCGTTCATATAATTCTGGTAAATTAGTCATAGCAATTGTATAAATTCTATTTTCTTCAATATAATCCAAAATATCATTTCTATTTTTGTATAAATCAAAATGCATGTGCGCATCTAAATAAAACTTATTCATTATAGTTCCTCAATATATTCCTTTACCTCTTCAATACCTCTAATATATGTATCTGTATAGTTTTGGATGTTATCTAAAACTGGGCCATTTTGTTGTATAGTCATAAATGCATATTTTTTATTATATTTTTTCAAGCCCTGTTTATATGAATTTAAGTTGATTTTTGCAACCTTTACTTTTTCGCACTTTAAATCATAATATACACTATTATCCTCTAAATTTGCTCTTTTAATTGCAGCCTTTCTTATAACACATGGCAAGCAGTATCCACAATGCATTGTGTGTGATTCTCCTCTACATCTACCAACATCCGGGTGAGAGCATGACATAGTCTTTTCTAAATTATTTTTTAAAAAACAAAGGTTTTGGCATTCCTCCAACATTTCCCCTTTTGTTTTAAATTGATATGGATTTTTTAAAACTATATTTAGTCCTATATTGTTTATTAAATCTTGAAATTTTCTCATATAGAACGGGTGTGTTGTACGCGTACTACTACTTCCAATGCGCGAAAAGGTACTGGGAATATTCAATGAAATTAATCCATTTTCTGGTATGATTAGTTCAATTGGATCGCTTAGTGTAGAGGCTAATGCTATAGCATGAGAAAAAAACATAAATGATCTTGTTCTGGTCGTTTCTTCACTGCCTCCAAGTATGGTTGCATGAAATTGTTTAAAATCATCTTTATCAACTGCATATTGTTTTATAAAATTCCCAATTAAACAGTCTTGATATTCCTTAGTTCCTTTTCCTCCTCCATAGTGGCTTACAAATAGAGGTTTTTCACCGTTTTCCAGCAAATCAATAGCTCCAACAAATGAATCAAGCCCACCTGAAAACATACATACTTTGTTATATTTTTTATCTTCTTTTTCTTGATTGTCCCATCTGCTTTTGGCGTATATTTCTACTTTACTTTCAGTACGTGTATAAAATTTAAATCTCCAAGAATCTCCACTTAAAAAGCTTAACATTTCCTCAAGTATATCTTTGCTTTTTTCCCAAACAGCTTTATCTAACACAGGAATATACAACTCAATTTTTCTGCTCCACGAATCTGCAGCATTTTTCCTAAGACAAAGCCTATCTGCAGCATAAACCGATAGAGAAATATATAACAAATCTAATGCCGTCCTAGGATACCACTTCGCATTTAAATTCTTAACATACCAAAAAGCATATCTCATATCTTTGCTATCATTATAGTTTAGAAGAACATCAACATAATTGTTATACTCAAAAGCATCGTTCTCATTATGTATAAATCCTATTTTCATATTAGGTCACCTCCATAACAGACAAACAGTTTGCCAAGATTCTTTTTACACCACCTTCAGGGTCAGCTTTAAATGCATTTTTATCATTATTAAACTCAACATCAACAATAGAGCCAAGATAATCCTTTATGTCTTGTTCAATACGATAAGCCGTCTCTGGGTTATCCTCATATATCTCTAATCTGCTTTCCAAGTCTCTTAACATTAATCCCCAAAGATACGCTTTGAAGTACTCTTTCATTGATAGGTCTATCACATCCTGTGGCATTTCATCTAAACAATCAATATCCATAGAATTTCTTTCAATGTAGTCATATACCGACGAAAGCGCTGATTGAGTAGCCTCTCTTGCGACAATGTCCTCTTTAGTAACCGAATTTGGAGATAATACATTTACTAACATCGAAAAAACATCTTTAATATTTTTACCGCTAAAATCAACATTTAGGTCTGTTAAAGTGTTTTTTATTCCTTCACTCTTAATTCCTTCATAAAAGCGATACAAAGACCTACCTGCTGATATACCCCCATTTGCTACAGATATGATGGCACGAGATCCTCCAGAAGCGCCAACATATTTGCTAGCTAAATTTTTTACCGCCTTTCTTCTTTCTCTATCCGAACTGGGTCTATTGTTAATATACTTTGACAAAGTTGTTTTCACATCACCCCAACTAACAATAATTAATTTCTTTTCTTCTGGGTTATAATCATCAGGAAGTAACGCACCACTCTTTGTCGGGCCATTATAAATACTTGAAGTTCCCATATTTGCACTCCTATTCTAATGCTTTTTTTATCATAGCAATGTATTGGCTTTTTGACCATTTTCCGCCGCATAGTTTGTTTATATCTTCCACTTGATTTGTGTCCTTTGCAAATGCACATATGAAAGGAATAACACTAGGTGTAATTTGGCCTACGGAAAATTTCTTAATAATATTCATGCCCACTTTCCAGAATTCTTCCTTTATCTGTACTAATTTGATAAACGTTTCAATGTTTATTTTTTCAATTGTCTCCATAGATGTCAATCTGCTACCCATTGCATTGATGATTAATACTACTTCCGAACTTGGAAGTGTTTCACAATCTTTAAGGGCTTTATTAATAGTTGTTTCTACATCTCCAAGCAGGCCTGTTAACATTTTTCTGGCCATCGGCGAAAGCGTTGAAGATAATAAATTCAAGCGTTCTTCTAACGAAGTACGGGCAAAGTAAAAATACATATCCAAATTTTCTTTACTTAATTTAGGCTCTATTTGAATCCATTTTTTAAACCATTCGTCATTCAAATACTCAGCCAAATTACTTTTGTCAGGTTTTTTGTTGTTTTCTATCGAAGATAACTCTTTACTTAACGTATCATCGTGACTCATAGATGCCATCTTTTTAAAAATGTCGTTTCTAAAATATTCAAGCATCATAATTTTTACAAGAATTTTTCTGTTTAACTTTTTGTTTTTATATGAAGCTTGTTTAATTCTTAAATCCATCATATTCAAGAACCTTTTGCATTGTCTTGGATTCCCATTTAACCCCGTAGTCAAAAGTTCAGCCAGCTGGTGTGAAATCGTCAATGCGTCTGTACTGTCTATACCCAAGTTTTCAGCCACAGATGCCAAAGATGCTTCTGTAAAATCTTCCGTTTGTACCTGCTGAAATTGGACTATTAATTTATCAAATAATTCATTATCAATATCGTTTTGAAGCAATAAACAACCTGTATAGGTTTCCACTTCCTTAGCATTCAATCTTGGTATCTTAATTGGATATTGAATTAACTTTTCCAAATATTCTTTACCAATATCAATCTCCTGACCTTCAATATCCTGAAACTTACTTTTAACTGCATATGTAATGTGCCTCTCATCTGCACCTAAAACAAATGCCGTTTTACCTGTAAACAAAAACAATTTAATAGCCTCTAATGTATCTAAAATCGTGTCTGGTCTACACCTATCCAATTCATCCACAAAAACAACAAGTTTTGATATTTTGCTTTCCTCAATCAGTTCAGCAAATTTTTCTTGAAATTCTTTAATATCATTTCTCAATTCTTTATAATCCAATTCATCCCTGATTTTACTCTCAATCTCTTCCAATTGTGTAGTTTGAACTTTTCCACTAATACTTTCTACTACATTTTTTACTGTAAAATTTGCTAATGTGCCTATACCACCAGTAGTGAAAATATCTACTCCAAACTTAAGAGCGCTTTTAGCAAGTTTAAATTTGTCTATACTTTTAAAAAGTGTATTTAAAGCTATTTTAATTTTTTTTGATACTTTTGCTTCCTCTTTAAATGTATCTAATATTTCTCCTAAAATTGCAGTTTTAGCATCCTCATAATTTTCAAATAGCCACCCATTAAAAATTAGGCATTTGATATTCTTATCCTTTTCTTCTAATTGGGTTTTGCACATTCTAATTAAACTTGATTTGCCGCTTCCCCAATCTCCATAAAGTCCGATACAAGCTGGCAACAAATCATCACTGTGCACTATTTCTGTTATACTTTTTACTAAGTACCCATAATCTAAAAAATCTAATTCTGTTTCGCTATCTTTCCACATATAAACACTCGCTCACTTTCCGCCGTATTTTTTCGTAACAATACATCTCTAAACTACTATTATTAATTCTGTATATAGTTCCGTTATTATATTCCCTTCTTAAACTATTTGAGTTTTGCACCATCACTAAACGCTTGTCCAACCACCTCGCCAATTTTACGATAAGTATGGTAAACTGGATCATAGGAAATAGGACTGAATTTATTTAAATCAATCTTCCCGTTTTCATCAAGAATTCTTTCATCTGCGCACACATTTACAATTTCACCCACAAGTCTACAAGTTTCTTCATCGTAGCTAATGAGTTTACACTCAAGTGCCATAGGCAGTTCGTCAAAAAGCGGAGCATCAACAAATTCACTCTTTGTAGCGTGCCAACCTGTTTTTTCAATTTTGTCAGGCTCTTTACTGCCAGAAACAATACCAACATAATCGCAGGCAACAACATTTTCTGCATCTGCTATACTTACAGTAAATGCACTTGTTTTAACAACATTCTTTGCAGTCTTGTGACCATCATCCACACAAATAGAAATCTGTGTTTCCTCGCTTATTCCACCCCATGCAGCATTCATTGCATTAGGCTTTCCACTCTCATCATATGTACCGATAATAAGCACTGGCATCGGATATAAAATAGCTTTCGCTCCTAAATTCTTTCTCATAGTTTTTCACTCCATTCGCTTTCTTTGAAATCAACTAAAACAAAGTCTTCTCCAATTACAAGTGGACGCTTTACGAGCATTCCGTCTGTTGAAAGCAACTTTAACTGGTCTTCTTCAGACATAACAGGAAGCTTGTCCTTAAGCTCCATTGACTTATATAAAATCCCGGATGTGTTAAAGAATTTCTTAAGTGGAAGTCCACCCATCTTATACCAAGCAGATAATTCCTCATAACTCGGATTATCTTCCTTTATATCACGAAGCTCATACTCTATTTTGTTGTCATTAAGCCACTTCTTTGCCTTTTGACAAGTTGTACATTTGGGATAACAAATAAATTCAATCATAATAATTCTCCGTTTTAGTCATATTATCTAAATCACTTAATGTATTCTCCTAGATGTTGTTGGATTGTTTTTGCATTTATATACGATTCTTCATGTTCCATAATACTAGACATTTCTTTTCTTGCATCATCTTCTGACAAAAAGGCTCTGTATGACACATACATAGGCTCGCTATCTACATCACCATAATAGACCTGAACATTATCTCCATTTTTATTGATTTCTTTAATTATAGCATTAGAAAGCAGATTTGAAGAATGCAACTCAATAGAATGGCCAAACAATTTATATTGAATTGTCCCCAAGAACGTCAATTTAACGGATTGCCCAATCACCAAATTCTTATTCATCTGAGGCAACAAAGTAGCATTTGAATTTGCATCGGAAAGTTTTGAACTTAATCTAATAACTTTATTTTTGCATAAAAGTAAATATAGTTCTTCAGCATCTTGTTGGTTTTCTTCAGTGAAATTATCAAGATATTTGGGATCAAACTCTAAGTCTAATCGACTTTCAACTTCCAATAACCGCAAAAATGCATCCAATAAATATTTCAACTGTTTTTTTACATTTGCCAAAGCAATTGCATCTTCATTTGATGTAATATCTTCATTGCAATAGAATCGATTGAACAGAGCAAGCGCAATCTTAAATCCCTGTACTATTTCTTTTATTGATTTTGAATATTTGTACTGTATTTTATACTGTACGGTATGCCTTTTTGTATCATTGTTTGGAAACAAAATTTTAAAATACACAACGGCATTCGCGTCCGTTTCTAAAACCATTCCTGAACTTATCTGATATCTTCTTAATTGAACATTCTGTTTTTCTTCATCGACTTCTATATCTAAATTTATAGATTCTACCGATGGACCAATAACCAAGTCAGATATATTTATTGCGTCGTGTAATGGATAACTTCCACCTTGAGTAATTGCTTCAGTTGTTATAGATGTAACACCTTCGATAGGAACTACACGACCTTCATTTTGAACCAACTCTAATGCTGATAAAAAGTTCTTATATGCTTCCTCGCTTTCGAATCTCATTTTTCCGTTTATATTAAACATATCGTTAGAAAAAATATCTTTTAGCTTATTAGGCATATTACCAATCCCTCCTTATTTCATCTAAAACAAGTATTTTGCTAATCAAGATATACTTTTGTAAATCAACATCCTTATCAAGATCAAACTTATCAACAGGAATCTTTAGAATTTCCTGTATTATGTTTATTCTTGTTTGGATATCCGGAACAATAATACATCTTATATCATCATATTTAAAATCCATCCACAAACTACTATATTTTTCCGTTTCTAATTGTTTGCTTATTTCTTTATGTAGTTCAACCATTTTGGGATTAGCGATTACTGCCTCCATACCAAGCGACTTTAGAAGAGCACTCTCCGGCACATAGCGCCACTCGCATTCATCATGAAAATTTTTATATATATTTACTTCCGTGTCATTTTTTCTTTTGCGTTTGATCATTCTTGCCATAATTCCGCGTAATGGCTTTATGAAAGATAATCGGTTAACAACATCTTGAACATATTGTTCAGGAAGATCATCTTCCAACAGAGCAGAGCTTATCAGCTCACTAAATTCTTTTACATAATGCGATTCCTCATTTAGATAATGTATGGGCTGAAGATTGTGTTGTTCTCCCCAACGCTTTGAAAATGCTATTCCAAATTTGCCGTAGTAATCAAAATGAGTGTTATTTTTTTCTAAATCCCTCTTTTCTGGAATTGTTAATTTTTTAAAATTCTCACCAGTTCCAATCAAAGGAAACACATCCCCCAGCTTATGAAAAGGTATATCACAAAAACACTTTTGAAGAACTGCAATTTTATCAAAATTGATATCTTGCTTTTTTATTTCCAAGTACTCAACATTTTCAACACAATATCGTGGTATGATTACTCGGTTATGTAATATATCCTTTAAAAACTTTTCTTCTTTCATAAAATGGAAAAGAGCATTAGCACTTTGTGCATAATCTTCATATCGGAAATAAGAAATATGGGGATTTGAGTTCATGAAATATTCCTCGTTTCTTTTTTCTTTATTTGTTTTAAATATTCTTCCTGTATTTTGCCTCGAAATAAGCTACTAATGTTTTTTAATTTGATACTTTTAATAACAAATCTTTCAAATCTTCAGTTTGTAATGAATTATATCCTACCACACTGCCGTTCAAATAACACAGAAGCTTGTTGCATAACTTTCCTGCAAAGTGAATAAGTTTATATAATTCCTCCATCAAAACTGGCGTTTCGCTCTGCAACTGTTCGGGCTTTAAAAAGTATTTTTTATCATTGTGTGCAATTTTTTTGTCACGACGCAAGTTTAATTTTTTTATAATTGGTTCTAATATTTCAAGTCCCTGTTTAATACGTCTTAATTCTTCGTGTATATTAACAGTTTTTGTTTTTATTAAAGCTGGGTATTTCTCTCCATCTTCAACATTCGCTCCATAAGTAATTTCTGATGGGAATAATTTAGCTTGAGATTCTGCCTTGTTAATTAATTTTATTAATGTTCTTTCATCACTGCGAAAGTCACAATATAACTTTGATAATTCAAGCAACAAGCAATCTATTAGAGCATTATGCACTACTGAAAAGAACGCAGGAGCACAGTTAATCTTATCATTAAACGCCTCGCTGTCAATAGAATCAATAAGGGTTTTATATGCTATAAAATAACTATGTGCCATCGTTATATGGCTAAGATACATTTCTATTTCTTTGATTAAAATTTCTCGTTCCTTATCCAAAATACCACCCTTATTTTCTAAATTTCAATTTTTTTATTTTATAATATACGGCAACACATACATTTCACTATCTTTTATCAGTATACACATTGTATTCCCCTGGTTTATAATCGTAGTTCCCGTTTATCATATTACGTTGAACCTGTGTGTTCGACAAATTATTATTTACTTTATCAGCCACCATTTTACTAGTGTTTACTTTTGTTATGTCATAATTATCAACCTTGTTATTAAAGCTTGATTTGCAAACAAAATAAATTACAGCAAATATAATTAATCCAATAATTGTTTCCATAGTAACTACTCCTATCTTAGCCTTAAATCAAATTCCCTTTGAAGCAGTTCTACTAATTCAATTGCCATATCTCTATCAAGCTGGATTGATTGGCTAATTTTATCTTTTAGTTGTCTGTTTTCAGAACCATAAGTGTCTATCTGAAAATATTTATTTTCTCCTTTTGTGAATGTGCAGTAGGTTGCGTCTACTGATTCGTGTATAGTGTTTCTTTCTTTATCAATGTGACTAAAATGTCTTTTTGTAATAAGTGCCATAGTAATTCTCCTTCTTTATTTATAATACTTTTTTAAATCTTCGTAAGTTATTTCTAATCCAATCAGTTTTAGCAATTCTTTCCTTTGTTCGTACAAAGGTTTTAGTACGTAATCAACCTCAGAACCATAATGCAACAAATTGTGACAATGGCTACAAAGAGAAACAACATTTTGCTCTCTGTCAAGATCAACATCAGGGAAATCTGCAAAAGCGTATACGGGTATAAGATGATGTGGTTCCGTGTAATTCATGTCGCTATTTTTTCTCTTAAAAACGGGATGTGTTTTGTCAACTTCACATAAGCACCCTGCTTTAATTAACGCATTTCTCGATACAATTTTGCTACGATGGTATTGTTTTATCAAAGAATGAGTTGCTTCCTTTGGTGGATGGGGTGTATTATCATAAACAAAATCTTTTATATCTGAATAAATAATTTCTCGATCAACTTCTCTAAAAAAAGAAAGGTCATTCTGTTTATCAGATAACAAATCCTGGAGTTGCAGTTCTTCTGCAAGTATATGTTTTGCTTTTTCTATAACATTACCGGGCAATTTCTTGCTTTTTATTATAATATTTAAAGCCTCAATCTCTTGTCCTATTTGAAAGATATGCCTCGCTCTTGGTATTCTAAACCGTTGTTGCTTAGACCTAGAATTAGGATTTTCAGTGTAGAGCTTGTCTCTTAACTCTTCAAATGGCATACTAGTATTTTTAAAATCATAATAAAAATCTACAAAAACTGCTTTACCAACAGCCTCAAGAGCAGATTTTACGTCTGCATATTTTGTGTCATTGCTCATTAAACCAACCTCTTAATAAATATTCTCTTATCGACTAAGTTTAAATTTAGTCGCCTTTTCATCTGATGAATTGAATTTCATTTTTGCTATCTTAACTTCGCGTTCAATAGTACTGAATATATCAGATACATCTTTTTCGGTATATTCATAACAGGAAGGATTAGCACAATTACCAAGTAATTGCACCATAGATATAATCTTGTTAGTTCTTGCTTCAGCAATTCGAACGAACTTTTCTCGTTTTGTTTCAGAAATAGACATTTTATCCCTCTTTTCGTTTTATTATAAAAATATTATACATATATTTTTTATATTTGTCAATAAAATTAAAATTATTTGCGTAATATTTTATAAATAATTTTAGTTTTCTAGTAATTTCTATATTTTTCGCTGCGATAGCGCAGCAAAATTTCCAAAATCTATTGCATTTTCGCAGCAAGTTTGCTATTATATAATAAAGAGGTGGTAACTATGAAAGGTTTAGGTCCTTTTTTGCGTGAAATTCGAGAAGAAAACCAGCTAACCTTGACAGATGTGTGTGAAAAAACCGGGATAACAGACAGTAGATTATCCAGAATTGAGAACGAATCACTAAAGACTTCTCCACCGATAGATGATGTGATAAGCCTTGCCAAACTATACAATATAGATTTTAACAAAATACTCTCATTTTCAACTGAGCATAGCAGTAAGGATTTTGAAAATAGCAGAACCCCATTAAGGAATCTTGAATTATTAGATAAAAAAGAGTTACAACACATACAGGATGAGATTGATTTTATAGTAGATCAGAAAGGAACTGGAATAAATGAATTATAAATTAGGAGAATTATTCTGCGGTCCGGGCGGGATCGCTTGGGGGGCTTTAAATGCAGATATAGGAATGGAAGATTGGTCTATAACCCATGCATGGGCCAATGATTATGATCACAACACTTGCGAAACATACCGCAATAACATTTGCCCAAACGATAGAGAAAGTGTTTATGAGGGTGATGTTAGAGAATTAGATTTTTCAAAACTTTCTGACATAAGTGCTTTAGCTTTCGGATTCCCGTGCAACGACTATAGTGTTGTTGGTGAACAGAAGGGTATGGATGGTAATTATGGTCCTTTGTATTCGTATGGTGTCCAAGCGTTAATCCGGTTTCAACCTAAATGGTTTTTAGCTGAAAATGTTGGCGGCCTTCGAAATGCAAATGAAGGACGAGCTTTTTCTAAAATTTTAGGCGAAATGCAAGCTGCAGGATACACTTTATATCCTCATTTATACCAATTCGAAGATTATGGAATTCCACAAGCACGACACAGAATCATTATCGTTGGTATCCGCAACGATATGAATGTCGAATATAAGGTTCCATCTCCAGCGCAATACCGAATGAAAACATGCAGAGAGGCTATCGAGGTTCCGCCTATTCCTGAAAACGCATCTAATAACGAGCTTACACGTCAATCAGCCGCCGTTGTAGAAAGATTACGTTATATCCGTCCTGGCGAAAATGCATTCACTGCGAATCTACCCGAAAATTTACAATTAAATGTTATTGGTGCAAAAATTAGTCAGATATACAAGCGATTAGATCCTGACAAACCTGCTTATACTGTTACCGGTAGCGGAGGTGGTGGAACCCATATTTACCATTGGGAAGAACCGCGTGCATTGACAAATAGAGAACGTGCACGCCTACAAACTTTTCCTGATACATACGAATTTTACGGCAATAAAGAAAGCGTTCGCAAGCAAATTGGTATGGCAGTTCCTTGCGAGGGAGCAAAAATAATTTTTGAGGCTATTTTAAAATGCTTCGCTGGAATAGAATATGATTCTATAGAGTGCAATGCAACTGAATATTTGTTCAATGGCGACAACGAAATCAAATGGCAATTTGACTCAGACTTAGAAGATAAAGTTCTAATAAAACCTGCAAAAGAAGGAGCTAACGAGTTGCGCATCGTTTCAGCTTATGCTTCTCCAAGCATGGTAGCATGGCATATGCAAACCCTGGCGGATTTAGAATTACAGCCTATACAAATTAAACTGATTGTGGGTATGTGCCCTTTTGATGGTCTTAGTCAAGTTACCAACTCAGGGTTTAAAAAATTATCCGAAAATGATTTTGGTCCCGACTTTTCATCATTTAGCTGCCAGTATGTATATAAAACCCCCGCTGTACATTCCAAACTTTATTTATGGATGAAGAATGGCAAACCGTACAAAGCATTTTCTGGTTCTGCGAACTATACGCTTAAAGGATTTAGCAAAGATTGTGATGAATTCATTACTGAATGTAACTTAGATGATGCAGTTGCCTATTTCGATAAGGTGGAAGCAAAAACAATATATTGCACTGCAAATGAAGTTGAGAACTACATTCGTATTTATCGCACCAGCCCCAACTATAGCTATGAAGCAACTATGGTGGATTTCAATTCTGAAGAGAAACAAACTCTATCATTTTTATCTAACACTGGGGAGGTTCCAACAACTTCAAGTTTAAACTGGGGTCAAAGAGAGCATCGCGACCCAAATCAGGCATATATACCGCTACCTTCTAAGATTTCAAAAACAGGATTTTTCCCTTTAAATAAACGTTATTTTACTGTTGTTGCAGATGATGGCGAGTGCTTCATCATGAGAGTAGAACAAGCTGGGAATAAAGCTATCACTACGCCTAGCGACAATGCTGAGATAGGAAGATATTTTAGGAACCGTCTCGGAATTCACGAAGGTGTAAAGGTAACCAAGGAACACTTTAAAGAATATGGTCGTTCAGATGTAACCTTTACAAAACTTGATGACGAACACTTTTTAATGGATTTCTCTGTTGTTCGTTCGGAAATGGAATAACTATAACAAAAGGAGTGGCCGCATGACCACTCCTTTTGTTATGCTATTTTAAAATATCCATCTGCATAATTTAAAATTTTAGAATCAAATAATTCTTTGGGAATAACTTTAGAAACAAGGTGATTAATAACCAAGAACGAAAGAAGATTCGATTCATCTATAAAATTAATACCGTTCTTTACAAGCATATCATAGACAATATCATCTAAATGGTAATAAGATGAATCCTTAGAAACAATGACCTCTTTGTTATATCTCCTATCTCTGATTGCTGGCGAAACTAATCTTAAGCCCAAATTATGTTTTTTAATTATAGAAACAAGCAAGAAGGAATTCCATTCATACTGTATTTCTGGTAAATTTTCAAAATTATCAAAACCTATCATCGATAAGAATCCTTGGCTTGAAATGCTTTTCTGCAACCAATCAGAAACTTGATTTAATGTATCTTCCTCAATATTAAAATCACCAGACAAAATATAGATGTCCTCTGAAATTCTAGTATAATCTTTTTCCAGCTCGTAGAAAATTAAATCTGCCGTTGTTTCCGACCAATATGCATCTTTGGCTATTTGCATAAACTCACGTCTGCTTATTTGTTGCGTTGTTCCAAGCAAATAAAGAGCAATGCTTTTTGTCGTTAGAGAATCAACAGTACCTTCTTGGCAAATATGAGGACGACTAAACTGATATTTATCTTCAAGAAGATTTTGCAACACATAAAACAGATTTGTTGGGTTTTCTATACCATTTCGAGATAGAAATTCTGGATGCTGTAATTTTATTTTTTCAAATATCAATTTATCACTACAATAACCTTTGAATTGAGAAAAGACTTCTTCAAGAACTCCTGAAATAACACTAGTATCTTCGTCAAAGATTTTCAAATTCCCCTGAGCATTAAAACTATTATAATCCCACTGTAGCAATTCCTTTGAACTGTTAATAGCATTAAATAGCATAATGTCAGACAAGCCACCTATTTTTTGTTTTATTTCATTTCGGGTAACAGCACAACCTTTTTCTAAAATAAATAAAACAATACGGTCCGAAAGGCTAAGAGATTTGCCCTCTCCATTTATCTTCGTGATACAATCTCTTGTGAACTCGTATTCATCCCGATACAAATATGCCAATAACCCATGCAAGCCATGGTAATTTGTAATATCTGAAGTAAATGTCAAAACGCCTTCAAATTCGTTAAAAATCTCAGCAAAATATAGGGTTTTTAAAGAACTTGAATCGATATATTTTTTTATATCATCAATAACAGATTGCTCGAATTTAATATGCTCAATAAGTTTCGCTCTTCCGCGATCGCACACAATTAAGAACTCGGATATCCTTGCGCTGATAGCACGATTCTGCTCTGGCAAATCGTATTCACCATATTCTTCGTGGAACAATCTACGCAGTTTGTTAATATCATCATCCGAATATAACGTGATGCCATCTTGAAAGTGTTTTGAAATCAACATCAAGCACAATTTAGCATATGTCTGTTTTCTCAGAAACACAAAATCACCGTAAAAATGTGCACCACTCTCGATTAAGTAATTCAAAAATGCATCAGCTGATATGAATCCTAAGTCTGCGTTGTTAAGCATTTCTTCTATTTGTGATAGGCTCTCGAAGAAGTTGATTCCTTCATCCCCTATAAATTCATTCGTTAATTTTCGTAACTTTGCCTCTGTATTCTGCGTCTCACTTTGTTTCTTAATAAACATATCAGCAAACGGTAGATATTCCAATGAAAATGACTCTTTTAGTGTATGCATAATAACTGTGTCAAAAGCATCATCATCAAAAAACTCTAAAACATCTTGAGTCGTAATGTAAGAAAGATTGTTCTGCGTCATATGTTGCTCAACAAGCGAACCAAACAGCGGTGAAAATTCTCTGAAAAATTTTGCTTCAATTTGTCTAACTCGTTCCCTTGTCAAACCGTAATTATCCGCTATCTCTTGCAAGGTTTTTTGGTTTGCTCTGTCGACATATATATCAAATTCGCGATTACCCTTATGTTCATTTAATCTCTCGGTAGCAATTACCAGTAAAGGCTTTTCAAAAATCTTTATTTTATCGAGAGTATCAATTCCTTTAGCTCTCCCAAACATCTGTATCAACTTGACCAAAGTGATATCTCTCAAATCGCCAATTTTTGAATACCCATTTTCATAGAATTTTGCATTGTTTTTCGCAGATATGCCAGCAAATCGCAAATACGGAATGCCTAAATCAATATTACTTGGGTCAATGCTTATTACTGGAGGTGGTTCTACCGCTAACTCTCTGTGTTCTTCGTTTTGAGTAGTAGAGCTTATTTCTTGTAATAAACTGTAGTACTTTTCTTTTATCAAGTTCAGCTTTCCTACACCAAAACCCGGCTCGTTAAGCAACAAGGAAAAATCAAAATCTTCAAGGTCGGATAATGTGGATAGGCAATTTTTTTCGCAAAACTCGACAAACATATGATATGTATTACCGGAAAAAAGTAAAGAAATACTGTCGGTTGCCACACCTGTAGAACCCTGAAAATTGGAATATTCCAACAGTGCCATGATTTCTTCATACGTCTTTTGCCCCATATTTTTTAAAGAACGCAAGTCATTATCTTGAACAAAATTCATAACAGCACCAATAGTGTAAAGCTTATTGCGCATCAAAATATTTTTAGCCCTTACACTAAGATTGGTTATTTCTAATACCGACAATGAAAGGTCCAAATTATCATTGTTTTCCTTTTTGAAGAATTCTTTGACTTGTTCTCGAGAAGGTTCCTCAGTTGGTGTAGAAACATCGTTGAGATTATCATAACGACTATAGTAAAGGGTAATCTTTACATTTATAATATTCAGAAGTTTGTGCCATTCGTCGTGTGACATAGCATCAGAAATATCCTCATTAAATACAAAAACAAGCTTATCGTTTGAATTGTGATTTAAAAATAAATAGCCTTTTTCATTTATAACCTTAAATGGCTGATTTTTTATAACCGCAAAAACATCATAATCAGATGAATTTTCAATTTCAGAAATACGTGTATCAACATCATAATCCGGTTGTAATCCTTTGTTTTTTCTGTCAATATAGTATTCTTTAATGGCAGGAATTACTCTAGCAACTGTAGCTTCATTTTCATCCAATATCGCTTCAATAACATACTTTAAAAGCAATAATTTATATGATTTCTGATAGCCAGCCAAACTATCAGAAGGGCCAATGTATGAAATAAATTTTGCTTTTGTTGCATTAATCAGCATCGAGCAGTTAGTGCACGCACTAAGCTCGGTATCAACTATATCAGATCCACAATTAAAACATTTCATTCATTAACCCTCCGGAAATTTATTAGAAACCAATCTTTTCCTTTATTTTACTATAAATCTCTTCATAAGACAAGCAGTCAAGAATATAAATTCCGCCAAGCAAGTTTACATACTGGGAGATAGAACGAACCAACTCACGATTGATTGTCACACCATTCTTTTCTGCATCCAACAAGGCACCTAGAACTGCCTTTGAAATTGTAGCATTACTCGCAAAACCAATATCTAAAAGATTATTTATATAATCCTGATCCCTGCAAACAAATTCTGTCAATTCATAAGGATTTGTTCTTTTCGCATCATAGGTATGATAACCTATCCACCACAATCGAGCAACTCCGTTTCTAAACAAAGGTCTTTTGCTATAACCGTGCTTCGAATTCTTAAAGAAGAAACGGTCAAATTTATCTCCTTCATCGTCAGGCATCCAACGATATCTCATGTAGTCTAGCCCTTGATAAAGTGTGAATGCAACCCATATTCTTTCATCAGATGCTTGAGATTCGCTAAGACCTTTCATATGATTGTAAACACGCCTAATATTTTCGACATCTGTCGCAGTTGGCCTATCTTGTGACATATCAAAAGAAAAATCCTCAATTTCTATAGAGCTATCCCTTATAATACTGTTGTCATTCATAAGAGTAGGAAGATCCGTAGCATTCTTTTTAATTACTTCTTTGAAAATCGTAGGATAGTTACTTTTTGCAGCCAACAAACCTTCTTCGGTAATAAATTTAATCCTCATCTTCAGAACCTCCTGCCAAATACGTCAGAGCTCTCATTGTGGGTGAATCCATCAGTAACTGCGCTGTCTTGTAAGAATCAAAGTTTTCTAAACTTTGCTCGGTGAGCTCTATTTTCAAGTTTTTACAAGCTTTTATAAGTGCTTTAAACCATCTGCAATCACTATAGTTATACAGTTCATAACGCGAAGCCTTTAATTCATCAAAAACCTGTACTAACGCAGGGACAATAATCATTGAATGCATAATACTTTGCAATTCAAGATTCGTACTCAGATTTTTATAGATGTTACAACCTTTAACAGGGATACGAATAACAATCTTTGGTTTAGTACTACTAATATCCACATTTATAATTGTTTCGTTAGGATCAAGGTTTGGAACAATCGAGAAGATTGATGAAGTGTTTTCTAAATCATCCTTCTGTTTATTAAGTTCAATTTCAATACACCCACCTATTGCGAGAAGGCAGCCTTTTTTAATGTTGAACGCAAAGCCTCTATAATCAGCAGAGAAATCTGAATTTTTATAGCCTTTCAAATCTTCATTTGCAACAATAACAGTACTTATTTGTACAGCACCATTAAGTTTGCTTTGATGAATTTGAAATACTTCTTCCTCCTCTTGAGTAACTACCGCGTGTCTATAACAAGTTTTAACGCATTCGATATGATGCACAAAAGATACTTTTTTGGAGGCAATTAACTCATTGATACCGTCATTATTAGAAGAGGCTTTAAGTATAAATTTTATATGATAACCATTTTTCTCAAAGTCAGCATCACTGGTAAACGTAGCAGTAGCATAAGAATCATTTCCTTTAGCTATCACAGGATATGGAAAATATTTATTTCTTATTAACATATGCCTTCACCTCCATTGAACAATAGTCTTTATGAGCCAATTGTAGATTTATTCTGATGTGCTGCCCCTTTTCAAAATGCAAGTTGATCAAGGAATTATCTTGTATTTTTAATTCTGAACCTCCGATTTGTGAAGCACTAACCAGCTCCGCTTTATATGCCTCGGTTTCGCCAGAAAGGAAAAAGCTCAATTTTCCCTTATCCGAATCATCGGAAGGGATAAAATCTATCATATATCTACCCTCATCTGGATTATTGCAGATATACATAAATTTAGATGGTTTAATTTCTTTAGGAGCGCTGATAGTTTTTTCAGTACCATCAACATAATCTACCGGTTGTGGAGGTCTGGGTGGATCCACTTGGTCGCCATCTTTTTCGTGTACCCAATCCTCGTCCGATTCTCCATCTACAGGATCTACTTTCTTCTCGGATTCATCATCACCGTTTTCCACAGAAACAACATCAGGAACATATTTTCGTTCAATAACACGCTTCTCTATTTCCAATACCGTATCAGAAATGGTCTCCTCACGATTTTGATTTTTTTCATCATCAGGAGTATCAGGTATAAAGTTGCCAACACCAACAGCATCTATTGCGTTCTGGGATCCTTGTTCCACAAGTTCCTCTAAACATTTCTTCATGTAATCGTTAATTGATTTAATCAGTTGTTTTGCTTCAAAAGGATTTGCCGCGCGGTCGGGCTGCCATTCTGTGTGTTCGGGGTTTTCAAGAGCACGAAGTTTCTCATTTATCGTATCTCCTTCGATAAACAAAACCCCTGCAAATGAAATGAACCCATTGATACGATCTCCGTCTTTGATTTTCATACCGGTTTGGCGAATCATCGCCACTTTTCGATGAAAATCATTACCGTTAAGTAAATAGCCAAGTTTTACGGTTCCTAATCCTAAATGATTGTTCTCAAACCATTTTGTTTCAGGGCTAGTTAATACCTGATAATATTCCATAACATATGTGTTAGTCAGTTCTTCAGCATATTCTTCCATAAGTTCTGATAACGTAGATTTGTCAATTTTTACATCACCCACATTGACAGTAAGTTTTTCATTCCAAATTGCTCCGAGAAAACTATCTAAAATCGAAACAACAATCGCTGTTTCCCAATCTTCTTGAGAAAAGCGATAACCTAAAACATACACATCTGTCCCGTAGTCGCCAGGATCTCTTTTAAAATCAGGATCTAAATTCAAAGATTCAAATACTGGTGTATTGCGTTCATTACCGTAATAACCAATACCTTGTGTGGTTTCGCCGTCGTCACGTTCAAACGTAACCAACCTGGATACACCCTGATATGCGCACTCGTCTTCTATATCATATGTATTATAAAACACTGTCGAAAAATCCGAACAGGCAAACGGTGCAAATTTACCTATACCAAACGAACCGCCAGCCGGACCTTTTTTATCAGATGATCCAGAAGATTTAGTCAATCTCATCCAGTCAGTGTTTATGTCTGTTGTCTTTTTAGAGCCAGTAAGACCCTTTGTTTTAAAATCACTAATTCTTAATACACTTATTTTTTCAGCACTGATTTTTTCAAACGCATTTTTGAAGAAATCCTTAGTTGTTTTGGCTTTTTGTCCATTCCAATAAGCTAGGCACTTTTCGAATGTTTCTTTCAATACATCTGCGCCAGGCACATTACCTGTAGGAATTTCATAATTTGAGAAATCAACACGAACAGTTTTCCCAGTTGCTGCATCGAGGGAGTTTTGACAAATCTCACGTGCCAAAGACTTCAAAGGCGTACCTCTAAAAGTAGCAACACCTGAATCATTAATTCCTTTGTTTTCACCATGGTCATTTGAAGGGAAATACCAATATGCCATTTCTTCGCACCTACCTTAATTTAAATTTTTTATTTTCAGAGTCTGTTGTATCAAATTTTGCTTTTGAATTTTTTAATTCTTCTTCAATTGCTGCAAAAATTATTTTCACGTCTTCTTTCGTGTAATCGTATACTGCCTTATTTGAACAATTTCCAAGCAATTTTACCATGTCAATTATTTTATTAGTACGAGCTTCAGCTATTCTAATAAACTTTTCTCTCTTTGTTTCCGACATATCTAGGCCTCCACAATTAAATTTCGACTATATTATACATCAGTTCATTTAAATTGTCAATAATTATATATTAAATATTTCAATTATTTTAATTTTAATAAAATTATTTCGAAATTATTTTAAATTTGATTATTTTATTTCAAGTTAAGAAGTCATCTTTTTATAACTGCTTGATTCAGTATCGGTTTTAACCCACTATCCTTGGGGTAGTTATATATAAAATCATCTGTAAGCATAAATTCGAGGAGCCATTGTTTTGGCACGATGCTTACATTACTGTTGAGTTTCACCACTTTAAGTTTTCCTGCTGATGTCCATTTGCAAACACAACCTCTTGCACGGCCCGTTATCTTTGCTACATCATCATAGGTCAGAGCATCGGGATATTCGCTCATTCTCTCTTTAAACAATTCTTTTAATGTTTTCTTGTTAAACTTTATTCTCTCTACTTGTGCTTGCGGTTTCCTTTTGAACACACCGGGCGGAATATCAGGTGATATTCCGCTTTTAATGTACGCTACTACATCTTTGGTGCGTATCTTGTACCTCCATGTGCTTGAGTTCCTGATTTCGCACGGAATA
This sequence comes from Clostridia bacterium, assembly GCA_045646865.1. Taxonomy (GTDB): domain Bacteria; phylum Bacillota; class Clostridia; order Monoglobales; family Monoglobaceae; genus SIG440. The sequence continues at coordinate 167,315 of JAZRLM010000015.1, forward strand.
TATCCGTTCTGCAGAAGATATGCCAATCTCCGCTTTGACATATGCAACTCTATACGGACATTGTCCATGCTGATAAATTCTCCGTATGTATGACCGTTAATCTTCATATCCAATCACCTTCGCCATCATTTCTGCTGACTGCAGTTTGGTATCGTATTCTAAGTGGGCATAGATGTTTGCCGTTGTTGAGAAGTCTGAATGTCCAAGCCATTCCTGTATCTGCTTCATTGATATGCCGTTTGCCAAGAGAAGCGAAGCACATGTATGCCTTAGGTCATGGAATCTAATCTTTTTTAAACCATGCTCTTCCAACAGATGCCTGAAGTGATCTGTAACGAAGTTGGGCTTTATTATTCCGCCGAGGGGATCCACGCACACATAATCCTTATACTCTTTTGAATAAGAGCTTCCGAACAATTTCATATATTCCTCTTGCTTTGCCTTGTGTTCAAGAAGAATTTTCTCTACCGCAGGTATAAGAGGCATTGTTCTTCGGCTTGACTTGTTTTTCATTGTGTCATAGCCCACAATCTGAGTACCGCCCTCTTCCATTTCCTCTTGCATTACCTTATGCCATATATTGATTCGCTTTGCATCGAAGTCTATATTGCTCCACTTAACTCCGATTACCTCGCTCCGCCTTAAGCCGTAATATGCTGCAAGGGTTATTGGAACATAAAGCTGATCATCTTTCGCCACTTTCAAGAGTTGATTCAGTTCTTCCTTTGAGTAGAATCCTGCATAATAGGCATTCTTCTTTGGTCTTTCGGATTTCGCACAAGGATTTGCAACTACCATATCATTTTTGAAAGCATACTCAAAGGCTACCATAATGAGTCCCCTGTATCTGATTGCAGTGTTTGTCTTGCATCC
>JAZRLM010000016.1:0-5380 GCA_045646865.1 Clostridia bacterium
TATGAATAATACCAAACCTCGTGCCCGCGAGAAACTAATTCCCGAACAACGCCCAAGGTGGGGTTAGTGTGTCCGTGTGCCGGAATACAAAAGAAAACTATTTTACTCATATTTCTATTCCTCTATTTCAGAAAAAACTTGTTTGATAGTATCTTGTTGTTTTGCTTTAGGAAGAATTGCTATCCCTCGCTGGGTGTCACCGAGAACCAAAATCTCATCTCCCGGTTGGAAATCAAACATCTCTCTTGCTTCTTTGGGAATAACAAACTGTCCCTTTTCGCCGATTTTGACCATCCATGCATATTTTCCATCATGTATATTCATTTTTGCTCCTCCTCGGTATGATTGGTATGAATAATCATACCACAAATTTATATAATTGTCAATAGAACGAGAATTTTTTCAGGAAAAAGAAAAGATGTGGCCGTAGCCACATCACCGGAACTTGGAAATGTAATTTTACAAGATAAAAAACCTATCACTTCTCAGAGTGATAGACCTTTACCTTTTTGGCTATTTTTTACTTTTATATAGCAAGTACGAATACACGGTCGGAATAATTACAATCGCAAAAATAATAATCATAAATAACGTTGTAAAATCCAATAGTCCGGCTATTGTCATTACGATACCACCGATAATCCAAAGCTTTCCTGCAAGTTTATGTGTCTTATCCCAATTCTCTTCATCATGCAATGTCCAGGGCAGTTTGATACCAACAGTATAGTTTTGTTTGCATTTTGGAAGAATAAAGCCGAGAACTAAAATTATAATTCCTACAAAAACGGGCATAATGTTTTCAACATTTACATTGTATCCCAATGCATTACCATAGATACAAGCTCCGCATATCAAAGAGCAAACAGGAACTATGCCTATAACAATAGAAATTATTTTATTATCAATATTTTTTCTTCTTGGATCGGCGCTAGTCGCAATGATACATATTAAATTTACAATAGTCAGTATTGCAGGAAGTCCGACAACAGCAAACATTTTACTGCTGTAACCTGTAACATCGCCATTCCAACCAAAACTTGTCGCTACACTCTCCGGAAGTTTGTCCCATACAATAAATCCAAAAATCATCGGCAACAATGTAATTATAGAGGAAATAATTATTTTAAATTTGTTGTGTTTTATCATATAACCACACTCCTATGTCAAATCCAAGTTTATTTGTATATTCTATTTTGTTTTTTCAATCCATTTCTTAGACCAGTTAAATAAGTTTTCGGACATTGTATCAAAATTGGCCGCTCCGCCGTTTTTCAAGTTTAAAAATGTTTCAACAATAACTCGTTCATCAGAGGAAACAATTTCCAGCAAATCTTTCTGATGGCTGATATATTTCCCTGTCTGCTTAAAAACAATAGCCTGCACCACAAAAGATGCGGATTTATATAAACCTCTTAATATTTCTTCACTTTTTTCATACAGCATATTGTGAACACAGCCATGATAGATATTGCATACGCCTATTTTTATTGCTCGGGTAACGGCAGTATCATCAATCAATGGCAAGAGTTCATCAAGGCTTCCTTTTATCGACTTTGTGTCGTAATAAAACTGAAAAAGGTCAGATGGCTCCCAATTTAAAATTTCATTTTTTCCTGAAAGGAAACCGCAAATCAGTTCCCCGTGCGGTAAGGTATCTAACATCGTGTTATAGGTCGCAACATCTGAGGAAGACAATTCATCAAGTATGACAACCATATCAATATCGCTGTTTTCTGTTGCTTCGCCACGTGCGCAACTGCCCTGCAGACCAACAAACCATACACGGTCGCCGAAATATTCATTTAAGGCTTTCAAAAACATATTTGTCCAAGCAGTAATTTCTATCATTTCTATTTCCTCATTAAATCCAAAACTTTCTCTTTGATTAAATTCGCTGTTTTTATAAACTCTTCGTCGCTTTTTCCTGTAGGATCATCAAGTCCCCAATCCGAGTGATCTTTGCAAGGAATGTTAGGACAGCTAACATTACATCCCATTGTGATAACAATATCAGGAGCAGGAATGTCCGTTTACGCATCTTGTTTTGCTGGTTTCTTTCTTATGACAAATCACACATTCCATCATTGTGTCTGCATCTAAATATTCAAGCGGTGCTTTGCAAATTAAACATTCTTCGTTCATTTTTATCCCTCTTAATTTCACTCTCTAGCAAGTTTGTCCAAAGTTTCTCCGGCAATGCGATAGGTAGTCCACTCATCCATAGGCTCTGCACCCAAGGACAGATAAAAATCAATGCTTGGTTTGTTCCAGTCAAGGCACCACCATTCAAGCCTTCCGCAACCTCTTTCTTTTGCAATTTGAGCAAGCTTTTTAAGAAGTCCTTTGCCGTACCCTTTACCACGATATTCAGGCTTTACAAACAAATCCTCTAAGTATATTCCAGCGCGACCGAGGAATGTAGAAAAATTATGGAAAAAGAGTGCAAATCCGACCTCGATGCCGTCTTCTAAAGCAAAAATAACCTCGGCTTTTTTCTTTTCAAAAATCCATTCACGAAGCAGTTCTTCTGTGGCTACTACGTCATCAAGCATATTTTCATATTTAGCCAATTCTCTGATAAATTCCAATATCAATGCACTATCAGTTTCTGTTGCATATCTAAAGTTTAAATTTTCCATAACACAACCTCATCAAATTATCGTTTTATTATTTTACTGGCTGATAAAGCCCAACCGTTTCTTTGTTTCTGTACTCGTGCTTTTCGTAATAGCCGATTAGTGTGCCGTCATCATCACGAAGTGCGACCATATAAACATCTTTGTTTTCCTCGTCATTGCGATAGGTGTATATGATGTTATTTCCCTTACTTTCGCGAAACCAAACAAGTACCTTTTCTATCATTTCATTGGCTTTTGGCGGATGGCAGTCTTTTATGCTTTTACCTGTCAAGTCCTTGTGATAACGCTCTATCGCAGAGGGATTCATATATACGATTATATCGTCTATATCGCAAACAACCACAGGTGATGTGTCTTGGTCTAATATGCTTTTAAATAGTTTATTTATCATATCAGTTCTCCGTTTCAAATAAAACAAATTGATTTTTCTCAAACTCCAGAAGTCCTTCATCACGCATCTTGCACAACTCGTTCGACATGGCACTTCTGTCAACCGACAAAAAGTCTGCAAGTTGTTGGCGGTTAAAAGGGATTGTGAATTTAGAACTGTTTTGTTTTTTCGCCTCTTCAGACAAATATGAAATCAGTTTTGCCCTTATCGTACGCCTTGACATATGACCGAGCTTTTGCACAAGATTTCTGTTTTTCTCAGAAATTGCAAAAAACATATTCCTAACTACCATAGAATGAAATCGGCAGGCAGTAGAACAGGTGGTTAAAATCCGTTTCACATCAAAAAATATTACCTTGCTGTCTTCCACCGCAACAACATCATTTAGCATAGCACCGCTTTGGGGGCTGGCATACGCCTCGCCAAACATTTCTCCGACGGAAATCTGACCCAATATACTGCGGTTACCCCAGTAATCATCTTTTTGTATGTGGAGATTTCCCTCTGCTAGAATCATAATATCAGAGATGTGTTCCCCTTGTCTTAAAACATACTCACCCTTTTGGTATTCTAAAATCCTTGCGCCAAGGCAGGAAAGCAGTGAGTCAATTTCATCTTCACCTACGCCTGCGAACAATCGGGTGCGTTTTAATATCGGAATAAATTTTTTCATTAAATTCACCTCTCGTTGTAAATACAACAGACTTGTTACAATTATTATACTATAATGTGAATAGAAAATCAAGGAGGTAACCTTTTATGATAAGAAAAATTATAAAAATTGATGAAGAAAAATGTAACGGATGTGGATTATGTGCTAAAGCCTGCCACGAAGGTGCAATTGAAATGATAAATGGAAAGGCAAAGCTTAACCGCGAGGATTATTGCGACGGTCTTGGTGATTGTCTGCCTGCTTGCCCTACGGGTGCAATTACCTTTGAAGAAAGAGAGGCCCCTGCCTACGATGAAGAGGCTGTTAAAAAGGCAAAGGAGCAAAAGGCATCAGCGCTGCTCCCTTGCGGTTGTCCTGGAACAAATTCAAAGGCAATAAAGAGAGAAATCTGCGATATAAATGCGCCACTTGCACCTGCAACAAGTCAGCTCACGCAGTGGCCTGTTCAGATTAAGCTTGTCCCTGTGAATGCACCATACTTTGACGAAGCAAATCTTTTGGTGGCTGCCGATTGTACAGCTTATGCTTATGGAAACTTTCACAATGAATTTATCCGCAAGCATATAACCCTTATTGGATGCCCGAAACTTGACGAAGGCGATTACACAGAAAAGCTTACCGCTATTATAGCAAACAACAATATAAAAAGTGTAACCGTTGTTCGCATGGAGGTTCCCTGTTGCGGAGGCATTGAAAATGCAGTTAAAAATGCCCTTCAGGCAAGCGGAAAATTTATTCCGTGGCGAGTTGTAACCATTTCAACAGACGGAAATATACTTTATTAAAAGGAAATTATAAATTCATCTGCCTAAATCCTCTTCTAACATTTTTCTAGCAGAAATGGTTAGAAAAGAGGGTAAAAGTGGCTATACTAGAAATTCGAGCGCAGTAAAGGCTTTGAAGGTTTTTAACCCCTCAAAGCCTTGATTTTACACAGTTTTTATCGTTATTTATCTTCTCTTATCTTTCGCTTATTTGCTCTAACCTACAGGACTCGAAGCCGACTCGAAATACAACAAGCTGAGAGATGACGGTACAATTACGGAAATTAATATGTGGACCCGGACAATTCTTAATAAAATGCTTAATAATAAGCATTATACGGTAAAATTAATATTCGTAAGATACAAAGTGGATAAAATCCAAGGTAAAACAGCCACCAGAGTGCCACGAGATAAGTGGATTATTACCGAGAATGCTCATGAGCCGATTGTAAACGAAGAACTGTTCGACATCGTGAAATCTAAAGAGAGTAAATCACGAAAAAGAGTTGGATTGGGCACAACATTATTCAGTGGCAAGGTTGTTTACGCATGCTGCGGAAGGAGTTTTTACACATGGTCAAAGAATCATGTTATTTTCTGCCAGACTCCTATTTTGACAAGAAGCAATCCGGGTTGCTATGATAAAAAGATACGCGAGAATGATTTAATAGCTTTAATTGAAAACTCTATTAAATTCGTTCTGCTTTTAGCTTTTAGCGCTGATGATACACAAAAAAAGACACCCTTACGGATGTCTTTTATCAGTTCCGGCAGCGTCTTACTTTCCCAGGCAGCTGGAACGTTAAGCCAACAGTTCGGTGAACTGTTGGTAGTGTAAGTTTGCAAAAACCGAGAGGTTTTTGGAATTGGGAAGAAATCTGTTAAGATTTCATCCACTAAATAAATCCCCCAA
>JAZRLM010000017.1:0-31361 GCA_045646865.1 Clostridia bacterium
TTGGGTTCCAATTCCGTTCAAGGATACAGAAATTGAGGCAGATAAACCTGTAAAGATTATGGAGATTGCTGCAGCGGCGATGGGTCAGCCAGGTCTTAAGTATACTTATGCAGAAGTATATAATGTAGTAAAGGACTTTGACTGTGGTGTATATTTCAATGATGAATTTTTACTTAATAATTCTGGCTTAGAGGCGACATTGGAGCTTCGTTTATACAACCCTGAAAACGAAGAAGAAAGCTATAGAATCGGCGAAATTTATAGCTTTATGAACCCCATAGTAAAAGATGATAACACAGGTGTTATTGTTGAGGGGTCAAAGGTTGCAGACAACACAGTAGAAATTGCAGATATTAATACTGGCAGTGCAGAAGACGGAACAACAGAGGTAAAAATTGACACAAATAAGTTTGTTAGCGAAGCAGAAAAAGAAACCGCAGTTGTAGATACTGTTAAGCTTCCGATTGCCGCAGTAGATGCAGCCGAGGCGCTTGGTGATGATGCAACTCTTAGCATTACTCTTGCAAACGGCGAGGAAGAAGATGTTGAGGTTTCAATCAACAAGGCTGCTCTTGAGGCAATCAGCACTGCTGCCGTTGATGCAGGTGCTTCAAGCATTACCCTTAAGATTGAACAGACAGAAGAGCTGGAACCCGAACAAGACAGCGTTGTAGAAAATCTTGATAATAGTGTAGTATACAAGATTTCTTTTGAAACCGAGGGTGGCATGCCTGTATATGCCCCAACAGATGCTGAAAACGAAAGAAAAATTGAAATTAAAATTCCTTACAATAAATCAACTACCGGTAAGGTATTGGTACACGCTAAGCATTTGAAGGACGACGGTACATTAGAGGACGTTGATTCTACATACAGCAACAATATTATCACAATGAACCTTGCGCATTTCTCTGAGTACGTTATCTACGAAACACGTATTTCATCAGGAATCACATCAACAGGAAGCAGTGTAGCATCAAAGTATACTGTAACATTTGATACAGATGGCGGAAGCGCAGTTGCAAGCCAGAGAGTTGAAAAAAATGATAAGGTATCAGAGCCTGCGGCACCCACTAAGGAAGGTTATACTTTTGAAGGCTGGTACACAGATGAAGCCTTCGGAACAAAGTATGATTTTGAAACCGCTGTAACAAAGGCATTTACACTTTATGCAAAGTGGACAGAAGAACCTTCAACAGACGAACCTGCAGAGACTGTTACATTTAACGATGTAAAGGCAGAGGACTGGTTCAGCGAAGATGTTAAATTTGTTAGCGAAAACGGTCTTATGAACGGCGTTACAGAAACCGAGTTTGCTCCTGATACACTTCTTACAAGAGCAATGCTTGTTACAATCCTTTACAGAAACGAAGGCGAGCCTGCTACAAATAGAAGCATTCCTTTTGCTGATATAGATATGGGTGCTTACTATGCAAGTGCAGTTATCTGGGCTCAGCAGAACGGTATTGTAAACGGTGTTACAGAAATTGAATTCGCTCCCGATGCAAACATCACCCGTGAACAGATTGCAGCTATTATGTTCCGTTATGCTGTATATAAGGGTATGGATGCAGTTACACTTGAAGAAAACCTTGCAGCATTTGCAGATGCAGACGAGATTAACGAATATGCAATTTCTGCTTTAAACTGGGCTGTAGGCAGCGGTTTAATCAACGGCAAGACCGAAAGCACACTTTGTCCTAAGGACAATGCAACACGTGCTGAAATTGCAGCAATCCTTCACAGATACATTGATGCACAGAAATAATTAAATAAAGCAAAAATTAAATTGCCCGTGCAAAATTTTCGGCTATGCCGAAATGCACTTGGGCAAACAAAGCGAGATTTCTGCGACCGCCGCGAGGCGAGCGGCGCAGCCGCTTTGTTCCACTAAAAAACCCTCCTTTAAGGAGGGTTTTTCGGGTTAGTTATTAAATTTTATACTCCGCTGTATGCGCTGAAACCGCCGTCAACGGGGATTACAACGCCGTTAACAAAGCTTGATGCAGCTTTATATACAAGGCAGGGATGTGCACCGATAAGCTCTTCTGCTTTGCTAAATCTCTCCATAGGTGTTGATGCAAGAATTTTACCTGTTCTTGCTGTTGGTGTTCCGTCAACATATTTATCAAAATCTTTTTCGTAAAAATCCATTCCTTCGGTTTCACGCCTGGAGTAAACATTTGCGGTAACTATAAAGTTTCCGCCTACGTCTGTAAACTGCTCAAGGCGTTAAATGGAATTTTCTTCCGGCTCTTTCCATCCAAAATTCATACATCCAATGCAGAACTCGGATACCGTTAGTTCGGATGTGCCCAAAATCCTTGTTTTCATCTGATTAATTTTCCGGAATTGGTTCATAATGATTATTAAATTATTTTTTCCACATATTATCAAGCTGCCACCCCAAATCAAAGACAGGCACAACAATGGTAACTTCTACCTCGTCATCTGCGAGGGTACCGTCGGTTGTACAGCGAAGAGCAGGGACGTTCTTCATACAGTTTTTACATTCACAAATTTCCAGCACTATGGCTTGCAGGTCAGATATAGTGTTGCTGGATGGCATATTGATATGTAAAAGGTAGTCTTTAAGGCAGTCAATTTTTAAAAGGGAGAGGTATCTTACAACGCCGTTACGTTTCCCTTTATAAACAATTTTGTACCATTCCTTACCCTTATCCGAAATTTTTTCCACTATTTCACGGACGTCGGCAACAATAAGGGGTTCTTTTCCTTCCATAGCCGAGCTTTCAACAATATATTTTGCCAGAGCTTTTGGATTGTCTAAAATTTCAAAAGACAACATAATATAACCTCCCTGCGAAAAGATTAAGAAAGTTTGTGAACAAAAAGACATATGAAAATACATATGCCTTTTTGTTAATTATCTGTTATTGATAAGCTTTGTCAGTTCAACGGGGTCAACAATTTTGCCGTCCTTGTAAACACGCATATTACCGGATGCGATTTCGTCAATAAGGATAACTTCGTTGTTGTTGTAGCCAAATTCAAATTTGATATCCCAAAGGTCAAGACCGATGGTTTTAAGGTCATCAGCAACAATTTTTGTGATTTTAAGGGTCTGTTCCTTCATACTGTCAAACATTTCGGGTGACATAACGCCAAGAGCGGCAAGGCCTTCGGATGTAACCAACGGGTCGCCCTTTTCGTCATTTTTGAAGGTACATTCAACATAACCGCCCTCTAAAACAGTTCCGTCTTCTGTATATTCGCCGTATCTGCGGATAAAGCTACCTGGTGCAACCAAACGGCAGATAACCTCTAAGCCGTGCCCAAAAACTGTTGCAGGAAGAACTTCCATGGTGGCATCATCAAGATTTGCACTTACATAGTGGGTTTTGATGCCTGCCTTCTTCAGCATTTCAAAATAATAAACAGATGTTTCAAGGTTAGCCTTGCCGATACCGTCGATGGTAAGACCAACTGAATTTTCGCCCGGGTCAAAAACGCCGTCTTTGCCGGTGCAATCGTCTTTGAATTTCAGCAACACATTGCCGTTTTCAAGTTTGTAAACATCTTTTGTTTTTCCTTGATAAATCTTTTCCATTTTCAAAATCCCTTCTTTAGTGTAATGGTTTAATAATACACTTTATTTTACCATACTTTTTTGCAAATTTACAGTACTTTTATAAAAAAAATTTAAAAATTTTTAAATTTTTTAAGGTTTTCTAGTTCCCGTATCAATTGCCGTAATTTTTGCAGAGTACAGAAGCCGATTTAAGATAAAATAAAATAGAAAGGGGAATTGGTCCAATGATAAAAAAATTAAAAAACATTGTCTTTGCCATATGCTTTCTGGTACTGGTTTCAAAGAATGTGTATACTCCTGTTTTGGTGAGCTTAGATATGCAGGAGAATATACAGGCAAAAATTTTTAAAAGTGTGTAAAAACAAAAGATGCGGTAAACTGATGTTAGTTTACCGCATTTCTTCATTTTAATACAAAATTAAATAACAAATTTGTCGTGAATTGCCTGAACGGCTCTTTCTGCATTTGCAACATTTACCAAAACAGAAATTTTGGTTTCTGATGTAGAAATCATATGGATGTTGATGTTTGCATCATAAAGCGCTTCAAACATTGTTGCTGCAACACCGGGGTTATTAACCATACCCGAACCAACGATTGAAACTTTGCTGATGTCTTCTCTGTGTGAGATATCTTCGTAGCAAAGAACGTCTTTAGCAGATTCAAGAAGTTCAAGCGCTTCTGCAAGATGCTTCTTGGTAACAGTAAAGGAAATATCCTTCTTTCCTTCTCTGCCGATTGACTGCAGAATAACGTCAACATTTATGTGCTTTTTAGCTAGCAATGAGAATACTTTAAACGCAATACCGGGCTTATCTTCAAGACCAACAATTGCAATACGTGCTACGTCGTTATCACGAGCAACACCTCTGATTAACATTTTTTCCACGGAAACCGCCTCCTTAACAATAGTTCCTTCAATTTTTTGAAAACTGGACTTAACCTCAAGATGTACGCCGTACTTCTTTGCCATTTCAACCGAACGGTTGTGGAGTACGTTTGCACCAAGACTTGCAAGGTCAAGCATTTCATCATAAGTAATTTCGTCAAGCTTTTTGGCTGACTTTACAATACGTGGGTCTGCGGTATACACACCGTCAACGTCGGTATAGATTTCGCACTTGTCTGCCTTGATTGCTGCAGCAATTGCAACCGCTGATGTATCACTTCCGCCACGACCAAGAGTGGTGATGTTGTCGTATTTATCAAGACCCTGGAATCCTGCAACAATAACAATCTTTTTCTGATCAAGTTCTGCAAGAATTCTTTCAGTGTTGATTTTGTTGATGCGTGCATTGCCTGCAGATGAGTTTGTCTGGAAGCCTGCCTGCCAGCCTGTAAGAGAAATAACAGGAGCACCGATTTTCTCGATTGCCATTGCAAGAAGTGCGATTGAAATCTGTTCACCTGATGAAAGGAGCATATCCATTTCACGCTTTGAAGCTGAAGGGTTGATTTCGTTAGCCTTATCAATAAGGTCATCTGTTGTGTCGCCCTGTGCGGAAACTACCACAACAACCGAGTTTCCTTCACGGTAGGTATCAACAACACGGCTTGCAACGTTGTTTACTTTGGCCGCATCTGCAACAGAGCTGCCGCCGAATTTCTGAACAATAATTGCCAATTTTAAAACCTCCGATACATATTTATAATATATGTCGGTGAAACATTTTAATGTTTCAGTTTGCTAAATTAAGCAAACCCTTGTGAAAACTGTGTTTTCACAAACCGACTTTATTGCAATCATGTGTGGCTTTCAAAACTTTGTTTTGAAAGTTGCGGAACTTGTTCTGCCAAAACGGCATAATGCCGTTTCCACATCTATGATTATATTGGTGACGCCGTTTTTAAAGACGTCGATTTCACATTTTGTTATTCGCCAATCAGTCTTAATTTGCCAAGAGCCTTGCCGCCCTCAAATTCAACACTCTTGATGAAATCTGCAAGAGCGCTGTCTGTCATAGGAGCGGTGATAACTGCAAATTCATTTTTGTATTCTTCCTCGTCAAAGGTGACAATACTGCAGCCTTCAAGACCTGCAACGGGTTTGCCTGAGAATCTAATATAGTATGGATACTCCTGCTGCTTGCCTTCTGACTGATTTTCGGCAGAGTATTTATTCCATTTTATGATGATGTTAACACCCTGGTGCTTGATTGCATCCACAACGTCTGCAACAACTGCATTTGCTGTGGGGAGCTTACCTGCGCCTCTGCCATAGAACATAACGTCGCCAAGGTCTTCGCCCTTTACGATAATGCCGTTAAACACATCGTTGATACCTGCAAGAGGATTGCTCTTTGGAACAAATGCAGGGAATACTGCGGCATAAACACCGCCGTCCTTTGCTTTGGTTGCGTGACCGATGAGCTTGATTGAGTATCCAAGCTTTTCGGCATATGCCACATCTTCTGCAGTGATTTTTGTAATTCCCTCGGTGGGGATTCTTTCGGTAAGTACCTCGTTGCCGAATGCCAGAGCCGAAAGAATTGCAATTTTACGGCAGGTGTCGTGACCTTCAACATCGGCTGTGGGGTCTGCCTCGGCATAACCCTTCTGCTGTGCTGCGCGAAGAGCGTTGTCAAAGGTTTCGCCTTTCTGGAACATCTGTGTAAGGATGTAGTTGGTTGTTCCGTTAAGGATGCCGAATACATCTGTTGCCTCGCCTGCTGTCAGGCATGAGAACATAGGTCTTATAATGGGGATACCGCCGCCGACAGATGCTTCAAACAGGTAGTTGAGGTTTCTTTCTCTTGCAATCTGCAAAAGCTCTGTGCCGTGTGCGGCAACAAGCTCTTTGTTGGAGGTAATAACACTTTTACCTGCAAGGAGAAGTTGTTTTGAAAATTCATAAGCGGGTTTTGTGCCGCCCATTGTTTCAACAACAATGCCAACCTCGGGGTCGTTTAAAATATCATTAAAGTCCTTGGTGAAGCATTTGAATTCGCTGTCGGGGAAGTCGCGCAAATCAAGAATGTGAGCGATTTCGATAGGTTCGCCACATTTTTTAATCAGGTTGTCCTGATTTTTGGTGATAACCTCGCCAACGCCCGAGCCAACAACACCAAAGCCCATAATTGCGATTTTCATATATTATCAGTCCCTTCTGAAAAAATCTATAACAACATAACAAAATGTTTTTATTTGCCTAAAAATATAGATAATAACATAATACAACAAAAACTCCCTGACGTCAAGGAGTTTTTGCCATATTTATGCACTAAAATTAACTAATCAAATCAATAATTTTCAGCATTTCGTCCTGAGTGGATGCATGCATAATTGCCTCTCTCAGCTTTGCGCCGCCGTGGCAGCCCTTGATATACCATGCCATATGCTTGCGTGCTTCCTGAATGCCACGGTATTCGCCCTTATATTTTATCAGTAGTTCAAGGTGTTCCCGCATTTTTGCAGTCCGTTCTTCGGGTGTGGGGGGAGGAAGTTTTTCACCTGTTTCAAGGTAGTGGATAACTCTTTCAAATATCCACGGGTTTCCCTGTGCACCTCTGCCTATCATAATTCCGTCACAGCCTGTATATTCAAGCATATGCTTTGCGCTGTCTTCATCTATTATATCGCCGTTGCCTATAACGGGGATGGAAACTGATTGTTTTACCGCTTTAATTATATCAAGGTCGGCAGTACCGCTGTAAAATTGCTGACGTGTTCTGCCGTGTACGGTAACAGCCGAGGCTCCGTTTTTTTCGGCAATCTGCGCCATTTCAACGGCATTGACAAGGGAATCATCCCAGCCTTTGCGGATTTTTACTGTTACCGGGACATCTACTGCCGCAACAACCGCTGCAACAATTTCGCCTGCAAGCTGCGGAGTCTTTGAAAGTGCCGAGCCGTCGCCACTTCCTATGATTTTTGGCGCAGGGCAGCCCATATTGATGTCAATAAGCTGAGCACCGAACCCCAGAGCCTTTTCGGCAATTGAGGCAAGAACATCAGGCTCGTGGCCGAAAAGCTGAGTTGCAACGGGTTTTTCATCTTCCTCGGTTTCGAGAAGGTCGGCGGTTTTTTTACTGTTGTAAAACAGACCCTTGCCTGACACCATTTCGGTATACATAAGACCGGGTCCAAAGGGTTTGGTTATCATTCGAAAGGCTTTGTCCGTTACCCCTGCCATAGGCGCAAGGAGAACATTGTTTTTCAGTTCAAGGTCTTTTATTTTCATATGTGAATTCCTTCAGAGTTATTAAGTGTTAATATATTTTACCACAAAAACAAACAGATTTCAATATTTGTAATTCTTAACTTGACAATATTTGCGTAAATTAGTATACTAATTTAAAATGGGGGAGGATATGGAATTCTTCACGAGATAAGAAAGCAGGGAAGGTGTAATGTTATGGATTACGCAGGATTGACAAAGGTAAAAAGAGTGGTAATCAAGGTGGGAACCTCGTCTTTGACCTATGAAACAGGAAAGCTGAATATAAAAAAGATAGAAAGCATTGTTCGTGTGGTATCAGACCTCAGGAACAGAGGGGTCGAGGTGGTTCTTGTATCAAGTGGCGCGGTTGGTGCCGGAGTGGGCAAGCTGAACCTTGCCGAAAAACCGTCCGATACAAGAAAAAAGCAGGCTCTAGCGGCAATCGGTCAGGCAACGCTTGTTTCAATGTACGACCGTTTTTTCTCGGAGTACGGACACTCTTCTGCACAGGTGCTTCTGACAAAGTTTATTCTTGATGTTAAGGAACGTTATATAAATACAAAAAACACCTTTGAAACTATGTTCGAATATGGCGTTATCCCGATTGTTAACGAAAACGACGTAATTTCTACATATGAGCTTGAATTCGGTGATAACGACACTTTGTCGGCACATATTGCAAAACTGGTTGATGCAGAGCTGTTAATTATTCTTTCGGATATTGACGGACTTTATGACAGCAATCCTCAGACAAACCCCGACGCAAAGCTTATTTCTGTGGTTGAGAAAGTTGATGATAAAACATATTCAATTGCCGGAGGCGCAGGCAGTAAACGCGGTACGGGCGGAATGGTTACCAAGCTCAAGGCTGCCGAAATTGTAAACCCCGAGGGAATTGATATGATTATAACCAATGGTGCCCATCCTGAAAGAATTTATGATATTTTTGAAGGAAAACCCACAGGAACATTATTTAAAGGAAGCAAAAAGTAAAAATTAACAATGGACGGATTTATCAGATGTTAAAATTCGTTAAATTTTTATCAAAAACGTATTGAAATGTTGCAGGAAATATGATATTATGTTATATGTGGAAAGAGTGGAGTAAATCAACTTGGACCTGTTATTATAATGTAAAATTATTAACTTTAATATAAACAGGAGGTAGTAAAAATGACTACAAACAAAAAAGTACTTACTTGGCTTGAAGAAATGAAGGCTCTTTGCAAGCCCGAAAAGGTTGTATGGATTGACGGCTCAGAAGAACAGCTTGAAGCACTTCGTGCAGAAGCAGTTGCCAGCGGCGAAATGATTAAGCTTAATCAGGAAAAGCTTCCTGGTTGCTACTATCACAGAACAGCAGAAAACGACGTTGCACGTGTTGAAGACAGAACATTCATCTGTACAGAAACAGAAGAAGAGGCTGGTCCCATCAACAACTGGATGGCACCCGCTGAAATGTATGCAAAGCTCAACGCACTTTATGACGGCTCAATGGCTGGCAGAACAATGTACGTTATTCCCTATTCAATGGGTCCTGTTGGTTCACCTTTCTCAAAGATTGGTATTGAGCTGACAGACAGCATCTACGTTGTTCTCAACATGGATATTATGACCAGAGTCGGCAAGGCTGTAATTGATGCTCTTGGCGAAGATGGTGACTTTGTTAAATGTCTCCACGCAAAGAAGGATGTAAATCCTGACGAAAGATATATAGTTCATTTCCCACAGGACAACACAATTATGTCAGTAAACTCAGCTTACGGCGGCAACGTTCTTCTCGGTAAGAAGTGTTTTGCTCTCCGTATCGCATCATATCAGGGCATGAAGGAAGGCTGGATGGCTGAACATATGCTTATCCTTGGTCTTGAGAATCCCAAGGGCGAAGTTAAGTACATCTGTGCTGCATTCCCCTCAGCTTGCGGTAAGACAAACCTCGCTATGCTTATTCCTCCCAAGTTCCTTCAGGAAAAGGGTTACAAAGTATGGACAGTTGGTGACGATATCGCTTGGCTCCGTGTTGGCGAAGACGGCAGACTTTATGCAATCAACCCCGAAGCAGGTTTCTTTGGTGTTGCTCCCGGTACATCTGAAAAGTCAAACTTCAATGCTCTTGAGGCAACTAAGAAGAATACAATCTTCACAAACGTTGCTATCAACGATGATGATATGACAGTTTGGTGGGAAGGCCTTGACAAGAATCCTCCCAGCAACGCAACTGAATGGAAGGGCGCTAAGGTTGACGGAAAAGCATATACTGCTGACGGCAACAAGCTTGCACATCCCAACTCAAGATTTACAGCTCCTGCAAAGAACTGTCCCTGCATTTCATCTGAGTTTGAAAATCCCCAGGGTGTTCCGATTTCAGCTATCGTATTCGGCGGCCGCCGTGCAAAGACAGCTCCGCTGGTATACCAGGCTCGTGACTGGGATCACGGTGTATTCGTAGGTGCAACAATGGCATCTGAAACAACTGCAGCAGCTGCTGGTGCAGTAGGTGTTGTAAGACGTGACCCAATGGCTATGCGTCCATTCGTTGGCTACAACATGGCAGATTACTTCCAGCATTGGTATGATATGGGCAAAAAGATTGCAAATCCTCCCGCTATCTTCAATGTAAACTGGTTCAGACTGGACAAAGACGGCAACTTTATGTGGCCCGGATTTGGTGATAATATGCGTGTCCTCAACTGGATTCTTGACCGTTGTGAAGGCAAGGTTGACGCAGTTGAAACAGAAATCGGGTATGTTCCCAACAAGGCAGACCTCCAGCTTGAAGGTCTTGACCTCAGCGACGAGGTTGTTGATGAGCTCCTTTCAATCGACATCGACGCATGGAAGGAAGATCTTGCAAACCAGAGAGAATTCTTTGCACAGTTTGGCGACAAGCTCCCCAAGGAAATCAAGGAAAGCATGGATACTCTTGAGGCAAACCTCAACAAATAACAAGATAAAAGTTTTAAAGGGTCGGTCCGAAAGGATTGACCCTTTTACGTTGTTGTGTTAAAATAAAGTCAGTAAGTTTTGATACGAGGTAAAAATTAAGTTGTGGGAAAATTTAAGAGAAGAAGAATTCAAAGATGCAATAAAGGCATCAGGAGGTCTGTGCATTGTGCCTCTTGGCTGTCTTGAAAAACACGGTCAGCATATGCCGGTGGGGACGGATGTTATCCACATAACCGAAATTGCAAAAAGGGCGACAGAAAAAGAGGACGTTTGCATCTTTCCTTCAATATATTTTGGTGAAAAAACAGGTGCCGGAGAATTTGCAGGAACTGTAATTTTCAGTCCTGAGTTGAGATTACAGATTTTAAAGGAAACCTGTAGCGAGATTTACCGCAATGGCTTTGATAAAATTCTGATTTACGACGGCCACGGCGGAAACAGCAGAATGATTGACTTTTTTATGCGGGGATTACTTTATGAAAAGACCCCTTACTCGGTGTTCAGTTATTTACTCACCGTTTTGATGAATTTACAAAGAGGGGAATTCGTTCACCATTTACATGGATGGCAAATATTCCAAATTCCTATGAGGGCGATATGCACGACGGTATGAACGAGCGAATTGCCAGGGCAATGGTTTAATATTCAACCCAAAGACTTGTTGATGTAATAAAATTTTTAAAGACGGAAAATATCTCGGATGAGTATAAAAAAGAATGGCTTGAAAAACAGAAAAGACATTTAATTCAGGAAGAAGGAGTGGTAAAATGAAAGAAGGTTTAAAAGATTTAAAATGGCAGAACTTTATTGCTTTGACTGTTGCAGGAATGATAAATGCATTTGGTGTGACGGTGTTTCTTGCGCCTGTCAAATTGTATGACAGCGGCATTTCAGGGACTTCAATGCTCATTTCACAGATTACCCCTGAATATATGACTCTTTCGGTGTTCTTGATATTGCTGAATTTTCCGTTATTCTTTTACGGGTTAAAAAAGCAGGGCTTGTGTTTTACTATATATTCGTTGTATACGATAGTTGTATACTCGTTTGGTGCATGGTTGATTACTGATGTTCTCCCTGTTGATGTAAGTATGGCATCGCCATTGGCAGGGAATGACTTGTTGCTTTGTGCAATTTTCGGTGGATTGATTTCGGGGGTTGGTAGCGGCATTACAATCCGCTATGGTGGTGCCATAGATGGAATAGAGGTTATGGCGGTTGTTTTTTCTAAACGGCTTAATGTAACAGTTGGAACCTTTGTAATGGTTTATAATGTAATTTTATATGTGATATCAGGATTTGTTACAGATAGCTGGATTTTGCCGTTATATTCAATTGTGACGTATGCCGCAGGACTTAAGACCATTGACTTTATTGTAGAGGGTTTTGACCGCTCAAAAGAGGTTATGATTGTCACCGAAAAACCTCGTGAAATTTGTTCGGCACTGAGTGAAGCATTTGAGAGCGGCACTACATATATTAATGCACGAGGCGGATATTCAGATACGGATAAAGCGATTATATATTTTGTTGTAAATCGTTTTCAAATTGCCAGAATGCGTGAAATAGTACACAGGCTTGACCCAAAGGCTTTTATGACAATCAGTGAAGTTGCCGATGTATTCAAAAGTATGCATTGATATATTTGAACGATGTTCAAAAAAGAGTTGATTTTTTATCCGCCGTGTGATAAAATAAAGGCAAGTAAATAACGGAGGGATTCGTATGGCAAGAAAGGCGGTAACAAGCGGAGGCACACGGGATGAAATTCTTAGTGTTGCAAAGCGCTTGTTTTTTGAAAAAGGCTTTGACGGTGTTACTATAAGAACAATCCAACGGGAGGTAGGCTGTGAGGTAGGTTTGTTTTATTACTACTTTAAGTCAAAAGAGCAGATTTTTGATGTAGTGCTTGCTGAACTTCAGTCGGATTGGGAGAAAAGTTTTGAGGAAGTTCTCCAAAACGAAAGTGAAGATTCTGTTGCTCAATTGATGACGGTTTTTGAAACAGTTTATGTAATTGCAAAAGAATTTAGAGGCGAAAAGGCGGAAGAACTCCATTGGTCTGTGCAAGGAGCTATGTATAACAGACTTACTGCTGTACTTGAAGGATATATCGCGTCAATACTTGGTGACTCTAGAACGGAGACGGGTATTGACAATAAGACTTTGTCTGCAATAATTGCGGGCGGTATGTGTCGCTTTGCGCAAACTGCGTCACAATGGAAATACACCAAAGCTCTTGAAGGAATACATAATCTGATTGTCGGAATATATGGGGACAGACAGCGAAACAACAGCGGTCGCAGGCAGGATATTTCGGTAGAATTATTGTAACTTCTTAACGTACAGGGGTTGATATTATGAAATCTTCAAATCAAAAACTAAAACTTCTTTATTTAATGAAAATTTTATTGGAGCAAACCGACGAGGAGCATCCCCTGTCTGTTCCGCAGCTTATTGCCGAGCTTAAGAGGTATGATGTATCGGCTGAAAGAAAGAGCATTTATGACGATTTAGAGTGTTTGCGTCTGTTTGGTCTTGATATATGCTCTGTAAAGTCCAAAAGCTACGGATACTTTGTGGCAAGCCGTGATTTCGAACTGCCCGAACTGAAATTATTGGTTGACAGTGTTCAGGCATCAAAGTTTATTACAAAGAAAAAGAGTCTGGAGCTGATTTCAAAAATCGAGGGATTGGCAGGTAAATATTCGGCAACAAAGTTGCGTCGTCAGGTGTATGTAACCAATCGTGTCAAGACGGTGAATGAGCAGATTTATTATAATGTTGACAAAATTTACGAGGCAATCTCTGAAAATCGGCAAATTACATTCCGATATTTTGAGTTGGGTGTTGATAAAAATAAAAGTTATCGCAAGGAAGGCGGCTTGTATATCGAATCACCCCTGGCGCTCAGTTGGGACGACGAAAACTATTATCTGATTGTATATAAAAAGAAGTACGGAAATTTTACTCACTACCGTGTGGATAAGATGGACAATATCGAACTGTGTGATGAAAAACGGGATTTGCCCGAGCAGGACTTTGACTTGTCTGAATATACTAAATCGGTATTTTCGATGTTTGGGGGTAAAGCGGTTAATGTTTCGGTTAAATTTGAAAATTCTCTTGCCGGAGTTGTATTTGACCGGTTTGGCACAGATGTTTCCACAATGAGGGTTGATGAAAACCACTTTGTATGCAATCTTAATGTGGCGGTAAGCCCTGTGTTCCTTGGCTGGCTTGTGGGTTTTGGAAGTAAAGCGGAAATACTGTCGCCTGATTTTGTTGTGGATGAGATGAAGACACTGTTAGGTCAGGTAACAGACAAATATAAATAATATTATAAAAACACCCTTGTAAACCTCGGTTTACAAGGGTGTTAATCTATCTTTCGTCGATTTGTGTATACTCTTTTCTCTTTACAATGCTCTTATAAGCCGGACGGATAATCTTGCCGCCTGTAAGAACTTCTTCGATACGATGAGCGCACCAGCCAACAATACGAGCCATTGCAAATATTGGGGTGTAAAGCTCTTCGGGAATATTAAGCATCTGATAAATGAAACCTGAGTAAAGGTCAACATTAGCTGGCATAGGTGCCGTAATTCCCTTTAAATCGGCAAACACCTGCGGTGCTATACGTTCCACAGAAGCATAAAGCTCAAATTCTTTTTGTGTATCGTCGCCCAGGTCTTTGGCAAGCTTTTGCGCACACTCTTTAAGTAAAACTGCACGTGGATCAGAAAGCGTATAGATAGCATGACCGATACCGTATATCAGACCGCTGCCGTCACCTGCTTCCTTGCGTACAATTTTGCAAAGATAATCATAAACCTCGTCATCGTTGTCCCAGTTGGCAACATTTTTCTTCATTTCTGCCATTTGTGCAAGGGTTTTCTGGTTAGCACCACCGTGTTTTGGACCCTTTAAAGAACCGATTGCCGCCGCAACTGCAGAATATGTGTCGGTGTTGCTGGAAGAAAGCACACGAATTGAAAAGGCCGAGTTGTTACCGCCGCCGTGCTCTGCATGGAGCATAAGAGCAAGGTCAAGAACCTTTGCTTCGGTTTCGGTGTATTTGTGATTGGGTCTTATCATATAAAGGAAGTTTTCAGCAATTGAAAGCCCCGACTTTGGATTGTGCAGAACCAGGCTCTTGCCGTCATAATAATGACGTTTTGCCGCGTATGCATAAGCAATCAGAGTGGGGAATCTTGCAATAAGCTCAAGACTCTGCCTGAAAAGCGCCTCTGTGCTGATGTCGTCGGGATTTTCTTCGTCGTAGGAGTATAAAGCAAGAACTGATCTTGCGAGTTTGTTCATAATATTATCGCTGGGTGCCTTTAAAATCATATCCTCGGCAAAGTTGGGGGGGAGGGTTCTTCTCTGTGCAAGGCTTTCCGAGAAGGTGTCAAGCTCCTCTTTTTTGGGAAGGTATCCGAAAAGAATAAGGAACATTACTTCTTCATAGCCAAAGCGACCTTCTTTCTGACAATTTTCAACAATGTCCTGAATGGATATACCGCGGTATCTTAAAGTACCCTCGATTGGCGATTTAACACCTTCGTCAAGGACATAACCGTGTACTTCGCCGATAGCGGTAAGGCCTGCAAGAACACCTGTTCCGTCAGGATTACGCAATCCGCGTTTTACGTTAAATTCAGTATAATGGTGACTTGGGATATTGCTGAAACTTTTGTGTTGTTCAAGAATATTCTCTATATATTTATCAAGATCGTTTTTCATAGGTGTCAAACCTTTCTAATGGTAATTCTAAGATTTGCTTGTCAATTTTAGCCCGGAGGCCACTGCAGATTTCTGCCTGCAAGAAGGTGGAAGTGTATGTGACCAACTGTCTGACCACCGTTTTCACCACAGTTATTGACAATTCGGTATCCCTTTTCGGCAAAGCCAAGCTCTTTTGCAATTTTTGCAGCAGTTTCAAATACTTTGGCAACAAGGGATGAGTTTTCGGCAGTAATATCATTTGCCGATTTAATATGCTGTTTTGGAATGATGATAATATGCTCAGGTGCCTGGGGTTCAATATCCCTGAATGCAAGAACACAGGCATCCTCGTAAACCTTGGTTGAAGGAACTGTACCTTCGACTATTTTACAAAAAAGACAATCAGTCATAATTTTTCCTCCAGATTTTATATTAGGGGAAGGAATAACCCATACCCTCTTGGTTAAATCAATGTTTTAACAAGTGCTAAGGCCTCTGCAATCTTTGATGCATCCTTACCGCCTGCCTGAGCGCTGTCCGGCTTGCCGCCACCGCCACCGCCGCAGGTTTTTGCTACCTCGCGGATGATGTTGCCGGCGTGTGCACCGTTTGCTATTGCATTGGGTGTTGCCATAGCAACAATATTAACCTTGCCGTCGGCAGCTGATGCAAGAACGATAACTGCAGAATTAAGCTTTTGTTTAAGATTGTCGCCTGCGTTGCGGAGAGCATTCATATCAAGACCGTCGCCAAGCTGATGAGCTATAACCTTGATACCATTAATTTCTTCGGCAGAATTCACAAGGTCATCAAGACCGCTGTTTGCCATTTTGCTCTTTATGCTTTCAAGCTCGCGCTTTAAGTTTTTATTTTCTTCAACAACGGCTGCAGCCTTTGTTTCAACTTCGTGCAGACTTGATTTGATTGTATCTGCAACCTTAGCGATGGTTGCCTTTGCGTCGTTAAGCTGATTAAGAACGCCAATGCCTGTAACAGCTTCAATTCTTCTTACGCCTGCGGCAACGCCGTTTTCAGAAATAATCTTGAACAGTCCTGCCTGTGCTGTGTTTGAAAGATGTGTACCGCCGCAGAACTCGATAGAGTAATCACCCATTGAAACAACTCTTACTGTTGCTCCGTATTTTTCGCCAAATTGTGCTGTTGCACCAAGCTTTTTCGCTTCTTCAATATCAAGCTCCTGAACGGTTATGGGCATTGCATCAAGGATTGCCTCGTTAACCTTTGTTTCAACAGTCTTGATTTCGTCGGCTGTCATTGCCTCAAAGTGTGAAAAGTCAAATCTCAGGTGATTTGCAGTAACTTCTGAACCTGCTTGTGCAACGTGTGTACCCAGTGTTTCTTTAAGTGCCTTGTGCAGAAGGTGTGTGGTTGAGTGGTTGCGGCAGATGGCCATTCTGTTCTTTTTGCAAACTGTAAAGGTTGCTTTATCACCTGCTGAAATTGAGCCTTCCTCAACCTTTACAATGTGGAAGTAAATTCCGTCACCGTTTTTCTTTGTATCAACAACCTTTGCTTTGCCGTTTGCGGTATTTATGGAGCCTATGTCGCCTGCCTGACCTCCCATTTCAGCATAGAAGGGAGATTTTGCGGCAACAATGATGCCTTCCTCACCTGCGCCGATTGCATCAACCTGAGCGCCGTCTGCAACAATGCCGATAATTTCGGTTTCACATTCCAAGCTGTCATAGCCTACAAACTCGGTTGCTTCTGCCTTGATGTTAACTGCAGAATCATCATCCCAGCTAGAGCCGTCCTTGCGGTTTGCTCTTGCGGTTTCCTTCTGGATTTTAAGCTGTTTGTCAAAGCCCTCTCTGTCAACGGATAATCCCTGTTCTTCGCAGATTTCAACTGTCAAATCAATGGGGAAGCCGTAAGTGTCGTTAAGCTTAAATGCTTCTTCGCCTGCAAGAGTATCAAAGCCCTTGCTCTTTGTTTCTTCGATATAAGTGTTCAGAATTGCAAGACCACCCTCGATTGTCTTTGAGAACTTTTCTTCTTCAATTCTTACAACTTTTTTGATATAATCTCTCTTTTCATCAAGTTCGGGATAGCCCTGCATTGATGAGTCAATAACTGTGTCGGCAACAGTATAAAGGAATTCACCTTTGATACCAAGAAGTCTGCCGTGGCGTGCTGCACGACGGAGGAGACGTCTTAAAACGTAGCCTCTGCCCTCGTTTGAAGGGATAACGCCGTCAGATACCATCATAACTGTACTGCGGATATGGTCGGTAATAACACGGAGAGATACGTCGGTCTTTTCATCGGTTTTATATTCAACTCCTGCAATTTTTGAGATGTGCTTCATTGTGTTCTGAACGGTGTCAACCTCAAAAAGGTTGTTTACGCCCTGCATAATGCAGGCAAGTCGCTCTAAGCCCATACCTGTATCAATGTTGGGGTTTGCCAGACGATTGTAGTTGCCGTCTTCGTCCTTGTCAAACTGTGTGAACACAAGATTCCATACTTCCATAAAGCGGTCGCAGTCACAACCAAGCTTGCAATCGGGTTTGCCGCAACTGAATTCTATGCCGCGGTCAACGTGGATTTCGGAACAAGGGCCGCAGGGACCTGTGCCGTGTTCCCAAAAGTTTTCGTCTTTACCGAGTTTCACAACTCTTTCGGGATTTACGCCAACTTCGTTAACCCAGATGTCCCGGGCTTCGTCGTCTTCCTCGTAAACGGTAATCCACAAAACTTCTTCGGGGATTTCCATAACTTTAGTAAGGAATTCCCAAGCCCAGTTAATAGCTTCGCGCTTGAAATAGTCACCAAATGAAAAGTTACCCAGCATTTCAAAGAATGTGCCGTGACGTGCAGTTTTACCAACACTTTCAATATCTGGTGTTCTTATACACTTCTGGCAGGTTGTGACCCTCTTTCTCGGAGGAACCTCAGCGCCTGTGAACCATTTTTTCATAGGTGCCATACCTGAGTTAATAAGCAGCAAGCTTGCGTCATTCTTTGGAACAAGCGAAAAGCTGTCCAATCTAAGACAATCCTTTGATTCAAAGAACGAAAGATATTTTTCTCTGATATCGTTTAATCCTAAATTTTTCATATGTTTCAGATGCCTTTCTGTATTATATTTTTTACCAGTCGTTCCCAAAAATGAATTCGTGGCATAAATAGCTTATTTTATCATATAATTTTAACATTTTTTTGTTGATAAGTCAAGCAATTGTTACTTACTTATTTATTTTACTTAGTTCTACAAAAAATTACAAAAAAAGGCTATTGTAATTAGTTGAAAAAGATGCTATAATGGTACTTGCGAAACAAATTTATTTATACTTACCGAAGTGTGTCGTTTTTATCTCTCGATAAAAACGCATACTCCTTATTTTACATGCTTCGGGTAAGTAGTAAAATTTGTTTCGCAGACACGGAGTTGTGCGTTTTTTGTGCGTGACTCCGGTCACGCATTTTTTTGTACAAAATTTTGCTTTTCTAAAATTATTACGAAAGGAAGAGAAAAATGGACGAATACAAAAGTATGTATTTTGCAATGTTTAACAAAATAACGGACATAATTGAAGAACTTAAAAAGCTTCAGCAGGATATGGAAGAAAAATACATATCCATGCCCGAGGAGCAGTCTGAGGATAATTAGAATTTGACTATCTTAATATCCTCAAAGATGGGCAAAAGAAAACCCCCTTTGGCAGAATAAACTTAATAATCAAATTTGTAAAACTAAATGCAAGTTTGTAAACCGAAGTGTCCGTTTTATAGTACACCAAATGCCATATAATCAAATCAAGATAAAACTTACATGTGATTTGGAGGATACTTGATATGAAAATTTTTGGTGTAATTTTTGCAATGGCAATTTTTTCGGTTTATCCTGCACTGTGCCTGGCAATTCTTTTATTGATGTTGTTTTTCAGCAAGCCTGATACAAAAAAGGCATAAAACTTAAAACCCTTCTCGTGATTTATGCGAGAAGGGTTTTTGCTATAAGGCTTTTGAAACGGTAGAAACGGCCACATTTGCCATCTTGGCTATCTTTGCAAGTGTCATGGCTACACCTCCGAAAATTTTCGTAAAGTATATAACATTTCAAATTTTACGAGGTCAGTATAACACAATAAATATCATACTTCAAGGTTTTTTGAGATTTCAAAAAAGTTTTGTAAAAATTCAGGTTGACAAGGGTGTATTTCAAAGATATAACCTAAAACAGGATAGTATTTTATACAATAAAAAATAGTATAATTTCTTATAGAAAGGCGATGGAACTACATATGAAAGCGATTATAAACGCAACCCTTGTTATGCCTGATGACTACATTCCTGTCGCAACTTTGCTTATTGAGAATGACAGAATTATTGATTTCGGCAAAAAACTGGCTGTTCCTGAAAATGCTGAAATTATCGACGCACAGGGTAACTTTGTGGGTCCCGGTCTTATTGATATACATACCCACGCAGATGGCGATACATATTTTCATGACGACCCCGTTAAATGTTCAAGAACGCTTCTTGACCACGGTGTTACCTCTGTTCTGCCGGCGCTCTTTTACAGCATGAACAAGCAGGAGCATCTTGATGCCATAAAGGGATATAAGGATGCAATTGCCGCAGGAGAGTGCGGAAACATCATTGGTGTTTATATGGAAGAGCCTTATTACACCTTATCTCCCCAGCTCAATGCTCCAGACAAAGAAGACTCAGGTTTATATCAGCGAAGAACTTGCAGCTCCATTCGAATGTTGGGAAAAGGGTGGTTACTAAAACCAACTCCTTTTCATTTTAAATCTATGTATCAATACTTTTTCCCTTTTGGGCACACCTTAATACAAATACCGCAAACTGCACCTCTGCCGATATGCTGAAAGGCTTTTTTCATATAATCACTACAAGCCTTGGCATCGATAATAACATCACGGTCATCACCGGGTTTCCATTCCTCACCCCTGATTGCCATTGCAGGACAACTATCTACACAAAGTCTGCAGTTACCGCATATAGACCTTGGCTCTGCATTCACTACATCGAAGGGGCAATCAGTAAGAATTGTACCAAGCCGAACTCTCGGTCCGAACTTTTCTGACAAAAACAAGCCGCTTTTACCTACCGCACCAAGTCCCGAAAGACTTGCCGCATATTTATGTGAAAAAATCCCCTGCAAACCGTTTACCGACTGGGATGCAGGTATCGCCGCATAGTCATACCCCTTATTCGCCAGCATAAGTCCAATTTTAAGAGAAGTATTGTCAATAAATGTGTTTACCGTTCTGTAATGATGGAAATATGTATGGGTTGGCTGGTCTGTAATTCCGTCAACTACTGCCCTTGAAAGAGGTACAGCATACGATACCGCAAAGCCAAGTCCAAAAGGATTTTCATCGGGCTTAAGGCTACAAAATCCAACCTGTTGTATTCCATTTTCATTTAAAAACTCTGTTATTTTTTCTTTCATTTTTAAAACTCCGGATTCAAAACTTTTTTCAGATATTCAAGGGTCGAGAAGGTTTTATCAAGCTGAAGCTGTATGTATTGCTCACCTAAAATCCCCAGATATTCAATAGTTTTTTCGTTGGCATCAAACGAGAATATTTTTTTACTTTCTGCCTCGGATATATATTTTAAAATCTGTCGCATACCTTGTGTCAATTTTGCACAACCAGACTTTTCGGCGGCACACTTGCTACAAAAAATTCTGCCTTCAGAAAGAGATAGATACATCTCGCTCCCAGTTTCACCGCATGTACAGCAATCTTCAAGCTGAGGCTCATACCCCTCGATTGCGGCTATCCGCCACTGAAAAACCGTCTTTACCTTTTCCATAGAGCATAAATCCCGCTCCAATGCGAATAACGAATTCAAAAGAAGTCTTAAGATTTCCTCATCGGGAGAGTCCTCGCCTATGGCATTGTTTGCGATTTCGGCAAAGTACGACGCATATGCAAGTTTTTCAAGAGATAATCGGATATTGGGGAACGACTCTAAAACCGTTACCTCGTTCAGCTTATAAAGCCCCGTTTTACTGCGCGCCTCGTATAAAACTATTTCGCTGTACGCAAAAAGCTGAAGCCCCATACGCATATGTGATCTGGAGCTTCGTACGTTATTTGCTATTGCCGAAATCCTTCCAAAATCCTTTGTGATGATGGTAACGATAAGGCTTGTTTCGCTATATTTGGTGGTTTTTGTTATTATTCCTGCGGTCTTTAAAAGCCCCAAGCTCCTCACCAACCTCTGTCTGCGTTCTTTCAGATAGTGTTTTGTATTTTAAATATTCCTTTACTCCACCGGTTTGTTCAAATGCCTTCCATGCAAGTTCTGATATTTTTCCCATACATATATCCTCCGTTAAAGATATTGTACGGAAAAGACTATTTTAAAATACTGTAACTTTTAACCATTAATCAAAGCCGATTGTGTTCATAAATGCTTCCTTGTTGCGCCAGTCCTCTTTTACCTTTACCCAGAGCTCAAGATAAACCTTTGCACCCAAAAACCGCTCTATGTCCTGCCTTGCGCGGCTGCCAATTTCCTTTAATTTTTCACCGCGTTTGCCGATAATGATAGCCTTGTGGCTCTGACGTTCACAGTAAATAGCCGCCAAAACTTCATAAGTTCCGTTATCTCTTTTATGCATTTTTTCGATTTCAACAGCAACACCGTGTGGAATTTCCTGATTAAGCAGTCGTAAAGATTTTTCACGGATAAATTCCGCCACAATCTGTCGCTCCGGCTGGTCGGTTATAATATCGCCGGGGAAGAACTGCGGACCTTCCGGCAAAAGTGCCTTAACTTCATTAATCAACTGGTCCACATTTGCACCCTTTTGAGCAGAAACAGGCACAATTCCGTGAAAATCATAAAGTTCTTTTAATCTGTCAAGCACGGGTAAAAGATTAAGCTTTGGAACGGTATCAATTTTATTTACAACCAAAATAACGGGAGTGTTCCCCTTTTTTAAACCCTCTAATGCCTTGCGTTCTTTTTCGTACTCATTTTCGTGAAGGTTACAATCCACCACATAAAGCAGTACGTCAATGTCCTGAGTGGCTGTATATATATACTTCTCCATTTTTTCGCCCAGCTTGTTATGCGGCTTGTGTATACCGGGAGTGTCAATAAGTACAACCTGACAGTCATCCTGAGTGTGAACGCCAAGAATCTTTGTTCTTGTGGTCTGCGGCTTGTTTGACACAATTGCCACCTTTTCACCAATTATTTTATTCATAAGGGTAGACTTTCCAGCATTGGGTCTGCCCGTAATCGCTACAAAACCTGATTTCATCCTTTGTACTCCTTATTTTTCATAAATATAAATGCTGTAACCAAAACAGCAAACATTATAAGTTTAAGATACTGTTCTCTTATGTAGATAAAAACTCTTTGCCAGCCTTCAACATCACCAAAAACCGCTATTGCAACAAATACCGCAGCAACAGCCAGAACAAGCACCGCCGCCGCAGAACAATCCTTTGCAATTTTTGCTAATTGGCACTTGTCTGGCGAAAGCTTGTCCACTATTGCTTCAATCGCCGTATTTATAAGCTCTGCCGCCATTACGCAGGCAATTGTCAGGGCAAGGATTGCCGATTCGTGCCAATCAACCCTGAACACGGATGCAAAATAAATCACCGCGCACATTGCCGCAATATGAACTCTGAAATTCCGCTCACAAAGAATGGCATGAACTATGCCACGAAATGCATCTTTAAAGCCAAAACCAAATTTCCTCATCGCAAAAGACCCATTTCCTTCAGAATATCCTCCTGATAGCCAAACATTTCTTCCTCATCATCGGGGGTCATATGGTCATATCCAAAAAGGTGCAGCATTGAATGAACTGTCAGAAAGCCCACTTCCCTCTCAAAAGAATGTCCGTATTCCTCTGCCTGTTCTGCTGCCCTCTCAAGTGAAATCACTATGTCACCAAGAAACATTTCGCCATCGGGGTTAAAATCCATATATTCGTCCAGGATGTTGCCTTCTTCGTCATATTCCAGAAGGGGAAATGACAGCACATCCGTTGCTCTGTCAATGTTTCTGTGCTCTCGGTTAAGCTCACGGATTTCTTCGTTATCGGTAAACATAAGGCTGATTTCAGCCTTGGTGCCGAATTCAAAATCCATATAATCAAGTGACGCTTTAACCGCCGCTCTGACCAAATCCCGGATTTCCTTTGTGACCTTGAATTTTTTCTGATTATTTCTGATAGCTACCTTCATTGCCATGTCTGCCTTTGCTGTTATTTTTTTGAACCCTTTCACGTTCAAGGGTCTTTCTTTCGTATGCTTTTACAATTTTCTGAACAAGTGGATGTCTTACAACGTCCGCCTCGCTGAGATACATAAATTCGATTCCTTCAACACTTTTAAGAACAATTTCCGCATCACGAAGTCCCGATTTTTTGTCACGGGGTAAGTCAATTTGCGTAACATCGCCCGTCACCACAATTTTAGACGAAAAACCCATACGTGTAAGGAACATCTTCATCTGTTCGGGAGTGGTGTTCTGCGCCTCGTCAAGAATTATAAATGCATCGTCAAGGGTACGACCACGCATATAGGCAAGGGGCGCAACTTCAATCAGTCCGCGTTCGATGTTTTTATGAAAAGCTTCGCCGCCAAGCATATCACCTAAAGCATCATAAAGAGGTCGCAGATATGGGTCAACCTTATCCTGCATATCACCGGGTAGAAACCCCAACGATTCGCCGGCTTCGACCGCAGGACGGGTAAGGATAATTTTGTTTACCTCTTTGTTTTTAAATGCCTTTACCGCCATTGCAACCGCAAGATAGGTCTTACCTGTACCCGCAGGACCAATGCCGAAAACGATTGAATTTTTCTCAATCGCCGTTACATATTTCTTTTGTCCAAGAGTTTTTGCCCTGATAGGTGTGCCGCGAGAGGTTATGCAAACACAGTCCTGACCAAGAGTTTCAAGCTCCTTGTCATTATCTGCCTCGATTTGTGATATAACATATCGCACCTCTTGCTCGCCAATGGCTGTTCCATTGTGTGCCATACCCAGAAGGTTGTTTATAACTCTTGTCGCCTTGTCAACCGCATCGGGCTCGCCGCCCACCTTTATCTCAGAGCCGCGGTTTATAACCGCAACATCAAAGGTTTTTTCAATAAGCCGTATATTCTCATCAAAATTGCCGAAAAGGTTTATCAGCAATTCCATTTTTTCAACTTCAATGTGTCGTTCCATACAGGAATTCCTTTCTTTTTTGCAACTATTCTTCCTCTATTGTATCATACCCTAAATTCTCGGTTTTGTCAATTATTCTTTGCTGTGCAATATTCTCCTGACAAAGATATTCAACGGTCACAACCACGCCTGATTCACCATTTTCCACATAAGTGGTTTTTTTATCTCTAATTTCCACATCTTCTCCAAGCTCAGCGTCAATTTCCCCTCCAAGTTCAGCTTCGCCCAACGCAATTGCATCTTCAAGACTTCGGGTACGATTTTGGGTTGTATATTCAACAAATTTTTCTGTCTCCACAAACATCGATGGGATAAAAGAAAACGGTGTTTTGTATTCCCTCTCTTCCTTTGTGATATCCCCCGTTTCAAATGGTTGTTCATCTTTAAAAAACAACTTTAGCCGTTTATTCATAACCGAAAGGCTGTACCGCTTCTTCTCGTTTCCTGTATATATTTTCTCAATATATTCAAACGGATATTCCCTTGTTTTTTTATAAATCGTTTCCGCATAAACCTCCCCAAAGGAATGAACATACCTCATACCCGTTTTATTGCTGTCTACCACGCCGCTGACCAGCAAATCGCCCTTTTCAACAAATTCATTTATTTTAACAAGTGACTGCCCCTCTTTAACCTCCATCAGCCTGATAATGCCGTCTTTTGCGGCAATGATGTCGCATGGAATGTCAGCATCAACACGTATAGGAGTGTCAAGCCTTTCCTTTACCTCTATGTATGCCCGTGAACCTTTGATATTTATACCAATCCATGCAATATCGTCAAATTTGGTCATCATTTCATTCTTTATCATCTTGCTGTCAATTTTATTAACGGCTGCACCATAATAAATTCCGCATCCCTTAAGCTGATTGATTATTTCCGCGGTGGCAATACGTTTATTCCCCGTCACATCAATGCCCGTAATATGGCTCGTAAGATACCAAAGCAGAGCAAAAAACAAAATCACGCCCACAAGTGCCGTCTTTCGCTTTCTGTATCTGTGCAAAATAAAGGGAATACCCTGCCTTTTTATGATTGATATATGGGTTCGGGTTTTTCGGGCTATACCGCGAATTTCCCTGAAACCGCCTATTGAAATACAGGCGCAAATCCTCCCTTCTCCCAAACGCCGTACATTCCACAGAAAAATTCCTCTGTTACTGCAAATATTTAAAAATCTTTCGCAAAACACACCATCCACACAAATGACTATATATCCACGCAGATAGCCTACAATCTTTTCGACGGACATAATCCTAACCCTCTTTTCCAAACTCCAATTTTTGAATTTTTCCCGTTATGAAAAGCATCTCCCGAGTAATACTCCTTATTTCAAGGTCAATTCCGCAAACCGTCAGCCCCGACGGATTACTTTCCACAACGATTTTACGGTCGGTATATTCAGAAATCGCCTTATAATTTTCGATTACTGCCTCACGACTACCTATAAACACTATCTTGGGAACATCTAGAATAACTTCTTTTGATGCATCTAGTCCGTCGGCCACACGTTCCCGAAGGGTTGGTTTTTCTTTTTTTTCGGTTTTCTTTCTCATTTTCATCACCTTTTAAAAGTTTATGCCTAAATCTACTTGATAATGAATAGATTGAATTAAAGAAAGGATGCTGTTTATGAATAAACCGATAAAAACAATTTTTCTTGCCCTTGTGCTGTACCTGACCGTATTTTTAGTAACAGATACACAAATATGTCTTGATGCGGCCCGTGCCGCAATTACTCTTTGCATTGAGGCTGTTATACCATCGCTATTCCCGTTTTTTGTTTGCAGCGGTCTTCTTTGCGCACTTGGCTTTTCAACTCTTTGCAGTCATTTTTTATCCCCCGTTATGCGGCCTCTTTTTAACCTGCCCGGAGCAGGGGCACTAACTCTTTTTATGGGAATCCTAAGCGGTTATCCCGTTGGTGCCGCAACAGCAGTTGATTTGTACAAAACGGGACAATGCACCAAAACAGAAGCCGAACGTATGCTTGCATTTTGCAATAATTCGGGTCCTATGTTTATAATAGGAACAGTCGGCATAAGTTGTATCGGCAACGAAATTGCAGGACGGTATCTTTATATATCTCATATAATCGCCGCCATGATTGTAGGCATTATATTCAGATTTTATAAATCTGCATCTGCCCCCGCCCGAGCTTTGCCGCCTTCTTTTGTGGAATCTAAAAAGGCCGCCTTTGTTTCCCTTGGCGGCATTATTGACAGTTCGGTATTTTCTGTTTTAAAAGTCTGTGGCTTTGTAATCTTTTTTTCAGTATTGATAAAGACTTTGCCCTCAAGCCCATACCTACATTCCCTTGTAGAAATAACGGGCGGAATAAAAGCTCTTGCCCAAAGTAAAACCGCCTTTACCTTGCCGCTTATCTCCTTCTTCCTTGCTCTGTCGGGACTTTCGGTGCTATTTCAGGTATATGCAATTATTCAACCCTTAGGCTTATCTCTTAAAGCCTACATATCAGGAAAATTATTGCAGGGAATACTTTCATTTATAATAACCTATGTGTTTCTCAAAATCTTTTCCCTTGCTAAAGAAACTTTTGCCGACTCTGCAACCATATCCTTTTCGTCACCAGCATCGTTAGTTTTTTCATCAATTATTATTTCGCTTTTTTCGGTATTTGCGTTACTTTGTTTAATGATACCTCTTGCATCGAAAAAGAAAACCCATTAAAGCAATCTGCTTTAATGGGTTTAAATATCCTAATATCTTGGAGGACTGTAACGTGTGCTTCTGCGGCGTTTGCGTTTACTCTTTTTAAGAGCCTGAACAAAACCGATTACAATCAGAGAAACAAATCCAAGCACCAGACCAAGAGCGATATAAACTATAAGCCTGATTACTTTAAAACTCCATACCCACTCGCCAAAGCTGGCAATAAAACCAAGAAAGTGTCGGTTAAGTTCTACTGTGGAAATAAGGTTTACCTCGCCTATTTTGTTGCCTTCGTAAGAGAAAATCGCTTTGCCTATAATCTGTCCCGCCTTTGTGGGTGCATATACATTTTCAGGAATCTCGGTTGTTATCTGCACCTTGGAAGGATCTCCGTCATCAGGGAACAATACATCAAAATTCTTTTCTGCCGAGAGCAACAGGTGGTCTGTTCCGTCTGCTGCCTGCTTAACCTTTGTTTCACCAAAAATATCATCGCGCTTGGCAAGGCGCTGAACAGAAAACTCTGTTAACCCATACTCAAGCAAAGCCTTAGATTCGTTGTGTGACGTGGATATATCCTCCGCGTTGAAAATTACGGCGATTACCGATTTATCACCCTTCTCTGCAGATGAAACCAGACAATATCCCGCCTCTGATGTGGAACCCGTTTTTATACCCGTTGCATAATCATAAAAATAATAAGGATATCTCATCCTTGAAACAAGATTGTTGGTGTTTATGTAATATCTCTGCTCGGACATATTTGTTGCAGGCAGATAAATATGGGCACATTCTACAATACTGCGGAAGGTTTCTCTTTTCATAGCGTAGTGTGCCATTTTTGCCATATCCCGAGGTGTTGTATAGTGTTGTTCATCATGAAGACCATGAGGATTGACAAAATGAGTATTTTCAAGACCAATTTCTGCCGCCTTTGCATTCATTTTTCCAACAAAGGCATCAATGGAACCCGAAACACCTTCTGCAATGGTTACAGCAGCATCATTGCCCGATGCAATTAGCAAACCTTCAAGCAGGTTTTTCAGAGTCATTTCCTCGTCCACTTTTAACGCAATACTGCTGCCATCGATTGCCAGCGTATCAAAAGCCGTCTGAGACATAACAAGAGGCTGTTCAAGACTGATTTCACCTCTATCCACCGCATCAAGAGCCACAATTGCCGTCATAATTTTTGTGGTACTGGCAGGAAACATTACATTGTCCTGATTTTTCCCAAACAAAATATTACCAGTTTTGCCGTCAATTAAAATCGCCGCCTTTGCCGTTAATGACGGTGCCGCAGCAAAAGTGGGCACAAAAGTACTGATCACACAGCAAATTACAAGAATCGCCGTCAAGAGTCTGTGCCATATTATATTTAAAGACTTCTTTTCCCTGTTCTTCATATTACCGATTTTTCCTCCGATTTATTTTAAGCCGCCTTCTCTCTCAAGCTTTTCGCGTTCCGCCTGAGACAGACGGATATATTCGGGAACCAGCTTTCCGTATTCTGTCACTTCACCTTTGTTTAATTTATCAAGGCCGATTTCAGCAACAGCACCTGCAAGATTGAGATTTGAAACCTTTGGAGCAAAATATGCCAAATCGCCCAAAGCCGCCTTAATCTCTCCTTCAAAAACAAGGGTTGCATCACCCATAAAAAGAACTTTTTTACCACTTTCCTTCAGTTCATCAAGCAACTCGTCCAATGCCAGCGCACGGTCATCTGTTAATCTAACCAGTTCCTTGCCACCGCAGAACAGGGCATTATATACCTGATTGCGTCTTGCATCAAGAACAGGCGATATAATTCCGTCAAAGTACTTTGACGAGAATGCCAGAGCCTCCAATGTGGAAACCGCAACACAAGGCTTGTCTGCCGCCTGAGCAAGAGCTTTTGCTGTTGCAACGCCGATTCTTACACCTGTAAAGGAGCCGGGTCCCACAGCCGCCGCAAAGGCATCAACCCCTGAAGGGTCAACCTCTGCAGCCTTAAACATCTGCTCAATCTGCGGCATCATTATCTGTGAATGTGTTTTATTTTGATTTATTACTGTCTGAGCAACCATTATTTTGTCGTTCATCAAAGCCGCTGTTGCCGCCATACAGCAGGTATCAATTCCAAATACAAGCATTTTTATCTCTCCGTTTTTTCAATAAAAATCTCACGGTAATCGTCTCCCATTTCGGGATTTTTTTCGATTTTTACTTTTATGTATCCTCTTGGCAAAACTTCCTCAATATTCTGTGCCCACTCGATAATACAAATTCCGTCACCAAAAAAGTAATCATCCATCCAGTCGCAATTGTCGGCATCCACATTTTCAAGCCGATAGGCATCAAAATGGTATAAGTCAAGAGTTCCGTTATACTCGTTAACAATGGTGAATGTGGGGCTTGAAACATCGCCTTCAATTTCAAAGAACTCTGCAAGGCCTTTTGTAAATGCAGTTTTGCCTGCACCCAAATCACCCACAAGAGCAATGACACTACCCGGAACAAGGCTTTTTGCAAATTCTTTTGCAGCCGCCCGTGTTTCGGCCTCGCTGCGGGTCACAAACTTTTCCATAGTTACTGCCATTCCTCCCGAAAAAAATCTATATATTTATTTTACCTATATTTAATTATAAAGTCAATACAAAAGTATTGAATTTTAATTTATTTTATTGTATACTGATTTTAAACTTAGTGATAATAACGCAACAAAACATAGAAAGGAACCTATAAAATGGAAAAAACAAGAGTTGACAAACACAACTATTATCTGGACATAGCAGAAACCGTTATTGAACGCGGGACCTGCCTTCGCCGTAATTTTGGCGCGATTATAGTAAAAAATGATGAAATCGTATCTACCGGTTACACCGGCGCACCCAGAGGCAGACAGAACTGCACAAACCTTGGTGTATGTATACGCGAAAAGCTGGCAATTCCTCGCGGCGAAAGATATGAGCTGTGCCGAAGTGTACACGCCGAAGCAAACTGTATTATCAGCGCACAGCGCCGTGATATGATTGATTCTACCCTTTATCTTGTGGGCAAGGATTATAAAACAGGCGAGCTTGTTGAAAACACCTCAAGCTGTTCAATGTGTAAGCGTCTGGTAATCAATGCAGGCATCAAGCAGGTAATCATCCGTGACACCCCCACCGAATACAGAGTTGTAGACGTTGAAGACTGGGTTAAAAATGACGAATCAATCGAAGGAATTTTCGGCTATTAAAAAATATTTCTACATAACAACAGACTGTTGAAAAAGTCCAGAAAAGTCTGGGCTTTTTCTTCGTTTTATGGTATAATATCCTTGGGTGATGAAATATGATGCAAAAAGGATACTAGAACAGATATCAAGTTGAAATGATAAGTATAGAGGACTTGGTACCACAAGACCATTTGCTAAGACAAATAAGTGAAGCTGTTGATTTTTCTAAAATATATGAATTTGTAGAAAAATTGTATTGTGATGATAACGGCAGACCAAGTGTTGACCCAGTTGTACTTTTTAAAATGGTGTTAATTCAGCATTTGTATGGTTTACCATCTTTACGCAGAACCGCTGACGAGGTATCCTTGAATAATGCATATCGTTGGTTCTTGGGTTATGGCTTAACTGATGAAACACCGCATTTCTCCACAATCAGCTACAATTTTCGTCACCGTTTTAATGCAGATACAATAGACAAAATATTTGCATGGATATTAAGCGAGGCTGCAGAAGCCGGATATTTGAAACCGGAAGCAGTATTCATAGACGGAACTCACATAAAAGCAAATGCCAATACTAAAAAGAAAATTACCCAAAGTACAACTGATCCTGAAAGCGGCCTTTTCGTAAAGGGTGAACATCAAAGACAATTTGCGTATGAAGCACACACAGTCCGTGATAAGAATGGATTTGTTTTAGAAGCAGTAGTAACTCCAGGAAATGTTCACGATAGCGTAGCATTTGATGATGATAGAGTTTTATCCACAGCATACAAAAGACCGATGACAAAGAAAGGTGGTCACGAATGGTGGAAATATGTATATGACGAATATTATGATTGTATTATCTGTCCTGAATATCAAGTGTTAGATTACAGAACAACAAACCGAGAT
>JAZRLM010000018.1:0-210841 GCA_045646865.1 Clostridia bacterium
TTTACTTATATAAATGGTTTTTACAATTCTGTCAGACCTCACTCACACAACAATGGTCTTACTCCTAACCAAAAGGAGGCGTTGCTTATGTCTGTATAATTTTTTCTCTTTTTACTGTCTACTTTATTGACATTGATCCAAATCCTGTTCATTCTCTTGGTATCGAGCACGATACCGCCGCACACAGGGATTGCACCGCCCTGTGTGCCCCCGCCTGCACCCCAGGTGGTTACGGGAATTTTATAATAATTGGCAATTTTAAGAACTGCAGAAACCTCTTTTGCATCCTTGGGTGCTACAATAAAGTCGCCCTCAGGCATACGAAGCCCTCTGTCCGCCCACATTCTGGAGAGCCAAAAATAGTCAACACTGTGAGTTAGCTTATCGATTGTTCTTGTGGAACAATTTTCTCTGCCGACTGCATCCTCAAGTTCAGTTGCAATCACATCAAATAAAAAGTCTGTCATTTTTCTTTTCCTTTCCTGTTTACTATCCCATGTAAAATGATACCTTTTCGAAAAATTTAGAAATATTTTCATTTTTTCGGATATTTTTTTACTCATTATATCATATTGTGAAAATTTTTTCAATACCAAAATGAAAATTTTTTTAAATTGACTTTTATTTATTATTCTTGTATAATAATATATGGAAAATATTTTTATTTTAACATAGTGAACGCGAGAATTTGTAACTTTAATTGAAGTTCGGATTAATCGGTTCCGTCCAAGAGGTACAAAATGGATAAAATTTCTCTCAAAATAAAATTACTATACAACGGCATGGGCAAAGCAGAAAAACGAATTGCCGACTGGATATTTGAAAACCCAAAGAAAATCATATCATTATCAATAATAGAGCTCGCAGAAAAGTGCAAATGCGGAGAAGCAACAATCGTTAGATTTGCAAAAAGGCTCGGGCTCAATGGCTTTCAGGAATTAAAGTTTTCCCTTGCATCCGAAAATGGCGGCTCCCCTGCAAGCACTCACATAACAGCAGCAGATTCCGCCTTTGAGATTTATGAAAAGGTATGTAACGACATCTATCTTTCTCTTGAAAAGACCAAAAACTCTTTAAAAGAAGATGCGCTTAAAGAAGCTGCGGAGAAAATTTGCAGAGCTGACAGAATAGTAATATTCGGTCTCGGAAACTCCTCTTCTATCGCAATCGACGCAAGTCACAAATTTATGCGTTCAGGGCTAAATGCCATGGCTTATACCGACAATCACATGCAGGTTATTGCCGCATCGCATCTTACGGAAAACGATATCGCTATAGGCATATCACACTCGGGCTCATCCAAGGATATTGTTGAAGCTCTTAAGATTGCAAAAGAACACAACGCCTTAACAATTGCAATAACAAATAGCGGAAAGTCGCCTATTTTAAAGCGAAGTGATATTGTACTTGCAACCTCGTCTGAAGAAACAGAATACAACATACTGGCACTTAATTCAAGAATTGCTCAACTTGCCATAATTGACACTCTTTATTTCTATATTGTATACAATCGTTCGGATGATGCACTTCAATCAATCACACAAACCGAACAATCTCTTCTTACAAAAAAATACTGATATAATGTAAAGACAAGCCATCAAGTTCTAATGTCCATACCGCCCTCAAGGGCTAGTGTTTCTCCGTTCATATATTTAAAATCGGGAGAGGCAACTTTTAACGCAAACTCTACCAATTTTAAGTTCAGAATCTCCAAAACAACCTGCCGGGGGGAGTTTTTACATTTGGCTTAAATGCATCAGGATACGAACACTGTCCGTAATTACCAAAAAGATCTGCCCCTGCTGCAAAGTTTATGACACTACTACTGTGTCATCATTCCCTCTTTCTTTGGTCCTGATTTTGCAACTGTTGAAAGATATGCCTTTAACTCATCCGTACTTAATCCATTGCTTGGATTAAATTCATCTGAATTACAATATAGAAAATATGCTTAATGTATTAAAATAATCTGAAATCATCTCGGTTATTTCCGGAATGATTTTGCGTATTCATATGGTGACATCATACAATTCTTTTTAAAAATAGTACCAAAATTTGATAGTGAAGTGAATCCTGATAAAAAGCAGGCATCTGTCACTGAAAATCCGTTTGCCAGAAGAGTGCGGGCATATCCGATACGTAATTTTCTCAAAAAAGATGTGTAGGTTTCTCCTGTAAGATTTTTAAATAACTCGCTGAAATATGCAGGATGGTATCCCGCTTCTGTTGCAATCATCTGCAATGTAATTTTTTCTTTAAAATGCATCTCCATATAAACTATGGCTTTTTTAATTCCCTGGTAATGACCATTATGAATAGCAGATATATTTCGGTTTGTATTCTTTCGAAAAAGACAACTTAATATATAGTGTAAAAGTTCTCGTTCACAATCTCCGTTTGCACTGCATTCGTGCTTTAAAAGCATAGCAGCATTTTTTAGTCTTTCAATTTCATCATTTGGCAGCGCATATCCTTTTTCAGTTTGTGCAAATACAAGCGTTGTAAGAAGTTTTTCATCAATAAGTTCTTCGTCAAAGGAAATATTAATTAACCGTGTTGTTTCATCGACTTTGATATAATGAAAGTCTGTAGTTGTAAGAAGAAATACATTATTATGTAAAATATCATATTCCTTATCATTGATTACATATTTTCCTAAACCTGACAAAATGATTTCTAGTTCAAAATAGCTATGCCAATGTAATGGAGCATCAGATGTTACTATATGTTCTTTCACAATCAAATGCTTGCCATCATCTATTTTTAGTCTTTCATGATTTTTCACGTGTCACACACCCTTTCTTTTCATAGAACTCGGCTATATTATACACAAGATTTTTGTATTTGTAAACAAATATCCAAAAAAACCGTGTGTTTTTCTGTGCTTTATATATTGTTTAAAACGTATCAAAATTTTATACTGAAGAAAATAGGAGGTGTATCTTGTGAAAACAATATCTTTAAACGGAATATGGAAGCTTACCGGAAAACAGCACGGCTGCGAAGTTGATAAATCACTGTTAATCACAGCAGAAGTTCCAGGATGCGCACAACTTGATCTTTCTAAACAGGGATATTTGCCAAAAGATTTGTATATGGGTGAAAACATTCTTGCTGCCGAGAAATATGAAACCTATGAGTGGTGGTATGAACGCAGTTTTTCGTTTTCTGATGAAAAGAAAAATGTTTTTCTGGTTTTTGAAGGTGTTGACTGCATTGCAGAATATTTTTTGAATGGTGTAAAAATCGGTGAAAGTGATAATATGTTTATTCGTCACGAATTTAAGGTTGATAACCTTATTAAAGACGGAGAAAATATTTTAACAGTGCACATTAAATCTGCTGTTCTTGAGGCGGATAATATGGACTATACCGTAAAAATGCTGACAAATTCAAAAAACATTGAGGCAAGGCATATCAGGAA
Source organism: Clostridia bacterium (assembly GCA_045646865.1). Lineage (GTDB taxonomy): Bacteria > Bacillota > Clostridia > Monoglobales > Monoglobaceae > SIG440. Next base: position 3,425 of record JAZRLM010000018.1, read on the forward strand.
GGCTCCACACTGCTACGGCTGGGATATAATGCCAAGGCTTGTAACGGCAGGTATTTGGCGTGATGTCAAAATTGAAATACGGGACAGCCTTTATTTTTCACAAACTTTCTTTTATGCAAAATCCGATGATTGTTATTTTTATTATGTTCTCGAATTTGAACGCAAAAACTTTAAGGATATCGAAATTGAACTTGCCGGTTCTTGCGGAGAAGACAGCTTCTTTTACAAAAGAATTCCGTGCAACAAAAAAGCCGGGGAGATTTATTTTCATATAGACAATGTAAAAAAGTGGTTCCCATACGGTTACGGAGAGCCCAATGTATATGACGGCACTGCTAAGATTTACAGCGAAGGAAATCTTGTACATCAGGAAAATATCAGCTTTGGAGTAAGAAGTGTTAACCTCGAAAGGAGTGATCCGTCAGGAACTAATAAAGGCCAATTTCGTATTCTTATAAATGAAGTTGAAATATTATGCAAAGGCAGTAACTGGGTTCCACTTGATGCCATGCATTGCCGTGACGCCGAGCGTTATAATACTGCTCTTGGTTTTGCAAAAGATATAGGCTGCAATATTTTACGTTGCTGGGGCGGGAATGTGTATGAAGACCATCCATTCTTTGACTTCTGTGACAGAAACGGTATAATGGTATGGCAAGATTTTGCTATGGCATGTGCCGCTTATCCGGAAGATGAAACTTTTAAAAAGAAAATAGAAATTGAGGCAACTTCTGTCATAAGAAAACTACGCAATCATCCATCACTAATCATCTGGGCGGGTGATAATGAGGTTGATTCCTGCACACCGTGGTTTAACCCTGATAATAACACAATAACACGAAATGTATTATCTAAATGTGTAGAATTAAACGATATCGGTCGTCCATACATACCAAGTTCTCCTTACATAACAGAGGAAATGTATCGAAAAGGTGAAAGATCACAGGTTATTGGTTCAAAACTTGTGGAAGATCATCTATGGGGACCGCGTGATTATTTCAAAGGCGATTTTTACAAAAATAATGTCGCCCGTTTTGTAAGCGAAACAGGCTATCACGGTTGTCCTGATATAGGGTCCATTAAAAAATTCATTACCCCTGACAACATATGGCCATACACCAACAATTCCGAATGGACATTGCATTCAAGCGACCAAAACGGCAACGACAGCAGAGTTATGCTTATGGAAAAACAAGTTCTCCAGTTATTTGGCGAAGTTCCCCAGTGTCCTGAAGAATATGTCCTTGCATCGCAAATTTCTCAGGCCGAGGCAAAAAAATATTTTATTGAGCGAATCCGAGTAGGCCGCCATGAAAAGACAGGTATAATATGGTGGAATCTTCTTGACGGCTGGCCCCAGATGTCTGATGCGGTGGTTGACTATTATTTCACTAAAAAGCTGGCTTATTCCTATATTAAACGTTCACAGGCACCATTTGCTATATGTGCTGACGAAATCAAAGACTGGAATCTGAACTTATATGCCTGCAACGATACATTACAGGTAAAAAACGGTCACTTAATTGTCAGGGAAGCATTAAGCGACAAAATCGTTTGCGAACACGACTTCACCGTTCAAAAAAACACTAGTACCGTGATTGCAAGTATTCCGACATATTATTCTGAACAAAAAATACTTATTTTTGAATGGGAAGCAGATGGCGAGTGTGGATTTAACCACTACCTTTGTGGGCATCCTCCAATTTCTCTGTCAATGTATAAAAATTTCTTGCAAAGATATAATTAGGGAGAGTAACTTATGTATATACTTGGATTTGATATTGGCGGAACTAAATGTGCCGTAGTTACTGCAAAATGGGATGGGCAAAACATTCAGCTGCTGAATAAGGAAAAAGTTGCCACCAATCACCATATAACACCTGATGATATGATTGATAAATTAATCCGAATGTCGGACAGCATACTTGACAAGAACCCCGATGCAATTGGCATCTCATGTGGCGGGCCGCTGGATTCAGAAAAAGGAATCATTTTAAATCCGCCCAATTTGCCAAAATGGGTTAACGTGAATATTGTTGCAAAGATAAAAGAGCATTACGGAGCGCCAACATATCTCCAGAACGACGCAAATGCCTGTACTGTTGCCGAGTGGAAATTCGGTAATGGCAGAGGATTTAAAAACATAATTTTTCTTACATTCGGAACAGGACTTGGTGCAGGGTTAATTCTTGATGGAAAACTATATAGAGGTGCTAATGATATGGCCGGTGAGGTAGGTCATATACGCCTTAGTGAGTTTGGTCCCGTGGGATATGGTAAAGCAGGCTCATTTGAAGGCTTTTGTTCAGGAAATGGTATTGCACAGCTTGGAAAAATGTATGCTCAGGAAAAACTCCAAATGGGGAAAAAAGTATCCTTTTGTACAGTCTTTTCAGATCTTGAAAGCATAACCGCAAAATCTATTGCAGAATGTGCATATAACGGAGAAAAGGATGCAATAAAGATATTTGAAACATGTGGAACTATGCTTGGAAAAGGCCTTAGTGTTTTGATTGATATACTTAACCCTGAGAGAATTATTTTGGGAAGTATATTTCAAAGATGTGAATCGTTAATAAGACCGAAAATGCAGGAGATATTGGAAAAAGAATGTCTGACATATGCACTTGATATATGCAAGGTTGTTCCGGCAAAATTGGGAGAAAATATCGGAGATTATGCGGCATTGGCAGTTGCAGTTATGAATAAGGAGGTATAAAGAATGAGATTATTTATTGACACAGCAAATATAGATGAAATAAAAAAAGCAAATGAAATGGGAGTAATATGTGGGGTTACGACTAACCCCTCTCTAATAGCAAAAGAGGGTAGAGATTTTAAAGAAGTTATAAAAGAAATAACAGAAATTATAGATGGTCCAATAAGTGCAGAAGTTATTAGTCTTGAATCTAATAAAATGATTGAGGAAGCCTTGGAACTTGTACAGATACACAAAAATATTGTAATAAAAGTCCCAATGACAGAAGAAGGCTTAAAAGCAGTAAAAGTGCTGTCTAAAAAAGGGATTAAAACTAATGTAACATTGATTTTTTCAGCAACACAGGCACTTTTAGCAGCTCGTGCCGGTGCAAGCTATGTAAGTCCGTTTATTGGAAGACTTGATGATATAGGTCAAAATGGAGTATCTTTGATAAGAGATATAGCAGAAATTTTTGATGTACACGGTATAGAAACTGAAATAATTGCAGCAAGCATTAGAAATGGAATCCATGTTACAGATGCCGCATTAGCTGGATCCGATATTGCAACCGTTCCTTATAATGTAATTATGAATATGACGAAGCATCCTCTCACGGACAATGGCATTGCTAAGTTTGTGAAAGATTGGAAAGGAGAGGTATTATAATGAATACTTTACTTGAAAGATATCCTTCTCTTAAGTGCTGCATACAAGATATAGATGTAGCTTTAAAACTTATGACAGATACATATAAAAATGGTGGCAAGGTGTTGGTTTGTGGAAATGGTGGAAGTGCTGCAGATAGTGAACATATTGTTGGCGAACTTATGAAGGGGTTTCTGCTTAAACGAAAAGTAGATGATGAGAGAATTCCTGAGGAATTAAGGGATAAGCTTCAGGGTGCGCTCCCTGCAATATCGCTACCGAGTCAAAGTGCAATACTTTCAGCATTTGCAAATGATGTTGACCCTGAAATGATATATGCACAACTCGTATATGGTTATGGCAATAAAAATGATCTTTTGATATGTTTATCAACTTCGGGGAATTCTAAAAACGTTGTAAACGCTGCAAAGGTAGCTCGAGCAATTGGTGGAAAAATAATAGCTTTTACGGGAGCAGATGGAGGGGAACTGCGCAAGATAGCTGACATCTGCATCTGCGTACCCGAAACAGAGACATTTAAAATACAGGAACTGCATTTGCCTATTTATCACTATCTTTGTACCGAAATTGAAAACCTATTTTTTAATTTATAACAATATAATTCATGCTATAAAATTATGAACGGGACTATCCCGTATTTTGTATAAAATCTATACAAAACCTCCAAGATGATATATAATAAAAATATCATTTTGGAGGTTTTTAATATGCCAAGGTACAAATTAAATCCCGAAGAACAGGCAGCGGAAAAAGAAAAGAAAATTTGCGGAACATCATGAAGGGTCTTGATGTAAAAAGTTTTGACGACCTTAAAGATGTGTTCAAACTCATGGTGGGAGAAATGCTTGAAAATGGTCTTGAGGGCAAACTTGATGATGAACTCCGCTACACCAAGTATGACTACCGTAACAAAGAAGGTGAAAACAGCGGTAACGGTTATTCTATTTACTTGATTGTATTGTCAATATCTATATAATTGGGTGCGATGGATTATCGATAATTTCATAATTCATCTGCCAACCAAAAAAATCCTTTATATATCTATTTCTCTATAATCGGGTAGAGCTGAATTGTATTTCCGCCGTCCACAACAAGTTCTGCACCAGTTGTGTTTCTTGCATGGGCAGTAAAATACCATACAGCATCTGCAACATCTGCACCGACTGCTACATCGCCAATAGGTGTAAATCTCGATGGTACCTTTGCATAAAATTCAGGGTTTTTCTCCCACCTGTCCGTCTTTATCATACCGGGAAGTACCGCATTTACGCGGATATTATACTTACCCAAATCAAACGCAAGCGCACGCATCATACCGAGCTGTCCGCCCTTTGATGTTGAATACGCTATTCTATCAGGAATAACGCGATATGCTGTATTTGAATTGATAAATGTAATACTTCCTCCGCCTTTTTCCTTCATTCTCTTTGCAGCATACTCGCACAGGCAATAGTTCCACACTATATTTGTATTTAAAACCTTCATAAAATCTGTCAACGGATTTTCAAACACTTTTATTCCTAGGCCCTGGTCTGCGGCATTTAATACAAGTGCCTCAATGAAAATATCCTGACTGTCAAAATACGCAAACATTTCTTCCACAGCCTTTTCATCCACAGTTCTTTCATCAATTAAAGAATCAATATGAAATCCAATAATCCTGCTATTTGGAAATTTTTCCGCATATTCCTTTTCTTTAGCATGTACGGTTTCCTTTTTTCTACCCGTAAACACTACGCTCCAGCCCTCTGATGCAAATTTTTCTACGATATCAACGCCCGTGTTTATGCAAGCGCCTGTTATTAAAGCTGTTCTCATATATTAGCTCCTATTTGTTTCATTTTAGTTTTCCGAATTACCCTCGGTTCGGTATTTTAAACCTTAATCAAAAATAAAATTCACTTTTTGCAGGTCTTATATCGGTAAGCGCCCCTGTATAGTGTCTGAGTGTGTGCGGTACATAGGGGTGCTTTAAGCATTCTTCCTCGTTGATTTCTATTCCAAGCCCGGGCTTGTCAGGGATGCTTATATATCCGTCTTTATATTCTAAACTTTCGTTTGTTACATCCTTGCGCCACTCTACGTCTGAATACATAATCTCCAGTATGCAGAAATTCGGGCAACTTGCCGCAAGCTGAAGTGTTGCTGCATTTGCAACGGGCCCCGACGGATTATGCGGTGCAAACGGTATATATCTGCACTCTGCCTCTGCAGCAATCTTTTTAAGCTCCATTATTCCGCCCGCATGCGATATATCAGGCTGTATGTAATCACATGGCATCCTATCAAACAGAGGCTTGTAATCCCACCTGGTATATAATCGTTCCCCGGCAGATATTGCAACGGGAGATTTATCCCTTACCTCTTTAAGTGCATCAAGATTATCAGGAGGAACAGGTTCTTCAAAGAACATCGGCTTAAACTGTTCTAATTCTTTTGCTATTTTTATGGCCGTAGGAATATTAAACCGTCCATGCCCCTCTATAAGCAAATCAACCTCGTTGCCAACCGCATCCCTTACGGCTCCTACACATTCAATTGCAGTATTTAAGTCCTTATTAGAGATATCAAGATAGTTCTTGCCAAACGGGTCCCATTTCATTGCAGTCACTCCTCTTTGTACTGCAATCTTTGCCTTTTCGCCAAACTCCTGCGGAGTCTTTGCACCGGCAAACCATCCATTTACATATATTCTTACCTTATCATTTACTTTTCCGCCCATCAGTTGATATACAGGAACATTCAGATATTTACCAAGAATATCCCAAAGCGCCATTTCAACTGCAGATAAGCCGCTCATAAGAACTGCTCCGCCGCGCCAATATGCATCTCTGTAAATACTGTGCCAATGTTTTTCTATATCAAGGGGATTTTTGCCAACCAGGTATTCCTTTATATGCTCAACTGCACCGAGGAGTGCCTTTTCCTTATATTCAAGCGTTGCTTCGCCTACACCGTCTATTCCCTCGTCTGTGTATACCTTTACAAAAACCCAATTAGTACGAAAGCAATCAACCACAAAGCATTTTATGTCCGTAACCTTCATCGCTAAAACACCCTTTCTCTAAAGCTTAATTTCTTTGTATATTTCTGGGATTACCTTATTTTCAAGCTCAAACCCCGACGGGTCAAGCTCATCAAACATACCGAAGTGTATTGGAACCGCAACCCTTGCCTTGGTTTTCTCTGCAAATATTTTTGCATCATGCATATTCATATTGTTTCCTACACCGTTTATCGGCAAGAAGACTGCATAAATATCTTCGGGTATATCATTAAATATTTCTTCATTATACAGAGTATCGCCGGTTATGTAATACTTTCTCTTGCCGTCATCAATTATCACACCAATCGGCGCTATGTCGCTATGTTCAGCCTTCACTGCGGTAAATCTTATTCCGCACCCGGTCCAGCTTGTATGTCTGTTAAACAAAACATAGTTATTATTTCCGCCAAGTTTCCTGACCTCATCCCATACAGACCTTGGCGCAAGCACCGTAATATTTGAGTCCTCTTTAATGAAGTACCTGACTGTTTCCTCATCATAATGGTCAAGATGGTTATGGGTAAATATTATAATATCAGGCTTTATATCAAATAACTCTTTTTTTACAGGAACACGTCTGTAATTCTTTGGGTTTATCTTCTCAACGCTGTCAGAGAGATATGGGTCAATCATTATTTTAGCTCCGTTATGCTCAAACATCAGCCCCGCCTGACCAAGCCATATTATTCTCATATTTCCCATTCCTTTCACTTGGCGTAATATTTATTAATAAACGCTTTTTTTAATCTATATGTCGTTTCAGAATAGTGCTTATCCATAGAACTTTTCTTTTGCCTCTTTCATAAATCTGAATGATTCTTCAAACATTCCTTTAAATTCAGCCGTTGTCTTGAACCAAGGTGCAGTTATGTATCCTATCACCTGATTATCAGGCGCATTATCCTTAAAATATTCCACCAAATCAGACGTGTTGTAATCACATCTATTACAAACTGACGCACACGGAACATAGTGGTATCCCTCCTTCATCAATGGCAATGCAACATTTCTGAAGTTTACAAGGAACGGATCCTGTTCTACATATTCAATACCCATATTGGCATACTCGCCCTCATTGTAATATGTAACATACGCAGCTCTGGACGAAACAGGTGTCCAATGCTCCTTTCTAAACGCATTATAATACCACGGAGAGAGAATAACCTCATCTGCATCAAAATGTGCTTTATATTCCTCGGGATGATCAAATAGCGGGCAGGACCACATCCACGGCTTTGCGCCCGTTGCCTTTACACAATCCACGAAGAAACGAATATCATGCCAATACAGCTCACCCTGTCTGTAAACTGCCAGTTCATGGTTTCTTACATGCTTTTCATCTTCTTCGTCCATACCTATATGTATATACTCAGGATGCCCAAAAAGTTCATATGCTTCTTTAATCAAATCATTACAAACTCTATAGTATTCAGGTGTTGAAACCATACGATGATACTCGCCGAGCCATATGTCATGGGGTGTTGCGAAATTCAGCTTTGGTATCAGAGCGATACCCTTTTCTCTGCATCTGGCAAGCTCCTTGCGGAGTCTATTACGACTCCATGCACCCTTGCAGGCAATTTCGGGGTGACTTCCGAATTCTATTCCGTCGCCCACATCCAAAACAATGGTGTTTATACCTGCTTTTTCACTTTCCTCTAATACATAATCCCAGATATCATCCTCAAACGGCAACGTTTCATATTTCTCGCTCCACATACTCATACTGAGATGCACTAAAATCGCCCACATCTTGTTGTTGTTCTCCATTCTAAAACTCCTCCTTAAGACTTTTCTTTGACCTCTTTCATAAACCTGCAGAAACTAATATCAATGCTTAATTTTTATATATAAGTTGCTAAATCGCATTTATTTTCAACGTTAATTTTCCTTCCCAATATTTCGTATTCTCTATGCCACGATATTTCGCAGTATATTAATTTAAAATAAATCAAGTCTGCCACGGGGGAGAGTATCTCCCCCGCAACATCTTATCTCTTACTTAATCCGTAACCAGATTATTTCTTCAAATATTTCTCAAGGTCTCCCATATAATTTTTGTTTACATTTGTTCTCCAATATGAGTCTGCCTCTGCCAGTGCTTCTTTTGTAAAGCCGTTTCTTTGTGCCTTGTCAAGCATATCTGCATATAAAGCCTCAAACTCTTTATCATTTGTAGCAGTGAGAACCTTTGTCATCGCGCTCTCTATAGCAGTGCGGGCATCCCAGGCTCTTCCGATATCCTCAACTTCTGCGGTAAACTTCCATACGTTAGGTGCAACACCCGATACAGTTTCAGCCGGCGATATCATTCCCGGTGAGTAGAAGTATTGCATTCTGCTTATGTTCGGAACAAAGTCGTATATGTAAACAGGATTCCATTTATTCACGCCTGTGGGATATCCGGGCCACTGTTTGTTTTGAAGTCCGTATTTGAGAAGCGAATCATTTGACTTACCGTAAACCGCTTCCTCCTCAAGTTCCTTTACAGTAAAGCGTCTGCCGTTCTCTGTTTCCTCGAACAAGCCTGCGCTCTTCGGTCCCCACATAATAAGTTTCTGTCCAACGTCTGTGAGCATAAAGTCAAACGCTCTGAGTATCTGTGGTAGTTCCTCTTCAGATATTTCATTCTTCATAAACGCATATCTTGTTCCGCCAACAAGGTTGTCAACCATAGGCACAAATCTTTCGGTATCAAACGGAATGTTCAAAATAACAGGTCTGTATTTATATCCCTGAGCATTTTTGTTTAGCGTATTAATGTCAGGTATTGTCGTACCGTAGAGAACAGCATACTGGCCTGTTGCACACTTCTCTTCAAATGCAGAGCGGATATCTACTAATGAATCCGTAGAAATTACATCATCTGCAATGAGATCTGCAAGCTCTTTTATAGCCTCTTTGTAGAAGGGCTGTTCAAGCATAAGTTCGATTTTTCCGGTTGTTTTGTCATAGTATGTAAAATAGTTCTGGTTAAATCCCGATGGATTAGAATTCCACCCGTTAAGATGTCCTGCAAGAACTGCCATAAAGTCCCAGTTGTCAGACCCAGTGAAAGCATAAGTTGGATATACAGCTCTGTTTCCAACCTTCTCGCCCAGCGCCTTTACATCACGAAGGAACTGTATAAATTCCTCTTTTGAGTTAAACGATGCATTCAGTATTTCTTCTTCTGTGAACTTTCCGCCATTTGTTTCGTACTTTGCAACAATCTCGTCATAAGTATATGCTTCGGGCTTAATTTTCTTCAATATATCATCCCTTACCCAAACATAAGACCCATTTGTCTGCGGAGTTTGGGTACGCATAATAACATCAGCGGGCATATCAGGATACGCATAATCAATACGCGGAGCAAGGTCTATCTCATATATCCTCTTGTCATCCCTTGTGCTTGCCATAAATCCGTTTTCCATCAACGCAGTAAGGTTGGGCATATACTTGGGGATAAGGTCTGTCAAATCCCAGAGCATATCCTGCTCAATCAATGTTTCAAGCATATTACCCTGACATCCACAAAGTATATCGGGCCAGTCGCCCGACGCAATAACCTTTGAAAGTCTTGCATCGACAAGGTCACCATTATTATCAAATGACTCATTCGAGAATTTAACACCTGTTACACGTGCCCATTCGGGTGAAACAACATCATCTGTTGAAACCTTATCTTTCTTGGCGGAATATGAACCATTTGCATACCACATAGTAAGTTCAATTTGCTTTCCTGCCCAGTCAGGCATATCAGATGAGTCCTCAAATTTTACAGCCTCTTCGTTAACCTTGTAGTCAACGTCAGTAAAGTTTCCTACGTTTGTTTTCGCGGTATTGTTTTTGCATCCAACAAGAGCAGTTGCCATAACAACCAAGGCAAGCATCAATGCTAATACCTTCTTCATAAAAATTCCTCCTTAATATCATTGTTTCTTATATATTTTTATTCTATTTACAAAGTTTTACGATTTTTTAAGTTTATTCACCTTTAAACCGGCAATTACTCAAATATCTTATCAATCTGCGGTGCCACATCTGCCATCAGGTCAATATTGTATGTCTTTTCTCCAACTGTCAGTATTAGTTTGGTGTCATTTTCCTCCAGAGAATATGTAATATTTTCATTTCTGCCATTCATATCAAACCCAAAATTCTTGCGCCAATGCTCCAGATCTTCATAAACCTGCGGACGTTCTATCCTGAGCGGTGCCTGCAAAGTATGGCATCCGTAAATATTTCTGTCTACCTCGCATTTGTCAGAGCCAATGGTTACAAGATGAGTGCAATCCGAAACAACATTTTCAAATGTGTCAAAACCATTTCCGGTCTGACCCGAACCTCCATCTATTCTCTGTATGTCCGCTATTTGTGACAGTGGCTCTCTGCTATGGTGTGCAATTCCGCTACCCTCACATCCAAGGCTGATGTTACGTACCGTTTTTACATCTTCACTGGTATGAGAATAAAGTCCGCTTCCGCCTATATCATAGTTCTTGTTTTTCTTTGTATCAACAACTATATTATGGCGCATCATCAAATCATCCTTTGATGCCTCCACAAAGATTGCTCCCCACATAGTACCTGTATGAAGAACCACATTCCCCTCTATCAACAAATTTCTGTTGAATGCATCTGTCCAGATTCCGCTTCCGTGTACTGTGCCTCTCACATAGTTATTCGCAACAACACTGTTCTTTAATCTATGTATCTTAACCCCTGCATTTTCCATCAAATATTCGTAATTCCACCAGCAGTTGTCAATAAATTTATTATTCTCAATTAAAAATCCTTCTTGTTGGTTATCGAAATAGTGCGTTTCAGATGTCGCAGGAGTTCCGGTAAGGCCTACTATTCCGCATCGACTAAACTCGCAGTTTCTGACAATCTGATGTCCGCGTTCCTCTGTAGAATATCTTCCGGGGCACTGAAAACTTATATCTGCACCAACGCCATTTGCATCCGTTATATGACATTCTTCAATTATCCAGTGGTTTCCGCAATTGGTGCTGAGTATACCCCTCTGCGGTGGCGGAAAGCCGTTTCCGCCTTTGGTAAAGTGCAGGTTCTTTATGTGCATATATGAGAAATATTTCTCTTCGGGACAGAAACATTGTTCACGTGCTGTAAATTCAAGAGTGTGTCCCTCCGGACTGCTATCGCCTTTAAATCGAATATGGAAGGTTAATCCATCATCCTCCACAAAGAAACGATTGTCCTTTTCTCCGAGATCAAAATAGTTAAGCACCTGCTCTACTCTCTCTCCATCGCAGAAAAGCATTCCTCTGCGCATTGTTGTGCATTTCCTTTCATCGTCGTTTTTCACAAGATACAACCAGCCTATTGAAGCGCTATACCACGGAACGAGCGGGCCATTTGCCATACTGAATGGATTTACTCCTACAAATATATTTCTGTCAAACTTACCCATATATACTTTGGCATCTTTTTCAACAAAATCGTTAAGCGGATGTGATGACATACGGCGTTTCCAGCCCTCGCTCACTCTATACTCACCATTATAGTACTCTGCGCCTGTAATTTCTACCCTCTCGCCGTCAGCTCCGCAAAACATAACCATTTCCGTATTTGACTTTCCGGAGTGTATAGGTCTAACCGTTTCGCGATAGACACCTTCGTGTATAACCACCTTTGTTCCGGGAGTCGCAAGCGGCACAGCCTGCTCTATTCTCAAAAACGGATTGTTTTCACTACCGTCACCATCTTCTGTTCCGCTTTTTTGCGAAACATGCAAAACTTTTTTGTACTCCGTTTCATCATTCCAAATGACAAACTCGCTACCATCAGGCAAGATATACTTTTTTTCGTTCATTTTTATTCCCTCTGTCCTTATGATAAATTTATTTAACTATTTTAAATTACCCTTTAATACCGCGCAATATTGGGTTTTATTTATAATTCTTATCTATTGCCTCTTTAAAAAATTTAAAGGTCTCCTCGTAATAGCATTTAAACTCTTTAATAGCCGCCTTCCAAGGTGCAGACATAAACCCTACAACCTGGTCATCAGGAGCATTTTCCTTGAAATATTCCAGAAGATCCATATGATTATAGTCACATCTGTTAAAGACTGACCCGCACGGAACATAGCTATAACCCTTCTCCAAGAGCGGCAAAGCAACATTTCTGAAGTTTACAAGGAACGGATCCTCTTCTACATACTCAATACCCAATTTTGCATAATCTCCCTCATTATAATATGCGGCATACTCTGCACGGGATGAAACAGGAGTCCAATGCTCCCGCCTAAACGCATTATAATACCATGGGGAAAGAAGTGCCTCATCAGGCTCAAATCTTGCCGCATATTCCTCAGGATGGTCAAAGAGTGGGTCTGCCCACATCCACGGCTTTGCCCCCGCTGCCTTTACACAATCAACGAGAAAGCGTAAATCGTGCCAATAAAGTTCGCCCTATCTGTAAACTGCAAGCTCGTGATGCCTTACATGCTTTGCATCCTCTTCGTCCATTGCAATGTTTATGTATTCGGGATGGTCAAACATCTCGTATGCTTCTTTTATAATATCGTTGCAAATCTGATAATACTCGGGAGTACAAAGCTTTCGGTGATGCTCAAGCAACCAATCGTCATGCGGTGATGCAAAATTCATCAGTGGTATAACCTTTAAATTTTTAGCTCTGCATTTTGCAAGCTCTTTCTTTAATTTGCTTTGAATCCATGCACCCTTTGCAGCAATCTCAGGATGCGAATGAAATACAATCGCGTTATTTATCTCCAATACAAGTGTATTAATTCCGCATTTTACAGACTCATCTATAATATAGTCCCATACCTCTTCGTCAAACTGTGCTCTTTCTCTGTCGTCATCATCTCTTGAGTACCCAAGTGGAAGATATATTGCCTATATCTTTTCGCTCTTGCTCATCGTTCCTTACTCCTTTGTCCTTCTTTTACAGTTCTGTCGTTATCAGCTTATAGAAAATCATTGCAGCCTCAGCTCTTGTAGCATTTTTCAAGGGTCCAAAGCTACCATCTTCAAAACCGTTTACAATCTTCTTACCTGCAAAATATCCTACTGCAGTTGCGGCATAATCGCTTATGCTTCTGCCGTCTGTAAATGCGCTTGTTTTTGCCTCTTCGCCAGATTTAACATCAATCGCTCTGTAAAGCATAGTAACCAAGTCCTGACGGGTAATATTGGCTTCCGGATTGAATTTTCTGTATCCATTTCCTTCTGCAATTCCCTGTTTATACACAGCCGCAATGTAAGGTGCATACCAGCTGTCTGCATTTACATCATCAAAAGGTATTTCACCAGATGACAACGGCAGATTCATCGCTGTTACAATTAGTTTAACCACCTCGGCTCTTGTTATATTATTATTGGGTCTGAAGCTGCCATCAGGGTCACCACTTACCACTCCTCTGTTGTAAAGGAAATGAATTGCTTCCTCAGCCCATTTAGCCTCTGATAAATCCTTCAGAAGAGCCTTATCCTCAAGTTTATCCTCTGGTTTATTTTCTTTACCGGATGTTCCGGAAGTACCGGGCATAATCGGGAATGATCCTCCTGACGGTTTGCGACCACCGCCGGAGCTATCAGAACCTGACACTTTCTTGTGCAACAACTTTTCCACCTGTTCATCAACAGCCAATGCCGCTGCGATGCAATTTGTATAAGAAATTCCCGATACCTGACCAATAACATAACCCTGATTTGCAGAAGAAAGCTTATTGTAAGCATCTGTATCAACAGGGAAATATGTTGGGAAATTCAAAATAATATCTTTCACCTTTGAGTCACTCAACTCTGTTATTCCTGCCAAAAGGGCACTTTCATACATATATTCCTTAATTTCAGGAATTGTCATAGATTCTGTTTTTTTGCTTATTCTGCTAACAAAATCCGCTGTTGTCTTTACTTCGTTCAGGACTTTTGTAATTTCGGCATCTTCATCGAATCCATATTCGGTATAGTAATTATCATACCATTCGGAAATTTCCTCGGTTGTATTTGCCATAGCAAATTTAGCAACAGCAACTGCCTCTTCATATTTTTCTACAAATTTTTCTGACTCTGCCTGGATTTTTGCAATATTTACAGCATTGTCTACATTTGCAGGAAGATTGTATACAACTTCACCCATTTTTGCCTCAAATACGGGCTTACCCACCTCATCAAGAGATGTATAGAGAGTTGCATCATAGCCTAATATTTCCGAATTTGCTTTTCCTGATGTTGTTCCCGTAATTATCGAACCTACTGTCTGAGCCTGGCTTATTGCCTTTAAAACTATCAGTTTCCTGTCAGAACCGTTGTACTCAAAAGTAGTTGTAAGGGGAGTCACTATACCTTCGCCCAAAACAGCTACGGTATAAATATCACTTGCAAGCCCCAGCGGTAATTTAATGCTGTCAAATCCAAATACAACATTACCTTGCTCATCAAGCTTTGTTTTTGTGCTTCCAACTGCCACAATAGCTCCATCCGAATTTGTCATTTTAAAAATCAGGGTCGCATCAAATCTCGTTTCCCCATCAAGTGTTCCGCTGACAACTATTGCGTTTTGCGAATCGGGCAAAATATCGTTTATAACACTTTCCGCTGATGCAAAAAGCGGTGTGCAGGAAAGAATTGCTCCCATACACAAACTTAAGATCCTTTTACTTAATCTCATAATACCATCCCTCCATTCTAATTAATGTCATTTACGATTACCTGAGTTGTTTTGCCGTTATAAATAATTACAGTAACAGTATCACCAACTTCAATTGCCGTTGTACCCTTTCCGCCTGCAATCAAATATTCTCCATTACTTCTCTTATAAAACATAGTAGCCTTACTGGGCATTGGAACCACCTCAGTAATTGGAGTTCCATCCGGATTTTCACCCGTTTTTACCACAAAGTATTTATCTGTCTTTTCCTCTATACTGCCGTAAATATATCTGGCCTTCAATTCCGCATCTGCAGCAGATGTACTTTTATCCACCTTGTTGATTAAAGCCTCTACATCTCTGCCCGCAATGTTTCTGGTTTTTGCACCATCCCAAAAGAAGACATACTCTACATCAACAATCATATCATTGTAGAGCTTTACTCTTATAACATCGCCTTGCTTTACATTATCAAGAAAACCTCTCTCTTCATTAAAGGGAACATTTGTCTCGCTTGCAGTATATGTAATCTTTGCACCACCGCCGGATATACCTGTAATTATAGTTGTTTCGCCTCCGTCCTCGTCAATACCGGTAGCAACTTCTTCAACTATTATTGGCTCGTTCCATGTTCGACCATACTGTATTGTACGCGCAAAAACAAGGACATCTGCCTCGACTCCATTGCCAAGTGTTGAATAAACAAGGCTGCTTACCTGCGTTGCATCTGAAGGCATCAAAGAGCCGGCCTGACCGGTCGCCCAGAAATCTTCCTTATCCTCAACATCTCTGTAGTAAGCAAATACAAGGCTTGTGCTGTCCATATAATATTTCATAACACCGCTTGCCGCAAGTATTCCTGAATTTTTTACATACTTCATACTAATTGCCGTGTCTGTAAGTTTTTTCATTGTATCATTGCTGCCACCTGCCAAGCTTTCACAGGTGTCAATCATTGAAATTTCGCCTTCGGAATTAAGTTTAAAGCGGATAGCCTCCTCTGCTGTAAGTTCCGAAAGTCCCTTGCACATATTATCTCCGTCTGTCACGTTTGATAAAATATTTATGGTTTCAAACCTTTTTCCGTTGTATATTACATCTTGGGCAACGGGATAGAATTCCACCTTTCCCGTATTGTCAACAATCTTAATATAATACTCTCTGGCAAAGGGTTCTACTTTCTCTTTAACATCCAGGAACAAGCCTACCATAGTTGAAGTTTCATTGCTCAAATTAAACGCAACAAGTTCTCCGTATATATTCAGATTAAAAATTCCGCTTTGTCCGATTGCAATTGTACCTGAATAGTTATTTGATTTTTTGTAACTCTTTTCGTTGATATAAATATCATTATCATAAATAGAAGTTACCGCGCCCTGTATTGTTTTATCACTTACATAAGCCCTGATAAGTTTGGGACCCTTTGTGTTTTTGCTGCGGTAAACAGTAATAATCTCACCTACATTCAACTTGTTGGCAGTTATATCCTTGGACTTTGCATCCAAAAGCACAACCAAATTATTATCGGCATCCAGCGCTATTTCATCAGCAACACCTTTGCCCTTCAGTATTGATGTGTGAGGATCAATACTCTCTACAATATAGTCTGCGTATTCCTCTATAAAAATAGTTCTGCTTCCATTACTATTTTTTACCACTCTTATAATGCCTTTAAATGCATCAGGTTCATCCACAACATCGCTTATTTTTCCTTCGAGAGCCACTCCGTTATAAAGTACAGAAACATTTGAATCTATCTTTATTTCCCTTTCTTTGGTTTCTCCGTTTAAGCAATACTCTATTTTATCGTCGGTAATTGAGTATATTTTATCCTCTGCAGATGAGATGTCGAAATATGTTGTGGAGCTTTTGGGTGCGATATATTTAAGAGTCTTTTCTCCATCCTTATCCTCGAACCAAAAGTCACACTCAAATCCAAGAAGACCAAGAACATCGGCTGTGCCTGTTTTGTATATAGCACCATCTATACTAACATAACCATGTTCAAGTCCGCTTTCAGGCATATTTACCATACTCACCTCTGTAGCAGTAACAAAACCGCTACCCGAGTAGATATTTTGAGTTGCACCAAGTATCCCCTCTGCTTGTTCAAGATAAAGTTGTCCATTTTTTATAGATTCTATCGTTACATAGTCTGCATCTATTACATTTTCAAGCAAAAGCGCCATCTGGCTTTTTTTAAGGTATTCGTTATAGCCAATACCCGGTATACTTATCTGTGCCTTGATTGCCGTATTGATGTATCCTTCGGGATACCCGCCTGCCGCCTCTGCAATTTCACTGTAGCCAAGCGCTCTTAATACAATTGTAAGGGCATCCTGGTATGTAATATATGAATATGGGTCAAACTCTGTTGCTGTAACTCCGTTTACAATACCATTTTGTGAAACATAAGATATTGCCTCTGCATACCTATAATCACTCTTTACATCTGTAAATAAAGTTTTAACAGACTTCATTTCCTGTTCTGTAGATGGTTCCGGGACAAAAAGTCTATAAATGGAATATGCAAATTCACCGCGACTTGTTGTTTTTTTTGGATCATATAAACCGTTTTCTTCATCAGGAATTATTCCTAATCCGTTAAGAAGGCGTACAGCTTCAGCGCAATCTGTGCCCTCTAAATCCGTAAATGCATTACTTGGAGAATACATCTTACAGTCGAAGGATTCCCCCGCTGCCTTTTTTTCATAAAAAACAATGCTTCTGAATGCCAATGAAGACTTGTTGCCCGAGATGTATATGTCGTGTACACCTGTAACCTTTGCCTTAATCTCTGTGGAACTTATTGCACCAATACCCCAATCTGAACTGAATGTAATGGGCACCTCTGCAATTATAGGTCCGTCAGGTTTATCAATTCTTATTGTTGCAATTGTTGAACCGGAAGGAATAGTAGTTTCCATCTCAACCGCGTCGGGACCACCCTTGCCAAAATCCATTTCTTTAAAGCAAACCCAGTTGCCCGGTTGCATACCACCAACACGATCTGCCAGAACCTGAATGCCGGAGCCGTTTTTATCATCAATAGTGATTGCAAGGTTTGAATCATAGGGATTTCTTGCAGCCGAAACCGGAATTACAAGCAGCTGCAACCCCATTGACAAAACCAATAATAATTCTAAAAATCTTCTTATATTACGCATTAATTCATCTCCTTTCCATCACAAGTCATCTTATTTCTTCAAGAACAGACACAAAAGCATTTCCGCCGACTGCATCCTCTTCCCATACATATGGTTTTATGGTGTGTCCATCGCTTAAATCAATATCTTCAGGTGTGGTTGCTGTCAGTGTCACAGAAGTTTGTCCTTCAGCAACCGAATCAGTAGCCGACACAAGTTTTACAAGACGGTTTTCTCGGTCAAATATAGCAAGTGCCAATGTAAACTTTTTACCTGCCTCTGCCACAAGTGTATTTGAATAAGTAATTTTTGCGGCATTTCCGATTTCTGTAGCCGGGTTTCCGCTTCCATCTGTTATTGAAGGTGTTGCAACCGCACATTTATCAGGCATTGTTTTAAAGGTTGCAAATTCGCTTGCCAGTTCAAGACCACCTTTGTCTTTTACGCCTGCAAAAGAAAGGGTATATTCTGTATCAGCATCAAGCACTTGTCCAATTTTGTAATAAGCCTTTCTGTTTGCTTCATCATATCTGTCAAAGGTAAGTTTTACAGTTTCATCACTTTCATCCATCATTTCCATATAGGAAAGCGAGCTTTCATCTACATCATTTGTAAATACAACAGACATTTCCTTATCTGTTTTTTCTACATCACCAATATGTAAAATATCAGTATTATAATTTTTATAAACTTTAACATAGCTCAAATCCATAGAAATGCCTTCAGTTGTTGGTTCCGCTGCATAGAACTGTGTAAGCCAGATACAATACACACCTGTAAGACCTGTGGCAGTACCTTCTACAGTAAGTTCTCCCTCTTTAGCCGAATTCAGATTTTGAAGAATTGATTTATAACTGCCATCAGCGTTCCTCTGTATATTCATCCTTAAATCAAAGAATCCGTCATCACCAACTGTAGAAAACTTATTATTTGATACAGTAATCGAGCCTCCCATCAAATCCTTTACCGGAGCTACAAGAACACCCGCTTTCGCGTCGGCTGCAACGAGGGTTTTGTTTGTGTTTACTACATTCCCGCTGCCCAGAAGTGCCAGAAGAACATTTCTTGACTTATTTTCTCCGTTTATTCTTAATTTTACATCAACACAAAACGAATCTTCAATGGGTTCAGGAAATTCCAGCACAATTCTTCCGTTCTTACCTTTTCCTGCTATATGAGGATCAAGCGCAACATACTTGTCGCCGTCTGCTGTTTCACCAATGTAATGAGTTTCTGCTACACCTGTCGCTTTGCCTGAAGGCTCTGTTCCGGTACTCGGAAAGTAAATTACAGGGCTAGTAAATGTTGACGGTCTTGTCGGAAGCTGTTCACCAACAACAAAACTATCATTCTCAAAATCCTCAACGAATTCCATTTTATTTACATTATAGTTATAACTGTTTTCACCAACAGCCAAAACATAATTACATTCATTTTCCAAAACTCCGTATTTTACTACGGCAACATTCGGATTTGTCTTATCGGCTTTAACATAAGCACCGCCTTTTATATCAACAAGTTCGCCTTCTGATACCTTTTTAAAAGATATGGTGTTCAGTATTTCGTCTGTTACATTTTCATCAAATGTAATCCTGAACTCTCCTGCAGCGGCATCAATCGCCCCTTGTGCTTTATCTACCGTTGGTGCTGCACCATGTACAGTTACAACAAAGCAGGACATTATAACAGCAAATACCACAAACAGTGACAATATTTTTTTCATTTCACTCACGCCTTCCTTTCTGAGTTTTGATTTGCTGTGGGCGAAGGGCCTTCGCCCACAAGCACCTAATCGTTATAACGAGTGTCCTTTGTCGAAATAGCGTATTTACGCTATTTCGCAACAGCAGAATATTTGCTGTTGCGAAAATTATTTTATGAAATAATTTTCGAGGACCTCATTGCAACGGGATCTGTGTAAATTTGTTTCACAAATTTACTATCAAAGCTGTGCTTTGAACGAAAAACAATAAAGATTTATTGTTTTCTACAGATTTCCGTTATACTTATAAGTAAAATTGAATTTTTCTATATTGCAGGTCTTTCTTGAATCTTTGTCGCCGCCAAACTTCAGATATATATCGTACACACCTGCCGAAACAACCTCAGTACAAGGTATAGACAGTTCTTCAAATACAGTAATACCGCCTTTGCTTTCGGTAACAAATTCAGTTGCCTTCCAACCTCTGTTGCTTGGGTCACCAATCCATACTTCTACTGTCTGACCATCAAGGCCGTCTTCACTTGCATAAGTAACTTCAAAGGTATTGCAATCACCCAGCAATGTTACTCCGCTATAAACAGCACATGTGCCCGGCAAAGTATATGAAAGTCCTTTTTCGGCATAGTTGGGAGGATTCATATAGGTAGCCTTAAATGGGAAATCGGGGTTTTGAATGCTCTTGGCAGCATCAAATCCGCCTCCATAAACCACTGTTGCACCCTTTATTATCTGTTCAGGCAATGGTCCTGTTGCCAAAAATCCGATGTACACTACTGTGGAACTCTTTCCGTAACCCGCATCATCACAAAGCTTAACGTAAACATCGTATGTGCCGGGTTTAACAACCGTATCAAGCTCTACTACCTGCGGATCTCTGTCAGCCCACTTGTCACTATCCTCTAAATATCTTGCGATGTATTTATCGGATGGTTCCGTAGAGTTTTTATCCTCAATATAAATCTCAAAGGGTTGATGTGCATAATCGCCGCCGCTTCCTGCAGCCATAACAAATTTATCAGATTCTTTCGCTATTTCTACATCATCATACTTTACATACCATCCTGCCCAGGTTTCGTTCATCAGATTTTTACCCGGATAGTCATTCAGCGCCAACACCTGCGGACCGTTTCCTGTGCCGGAGAATTGAATTCTGTCAGTAAAGTCTCCTGCCCAACGATACGCTGTAAAGTAATCTACACTATCTTCTTCTGACTCATTTGTAATATACAACTCATCACAATATACAGAAATTCCGCCAAGCTCTGCCGATTTATAGTCATTGATTTTAATCCATACATCATATGTGCCTGATATTCCTTCGAGTTCAACCACATGTCTTTCAGGAGAATTCAAATCATAACCATTGAGGTCTACCATTCCTTCAAATCTTTTTCCCGATTCAATACTTTCCCCAATGATAACCTCAAATGCATCGTGGCTGTAGTGTGAGTCACCGCGGAACATCATAGCCATTGCATTTGAGCCTTCAGGGAAGCTCACATTCTCAAAACGCACATACTGGTCATTTCCCGTAAACGCAGCATATCCCGACTCTTCATCATAAATCACACCTGCTGAAAGATTTGCCTTATTTTTCTTATATGTATTCGCCACACTATGTTCCATTGTGAACTGTCCGTTTGCGAAACGATCATAATTTATTGTATAGTTCACGGGTTCCATCGTTTCCGTATCACGCATTGCACCTGCGTAAAACGCTTTTTCTTCGGTAAAATACTGCTTACCCAACCCATCCACACTATTGCTTATAAGATTCTGACCATTATCCCAGGTATGCATAAAGGCAGGTGCCGCAGTCGCGGTCTGCATATATACGAAAGCGTGTCCAAATGGCGAATCACTGCTTGTATAGAAAATTTGGTTCTTATATGTATCAAATCCGTGAGAGCCACCATCGTGATAAATAGCGAAGGTATATGGGTTTTTATCCTTTCCGCCCACCAACATATATACATAGTTGTGATGCAATCTTGAATAATAACCATCAATACTTTGCTCAACGTCATACTCATAAGTGATACCCGTATCAAGAGTTGACATCATCGCATCGTGGAAGTCATTATAGGCAACCTCGCCCGGCAGATAAAGCTGATTTCCCACACCTTTCTGAGTGGAAATATTGAGACAAGAACGTCCTGTTCTGTAAACTGTGTTATTGAATATAGCCGTTCCGCCTATGGGCTTTGTTACGTCATCATAACCACGGTTCATTATTTGTATACCTGAAACATAGTTTGAATTGTAACTATCGTGAATTATATTATTTTCAATGTACGAATAAAGACCGCTTACAAATATTCCAGCACCGGCTGTGTGGTCAATATTACAATTTACAACATGGTTATCGGATCCGCTCAGGAATATACCGCTTTCACCACGTTCCGGATTACCGTTTTTATTTTTGGGGTCAAAGGGGAAGTCTACTTCGCCCTTGTAAGATGCTGACTGGTGGATATAGTGAGAAATATATTTCATATCAAGGTCATTAAGCATATTCATCTGACCATCATTTGTACGTGCACCACCACCTATAGTCTTAAATCCCTTCACGTGAACATAGTTTCTGTCTTTTAAATCAATTACAAGCTGACGTGCCTTTGCCTCAACCAAAGTCTTGTTGGGAGTTGCACCATCTGGGAATATCATATAAAGAGTATCATCCTGACGTATCCACTCACCGGGAGCATCAAGACAATTCATGTGTCCAACGATATAACCAAATGCAAAGTAACTCTCATCGGTATACCACATATCAGTCTTTTGGTGTCCAAGTGTAAGTTCGCCTTCTTTGCTTCCTACAATATCAGCCGTCATTACCGCATAGTCAAGACCATAATGACCTACATAGTAGCCGCCCTTCCAGTAATCAGGTTCTTTTTGCCAAAGCAGTGTTGAGCTTCGTACTATGCTGCTGTTAGCTTCACCCGCAGGTCTCCAGAGGTCACCTTTCACCGCCCATGCATTATCAAGCTTTTCTGTATCATAGAGTATCTCGGGTCCATTGGGATAACGAGCCTCATTGAGCATTTTATCATTTATAAATACCTGATTTCTGGTAACACCTAAATCCCAACCCATGGGTGCTGTCCACACATTTCCGTCATAGTGTGCCCAACCATCAACAACATCTGCAGCAGATATAACAACATTCTCGCCTTCTGCTGCCATAAAGGTGATAGGAGCATTGGCAGTTCCGCTGTTTTTGGGTCTCAATGTTTCTCTGTATATACCTTCTTTTACAATAACTGTATCTCCGGGCTTAGCAATTTCTGCGGCTTTTGAAACAGTTTTGAATGGAGCAACAACAGAGCCCGTTCCGTTATCCGATGCTGCAGGATGCTTCTGTGCAACATAGTAGGTTTTTCCTTCAACAGACGCCGTCTTAAACGGTTTGAAAATATTTTTTGCAAAGTTATTAAGACTTCCGGACGTTAAAATCTTCTGAACGGTATATTTATTATCAATAACCACAAGTCCATCCTGATAACCAACAGTATCACCTATAAGCTCACCAAAAAATCTGACTGCCGCCAAAGTTATGCCGTCACGATGTATAATAACATCATCTATCGCTTTCTTCTCCGAAACTCCCTCAACAATCCAGCACTTTCCATCAAGGAAAACCACATCGTGGGTGTCGCTTCTCATAAGAGCATATCCCTTTTCAGGATAATCCTCGTGGTAATATTCAAGCGCTTTTGCAAGAGTATTGATGGGCAAATAAAGTCTGCCATTATATTTATAAGGACGCATTGACGGATCGTTATAATCAACAAAACGCTTTCCGCCATTTGCGACTATAATAGGTGCATTTTCGTCAATCATAACTGTGGAATATGTAGCAGATGTTTCATCTGTAACCGCAGGAAGTCGAGCAGGTGTTTTTTTAACAACAACGTGCTCCTTTTCAAATACCATTTCCTTGAGAAGAATACCGTTTTTACTTGAGACTGTAACTTCGTGTTCGCCTCTGTGTTCCACATACTCACGCTGATAACCTATGGTAGCAACTGAGGAATATTGAAAATCCTGCTTTTCTTTCCCTAAAATTTCGTGAAAAAGGAAAGTATATTCACCACCTTCTGTCGGAAGTGTGACATCATACTGATTTTCCGTAGTAGTTATAGTGAGAGCAGTACCTGCCGCACTCTCGTCATATACAAGCTTCACACCACGAAGTCCATAGGGCGTATAAAAGCCGAATGTCGCCTTTCCTCCCGGATTTATCTGAACCGAACCATCAGAGAGAGTTTCAGCATTGTTCACGGAAATACAGTTTTCCGCATTTACTGTACGATAAGCTTCCCCCGCAGCATGTCCCATGGGAAAATAAGAAATTCCATGTACAACTGTGCTACATAAAAGTGTAATTGCAAGAATTAAACATATCAGTTTTTTTCTCATACATAATTCCTCCTGTTTGTTGTTTTAATATAAACTTTAAATTATTAACATATTTTATTTAACTATAATTATTTCATAAAGCTAAACCATTCCAGATTGATGGTTTTTCTTGCATTTTCGTTGCCACCAAACCGGAAATAAACCTCATAGGTGCCAACAGGAATGGTTTTATTACAGATTAAGGTTATTTCCTTAAAATTTATATATCCGCCTGTGCTTTCAGTTACAAATTCTGCCACCTTTTCGCCGCCGCTTTCAGGATTACCAATGAAAACCTCTACGGGCTGACCGTCAAGACCTTCTTCACATGAATAATTAACAACCAAACTGTTTGTTGAAATCGGAATCGATACATCCACATACGCCGCACAAGTGCCGGGCATAGTATATGTAAGTCCCTTATTTTTATAGTTTGGTGGATTCATATATGCCGGCTTGAATGGAAAATCTGTATTTAAAATACTTCTTTCCATCACCAGTTCTCCGCCATACACCTGCGCAAATTCCTTACCAATTTCCGTTGGAATCTCACCTGTTCCCAAAAATCCGATATAAATTACGGTACAGGTTTTTGTTTCACCCGATACCTTGTTAAACTTAACATAAACATCATAGGTTCCTGCATTTATTGTTTTGTCTAAAAGTACAAGCTGCGGATTTCTGTCTGCCCATTCGTTGCTGTCCTCTATGAAACTTGCAACAGGCTCCCCTGTAATTTCCGTAGAATTTTTATCAACCACATATACTTCTATCGGCTGATGAGCATAACCATCACCGCTTCCTGCCGACATAACAAATTTATCTGAGTCTTCTTTAAATTCTACATCGTTATATTTTACCCAACCGCCATAAGTATTGTTCATAAGTTTCTTATTTGGATATTCGGGCAGATATAGAACACTCGGGGTTGTGCCGCTTCTATCATCAAATTCGCCTGCCCAACGGTATGCAGAATAATATTGAATTTTATCTTTATCCGTTTTGTCAGTAACAACGGTATCATCCCTATAAACATACATACCACCGACTTGCAACGATTTAAAGGTTTTTACAGATACGGTGACATCATGTTGACCGCTTGTTTTATCAATAACAATTGTCACTCTTTCGGGGTCTGCGCTATCATGCCCATTTACAAAGATTTCTGCCTCATAAGCCTTATCATCAATTATAACATCTATTATATCTCCCGTTTCATAGCTGTCACCTTTGACCATAAGCGCAATTACAGACGAATTCTCCGGGAAGGTTACATTTTTAAAGGTTATTGTCTGCTTTGCGTCGGTAAACGCAGCATAACCGCTCACACTGTCATATATTACGCCGTCTGACATATTTGCAGGGTCTGCAACAATGTTCATACCAAAGTTTCCTGATATAAATTTGTCATAGTTCTTTGTATACTTTATCGGGATATTTGTATCAGGTTCTCGCATTGCTCCTGCATAAAACATCTTTCCCTCGGTAAAGTACTTTTCATCAAGAGCATCTGTTCCGCCAATCAAAAAATTGCCGCTGTTATCCCAGACGCGATGATAAGCGGGCGCAACAGCCGCTACCTGCTCATATACAAAGCCATTGGCAAATGGTGCATCTGCACCTGTATAGAATATCTGATTTTTATAAGTATCTGTTCCGTGAGAGTTGCCGTCGTGATAAATACCGAATGTATACGGGTTTTTATCCTTTCCGCTTGCCGTCATATAAACATAATTATGATGAAGCTTTGTATTGTAGCCGTCAACACCCAACTGCACCCCGTATTCATATGTAATACCGGTGTCAAGAGTTGTAAGCATTGCATCATGAAAATCATTATAAGCTATGTCACACGGCAGGAATGGAGAATGCTCAGTTCCTGTCTGGGTAGAAATGTTCAGGCACGAACGACCCGTTCTGCATACAGTATTATTGTATATAAAGTGTCCGCCTCTGGGCTTGCTCTTTTCCTCATAGCCGCGGGACATTATTTGTATTCCCGAAACATAGTTTGAATTATAACTGTCTGTAATAACATTATTTTCAATGTAGGAATAAAGTCCCGAAAGGAATATTCCCGCCCCTGCAGTATGGTCTATATTGCAATTGATAATGCAATTATCCGAACCACTTAAGAATATACCACTCTCGCCGCGTTCTGCATTGCCATCTTCATTTTTCGCATTAAAGGGGAAGTCTACCTCACCCTTATATGGATGGGACTGGTGTATGAAGTGTGAAATATATTTCATATCAAGTCCGTTCATCACGTTCATCTGACCATTATTGGCTCTTGCGCCGCCTCCTATAGTTTTAAAGCCCTCTACATTGATATGGTTTCTGTCCTTCAAATCTATTACAAGCTGTCTCGCCTTTGCCTCAACCTGAGTTTGATTTGGTGTTGCCCCCTCCGGGAACATCATATAAAGGGTGTTGTTCTCACGTATCCACTCACCCGGAGCATCAAGGCAATTCATATGTCCTACTATATAACCGTAATTAAAATAACTTTCATCGGTGTACCACATAGCAGATTTCTGGTCGCCAAGAGTCAGTTCTCCCTCTTTACTTCCAATTATATTGGCAGTCATAACCGAATAATCATGGCCGAAATGCCCCACAAAATATCCGCCTGCCCAATAATCGGGCTCTTTTTGCCAAAGTAATGTAGAGCTTCTGACTATGCTCTTGTTATCTTCGCCTGCAGGTCGCCAAAGGTCGCCCCTTACAGGCCATGCGTTGTCTAACTTTTCTGCATCAAACAAAACTTCAGGTCCATTTGGATAACGCGCCTCATTGAGCATTTTATCATCTATGAACACCTGATTTCTGGTAACGCCCAAATCCCAATTCATTGTCGCTTTATATATACCATCTTTATAGGGTGTCCAACCATCGACAACATCTGCGGCGGATATCACAACATTCGCTCCTTCTGCCCTGAAGGTAATCGGAGCATTAGGAGTACCGCTGTTTTTGGGTTTAAGAGTTTCTCTGTATACACCATCCTTTACAATAACGGTGTCACCCGCCTCTGCTTCCTCCGCAGCCCTAGAGATAGTTTTAAATGGTTCTTCCTCCGTTCCGAACTTTTCATCAGATGCCGCAGGATGATTTTGGTCAACATAATAAGTTTGTCCTTCGATAGCCTCTACCTTAAACGGAGCAAGTGTTTCTTTAATGTAGTTATTCAGGGTTCCCGGAGCTAAAGCATCCTCCACCGTATATTTGTTGTCAATGACAACCATTCCTTCATTGTATCCTACAGTGTCACCTATAAGTTCAGCAAAATAACGAACCGCCCCATAGGTTTGTCCGTTGCGGTATATCAGCACCTCTTCATCAAGAAGTTGTTTTTCAGCAAGTCCTTCCGCTATATAGCACTGTCCGCCAAGCAAAATAACATCATAAGTATTGCTTCGCATCAAAGCATACCCCCGCACAGTATCCTCCTCGTGATAGTATCCAAGAGCCTTTGCAAGAGTGTTTATTGGCAGATAGAGTCTGCTTTTATACTCATAGGGTGTTGTGGTGGTATCATTATAATCCACATATCTTTTTCCGCCGTTTACTATCATAACGGGCGATTTCACATCTAATACAATGGTAGAATATGTCGCAGAAATTTCTTCCGATACTTGCGGCTCTGTCAAAGGCACCTGAGGCTTTGTTGTCAATTCTCTCAAGAACCTTATCTCGTGGAAGCGCAATGTTTCTGTCGCAGTAACCGTAACCTCCCATTCGCCTCTGTGCTCTGCAAATTCACGATAATAGCCCGTGTATTCGTTTCCGTTATATTTGTATAGTTGAGATTCTTTATCTAAATATTCCCCGAAAACAAGCGTATACTCGCCGCCATCATTAGACGTATTGAGATTATCAAGGACATATTCTCTATCCCCCATTTTTACTATAGCGTTGCCGGAGCCGCTCTCATATAGCATAGTCAATCCACGAAGAGCATATTTTGCATAAAAACCAAAGGTTACACTTTCACCATTTTGAATTTCTATTACACCATCCTCTATGGATGCATTTCCTTGAATGTCAATACAATCCTCCGCTGTAACTGAAGTATATTCCTCTCCGAGAGCAATCCCTGTCTCAAATTCAGCAAATACACTAATCGGCATCTGTAGCGTAAACATAATAATCAGAACTGTAAGTGCAATATATCTCTTCATAGTAATTACCCCTTCTTTTTTATGCCCCATACGGATAAAATTAAACATTTCGGAATTCCAAAATGTTTAATTTTGTTCGTATCAGGAGGGGACAAAGCCCCCTCCTGTTACTTTATAATATCTTTGCATTCAGCACATCTGAAATTTCCCACGACATTCCTTGTATATAATAGAACTTCTCCGTCTCACTTTCTGCATCTACAGTTACTGTCGTTTTAAAAAATGGCGTACTCTCCTTATCGTTTTTATACAGTATAAGAGTCCTTGTTTGCTTTGTCCGTGTGGGATTTACAATATACACCTTTGCCAGAAATGGTTCATTCTCATTTGGATAAGGAATACTCATATTTTGGTTGTAAAGGTGTATTCCATCTACAGAAACATCATATATGTTACCTTTATAGTCTGGCAAAAGTTCTGCTTTTACTTCTGCCTTTGTAACAACACTCCCGTCAATTGCGGGCAGTCCTTCATCTGAGATTTTAACGGTGCAGTCAAGCCCGTATAGGTAAACGGGCTTGACTGACAAAACAACCTCTTTTGTCAAAGGCTTATAAACTGCCTCTGTAACTTCAATTTCATCACCACTGGCATTATCGATAACCGTAAAATTATCCATGGTAACTGCACTTGGACTAATTTCTTTTTCAAAGGAAAGTTTTACCGTAAAGTTTTGATTAGTCGGTCTGTAAACCGGGTCAAAGACACATCGGAGCAAACAACGGTTTGATATTTACCATATCCTCCCACATAAAGAGCTTAATGCTATTTGCTTTTCCGGCAGTAAAATCACTTGTTGTT
Organism: Clostridia bacterium; assembly: GCA_045646865.1. GTDB lineage: Bacteria > Bacillota > Clostridia > Monoglobales > Monoglobaceae > SIG440. The sequence continues at coordinate 32,724 of JAZRLM010000018.1, forward strand.
GCAGTAATTACACCATCGTCGCTAATATCTGCAGCCTTTACTGTAACAAGATTATCATTTTCGTCGTATACGCCAAGGAAAACAACCATATCTGCAGGCTTATTTCCAACTGTTGCAGTAACGCTTACACTTGTTGCAGCACTAAGTAAAATCTCTGTTTCTGCATTTACAACTTCAGTCACAATTGTCTTTTCACCGCACTTGAATACTGGCTTTGTAATATACGTTTCGTCTGCCCCTACTGTAAAGGAAATGATCTCCATTTTTCCGTCATTGAAACCACGGGCAGAGCTCAATCCATTTACATCAAGCTGGTAATCACCTTCAGGAAGTCCATAGGGGAATTTTACTGTAACTGTTCTTGTCTGTTCATCATAGGAAACAGAAGTAGCAACATCTACGCTTTCCCCAGCCTTTGTAATCTTGATGTTTTCAAGACTTGCCTCTGAAACATCATCCGACATAGCAACAGAAATTGTACGGGTTGCATTGTTATAACCATAGTTTTTCAATATATCCATCGCATTTGCATGGATAACACTAAACTCGGTAATCTGTACTCTGTTGTTAATATAATCCATATAGTTTTTACTTTCATAATATCTTCCCACAAGGCGAATCCAATCAATGCTGTTATAGAAGTATGTGTTTCCGGAAGTTGAATAATCCCAGTCCTTGCCGTCCTGATCATTTACACAAATATTTGTTCCAAGATTTTTTCCTGCAACAGCATCAAACAATGACATTTCAACATTGATTGATGAGAAACTGGTTGTATCAATATTTGTATACTTATTATCTTCACCTGCTTTAAGTACAGCTGTCGAGTGAACATATCCTGTACCTTCTTCTTTCTGCATCACATAGCCATGATATGCAGGATAATTCTCAAGCATACCCGAGTATGTATAACCTCCGGGAGTACCTCCGACTGCTGCATAGATGCTCAACGGATTCCATATAGGATTTGCAGCACCATTCATAGATGTACTGAATGCACTTAACACCGGTTCATCAAAACTTGCATCACCATCAAGACGAGCTCCTCTCAACTTCACATCAACAGCAAGAACCTTGCCATCAGTATTATTGTTAAAGAAGGTGTGGTTGAATGTTTTTGCGGTTGTAGGTCTTAAATAAAGTCCATATCTGCCTGATGAATTGCGGCCTATTTCAAGATAACTGTCATCACCATCAGTCATTATTTCTGCATCACCTGAAATTTCTACCTTGATGTTCTCGTTACCCCAACTTGTAGCCGTATCGTTGCCATAGGGTTGTGCACCGCTCGGGAGAGTTGCATTTGTGAAGTCCTGATATACCTCATAATTTTCAAATCCTGTATAGTTGAAAATTTGCGCTCTTGCTGTAAGCTTTCCGTCTGCGGATTTTACTGCATTTTCTTTTATTTCAAGTTTATAATCCACTCCGGCTTCCAAACGACCAAAGTTCAATATCAGTTTATTACCAGAAACATTTTTCAGCAAAGCACCTTTTATAGGTGTGCCATCTGCCTTTGTAAAGTCAACACCATTCACAGCATCAGCATTAAGCGGTGCGCTGAATGTAAGTTCTATCTGCTCTGTGTCAACATCTATCTCGCCTTCCGGTACACTGCATCCAAACAGAGAAAGAATTGTTGTTCCCTGATCTTTGCTGACACTAAAGATATAGGGTGAACTGCTTCCGCGGAGCTTGCTTCTGCTTGAGATAAGAGATGATACATCAACGCTGTACTCACCTGCAACAAGTCCGTCCGGTGCTGTAATTATTATAGTTCTTTCATCCTGCGGGTCAATTTCTACATTAACCTTTTCAATTTCAATTCCACCGGATGTAATCTTAAGGTTCTCTATTGAACTTGCGTCCACATCGTCTGACATATAAAGTTTAATGGGTTCACCGTCTTTATATTCATCAGAATATATTACACTAAGCAGAGTTTCAGGTCTTGCGTATACATAAGCTATATCGTTTCCTGTACCTGCGTTGCCAAACCAATAGTTAAGAGCAATTCTCTTATCCCTTACACCTCTTGCAACATTTGGATTTGCATGATTCGGCACCTCTGTAACCTTGCCTTTATATGCATAACTATTTAGTCCATCATAAAGCTCTCTGTCAATCACATTGGCATTTTCAGGACTTTGTCTTAGAACAAGTACCGGCTGTATCCAATTATCACTATTATCAACTGAAATTTTGGGGGTACCGCTTATACCATATCCGTTTGCAGTTGTTCCTTTGTAATATACAACAGCATAATTGGTTTCTCCCGGAGTTGTGGGAACGCCTTCCGGTGTTGCATCTGTGCCCATACCAAAGTATCGGTCTTTCGTATTTTTTTCACTATCTCTGATTTTGGCTTCTACAACATACGCCTTCTTTTCATTGACAATGCTTTCATCATGGAAACTGTTGTTCGGAAGTCCGTCAGCCTTCAAAAGCACGCCGTGGGCTGCACTTGCAGTATTCGCAACATTTACATAGTTCTCGCCATTCTCTGATTTGATGGTGACACCTGTCATATCCTCTGCCCAGCCTGCCATATATTGCAGGTTATCTTGTCCTTGTGTGGGTGCACTATCTACCACATAGCCCTCTTCTGCATTAAAGTCAACCTTAGTTGTATATTTCTCTGTTGCCTTAACATAGAAAACAAATTCCTCTGTGAGAGTTCTGTCATCCACGTCCTTTACTGTTATCGGAACAGTAACTTTATAGATGGCATCATTATCAAGATGTCCAAATGAAATATTAACATCACATTCGCTTGTACGTGCAATATATTTTCCCTTTATTGCGCTACCATCAGCCTTGGTAAAGGTAATAACTTCAGGATTTGCTATTGCACCGGTAAAACTCAATGTAACGCCACCTTCTGCTACGGAAATTTCTGCCGGAGTCTGTTCTGTTCCGTTTGCAAGAATATTTCCTGCCGCATCTTTTACAGTCGGGGGATTCATTATTTTTGTAGCTTCATCAGCGGAAACCTCGAAAGAATAAGTTTCTCCGCCATATGCTAAGATACCGTCTGCATCAACAATTTTTGATATATCAACATCATAACCGCCTGCCGCAAGACCGGTTCCATCGAATTTAATAGTAATACTTCTGCTGTCCGAACCTACAGAAACTTCAGATACAGGCAATATGGTTCCGTCTTTCTTTAAAACAACTTTATCTGCAGAATCATTCTTGACAGCCTTTGACAAATAAAGAGTAATCGCTTTTTCTTTATTGGTATAGCCGTCATCCCCGATTATGCTCAAAAGTCGTTCAGGACGTGCATAAATATAATCATATTTCAATGTGGAGGCTTTGTCTAAATATCCAGCCATAACACCAATCATATTTACAACAACATTCTCAGGAACAGCTGCATCATCAGTGCCTATAAACTGACCTGTGCCATAGTTATATAAATCAGTTGCAAGATTGTTGTTTGAATCTCTTTTGAGGACAAGTCTGATCTTATACCATTCTCCCGTCTTCGCCAGTATTGCTTCAGTGGTGACAGAAGCATCCCCACTCAAAGCTTCATATGCATACTCGCTTTGTGTAAATGCCGCTGCAGTTCTGAATGAGTCAGCATTGGAATTTACATAATTTCCTGCCCCATAAGAACCGCTGATCGCAGCCGATATACCTGCACCGCTTGCTTTCGCCTTTGATCCTATGTAAAGTTTAGGGTTGCCATTTACGCCTGCAACATCTGCATCAATCACATAAACTTTATCAGCGTCTACATTTGATTTGTCGTTAAAGTTGTCACTTTTAAGTTTGCCATCTGCCTTTGTCGCATCAATATAAATACCACGAGTTTTACTTTGTTTTTCTTGGGTTTTGATTTCCATATATGTGCCGCTTGCATCTGACACAACTTTTGTATCATTGGTTGTAACAGAATCCCAGTTGTCAAGATATCTCAAGTTATCCTGGAATTGTGTTGGGGGATTACCTACTGTATAGCCTGCCTCATTAAAACTAACCTTTGTCAGATAGTCTTCAATTGCTGTGAATGTATATGTTGCAGCCTTTACCGCTTTAGGTGTTGTTTCTGCTGACATAACCGTATCCGGTACATCCAGAACATATTTTTGTCCGGCTGTCAGATTACCAAAACGAACTGTCACAATCTTGCCGTCTGCCTTAACAAAATATTTGCCGTCAATTTCAGTTCCGTCCTCTTTTTCAAAGGTAATTCCGCCTACTGTAGCCGGGTCAATATTCACACCGTATTCAAGTTCAATTACGCCCTCTACCGTACTGATAGTATCACCTGATACACTTAAAGTTGGAGAGTACGGGCTTATATTTGCGTTAAGTGTGTCAACACTGAAGGTTGCGCTCTCGCTGTAAATATTCAACCCATTGCTTGACCTGATACCTGCCAATGACACTGTATAATTGCCTGTGGGAAGTCCGCCCTCAAAGGTCAAGACAATACCTCTGCCGTCTGCTGTTTCAGATACAGCAACATTTTCAACTTCTGCTCCGGCTCTTGTGACAGTAATGCCGTTCAAGCTGCCCTCTAACATATCATCCGACATATTAATGGTAACAGAACCTTCTACATCATTTCCAATGTATTTGCCAACAGACAAAACAGACAAAAGTCTTTCGGGATATGCAGCAGCATAGGTCATGTCAATCTTTCCGGCTGCAGCAAAGTTTCCCGCCGCTAGAGCTATAGCTTTTACCTCTGCATCTTCGGGAATTGCATATGCGTCTGTACCAATAAACCGTGATATTTCTTCTTTGTTTCGATAGTACAAATCAGAATAAATCTTTCCGTCTGTTTCCCTTCTCATAACCATAGTCGGTTTGTACCAACCATTTAGCGCCTCCAGAAGAATGCTACTGCCAGTCACGTAGTTAACATTTCCATCCTGTAAAACCGAAACGCCTTTCAACGAGCCATTTACTTTAACTATATTAAACAGTGAGTTTGCTCTTTTATTAACCCAAGTTCCATCTGGGTTGATTGTAAATGCTGATCCAAATACCGTGCCATTCAGGTTAGAGTTTATATCAGCCTTTACAATATAAACCTTATCAGAGTCTATATGCTTTGCTTGATTGAGATTTTCACTACCGATTACAGCAATGCCGCCTGGATTTTTTGTCATTTCAGCAGTCACATATGTATCCTCTCCGTATTTTACAGCAGTAATACTGCTAGCGGCTGTATTGTTCCAGGTGTTTGTATAGTAAATATTGTCTTTTCCATTTTCAACTGTTCCTGCTTCGTATTCGCTGAAATCCGTTTTTGTCAACACTTTTTCTGCCGCCGAGAAAGCAAACTCAAACTCCTCAGCAAGAGTATCGGTCTCTGTGCCAACAGTAGCGGGTACCGTCAACTTATAGGAACCAACGCCAAGACGGCCGAACCTAAGCTTTACCTTATTAGCTTCAGTAGTGGCAGCCACAACACCCTTGAATGCACCGTCATCGGTAGCCGTAATTGCTATTCCTTCAAGTGTGCTCTGGTCAATCGTCGCTGCATCAGCAAAGGTAAGGGTCAGCTCGCCTTCAACGGTTGCAATAACGGCGCCGTCAGAAAGTAACGCTCCGTTTGAATCGGAAACCGTTGGCGCTGCCAGCGTAGCGTTCGCCGCAACTCCCATCGGCAGCATTGTTACAATCATCAACACCGCCAACAATAATGAAATGTTTTTCTTCATGGAAAATTCCTCCCTCTTAATTTCCATTTATTTAAAATTTTTTTACATATTTTGTTTGTTAAATAACAACTATATTCCCACGTAGATATGTATATATTACTATATTATCGTAAATAAATCTATTTGTATATCACATTCTTTCTCATTTTTTTAGAATTCTAACTTATGGCGAGAAAAATAATGGAAAATATAATAATAGCTTACAAATATGTATACATCAGGCTTGTTTTATTCAAATTTGTACCATTTATCATAACTAAATTAAATTATTTCTTCATAACATACTCATAAAACTATTCATATCTACAACTGTATCGTTAAGCCTCGATTCTTCTGCCGCAAAGCAAATCAAATGGCTTACACAAGATACCATTACATCGGATATTGAATCTGAAGGGTTTCCGTTGGCAATATAATCATAAAGGTCCTGCATAATTCCCGAATCACCACCACCATGACCGCCTGCAATTGATTGGTCAAATTCATTATCAGGATTATAAAGTTGAGTGGTTTCTCTGGTTGCAAAATCATAAAATTCCAATGACTGATTTTCCATATCGGCACGGAGTTCACCTTTTGTTCCCATAAAAGTTGATATTCTTCCGCCTTTGTTAAATGCCGACATTGTAAGGGTGGCGTATTTATTTTCCCCAAACTGAATATTTACAACTTGATGGTCAACTACATCATTATCGCAATAGTAGACACATCTTCCGTAAGGAGATGTCTTTAATATCTCATCGACCTCTTCGTCGGTAGGATTGAATTTATTTGCTGCTATTGCTCTGAAATGCTGTACTTCTGCAGTATCAATTTTATATACATTGGGCGCATAGTAGAAACACTCGTTTTTATGAGGACATCCGTCTGTACAGCGTTTTGCCGCATTTTCCGGAGCATTTTCTTCTTTGAAAAAAGAACGTGTACCAAATGATTGAACCTTTGTGCAAGGTTCTCCAACAAGCCATTGCAGCAGGTCCGTATCATGACAGCATTTTGCGAGTATCATAGGTGCGGATTCATCAGTCTTTCTCCAGTTACCCCTCACAAAACTATGGCTCATATGCACATTTCCAACACCTTCGGTATGTACAATATTTATTATCTCGCCAATCTTGCCGCTTGTAATAACTTCTTTTACTCTTTTATAAAATGGTGTATACCTCAAAACGTGACAAACTAATACCCTAACATTATTTTTATTTGCGGATTCGCAAATTTTAAAGCACTCTTCAGGTGTGGGTGCTATAGGTTTTTCAAGAAGTAAATCATACTTTTTCTCTATTGCCATCATAGCAGGCTCAAAATGCATTTTATCCTGCGTACAAATCATCGCAATATCAGCAAATTTAGGCAATGTCAGAAGTTCTTCGTAACTTTCGAAGCATTTATCCGCCGGAACGCTATAGTGTTTTCTTAAATATTCTCTTTTTTCCGGAACAGGTTCTGCCAATCCTACCAACTTAAATTTATCAGGATTCAAATTAAGAAATTTTAAATAACTGCTACCACGATCGCCGCCACCTATCAGTATAAGTGATAATTGTTTCATAAAAACTGCCTCCATATTAATCGGATTTATAGGATAAATTCTAAAAATAATGAATCTCTTATTCATAACAAATTTTTATTTTTTCGAAAAATTATTTGACATAATTAATACATTCCACTATAATATATATGTACACTACTATCCTATCACAATTAAATTTATTTGTATATCACATTCTTACTCATTTTTTTAAATTTCTTGCTTGAGAGGAGAGATAATAATGGAAAATCTGATAACGGTTTACAAGTCTGATTATTATAACTCATGGGAGATGACACATGCAAAGTCTACAATTCCCCGCACTGTATCGCATTACGAAATAGAATTTTATACTACTTCCGGAAATACAAGCGTCATAAACGGTGTCAAATATCCTCAGGAGAAAAACAGTATTCTTATAGCAAAACCGGGTGACATCAGATATAGCATCGACCGTTTTGAATGCTATTGCTTACATTTTTCAACAGAAACAAATTCTATTACCGATACAATTGCGCATCTGCCCCATGTATTTAAGCCGCATGCAATAGAAAAAATTGCCGAGGTTTTTAAAGCTTTGATAAACGCGTATTCCTCCAGAGCAGCCGGAGCTCAATTGCTTGTTCAGGCAAAATCACTTGAACTTATAAGCATTCTCGCTAATGAGCATTGCGATCTTCCGGCTTATCAGTATTCTAAATATTCCAAAAATATTTCAGACGCATGTGAATATATGGCAAAATTTTTTGACAAGAATATCACCTTAGAGGATATTGCCAAGGTCGCAAATTTAAGTCCTGGATTTTTCCATAGCATATTTAAGTTAGCAAAGCAAAAAACTCCCCGGAAATATCTTTTGCAAATACGCCTGTCAATGTCAAAAAACCTTCTTCGAAACAGTGAAAAACCGCTATCGGAAATTGCTATTTTGTGTGGTTTCGAAAGTCAAGCGTATTTCAGTTACGTTTTCAAAAAAGAAACGGGCCTATCACCCAAAAAATATCGCACTATGCAGCAACTGATTATATAGAATGTCCCGTCACCATATATTTACAAACGGAAAACAACAAAAAGTGCGTTTTTCAAGACTATCTCTAATCTTGCGGAACGCACTTCATTTTTAAGACCTGTGAATTTTTAAATTTTCACATTTCTCCTGCAGGTGACACTAAAAACGGAACCGTTGCAGAATATGTTTCCTCATTTATCAGTATTTCCGGTTCCAATTCCTCAATCACCGATATTTCACCATTTAAATATCTATTTATCACTTCAGCAGAATAAGATACTCTTGCTATTACCCCGCCAAATCTGAAATTTAAAACCTCATAACCAAATGCTTTGTAGTCTTTCATCCACTGTTTTTCGTGACACACAGCAAATTCTTCATACCATTTTTTGAGTTGTGGCAAATACTCATATGCGACTTTGGACAAATACTTTTTATCATCCTCTTTATATTTCTTCCGTAGATTTTTTACGAGTTCAGCTTTCATTGCTCCGATTTTATACAGCAAATATGCATAGTTGTAATCAGCCTTATTTATATCGTTTTTCTCGCAAAGTTCTTTCATTCTTTTTGCACAATTTTCGTAGATTTGTACAATTTCATCACAAGAATCATATCTTACGCTCAAATCATAAAGAATGTCTGAATAAAAAAGCCTCTTTCCCATCAAAAGTTCTGCACCGCCTCCGTTGCTTTGTATCCACTCATCCAGATAGGGATTAGGTTTTATAAACGAGAAATTTCCCATCAGCCTTGCATCATCAAATTTTATTTTTGTAAGAAATTCAGAAACTCTTTTTATGTCATCCTCAGTACATTTATCGCCTTTATAACAGTATTCAGAATAAACAGGAAGAAGCGACCGTGCAAAAAAAGCATTTGTTTCATTACCATCATCCCCCCATGTTGTTGCAATAACAGTTTTCACATTATGTTTTATACACGACTTCAGTGCTGTTACAGAGTTTATATACGAATAATCGTGCGCCGGCAAAAAACCAAACCATGTACCTATTGCCCCTGCAAAAGCAATATTTCCTGAAAGTTCATAATGTTTTTTAAACATATTATCATACATTTCATCTTTATCATGATAGTAATCCCAATATACAAGTTCAACATCGGGGATTTGTTCTTTTAGTCCTTCAGGAAAATCAAAATTGTATCTATAATAACCGCCTGCGCCAAGTCTGAAAAACATATCACTCCATATCATAGGATGAAAATCATATTTTTTGCACAGACCCGTCACAACATCAAGATGTTTTTTTATAATATCAAATTTATTCTCGTAACCATTTTTATCAAGATATTGCCCTCTGCCAATACTATGTGCCTCATCCATACCAATGTGAATTTTTTCTGTTTTATACATTTCGCGGCAAGTCTTCAAAGCATCTTCAATGAATTTATATGTTTCTTCCTCTCCGCATAGCAAAACATCATCCGTATCTCTTATATTTAAGATTCCTTCACCGGTATAATCAGGACCTCCTGAGTTTGACCACTTCAAGTAGTGAGTCATATGTCCAAGTGTTTGTATACAAGGAATGATTTCTATGCCCAATTTTTCCCCGTATTCAACCACTTCCCATATCTCTTCCTTTGAATATCTTCCTCTTAAATAACCAAAACGTGGTCTGTTTTCTATTTCAAATGTATCTTCGGTATAAAGCATTAGAAAATCAAACCCTAAAGCTGCTATATAATTTATATATTGTTTTAAAGAGGAAACCCTCATTACACCATTTCTTGAGCAATCAAGAAAAAATCCTAAATTTTTAAAATGCTTTTTTTCCTCAACAACGAATTCTGTTTTTCCTTCTGTAATGTTTAGCGCAAATAGAAAGCACGCTCGTGCAAATTCTGTTTTGGAGGCAGCACCAATTTTTGCACATTTACCATCATACTCAATCTTAATTCGGTCATGTTTATAAAAAATGATTTCGCCATCATATTTAAAATCGATAGTTTCAAAAATTGTTTCTTTTATACTTTTGCAATCCACATTCATTCACTCCTAATTTTTAATAAATCTAAAACATCACATTGGCTATATATGGTCTGTGATCACTGGGGTTCTCATCTAAAGCCTCTGCATTTTTTACTGTAATACTTTTGTCTACAAAAATGTAGTCTATTTTTCTGTTGGGAGCATCCGATGAATGTGTAAAAGAACTTTTATCAATTTTTTCAGGAGCAGTATCTTTTAAAATAGTTTTAAGCTTCTGAATCAATGTTTCATGCGGTTCCATATTTAAGTCACCCATCAATACACAAGGATATTCAGCATCTGCCACAAGTTTTTTAACAACGTTTACAACAGTCTTCTTTTCGGAGTCAGCCAATCCAAAATGCGCAACTAAAACCATAACCTTTTGTCCGTTTAAGTCAATAATCGCTTTTGCAATGCTCCGTGCCTCACATCGCGGGTTTTCTTCAAGTGAACCGGCAGGAATGGCAATGGTTTCAGCTTCTATAATGGGATATTTAGATAAAACTGCGTTACCATAAGGGCTGTCTTTATCTAAAATCGCCTGTGCAAAATAGTGATAGTCATAGCCTGCTTCCATAGCAATCTGTTCGGGCTGGTTGTTGAAAATGGAGCCCATTTCATGTACCTCATTTAATCCCACAATATCTGCCTCGTACTTTTTAATAACATTTGCCACTAAAGAGGGTTTTACTAATGTAGGCTCCATCCATGCCTTCCCGGCTTTAAATTTCCGGATAGTTTCTTCCTGACATAATATTATAAGTCATAAGTCTAATCATTTTAATTTCCCCGTCCGGTTTTGGTTGTATGCCTCAACCCATCTGTACTTTTTTCAACCCGCATTGCGAAATTGAATATATCTGTTTCAACACTCATCCAAAAATCTTCTTCCGGGAAAACATCACGGTTTGCCGCATCAAAAAATTTTGCTCCGCTTGTTTTGCGGCACTCTCTAATACCGCTTGCAAGGTCAATCGATTGACCTTCTATCAAACTTTTTATATATTCGGCACAGAGTGTATCTTCCCTTGTTGATTCTTTGCCTTCCAGCCCCATACATACTAATGAAACCTCATCTGCTCCACTATTTTTTATATACTCTGCCACAGCCTTTGCATTAACAAAGCTACCCGTCAGTATTTCGGTAGCATTACAAGCATTCGCAATTCCTTGCGTACCTGCACTGGTGGTATGTATAACCGTCTTACCCGAAAAATCAATATCTTTTATTTGAGATGGTGAATTTCCATAATCAAAACCCGGACAGATTTTTCCACCTCTTTCTCCAATCAGCACTGTATCGGGATTATCTTTATATTGATATGCCACATCTAAATCGCCCACAGGAATGAGGTCTGCAGCTCCATTATTAATTACATATGTTTCTACCGTCATAGCACAAACACATCAATTATCACCGTAAGTCCTTTTGCTGCTTTTGCCCCTTCAATGAGTTCAAGAATATGTATATTCATCTCTTTTGCTCCCACTAAATTTAATTTATTGTGTTATGGCAATTTTTCAAACATATCAGCAAGTTTTCTTGCAGAAGCAGCCAGATGTTTTATTCCGTCAAACACATTTTCCGAAGTATAATCACCCAGGAAGCAATTGGCCTCTAAAGTGAAATCGCCATCATAGTTAATTTCTTTTAATGCGCAAATAATTGATTCAAAATCTATATTTGCCGAAAAAGGAATCTGATGTGAATCATGCCATTGATCGTTGTCACAAATATGTAACGCCTGCAATCTGCTTCCAAGTTTTTTTATCATATCTGCGGCACCTGTTCCTGACCCTCGCATTTCTGCATGTCCAATATCAAGACAAGCCACAAAAAAATCATCATTAACCGCATCTAAATGCGCATTGAAGCTATCAGCGGTTGCACAAGCCGCAAATGAAGATTCATCTTTTAAAGCATCCCAGTCCCACATATTTTCAGTAGCAATTTTAACGCCACAGTCTTTTGCAAAGGGAATCAATTCCAGATACATTTCTGCGTTAACCTCAGGCGTTTTATCGGTATCGGGATGAATTACACAAATTTTTCCTCCCGCTTCAGCAGTACACTCAATGGCTCTCTTGTAATATGACCTCACTTCGGCGCTTTTACTTGGATATGGCGCATGAGACTGATTGCAAATTATACCATTGTCCTCGCCTATCCTTCTGAGTTTACGCGCAAATGCCAAATAGTTTTCACCCGCCAACGGATGATCATTGGCAAGCAGTTTTTTTGCAGCCCAATCATATTTGCACATATTAAACATAGAAAAATCCCATGCATCAAAGCCTGCTTTTGCAATATATTCAACAGCACGTTCTTCCCCAATAATGCGAGCTGCAGAATTAATTTCTGTTGATGTTTTCATTAGACATTCAACCTACTTCCTAAAAACTTTTATATAAATAATTTAATCATCCGATTGATGCTGATATAAACGAATAATATGGTCTGTACGGCGGAAATTTCTTTTCCGGCAAAAATAGTAATTTTTCTTCCTCAAGCTCTTCTATTGACTCAATTATTCCCTCAAGATACATTTTCAATCGGCTTTCGGCACGCAAGATACGTTCCTTCAATCCACCAATTCTCAAATCAAGTCTGTCAAGTCCGAATGCTTTATTATCCTTCATCCAAAGAGCCGAAAGTTTCTCATGCAGTACGCATATTTCGGTGTAAAGCACCCTGAGTTCCTCAATACTTCTTTCAAGAACTTGTTTGTCACTATTTTTGTAAGCCGCAGTTATCTTTACGCCAATATCCGACTTGATACGCAATACTTTCGCAAGCTGCTCATAATACTCAAACAGTTCTTTTAAATCCTGCGGGAAATCGGTCTCACGAAACTTATCATAAATTTTCCCGTAATGCCCTTTTAAATCAACATCTTCGTATTGTTTATCAAGCAAACCCTGGAGCACATCCTGATATAAAATGTGTTTAGATGCTGTAACAATACTTTCTATGTCAGCAGGGGAATCCTTAAGTTTTTCTCTATACGCTTCTGCTTCAGGCAAATCATCAAAATCAAAAAGAAGGAAGTCCTCCGCTTTGTAACCCGTGCATATGCGGAACATATTTTCAAGTTGCTCTTTTGTGACATCCTCGGAATATGCGTATTCACTATACAACTGCATCCCAAGTAATGCTGTGTAAATGCCGGTTTCTCCGCCATCATCCCTCCAGAGAGTTGCACATATTTCATCTATACCATGCTCGTAGCACGCCTCCATCGCAGGTTTTGTCGTGCGGAATGTTTTATTGTAATTTATACATATACCGTTCCATGTCCATATACCGCCAAAAAACGCAATCTTTCTCTGCATACTCTTATGGATGCGAAGCATATCACGATACTTCTGGGTCTTTTCGTTATAGTAATCCCAGAATGCCAATGTTAGATCCGCCGGAACTATCTCTAAAATATTGTCAGGCATACCTGCGTCGGTATCATAATAGTTACCACTTTTTGATGCAATCCTGAAGAGCATATCACTCCACATAACGGGCTCTTTATCATACTTATGTAATATTTCCACAACTTTTTTCAGGTGAAAAGACATAATTTCAAATTTGTCAACATCCCCATTGAGCCTCTTGTACTCTCCCGTACCAAGTCCCCATGCCTCATCCATACCTATGTGAATACGCCTTGACGAAAAGCATCTGCTTACTGTAGAAATCATCTTATCAATAAATTCATAAGTCTTTTCACATCCAACAAGCAAAATATCACTTGTGTCACACATATCGTGCGTGTAAGACCATCTTATGGTACTGGCAAGGTGAGCAAGTGTTTGAATACATGGCACTACTTCCACACCAAAATCTGCAGCATATGTATCAATTTCTTTAAGTTCGTCCTCGGTATATGCACCCCTCATATATCCAAAATACGGATACTCCTTTATCTTATATACATCCTCCATATAAAGCATAAAGGTGTTCATACCCATACGCGCAATACGGCTGATAATATCCTTTGCGACATCAACTCTCAAAACCGCATTTCTTGACACATCTGCCATAATTCCGCATTTGCTGATTTTTCGTTCCTGTTTTATCAGGAAATCCTCACAGCACCCTTTCTTAAGCTTATCAATCAGGATGCATAGGCCGCGGCAAAAATCTGGAATCACTCCGTATGATATGCTATATGTACCATTCAAACACTGAACCATCAATCCACAGTTACGCTTTAAAACCTCTACCTCGATTCCGGCTTCAGATGTTTCAAAGTCCAGTTTTTCCGCCAGATGCTCCACCGCGCGAGCAATCTCTTCTTCACCAATAAATTTAAACTTTATCATAAAATCGTATTCCGCTCAATCCTCAAATTTTATATGCTGCTTGAATTCCGCGCATATATCCCTGCTGTTTCTTCCGATCTGAATTACAAATTCTCCCGGTTCAAATATCCAATTCCCTTTCAAATCATAAAAGGACAAATCGTCCTTTGATAAAACAAAGTTAATTCTTTGAGTTTCGCCTGATTTTATATGCACTTTTTTAAAAGCCTTCAATTCTTTGACCGGTCTTGCCGCACTTGCCACAACATCCGTTACATAACACTGTGCAATTTCCCAGCCGTCGAAAGCGCCCGCATTTTTAATTTCGCCCTCTATCTCTATTATCGTGCCGCTGTCTTTAACCTTAAATCCGCTATACTCAAAATTCGTATACGACAAGCCATAACCGAAAACAAATGATGGAGTGCTTATATTATCCGTTGCAACATAGTTTGCGTGCTCATAATACCAATCTACGACAAACTCATTTCTCTGATGATTGTATTGTGTCGGGATCTGGCCGGTGCTTCGCGGAATGGTGACAGGGAGCTTGCCACAGGGGTTAAACTCGCCAAAAATAATCTCTGCCGCCGCAAGACCGCACATTGTTCCTCCATGCCACGCCCACAAAACAGCATCACAATATGGCATAATCTTCTCAATCGCAAGCGGGCGCCCTGCAAAAATTACGGCGATTACCTTTTTGCCGATTTCCTTTGCCTTTTTCACACATTCAATTTGTGCAGCCGAAATTTCAATATTCGTTTTTGTCATTCCCTCTCCGGTTATATACCTGCTCTCACCCAAGCCAATTATAAATACATCCGAAATTCCGGGATAATACCACATATCCTCGCCAAGCTGGCTGTATACCACCGTTTTATCACTGCCGGCAACACGTTTAACTCCCTCGCCGAGAGATACTACATCCCCGGGCCTGCCACATGCCTGCCAACTTCCCAGAAGCGCATCTTTTTCCTCAGCCATGGGGCCCTTGACTGCAACCTCCATTCCCTTTTTAAGAGGCAAAATGCCATTGTTTTTCAAAAGAACCATTGAATGAAGACTAACTTCCTTTGCCTTCTCAAGATATTTATCAGTTAAAAAATCATTATCACTTATATTTTCATCAGCATATGGATGCTCAAACAGTCCAAGTCTGAATTTAATATCCAAAACCCGTCTTACCGCCTCATCAATTGTTTCAATGCTGACATCGCCCTTTTCAACAGCCGCCTTCAGATGCTTTCGGTAAAGGCCGTCCACCATATCCATATCCACACCCGCATTAATCGCAAGAACAGCAGAAGTTTCGTCACTGTCTGACACACCCTGTTCCTTAAGGCGCAAAATTGCGTCGTAATCACTTATAACAAAGCCGTCAAAGGAAAGCTCTTTTTTTAAAACATCTGTCAGGTAATATCTACTTGATGTTGCGGGTTGTCCGCTTATTTCGTTAAATGCACTCATCACAGTTGCAACACCTGCACTGACAGCTTCCTTAAATGCGGGAAGAGCACGGTTTCTCAAAGAATACTCTGACCATTCAGTCGCATCCTTATCTCTGCCACCCGAGGATGCACCATAACCTATATAATGCTTTGCACACGCTGCAAGTTTGCCCTTTTCAGCCATATCCTCGCCTTGAATTCCCTCAACAGAAGCCCTTGCAAATACTCGTCCAAGCAGAGGGTCTTCGCCTGGGCATTCTATAATTCTCCCCCAACGCGGGTCACAGCAAACGTCAAGCATAGGGGCAAATGTCCAATGTACACCATCCTTACTCGCTTCCTCTGCCATAATCGATGCAGCGTCCTTTATCAGGTCAAAATCCCAAGTAGCCATCTGCGCCAGAGGAATGGGAAATATTGTTCTTGAACCATGTATAATATCTCGTCCGTTTATAATCGGAATTTTCAGTCTGCTTTTTTCGACCGCCGCTCTTTGAACCGCATTTAATCTCGACAGTTTAAGCCTTTCCAACTCTTCTGTGCCCGCCATAGCAGTGGCGGCTAGAATGCAAGAGCCTATTTCACCCTTTTCCGCTTTGTCTATTAATTCATCTATACGTGACTCGGTTAACCCTTCCTGCGTAAGCTGTCCGAGTTTTTCCTCTATGGTCATTTGAGACAGTAACTCTTCTATCCGTTTTTTATACATATTGATTTTCTCTCCTCGCAAGTATTTTATCTGTTAATTCTTCTCTCTTTTATTTCCATAAAATATTCTTTAGTCGTTCCTACCGAAAGCGGTTCTATATAATGGCAAGATTTCTTCAGTTCCTCTTCGTTCGGGAAGGAATCATACAGTCCGCCGCAAAGCCCACTGTGGTCAGACCCGCCCGATATATAAAGATTTTTCTCTAAAGCAATCTTATAGGCTCTCTCTTTTTCCTCTTCAGTCAAATCAGGATGCCAGACCTCTATGCCCTCAATTCCGCAATCAATAAAATAATCAATTTGGTCAAGCAGGTTATGCGGATGCGCAAGAACAGCAATCCCACCCGCATCTTTAATCAAGCGAACCATATCTTTAATCTTATTAAACTGATGTATGGGTGGGTATTTCCAGCCACGGCTATTAAAGTTTTTTCTGAACCATTCCATATAATTTTCCTGTCTGACAAGGCCTTTTGCCTTCATAACATTAAAAACATGGTTGTTACAAAGCCATATAACCCCCTTGTTTGCCTCGAGGATTTCCTCCCAGGTGACGCCCGCAATATCCCCTTCTGCAACACTTTCATCAAAGCATTTTTTTGTGTTATCTGTCTGTCGCTCGCCCATTTTTGCAAGATATTCCTTCATAGGCGGATATTCTGCATCAAAATCAAATGCAACAATATGACAGGCGCAATTCTCCTTATACCACACCGAAAATTCCACTGCAAAAATACAGTCCAGGCCTTCCGCCTCACAAGCCTTTGCCAGTTCAGGATAACCTGTTGCAGAATCGTGGTCTGATATCGCAACTGCCTTGTAACCCTCTTTCTTGGCGACCTTTACAATTTCTGTCGGTGTATACACCCCATCAGAATGAGTAGTATGCATATGTAGGTTTGCATATAGTATCATTGAATTTCATCCTCTTTCCCTTAACTTAGTTTTATAATATAATTGAGCAGAATTTGCATATATACACATCATTTCAGACCAAATTCCACATTTAGCAGAAGATAAATATTGATTGTTTTTGTCCTATAAGTCTATAACTCTGTCTTCTCCTGCACCTATACGGGTAATGTAAATCTTCTTATTTGTTGTGTCTATGGTCACGACATCAAAAAGCAATTCCGATATATCACCATCCACACGAGGTGTATTATATTTATACATAATTGCGCAGTCGCTGTATATAATCGGAATTCCGCCTTGGCTCTTTTCCACAATGTCACGATGATGATGCCCTGCCATAAAGCATAAGATATTACCGTTGCATTTGGAGAAATCCGCATTTACACAAACCTTAAATATTCCTTCACCATATTCCTGACAAAGCGATGCTTTTTGATTATATGCATCAAATATTTCATTGAGAAATCTGATGGGTTTTGATTCAATATAATTGACATCTTCCAAAACCTCGTTTAAATCTTTCTTGTCAAACGAAGGAAAAAAAGCATTGTGCGCACATATTATAATATCGGTATTTTCTTTCGTATCAAGTGCGGTATTTATAAGCCAATCAGCTTGCGCCTGACTCACACCAAAACAACTCTGTTTTGTATATTCAAGTGTTCCTGTTTCGGTGTATATCATAGGTATATCATTGGTATCCAGAAAGATATATCTCACAGATGCAGAGGGGTCATCAAAGTAATAATAAAGGGTATCTTCCCCCTCAATATTTGCTCCAATCTCAGGAAGATGGCTGTAAAACATATTATAAATCTCCTGAACAGTATGGTGATTTACAGACTTTTCACTTTCGATATAATAATCCCAAATTGAATTATCATCGTGGTTTCCGTTAACGGGAAAATACTTAAGGCCGCAGAGATGCTCCTTCAAACCTTCAAAACATTCAATGCCATATGCCTTGTTGCCGTTATTTGTGTGGTCACCGCCCAGTATAAGCATATCCGCTCCAATAGCTTCTTTTATATCTTTATACGCATTTATTAAGCGTTTTGTACGCAAATCATGAATCACCGTTTTAGAATAGTGCACATCTGTCATAAATGCAAAGTTTATACATTGACCGGTTTGATATGTTTTAATCTTTTCAACAGCTTCTGCCACAGCATCTTTTATATATCGGGGATATTCGTCATTTGATGATGTTTCCGGTGAAAAATATCCGAAATGCACATATCCTTTTTCTATCGCTTCCTGTTTATTATTCATAACAAATCTATCCTTCCTATTCCTTATAGAAATTTTCAGAAAATTTTCACATTATACTCAAAAACAATTCTCACTTACTCATATATTGAATTTAAGAAATTTCTCATAACTTTCACAGCATATTCTGCCGTTTCTATTTCGATGCCCTCACCAAAACAGTTAAGAGACACCTCCAGATTATATACACCATTATAGCCTATTTCATCCAGAGCGGCAAATACATCCTTCCAGTCGATAGAACCGGTAAGTGGAATTTTGTGCTGATCAGTCAAACCATTATTATCATGTAAATGTAAAGCGCTTATACTTTTGCCAATCTGACGTATTGCATCTCCCGGTGTAGGATTATTAAAACGCATTGCTTTGTTGGTATGACCTGTGTCCATACAGGTTGCAAAACAGTCTTCAAAGCCTTCTTCGCAAATTCTGTTATATGTTTTTATAAATTCATCAGTATGTCCAAAAAAATCACAACAACCATAATTAGATGCATCTCCAAAGGTTTCAGTTGCAATTTTTATTCCATATTGTCTGGCAAAAGGTAAAATCTTTGTAAACAAATCAAAATTAAGCTGACGCAATAATTCCGGGTCTGTATCCGGCGAAAAATGATAAGTTGAAACACCATGCATGACGCAAACAGGTGCTCCCAGGACACTTGTTGCAAGACAGTCAATGCGTGCATTTTTTATTACTTTGTTATCCCACTCCGGAATATTTTTAAAGGTTGTCATTCTGCCATGAGTCATTGCAATTTCAATTTCCGACTGTTCTGCTTTTCTTTTAAGTCCTGAAAAATATTCGATTATTTCATCATCAGATTTACTATATATTGAACCCGGGGTTTCGCAATCAAATTCAATTGAGTGCAAATTGAAATCCACACAATCAGCACCGGTTTTCTTTGCAATTTCAAATACATTTTCATTTCCGTAAAGGCTTTGTAAATTAAATGTTGAAATTCCGATTTTTCTTTTCATAATAATATCCTCCAATATAAGCATATACTTGTTTACAATTTTGATTTCTCAAACTCGTTCTATGCGGGACAGACGTTTTAGATGCAAACCTTTTTCAGTAGTTGTGAGCTGTAAGGTTTAGATGCAACCTGTTTTTATTAAATTTTGAGTAAAGCGTTTAAACTGTTTTAATTTTTTTGATTAAAATTATTGAAATTAAAGATATGCACACCCACGAAACAAACATCGGAGTATATCCAAAGTTTTTAATAAGCGCACCATAAATTACCCCCGAAACACCTGCACCCAGATATGTGGCAAAATCCATAACACCGCTTACAGACGCCACATTCCCTGTCTTTAAAAATCGTAACGGATATATTGATAAAATTGATGTATTGATCATTGATACTGCCGCATAAATAATACTCATACACAGTACCGCAGTTATAATTCCGATGTTTGAAAAACATAGTACAAGAGCAGCAACAGCACTTATGAAAAAGCCAATAATAGATACTGTGTTTTCTCTGTTTTTGCACAGCTTATATACGGCAGGGTAAATAGTTCTGCCTATAAATCCGATGGAGGGTATTAAAAGTATATAGTATGAGGATGTGGTTAAGTCAACACAGAATTTGTCAACAATAAACACCGCCATCCATAGACTGATATTGTCCTTCATAACACCGTGAAGTGTTGCAGGAATAATCATTGTGTAAACTTCATTTTTCTTTATAAGTTCCCACATTGAAATATGTTTCTTTTCGCTATTTTCTGTCGAGGGTTTAATATGTTTTGTTGAAATAAGCACTAAAACGCCCAAAACCCCCGTCAGAATGCCGGGTACAAAAAATGCAAATCTTGTTCCGAAGCATGTAATCAGATATGTATTTATAATGATACTTAAAATGTTACCCATTGCAACAGATGTAACCATTACAGATGTTTTTTTCTTAGCGACTTCTTTGTCATAAATACTTGAAACAACACACAATACAGAGCTCCAGAGCATTGACTGAGCATATGCGTTTGTAAGCCAGAGAATTAGTATTCCAAAAAAAGGTGGGAAAAAACTAATAAAAATATTGCTTAAACCCGCAACACAAAGCCCTGCAGTCATCATAATCCACGGTGGAGTTCTGTCACTTATACCGCCGTTAATAAGTCTTCCTACCGCATAAACCGTAGAAAATATACTTCCCAGCAATCCTATCTGCACAGTGTCGATAATACCTTCTGATATAAGCCCTGGGCTCGCCACAGACAAATTAATTCTTGCAATATATATCGATGTATAAGCAAGATAAACTATAAAAAATATAATTCTCCCATATTTCTTTTGCATTTTATTCTCCTATCTTCTGTTTTATTCGACAAATTATGTATATAATTCATATCAAGTTATAGCTAAAAAATTATTTATCCTTACTAACAAAAAACAAACCCTCTCCACTTCCCATTTTTCCGCCATTTTTCAAATGAGTTTTATAGGCCTTTTGAATTAGTGTTTTCTCCGGCAATTTATCAGGGTACTTTTCCATAGTATCAAATATACGCCACAAGCTATTAAAATTTTTATCTGTATATTCGTTAATTATTTCAAACCTAGACATAAAACGATATGTATTTGATTTTTCAGACAGAATATTTTTATTTTCCGGATACAAAAGCCAAGAATGGCAATAAAATGGAATATCTCCTTCAAATTCATCTTTGAAAAATTCCTTAGCCATTAAAAAAGCTTCATCACAACTCTTTTCATCTAGCGGCTTTAAACTTCTCGGAATATGAATATTTATCACTTTGCTTTCGGGAGTAAGGACTCTTCCGTCATTCTTATAATTTCCGTTAAAATTTTCTATTTCAAACTGAAGTCTTCCAAAGGTAAATCTTGTTACGTTAAAAAAGCCAACAAACCAGTCTACAACAAAGCTGCCAACTATATTGTACACAAGTTTGCACTCATCCAGTTTGTATTTTAAATCAAACATATTGCCATAAAAAATTTCCGGAGCTATTCCCTTTGCGACATACACTTTTTCCGCCCTCTTAGAAAGACACACAAAGCTTAAAAACTCAACTGTAAATTCATGCAAATATAATTTCGCGGCAATTTCATCAGCAATAGCAATTATTTTATTATAATCACAATAAATACTTTCGTCATACAAATCCATTATCTGATTAAGTAGTATAAAAGTTTCAGAATTGTTCGCTATTTTTTCATATGTATTAATTAAAACTTCAGTATCTTCTTTATTGTAATTGTAGAAGTCAAAAAAGTTCTCAATATACACTTTTAAACTCATCTTATCTCTTAAGCCATTTGTTTTAGCACTACTCATTTTGTATTACTCCTTAAATTTTAGTTGTATTAGCTTTTCAATATTATGTATTCTGTAACTGACAGATACCAAGGTATAAAGACTATATAATATAGATGCCAAGTTTTTTACAATGCCAGACTTAAAATTAATAGTGTATTAAAAAGCCTCCGGGCAAAGTCCCGCAGAAATAAAGTCGTTATTTTTCACAAGTCCCTCTCCGTATCCTGCGCTTCTCATATACTTTTCAAAAGGTTCTATTTCAGCAGAAACACTACCAACAGCCTTACCCATATTGTTAATTATTTTACCATCCGGAGCAACAATCATTGAACATCCACCACTCTCGTCGGTGTCCATAGAATAAGAAGACCTCGCAACATATGCATTACAACGAAACGCAGTAAGTTTTGCCTGAGCACAAATTATATCTGTGCGTTCTCCTCGCTGATAACCGGGAATAAGTATAACATCTGCGTTCCCCTTGGCTATATGCTCAATCTGCTCGTTAAAATACACATCATAACAAGTCATAAAAGCAAATCTGATACCGTCCAACTCATACAGACACTGACACTTTCCAGAATCATTTCCTGCAGTTACTCCCATTTTTATTTCTGAAGGAGGCAAATGTTGCTTATCATAAATAAATGCAACTTTCCCTTTTTTATCAAACAAATATGTACTGTTTTTTATTTGTTCATTTCGACGCTCCAATACATTTATTGCAACATACGAAGATTTTCTTTCCGCAATTTCAGATGCTTTTTTTAACATAATTTCCGCACGCGGCAAAGCCTTAATTTCGCTCTCTGCATCTGAAAGACCGCCTGCGTTGGAATATTCGGGGGCTACTATAAGTCCACCTTCAGAAACCTTTTCCAATTCGTTAAGTATAAATTCAGATATTTTTTCATCAGGATTTTCTCCTGAAAAATATTTTGGCTGTATTACAGTTACATTTAACATTTATATCTACCATTCCTTTCGCATTATTCGACATCCCTTATAGGCTCACATTGGGTTGGGACCAAAGAAACGCAAGAATTAGTTAAAATCAAACGAAATCACAGGAACATCATCTTTATCTGCTTTTTAAAATTTTTTAGTTTTTCTTTAATTATCTATTAAAAAACAGTTGATTTTGAAAACAATAGATAATCTAACTTTCAAAATCAACTGTATACCATCATAACAGCTAAAAAGACTACTGTTTTTCATTCGTCGAATTTGCTATTAACTCATAAAGTCCTATACTGCCCCTTTAAGATTATATTTCATCAAGATTACTTTCCTAATATTACCAAAAGAACGGGAATGTAAATACTTTTTGAAACATCAGAAGTTTAAATTTCAAAAAACAACCTTGAAAGTTCAATATAGCCTTTAAACAAAACTTGCCTAAACGTACGATATGCAAAATCAATAGTATCTTATCTATTATAAAGAATATCTCCATCGAACCATAATCTTATCCTAATATAACCTATATTAAGCTTTACCGTTTTATTGTAAGGAATAACTATTTTACAGCTCCCAAAGTAACACCTTTAACAAAATATTTTTGCAAGAAGGGATACACCAGTACTATCGGCAGAACCGTAACTATAACCTGAGCACACTGCAATGACTCCGGTGTGGTCTTTACCTGATCGGTTACGACCTCGCCAGTCATCTGTGCCTGTTGCAAAAGCTGTTGCAAACGCTCACTTTCTTTTATTACCTGCATAAGCTTGTATTGAAGGTTAAACAAATCTGAATCAGTTATATAATACAAAGTTGTGGACCAATTGTTCCAGGATCCAACCGCCAACCAAAGTCCAACCGTTGCAAGAACCGGTTTGCAAAGAGGAAATACTATCTGCATCATTACTCTCCACTCACTTGCTCCATCCAGTTTTGCCGCCTCCATTAACGATATAGGAACCGAATTTTCTATATATGACCGCAAAATCATAACATTATAGAACGAATATAGTCCGGGCAACCAATATACCATAAAATTGTTTAATAAACCAAGATTTACAAACAAAATATATGTTGGTATCATACCTCCTGATATAAACGTTGGTATGATTGTAAAAAGCATTATCTTCTTTCTTCCGGGTAAATCAGTATGACTGAGTGCATATGCTGACATAAACTGAACACCAAGATGTGAAACAATAACACATATAACACTTGCAACCGAAACCAATATTGCTTGATACAAGCTTGTATCAGAGAGAAGAATTTCAAAATTTTTCAGTGTAAACACTCGCGGAAAAATAGTTATACCACCACGCATAGTATCATTTCCATCATTCAAAGCCTTTGCAAGAGTATGCAAAAAAGGCAGTAAGCATATGGCGATTATAATCGCCATAAATATGTAAAGAAAAAATGTAAATACTTTATAACTTGTAGAAACCCTCATATTCTTCTCCTCCTACCATAATCCAATATTATTAACACTTTTCGAAATCTTATTTGCAGTCAGAACAAGTATAAGTCCAATAACTCCCTGGAACAGGCCAAGTGCCGTTGATATCGAATAATTGCCTGCAGCTATACCTTGTTTATATACTGTTGTGGATATAGTTTCATAATCAATATACGCATTTTGCAATCCATAAACCAAATCAAAGCTATCCTTCAAAAGATTTCCAATGGACATAATAAACAACATTACAAATGTTGGCAAAATGCAAGGCAATGTTATGTGCAAGCATTGTTTGAAACGATTAGCGCCATCAACCTGTGCCGCTTCGTAAAGTTGTGCATCTATACCGGAAATTGCAGAAAGATATATGATTGAATTCCAACCAAAACCAGCCCACACGGTTGTACCCACAATATTGGGAACAAAAAATCCTTGCTGTGAAAGAAATTTTACTCTCTCTGTACCTTCGCCAAATAACAGCACCCTCACATCATTTACAATACCATATGTAGAGAAAAGAGCATATGACATACCGATAATAGCCATAGTTGACAAAAAGTGTGGCAAATAGCTCACCGTTTGCACTACTCTTTTGTACTTTGAGCAACGAATTTCATTAAGTAACAAGGCAAATATAATTGGAACAGGTTGTCCCAAAAGCATATTTAAAAAACTTAGTTTCAAGGTATTCCAAATAGAAATCGAAAATTCAGGCAGTGTAAAAATATCCTTAAAATATCTAAAGCCTGCCCACGGACTTCCAAATATACCTTTAAACATATTATAATCTTTAAAGGCAATTATGACACCCGGAAAAGTACAATAAGAAAATATAAATACACCTATCAGCCCCGGTATGAGCATAATATACAAGGGTATGTATTTTCTTAATGATTTCGTTTTGTTGTGTAAAACTGTAGTCTCCTGAACTTTTTCAGTTCGTATTTTCTCCATATTCATTCGCTCCTTTTAGTCAACACCAATAAATTTTTCTATGCTTGTTTTCGCGGTATTGTTTCCGCATCCAACAAGGGCAATTACCATAACAACCAAGGCGCTAATAATTTTTTCACGGAAATTCCTCCTTAATATCTTTATTTTTTATATTTACCACACTTCATGTGCTTTAAATTTTCTTCACCTTTAAATGAGCAATAGTTCAAATATCCTTTCGATATGTGATCCTTCAGCCACTTTTGTTTATTTGAGAAAATTTTTTTATCGCATGATTACTATGTACTACCATAATACATATGCACATTACTATTTTATCGCAAATAAATCTATTTGTATATCATATTCTTTCTTGTTTTTTTAGATTTCTTACTTAGCGAGTGAAAAATAATGGAAAATCTGATACCCGTTTACAAATCTGGCTATTATATTGCGTGAGAGCTGACAAAAAAAGCTACTAATCCCTAAACATTATCTCATTACGCATATGTACTATTGTCTCACTTTTAATAAAGGCGATAGTATTCTTCTATATACAACAAACTCACCACACACAATTATTTTATTAAGCATTCTACTCAATCACCGCCTGGGGTAACGGAATTGAAGCATAAAGCTTGACAATGCAGTTATATCTGAGCAGCCTCGCTCTGCCTACTGCCTGAATCAGCTCCGACTTTATGAAATACATCTGTATTTCCCGAAGGTCGGGGCTTTTGTATGCGTGAATCCAATATTTATAGTATTCGTCTTCAACCTCTGAAAACTGCATTTTCTCATCCGTTTCTATTCCTAAATGCGTAGCTATCAGCTTATATACCGACTCATCATTGTGTGGTGTCCCTGCCACAATTATGTCCTCACCTTTCATAAAATCACAGCCTTCACTATTGCCAAAATGTATCAGACAATTGTCCGCTTTTTCTTTGTATTTTTTAAAAGTAATCAGGTGCTTTATGGTGGGATTTTCTTCCCGTATATTTTCAAAAAATTCCTTATCACTGTCGATATCCCGCCTTGAATAGGAACGGGTACAGTCCTGTATAAGCTTGCCTGCATACTTCGCCTCTTTACAGCTAAAACACCGTATATGCATTTCAGGAAAGAACAGCTTATATATCTTCTCATTTGCAGTTGCAGAAAGTATTGTATACTTAGTCTTTATCAGTTTAGGCGGTATAAAACAATTTACATTTGTAGTTATTCCCCGGTTTTCTATTGTTTCATACTATACATATGTATTGCTTGGCTCTGTCAGAAGAAAGTCGTTTTCTCTGTGCTTAATCCATTTGAAAAATTTTCTTGCCTTGGCTGTATCCTTTATCTCTTGTATGTCTTCAAGTGGCACTTATGTTGACGAAGAGTATTATATTGGCAAACACCCAAAAATTCATATAATATATTGGCTATAATTAGCATTATATTGGCAAAATTATTAATGACTGCTCACGTGTAATAGGTAAAACCTAAAAAATTTTTGCGCTATTTGAAAATATAATTTTATTAAAGTTCTTATATATAGCCATTTAAATTTGATTAATAAAAAACTATCATCTGTTTTTGTTATACAAAAAAGAGAAATTTAAGAATCTTGTGTTTTATAACACAAATGTAACTTGACAACCACAATATGTTGTGGTATATTATGATTAATAATGAATTTATGCGTGGGGTTCCCGGGGTTGAAAAGTTCAATTCTAGCATACTAGATGTCGTGATTGTAATTAAAACTGACGGTAGAATTATGCCCATTTTTAGAGGCATTGCATCCGTCAGTTTTTATATAAGATAGTTTGTTTGAAAAATTTAGAATGGTCGTAGGAAATACAGTAATAGTTAATATGAATATTTAACTATGTGCTGAAGAAAGAATTAAATATTGATAACAGAAAGAATGTAGAATGAATCCAAATGGATAAATCTATGTTCTTTTTTTGTCTTTATGCTGAAAATTGAGTGAAGATAGTCTTATCGGCAACCAGCAAACTGTCATTTGTTGGTTTGTACAGACAGAGTAAAAGTGAAAGATTTTGATTGAGAGGTTAGATTGGGATAAGTTTTTTGCGGTTTGACTTATTTTAGAAATTGAAAAACCG
This sequence comes from Clostridia bacterium, assembly GCA_045646865.1. Classification (GTDB taxonomy): domain Bacteria; phylum Bacillota; class Clostridia; order Monoglobales; family Monoglobaceae; genus SIG440. Next base: position 60,347 of record JAZRLM010000018.1, read on the forward strand.
TGAGGGTTGTGACAGCAACCCGAACACTGCGACGACAGTGTAAATTATTATACATATATCTTCGTCGGGATATATTTCAGCATTGGCAAATTAATTGCACCTGAGTTTAGCAGGAATTCTACCGCTGGAAAATTCTACACCGTAGAGCAATGTAAAAAGTTATTGGAAGTTACCGAAGGAATGCCTCTTTACGATATGATTTACATAACAACCATATATGGATTGCGGAGGTCAGAATTGATTGGTCTTCGGTGGAATGCCGTTAATTTTGCAAACAATACTATAATCATAAATCATACTGTTGTTCTACAAGGCAAGGTTGTAGCAAAGAATAAGACTAAAAACAAAACAAGCCAGCGAATATATCCTCTGCTTGATGATGTAAAGGCTATTCTTATTCGATTGAAAAATAATCAGGAGAGAAACCAAAAGTTTTTTGGAAACTGCTATACAGAAAATGATTATATTTTCACCAAAGAAGATGGCACACCATATTATCCAAGCTATCCCTCAAAAGCACTTCATAAACTTCTAGAAAATAATAATCTTGAAATGATACGTTGGCATGATTTAAGACACACAACAGCTTCAATGCTTATGCTTAAAGGATGGCAAATGAAAGAAATATCCGAATGGCTTGGACATTCGGATATAGGAACAACAATGAACATATATGCCCATATTAACTTAGAGCATAAGAAGATGCTTGGCAACACTTTAAATGGTTTATTTGCATAAAAAGATGCAATGTTAGAAAAATGTTAGAAAATCGGCAAAATGTGAATGAGGTTTGAAAACAGAAAAACGCCTGATGCCTTATACATCAAGCGTTTTTGGTGGTCGGAGTGACTGGATTCGAACCAGCGGCCACTTGAACCCCATTCAAGTACTCTACCAAACTGAGCCACACCCCGAAATCACTTGTACAAGTATACACCAAAAGTGTATACTTGTCAAGTCTTTTTGCAAAAGTTTTTTAATATTTTTTCAAATTTTAATTAAATATACTATTGCCTCTTAGTTCTTTGATAATTAAGTATTGTAATACCGCCGCAAATAAGGATTAATGCTAGAATCAGATTAATCGGAGCAACAGCACTCTTTTCGGTAAGCATCAGGTTTGAAAGGAATACTCCGAATACAGGTGTCATAAAGCTGTAGATTGAAACCTTTGACACAGGGTTGTATCTAAGAAGTACGCCCCACAAAGCATAAGCAACCGCAGAAAGTAATGACAGATACAAGAGAACACCTGCCGCCTTAATACTTGTAATTACAATAACTCCTCCTGTTAACAAACCAACCAGAATCATAACAAATCCGCCAAAGATAAACTGATAACCGCTGATTACAACGGGGTCTTCACGTTTGGAATACTTTTTCATCAAAGCACCCGACACACCGTAGGCAAGGTTTGAAAGAAGTACAAATCCGTCGCCGATAAAGTTAAGTTTAAAGCTTAATCCGTTAAGATTATATAACTGGCTAAGGAAATGTTTCCGCAGGAATAAGCAGTAAACCGCCCCAAAGCCATGCCTTGGGACGGTTTGTGCATCACAATCCACTTTGTCAATACCAATCTTTTACGTGTTTAAAATATTCTCTTGCAACTACTTAACTATTCGTTCTGAAAACGCCTCTGTTAACCTGACTATTGCAGGAATTAAAATCAACTGCAATATAATTCCGGGATATGAATCTATTATACCGCCACCACAAACAGGAGCAATAGCCGCAAATAAATCAGGTCGCGCCATTGCTGTATACCAAGTACCGTATCCGCCCATGCTCAAGCCAGTAAGATATACGCGGTCTTCATCAACATTAAACTCATCTGTCAACTGTCCGATAAACTTTATGATAGATTCCACCCTTGCCGCCCAAAAGGCGTCAGCAGGGCATTGGGGCATAACAACGATACAATTGCGCTCGGCATTTTTAAGATACTTTGAAAAGCCGTGAACATCCACCTTTTCAAGGTCTTCTTTTCCGTTACCTCTTTCGCCCGCTCCGTGCAGCTGAATAACAAGGGGCAGTTTTTCGGTTTTATTTTCGCATGAATATTCAACAAAAGGGAATACCCATTTTTCTTCTCTATGTTCAATTCTGTTCATTTATCATTACTCCTCGCTGAATTTTAACTATATACACATTCCAAAAATCTCTTTTATCACGTCAAAGTCCATATCAATATAGGTCTTAATTACTCTCTGCTTGCCAAAGGTACAAAGGTCGGCAAGTCTTTCAATACAGCCTTCATCAAGGTCAAAGTCTGCAAGGCAGCTTGGCATATCCATTGACTTAAAGAATTCTGCCATTTTTTCTATACCCGTCTTTGCTGCGGTTTCGTCGTCTGCTTCAGTGCAATCCCACACTCTGCGCGCAAACTGTGCAAAGCGCGGAATGTTATATTTATACATATATCTCATCCATGCAGGGAACAGCATTGCAAGTCCTGCACCGTGAGCAATACGGTCAAACTCGCCGCTGAGGGCGTGTTCCAGCTGATGCACAGGCAGAGCGTAATTTCTGCCGCAATGGGTAAGGTCGTTATGCGAAAGGCTTGATGCCCACATCATATTGGCACGGGCACCATAATCCTGTGGATTTTCCATAAGGGTCGCCCCTGCAGTAATTGTAGCCTTAAGAACGCTTTCGGCAATTCTATCTGTAAGGTCTGTCGGCTCGCCGGGCATAAAATATCTCTCCATTGTGTGCGCCATAATATCAACCACGCCGCAGGCAGTCTGGTACTTTGATACCGAATATGTGAGTTCAGGATTCATAATGGCAAACTTGCATCTGTTGAAATCACTATTGAAACCACGTTTCATATTAAGCTCCATATTGGTGATGACAGCAGACGAGCTCATTTCGCTTCCTGCCGCCGCAATGGTAAGAATACATCCAACAGGCAGAGAATTTTCAACCGGGGTCTTGCCTGTGGGGAAGTCCCAGGGGTCGCAATCAGCACAAGCACCTGCGGCAGTATACTTTGATGAATCAAGAACACTTCCGCCGCCAACCGCAAGTATCATCTGAACATTATTCTCTTTTGCAGCCTTCACCGCATCACGGACAAACGAAAGTTTGGGGTTTGGCTCTACGCCGCCCATTTCAACAACATTTATGCCGTTTTCTTTAAGTGAGGTCATAACCTCGTCATAAAGTCCCGATTTTTTGATACTGCTCTGACCGTACTGGAGCATTATGTTGTTGTATCCGTAATCCTTGATTATTTTACCGACTTCCTTGTGTCTGTCCTTTCCGAAAAACATCTTGGTAGGCGCATAGTATATAAAATCTTTCATAATTTATCCACCTCGTTTTTTAATAATTCTTTTATATCCACCGCAGATAAAATTCCGCAACAGATACACTAACCCAAAAAGCATCAAAATCAATTAATGTACCGTCTTTGTGAAAAACAACTACCTCTTTTTTTCATAACTGTTTTCTCCTTAAACATAAATAGTCAGCTGAATTCATTATAAAATTAGAGTGCGATTTAGATACCACTGTTTTCAAATGAATAATTAATAATGAATGATGAATAATTGTGGTTGAAAATCACAAAGTGATTTTCTTTTATTTCAAATGCGGAGCATTTGTTCCTTAATTTTTCATTATTAATTTTTCACTATTCATTGAGTTCATTTTAATAAACTCATTATACCACACAACATCATTATTTGCAACAAAAGGGGCGACTTTTGTCATCCAAAAATCGCCCTGTATTTTTATTGAATTTTAGTTAAGAGCATAGCCCTTTTCTTTCATTACATCAACAACTCTGTTTGCCATTGTAGCACAAATCGCCTCGCCCTTTGCCTCCACCATTACACGGATAAGAGGCTCTGTGCCGCTTTTGCGGAACAGAATTCTGCCGTCGTCGCCAAGGTCCTTTTCAACCTCGGCAACAGCCGCTTTCACGTCAGGGTCACAAAGTGGTGCGTCCTTGTCGGTAACACGAACATTAACCAGAAGCTGCGGGAATCTTTCATACCCGTCGCTGAGCTTTGAAGCCGGAAGCTTGCTTTCAATCAGAACCTCCATTATCTTAAGAGCTGTAATAAGTCCGTCGCCTGTTGAGGCAAATTTTGAAAAGATAATGTGACCTGATTCTTCACCACCAAGGCAGTAATCATTTGCCATCATTGCCTCATAGACATATTTATCACCAACGTCTGTCTTGACATAATCAATTCCAATTTCATCAAATGCCTTATAAAGACCAAAGTTTGACATAACAGTCGTGGCAACCGTGTTGTTTGTGAGCTGACCTTTTTCCTTCATATATTTTCCGCAGAAATACATAATATTATCGCCCGTCATCACATTACCATGTTCGTCAACAGCAAGGCATCGGTCAGCATCGCCGTCAAATGCAAAGCCGATATCAAGGTTGTTTTCCTTCACCAGTTTACAAAGACCTTCCATATGGGTAGAGCCACATTCCTGATTGATGTTGAAACCGTTAGGCTGGTTTCCCACAACAAAGGTTTCTGCGCCAAGAGTGTCAAATATATTCTTTGCAAGCATCCAAGTACTACCGTTTGCACAGTCAATACCAACCTTAATTCCCTTATAGGAATTCCTTGCAAGAGAAATTATATATCCTGTATAACGGTTTCTGCCTGCAACATAGTCAATAGTTCTGCCTATATTCTCGCCGGTTGCAAGGGGAAGCTCTTCAATAACGCCGTCAATGTATGCCTCGATGTCTGCAATAATCGACTCGGACATTTTTTCACCCTTGCTGTTAATCAACTTAATTCCGTTGTCGTAATAGGGGTTGTGGCTTGCGGAAATCATTATACCGCAGTCAAAATCCTCGGTGCGCACCACATATGAAACCGAAGGTGTTGTGGTAACGTGCAGAAGATATGCATCTGCACCGCTTGCAGTAAGGCCTGCTGCAAGAGCATATTCAAACATATAGCTTGAACGTCTTGTGTCCTTGCCGATAACCACATTACACTTGTGTTCCTTGCCGTAGTGCCAGCCAAGGTATCTGCCTATTTTAAATGCGTGTTCAACCGTTAAGTTAACGTTTGCCTCTCCTCTGAAGCCATCTGTTCCAAAATATTTTCCCATTAAAAATTTCCTCTCAAATTAATTTTCAACTTTCCGTTGTCTTAATTCTCGCTGAAAATAACAGTTACATCAGGATGCAACTGGAGAATTGACGCAGGAACAAGGGGAGTAATAGGACCATTAAATGATTTTTCAACGATATCTTTTTTGTTCTTGCCGTTTGCGATGAGCAATATCTTTTTAGCCTGCATAATTGACATCATACCCATAGTAATTGCCTTTTTAGGAACATCGTCCTTTGATTCAAAGAATCTTGCATTTGCCTCGATGGTAGATTCATCAAGAACAACCTCGTGAGTTTCGCCAACAAACACCTCGTCAGGCTCGTTAAATCCGATATGACCGTCTAAACCGATTCCCAAAAGCTGAAGGTCTATTCCGCCCAGAGATTTGATAAGCTCGTCATAACGCTTGCCTTCTTCTGCAAGGTCTGCCGCACATCCGTCAGGAACAAAAGTTTTTGATCTTTCGATATTAATTTTATTAAACAGATTATTATCCATAAAATATCTGTAGCTCTGGTCGTTGTCGCCCTTAAGACCCTGATATTCGTCAAGGTTTACAGATGTAACCTGTGAAAAATCAACATCGCCTGCTTTGTTGTATTCTGCAAGTTTTTCATAAGTGCCAAGAGGTGTTGAACCCGTCGCAAGACCAAGCACCGAGCAGGGTTTTGAAATCACCTGAGCTGCTATAATATTTGCTGCCTTTTTGCTTAATTCGTCATAATTGTTTACTTTAATAAAATTCATATATACTCTCCTTTTACCAAATACCTGTGGGGACAGGTTAAATTATTTAACCCAAATAATTGGATTTGCCCTTTAAATGCACTTTTGTCTTTTTGTATGCATTCTTACGACATAGGCTAGTGCCGAAGAAGTACCCGCCGAAAATTTCGAATTTCTTCTTACCTCGTCACCGCACATATATTTATGCACGGTCTGGCGCTAAACAGTTATACCGCAAGAGATTCGGTACTGTTTTAAAACAGCTTACCATTTCAGTGTCCCCGACCCTGAAATTGTTTGCTGTATATTGCAGCTAAATTTTAGTTACAATATTCTCCTGACTTTTAAATATGGAATTTTCTTTCAGATATCCCCTTACCCTTGAAAGCGGATAAACAGTACAATTTTTGCCAATTACCGTACCGGGACAAAGCACGCTGTTGCAGCCTACCTCGGTGTAATCGCCCACCATTGCACCAAACTTTTTAAGACCTGTCTCGATTTTTTCATCGCCGTTCTTGATTGTAACAAGAGTTTTGTCACTTTTAACATTGGATGTGACAGCTCCTGCCCCAAGATGCGACTTGAAACCAAGAATTGAATCACCCACATAATTGAAATGCGGAATCTGAACATTGTCAAAAATAATTGCGTTTTTCATTTCGGTAGAGTTGCCTACCACACAATTCTTTCCCACAATAACACCGCCGCGGATAAATGCGCTGTGCCTTACCTCAGACTCTTCATCAATGATACAGGGTGCAGCAATATATGCCGAAGGGAACACCTTTGCAGATTTTGCAATCCATACCTGCGGCTGAACCTCGTCAAACTTTTCTTTGTCAAGAGTTTTACCCAGAGCAATTACAAAATCTTTGATTTTGCCTAAAATCTGCCACGGATATTCACTCTCTGCCAAAAGAGGTGACGCTATTGTATGTTCCAAATCATAAAGTTCTGCAGTCTTCATATTTCTCACCTCCTTTACCCATACATTTCAAAACCGATGAACATTTCAAATGTCCCCTGATTTTAAATGAACAATTAATAATGAATGAAGAATAATTGTGGTTGAAAATCGCAAAGCGATTTTCTTTATAATTCAAATGCAGAGCATTTGTTCCTTAACTTTTCATTATTCATTTTTCACTATTCATTGTGTTCATTTTAATGAACTCATTATAACTTATTTTTCATTTTTTTGCAATAGGTTAATAATATTATTTTTTCAAATAAAATACATATTATTCATATTCAACCGAAAGCAGGGTTAGCCCTTTACCCGGAAGGGTTTCACCTGCAAATTCACGGTTTTTTGTTGCGAACACTTTTTCTATAGTTTCTATATTTCGTAACCTCAGGCCTATCTCCAATAATGTCCCAGCCATAATACGAACCATATTATACAGAAATCCATCACCCGTAACCGCAAAAACCACATCATCACCAAACTTCTGAACGCCAACGCTGTATATGGTGCGGACGGTTGATTTTTTAAACCGCTTAACCGAGGAAAACCCCTCAAAATCGTGCTCGCCCAAAAACTTCTTTGCCGCAATCTGCATTGCCTCAACATCAATTGCTTCGGTCACAGTATGCATAAATCTGTGCTGAAAAACATCGGGCACTGAGCTGTTGTGTATTCGATAGAGATAGGTTTTGCGTTTTGCATTGAGCCTTGCGTGAAAACGTTCATCTGCCTGACTTAATTCTGTTACCGCAATGTCATCCGGAAGGTATTTATTGATATATTCCAGAATTTCGGCATCAGATTTATCGGTATTTATTTTAAAGCTTGCAACCTGACCTTTTGCGTGAACACCCTTGTCTGTACGACCTGAACCATGAATTTCAATCTTATGTCCCGTCATCTTTTCAAGAATGTCCTCAATCTTGCCCTGAATGGTATTTGAGGTATTTCCCTGTCTTTGCCATCCATTATACTTTGTGCCGTCGTACTGAACGGTGATTTTATAGTTTTTCATTTACTTTACCTGCTTTGCAAGATACTGATTTATAACTTTGCCCGCAATGGGTGCTGCCGCGTCGCCGCCGCTTGTGCCATCATTTTCAAGCACTACGGCAATGGCAATCTGCGGGTCCTCTGCCGGTGCATATCCCACAAACCACGCGTGGTCTGTATCCTTTTCGTTTTCGGCAGTTCCCGTTTTGCCCGCAACAGTTACACCTCTGATTTGAGCACGGGTGCCTGTTCCGTTTTGCACCGCACCAATCATAAGCTGCTGAATATACTCTGCACAATCTGCAGAAATGGGTTGCCCGATAACCTTTGTTGAACTCTGGCTTATAACAGTATTGTTTTTAGTGATGCTGTCAACAACATACGGTTTCACCATATACCCGTTATTTGCCACGGTTGAACAAACCATAGCCATTTGCAAGGGCGTTACAAGAAGCTGTCCCTGACCGATACCCACAAGGGCGCTATCCTCTTTGGTCATCTGTTTATATTCTATACGGCTGTCTTTGGCGGGTATGTCAAAATCAAATGCCGAATTTATCCCAAATCGCTTTGAAATCTCGGTTATCTTTTCACCGCCTAGCTCATAACCGACCGTACAGAATACCTGATTGCTTGATACCTCAAACGCCCGGGCAAGACTTATTTCGCCATGTTTTTTGTTGTTGTAATTGTCAACCTTAAAAGAGCCGGCCTCAAAGCCGCCCGTATCTTCAAACATACGGTCTTTCATACCGTTTTCATAGGCTAATGCCGCTGTCACAATCTTATATGTTGAGCCGGGGGGGTAAAGTCCCTGCACCGCTCTTGGGATAAGGGGTGCGCTCTCCTGCTCGACAATGGTGTTCCATTGACTTTCAAGCTCATCAGAATCAGGCTTAAAATCAGGAAGACTGATCATCGCAATAATCTCGCCAGTTTTGGGATTCATTGCAACAAGTGCACCGCGTTTGCCCTGCATCTGTTTGTATGCATATGCCTGAACGGTATTATCAACTGTAAGATTAAGGTCAAAGCCCTTCTTTTTATCGCCCTGAAAAAAGTCAATATTGTCCTTGCCAAGCAGTTCGCGGTCGAACTCCCTTTCAAGAAGATTTTTGCCGTAAATTTGTGAGCAATACCCTATAACATGGCTGTACAGTCTGCCCTGTGAATATACACGGCGGATATTGTTGCCATCGTCCACGGTTTCAGCAAGAAGCAAACCGTTTTTATCATAAATTTTACCTCGGGTAACATATCGTTCTTCGTCCCATTGACGACGGTTATAAGGGTGGGTTGACACTTTTTCCGCCTCGAACATATTGAAATACAAAAGGTATGTGAGAAGAGCCAGAAACAAAGCCGACACAACAATCAGAACATGGATGATTTTTTTATTCACATTCATCGTTCATCCGCGCCCCCTTTCTGTCCTCAACGGCAGAAATTGCCTGCATTATTCCAAGCGACGCAAAGCTTACAACAATGGATGTTCCGCCATAGCTCACAAAAGGAACGGTTATACCCGTAAGGGGAATAAACTTTGTAACGCCGCCGATAATTATAAATGTCTGAAGCGAAAACATAAGGGTCAGTCCAAGACCAACCGCCTTGTTAAAGACATTTTCGGTATTAAGAGTTATTTTAAAACATCTGTATGCAAGCAAAAAGAACAAAATAATAATTGCCGCGCCACCAAACACACCCATTTCCTCGCAGATTGCCGAGAAGATAAAGTCGGTATGCACTTCGGGAATGTAATAAGGCGAGCCATTACCAAGACCGCGCCCGAAATAGCCGCCTGCCGCAATACCGAAAAGGGACTGGGCAATCTGATAGCCTTTGTTTGAAACATCCGTCCACGGGTCAATCCACACGCCCACACGCAGTTGAATGTGATACAGAAATTTGCAACCCAGAACACCCACAACCGATGCCGCTGCAATATTTGCCCACAAAAACCATCTGCTTTTTTCGTAGACATATATCATAAAGATAAATATTAAAAATACAACTAAAATTGTTCCCCAGTCGCGCTGCATAACAAGGAACAAAATATATGTATAGGTGATTATACCAGTCATATACATAGGCCGAACACCTAAAAATGGTTTGTTCCAACTTTCGGAATAATGGCAGGAAAGAAACATCACATAAAGAATTTTTATAATCTCGGAAGGCTGAAATGCAATCGGACCTATATCAATCCAGTTGCGTGAGCCGTTTACGGTTTTGCCAAACACAAGAGTTACAACAAAAAGAGCCACTCCGCCTGCGGCATATAAAAACCACATTTTATGCCATATGCGCACGCTGTAATATATCAGGTATGCAGCAAAAAAGACTATGCCGCCCAAGCCTATCCACAAAATCTGCCGTGCCCCCATAATTATATCAATGCGGCACAGCATTAAAACACCCATGGTTATAAGCATAGATGCGATGAGCATAAGAAACTTATCACCCATACGGCACAGAACCAATACAGAATACATAAGAATAAAAAGGCCAAGCAAACCAAGCCCAACATAAAGTATGTTGAGCTGATAGTCGTTTACCATATACAAAAGCAGGAATCCCAGCATATTCATGGCTACCAGAAGGTATGCAGGGATTCGGTAATTTGCCTTGTTCACCCCTATACCTCCTCAAACACGAATTCAATATCGCCAAAGGAAATTTTGTCGCCTTCTTCTAATTTTCTGACCTTTTTCAGTTTTGAGCCGTTGAGATATGTGCCGTTTTTGCTGCCCATATCACCTATATACCACTCGCCCTCGTCATACCACACCTGAAAGTGCTCTGCCGACACAAAGGCATGGTTAATCCTGATATCACAATCCTTGCCTCTGCCGACAATTGCACCATTTTGGTTTATGCGGTATTTTGCCTTCATCTTGGCTTCGGTGGCATTTCGCCCTTTAAGGGTTTTCAGCACCGCGCAATTATCACCTTTTACAGACCTGACGAGCGCAGTTTTTGACTGTTCATTTTTGCCCATCCTTTTTATGTCCATATAGATAAGCCCGATAACGCTGAAAATAAACAGATATATTATTGTTGTAAAAACATAACTTAAAAGTGACGATATTATTGCATAAACTGACATAATCCTCACCCTTTTCTTCTGTATTTAAAGGACCGCCTGAGTTTTACTCACCTGAAACGCCAAACATTGATTTTAAATCTGCTGTAATGGCTGCTTTTGAGTAATTGCCTTTTCTTATTCTTACAGCTGTATTATTTGTAAGGTAGGTAATATAGTCATTTATGGTAAATTTGCGTTCCATTCTCTGAATGATATGATAACCGTATGAAGTTTCAACCAGTCCGCTTGTTTCGCCGATTTCAAGAGCAAAAGATGCGTCGGTAAACTGCTGTACCATTGTGCCGTCATCAGCAAAGGTATAACCCTCAACAGTTGCGCCGGGGTCATCATTATATTCTTCCATCAGCTTATCAAAATCGCCGCCCTCATTGAGCTTTTTCAGAACTTCTTCTGCTTCTGCCTTTGCAGCAGCCTTTTTTTCGTCGGTTACATCGCCAAGGCCTTCATCATCAAAGGCTATAAGAATGTGCTTAACTGTCACCTTTTCGGTATCACCTGCTGCCGCCTTCAATTCCTCGTCTGATACATATTTGCTTAAATCCTTTTCTGCATCAGCAGTAATCTTATCGGTCAGCACCTGAAGTCTCTGCATTTCAGCAAGAGCCTGCTCGTTTGGAAAACCGCTCTGTGCAAGAGCCGACTGGAATTCATCACCGTAGGAGTTTTTAAGTTCCTCTATACCCTTGTTAATTTCCGCTTCTTCATCATCTGTAAGCACGATACCCCGCTTTTCGCCTTCGGTAATCAGGGCATATATTGGTATAAGTCTTTCGGTTGCCATACCTTTTGCATAATCAGTATAGGTCATTTTTGTTTCGAATGCCTTTTCATCCCAGTTCATATCAGCCACATCTGTCAGCATACCGGTCTGCATAAGGGAATATACACAATTTGCACCCATCATATTTGACATATATTCAAATACATCCTTGTCTACAGCCTTGCCACCTATGGTCATAACAGCACCCTTTTTGTCTGTAAAAGTGTTAACTGCCGCCATAACAGGGTTTTCATACTTTATGTTGTCACTCTTTGCATCAACCCCTGCATTCTCCATCAGCACATTGGATACGATTGTATTTTGACCTATGCCCTCTACTCTGCATACCCAGTATGCCGCAAAAGCAATAACCACAGCCACCGCTGCACAAATGGCAATAATGTGCTTTCCTTTTTTCTTATTTACCGCAGGAATTGCCACAAATTCTTCCTCTGTTAAGGTTTCATCTTCCGTTTCAGCAGTTTCAATTGTTTCTTCCTGCCATTCGTCACCGATGATATCCTCTTCTGTTGTTTCAGCCTCTTCTGCAGGAATTTCTTCCTCGATTATTGTTTCTTCAACAACTTCTTCATTCAGATTTTCATTTTCTCTACTGTTTTCGTTTTCCATAATAATTTCCATAGCCTTTCTGCCCACAAATATTAATGTAAAATCTCTGTATACGCTTATCGTGGGCTGATAAGGCGTATAATGGAAATTATGCACATCGCCGTTTTGCACCACATATGGTGCAAAATTTTCGGCGGTGCAATTAAATCCGCCGGAGGCTTAACGTGATTTTTCACGTTAATTTCTCCAATCTTTTAGTATCTTTTAATTATACACCAAATTATAAAAATCGTCTAGATATTTTCGATAAATTCTTTTACCATATTGAGGTATTCGGTATTTTTCAGATTTTCCTTAAAGGTGTATATAATTTTTGGTTTTTTGCCCGTTTTAATAACCGCCTTACCTGTTTTCAGATAATCGCTGTTTACAAATTCCGAAAGGTCAGGTGCGTTATCGGGCATAAAGTGCAGAACAATACTGTTTCTGCCTCCCTTTACCTCGGTAAACAACTTGCCCGATGCCACCTTTCGTATAAGTGAAATAATCATCAGATTGTTCACCGTAACAGGAACATCACCGTATCTGTCAAGAAGTTCGTCATACACATCCCCCATCTCTTCGGCACTCTCGATTGCCGCAATCTTCTTGTAGGCAAGAAGTCTCTGGCTGTGTGCCTTGATATAACCCTCAGGAATAAATGCGCTGACTGGGAAGTCAACCGACGTTTCAATTTCTTCCTCAATGGGTATACCCTGCATTTCGCTTACCGCCTGGCTAAGCAGCTTGCAGTACATATCATAACCCACGCTGTCCATATGTCCGCTTTGCTGAACACCCACAACGTTACCCGTACCACGGATTTCAAGGTCACGCATAGCAATCTTGAAGCCGGAGCCGAACTCGGTGAATTCTCTGATTGCCTTTAATCGTTTTTGTGCATCCTCGTTAAGCACCTTGTCACGGTGGTAGGTAAGGTATGCATAGGCAAGTCTGTTTGAACGTCCCACTCTGCCCCTTAGCTGATAAAGCTGTGCAAGACCAAGACGGTCTGCATCCTCCATAATAATTGTATTTACATTGGCAATATCAAGTCCTGTTTCGATTATGGTAGTACACACCAATACATCAATCTCACCCTCGGACATTGCCATCATAATCTTTTCAAGCTCGTTCTCGGACATCTGACCGTGAGCGGTTGCAACCCTTATATCAGGCAGCATATCCTCGATTTCTTTTGCCGTTTTTTCTATTCCCTGAACACGGTTGTGCAGATAATATACCTGACCGCCTCTGCCAATTTCCTTTGAAATCGCCTCACGGATTACATCACGGTCATACTCCATAACATAGGTAGCAACGGGATACCTCTCTCCCGGAGGCTCGGCAATAATGCTCATATCACGGATGCCCGACATTGACATATGAAGTGTTCTCGGAATTGGTGTTGCAGAAAGAGTTAAAACGTCAATTTCCTTTTTCATCTCTTTAATCCGTTCTTTATGCGCAACACCAAAGCGCTGTTCTTCGTCAATTATAAGAAGTCCAAGTTTTTTGAACTCCACCGATTTTTGCAGAATCTTATGGGTGCCGATTACTATATCCACCTCGCTCGACTTAAGCCTTGCAACAATATCCTTTTGCTGTTTGGGTGTGCAAAATCTTGACAAACAGGCGATATTCACGGGATAATCCTTCATCCTCTGTCTGAAATTGTTGTAGTGCTGATTTGCAAGTATTGTGGTAGGCACAAGATACGCCACCTGATACCCGTCCATTACCGCTTTGAATGCGGCACGCATAGCAACCTCGGTTTTGCCATAGCCAACGTCTCCGCAAAGCAGACGTTCCATGGGTCTTGACCGCTCCATATCCCTCTTTACTTCTTCAATGCACCTTAACTGGTCGTCGGTTTCCTCATATGGGAACGCCGCCTCAAAATCACGTTGCCACTCGGTATCCTTTGAGAATTCGATACCGCGGATTGCCTCGCGCTGAGCATACAGCTCAACAAGCTCCTTTGCCATATCCTGACAGGAATTTTTAACCCTTTGCTTAGCTCTGTTCCATTCCTGACCGCCAAGGCTGTTGAGTTTCACCTGACCGCCATCGCGACCGATATGCTTGTAAATCAGGTTAAGCTGGTCGGCAGGGACATACAAGCTGTCGCCGCCCTTGTAAACTAGCTTTAAATAATCCTTTTGCGCACCTTCAACAGTAAGACGTTCAATACCCACATACTTACCGATGCCGTGATTCTGATGAACAACAAAATCACCAACGTGCAAATCAGTAAAGCTGTCAATACGGTTTTCTTTTGATATTCTTGCTTTTTTGCGTTTCTTTTTGCTTTCGCCAAAGATCTCCTTATCGCTGATAACAACCGTCTGGATAAGGGGATACTCAAAGCCACGGCGCAAACCGCCGTGAGTAACAATAATCTTGCCCGCTTCGGGAATTTCATCAAAGCTCTTTGCAAGAGTGCATGAAATTTCTTCGTCGCAAAGCTGTGTATAAAGGTTTTCGGCACGGCGCTCGGAGCCTGCCAGTATCACTGTGCGGTATTTGTTCTTTTTATAAAAATCAAGAGCATCATAGAAGAATTCCATTTTGCCGTTATAGCTGTTTAAACTTTTAGCAGTAAAGCTGACCAGCTTTTTGGGCTTTACGTCGGTGTTGGAATGTGAAAGCGCCGACAAAGAAATCATTCCAAGCTCTGACATTTTCTTTATGTGTTCAAAATAATCACCCGTATACAGCATTGAGCTTTTGGGAATTATTCCACGCTCAAGCATATCTTTAAGGGTTTCGTCAAACCTGTTCTTTTCGATTTTCACCGCCTCGGAAATTGCCGCAGGGTCATCTGCAAACACCAGATAGTCATCGCCTATATAGTCCAGAAGGGTGGGGATTTTTTCGTCGTACAAATATGGGATGTATTTATCCCTTGAAGGAAAGACTATCCCCTCCTGTATCCTCTCGGCATCACGTTTAAGGTTCGCAATCAGCTTTAAGGTTTCCTCGGTCTGTTCCTTTTTTCTGCATACCCTTGCCGCCTCATCGTTAAGTGCTTTTGCACATCTTTTACGAACGTCACTTCCTGCAACAAGCTCGCCTGCAGGGGTTATACGGGCAAGAGCCACGCCGTCACCCGATGCGGTGCGCTGGGTTTCAACGTGAAATTCCCTGACAGAGTCAACCATTGTGTCAAAAAATTCGATACGGTATGCCATATCGCTCCAATAGGGGTAATAGTCAAATATTCCGCCGCGAACACTGAACTGTCCCGGACCTTCCACCATTTCCTCCCTCTTGTAGCCAAAATCAACCATTATACTGCAAAGGTCATCAAGCTCAATTTCGTCGTCAACCGCAAGTTCCAGAGCCTTTTCGGTGTATAATTCTTTTGGTACAGTTGCGCTCAGCAGCGCCGACATTGTTGTAACAATGCAGTGCTCGTCACCACCGCAGCTCAAACGGTCAAGAACCTCAAGTCGTTGTTTTTTTATATCATTTGCCGCCGCCTCGATGTCATAAAAAACCAAATCCTTTTCGGGGAAAAACAGCACCTTGCCCTGAAAAAAGAATCTTAAATCCTCGTATATTTCCTTTGCCTTTGCCTGATTTGCCGCAACAACCAAAGCCTTTTTGCCCATTGCTTTTGCCACACTAAAAACAAGGTGTGCCCTTACCGAATCGGAAACACCCACAACACTAACAGGGGACTGATTTCTTTTCAGTCCCCCCTTTATTTCTTCAAAATCAGCTAAGTTTTCTAAAATTTTAAGAAATCCTTCCATAGCCTCACCACAAAAATTTAACCGTTATACAACGACATCGCCTTTTCGGTGCCGTTTTTAATAATTTCAGCAACCGCCTCTGCCGCCTTTACCGCAACGGGAACAAGCACCTCAACCTCGGCTTTGCTGAAGTGTCCAAGAACATAATCCGCCAGGTCATAATCGGGATTTTCAGGACTGCCCACACCAATTTTTATTCGGGGAAACACCTCTGACCCCGTCTGATAAATAATGCTTTTTATTCCGTTGTGGCCGCCTGCGCTGCCCTTGGGGCGGATACGCATTTTGCCAAGGGGCAGGGAAATATCGTCATAGATTATTATTATTTGGTCATTATCAACCTTATACCAGTTTTTAAATTCCCTGATACATTCACCGCTGAGATTCATAAATGTCTGGGGCTTTACAAGAATGACCTTCTCGCCCGCAATGCTTCCCTCGCCGTAAATACCGTTGAACTTTACCTTTTTAACATCAATATTATACTTTGCCGCAACCGCATCTAATGTGTCAAATCCCACATTGTGGCGGCTGTTTACATATTTCTTTCCCGGATTTCCCAATCCTGCTATTATATACATATTTTTCTCCAATCCAGTCTGCAGAAAAATTGTTATGCAGACCACTCACAACAGACTCACGGGCGATTCGTGAATCGCCCCTACTGAGATTTTACTTTTGTCCACATCTCTGCATAGTACTTCTTTGTTTCCGGGTCCTGATACCTGAAATACTCGTCGTTGGCATTGTCCTGTCTTGGAACATATGCCTCGTTACCATCATAAACAGTATCACGGATTTCCTCAAAAGCGCTTTCAACAGGCGAAGAATATCCTACCGCCTCGGAATTTGCCATTGCGTTTTCGGGTCTAAGCATAAAGTTAATCCAGTTGTGTGCAAGGTCTGTGTTTGTACATTCGGTTGTTATAACCATACCGTCAATCCACAGATTTGTTCCCTTGTCGGGGGTGAAAAACCTCAGATTTTCGTTCTCGGACATAATGTATGCCGCATCGCCTGAATATACAATAGCCATAGCCTTGCTGCCGGTAATCATACTGTCAATAACATCGTCGCCCACATATATGGGATTCATAATTTCCTTCTGCTCAACCAACCAGCTATAAGCCGCATCAATCTCGCTCTTTTCGGCTGTGTTAAGGGAATACCCCAGAGCCTTCAGGGCAATCATAAACGAGTCACGCTCGGAATCATACATATAGATATTATCCTTGTATTTGGGGTTTCTCAACAGTTCCCATCCGTCCTGAAGGTCAGCCTCATCAACAACCGTTTCATCATAGAGTATACCCACATTGCCCCAGAAATATGGAATCGAATATGTATTGCCCGGGTCAAAAGGACGGTCAAGAATTGCAGGTATTATTCCGTCAAGGTTTTTGATTCTTGTCTTATCAATCTCCTGAATCAGTTCCTCCTTGGCAAGACGTTCAATCATATAGTCCGAGGGGATGATTACATCATATTTTTCACCGCTCATAACCTTGGTATACATTGATTCATTGGAATCAAATGTTTCATATATAACTCTGCAGCCATATTCTTCCTCAAAGGCTTCAATAAGGCTGTCTTCTATGTATTCACCTGCGTTATATACCTTTAAAACAGACTTGGTATTCCTTAATCCGAATATCGCAAATCCAACAACCGCACAAAGCGCAACAATACCTGTTACCCTTAATCTGCGTCTGTTTTTATCGCTGAGGTTTGACAGAAGGCTTTTAATTTTTCCGCCCGGCGCCAGCTTTACAACAGCAACGCCTATCACAATTACAAGTATAACTATTGTGGATAGCGCATTGATTGTGGGGTTAATACGTTTTGTGGCATTATATACAATCATCGAAATATTTTCAACACCGTTTCCGCTTACAAAATACGAAACCACAAAATCGTCAATTGACATAGTGAATGCAAGCAGCATACCCGCAACAATTCCGGGCTTAATCATCGGCACAATAACCTTTGTAAGTGCCTGAAAGGGTGTTGCGCCCAAATCCATTGCCGCATTGGCAATATTCACATCAAGCTCGCGGATTTTGGGGTATACCGATGTTATAACATAAGGTGTACAAAAACAGATATGGGCAAGAAGCATTGTAACATAGCCCTTTTCTATCTTAACCGCAGTAAACAATATCATCAGCCCGATTGCCGTAACAATGTCGGGGTTCATAATGGGAATGTTGTTAATATTTAAAATCCATTCCTTAATTATCCTGCGGCTTTTTGAAAGTCCGATTGCTGTAATAGTGCCAAGAACTGTGGAAATCACCGTTGCCAGAACCGCAACCGTAACAGAAACCCACACCGCAGACATAATATGTGAATCGTTAATCAACGCCTCGTACCATCTGAGGGAAAATCCCGTAAACTTGGCAAAAGAACGTGACGAATTAAAGGAAAATATCATTGTTATAATAATGGGCACATAAAAGAATGCAAAGCACAGCGCCACATAAAATCCCGATGAAATACGTGCTAATTTTTTCAACGCACAGCCTCCTTCCAAAAGAATAAATTATCAGTTTTCGTCCTTATCAATCTTCTTCATCCATCTGATTGAGAACAGTATAATTAAAGCAAGTAAAAGCGAAACAGCACTGCCAAAGTTCCAGTCGCCCACCTCGATAAACTGTTTTTCAATCAGGTTACCGATAAGCATGTACTGACCGCCGCCCAGTATCTTGGGAATCATAAAGGTGGAAATGGATAACAAAAATACCATAATAACACCATTTAAAACACCGGGGATTGACAGTTTGAATGTTACCTTCCAGAAGGTCTGTATGGGATTTGCCCCCAAGTCATACGACGCCTCAACATATGACTTGTCCATTTTGCTGAGGGATGTGTGGATGGGGATAATCATAAATGGTAAAAATTCGCATATCTGACCAATCATAACAGCAAAATCGGTATACATCAGTCCAAGAGGCTCTAAAATGCTTTTCCACGCATAAATTCTTATAATCATATTTATCCACATCGGGATTGTTACCAGAAGTATAAGTATACTTTGAGTCTTTTCCTTGCACCGCGAAATTATGTACGCCATAGCATAGCCCAGAACCAGACAGGTAGCAACGGTAATAAGACCCATTTCTATGGAGCTTATAAACACCTCCAGATATACAGGCTCTACAAACTTTCCAAAGTTGTCAAGGGTAAACTGTATATTTATAAGGGAATTACCGCTGTTTGTCACAGCATACAAAAATATCATAAAAATCGGAACAAGTATAACTATAATTGACCACACCATATATGGTCTTACCAGATTTTTAAAGTATTTCATAGTCGTATCCTTTCAAATCAGTTCATCTTCCACATAACATGGATATCCTCAGGGCCAAAGGCAAGTCCGACTTCCTTGCCCACAGGGTGATAATCGGTAGTATGTATCATATACTGGCGGTATTTTGACTGTACCATTATTTCATAATGAACACCCTTGAATACAATGCTTGTAACCGTTCCGCCAAGCTTTGCCCCATCAGGCTCTACAATATCAATATCCTCGGGTCTGAGAACAACCTCGATTTCCTCGTTATCCTTAAAGCCTTTGTCAACACATTCAAATTCAAAATCGTCAAAGGCAACCAGACAGTCACGAATCATAATACCCTCAATTATATTCGACTCGCCTATAAACTGAGCAACAAAACGGTTTTCAGGCTCGTTGTAAACATCTGTCGGAGTGCCAATCTGCTGAATGTAGCCGTCGTTCATAACAACCACGGTGTCAGACATAGAGAGTGCCTCCTCCTGATCGTGAGTTACATATATAAATGTAATACCAACCTCCTGCTGAATCTTTTTAAGCTCAAACTGCATCTCTTTGCGGAGCTTTGCATCAAGAGCACCCAAAGGCTCGTCAAGGAGCAACACTTTTGGCTTGTTGATAAGAGCACGGGCAATTGCCACACGCTGCTGCTGACCGCCTGAAAGTGAAGTTACATCACGTTTTTCGTATCCTGCAAGTCCAACAAGCTGAAGCATCTTTTCAACCTCCTGCTTAACCACAGACTTGTCAGTCTTTTTTATGTTAAGACCAAAGGCAATATTATCAAAAACATTAAGGTGCGGAAACAAAGCATATTTCTGGAACACCGTATTTACCTCGCGCTTGTATGGGGGCAGTTTTGAAATCTCGATACCGTCAAACAGGATTTCGCCGTCATCGGATTCGTCAAAGCCTGCAATTATACGCAAAGTAGTCGTCTTGCCACAGCCCGAAGGACCAAGAAGGGTCAAAAACTCCTTCTCGTTGATTTTAAGGTTAATACCCTTTAAAATCTGCTGGTCATCAAATGTTTTTGTAATGTTTTTAAGTTCAATTAAAGTGTTCAAAGTATTCCCTCCTTAAAAGAACGGCGGAGTTGATATCCAAATCAGCTCGCAGTTCCGTTTTCCGTTGTTTTCTATATGATAATTTTCGTTGCACCCTACATAAAAAGTATCGCCCTTTTTCAGATGATGCTTTTCGCCGCCGTAGATAAGGTCGGCACAGCCGCTTAGAACAAAGCCAAAATCCTCACCGTCGTGGGGGGGTATCTCCTGAGATTTTCCGTCGGGAAAAATTTCAATCCGTATCGGCTCCATCACGTTTTTCTGGGCATTGGGCACAAGATAGTCAATCTTATACTCCTCCTGCTCGTTTTCATAATAATCCTTTTCCGAAAAGACAATTGCTTCCTCTGATTTTTCGGAAAAGAACTCCTGCAGCGACGAGCCAAGAACCTCCAGCAAATCCTCTAACGTGGAGATTGACGGAGAACAGTTATTATTTTCAAGTTGTGATAAAAAGCCCTTTGAAAGTTCGCTTCTGTTTGCAAGTTCTTCAAGAGTAAGCTGATGCTTGATTCTCAGGCGTTTCAGCTTTTTGCCTATATCCACAAAACTCACCTCTGAAATTTAGTATTACAAAACTTTTGTTTTAATACTGTAAAACAAAAGCTATTATACATAATAATGGCAAATTAATCAAGTACTTTAACGAAATTTGTTGAAAATTTTTATAAACCCAGTAGCTTTGCTGCATTTTTATAATATATCTTTTCCTTATCCTGTGGCGTAATGTCAAGGGATTCAATCAGCCTTACCTCCCATGATGGTCTGTGCCAGGGCATATCCGAGCCAAAAAGCAGTCTGTCAGGGGTATGCTTGTCCACAATTTCCTGAGCAAATGCCTTGGGCATATTTCCGTAACCAAAGGACAAATCAAACCACACATCCTTGCCGGCTAAATGCTTTATCACCAAATCCTTGCATCCTGCACCGCCCCAATGTGCCGCAATAACAGGTGCCGAAAACCATTTAAGTGCATGCTCCAGATTTTGCGGCATACAATGAAATGGCTCGCCATAGCCGTAATCGTGACCTGCGTGGAAAAGGGTTATCAGGCCAAGGTCTGAAATCTTTTTGTATATTGGTTTCATCCTCTCGTCATCAACAAAAAAGCTCTGATATTCGGGGTGAAGCTTAACACCTTTAAGCCCCAACGCCTTAATACGTTCAAGCTCTTCCAGAGCATCAGGTGCATCAGGATGCACCGACCCGAAAGCAATTATCTTTTCATCCTTGTTTATCTCGGCCGCAAAGTTATTTACATTGGTCTGTTGCTGCGGATTTGTTGCAATTCCCAGAACCACTGATATGTCAACGCCGTCATTTGCCATTTCTTCCTTAAGGCTTGCAAGGGTCCCCTTATGCTGGGGGATAAGCCCGCCCGAAGTGTGGCTTAAAGTTTTGATGGCACGCTCGGCAATTCTTTCAGGAAATGCGTGTGTGTGAATATCTATAAGCATAAAATCTCCTCCGTTTTCAATGATAACATAAACAAAATAAAATGTAAATAAATCAACCTTATTTTACTCCAAAACAACAAAAATATGAAGACACCAATCAAATTGATGCCTTCACATAAACTATTTTATTAATTCAATAATTTCCGAGCCGTCTTCATAAAATGCAGCCTCTACCTCCAGATGTTCTGCCTCGTTTATAACGCACACATAATATGAAAATTCTTTATCAGGAACAAACCGAACACCCTTATTTGTCACAAAATCGGCAATGCTCTTTTTTGTTTCATCATCGGTTATTCTTTCAATGCCTGTCAGCTCACTGAAGTTCTTTATTCTGTACGACTGTACCGTGCCGCCCTTTCCATAGGACGCCGTTAAAATTTCTTCAGCGGTTGTATATTCTTCCCAGTCTTCCTTTGTCAGCACACACAGGTCACGGTTTCCAATATTAAATAGTTGGTCTTCGAAGCCGTTGTCCCTTATCCATTGAATTGATTTTTTGTAATTTGCATTAATGCTCAAGAACATACTGCTAAGATAACGGTCTGAATCCTCTCTTTTTAAATTCTCGGCAGAAACATATTCAACGATCACATTCATACTCCACACATTTCCGCCGTGCATCTGGCTGTAATCAAGGCTCATAATATCCTCTTCAAGACAGGAATAAAATTCTTTTATCTTTTCGCTGCCATTAAAAAGTACACTGCTGTGATTAAAGCCTATATTATAAATTTCTCCGATATTGGTGTCAAACAGTTCTACAACCTTGCGTTTGTAGTCATCAAACTTGTAAAGGTTTTCAAGAATTCCATCAGCCTTTACCATATTTAAAGGATAACGCCTTACCAGAGTTTTGCCGTTTTTCAATTTATATTTAATATGCATTGCGGTGTTGTAGTTATAATTCTCCCTGTGTTCTTTAACAGTATAAATGTTTTCCTTTTCAACCAGCTCATTATGAACAGATATGGTATAGGCTTTTATTTCTTCATTATCAAGCCATGGGGCATCAGCCTGATAATAGTATTCATAAATTGCAACATTCTCTACCTCTGTAATATCGGGAACACGCGTTTCGTATCCGAAAAAGCTGGTAAAGGCAAATATGCATATCATTCCACAGAAGGCTACCGCAAATACAAGATAGCCCTTATATCTGTTCCACACCTTAAAGCTTTTCCGCAGTACCATTTCTGCTGCAAAGTATACAACAATGCTGACTATTGCCGTAACTATTACGGGAACTATCGGTCTTTCGCCAATCGTGTAACTGAAAACTGCAAATGTTCCAAGTGCCGCGACAAATGTCACCAGATATTTATAAATGGGGTTAAGACATTTGAATGCCGCCACATCCTCGGCAGTTTCCATTCTGCGCTTTTTGTAAAGCAGACAGCCAAACACATAAAATACCGCCGCCAAAGCAATCATAATAACCAGTCTTAACCAGTCAAATGCGGGAGCTTTTTTAAATCCCAAATCGTTGGCAATTTCAATAACGTATGCGACAAAGTTCCATTCTATCGATTTGTTTATAAGTGCGTTTGCCTCGTAATATCCGTAAATAAAGCATGATGCCAAAGCTGAAAAAGCTCCTGCAAAGATAATCACAATGCAATGAATCAAGCCGTTCAATCCAACTACCGCAAAGCTGTTTCCTGTAAGATTTGCCGCAAATGTGGAAATTGAAAACATCAAAAATACCGTCAGCAGATTTACGCCTGTCCATATCAGGCAAGAGGTAACATCAAAAAATCCGCCATAGCCGCCAAGGCTTAAAATCACAAGAATTATTCCGTTTATAATAATCGGTGCCGCCATAAGTGTAAGTGCCGCCAGAACTGTTGATATGTAATTTGCCGTTCTGGAAACAGGCAGGCTGTGAACAAACACCGAAGTCTTTTTTGAATGAACAAAACGGTATACCAGAAGTGCCACAACCGTTGGCACAAAACAGCCGACTATCACAGGGAAAAACAGGTAAAAATTATCAAGAATAAGTGCGGTACCTCTCTCAGACATCAGATACCATGTGTCACCCTTATCCACACCAAGAAGTATCACCAGAGAGGTTGTCATAAAAAGAATAATGGTATAAAGAACAGCACCCCACATATACCTTCTTAATGTAGATTTAAAAATCCCTTTGTTAAATAATGATGTTTTTGAAGTCATAACCCAAACCTCCCAACTCATAAATGAATACTTCCTCCAGCGTCAGGCTGATACACTCGCAAAGGGTTGGCATCAGTTCCTTCATCTGCTTGTCGGTTTGCTGCAAATCGCCACGGACTATCACGTTGTAAACCGAGCCAACCTTTGTCTTGTGCAGAATATTTTGCATATCATCAAGCTGCTTTGCCGCATCCTCTGTCAGCACAATCTGATACTTGTGAACATCGCCCTTAAGGTCATCAAGGGATTTTTCAAGAATCATTTTGCCCTTATGTATAATACCAACCCAATCGCATATATCCTCAAGCTCGCGCAGATTGTGTGACGATACCAGAACCGTCATTTCGCGGTCGGCAACATCGGCAATCACAAGATTAAGCACCTGCTTGCGCATTACAGGGTCAAGACCGTCAAGAGGCTCGTCAAGAATAAGAACATCAGGCATTGCAGAAAGGCTGAGCCAGAATGCAACCTGCTTTTTCATACCCTTTGACAGCTTTCGTATCTGGCGTTTTTCGTCAATATTAAAAATCTGGCTTATGGCTTTGTATCTGTCCTCGTTAAAATTCGGATACATATCACGGTAAAACCTTGCCATTTCCTTAATACTGAATGTGCTGTAATAAAACCAGTCATCCGAAATATTAAGAACAGTCTGCTTTATTCCTTCGTTTTCATAAACATTTTCGCCGTTAATCGTTATCTCGCCCGACTTTGGGGTGAGCACACCGTTTATATGGTTAATTAATGTAGTCTTGCCTGCCCCGTTAGGACCGATAAGACCGTATATTGTACCTTTTCTGACCCCCATATGCACATCGTCAAGCACCTTGAAGTCATCAAAGTATTTAGTTACACCTTTTACTTTTATCACAAGGACTCCTCCTTTTCTGAATATACATTATTAATAATATTTTGCAGCATATCCTTATCCTCGCCAAGATAGGCCAGCTCCTTTGCCGCAAGCCGCAACTGTTCATATAACTCGTCACATCGTCTTTGGCTGTTGACCTGCGATACAGGTGCAACAAAGTTACCCTTGCCCTTGATGCTGTATATAAAGCCTTCCTGCTCAAGCTGCTTATATGCTCGCTGAACCGTGTTGGGATTAACCGTCAGGCTGATTGAAAGCTCCCTTACCGACGGAAGCTGCTCGTCGGTCGCCAGTATTCCGTTAATTATCAGCGATTTCAGCTCTGCCTCAATCTGTTCGTGCAATGTTCTGCCGTCTTTGTAATCCAGATTTATCATTCACTCACCTCCTTTTTTGCAACTGTATTATTTGTATTAATACAGTTAATATAGCATACTTTTTGGGAGTTGTCAATATGTTTTGGCAAAAAAATATAGAAACCCGTTTTCACAGATTTCTATATCCTCGCATTATTTAATTCATTTTTATCATTTGTTGTTGGGCTGTGCCATATTGCCAGTGTCCGAAGCACCCATATCTGTCACGTTATCAATGGCATTTTGAGTTCCGTCCATTATTCTTTCGCCTGCCTGTTTAACATCATCAACAGCCGATGATGCAGGATTGTTGTTTGCTCCACATCCTGTAATCAGACATACCGATGACAATACTCCGGCAAACACCAAAAGCAGTTTCTTCATAAAACTACCACCTTCTTTAAAAAATTAAAGAACAAGTGACGGTGCGGTATATACTCTTGCTGCATACTCGGCGTCAAGCATATAAAGTCCCTTTGAATCGTTTCCGAACAGCTTCATTTTTGAAATCATATC
Source organism: Clostridia bacterium (assembly GCA_045646865.1). GTDB lineage: Bacteria > Bacillota > Clostridia > Monoglobales > Monoglobaceae > SIG440. The sequence goes on from JAZRLM010000018.1 coordinate 86,132, forward strand.
CTCGGAATTCTTTTCCTCTTCAAGCTGTTCCTTTACGAACCAGTCAAGAAACTGCATTGTTCTGAAATCTTTTACGCTGTATGCCTCGCCGTATATATTGTTTATCAGGCTTGTAACATATCTTTCGTGTTCCAAAGCCATTTCAAGCGGATCCATAAGGCTCTTTGGCTCCTTATCGGGTTTTGCCACAGGCAACAGCTCGATATTTTCGCTGTTATTCTGCAGATACTGAAGTATAAGCATTGCGTGGTCTCTTTCCTCCTGAGCCTGAATTTTGTACCAGTTTGAAAAACCGTCAAGTCCTTCTCTGTCATAGTATATCGAAAAATCAAGATATAAATACGCAGAATATAATTCCTTATTTATCTGGTCGTTAAGTAATTCTCTGACTTTTTCATTTAACATTTTTGTTGCCTCCTTATAAATATATCTTTATTAATTTTAACATATTTTCATTTTTGTTGCAACCCTCATTTAATTACATTTATAAAGATTTCTGTAGGTTTACAAAAGATTTATCCGGTTTTAAAGGAAATACTTGAAAAAAATGTCTGAATATGTTATATTAAATTTGATAGCTTCTTTCCAGATGCTACGCATAAATATGTTAAATATCACTTTTGAGAGGAGTCTTTTATGTTAACATCACAGGATATTATGCAGTTAATTCAGAGCCTTATCTGGCTGCTGGCAGGCGTAGGCGTATTCATCGTAGGAATGAACTTTATGGGCGATGCTCTTGAAAAAAGTGCAGGTTCGGGAATGAAACGTTTGCTTGAAAGAATAAGCAATAACAGATTTTCAGGTGTTGGAATCGGTGCCGGAGTAACGGCTATCATACAGAGTTCATCTGCAACCTCAGTTATGGTTATCGGTCTTGTAAATGCAGGTGTAATGACACTTATGCAGGCAACCCCTATTATTATGGGTGCAAATATAGGTACAACCATTACCGGTGTTCTGGTAGCTCTTAAAAACGACTACTTTAACATGGCAATGTACCTGCTGGCTTTTGCAGGCGTAATGATGGGCTTTTCAAGCAAGGAAAAGTTTAAGATTACCGGAAGTCTTTGCTGTGGATTGGGTCTTATATTTGTTGGTCTTAATATTATGAGCAGCGAACAGGCCTTTGGAAATCCCCTAGTGGAAAATATGTTTACCGAGATTTTCAAAACAATTAATCATCCTCTTCTGCTGATTGTTGTTGGTGTTATATTTACCGCTCTAATTCAGAGTTCTTCGGCATCCACAGGTATTGTTATAACAATGGTTGGCTCCAAAATTCTTCCCCTTGATCTTGCATTGTTTATTGTTCTTGGTGCAAATATCGGTACTTGTGTAACAGCACTTCTTGCCTCGGTTGGTGCAAATGCAAATTCCAAGCGAGTTGCACTTATCCACTTTACTTTTAATACAATTGGCACAATTTTGTTTACTGCAATTATCTGGTTACTCAGAGAGCCTGTTGTAAACATTTTAGTATCGGCATTCCCGGGCGAAGATCAGATGTCTCTCCAGATGAGGGTTTCACTTTTCCACGTTATTTTCAATGTAACCACCACCTGTATTCTTCTTCCCTTTGTTAAACAGCTTGTTGATTATTCCTGCTCGGTTATCAAAGATAAGAAGGCGCTTGCCGAAGTCAAAACTCTTAAATATGTTGATGAACGTCTTCTTGCAACACCACCTGTTGCACTTATGCAGGTTAAGAAGGAAATGGACTATATGATAAATCTGGTAGAAGAAAATACACGTCTTTGTTTTACAGCAATGGATACAGGCTCTGCCAAATATAACGATTTGATTTACAAAAATGAAGGCATAATTGACTTTACCAACAGCGCCTTAACAGAATTTTTGATTAACTTATCTGCAAAGGTTGAGGGCAGCGACGAAAAAGTTATCGGTTCATACTTCCACGTTCTGAACGACCTTGAACGTATCGGCGACCATGCCGAGAACTTCCACGAAATCGGTATGGAAATGATAAATAAGGGTATTTCATTCTCTGAAAAAGCCCACAATGGTATTATGGATATGCGTAATAATGTTATGCAGATGTTTGATATATCAAAGGATGCCTTCGAGAACCTGCACAAAGACAATCTGGCAGGGCTGACCAAACTGGAAGAAGGCGTTGATGCTATGAAGAAAGAGCTTATCTCCAGCCACTTTGCACGACTTGCCGAAGGCAACTGCAGTGTGGACGTAAGCCCCTATTATTCATCTGTTATAGTTGGTCTTGAAAGAGTTGCCGACCACCTTGTAAATGTGGGTTACAGTATTGTTAATCCTACCGGTTCACAAAAACAAGAAAATTAAAAAATTTAATACATTCACACAAAGTGTTGATTATGCCGTGCAAGGTATAATTGGTGAAAAGGGAATGGGGTGCGAATCCCCTGCGATAACTGTCGGTGTATGCATCGAATGTTCTTATATCCGTTATTGAAAAATAGTCATTGGAAAACTGAGAAGGCAGGATATAAAAATGCGGACAAATTTGTCTATATGGTGCAAGTCACAAGACCTGCTTTGATGTTATCTTGTCGCATAGATGGCATTTTTGTATATATGCAAATTGTGGATAATCACATAAAAACTCAGTTGTGGTAATTTTTCTTGTTGAAAAATTACCACTTTTTTTAAAGGAAACTAACTATGAACGAATTTAAAACATATCATCCGATTGTAACCTTCATATATTTTGTATTTGTAATTGGATTTTCCTGTTTTTTTATGCATCCGGTGTGTCTGTGTATTTCGCTTGTGAGCGGTTTTACATATTCGGTAATGCTTAAAGGAAAGAAAGCAATCAAAACCAGCTTAATATATATGCTGCCAACGGCTTTGATGATGGCACTTATAAACCCTGCTTTTAATCACAAAGGGGTCACTATTATCGGGTATCTGCCAAGCGGGAACCCCCTGACCCTTGAATCAATTATCTACGGAATTTGTGCAGCGGTTATGCTTGCCTCAGTTATCTTTCATTTCTCCTGCTATAACGAGGTTATGACAAGTGATAAATTTCTCTGGCTGTTTGGCAGAATTATTCCTGCAATGTCCCTTATAATTTCTATGACGCTCCGATTTGTGCCAAGGTTTGCCGCACAGCTTAAAGTCGTAGCAAATGCCCAAAAGTGTATGGGGCGTGATATTTCAAAGGGCAGTATAATACACCGCGCCAGGAACGGACTTAATATCCTGTCAATTATGACCACCTGGGCACTTGAAAATGCAATTGAAACCGCAGACAGTATGAAAGCCCGCGGCTATGGCATAGCCGGAAGAACTTCTTTTTCGATATTTAAATTTGATAATCGGGATAAAAAAGCACTTATTTGTATTTTATTTTCAGGTATATATACTCTGGTGGGATATATTATGGGGGGAATGTATTTTAGTTTCTTTCCGTCTATGAAATCGGCAGATTTCTCGTTCTTTGGAATAAGCGTATTTGCTGCATATTTACTTCTTTGTATATGTCCTGTCATAATTGAACTTTGGGAGGTGAGAAAATGGAAAGCTTTAAGATAGAGAATTTGATTTTTACTTATCCTGACAGATGTGATAAAGCACTTGACGATATAAGCTTCACCATAAGTCAAGGCGAGTTCGTTCTGATTTGCGGCAAATCCGGATGCGGAAAGACTACCCTTTTAAGGCTGTTAAAGCCAACACTCTCCCCCTTTGGAGAAATAAAAGGAAACATATATTTTAACGGTAAACTTCTTGCAGACTGCAATACCAAAGAGCAGGCATCAGGCATCGGTTTTGTAATGCAAAGCCCAGATAATCAGATTGTAACCGACAAAGTGTGGCACGAGCTTGCATTTGGGCTTGAAAGCCTTGGATACAAGCAAAATGACATCAGAACAAAAGTTTCTGAAATGGCATCGTTCTTTGGCATACAGACTTGGTTTTACAAAAATGTGACCGAGCTTTCGGGCGGTCAGAAGCAGATTTTGAATCTTGCATCTGTTATGGCTATGCAACCGTCTGTTTTAATTCTTGACGAGCCTACAAGTCAGCTTGACCCAATCGCCGCAGGTGAATTTTTTAAAACTCTCGAAAAAATCAACCGCGAGCTTGGAACAACCGTTGTTCTCACCGAGCATCGTCTGGAAGAGGCTTTTCCCATGGCAGACAGAGTTATAGTTATGGACGAAGGGACAATTATTGCCAACGAAACACCCGAACACGTGGGCAAAACTCTTAACGCAAAGAATCACGATATGTACAAGGCCATTCCTACACCTTTAAGAGTTCACAGCGCAGTTCCGAACAACCTGCCTTGCCCAATAACAGTCAGAGACGGCAGATTGTGGCTTGAAAAATATTCGAAAGAAAGCGTGTTAAATTCGGGAATTATCCCAAAAGATAAAACGCAAGATAACACCGATACTGTTATAGAAATCAAAGATGCATGGTTCAGATACGAAAAGAACGCGCCCGATGTTGTAAAGGGTCTTAATTTAGATGTCAAAAAGGGTGAACTGTTCTGTCTTCTGGGAGGGAACGGCACAGGCAAGACAACCGCACTTTCGCTTATATCTGGTCTTAATACCCCGTACAGAGGCGATGTTTTTATAAATGGTCAAAACATTTCTGCAATCAAAAACCTGTATAATGGTCTGCTTGGAGTTCTGCCTCAAAACCCGCAAAGTGTATTTGTAAAAAATACAGTATATCTTGATTTGATGAAAATTTTGTCCAAAACAAAGCTCTCAAAGGAAGAAAAAGAACAAAAGGTATACGAAATATGCACACTTTGCAAAATTGAAAATCTTTTAAAAAGTCATCCTTACGATTTGTCAGGCGGCGAACAGCAACGAGCCGCACTTGCAAAAATACTACTTATGGAGCCTGAAATATTGCTCCTTGATGAGCCTACAAAAGGAATGGATGCACAATTTAAAGAAGAATTTGCCAGTATTCTTGCAGACCTGAAAGCAAGCGGTGTCACCATTCTTATGGTATCACACGACATCGAATTCTGCGCGGAATACGCCGACAGATGTGCGCTTATGTTTGACGGAAGTCTGACATCAGTTGACACACCAAGAGAATTTTTCAAGGGTAAGAATTTTTACACTACATCAGCAAACCGTATGGCGAGAACCAGCCTCCCTGATGCTGTTCTGGCAGAAGATATTATACTTGCTTGTGGTGGAACGTTACAGAAGAAAGAAAAGCAATTTCGCAAAATAGAATTTAATAATATAAAAAAAGAAATTACCCATCCAAAAAACATTACACAAGGACACAAGACTGAAAAAAAACTTACCAAAAGAACGTTGTGGTCAGCCTTCCTTATATTCCTTTTAATACCGTTCACAATTTATTCAGGAGGTTTTGTTTTCGGTAACAGAAGATATTATTTAACAAGCCTGCTCGTGATACTTGAAACAATGATACCCTTTTATATGATGTTTGAATCAAGAAAGCCAAGAGCAAGAGAGCTGGTCGTGATAAGCGTTTTATGTGCTATCGGTGTTGCAGGCAGAGCTGCATTCTTTATGCTGCCGCAATTCAAACCCGTTGCAGCACTTGTAATCATTGCAGGAGTATGTTTTGGCGGTGAAACGGGATTTTTGGTGGGCGCAGTTACGGGATTTATTTCAAACTTTTTTCTGGGGCAAGGTCCGTGGACACCGTGGCAGATGTTTTCCTTCGGCATCATCGGGTTTATATCAGGGATACTGTTCAGAAAAGGTTTTTTAAAACAGTCGAAAACCGTCCTATGCATATTCGGTTTTTTATCGACCCTTATCATCTACGGCGGTATTATGAACCCCGCATCAATCCTTATGTGGCAGCATCACATTACCTGGGAAATGATTGCGACTTCATACATTGCAGCAATTCCCCTTGATTTAATTCACTCATTTTCAACCGCCTTTTTCCTTTGGTTTATATCAGAGCCTATGATAGAGAAGATTGAACGGATTAAAGTCAAATATGGATTGATTAAATAATAAACTGCATAAAAACAATGGTTGAGCATTGCTCAACCATTGTTTTGTATTTAGATTTCCGCACCGTTTAAAATATCAGATATGATGTCCAGAACCTTTTGATGACAACCGCCACAGCCAGTAGAACAGTTTGTTATCATCTGAACACTGTCAAATGTTTTTAAAACATCGTCAAACTTTGTATTGTTCTGAATCGCATCAGCAATATCACTATAAGTTACCTGTTTGCAGTTGCAAACTGTATAATTTTCTGTCATAGCAGTTACCATCCTTATCTATAATTTAACCAAAGTATCTCTTTAAAAGTCCCTCTAAGCCTTTTCCGTGGCGAGCTTCGTCGCGAGCCATTTCGTGAACGGTGTCGTGGATAGCGTCAAGGCCGTTTTTCTTTGCACAAGATGCAAGGTCAAATTTACCCTGAGTTGCGCCGTATTCGCAGTCAACTCTCCACTTGAGGTTGTCTTTGGTTGTAGCTTTCATATTAGGCTCTAAATCTTCACCAAGGAGCTCTGCAAACTTTGCTGCGTGTTCTGCTTCTTCAAAAGCAGCCTTTTCCCAGTAAAGACCAACTTCGGGATAACCTTCGCGGTGTGCGATTCTTGCCATGCAGAGATACATACCAACTTCAGCACATTCGCCGTTGAAGTTTGCCATAAGCTGTTCAAAGATATACTTCTTATCTTCTTCGCTGATGTCAGGGTTATTCTTTACGGTTTTGCCGTAAACACCGTATTCGTGCTCTGCAGCCAGTGCTGCACCTTCCTGCATTTCCTTGAACTTTTCTGCAGGAACCTTACATACAGGGCACTGTGCAGGTGCTGCGTCGCCTTCGTGAACGTAACCACATACTGAACATACAAATTTTTTCATAATAAATTTCCTCCTAAAAATAAGTTTTAATTTTTAACATTTTTACAATCTGAACACTTACCTACAAACATTGTGTAGTGTTCATAAATTTCGCCGTTAAACCTTTCGGCTGCCCACTTGTTGAAATCCGTAAACGGTTCCGCCTCGATATCATCTATCCGTCCGCATATACTGCAACAAACGTGATAGTGTGGCATCGAATTGCCGTCGAAATGTTCAACCGATGTGCCGATGTTTAACTTCTGGATTGTGCCCATCTCCGAAAGCATCGAAAGATTTCTGTACACCGTGCCAAGACTTATGTTTGGTATCAGCTTTCTCACCTCGGAATAGACCCAGTCAGCAGTCGGATGGCATTTTGTACCTTGAACTATCTCAAGGATTGCCTCGCGCTGTCTGCTTCTTTTTGTTGTAGCCATAACAGCACCTCATTTCAATATTGATAACTGTTACTATTATTATAACAAAAAGATTTTATTTGTCAATAGGTTTTTTAAAATTTATTCAAAATTTTTCCATTATATGTATAAACCCTGAATCTGCTTGCAGATTCAGGGTTTTATTAAACCATATTATTCACAGTCACAATTACATTCACAATCGAAATCAAATTCGATTGTTTCGCCACAAGTGGGGCAGATAACTTCGCCTTCCATCAGTTCTTCTTCTGCAACAATAAGTTCTTCGCCGCAGTTATGACAGATAACTTCAAAGTCCTCGTCCTCGTCGTATTCATCATACTCGTCAAAGATTTCGTCGCAGATTGTGTCGATATCTTCTTCAATATCGTCAATTACGTCTGCAATAAAGCCCTGTTCATCATCAAGTGCCTGGATTTCTTCAGCAACGTCGCCCAGAAAATCAATAATTGCTGAAAGCAGCTTTGCTTCGTCCTTTTCCTTATCAAGTTTCATTCCGTCAGCAAGACCTTTAAGGTATGCCGCACGATTTGTTAATTCTGACATTTAAGTCGCCTCCTTGGGATTTTAAAAATTAAGCCCGAACCGCAAAGTCCGGGCTGTGCACAACAAATTAAACTCTTGAAAGATATTCAGCAGTTCTTGTGTCGATTTTAATCATATCGCCTTCGTTGATGAACGCAGGAACAGTAACAACCGCACCTGTTTCAACTGTTGCAGGCTTTGTAACGTTGGTTGCTGTGTTGCCCTTAACGCCGGGTTCTGTTGCAGTAACCATAAGCTCAACAAATGTGGGGGGTTCAACAGCAAATACATTGCCCTTGTATGAAAGGATTGTAACCTTCATATTTTCTTTAACGAACTTAAGAGCATCACCCAGTTCAGCTTCGCTGAGAGGAATCTGTTCGTATTCTTCGTCCATGAAATAATAAAGACCACTGTCTTCGTAGAGATATTCCATTTCCTTTCTTTCAATATGAGCTTTTTCAACCTTTTCTGTGGGGTTGAAGCTTCGTTCAACAACACCGCCTGTAACGATGTTCTTCATTTTTGTTCTTACGAACGCAGCACCCTTACCGGGCTTTACGTGCTGAAATTCAACAACCTGGTATACATTGCCTTCAAATTCAAAGGTAATGCCATTTCTGAAATCACCAGCAGATATCATTGGTATTTCCTCCTAAACATTTTATTCTATAATATATTGTATACTACTATTGCAAAAAAATCAAGATAAATTTTTCAATATTGTAAAATATTTATCACAACTCTATCAAATCCTTGGTTACCCGTGTAAGATTTTCACAACCGTTGCTCGTTACGGCAACCAAATCCTCGATTCTTACGCCACCAAACGAAGGAATATAAATCCCCGGCTCGCAACTGACAACCATATATTCTTCAAGTACAATCTGCGACTTGGGTGAAAGGTTTGGAAGTTCGTGAACAAGAAGTCCCACGCCGTGACCGAGAGAATGCCTGAAATACTGTCCGTAGCCGCAGCTTTCGATATAATCTCGTGCAGCCCTGTCTGCATCACAGCCTAAAATCCCTGCACGGATTGTATCAAGGCCAATCTGTTGAGCGGTTTTTACAATATTATATATCTTTTTCTGTTCTTCGCTTGCCTTGCCAACAACAACTGTACGGGTCATATCCGAACAATAACCGTCAAGTACACATCCAAAATCCAAGGTAACAAAATCCCCCTGCTCCACCGTTTTTGCGGTTGGAACACCATGAGGAAGACTAGTTCTTGCCCCCGAAATCGCAATGGTATCAAAGGATAAACCCTCTGCTCCCTGTTTGCGCATAAAATACTCAATTTCCAGGGCAATATCTTTTTCCAAGGCTCCCGGTCGGATAAATTCCAAAATATGTTCAAATGCTTTGCAGCCTATTTCCTCTGCCCTGCGGATTTTATCAAGCTCGTCAGGAGTTTTTACCATTCTTAATTTATTGATGTCAGCCGCTCCGAATATAAATTCGCAGTTGGCACAAAGCTCTGTCAGTTTTTTATAACCTGCGGCACTTAGAAGGTCATCCTCGAACACGACGTTTTTTAAAGAAAGTTCCTCAAAAAGCTCGCAAGCCGATTTTAAATAATCATTTGTTTCTTTAACCTCAAAGCCTGTCGCTTCGTTCTGAGCCTGCTCGGTATAACGGGAATCTGTAAAAACCACAGCCGTATCTTTTGTAATCACCACCGCACCTTCGCCGCCCGAAAATCCGCTGAAATACCGCATATTATGTGGCGAGGTCAGTAAAACGCCGTCGTATTTATCAAGAATTTCTTTAAGCCTTTTTCGCATTTTGTGCCTCCCTGTATATTCTTTGCAGCTCTGCCGCATCACGGGTTTGTGTGCCACGGGATTCGCATATTATAATCGGTGATAAATCCATTTTGGCAACAATTTGTGCAATAGGGTCAAACTCCGGCTCGTATTCTGTTTCTGCAAAACAATGGTGTTTTTTTTCACCGCTGTTGGTATATTCTATTCTGCTGTAATGTGCGTGAAAATGCTTTAAGCGGTATTCGCCAAGGGTCTTTTGGATTGTATCAAAAACCCTCTGGAAATCTTCCATAGTTTTAAGACCGCCAAGGGTTTGTGAATTAACGTGCCCGAAATCAATTGTGGGAATAAGCCTTTCATCAAGACTGCAAAGCTCACAAACCTCGTCAACTGTACCAAGCTGTTTCACCTTGCCCATCGTTTCGGGGCAGATTGCAATATCGCCAAAGCCTGCCTGGTCTGCCGCCTTTACCGCACGTGAAAGGGTATCTTTGGCAAGTTCGAATGCTTCTTTTCGTGTAATATCACCGCAGGAGCCAGAATGTACCACAATGCGCTTTGCACCCATACATTTAGCAGCCTCGAGGGTTTTTAAAATATAGTTAATGCTGTTATCACGTTTTTCGGGGTCGGTGGATGAAAGACTTATATAATATGGCGCGTGAACAGACAGAGCAATTCCGCACTCTTTTGCATTCTTGCCCAGAATTTCTGCCGCCTCGTCAGAGATTTTCACTCCCTTGCCGCATTGATATTCGTAGGCCCCAAGACCGTTTTCCTTTACCCAGAAAGGTGCCTCTAAAGACGACTTATGCTTTGCGGCATAAAAGTCTTCGCAGTTCCCTGCAGGTCCGAATATTGCACTCATATCTTTCTCTCCATACTTTTAAGAATTTTTCTTTCAAATCTGCGTTTGAACTTAACAAAGCCGTCTTCAACCTCGGAAATAGGCTTTACAAGAATTGTATACATTTTAAGCCAGTTGCCGCCCCACACATCGGTGAAGAGCTGGTCGCCAACCAAAGCAGTTTCCTTTGGGGTAACACCCATACTGCGGCAGGCTCTTTTAAGATAAACACCCAATGGTTTCATTGCCCTTGCCTTGTAGGGAATACCAACACATTCGGCAAACCTTTTAACACGCTCCGCATTGTTGTTGGATGCAAAAAACACACCAAAGCCCATATCCCGAAGTTCCCCAAGCCATGCGGCTGTTTTTTCATTTGGAACAGCATCGGCATACGGTGCCAGAGTGTTGTCAATATCAAATATAAATGCTTTAATTCCTCTATCTTTAATGGCTTTTAAATCAATATCAAAAACCGTATCAACAAAGATTGTGGGATGTAATATTTTTGCCATATTCTGTCCTCGGTCAGCTTAATTTTTCTTTAACGATTGCGTTAATCATCTTGCCGTCTGCTCTGCCTTTTGTTTTGGGCATAACAACACCCATAATCTTGCCCATATCCTTCATTGAAGTTGCGCCTGTCTGGCTAATTGCCTCGGCAACAATAACTTCAAGTTCTTCCTTAGTGAGCTGCTCAGGAAGGTATGCAAGAAGAATTTCAATTTCGCGGTTGATGTCGGCAATCAAATCGTCACGGCCGCTCTTTTCGTATTCGGGAAGAACGTCACGACGTTTTTTGAGTTCCTTTGCAATTATCTCCATTATGCCATCCTGGTCAAGCTCGGTAAGATTATCCTTTTCAAACTGCAATATTGCCGAACGCACCATTGTAACGGTGTTCTTTTTAATTGTATCCTTATCCTTCATTGCAGCCTTTAAGTCCTGCATAAGCTGTTCTCTGATATCCATTATTATTCCTCCTTTAATTTTGTTTATTAAATGTATAAAGTCGCCGTCAAACTGTGACGGCGACTTAAAGTATACTGTAAAAAATTATCTGAATTTGCGCTTTCTTGCAGCTTCTGACTTTTTCTTACGTTTTACGCTGGGTTTCTCATAATGTTCTCTTTTTCTAACTTCTGACAAAACACCTGCTTTTGCACAAGAACGTTTGAAACGGCGAAGTGCACTATCTAAAGATTCGTTATCTTTAACTCTGATTTCTGCCATTATCGGTTTCCCTCCCTCCAAAATGTTTTGGAAATGTGGACTGTCTTGTGTCAAATAAGTTTTAAAAAATTCTACCTTAACAATTATAACGACTTTTTTCGTTTATGTCAAGCCTATTTTCAATAAAATTTTTTACCATAATAAGCCAAATCTGCAACGCCTTGTGCCCAGTGGTTTTCAGCCATTTAAAAATCTTTTTCTTTCATTTTCTGCAAAAGCTCTATCGCATCACCAAGTCCGCCGACGCTGTCGATAAGACCGCATTCCACCGCCTCTTCGCCAAAGAGAACCGTTCCCACATCATTGGCAATGTTTTCGGTTTCAAGCATAATGCTGAGAAAATTCTCCGCCGAAATTTTTGAGTTCCGCTCCACAAAACCGCAAATCTGCTCCTGAACCTTGGCAAGATAATCAAAGGTCTGGTGCACACCGATAATCACGCCGCTTGTTCGGATGGGATGAATTGTCATTGTGGCCGAGGGCACAATAAAAGAGTGCTTTGCCGAAACCGCAAGAGGTACACCAATACTGTGTCCGCCGCCAAGAACAATTGAAACAGTAGGCTTTTTCATACTTGCAATCATCTCGGCTATGGCAAGCCCTGCCTCCACATCACCGCCAACGGTGTTGAGCATAATCAGCAGTCCGTCAATGCTTTCATCCTGCTCAATCTCCACAAGCTTGGGGATGACGTGTTCATACTTGGTGGTTTTGGTATCGGAAGGCAAATTTGAATGTCCCTCTATCTGTCCCACTATGCTCAGACAGTATATGTTCATCTTTTTACCTTCGGCAAGGACGCCGCCCAATTCCTTTATCTGGGATTTTTCTTCATTCTTTTTATTTTCTTCTGACATTTTGCAATTCTCCTTTAAAATAATGTTGATAATTTCGTGCATATGTGATATACTGTTTTTTAGTTTAACCATAGGAGAGTGATATTATGCCAATTAAGGTTTCAGACTCGTTGCCGGCTATTGAAATTCTGAACAACGAGAATATATTTGTTATCACCGAAACAAGAGCTTTGACACAGGACATCAGACCTCTTGAAATCGCGGTGCTTAATCTTATGCCCACCAAAATCGAAACAGAAACCCAGCTCCTGAGAGTTCTGGGCAACACTCCCTTGCAGATAAATGTACAGTTTATCAACACCAAAACCCACGAGTCAAAAAACACATCAAAGAGCCATATCGAAACATTTTATAAAACCTTTGATGATATTAAAGACAGCAAATTTGACGGACTGATTATCACAGGCGCGCCCGTTGAAAAAATGGCATTTGAAGAGGTTGACTACTGGGAAGAGCTTTGCGAGATTATGGAATGGTCAAAAACCAATGTTACCTCCACCTTCCACATTTGCTGGGGTGCTCAGGCGGCACTTTATTACCACTACGGTGTGCCCAAGTACGAAGTTCCCGAAAAGGTGTTTGGTGTATTCCCCCACAAAGTGGTCCCCGAAAAGAAACACAAAATGCTTCTTCGCGGATATGACGATATATTCTATGTTCCTCAGTCAAGACATACCGAGGTGCGCGAAGAGGATATCAACAAAGTGCCTGCCCTTGAAATTCTTGCAAAATCCGATGAATCGGGAGTTTATATCGTTACCGACAGAAACGAACGCAGATTTTTCATAACCGGACATTCTGAATACGACCCCAACACATTAAAGAAGGAATACGACCGCGATGTTGCCAAGGGTCTGGACATTAAAGTTCCCGTTAACTACTTCCCCGATGATGACCCAACAAAGGAACCCCTGGTAAGTTGGCGTGCCCACGCAAATCTGCTTTATTCAAACTGGCTTAACTATTACGTTTACCAGACAACACCATACGACATCAAAACTATAAAATAAGAATTGAGGAAATCCTTATGACACAGCAGAAAACCATTACAGTAAACTGTCCCGCATGCTTTGAGGACGGCAGTTTCAGAATATACTCATCAATAGATGTATCCGAAAACCCTGCCATTAAGGAGGACATTTTCAGCCGTGAGATATTTAAATTCACCTGCCCGTCCTGCGGCGAGGAAATTTTGGTAGCATACGACTGCACCTATACCGACCCTGACAACAAATATATAATCGCACTTGTTTCGGGTAGCGATAAAGAAAGTCTTTCAGCCCTCAGGGTTAAAGACCACACTTTGAGAATTGTTACCTCAATCAACGAATTTGTTGAAAAAATTGCTCTTTGCGAGGACGGTATTGACGACAAGGTTGCCGAGCTTTATAAAATAATGCTTGAAGACCAGTTTGAAGACGAACGCCCCGGTTCAAAGCTTTTGGGTATTTTTTACGGCGGCAGAGATTTTGAGAGCAATAATCTGGTGTTTTTTATAATTACCGAAAATGCCGAGAACTGCCGTGCGGTGCTCTCAATGCAGACCTATGACGCCATTGCTAATCAGTTTAAGGAATCTGCCGAGAAATTTGCCGACACGTCCGAAGTCAACCGCGACTGGGCAATAGGCGTTTTGCAAAGCGGCTTTGAAAACAACGAAGAATAAAAACGGACATATTTTTTAAACCCCTCCCATAAGATATATGGGAGGGGTTTTGCTATGTTTGTATCTTTCAGGCTGAGCCGAAGGTTTATTGTTATCTTTCTTATCGTCATTCTTTCGGCAACAATGCTGACAAGTCTGCTCCGCAGTTTTTCGGTAAAAACCGCAAAAGACGATTTGCCCCAACCCGAAACAAACAATACAAGTCAAGCCAAAAAAGATTATATCAAATGGGTTGATTTCGGAGTAACCGCCGATGCTATGCAGGCGGCACTAAAGCTTGACATTGAGAGTCAGGGCACAGAAACGCCCATTGACTGGATTGAGTTACTTGCAGTTCTGGGTGCAAAATACGGCGGTGATTTCAAACGGTTTAAAAGTGCTGACCTTTCCGCCCTTGCAAAACGCATAACCGACGGCGAAACCATTACCGACATAACCCGTGATATGAAACACTATCCCTATTACATAGAGGCATATACTGCAGTTCTTTCGGGGTTTGCAGGGGAGTATCAGATTCAGAAATTTGACGAAAACAACAATCCCATATGGGAAAACAAATACGGACTGAAAGCATTTTCGCCCATTGCAAAAAATTACGGCTACTCACACTACGACGATTTTGGAGCAAGCCGAAGCTATGGTTACAAACGAAGGCACCTTGGTCACGATATGATGGGGAGTGTTGGCACGCCCGTAATCGCCATAGAAAGCGGTACGGTAGAGGCGATCGGTTGGAACCAATACGGTGGCTGGCGAATCGGCATCCGCAGTTTTGACCGAAAGCGGTACTACTATTACGCACACCTGAGGAAAAACCACCCCTACCCCGAAGACCTATCCTTAGGGCACACGGTGAAGGCAGGTGACGTAATCGGTTATCTTGGTATGACAGGATACAGTTCAAAGGAAAATGTAAACAACATCGACATCCCCCACCTTCATTGGGGTTTGCAGCTTATATTTGACGAATCTCAAAAGGAGGGCAACAACGAAATATGGATTGACTGCTATGAAATCTCGAAATTTCTTGCCAAAAACCCTTGCGAAGTTATAAAAGACGAAGGCACAAACGAATACCGCCGCAAGTACGACTTTTTTGAAAAATCTGTTGAAAATATGGAATAAACCTTTACGAAAGGCAGGCTTTTACTATGTATGTTATTAAAATGAAAACCATTATATATTATTTTGCCATTATCGTGGTATGTTTTGCAAGCATCGGGATAATCAGGCTTTATGACAATCCTGCGACTACCACCACTGCCGTTGACACCCCCACAGATGCCCAACCACAAAGCTCGGCATGGCTCGGGGATGCTAAGGAGGATAAGGTCGACGTTCCCATACTGATGTATCACAATATTTTCAGAAGTGGCAACACCCACGGAGATTATATTGTCAGCGAGGCCGCCTTTGAAAAGGATTTAAAGTTCCTTTCTGAAAACGGTTACACTGCCATCTTTATGCAGGACTTAATCAACTACACCGAGAATAATGGCGACCTTCCCGAAAAACCTGTCGTTCTTACCTTTGATGACGGATATTTCAACAACTGTTCCTACGCCTTTCCGCTGCTTAAAAAATACAATTCCAAGGCGGTTATTTCAATTATCGGATACTACACCGACCTTTACACCAAATCCCCCGACGAAAATCCGCAGTATTCCCACCTTACATGGGACGACATAAAAGCTATGATGAAATCGGGGTATGTGGAATTCCAGAACCATTCCTACAACCTGCACACCACCGACAAGGGCAGAAACGGAACGAAAAAGAAAAAAGGCGAATCCCTTGCGGAATATAAAGCAGTTCTGCGCGATGACATAGGCAAACTGCAGGATGCATTTTTATCAAATACAGGCTATGCACCCAACACCTTTACATATCCCTTCGGAAGTGTCAGCAACGATTCTTTTGACATTATAAAGGAAATGGGTTTTAAGGCAAGTCTCTCCTGCGAAAGCGGTATGAATCATATCAGCCGAAACCCCGAGGACTTGTTTATGTTAAAACGGTATCTACGTACACAAAAGAAGTCAGCGGCAGATTTGTTAAAAAAATAGAAGGGTTGTTTTTACAATCCTTCTATTTTGTAAATGAATAATTAATAATGAATGATGAATAATTTCGGTTGAAAATCGCTGCATGCGATTTTCTTTATTAATTTTTCATTATTCAATATTCATCAGTGTAGCGGCTTCATTGTTCATTACAGTCTTAACAACCCCTATCTGTAATTTTCCTCGATGAATTCTATAATCAGCGTCGGGTCTTCAAGTCCGTGAGGATGATGTCGGCAACCGGGCTTTAAGATAGTCTTCATATTGCCGCCCTTTACATGGTAATGTTCAACAAGCCACTTGCCGCTTTCTTCCCAGATTACAGATTCATCTGCATCGCCGTAAACCAGGACAATGGGAATATCATTGTCTGTGAGCTTATCCATAAAATCTATTGGGCTTCTGCGGAACGCAAGCAAGGATTCTGCATCAAGGTTATAGAACTCATACATTTCTCTTGTTGTTTTTTCCTTGATAGCAATGTCAAAACCGGGAAATGCACCCATATACTCGGTTTTAATCACCATTCTGCCAATAGGCTCGCAGTCGGGATATACAATTATTGCACCAAATCCCTCAAATTCAAATTCTTCTCATTTAAATCCGTTCCACATTTTTTATTACTCCAAAATATATTTTATTCTGTATATTTTAAAATCCATTGCTATATTACTTCATTTTACCACTTCATACTGTTTTACCAACAAAAAAGGGTAAAATTAGTACCAAAATATTCAGATTTTTTTGTATCCTTTTGTCGATTGCTTACATATGATAAACAGAGGGGGTTAACACCCCTCAGGAAAGGAATGAAAGCTTATGTTTAATATGCAGACTATTATGCCCGAAGGCTATGCATATGTCCCAACACAAATAGCAAACGACCGTAACCTTTACAGCCCCGAAATGGGTCTTAACCGCGGAACAATCTTCCCCACTCTTGACCTTCCGCTTGGCGTTTACGGTAAACAATCCCTTGGCAAGGAGGCAATGGATAAATGAACGAACGTAATTCCCTTATGAAAGAAATTATGGCATACTCCTTTGCCGCTCACGAATGGAACCTTTATCTTGACACACATCCAACCGACCGTATGGCGCTTGAGATGTTCCGCCGTATGGCAGATAAAGCAAAAGAACTGAAAAAGCAGTACGCCGCAAAATTCGGTCCCATTGTTGCCGAAGACGTAGACAGTACACAAGAATGGACATGGGTATGCGACCCCTGGCCATGGAACAATTAAGGAGGTAAACCTGTATATGTGGAATTATCAAAAAAAATTGCAGTATCCCATAAATATTAAAAACCCCAACCCCAAACTTGCCGCATTTATAGTATCGCAGTACGGTGGACCTCATGGTGAAATGGGTGCATCAATGCGTTATCTTGCGCAACGTTTTTCTATGCCCAACGGCATTACTAAGGCTACACTTACTGATATCGGCACCGAAGAACTTGCTCACCTTGAAATGGTAGGTACTCTTATTCATCAGCTTACCAAAAATGCAACAACCACAGAGATAGAAAACAGCCCTATGGCACCTTACTTTATCGACCACGGCAAGGGTGTGTACGCAATTTCATCAGGCGGAAACCCATTCAAGGCAGAAACATTTTCTGTTACAGGCGACCCCATTGCTGACCTTGTGGAAGACCTTGCAGCAGAACAGAAAGCACGTGCCACCTATGACAATATCTTAAGAGTTTCTGACGACCCCGATGTAAATGATGTTATTAAGTTCCTGCGCGAAAGAGAAGTAGTTCACTTCCAGCGTTTTGGTGAAGCACTTGATTCAATTCAGAATAAGCCTGCAAGCCGTGACACATTTTATATGGGTATGAAAAAAGAAAAATAATATGTATGATAAAGCCGCTGTCTTAACTGACAGCGGCTTTATATTTTCTACAACTCCAGACTACTTATATAATTTATCTCATAAACTGCCGCATCGTATGTAAGGGTCATGCCTTCCAAATCAAGATAAAGGTCGGAATTGTTTGCAGGTGATATGGTGTAGGTTCCGTCATTGTTGCGGTTAAGCCGCCACAGATGGCCGTCAAAATTCCCCACTTTATCCAATACCACATCATTTTTTCCGACTATCACACTTTCCCTTACCTGAAGAGCTTTTTCGGTGTCGGCAATGCTGTAAATGGTATAAATTCCATTTGCACCGTCTGCCGCATCAAATATCCATCCACAGTCATAATCAGCATTTCTGCTTAAGTTGAGTTCTTCGCCGTCGGTGCCAAGATACATTTTTGACGAAGTTTTTACAAACATCATATTTTCTTCAAACACATTGCCTGCTCCGCGATAGATATATACTGTGCGGTTATCATCCCACACAATTTCGGCATTGCAAAATTCCGCAACGGAACGCAAGGGCAAAAGCATCCTGCCGTTTTTTATTATGGTTGTTACGGGAAGACTTTGAACAGTACCATTCACCACACATTGGTCGGTGTTTTCATACACTTTGATTATTGTTCCGCCAAGAGTGATGGTTGCGCTGCGGTCTTCATCTCTCCAGACAACCTTGGCATCCATACTTTCGCAAAACTGTCTGATGGCGATATATGTATAACTGCCGATAAGCTGAGGCTGTTCGTCTGCAAAAATCAATTCCTTGCCATCCATAACAAGCTTTAGCGGAGCATCAGGTGCCGATACCCCCGAAAGAACAACAAAGTTAACTTCGTCGCTAAAATATTCAATATCATATTTTTTTGCAACAAGGGTAGCCTTATACTGCCCCTCCATTAAACCCTCGACCGTGACCGTTCCGTTTGTTATCTCAAAAACATTCTCCTCGGTGGTTGTAAGGTTGCGTGTGTGCACCTCGAAATATGCATAATTCATCAATCCGCCATAGGAAAAATCAAGACTGAAGGTTACGCTGCCGTCAAGAGCCGATTCTGCCTTTAGCTTCAGTTCGGGAAGGTAGCCGTTTTCCCATTGGGCATCAAGCACGGTGTCGGATTTCATCTCAATGAGCTGACCGGGTTTATATACCACCTTTTTACCTTCCACCTGCCATCCGCAAAAAATCTTTCCCACTCTTTGCGGAACAACAGAAGACACCTGTGTTATCCCGTTAAAGACCTTTTGCCGGGAAAAAATTTCAGTTCCGTCATCGTTGTAGGAAAGCTCGGCATATTCCAGTTCTAACATGTCAGGTTTCTGCTGTGCATATACCATTGTCGGCATAATAATCATCAACAATGCCACAAATATACAAATCGTTTTTTTCATAATCATTCACCACTAAGCCAGTTTATCAACAGCTCCGCACTTACATCGTCATTGATATTATATCGGTGAAGGTTGTACAAGCTGTTTTTGTCATAGGCCTTTATATAATTCATACCAACAGAGGTCGCCATTGTTACCCTTATACCGTTGCTTTTAAGGATATAATCTGTTATGGCATTATACTTGCCCAAAGGATAGGCAAACCCTACAAGCGGCTTTTCTAGTTCGGTTTCAAGAATGGTTTTTGACGTTAACACATCTCCACGGAAACGTGTGATATAATCCATAAGACCCTCGTTCTCAAGACGCAGAACGGTTTCTCTTACCGGACCGCTTTCAAACTTTGTGCTCTGGTGCATATCGTACGTGTGGCTTTGAATTGATATAAGTCCCGAATCTATCATTTCCTTTGCCTGTTCATAGTCGAAATGAGGGGTTATACCGTAGGTTGTGTTTTTATAAGTTTCCTTGCCCACCGAGCTGACAATTGCAAAAATTGTTGCCTTGAAGCCGAACTCTTTAAGCAAAGGAAAAGCCTCGGTATAGTTATCAAGATATCCGTCATCAAAGGTTATGCAAACAGGCTTTTCAGGAAGGGGAAAGCCGTAATCAACATACTTTATCAGGTCATCAAGGGATACGGGGGTAAATCCGTTTTCCTCAATCGCCTCAAGGTGTTTTCTGAAATTTTCGGGGGATATTACCACATATTCGCCGCTGTCGCTGACCGAATGATACATAAGCACAGGAACTGCCGCCGTATCACCGCTTTGAGCGGAAACAGGAACAGAAAAAATCAGTATTAAAATTAAGAATATTGAAATAATTTTATTTATCACCAACACATCCTCCTGAAATACTCGTCTGTTATCTTTTAAAAATCAGCCATTTGCTGACGGCATAATTGAATATTATCACAAAAATATTGGAAATCAGCTTCACTATCAAGTCGTTGCAATGAAAAAAATCAACAAACACGACCATAATTATTATATCCATACATCCCGAAATCAACCGACAAGCCAGAAAGGAAAAGAATTCCAATAATACGGCTTTGGCACCGTAATGCTTACTTTTAAAGACCATTGTGCGATTGGTTGCATAGGCAACAATTATTGACGCAATCAATGCCACAGCAGTATCTGCCGCAGTATTATCGTTAATTTTTGACATAATAAAATATGTCAAAAAATTTACTGCAACAGTAATCGCCCCGAAAGCCATATATAGAATCATTTCACGGTTTTTTCTGATAAAACTTTTCATCCGCACACCTCAATCTGACAAGGTCATCATTTTCCTCAGGTCTGAATAAAGTCAATCATTTTAGTCGCTTGGTTCTGTCTTAAAATATGTATAAATTATAACAAAAACTATGAATATTGTCAATCATTTGCAGAATGCACCGCCATTTGCAAGTTTTTATCAAATTTCTATTGTAATTTTTCTGGTTTTGTGATATTATAATTATGCTAAACCAATTTAATATTAAAATCCGTGGTATTTTTATGCCTTTTTTTCGCATTAAACGTTACGAATTTGATAAAAATGCAAATTCCTTGACGTTTAATGCGGATTATAACAAATTCATATTAAATTGGTTTAGCGACTATCGGAATTTGCGTTTTTGTGCGGCAACTTCGGTTGTCGCATTTTTTAATTTAGGGGTGTACTAAAATGATCAATTACAAAAAGCTCTATTTTCGTCTTTTTAATGCCATAACAGATGCCATAGAAATATTGCAACAGGCACAGATTGACGCAGAGGATTTCTACATAGAAGAAGGCGAAAGTGAAAATAACTCTGCAAAGGTAACAAAATTTAAAGTCTGCTCTAGCGATAAAGACGAGGAATAAGTAGAAAAACCGTTCTTTTTTCAAGAACGGTTTTTCTACTTATTCTACTATATTCCCGGGATATTCAATATCAAACAGTCTGTCACACAAATTAAAAGCCGCACCTTTTACAGTATTTTCTTCGCTGATAGTTACCTCTCGTATTTCCAAATCCTGCAAAAGCACAGGGTATGCACGGCTCTTCATTTCCTTTAATGCGTATTCAAGCATAGGCCGTATTTTTACATACACGCCCATATTGATTACTATGGCCAGAGGCTTGCACAGATTTACAAGATTGGCAAGACCTATACCCAGATATTTGCCGCACTCTTCAACGGCAGTTTTTGCCGCCTTGTCACATTGTTCGTATTTTTCGGAAATATATTCAAGGGTTACGCCGCTATCGCCACTTTGTTCTTCATATAATCTTATCAGTCTTTGCTCCGAGCACATTTTCTCCAGACATCCGCGGTTTCCGCAAAAACAGGGCTCGCCGTCCTTTTCAACCGTAGTGTGCCCTATTTCACCAAACATTGCACGGTTAATTTCGCCGTGATAAAACTGACTTGCACCAATACCGTTTTCAAGGTCTATAAGCAGCATATTCTTCTTTTCGATTCTGTTTGCACAGCAAAAATACCATACCGCTTTAAGGAACGACACATTATCTATAAAAACCGGAATCCCCGTTTTTTCTTCAAGAATTGTTTTAAGGTCAAATTCCTTCCATTTAAGACTTGCAGATGCAACAAATCTGCTGTCTTCCAAAACCATACCCGTAACCACAACACCAATACCCAAAACACTATCGCGACCGTGTTCGCTAACAAGTGATGCCACATTTTCACTCACAAGCTCAACCACCTTATCAGGCTGCATATCCGAAACATTTACACGGATTACCGTAATAATTCTGCCTTCAAGGTCGGTATATGATACGTTTACCGAATCCACACCTATAAATATACATATAAGACCGTAAGCCTCGGCACAGAAACGCAAAAGAGTACTCTTTCTGCCAACACGTTCAGCCTTTTCAACTCCGCTTTCGGCAATAAGCCCCGCATCAAGGAGATACGAGGTTATGTTGGTAAGTGATGCAACAGAAAGCCCTGTTTTGTGAGCAACAAGAGGCCTTGCCACACCCGGATTGCGCCTGATGTAATTAAGCACCTTTAGTCTGTTCATCTTTTGTATTAACTGAGAATTGCCTACTGCTTTGTTCATTTTTTCACCCGTATACTGTTGTTTTTATAAAATTATATCAAATGAAAATATTTTTGTCAACGAAAACCAAACTGTCTTGACATACCTGAGACTATTTGTTATAATTAATTTAACCAATAAATAAATTATCTGTGCCTGTAAAAAGCACAGTAAAACCGAAAGGACGTAGTGCTATGAACGTATTAGCTATCGGTTGTCATCCTGACGACATAGAAATCAACTGCGCCGGCACACTTGCCAAGTGTGTAAAACGCGGCGATAACGTTACTGTATGCCACGTGTGCAACGGCAACATGGGTCACGTTGTTATTCAGCCTGACGAACTGCGTGAAATCCGCATAAATGAAGCAAAAAAAGCGGGTTCTCTGGCAGGAATCAAAGTTGTTACCTGCGACATCGGTGACCTGAAGGTATATCATCAGAACGAAGAACACCGCAACAAGGTTGTTGATATTATCCGCGAGGCTCAGCCTGATTTTATCATCACTCACGCACCAAACGATTATATGCCTGACCACGTTGCAGTAAGCAATCTTGTTTTTGATGCGGCATTTGCGGCAAGCTGTCCCCATTATGAAACAGGGGTTAAAACACCCTCTATGGTTACACCCATATTCTATATGGACAATCTTGGCGGAAACGAATTTCTGCCCACCGAATACGTTGACATTACAGACGAAATTGACCTGAAGCTTGAAATGCTTGAATGTCACGAAAGTCAGCTAAAGTGGATGAGAGAGCACGACAATATTGATTTTGC
Organism: Clostridia bacterium; assembly: GCA_045646865.1. Classification (GTDB taxonomy): domain Bacteria; phylum Bacillota; class Clostridia; order Monoglobales; family Monoglobaceae; genus SIG440. The sequence goes on from JAZRLM010000018.1 coordinate 109,445, forward strand.
AGATATGGTTAAAACCATTTCAAAATACCGTGGATACCAGTGCGGTGTTACATATGCCGAGGCATTTGCTCAATGTATGGTATACCCCAAGCCTACTGTAAGGAGGATGCTTCCCTGATGAAAAAAGTTGCTTGTGTTGGGATTTTGGTTGCTGATGTAATTGTAGAACCTGTTACTGCATATCCCGAAAAGGGTCTTCTGTTGCCGGTAAACTCAATTACACTTCACAACGGCGGAAACGCAATGACAGCATCAATAAACGTTAAAAAACTGGGCATTGAAACCACAATGATAGGCAAGGTTGGTGCCGATGTTTTTGGCAGTTTTCTCCGTGACAAGCTGACCGCCGCAGGTGTAAACACCAAGGGTCTTAAAACAGACGACAGCGTTCAGACATCTGCATCTGTTCTTATGCTTGACAAAACAGGTGAACGTTCATTCTTCCATTGTGTTGGTACAAACGCAGTATTCTCCGAAAAGGATATTGACTATTCATTGGTTGAGGACTGCGACCTTGTGTTTGTTACAGGTTCATTCCTTATGAATACCTTTGACGGCGTTGAAACAATGGAATTTTTAAAGAAGTGTAAGGAAATGGGCAAGACAACCTTCCTTGACGTTTGCTGGGATGCAAGCGGCAGATGGGGTGAGCTTCTTGATATGTCAATGCCATATATAGACTATCTTATGCCCAGCATTGACGAGGCTGTTTGCATTGCAGGCAAAGAAGACGTTGAAGAAATTGCCGATGTGTTCTTCAGCCGCGGTGCAAAGAACGTTGTTATTAAAATGGGCAGCAAGGGCGCATTTTTAAGACGCAGCACCGAAAGCAAGGGGCAGATTTTCCCCTGCTGCAAGGGAGTTACTGCAGTTGATACCACAGGTGCAGGCGACAGCTTTTGTTCAGGATTTCTTGCGGCATTTGCAAGAGATTGCAGCCTTGAGGACTGCGTTAAGTTTGCCAACGGAACAGGCGCACATTGCGTAATGGCAACGGGTGCAACCACAGGCATCACATCATACGAAGAAATTTTAGATTTTGTAAATAAACAATAATTTATCAGGAGGATAAGAAAATGGATTTTTTAAGTACTGTACAGGGCAGCGATTGTGAAAGCTTTTTCCCCAAGGGCTGGGACATCAAAAAGATTGACGAATGCTGTGACAAAGGCGTTGCACGTGAGGATTTCTGGAACAAGGATTTTAACCCCATCGAATGTGAAAACATCAACGATTTTGACACACTTATGGGTCACGAAATCGCAATGCAGATTAAACTTGCAAAAGAAGAAGGCAAAAAATTGGCTATGATTCTTCCCGTAGGTCCTATGGGTATGTATAAGTGGGCAGCATATTTCATCACATCATGGAATCTTGACTGCAAGCACGTTTACACATCCAATATGGACGAATGGGCAGATGCCGACGGCAACACTCTTGATGCAACCAATCCCGCATCATTTGAATACAGCATGAAGCAGGCATTCTTCAATAAGCTTGGCGACCTTACAATCCCCTAAGCACAGAGAAACTTTGCAACAAAGGAAAACCTTCCTACATACGCAGGCAAAATTGCCGCTCTTAAGGCAGAAGGTGCAAAGCTTGTTTTGGTATATGGTATCGGCCGTGCATGCCACATTGCATTCTGGGAACCCACCTTTGCACAGGATTATGCAACTGCTGCTGAATGGGAAGCAGCTACACACCGCATCGCTGCAAAGCTTACACCTATGACAATCGAACAGAATGCTATCACAAGCTTTAAGAGCCGTACAACATTGGTTCCCTGCCGTGCAAACACAATCGGCCCTGGCCTCTTCCTTCAGGCAGATTATGCTATCGGCGGCTGTGACGGTGCTCTTGGTCGTGGTATGGGATGGCAGGGTATGAGTTTCTTAACAACTCTTCACTACGGTCCTGACACAAGCATTACATCATCATACATTCCCACACTCCCCGGAAAGCTGTTCTATCTTAAGGAACTTGCAGGTCCGCTGGTTGCTGAATGTAACTAATTAACTTTACAACTGAAATGGCTGTCCGAACGGACAGCCATTTTTATTTAGATATTAATTTGAGGATGCTTTTTTATCCTTTTCATCAGAAGCATTACGCCTATTACCAAAAGTATGGGGAATACGCAGGCAATCAGCAGTCCTGAGCTTATCTCATCGCCCAGCATTGACGAAACCATTCCAACCGTTGTGGGGCCAAGTGTACATCCCAAATCCCCTGCCAAAGCAAAAAGACCAAACATCGCAACACCGCCTGTCGGATATGTGTTTGCCGCAAGTGAGAGTGTGGCAGGCCACATTATTCCTGCAGTAAAGCCGCACAGGCCGCAGGCGATAATCGCTGCAAATTTAAAGGGCAACACCGCCGCAAATATGTAAAGGAATACCGTTGCGATGCCATTCCAAAGCAAGTATTTTGCAAGGTTGATTTTATCAGCCATTTTTGAATAGAACACTCTGGAAAACGCCAGCATAAGTGCAAATGTGCAAGGGCCTAATATATCACCAAGAGTTTTTGAAATCCCAAGGGAGCTTTCGGCAAACGCCGATGCCCACTGACTCATAGCAATCTCGGTTGCACCGCTGCAGAACATAATCAAAAAGAATATAAGAAAGCTCTTGCGTTTAAACAGCTTGTGCATAGGCATTCTTTCGCTGTTTTCAACAATTTTGTTGATTGGTACAAAATAAAAATATACCGCATTGCAAAGGGGAACAAGTGCCCATAAAACGGCAATCCAGTACCAGTTTTCCTTGCCGAATAAAAACAAAAGAATATTTGTTATCAAAATGGTACCAACCGAGCCAAAGCCATACATAGAATGTAAAAAGCTCATAGATGCCGCCTTGTTATCCGAAGGACACGCCTCAACAATAGGACTCAGCAGAACCTCATAAACACCGCCCCCTGCTGAAAATAAAAGAACCGAAAAGATAATTGAGGCATAAGTGTTTTCCACGTGGGGAGTAACCAACCCAAGGAACAAAAATCCAAACCCTGCCAAAAGATTTGCCGCAATAATTGTTACACGGTAGCTGACTTTGTCAATAAAGAACAGCGAAATAAAGTCCATCGTAAACTGCATTATAAAGTTAAGAGTGGCAATTAAAGTTACAAGGCGTAGTGCAATGCCATAGTCCTGATTGAAAATAACAAACAAAAGGGGCATAAAGTTGCACACCATTGCCTGGACAAACGCGCCGATATAACAAGCGCGTTTTGTATGATTAAAGCCAAGTTTCTTTTCCATATTATCACCTGTAAAGTTGCATTTTTTTCGGGACGGCATCTGCCGCCCCGAATGGTTTATTAGATAATTTTCTTTGCCTCAAGATAGAAGCGCTTTTCGTTTGCCTCGCCCATCGAGAATGTCTTTCTTGGCAAAGCACCGTCTACAATAACTGTTTCAAAAAGCTCCGATTTTTGCGGACAAGGAAGCAAAAATCCTACCGCATCATCCCTGTCAGAGAGCTGTCTTACCACATCATCGCCGTGTATGTAGTCAAGCTCGTAACCCATACTGTCAAGGAAGTTCTGGAGTGTTCCAACCGTCAGGTTTGATGAAGGATTGGTCACATAAACACTTTCGGTCTGTTCGCCCGAAACAAGAACTATCTCCTGCGCTCCGTCGGATATAGCTTCTGAAATCTGATAGTATTCAGCAAGTGCCGTCTTCACCTCTGCCATACCCTTGCCGAAGACAACTCGATGGATAGGTTCAAATTCAAGAGCCTCGTCGTGAATATTTTCAAGCTCCACAAGACAGAATCTTGCTGGGTGGTTCTGCTGTTCCTCCTCTGTCAGGGTCTTTTTCAGATTGTCCCAACAGGTTTTGGCAGTTGCCAAAGAATGGTTTCCGTCACCTACGGCAAATACAAGGTTGTCGGGTGCATCCTTTGCAAACTTATTGATTCTGCCGATTACGGCATCTGCCTCGTCGCCGCGGATGTGCCAGCCTGCAATATGTCCGCCGCCTTCCATAAGGTCAAAGTCATAAAGAGGCTTGGTCTTTTCGATTCCGCCGATGATATAATCCGCAGTATCATCAATCAGCAAAATTGCGTGAGGAAGTTCAAGGGGTGCATTCTCACGGATTTTAACTCTGGGTGGAATTCTTGAAAGAATTGTACCCTCGGTTGCACGAATTGCACTTTTTGAGCCCTTTGAGAAATCATATTCTTCAAGGTCAATCGCACCCACAACACCACGGCGGATTTTGCCGCTGTTCATTGTTCTTTCAACATAAATCAAACTGTCCTCTAATGCAACAAATATATCCTTTGCAAGATATTCGTCCATTGCATTGTTGATAGCATTGATTCTTGCATCGCCCTCTGACAAAAATGCCTCGGGGTATACAATATTAAGTGTCGAAGGTGTATCGCCTACAAATTCTTTAACTCTCTCCCAGTATTCGGGCTGAGCAGTATACTGGTCGCAGGCAACAGTGCTCCATTTTTCCATATCAATATATTCGGGCAGAAGTATGTCTGCTTTGTTAAAAATACTCATAATGTCCTCCTCAATCAAACCAATTGTGCGCCGCTTTGAATACTCTCATCCACAGTTATAACATTAAGGCTATCCTTATATTCAGCACTTAAAATCATTCCGTTCGACTCTAAACCCATCATCTTTCTTGGCGGGAAGTTTGCAACAAACAGAACATTCTTGCCAATCATTTCCTCGGGCTTGCAGAACTTTGCAACGCCTGATAAAATCTGTCTGGTTTCGCTGCCTGTCTCAATAATAAATCTCAAAAGCTTTGATGATTTGGGAACAGGCTCACATTCAAGCACCTTGCCCACACGGATGTCAAGGTCAAGGAATTTTTCAAAGTCGATGTCTGCCTTGAATGGCTCGATTTCGATTGCAGGAGCTTTACCTGCCGCATTTTCTTCTTCGATTTCCGCAAGCTTCTTTTCTGCATCAATTCTTGCAAAAAGCATTGCCGCCTCGCCAACTCTTTGACCTGCCTCTGCTGAGCCAAAGTTCACAAGCTGGTCAAGAGTATATGCATCTGCACCAAGTGCCGCAGTCAGCTTTTCGGCAGTTTCGGGCATAAATGGTGCAAGGAGTGATGCAATCCAGCGAAGAGCCTCAACAAGATTATACATAACCGTCTTTAATGTGCCGATTTGTGCCTCATCCTTGGCAAGTGTCCAAGGCATTGTTTCGTCAATATACTTATTTGCACGGTTCGCAATTGTCCACAGTGCCTCCAGAGCATCTGCTGTACGGTATTCATCCATCAATGCAACAACATCAGCCTTTGCCTTTTCGGCAACTGCCGCTAAATCTGCATCAAAGTCGGTTGCGGTTTCCTTGTTGGGAACAATTCCGTCAAAATATTTATTCACCATAGCAACTGTACGGTTTGCAAGGTTGCCCAATACATTTGCAAGGTCGGTGTTATATGAGCTTACAATCTTTTCGTATGTGATTGTGCCGTCCTGAGCATAGGGCATCTCGCGAAGGAGATAGTATCTGATTGCATCGGTGCCAAAATGACGAACCAAATCGTCGGCATAGATAACGTTGCCCAATGATTTGCTCATCTTATCCTCGCCGCTTAAAAGCCAGGGATGACCAAATACCTTCTTGGGAAGTGGCTCACCAAGAGCCATCAGGAATATGGGCCAGTAAATTGTGTGGAATCTCAAGATATCCTTACCTATAATATGCACATCTGCAGGCCAGTATTTATTGTACAATTCACCCTTTGAATCGGGAGTGTAGCCAAGTGCATTGATATAGTTTGTAAGCGCATCAAGCCATACATAAATGGTGTGCTTATCATCAAATGTAACGGGAATACCCCATTTGATGCTTGTTCGTGATACACACAAATCCTGAATACCCGGTTTGATGAAGTTGTTTATCATTTCCTTCTTTCTGGATTCGGGCTGAATGAAATCAGGGTTTTCCTCGATATGTTTTTCAAGTGCCGCCTGATACTTGCTCATTTTAAAGAAGTATGCCTCCTCGTTGCCCTTGTGAACTTCACGGCCGCAGTCGGGGCACTTGCCGTCAACAAGCTGGGTATCTGTCCAGAAGGATTCGCATGGGGTGCAGTACCAGCCTGTGTAGGAATCCTTGTAGATGTCGCCCTGGTCATAGAGTTTTTTGAAAATCTTCTGCACACTGTCCACGTGGTAATCGTCGGTTGTTCTGATGAATTTGTCGTATGATGAATTCATCAAATCCCAGATTGTGCGGATTTCGCCTGCAACACCGTCAACGTACTGCTGTGGTGAAATGCCTGCCTCGTTTGCAAGCTGTTCAATCTTTTGGCCGTGCTCGTCTGTACCTGTAAGGAAGAACACGTCATAACCCTCAAATCTTTTAAATCTGGCAATGGCATCTGCCAGAACAACCTCATAGGTGTTGCCGATATGGGGCTTTCTTGAAGTATATGCAATAGCTGTTGTCAGATAGAATTTTTTCTTTTCCATTTGTATTTTCATCCTTTCAATGTTTTTATTCAATCATCATTTCCGTTTTAACCTCTGAGGCGAGTGGAACTGAAAAACATACGCCGATAGGTCGCAGAGTTTAAATCGAGAAAATTTTTCGTCAGACAAGCCTGAAACGGAGCAAATGCTTTGTGCCTTTGCGAGTATTCAGGCGCAGTATGGCGGACAATTTACCGAGTTAAACCGTATGGTTTTCGGCTCCTCTCGGCTCAAACCCAAAGTGTTCGTATGCAGGTCTTGTCACTACTCGTCCTCTTGGTGTTCGGTTGATAAAGCCAATCTGCATAAGATATGGTTCGTAAACATCCTCAATAGTGTCGCTGTCCTCGCCCACCGTTGCAGCAATGGTATCAAGACCGACGGGGCCGCCGTCATAAAAGTTTATAATTGCCTCAATCATAGTTTTGTCAACACGATCAAGTCCAAGCTTGTCAATTTCAAGACGTTTAAGAGCAAAATCCGCAACCTGATCAGTTATAACTCCGTTTGCCTCAACCTCCGCAAAGTCGCGGACACGTTTCAGCAAGCGGTTTGCAATTCGGGGAGTCCCACGTGAACGTGATGCGATTTCTGCCGCACCTTTTGGGGTAATTTCAATCCCCAAAATCCCTGCCGAGCGCTCAATAATCTGCTGAAGCTCGCCGTTGGTATACATTTCAAGTCGGCTGATAACACCAAATCTGTCACGGAGTGGTGCTGTCAGCGCACCTGCCTTGGTGGTTGCACCAATGAGCGTGAATTTGGGAAGGTCAAGCCGTATGGAACGTGCCGAAGGACCTTTACCAATAATTATATCCAGTGCACCGTCTTCCATTGCAGGATAAAGAATTTCTTCAACACTGCGGTTAAGACGGTGAATTTCGTCAATAAATAAAATATCGTTTTCCGAAAGGTTGGTAAGGAGTGCCGCCAAATCCCCCTGCTTTTCGATTGCGGGCCCTGATGTGATGCGGATGTTAACCCCCATCTCGTTGGCAATAATCCCTGCCAGAGTGGTTTTACCCAAACCCGGGGGACCGTAAAGCAGAACGTGGTCGAGAGACTCATTCCTCTTTTTTGCCGCCTCCATAAAAACCTTCAGGTTTTCCTTTGCCTTGGTCTGCCCGATATAATCACAAAGCAGTTTAGGGCGAAGACTGTATTCAATTTCGTTGTCACCGTGTATTTCGCAGGTAGTTACTATTCTGTTTTCCAATTCAAAATCCATAAGGCGTTAACCTCTCATAAGTTTTTTAAGGGCTTCCTTCACAATTTCCTCAACTGTTCCGCGGACGCCCGAAACCGCTCCCTTTGCTTCCTGTGCGGAATAGCCAAGCACCATAAGGGCACTTACCGCTTCGTCGGCCTCAGAATCGCCGCCGTGGTATACGTCAACGACCTCCTCGGTTGAAATATTTCCTATATCCACACCCTTGAACTTATCCTTAAGCTCAAGAACAATTCTTTCGGCACCCTTGGCGCCAAGACCGGGGGTTTTGCTTGCAATATACTTAAAATCGTTTGTCACAACGCATAAAGCAAATTTAGAGGGCGAAATGTTTGAAAGCAGTGAAATGGCGGTTTTGGCACCAACCCTTGACACCCCGATAATCATTTCAAAAAGGTTAAGCTCCTCTAGGGTTGCAAATCCGTAAAGGTCAAATATATCGGCAGATGCCTTGAAGTTTGCATAGGTATAAAGCTTTACCGAAGAGCCAACCTCGCCTATTGTTTCAAGAGTTTTGGTGCTTGCATAAAGACGGTAGCCAATGCCACCGTTGTCAATAACCGCAAAGCTCTCGGTTTTAGCGGCAACTGTACCCGATATATAATAAAACATAATCAATCTGCCTTTCGTTAAAATTCTAACTTTTAGTATATCATCTTTTATCCGAAAATACAAGCCATAAATGACATAATTTTACCATTTTGTTGCCCTGTATGAATGTGCGTGGCAGATAGCGATAGCAAGTGCATCGGCAGTATCGTCGGGCTTGGGAACAGCCTCAAGATTCAAAATCGCCTTTGTCATCTGCTGAACCTGTGCTTTTTCGGCACGGCCGTAGCCCACAACCGCCTGCTTTACCTGCAATGGAGTATATTCAAATATGGGAATACCGCAGTTTTTTGCTGCAAGAACAAGTACCCCCCTTGCCTGAGCAACATTGATAGCTGTTTTTTGGTTGCTGTTGAAAAACAGTTCTTCAATCGCCATTGCATCGGGTTTTGTTCTTTCTATTATCTCAACCGCATCGTCATAAATTGATTTTAGACGGTCAAACATATCCTCGCCCGCCTCGGTTGTGATTGCACCGAAATCCACAACCTTAAAACGGTTACCTTCAAAATCCACAACCCCCACACCAACTATTGCATAGCCCGGGTCAATACCTAAAATTCTCATAATGTTTCGCCTTTCATTTGTAAAATGCATATAATCTCTCGGATTATGCATAAAAATTCATAGTTTTTGCATAAAAATACAAAATTTTTTCAAAAAAGTGTTGCATTTTTCCATAACATACATTATAATATAAAACGTTGAATAAAACAAGTATTTTTTAACCAAAGAATTGGAGGTAATATTATGGCAAAAGAGAAAGTTGTACTGGCGTACTCCGGTGGACTTGACACATCAATCATTATTCAGTGGCTTAAAGAAAACTACGACTATGATGTAGTTTGTGTCTGCGGTGACGTTGGACAGGGTAAGGAAACAGACGGACTTGAAGAACGTGCAATCCGTTCAGGCGCACTTAAGTGCTATATCGAAGATTTAAGAGAAGAATATGTTAAAGACTATATCTTCCCCACTCTTAAGTCAGGTGCAATGTACGAAGGCAAGTACCTTCTTGGCACATCACACGCAAGACCTGTTATTGCAAAAAGACTGGTTGAAATTGCACAGAAGGAAGGCGCGGTTGCAATCTGCCACGGCGCAACAGGTAAGGGTAACGATCAGGTACGTTTTGAGCTTACAGTTAAGGCTCTTGACCCCTCACTTAAAATTATTGCTCCCTGGAGAATCTGGGACATCAAGTCAAGAGAAGATGCAGTTGATTATGCAAATGCTCACGGTATTGAAATCCCTGTTACTAAGAAGGACCTTTACTCACGTGACAGAAACATCTGGCACATCAGCCACGAGGGTATGGATTTGGAAGACCCCTGGAATGAGCCAATGTTTGACAGCCTTTTAAAGCTTGGTGTATCACCTGAAGCCGCTCCTGACGAACCTACATATGTTGAAATCGGCTTTGAAGCAGGTGTTCCTGTTTCGGTTGACGGCGAAAAGCTTTCACCCGTTGCATTGGTTGAAAAGCTCAACGAGCTTGGCGGTAAAAACGGCGTTGGTATTGCAGATATTGTTGAAGACCGTTTGGTTGGTATGAAGTCAAGAGGCGTTTATGAAACTCCCGGCGGTACAATCCTTTACACCGCTATTCAGGAGCTTGAATATCTGTGCCTTGACCGTGATACTCAGGCCTTCAAGAGAATGAGCCAGACTCAGTTCTCACAGCTTGTATACGACGGCAAGTGGTTCACCACTCTTCGCGAGTCATTGTCAGCAATGTACGACGAAATGGATAAGTACGTTACAGGTACAGTTCGCCTTAAGCTTTACAAGGGCAACTGCACACCTGCAGGTGCAAAATCACCTTATTCACTTTATAACGAAGAAATCGCAAGCTTTGGCGACAGCAAGGAGCTTTATAGCCACAAGGATGCTGAAGGATTCATCAACCTCTTTGGTCTGCCCCTGAAAGTTCGTGCAATGATGAAAAATAAGAATAACGAAAAATAGTAGATCTTGACAGGGGCATCCTTGATGCCCCTGAATTTCTGTATATAGGAGGAAAACCTATGAAACTATGGGGTGGAAGATTTTCAAAATCCACAGATGCGGCAGTTGACGATTTTAACTCATCAATCCGATTTGACAGCCGTATGTATAAGCAGGACATCCGCGGCAGCCAGGCACACGCAACAATGCTTGGCAAGCAGGGAATTATCCCAAAAGAGGATGCCGAACTTATAGTTAAAACACTTGAAGAAATTCTTGCGGATATTGAGAACGGCAAGGTGGAATTCACCATTGATGCCGAAGATATCCATATGAATATCGAAACAATTCTGATTTCGCGCATAGGCGATGTGGGCAAACGCCTTCACACCGGCAGAAGCCGCAACGATCAGGTTGCCCTTGACAACAAGCTGTACCTGCGTGACGAGTCGGAAGAACTGAAGGTTATGCTTGAAAATCTGCAAAGCATCATTCTGAAACTTGCAGAAGAAAACCTTGACACAATTATGCCCGGCTACACACATCTGCAAAAGGCACAGCCAATCACATTTGCTCATCATATTATGGCATATTACGAAATGTTTGGCCGCGACCTTTCCCGTCTTTTCGACTGGAGAAAACGTATGAACGTTTTACCCCTTGGCAGCGGTGCTCTGGCAGGTACAACCTATCCTCTTGACAGGCCGTTTGTTGCCGAGCAGCTTGGTTTTGACGGAATTACACAAAACAGTATCGACGGAGTTTCTGACCGTGACTTTGTTTGTGAATTTGCTTTTGTTCTGTCAATGATAATGGTTCATCTGAGCCGTTTTTCAGAGGAAATTATTCTTTGGAGCTCCAACGAGTTTGGCTTTGTTACACTTGATGATGCATACAGCACAGGCTCAAGCATAATGCCCCAGAAAAAGAACCCCGATATTGCCGAGCTTGCAAGAGGTAAGTCAGGCAGAGTGTTTGGCTCGCTTATGGGACTTCTTACAATGCTGAAAGGTCTGCCCCTTGCATACAACAAGGATATGCAGGAGGACAAGGAGCAGATTTTTGATGCCCTTGACACCGTTAAAATGTGTCTGCCCGTATTTGGCGGTATGCTTGACACAATGAAGATTAACAAGGATGCAATGCTGGAAGGCGCAAAAGGCGGATTTACCAACGCAACAGACGTTGCCGACTACCTTGTTAAAAAAGGTCTGCCCTTCCGTGATGCACACGCAGTTGTTGGCAGAATGGTCGCATACTGCCTTGATACAAACAAGGTGATTGATGCGTTATCTATGGACGAATTTAAAGACTTTTCGCCACTTTTTGACGAGGATATTTACACAGCAATTTCACTTGAAACCTGCGTAAACCTCCGCAAAATCCCCGGCGGTCCCGCAGTTGAAACAATGCGTGCCGTAATTGAGAACTATAAACAATCCAATTAGTTTAAAACACCGCAGAGCAACTAGCTCTGCGGTGTTTTTAGTTTTGTTTCTTAACTATTTTATATTCGTCATAATAGCTGTAATAGGGGCAGGAATTGTGTCCCGAGCCGTAAAAGGATGAAACCTCGTCTTCGTCAAGATTGATGGTACACACATCACAGTCCATCTCATAATCATAGTCAAAATATGCACAGGTCTCGCATTGGGTTATTTTTTTATCATTTTTCATTTTGTACTTCCTTTGTTTAAATTCCATTAAACTATAAAATTAGTGTATAAATCAGATGACAATGTTTTGTCGATATGCAAACTTTGTTTGCTTGAAATCATTATAACATTCTTCCCTGCACATTTCAACTCTAAAAATTTCCACAAATATCAATTTATTTTTAATTATTTTCTTGTCGCTATTGACAAAAGATGTCGATAATAGTAAAATTTTATTGGATATATTTTTATCCGGTAAAAATAATAATCTGAGAGGGGATTAACTAATGAAACTTATTTACGGAGTAAAAGACAAACCCAAATTTGGCCAGCTGATTATTTTTGCACTTCAGCAGCTGCTTGCAATTATGACAGCAACACTTGTTGTTCCGGTTATTATCGGCAACGGTATGAGTCCTGCAGCAGCACTTGTTGGTGCAGGTATCGGTACACTGTTCTATGTGCTTTGCACAAAGGCAAAAAGCCCTGTTTTCCTTGGCTCTTCATTTGCTTTTATTAATTCAATGTTTGCGGCATTCGCAGGCGGTGTGTCAATGAGCCTTGGTTATTTAGGTCTTATAATCGGTGCACTTTTTGCAGGTCTTGTTTATGTTATCATTGCAATTATCGTTAAATTTGCAGGCGTTAAATGGATTAACAAGCTGATGCCCGCCGCAGTTATCGGGCCAACAGTTGCAATTATCGGTCTCTCCCTTGCAGGTAATGCAATCGGCGACCTTACAAAGGGCAGTATACCCGATGTTGTGGCATCTCCCTTAATCACCGTTTTATGCGGTCTTGTTACACTTATCATTACTATCGTATGTTCAGTTTACGGCAAAAAAACAGCTCGTCTTATCCCCTTTATCTTTGGTATTCTTGGCGGATATGCAGTATCTTTGATATTTACACTTATCGGCAATGCTGCCGGCATTGATGCATTAAGAGTTCTTAATCTTGAACCTCTTACAGCACTTTTTGCAAACGGTGTTACAATTGAAACCTTCTTCTCAATTCCTGACTTTACATTCCTTACAGCAATTGGTGGCTTTGGTGAATTAAACGGTGCATATATCGGCACAATAGCAGTAGCATACATTCCTGTTGCATTTGTTGTATTTGCAGAGCATATTGCAGACCACAAGAACATTTCTTCAATCATCGAAACAGACCTGCTTGAAGAACCCGGTCTCCACAGAACACTTCTTGGCGACGGTATCGGTTCGTTCCTGGGATCTATTTTCGGCGGTTGCCCCAACACAACATACGGCGAATCTGTCGGCTGTGTTGCTATCACAAAGAATGCATCTGTTTATACAATCATTACAGCAGCAGTTATGGCAATTATTATTGCATTTATCTCGCCCTTTATTGCATTTGTTAACTCAATCCCCTCATGCGTAATGGGTGGTGTATGTATGGCACTTTACGGATTTATCGCAGTATCCGGTCTTAAGATGGTACAGAGCGTTAACCTTAACCTCAACAAAAATCTGTTTGTTGTTTCAACAATTCTGATTGCAGGTATCGGCGGTCTTACCCTTAACTTCGGACAAATCACAATTACATCCGTTGCTTGTGCACTTATCCTTGGTATCATCGTTAACACCATAGTTTCAAAAGCACCCGATCAGGAATAAGGAGTAGAAAATGGAAAAAGTTACAATATTTGATCATCCGCTGATTCAGCATAAAACAACAATACTCAGACAAAAATCAACCACCAACAAGGAATTCCGCGAACTGGTAGAAGAAATCACAATGCTTATGTGTTATGAAGCACTTCGCGACCTGCCCGTTGAGGATGTGGAAATCGAAACTCCACTAACTAAAACCACACAGAAAATGATAGCAGGCAAAAAATTGGCTGTTGTTCCTATTCTGCGTGCAGGTCTTGGTATGGTAAACGGTCTTCTTAATCTTGTTCCTTCGGCAAAGGTTGGCCACATCGGTATGTACCGCGACGAAGAAACAATGCTTCCTCAGCCCTACTACTGCAAACTGCCTGCAGACATTGACAAACGCCTTATCGTTGTGGTTGACCCTATGCTTGCCACAGGCGGCTCGGCAATTGACGCAATATCGCAGATTAAAAAAAGTGGCGGAACACAGATAAAGTTCCTTTGCCTTATTGCCGCACCCGAGGGTATCAAGGCACTTTCAGAGGCTCATCCCGATGTGCAGATTTACTGTGCAAATGTTGATGAATGTCTTAACGAAAGATGTTATATTCTTCCTGGTCTTGGCGATGCAGGCGACAGAATATTTGGCACAAAATAATTTAAAAATTTAGTATTAAAAGGGATGTGAATATTTTACATCTCTTTTAATTTGCTCTTGAAAAATTACTGTAAATAGAATATAATATATTTAACAAGCGAGGTGAAGATATGAAAGGCTATTTTGAATTTACCGCAGGAGAAAAACGGTATCTTGAAGAAATCAACAATACATATGACAGCAACCTGTCGCCCTTTGCCACCAAGAACGAGGAAGGCACCAGGTCAGCAAGAGCGCCACGGTATGATATAATTCGTCCGCCATATGCCTATGACGTTGACTGTATAATATACAACCCCTTCTACAACAGATACGCCGACAAAACTCAGGTTTTTTCATTTTATAAAAACGACGATGTTACCCGCCGTGCCCTTCATGTTCAGCTTGTTTCAAAGATTGCACGAACAATCGGCAGGGCATTAAAGCTCAATCTTGATTTGATTGAGGCAATTGCTCTTGGTCACGATATGGGGCACACCCCCTTTGGTCACAAGGGCGAGGAACTGCTTTCGGAATGTTACGAAGAAAGTACCAGACGCCGCCATGGAAAAGCGCGTTATTTTAACCATAACGTACATAGTGCAAGAATATTCAGAAATATCCTCAGCACCAACCTGACACTTCAGACTTTAAGCGGAATTTTAGCACACAACGGCGAAAAAGTGTGCCGTGAGTATACACCAAGCAAGCTGACCGACTTTCAGAAATTTGACAGCATTTTAGAGAACTGTTACACCAAAAAGAATTATCACAAACACCTGCGCCCCAACACTCTGGAGGGTTGCGTGGTAAGAATAAGTGATATGATTGCCTATGCAGGCAAGGACAGACTTGACCTTTATCGTGTGAAGGCTATCAGTGAAGAAATGTTTAAATCTGAACGTCTTATCGGCACACGAAACAGCGACATTATATCAAACGTGATTATCAACATAATCAAAAACAGTATCAATCAGCCAAGCCTTAATATGGACGACGAGGTTTTTGCCGACCTTCGTGACCTGATTGCCGAAAACAACGAGCTGATATACCTTAACGAAGACAGAGTTGAGCCTTATGACGAAAGCATAAAGCCCCTGATGAAAAAGCTGTATGCAAGATTTTTGCAGGATTTGGAGGACGGCAATACCCAATCACCCATATTCCGTCATTACATAGATAATCCTGCTCTCAGCCTTAAATACCGCAATTCAAAGGGCAATCTGTGCGTGGACTTTGACGATATCGTTACCGACAGCATTGCAAGTATGACAGACGACTATTTTGTGGATGTTTGTGCGGAACTTCACATCGACGACGAGGCATTTAAGAGAATAAAATATCATAGTTACTTCGATATATAAAAACGGGGCAAATTTGCCCCGTTTATTCTATTTCTGCCCATTCAGCATAATACTCTTCAAGACTTTGGCGAAGCTTATCCGCCATAGCGCATTTTTCGTTCATCAGTTTATAGTCCGAAAAAACTTCTTCTTTAGTCATTTCTTCTTCTATTGCTACAAGGTCAGCCTCTGCCTGTTCAATCAGCCCCTCAAGCTCGCGGATGCGGTTTTTGCGCTGGGCGTCAAGACGTCTTTGCTCCTTGGAACGATAGCCGCCTGACTGATTTGACTTTATATTTTCCATTGCCTTCTGCTGTGCAAGCTGTGCCGCAATCTCGGCATCCCGAGCCGCCTCGCGCTCAAGCACCTGGCAGTAGTAATCATAATTACCCTGATACAATCTTAAGCCGTCCTCGGTAATCTCGGCAATCTTGTCGGGAACCTTATTAAGCAAATAACGGTCGTGGGATACAAAAAGCATTGTTCCGCCATATTCCGACATTGCTTCCTCCAGCACTTCTTTCGAGGCTAAATCAAGGTGGTTGGTAGGCTCGTCAAGGATAATTACATTTGACTTTTCAAGCATAATTATACAAAACGCAAGTTTTGCCCTTTCGCCGCCGCTGATAATCTTTACGGGCTTATACACATCGTCCTTTGTCAGCAGAACATTTCCCAAAACCCTTCTGATTTCAGCCTCGGGAGTATCGGGGAATCTGTCCCACAGCTCGTCAAGGGCAATTTTATCCTGATTGAGATTTAAATTCTCCTGCTCGTAATAGCTGATACTGACATTTTTGCCCCATTCAACAGTACCGTATTTGTATGGGATAATACCCTGAATAATTTTAAGGAACGACGATTTGCCGATACCATTTGCGCCGATAATGGCAATCTTTTCTTTTTTCTTAACCGCAAGGTTCACGCCTTTGCACAAAACCTTTTGTTCGTCACCCACCGCAATTTCAAGGTCAGATACGGTAAGCACATCCTTGTACGGCTCGCCTAAGTGTTCAAACTTCAGACGCATAGACTTTAAATCGCCATCAGGTCTTTCTAAGATTTCCATATTTTCAAGGGTTTTCAGCCTTGATTTTGCACTATTTGATGTGGATGCACGGGCAATATTTTTGTCAACATAGGTCTGAAGCTGGGCAATCTGCATCTGCTGCATCTCGTATTCCTTTTGCTCACGGACACGGCGCTCTGCCTTTTGCACAAGATACTTTGAATAGTTACCCGCATAGGAATATACCTTGCCCCGCTCCACCTCGTAAATATGCGACACAATTTTATCAAGGAAATAACGGTCGTGGGATACGGTAAGGATTGCACCGTTGTAATTTACAAGATAGTCTTCAAGCCATTTTAAAGTCTTGAAATCAAGGTGGTTTGTAGGCTCGTCAAGAATGAGGAGCTCAGGCTCTTCAAGGAGAAGCCTTGCAATGGCAAGTCGGGTTTTTTCGCCACCTGAAAGGGTGGAAATAACCGTTTCCATATCCTTGTCGCCAAAGCCCATACCGTTTAATATAGTCTTGATTTTTACGTCAATATTGTATCCGTCACGGCTGTCAAAATAGTTCTGGGCACGGGTATACTCGGAGGATATACGTCTGTATTCATCCGAGGAATGGTCTGAAATATCAGCCATTTCAAGCTCTAAGCGACGCATTGTTCTTTCTGCCTCATAAACATCGTCAAAGACCTTGCGCATTTCAACAATAATTGAGCTGTCACGTTCAAGCCCGTTGTTCTGTTCAAGGTAGCCAACCTTAAGACCCGGCTTTTTAACCACATCACCGCTGTCATAGTTCAGGGTGCCCATAATAATTTTAAGCAGGGTTGACTTGCCTGCCCCATTAACGCCAATAAGACCGTAACGGCATTTTTCGTTTACGGTCATTTTTACATTTTTCAGGATTTCCTCCTGACCAAAGCTTTTATTTAAACTGTCAATGGATATAAGCATATTTATTCTACCTTTTCGGTTTCAATTTCTAATTTATCGGTGAAGAACAGTTTCAAAACCAAAATTCCAAGAGCCAATCCTGCAATTGCGCCAACAAACGCCATCCAGTCGCCGCCCAGCAGGCTGCCTGTTACTCCACCTGCAATCAAAAGAGCAGTAAGGCTTAAATATCCGGCCGCAGAGTGCTTTAAAAAGCTTTTATCACTTGATGTCAGGCGAATTTTATCACCTGCTTTAAAGCCTTTTGTATTTTTAAGCCGCAAGGTCATTTCACGACCGTTGCCGCAAAGACCACAAGCCGCACAATTTTCACCGCAGGCGGAATCACGCAGAATGGTTACATCCATATAACCGTCCGATGTTTCTTTAACTGTTCCGTATTTTTCCATATTAATTGTCCTTTTTATTTTTAGCCAGTTCCAGCATTTCAAGAGCGCTCTGACGTGTCAGGTCTGTCACCGTTACACCGCCAATGATTCGCGCAAGCTCCTCAACACGACCGCTACTGTCAAGAGGTATAACATCTGTTGATGTGCTCTGGTCGGTGGAAGTCTTTTTTATAAGATAATGGCTGTCCGCCATACTTGCAATCTGTGCAAGGTGGGTAATTGAAAACACCTGACGACCTTTCGCAAGTGCCGATAGCTTTTCGGCAATCTTTTGTGCCGCTCTGCCGCTTACACCCGTGTCAATTTCGTCAAATATCATTGTATCAATATCATCCATATCCGAAAGCACCGATTTAACCGCAAGCATAATTCGCGAAAGCTCGCCACCCGATGCAATCTTTGACATCGGCTTTAAAGCCTCGCCGGGGTTGGTTGAAAGCAGGAATTCTGCCTCGTCCTTGCCTGAGTCGGTATAAGAAACTTCGCCGTCGTCTGTGCGCTGGCAAAGATTAATTGCAAACCTCACCTTTGGCATATCAAGGTCAGCAAGCTCGGTCAGGATTTTTTCTTCAAGCACTCTTGCCGCCGCAGTTCTTTTTGCCGTAAGTTCTGCTGCAAGCCTCTCAACCTCAGCCTTTGCGCCATCTAATTCTGCGCTGAGTCTTGCAAGCTCTTCGTCATTTTGTTCGATTGAAGATGCCTCGGTTTGTGCCGATTTTAAATATTCAAGAATTTCCTCAATGGAATTTCCGTATTTGCGTTTTAAATTTGATATGGTGTCAAGACGTTCTTCAATCATATCAAGCTCTGCCATATTAAAATCTGTTGATGACAGGCAGGAGTTAATCTCAGATGCTACATCATCCACATCGGCAACAATGCCCGAGAGCCGCTCATAACATTCCGCAAGTTTGGGAAGGTACTGGCTTATACCACCTAAAGAACGTTCTGCCTGACGGAGAAGGTCGTATGCCGAACATTCCTCGCCGCCGTAAAGGGCACCGTATGCCGCACCTGCGCCCGATACAATACTTTCCATATTGTAAAGGTAGTCGCGTTTTGCCTCCAGCTCCTCGTCCTCGCCAATTTTCAGTTTGGCAGAGTTAATCTCGTTAATCTGGAATTCAAGAAGCTCCTGACGGTGCTGACGTTCCTGAGCAGAGCATGAAAGTCCGTTTATCTGTTTCGTTATATCACGCATCTTTTTATATGATGCCTTGTATTCGGCTAAAATATTTTCGCAATCACCAAAGCTATCCAAAAATGCAAGATGGCTGTGAGAGTCAAGGAGCATACGGTTGTCGCTTTGACCGTGAATGTCAATCAGCATTGAAGCCGCCTCGCGCACTACCGCAAGTGGCATAGTAACGCCGTTTATACGGCAAGTGGACTTTCCGTCGTCGGTAAGCTGACGGTTGATAACAACCATTCCGTCCTCTGCCTCAATCCCCAAGTCGGAAAGGGCATCAAGGGTCGCCTTGTTTGATACCTCAAAGCAGGTATTGACTGTTGCCTTGTCACAGCCCGTACGGATAAGGTCGTGGCTGACGCGCCTGCCAAGAGCCATATTAATCGAATCTATCAGTATCGACTTACCTGCACCGGTTTCGCCGGTAAGGACATTAAAGCCATTGTCAAACTCAATATGAACCTGATCGATTACCGCAATATTTTTAATGTGTAATTCCTTAAGCAAAACCTCACATCCTTTTTGATAAGTCTTAATTAATCAGAGAGTTTTTCGCGTACTACATCGAAATATCCTCTGGAGTTTACGTTTATCATTGGCACACGCTTTTCGCTGCGTACCACCTTTATATATTCGTCTGCACCAAGACGTTTAACGGATATTCCGTCAACCCTTAAATCTGCCCCGTCGCAGTATGCCCCGTCAAACGCTATTGCCGCAGTTGAGTCGGGCGGAATAATCATACATCTTGATTTCATTGTGTGTGGGCAGATAGGTGTTAAAATCATACAGTCAAGATTTTTGTGGACAATGGGGCCACCGCAGGAAAGTGAATACGCCGTTGAACCCGTTGAGGTTGCCACAATAATTCCGTCGGCAAGGTAACTGCTGGCCTGAGTTCCGTCAACTTCGGCAGTAAGCGCAATCATCTTGGCAGAATCGCCACGGATAATAATATCGTTAAGTGCCGTAAATGTTGCTGTTACCTTGTCACGCGACATAACCTGTGCTTCAAGCATCATACGTCTTTCAATGGTATAATCACCCTCAAGAATTTTAACAAGGTTTGAAAGGTCGCCCCTCTCTGCCTGAGTGAGAAAACCTAAGTGTCCAAGATTTATTCCCATAATCGGCACATCAGAATCTGCCGCCTGATTAACGATTTTAAGGATTGTTCCGTCGCCGCCAAGGGCAATAACCGCATCGCAACACTCAAAAATATCGTCGTCCTGAACAAACTTCAGGTCAGGCATAGTAATTTCATCCTTCAGCGATGCATCAAGATAAACTGTTTTATTATATTTTTGCAGAAGGGAAATAACCTCTTTCGTTGCCGAGAGGTCAGCATCACGGTATCTGTTTACAAATAATGCTATGTTTTGCATAAAAATCTCCATTCCGCCGCCATACGTCGGCACAAATAGGATTTAAATTTCTCTTATCCGTATGGCAAGGAATGATAAGAGATTTTTACGCCCATATGCGCCTCCAAGCGAAGGCGAAGAAAATTTCGCATGGGCAATAAAATCCGCCGGAGGCTTAACGGGAAAGGAACTTTCACGTTAAGCCTCCCCCTATTTAATGTTTAATTCGTGGGATTTTTCCACCAACGCCTCAACATCGAATTCCTCTGATTCCGAGACGTCTTTTTTAATATACATAAGATATTCTATGTTGCCCTCTGGCCCTTTTATGGGTGAAAAATCAAGACCTTTTACCGAAAAGCCGATTTCCTTGGTAAAGGCAAGAACATTTTCGATAACCTCGATATGTGTTGACTTTTCTCTTACAACACCTTTTTTGCCTACCTTTTCGCGGCCTGCCTCGAACTGAGGCTTGATAAGACAAACGCCGCAGCCGCCCTCTTCCAGAAGGTCATAAGCAACAGGAAGAACAGGCTTTAAGGATATAAACGAAACATCCACCGAGAAAAATCCCAAAGGCTCGGTGATAAGTTCTTTGTCGATATAACGGATGTTGGTGCGCTCCATATTGACAACTCTCTCATCCTGACGGAGCTTCCATCCAAGCTGACCGTAGCCCACATCCACCGAATACACCTTTACTGCGCCGTTTTGCAGCATACAATCGGTAAAGCCGCCTGTTGATGCGCCGATGTCCATACAGACCTTGCCCTTTGGAGAAACAGGAAATACCTTCATTGCCTTTTCAAGCTTTAAACCGCCGCGGCTGACATAGGAAGGGCCCTTGCCGCGGATTTCGATATTTTCGCATCCTTTAATTGTTTCGCCCGCCTTCATAGCCTTTTGGTTGTCAATATATACATCCCCTGCCATAATCATTGCCTGAGCGGCACTGCGGCTGGGGGCCAGACCGTTTTCTGTCATATATACGTCAAGTCGGATTTTAGCCAAGGTTATCACCCTCAAGTGTTTTCATAATTTTTTCTGCAATGTGTTCAGCATCAATGCCTGCCACCGCCTTCTGTTCCCCGATACTGCCCTGCGCAAGAGGCTTATCAGGAAGAGCAAATTCAAGTATGACACGATGTAAAATCCGTCGTACTGCATCGCAAAGGCCGCCTGTCAGCACATTGTCTTCGGTTACGGCAACAAGGCGTTTGCCCGATGCCTGTTTTATAATAAGTTCTGTATCTAAAGGTTTTAAAAATCTTGTATTTATCACAGATGTTGATATTCCACGCCCGTCAAGGATTTCTGCCGCTCTGACTGCCTGCTGAACCTGCGAGCCGATAGCAATTATCAGAACATCATCACCCGATTTTTCGACAACGCCTTTGCCCAAAGCAACCTCCTTGTTTAAAGGCAGCTTTTCATCGCCGCCCTTGGGGTATCTTATTGCCACAGGGCCCGAGCATTTGTTCACCGCAATATCAAGCATCGAACGAAGCTCCGCAGTTGTTGCAGGTGCCATAATTGTCATATTGGGAATGTGCGAAAGATACGAAAGGTCATAAATACCCTGATGGGTTTCGCCATCGTTGCCCGAGACACCTGCACGGTCAATAGCAAAAACCATATGCAGATTCTGAAGTGCCGCATCGTGAATAATCTGGTCATACCCTCTTTGGAGGAAGGTGGAATATACCGCAAATACGGGCATTCTGCCACTCTTTGCCATTGCCGCAGAAAATGTCACTGCGTGCTGTTCGGCAATTCCCACATCAAAAAAGCGATTGGGGAATTCCTTTGCAAACTCAACAAGTCCTGTACCAAGGGGCATTGCTGCAGTAACGGCAACAATTTTTTCGTTTTCCCTTGCCAAACGGACAATTTCTTCGCCGAATATGTCGGAATAAGTTTTGGCATTTGTCGCCTTAATCTCACCTGTTTCGGGGTCAAAGCTGCCGACACCGTGAAATAAATCAGGACTTTTTTCGGACGGGTCATATCCTTTGCCCTTTTGGGTTACTGCGTGAACAATAACAGGTCGGCAAAGACTTTTTGCATAGTTAATTACGGTTATCAGTTCTTTAAGGTCGTGACCGTCAATGGGACCAAGATATTCAAAGCCCATATTCTCAAAAAGCTGCTTTTGCAAGAAAGCCTTTTTGAAATATCTTTTGGTTATATGAAGAAATTTTATAAAAGGTACGCCAACAACGGGCAAGCTTTTCAGGAAATTGGCAACAGTCAGTTTTGCGCCAATGTACTTTGAATGACTGCGCAGCTTGCGCAAATGCTGGGACATACCGCCCACATTTTCGGATATAGACATTCCGTTGTCGTTAAGAATTACTACGAGTGGCGTTTTGCTGCTGCCAGCATGATTCAGCGCCTCGTAAGCCATACCGCCCGTCAATGCACCGTCGCCGATAACTGCCACCGCCCGAGCAGAGCTACCCTCCAGCTCAAATGCTTTTGCAAAACCAAGTGCCGCCGATACCGATGTTGAAGAATGACCTGTGTTGAATGCATCTGTCTCGCTTTCCTCGGTTTTGGGAAAGCCGCTGATGCCGTCTTTTTGGCGAAGGGTGTTAAACCTGTCTCGACGACCTGTTATAATCTTGTGTGTATAGCTTTGATGTCCCACATCCCACACAACTTTATCGGAAGAAAAGTCAAAAACCTTGTGCAAGGCAAGCGTAAGCTCCACCGTGCCAAGGTTTGAGGACAGATGCCCCCCGTGCCGTGAAATATTATCAACTAAAAACCTGCGGATTTCGTCCGCAAGAATTTTAAGCTCAGGGATATTAAGTTTTTTTACATCAGCCGATGAATTGACCTCATCCAAAAATCTTTTCATAAATATTCCTTTATTTTCTTTCGAATATCGAAATTGCCCTTGCCGCATTATAAACAATAAAGTTGCTGTATTTAATAGCAAAAGTCTTGCCCACAGCCTTGCCGCCAACGGTAATTGCCGCAACGGTTGCCGTGATAATAAGGCTAAGGAAAAAGCTGTTCATACCAGGAAATGACAAAAGTATATACGAAACCACCGCCGCCGATGCCGAGCCGCTGACAATGCCGCAAATATCACCCACAACGTCGTTGCAGAAGTTTGAAACCTTGTCCTTTGACTTGATAAGGCTGATTGCACGCTTTGCATACTTTACACGTCTTGTTGCCATGGAATGGAACGGTGCTTCCTCGGCC
Organism: Clostridia bacterium; assembly: GCA_045646865.1. Classification (GTDB taxonomy): domain Bacteria; phylum Bacillota; class Clostridia; order Monoglobales; family Monoglobaceae; genus SIG440. The sequence continues at coordinate 133,083 of JAZRLM010000018.1, forward strand.
GTTGTAACAGCCATACCGATTATATCGAATAAGATTCCGCAAAGAATAATCAGCAGAAGTATCAGAATTGCAATCCATATATTGACCATACTCATAATGCCGCTTGACAGGATATTAAATACCCCCGACATTGTAAAGGTTATAACTATCGTTTTGATAATCCACGCCTTGTCGGTCTTTTTTGAGGTGGTTGGTTTAAAAAATATCTTCCGTTTTCGGGGTATGTCGTCTTTCATTTTTCATCTCCGCAAATTAATTGATTTTAAAATATAAGAATTATGTAAGGGTAGCATATACAGTAAACTTTGTGTCATAGGTCAGGTTGGATTTCCCAGCAGACTTCCCGATTGTCGCCAAGGGGGATGTTTCCGTTTAAAATCTGCCTCGCATCGTTACCGATGATACAGCAAAATGATTTTGCTGTATCTGCGCTACCTGATTGCCACTTAGTACACACTGCAATCCTGCATATGCATAGCCAAATAACTACCGGTCTAGGAGTTTTCCTCAACAGCTGCAAACGTTTCTTAGCCTCTTTTGCAAATATGGTTTCAAAAAGCAATAACATACAGCCCTGTGGCCGCAGGTCTGCAGTCTGAACAATTATCCGCCATACCCACTCAAGGCAGGCTACACTGCCCACAGCATCACAAGGATACCGCAACGCAGGTTTTAACCTGATACGTATAGCGGCGGGATGTCCCATCCGTTACACGGTCACAGGCCTCCACGGAAAAGGGGTCAACGCCCACATGCCGTTGCGGATCGCCCCTAAACCTTAACTCCCAGCACACACCCTCGACTGGGCGTCGCGAGCACGCACAAGGAACTTCATCGATATGCCCTTCGGCGAATTTTTAGGCCCGCCCTGGGAAATGAAGCAGCTGACTAGAATACCGTTACCCAGAATTCTCACATTATAGTATATAATATTTATAGATTAATGTCAAGGACTGAAAACTGTGATTTTAAGAAATTTACTTTACTCTTCATCATTTAATTCTATATCATTAAAAATAATTTTAAGATAATCACGGCGACCATATAATATACGGTAAATCGAAATATATTCGCCGTCAACTTTGTAAAATACAAGATAATTTCCGCTGACAATAAAGAGGTAATCCGTATCAAATGGCACTTTAGCAGATAACGAAAGTCCCATATACGGAGAATCCGCTAAACAGCTATAATCGTCAATTATACGTTTAATCACCTTGTTTGCTGCAATTGGGTTTAATAAATCATTTTCAATATATGACTTAATATCCTTTAAACCATTTAACGCCGCAGGAGTAAGCCGTATTTTCATTATTTTACCCCCAGAGCAGCTTTTACATCATCATTGGATAACCAGCCTTCTTCTTTGGCTGATTTATCAGCCTCGGCAAGCTTGCCCATAAGCTTGATGATAGCTTTTGTCCTCTCATATTCTTCTATATCAACAATGGCATAACGACCCCTGCCGTTTTTGGTAAGAAATACAGGCTCATCAAATGAAATATCCTTTAATACCTCTGCATAGTTTCTTAAATCCGAAACGGGTCTTATATTTGGCATATAAAAACCTCCTCTGTTATATGTTGTAATTATTATATCATAATTTTAAGTAAAATACAACAGCGAATTTGAAATTTTAAAAATATACATTCCTTCTTCCCTTAATCACATTGACAATTTTATTAAAATATGATACATTGATTGAGCGACACTCTTCAATACAATATGAAATCACTGTACGTATTTTTACTTTGGTAAAAATGCGAGCTCATTAAACTGTGGTTTATATTGTGTTGAGTGTCGCTACGATACACGGAGCTCTGCATTTTTCGGTGCACAGCCCCGGCTGTGCACCTTTTTTGTCGCTACTTTCACTTATTTTCCATTTACATCATAATGCACATCTATACGTAGCGGCACTCTACAACCATTAAGCAAACACGCCATACTTGCGTATGGCGTGTTTGTCGTATATAAACATTTTATTTTATAATTTCAAACTGCTGGTCTTCATCAAGGTCAACAACTGTGCAGTCATTTGCATAGGTGCACTCAGGAAGAATAATCATTGCGGTAAGTGCGTCATTGTTTGCAGGAAGGGGTGCTAAGTGCCAGATTGCGGCATTCATCTTTACAAGTGTGTGCTTGGGAACGATAAATGCTTTTGCAAGGTCTGTCACAGGTGTGCCTGCTGATGCGGGAGCACAATGAAGAATCATATCATCATCAAGTGGAAGAATCATTTCCCATGTGGTTGTGTGATATTCCTGCTGGGTGATAATCATTTTTTCAGGCTTCTTTACAACAATGGGCGAATAGCCAACTCGGTGGTTGCTGTCTGCATTAACGCGGTCGGGATAGAATTTATGAATTTCACCGCAGAGAGCATATCCATCGGGCTCTGACATTTTGTAAAACTGTCCGAATGGTGCAAATGCTTCGTTTGTAAGGGGTTCTGCTTTAATTGTTTTCATGATCTTTTCTCCTTTTTATATCTTTAATACGTTTTTAATAATTATCAGATTTTGGGTTTTTAAGCTTTATATACCCATATCATGTTAATACTAAAAGGACACATCAGAATAAACAATCATCTATTCTGATGTGTCGTGGCGCTTAGTGCTTATTAGTCTGTCATATTGTCAAAGTAGCCCTGAACAAGAACAACAGGTGTACCCTTGTCGCCTGAGCCGCTTGTAAGGTCGCAGAGTGAACCGATAAGGTCGGTAATGCGTCTTGGGGTTGTACCCTGAGATGCCATATTGCCAACAAGGTCGCCACCCTTTTGCTTGATTGCGCCCTCGATAGCTTTTTTAAGTTCCTCGCCCTTGAGGTCAGCAAAGTCGTTATCAGCAAGATATTTCAGTTTAAGCTCGTTGGGTGTACCCTCCAGACCCTTTGTGTATGCAGGTGATACAATGGGGTCAGCAAGCTCCCAGATTTTGCCCTGTGGGTCTTTGAAGGCGCCGTCGCCGTATACCATAACCTCGATATGCTTGCCTGTCTTCGCTAAAAGCTGTGCCTGAATATTTTCAACAAGGTCAAAACATTCGTTGGGGAACAACTTAACTGTATCTTCGGTAGATTTATTAGAGCCAAGAAGACCGTATTTTGAGTTAAATCCGCTGCCGTCAACAGATGCCGACAGAATTTCGTCAAGACCAACAACGCATTTAGCTCCTGCATCCTTTAAGATTCTCTTTGTGCGGACACGGCTGTGAATGTCACAGTTAAGAACGCTGTCTGTGTATCTGAGAATAACTCTGGGGTCGTTTGCAAGGATAATTTCAACCTCTGCACCGCAGGACTTAATCAAATCACCGTAATATTTTATATAATCAACACCTGTGAAGGGATGTGGATTCTCACCGAAAAGCTCACGGTATTTTGCCTCGGTAAGAACGTCAGAATAAGGATTAACACCGGCATCATCAAGCTGGTCAAGTGAAACTAAAGCATTACCAACCTCGTCGCTGGGGTAATTGAGCATAAGAACAATCTTTTTAGCGCCCTTTGCAATACCTCTCAGGCAAATCGCAAAACGGTTACGGCTGAGAATGGGGAAAATAACACCGATTGTTTCGCCGCCAAGCTTTGCCCTAACATCCTTTGCAATGGCATCAACAGATGCATAGTTGCCCTGTGCACGTGCAACAACAGATTCTGTCACCGCAACAACATCACGGTCGCGAAGGTCAAAACCTTCAATCTGTGCCGCCTCCACAACACTGTTTACTACGATTGTAGCTATATCGTCGCCCTCGCGGATAATGGGACAACGGATACCTCTTGAAACTGTACCTACTCTTCTTTCCATAGAAATTTCCTCCAATATATTGACTTTTATCGTCATTGTTATTATACTACAAATATAAACATAAGTAAAATAGATAATACTTACAACAGTAATAAGGAGCGCTTATATGAAAACCAAACTGGATTATTACAAAATCTTTTACGAAACCGCAAGGTTTGCATCCTTTTCCTCGGCGGCTCAACATCTTTATATTTCACAGTCAGCAATATCCCAATGCATACATCAGCTTGAAGAGGACCTGAACACCATTTTGTTTAACCGTTCACGTCGGGGCGTTACCCTTACAACCGAAGGTCAGCTCCTTTTCCAGAAGGTGGAAAGCGCAATGCAGTCAATTGAGCAGGGCGAAACCTTACTTGCAAGGCTTCATCACCTTAACAGCGGCTCGCTGATTATTGCAGCGGCAGATACCATAACCGCCCACTATCTTTTGCCCTATCTTGAAAAATTTCACGATGCATACCCCGGCATCAGAATTGAAATGGCAAACTCCTATTCATACCATATGCTACAGCTTGTTAAAGACGGAACAGCCGAGCTTGCCTTTGTCAGCCTTCCTGCCGAGGATGACGAACTGACAATCGAGCCCTGCCTTGAAATACATGATATATTTGTGGCAGGTCCCGAACACAGTATAAAGCAAAAATACAGTTGGGATGATATATCAAAAGAACCCCTGATACTCCTTGAAAAGAATTCTATCTCGCGGCGTTTTCTTGATTGTGAATTCAACAAAAAACATATAGAATTAACACCGCAGATTGAGGTTGCCGCACATGAGCTTTTGCTGAGATTTGCCTCCATCCACCTTGGTGTTTCATGCGTGGTTGAGGAATTTTCAAAGGACAGCCTTGAACGTGGTGATGTCAAAAAGCTTAACCTCAATCCAAGTTTGCCAGCAAGACATATCGGTTATGCGCATTTAAAGCACAACACCTTGTCACTTGCGGCGCAGAGATTTCTTGACTTTATTAAAGAAAAATAACATTTTTATAAGTTTTCTATTGTATTTTTCCTTGTTTTGTGTTATCATAATATAGTCACATAATTTAAACAATTGAAAAAGGGTAGTAATTTTTTATTTCTATGGGTATTTTATACCCTTGTTGTATGTTATAAGTATTGAATTTGTTAAAAACGCAAATTCCAAAACTTATAGCATGCAATGTTGCTACCTATCTGTTTAAATTGTGTGACAACAATCGGAGTTTGCGTTTTTTGTGCGGCAGCTTCGGTTGCCGCCTTTTTTGTATAAAGAAAACCACGCGATAGTCGCGTGGTTTTCTTTATACAAAAAAGGCTGATTGAAAACAGTGTTTTCAATCAGCCTTTAACATCCCCCTACGATACCTCTTTTAATCTTACCGATAGCACCGTCATATCATCCTTCACCTTGCCGTTGTTCTGTTCAATGGCATGATTCAATATTCTATCCGCAAGACCGCTATCAGCCTCCTGCACATCTGCCTTCTCAATAAATTCGCTTATCCACATACTTCCGCACTCACGGTTTTCGATTCCGTCAGTTACCATAACAATCACATCGCCGTCCTTCATATGTCGGTGTGTGCTTTCGGCATCAATGCCAGCAACAACACCTATGGGAAGCGACGATGCCTTTACGGTATCAACCTGTCTGTCGCGCATAATAAAGCTTGGCTCGGCACCTGTCTTGATAAATTCTGCCTGACCTGTAATCAGGTCAATTATACACAAATCCATTGTAACAAATGCCTCGGCATCTGATTTAAGCAGCATTACCGAATTAATAAACTTTACCGCCATAGAAGTTTCAAACCCTGCGTACAGAAAGCTCTCTAAAAGTTCAAGCATGGCACGGCTTTCACGGGCGGCGTCGCTGCCTGTACCCATTCCGTCACTTAAGGCAACAACATACTTTCCTCTGCCAATGTGGGCAAACCGATAACTGTCACCGTTTTCACCCGATGCGGCACACTCGGCAAAATCCGTCTCAATCTTAAATCTTTCACGGGGCTGGTCGGCACCGATACTACACATACCAATATCGCTTTTTATCTCCTCGGAAATCCCACCCAGTATCCCCGAAACGTCGGTCATCTGCTGTCCCACCGCTCTGCGGTTTTCTTCAAGAACTTTAAGCCACTCCTGCTTGACCTGATGCAAATCAAGCTGGTGATTAAGCTCCGCCACCAGAAGGTGAAGCTGAGGACACCGCTCCCTGAATGCTCTGTCTGCATCGTCGGGGGATAACTGACCTTTTTCGTTCATCGCCCTCATCAGGTTAAAAAGCGACCGATAGGTAAAATCAAAATCCTGATCCCAGCATATATCCGTCTTCTTGCATTTTCTGCACACCTTGTCCGCCGCAATATCAAAAAATGTGGCAAAGTCGGCTTTGTTCTTCCGCTTTTTGCCGTCACGCACCTGACGGTCTATGGTTTTTGCCATTGCATCAAAGGATTCCGCCACCGATTTAAGCCTTTGGCGAAGATTTTCTTTCATTCTTGTTATTGCCGCCTTTTCAACCGCATCAAGACACACTATCTCACTCACAAGATTAATGATTTTATGCTTCACAAAAGCAAACAGCACCGATGCCGCCATAATTTCATAAAGGGTCAGTACAGATTCCATTGCGCCGTCGGTATACACAACCAATATTCCGTTGGCAAGTATAACGCCTGCAATAACCCCGCCTTTGCCAAACCGCGAAAAAATTCCCGCCAGAAATCCGCAAAAGCCAAATGCCCCCATAATAGGCATAAAATAGTCGCTTCCGATTCCGCACACCATGCCAAGAACCACACCTGCCGCGGTGGAAAAACCCACTCCGCAACCTGCCGCAACAGTCAGGAGAGCAACCGTGGCAACCGAATTCATCACCGAAAAATCCGCACCTATATAAATACCTTGAATGCTGAGTATGGCAATCAGGGCCACAGCACCAAAGCTCAGTTTTTCTTCGCTGCTTAGCTTTTCGGGCAGAAATTTGCCCTTGCGCAGCAGCTTATTGCTTTTTTCAAATACAAACGCACCTGCCACCACAGCAACCGCCTCGCAAACCAACAGAAAAAAGCGAAAAAAGGTAAACCCTTCAAAAAACAAGGTCACAAGCCCTGCAAAAAATACTGCTGCTCCTGCAACCAAGCCTGCAGTAAAATCATTAAGCCGCACACCTCGTTCCAGAACAAACAGCACAGCTAGATATATAAGCCCTGCGCTGACATACTTAGTAGTGCCCAGCCTGCCGCAAACCGCAAATGCGCCAAGGCTAACCGCAATAAACGAACCCACCGCACCAATTGACAGCTTTCGCTCCTGCGCCAGAAACGAAAGCCCGAAGGGCGCAATACCAGGATAGGGCATTGCCATCGCCATAAAAAAACCTATTATTCTTAAAACCCAACCGTTTGGGGCAAGTTTGATTTTTATTCCCTTTGAGCTTCCATTTTTAGGCGTGCTTTTTGGGGAAATCTGTAATTCCGACATAATTATCTTTCTCCTTTGTAATCCGCACTATTAGCTGTTTTTTTCAGTATACATACCAAATACAAAGATAATTGTCGAAAGAATAGTTTCTGGAAAAATTTGTAAAACTATTTTCCGCAAAAATTGGTTAAATGTGTTGTTTTTTATTTAAATTTATTATTTTTTCAAATTAAACCACGCATCCAACCCCGGATAAATTGCTGCCTCGCCAAGCTCTTCCTCAATTCTCAGCAAGCGGTTGTATTTTGCAGTACGGTCTGTACGTGAAGGTGCGCCCGTCTTTATCTGACCCGAATTTGTTGCCACAGCAATGTCAGCAATGGTGGTATCCTCTGTTTCGCCGCTTCGGTGAGATGTTACCGCAGTATATCCTGCACGGTTGGCGGTTTCGATTGCATCAAGGGTTTCGGTTAATGTGCCAATCTGATTTACTTTTATAAGGATTGAATTTGCCGCATCAAGGCTGATACCCTTTTTAAGACGCTCGGTATTGGTAACAAACAAATCATCGCCCACAAGCTGAATTTTGTTGCCAAGGCGTTTGGTAAGCATATCCCAGCCTTCCCAGTCCTCCTCTGCCATACCGTCCTCAATTGAAATTATAGGGTACTTGCCTGCCCAGTCTGCCCAGAACTCCACCATTTCTTCACGGGAGAGCATTTTGTCGGTCTTCCAGAAATAATACTTTCCTGCCTCGCCCTTTTTCTTTGCCTCCTCGTACATCTCGGTGGATGCAGGGTCAAGGGCAATTCTGAAATCGTCGTAGGGTTTAAATCCTGCCCTCTCTATTGCGTGAACAATCAGCTTTACTGCATCCTCGTCGGATTCAAGATTGGGGGCAAAACCGCCCTCGTCACCAACTGCAGTTGAATAGCCTTTTTCCTTCAATATTTTTTTAAGGGTATGAAAGACCTCGGCACACCATTGAAGTGCCTGGCTGAAAGATTTTGCTCCAACAGGCATAATCATAAATTCCTGACAACTGATTGAATTGTCGGCGTGCTTGCCGCCGTTGATAATATTCATCATCGGTACAGGCAACATTTTGGAATTCACACCACCGATATAACTGTAAAGGCTAAGTCCCAAAGCCGCTGATGCCGCCTTTGCACAGGCAAGTGACACCGCAAGACAGGCGTTTGCACCAAGACGTGACTTGTTAGGTGTTCCGTCAAGCTTTATCAGCATTTTGTCAATATCCACCTGATCAAGAACGTTATACCCCAAAAGTTCGTCAGCAATTTCGTTATTGATGTTTTTAACCGCCTTCAAAACACCCTGACCCATATATCTGTTGCTGTCGCCGTCACGGAGTTCGTATGCTTCAAAAGCACCCGTTGATGCACCCGACGGCACCGCCGCGCGACCAACATAGTCGCCCTCAACAAACACTTCAACCTCGACTGTGGGGTTTCCGCGGGAGTCTAAAATTTCCCTTGCAACGATTCCTTCAATGGCAATGTAGTCTTTCATTTCATTTCCTCCTAAAATTCATTTTTTAACAGTATGCACAGATTTTGAATTTTTTATATACAAAAGGACATACTACTTTTAAAAAAGAAAGGATGATATTAATGATAAATCACGATACTGTTGAACTTTTAAAGGAATGTAATGCAGGAATCAAAATGGGTGTAAATTCAATTGACGAGGTTCTTGACCGAGTAAAGGACGAAAAATTCAAGAAAATTCTTATAAACTCAAAAGAGGAACACCAAAAGCTGGGCAGCGAAACACATTCAATTCTTAACGAATGTGACGAATGTGGCAAAGAGCCCAACATTATGGCGCAGGGTATGTCGTGGCTTAAAACAAATATGATGCTTGCCGTTGACGAAACCGACCAAAAAATTGCCGACCTGATTACCGACGGCTGTGATATGGGAACAAAATCGCTTAACAAATACCTTAACCAATACGAAGCCGCATCCGAGGATGCAAAGGACATCACCAAACGTTTAATCAAAATAGAGGATGATTTGGCGGCAGATATACGGTGTTATTTATAAAAAACTTATTTTATTAAATGCCGAAGGATAACCTTCAGCAAGAATAAAAGCATATCTTTAACCTTTTTCCGGCAGATAAAAGTTCTGCCGGATTTTATTATTACATTTATGTTACTTTTATTGACAAATATTTCATAATATACTACTATTGTGATGAACATAGGCTATATATGTTTGGAGTTGGGATTATGTAGAATTTATACGTTACACAAACTGCCAAAATTTTTAATATTGGAGGAATCATTTATGAATTCCAAGGAAAGAAAAAAAAATACAATACCTGACTATGAACAGCTTTTTCAGGAAGCAGAAGAACGCGAACGTACAAGAAGAACAAACACAATCCCTAAAATGTTGCTAAAACAAAACTCCTTTGCGATATTTATTTCGACGATTCTGTATATAATAAAATCAGCCGCCTTCTGGGCAATACCCCTTGTTACAGCTGAAATTATCAATCTTGTTACACGAAACGAACCCGATATGATACCAAAGCTGATAATATACGCAGTTATTCTGGTAATACTGATTCTGCAAAATTATCCTCTGCATATTGTTTATTCAAAGCATATTGACAAAAAGCTCCGTGATATGGGTGCCGGGCTCAGAAATACACTTATACGAAAGTTGCAGCACTTGTCAATTACATATCACAAGGAAATAGAAAGCGGCAAAATTCAATCCAAGTTTATGCGCGATGTCGAATCTATAGAACTGTTGTGCAGCCAATTCGTAAAGTCGTTTATTCCTAATATTATGCACGCCCTTGTTGCCATTGCAATCGCAGGTATCAGAGGCGGAAGCATTACAATATTCTTTTTAATAGTTATTCCCATCAATGTAATACTGGTACAGTTTTTCCGCAATCCTATGCGCTCGAGCAACCACAATTTCCGTAAGGAAAGCGAGAATATATCTTCAAAGATGTCCGATATGCTTGATATGATACCGGTCACCAAAGCCCACGGTCTGGAGGACGAGGAAATTGCAAATCTAGAGAAAATTATTGATATTCTGCGCAGCAAGGGTCTTATTGTGGACAGAATAAATGCCCAATTCGGTTCAATTTCCTGGATTGTCAGTCAGCTTATGAGTATAGTATGCCTGTTTTTCACCGCATTTCTTGCTCTGAAGGGCAAAATCGAAGTGGGTGATATTGTTTTATATCAATCATATTTTATTAATATCTCAAACAGTATAAGCAATGTAATAAACATTTATCCCCAGATAACAAAGGGTGTGGATTCCATACACTCGGTTTCCGAAATTGTGCTTTCCAATGATATTGAAAACAACAATGGTAAAATCCCTCTGCGATATGTCCACGGTACAGTTCAGTTTGATAATGTATCCTGCCGCTATCCACAGTCTGAAGATGATACGATAAAGGATTTCACTCTTAATGTTGAACCTGGTGAATGTGTTGCCTTTGTCGGCTCCTCGGGTTCAGGCAAATCAACAATTATGAATATGATTATCGGCTTTATGTTACCAACCAGAGGGACACTGAAAATTGACGGAAAACCAATCGAATCCCTTAATCTCAGCGACTACAGACATTTTATTTCAGTTGTTCCGCAAAACTGTGTTATGTTTACCGGAACAATCCGCGAAAATATAACCTATGGCATAAAAGAGATTTCGGAAGAACGTCTTAAGGAGGTTATACATCTTTCAAACATTGACGAGTTTACCGACAAGCTGCCTGATGGTCTGGATACCAAGGTAGGCGAAAACGGTTGCAATCTTTCAGGCGGACAAAAGCAAAGAATTTCCATTGCACGTGCTCTTATTCGTGACCCCAAAATCCTTATTCTTGACGAAGCAACATCCGCACTGGACAACATTTCTGAATATCATGTTCAGAAGGCAATCAACCATCTGACAAAAGGCAGAACGACCTTCATTGTGGCGCACAGGCTGTCCACCATCCGCAATGCCGACAAAATTGTTGTTATGGAAAACGGCAAATGCATTGAAACAGGAACATACGCCGAGCTGATGAAAAAACAAGGTAAATTCTATGAGCTAAAAAGTCTTAATGACATTGTTGATAAATAAAACCAGCACAAAATAGCTGACTTTTTAAAAGTCTTAGTGTATAAGCATTTAAAATTGCAGGGGCAGTTTAAACTGCCCCTGCAAAATACGTAAATTTAAAATTTTTTCTGATTAAAAAGCCGACCACGCTTATCTTATCATCAATTTTTCCTTTAATCCCGAAAATCTCATCAGAACATTATTATTATCAACAAACTGTTTCAGAATTTCTTCTTTGCCAACCAGTATAACCAGTTTTTTGGCACGGGTTATGGCGGTATAAAGCAAATTGCGTGTCATCAGCAATCTGTGGGTATCAAAAACAGGCATTATCACCACATCAAATTCGCTGCCCTGACTTTTGTGAACAGTTACCGCATAGGCAAGCTCCAGCTCGTCAAGACCCATAAAGTCATAAGTCACCTTGCGGTCGTCAAAAAGCACCGTCAAGGTCTGTTTGGGAACGTTTATGTCCGTCACAAAACCAACGTCGCCGTTGAACACGCCCTGACCTTCCTCCAAATCGGAAATCCGTGTCCACTCTAAATTGTAGTTGTTTTTATTCTGCATAACCTTATCGCCAATACGGAAGGTGAAACTTCCAACCGTTTTTTCAGAAATCCGCATCTGTTTGGGATTAAGCCGCCTTTGCAGAATTTCATTAAGGCTTTGCACCCCGATAACCGACTTTCTGGTGGGGGTCAATACCTGAATCTGCGAAATACTGTCCACTCCATAGGTCTTTGGAATTCTTCGCTCGCACAAATCGGCAATGGTTTCGCAAAGCTTGTCGGGGTCTGCGCATTTAACCATAAAGAAATCGTTGTCGGGGTCGTTACAAAAGGGCATTTCGCCACGGTTTATGCGATGAGCATTGACAACAATCATACTCTCCTTCGCCTGTCTGAAAATCTCAGTAAGCTTTACGCACTCTAAGCATTCGCTTTCGATAATGTCCTTAAGCACATTCCCAGCACCAACTGCAGGGAGCTGGTCGCAGTCACCAACCATTATAAGTCTTGCGTTTTTCGGCAGAGCAAGCAAAAGGCTGTTCATAAGCAAAACATCAACCATCGACATCTCATCAACAATCAATAGGTCACATTCCAGTTTATTTTTTTCGTTTCTACCAAAGCAGACCGAGCCGCCCTCTGAGGGCATATTTTCAAGCAGTCGGTGAATGGTTTTGGCCTCCATTCCGCAGACCTCGGTCATTCGTTTTGCCGCTCTGCCCGTTGGTGCCGCAAGTGCAATCCGTTTGCCCTGACGCATCATTATATTTATTATGGTATTTATTATGGTGGTTTTTCCCGTACCGGGGCCGCCCGTGATTACCATAGCCGAATTCTCAAAGCAGGCGAAAACCGCATCCCTTTGGGTATCTGCAAGAACTATTCCACTCTCCGCCTCCGCCCTTTCAATCAGTTCCTCAGCCTCACGGCGGTTTGTTTCAAAAACCATACCGCTCATCTCACGCAGTCTTGCGGCAACACCGCGTTCCGCATCGTAAAAGGTTTTAAGATACACCGCATCAAATTCCTCGTGGTTTTCCACAATTAAATCACCCTTCAGGCAAAGCTGTGCCACCGCATCCTCTGCCTCGCCTGCATCAATCTCCAAAGCCGCCTTTGTCTGGGCTATAAGGGTTGGTTTTGGCAAAAATGTATGACCGCTTAAATACCCCGCATTAAGAAGGGTGCTTGTAACCCCCGAACACACTCGTGGCGCAAAATTAAGGGGCAACTGCATTTCCTCGCGGATTTTATCACATATCTTAAAGGTAAAGCCGTCAATACCGCTTAATATGAATGGATTTTCGCCCGCATATTTTATTATATTTTCTCCAAAGGTGCGGTACGCCTTGATTGCAAGATTGGGCGACACACCAAACCTTTGAAAAAATACAACAATGTTTTTAAGACCAATCTGCTCAACAAATCTTTTATAAATCTCCTGAGCCTTGGCAATCGAAATACCTTTAATCGCGGTCAGTCTTTCAGGCTCTTTTTCAATAACCGCAAGGGCATCTGTGCCAAATGCCTCTACAATCCGTCTTGCGGTGGCTCTGCCAATATGGGGCAGAATTCCCGAGCCAAGATAAATTTCAATTTCGGATTCCGATTCGGGCATAAGCCGTTCAAAGCTGCTTACGCTGAACTGCTGACCGTATTCGGGGTGATTTTTCCACTCGCCAACCGCCGTAATTCTCTCACCCTCGGAAATACCCGGCATATAGCCTGTAAGGGTATAAAGGTGTCCACCTGATGAAATATCGCAAACAGTATAACCGTTTGACTGATTTTCGTATATTACATCTTCAACTACACCGTCGATTTTTTCCACCAGGGTTCACCTCCGTTTTATATGCGTAATGAATAATTAATAATGAATGATAAATAATTATGGTTAAAAATCGCAAACAATTTTTTTACAATTTATTGATTTCATCTTCAATGAAATTATTATATCGCATCACAGATTTTCTGTCAATGAACACAGGCGGAAAATTTTGTTAAGCTATTGCCTGAGCAATTTTCACTACAAGCTCTTCACCATACTTGTAGCACAGCAAAAACTCAATTGTTTCGTCCTCAATGCCCGTCTTTGCCTGAATAATTTCTATTGCATCTTCAACCGTCATTTTGCCCTCTCCTTTTTTGATTTCTTCAAATGGAAAATTTCTTCCCGGACACGCCGTGCTCTGAAACTCCCGATGTGGTACAACCTCTGCCTGAGGGAACAAATCCTTAAGATGTGAGATAAGCTCTCTGCCTGATTTAATCTGCTGTGCAGACATTTTCTCATTCTCGAAGTTACCTTCAAAGCAAACGCCGACACTTTTATCGTTATACCCCGTACAGTGAGCACCCACCGTACCGATAGGACGTCCACGGAATATGTTTCCGTCTTTGCGGATATAAAAATGATATCCTATTCCGCTCCAGCCGTTTTTAAGATGCCCTGCGTGAATACTTTGCACATCACCGCATCCCGCACGATGATGCAGAATAATGTACTTTGTAACATTCCTTGATGTCAAGCTGCCATTCCAGTTAAAAGATGTATCAATTATCTTCAAAGGAACCTGCCTCCTTCTTTTTCTTTAAAATATCAATGGCTCTGGTTATAATTTCAGGCAAAGGCACACCCATAAGCCCCGCATTTTCCACAATGGATAATGCCTCGTTGATAATAAAACCAATAATTGCGGCGGTGCGTATGTAATCAGTACCAAGTGACACATCAAGACGGTAAGCTATCAGCACAAAAAGAAGCGTAACACATTTTTTGCAAAGACCCCTCCAACCTGCTCTGCTGCTCAGGTTTCCGCTTTCTGACTTATTGCTTTTGTGGAACACCCCTGCAACAATCAGACCCATTATAAAGTCAACGGTCATAAATATTACAAGAGTTACCATATCCTCGGTCCAGCCGCCGAACATTTTTGCAACAAATCCACCAACTACGCCCAAAGCCGTGCAAAGTATTGTCTTTATGCTGGTCATCGCAAGCCCTCCGTTTCAACTTCCATTCTTGCCTTTTCTTCAGCAAGATGCGCCTCATACTCTGCCTCGGTTATTTCGTGCCAATTTTCGGGCTTATCATTACAGCCAAGATAAATTTCCTTGCCGAATGTCTCGCCGTTTGTAAGCACCTTGCCGTCTGTTGCTGTCAGTTTAATAAGTTCAATAGTTGTTTTTTTCATTAGCTAATAGTCCATCCTTTCTGTGTTGCAATTGCAATATCATTTTCACTTAATCTTGCTTTTGCGTTTTCGTGAAGTGTTAATGTCATAGTTGTACTTGCGCCAGAGTAATCTTTTAACGCTCCCCATATACCACCATAGTAATAAGTGCCGTTTATGTTAACCAAGTTCTTTCCTGCTGCTATTTGCTCAGCTGTCGCTACTTTTCCTATCATGCTATCTCTTGTCAATTTTGAAGATTGAGCAGCTTGCGTACTTGCACCTATCACACCTTCTATAACAATGTTTTCAAGCGCCCATAACCCCCACAACAATAAGCTTACAGTTTGGCTTCCATCTTCTTTCAGGATAAGTTTTTCAATAGTATGCAACTGGTAGTTGTCCCCAAATATAGTAGTCGAACTAAGTTTAGAGCTGGTTGTATCTACAACCCCAACCTCCTTGATAGAGCTCCATTGAAATAAGTATCGAATATCTGTGGCTTTACTGAAATCTAACTTTACACCTTGCTTTTTTAAAATTCCTACCAAATCTGTAATTCTAGAATCATAAAATATCCCGTGTGCATTAGTCGGTACAATGTCATATTTGGGTTTAAAGGATGTGTCATTCCACGTCTTGCCCTCAAAATAAAAGTCATAACGTTGGCGAGCTCCATTCCGTTGCATAGCATCCCAAAGTATATTCCACTCATCTTCTCTGCCTGCCTCATACACTTCATCAGCAATAACTCCAAATTTTTCAGCTATACTCATATATCATCACCGCCTAACCCATATTTAGCTATAATATTATCAAGTGCGGTTTCTATATTGCCGATTTGATTATCAACATAACTTTTCGAAGAAAGAGCCTCTGTTTTTATACGCCATCCGTTATCAAGGTTGCCTTCCAAATCCATCTTTGCCCCTTCGTTCCAAAGGTACGTTGCCTGATATGCATCAGAGTTAGTTCTATCAATATTTGCAAAGAAAAACTTATAACCGGTAATCCATTCATATCTTACCAACGTTAATATCTGTACTTCTTTACCCTGCGAAATAATATAATCTCCCTTGTTTCCACCATAATTCTCGACATAAGCTAAAACAGGCTTCCCATCCTCATATGCACTGGATATTTCGCTATCCGTTTTGTCAAGTTCAACAGCTCCATCTGCATAAACAGTAACATTTACAATAAGCGGTGCAACATATGCTTTAATATCAGCCTTGTCTGCATCAGTCCAATAGTCGACACCTTTCTGTGGGGTGTAACCGTCTTTGCCGTCAACACCGTTTTTGCCATCCTTGCCGTCAAAGTAGTCTACACCCTTTTCAGGAGCCGCCAGCATCCCCGAATCCTCGTATTTGCCCAACTCCCCATTATAAAAATACCAGTTGCCGTTTTCGCCAATGTATGGAACTGCATTTTCGATTTTCTTCTGCATTTCTGACACATACTGCTGCCATATTTCAGGGGTCGGCTCTGATGGCGTTGTGCCTTCCTTCATGCCCGACGGTTCAACCGTAACATCCACCATATTGGCAGTTATCAGGCTTTCGTCACCGCAAAACAGAGAAACGGTAAAGAGCGGTGCCTTTATTACTTCCCAAGGAACAGTACAACAGTTGTCACCATCAAGCAACACCCGATAAAAGCATCCTCCATAACCGAATACAGCAGTAATTGCACCCTGCCATTCATCACTTGTTTTAAACTCTGCCTTTAAATAATTACGGCTGTCGGCAACTGGCAAAAAGCTGTCTGTACGCTTTATCATCTGATTTTCCACATTAAATTTAAGCATATCATTACCTCCTTATACCAATGTAACAGTCATAGACCCGGGGTAATTTATAAAGTTTTCCTCACCCTGCCTAATATCAGTAAATAACGTCAATACGCCGTCAACTACCTCAAATCCATACCTCTGGTTTGTTCCGGATCCTCGATAAAACTCCTTGCCTTTTGTATATACATATCGCAGTGTGCCCGTTGCGTCATAATTATCAACTGCAAGAAAAAATTCGTTCTTTTTCAGGTCAAACACACATCTGTTCATATTGACATTATCGTCTGCAATGGCAAAATTGAATTTACTTATATCTGCATCAACCACAGCCACAGCATAACGCTTATAACCGCTAATAATATCCGAGTCCTTATAAACCTTATGCTCTGTCTTAACAAGATTTACTTTAGCAGACATATTCCGCCCCATGGTCGCAACCTTTGCTCTTGCGAATTCCCTTTTATCAGAAATTTCGCCCTGAGCTGAAATTTCAGCAAGCCATACAACCTCACCGCTTTCGGGCAGACTACCGGCAAACAGAATATCCGCAGTCTGCAATGCCTGATTGTAATATGCATATATAACACCAGCTGTATTGGGCGTTACCGCAACGGAATACCCGCCGCTATCCACCGTAAGCCTTACTCCGCCTTCAAAAAACACAATACCTTGTGCAACTTTCACGGTCATATTTTGTGTTCCTTTGTTCTGAACAGTGCATTTACACCCCTCAAGCTGAACACCCGAACCAACCAATGCCGATGTCAGCACATTTAAATCCGACACATTATAGCTGTCCTTTGCAACAAAAGGCGCAACCCCTGCCCCGACAAGGCTTCTTGTTATATCATTGATGTCCTCTGTTCCGTAAACCGTGTTATCTGCAAAACTATATGTAATTCCCATCTTCTCACTCCTTTACACTTTCTAATATGGGCTTTGTGCCCACAGCATCGGTGTCATAAAAAATTTCCACCGCTCTTACCCTTTTTTTACTGGTGCATCTGTAATTGCCAAACTCCGTCTGAACTCTCACAATATCCCCCTCTGTATAGTCGGTGCCGTATTCAACGTGTCTGAGAGCCGTTTCGCTGTTGTCAACAGCTTTCATATCCGCAAAGCCCGCCGTTGCCTCTTCAGGATTTTTTACTTCCTTCAAAATCCCTACCCAATGCATTGCACCCTCTGCTTTTGAATTATCAAGGTATGTCCATTTAACGTTGGGTTTATCGTCAGTTACCTTCCAAATACCGTCTGCTGTATCGCAGAAAAGATACGAGCCAACCGTGCAGGTCAACCCAAAACGCGAGCCTGCAGTTGCAATTTTATAATAAGTGAAATAATTCTCTGCCTTACCTGAAGTCAGTGCAGGTGAGTTTTCTGATGCACTCCAATTTCCCATATACTTTAGCTCTCTTTGATACCAACCGCAATTATCCACCGCGTCCTGCATATCTCGGGTGTATTTCATATCAAAGGCAGTACGGTTTGAGGTGGAAATCATCAAAGAACGTTCCTGACCCCTGCAAACCGAAAAGGTAAATCTTTTCCCCTGCACATCCGCGTTCAGTTTAAATCCCAGTCCCGACGGTTTCAGTACACCGCATACCACATCATATACTGTTTTTGGCTCATTTGCGGAATAATCCATCTTATCCCCAAAAGCGACATTTCCTGTCACTTCCGCAAAATCTCCCATTGCCGTCTGTACAGCATATTTTGCAATTTCAGCAGGAGTTTTCTGAGACTGCTCAAAGGGTGCAACCACCCTCTTGGTCAACAGCCATTCAGGAGTTCTGCCAAAAATTGAAATATCCTCACCCAACTGCCAACCGGTAACTATCATCTGCACATCCTTAGCCATGCATATGATATATGGATTATCCATCAGCATCCTGATAATTTCTGTTCTGCTTATAGGAAAGTGAATTTCCTCCGTTCCGAAACCGCAATACTTTTTGGTAGCGTTAAGGGAGATAAATCCCGAAATCTGTTCTAAGGGTTCAAAACTGAAATTATAAAAAAACACATCATTCACACAATCACCGCCTCGCAATATATATTGCTGTATTTACATTCAACTGTAAATTGCGACTGAACATTTCCCACAAACACCGTCAAATCGTTTATACCTTTTACAAGAACAAAGTCCCCCAAAAAAGTGTCATCCGACAAATTGTTCAGTAGATTACCGGTAATACTGCTCACGATTTTCCGGTTTTTTATGTCCAAGGTAATCTTGTCACCTGCCATTGGTGCATATTCAAGAACAATCCGTGCGCCCGTGGTATTGTTGGTCAGGATTACAGTTTCGGCACTTTTTAGCTCCTTGGGACAGTTAATATAAATACATGGTTCAATGGAGAAGTCACCCATATTATTAACCGAAGCCCCCATAACCGTTGTGCCAAAGACCGTAGGCAAAGCAAATGGTGTACTCAGATTTTTTGTTCGCATATAAAGTGGAACAGTACTCTCGCAACCATCCTCAAAATACGGATTGTCACACACAAACTGCACCGCAAGCTCAGAAATCCTGCCCTTTAAAATACGAACTGGGTCAGGGATTTTAACCTGATTACAGTAAATTCGTCTGTCTGTTCTGCCGTTTTGGATATACAGCCACCCCGGCTCCCTTAGAATACGCAAGGTTTTTGCCGCAATATCGGATATATCCCCTCCGCAGATTTCAGCTCTTAACGTTATATTTCGGGGAAGAACTCGCGAAAATACGGTTTCCTGACCGTCATAACCCGAATAAATCGCCGCTACATATTCGCGGTCAGCAATCCCAAACCCATCTGCATCTATCAAACGTATTGAGTTTTCGGAATTCCCTGATATATCAACAGTTCCATAACTGTTTTTGTACTTTATCATTACACTCATTAGCCAATCCCTCCCCTCATTTTCTCAAGCGTCGCCGCATTCCTTGCCGCCGCAAGCTGAGCCGTTGTGGTATCCCGTGACGAATTAAATGTATAGCTTGTGTTATACACGTTCTGTTTTGACACCGTACCCTGACCGCCGTTTGCCGCCACAGCCGAAAGCTCTGCAACAAGACCGTTCATACTGTCAAGCATCATAACCCTTGCCTCTGCAACCGCCTGAGATATGGTGTTTTCAAACCCTGCTCCAAAAGCATCGCCCGACTCCTCGCCAAGTTTATAATAGCTTTCAGGAATGCTTTCAAAGCTTCCCTCAAGAATTTTTATAAAAGAAGTCTTTTCAGCATCATCTGCAAGAAAATATCCCTTGTTAAACTGCTCGGCAGAATATATCCCCGCCTCATGGAGCTCCTCTTTGTTCAGGATTCCGTTAAGCTGTGCGGCAATTGATCCCGACAGCTCCGACCGTTTATTATATCCCTCAATAAACCTTTTTCTGGTTTCTTCATCAGCCTTAAGAATTGTTTCTGCCGCATTCACAGCCTCGGCAACATTCATATCTCCGATTTCGGTGAACACTCCGTCAGGAATGTTGCCAAGAGCCTTTAATCCCAGAATGGCGTCACGGTATCTTTCAAGAAGATTTATTTCCTCGCGGAAATCCGACAGGTTATTTTTTTGATAAAACTGGTCGCTGCCGTCGGGATTTACCCCCACAAGTCTTATCTTTTGTGATGAATACCAATCATCTTTGGACTTCTGAAGATTTTCCTCAAGGTCCTTCTGCAACTCAAAAATTGTTTCAGCAATTCTGATTTGCTCTTTCTCCGCCTCGTCTGCAAGCCTTTTGTTATAGCTGATAATCTCCTCGGTATACTTATACCAGGCATCTGTGCCCTGACGCAGATTTTCGTCACGGTACTTTTTCAGCTTTTCATAATATTCCTGCTCGGATATCAGTTCAAGCTTCAAAGCATTTTTAAGGTTGTCAATTTCCCTTTGCTGGCGTTTTTTTGCTAAGTTCTCGGCATTTTTGGCGGCATTTTTTGTAAGCGTTTCAAGCTCCACATAAACATTTTCAAGCGCCGTAACCGCAAGGTAGGAATTTTCATCAATCCCAACGCCGATACCCGATGCAATCATTTTACCTATATCGTTGTTTCCTGCCGCTGTTTCCAAATCATTTATATACTTTTCAAAATCAAACGACATTTCATCCCTCCCTCTTATTAAAAGAGATTTTCAATTTTTTGTGCCAAATCTGTTTCTTTTTCCTCATCTGTTCTTATATCAGGAAGCCTGTACCTTTTTTTCATCCGTTCATAAAAGCTCCGCAGTTCGCGGTTTTTTATTTTGGATGTATCGGTGCGGCGGTATGCCACAATCTGCGAAAACCGACAACTCTCGCCAAGACACGAAAGAAGCCTGCGAAACTGCCACCAATGCATATCGCACTTCAGCAAATCAATACCAAACTCCGACAGAAATCCTGCCCTGATATATTCAAAGTCCGCTTTAAGGTCGTATACAGGAGCAGTTCTCTCACCCGAATCCGCCCCCTGACCGTCAGCTCCCTCGCTGTAAAACCACATAAGCCCCTTAATGGCATCCCCAAAATTTTCAGGAAGGGTAGGAAAGGCAAGAACAAGTGCCCTTGCCAAACCTTCGCCGTTATCCTTTTCGCCTATCATAAGCTGTTGCTCAATTTCTATCCACACCGAAAAATCGGTATTGATAACATATTCTCTGCCTTCGACCTTTACAGATTGGGGGTATAAAATAAGATTATTCTTCATCCTCTGCACTCCCAAGCTCCACACCAATTTTGGAAATAAGACTACACAAAACCGCAGTCAGATTGGCAATTTCAGGAGTCTGACGTTCAAAAACCTCAGCCGCCGCCTTATCTCCAATCAAGCTCTTTATGCTGTCCTTTAAAAAATCCTTAACGCGGTTATCTGCGGTATTTTCGGCATCTGCAGATACTATAATTTCCTCAAGCAGAACCTTTGCGGCAGCCTTTATCCTTTCGCACTCTGCAAGAATACGGCTGCACAAAAACAAACTGGCCTTATATCCGTCAAGGTCAACATACAGTTCCTTTTCCCTGACCGATTGCTCTTTGTTCATATACTATTCCTCCGTAAAGGTACAGGTCTGCCAGCCATCCTCGCTTGTTGCAGTACCAAAAATCTTATCGCCCTTTACACGGAATGTACCGCTGTACTTGTATGCCTCAAGTCCGTTTCCTTCGTTCTCGGCAATAACCGCAAAATCACGCTTGATTGCGGAATTATTTTCATCCGACATATCCACCATAATAATTGGTCTTACCGCATCGGCACCCACCTTTTCGCCGTCGAATATGTCAATAATATCCCCGTGAACAGCATCACCGCTGAATCTGTCAAAGCCAAAGGTGATTGATGGTGTATAACCCACCACATCGGTCTGTTCAAATTCCTCGTCAACATACTGTCTTGAATATTCCTTTGGGTTTTTTGCCGTAGAAATTTCGTCAAAACCCTTCATACGGTAAAATGTATAACCGCCCTCATCGGTGGGCACACCGTAAAAGGCAAGTTTCTTGTATCTCTTTACTATTTCTGCCATAATAATTTCCATAGCCTTTCTGCCCACAAATAATAATTTAAAATACACACAAACCTTATTGTGGGCAGATAAGGCGTGTAATGGAAATTACGCACATATCCGTTTCGTGTCTTTATGCACGAAAGGTCGGCGGTGCAGTAAATTCCGCCGGAGGCTTAACGTGATTTTTCACGTTAATTCACTCCTTTATCAAATTCAGGGGATGCAGACAATTGTCCCATCCCCTGCACCTTAGGCTGTAAGAATTCCCCACAACCCTTAAAAAATCATCCCTTTAAATAAACCAACCGAAGCTCCGCCTCAAACCTTGCGTCCACGCTGCCCGACGGTTCTGCATTAAAGCTCTTTTCTACCGTCAGCGAAAAGGTCGTTGCCCCCTGCCCCAAATCAGGCAAATTGCCTGATTGGTTTTGTTGTTCAATCCATTCCTCAATGTCCTCGCAACGTTTTGCGGCGGCACGGTTATATTTGTCTGCACCGCTGTATTCCTGACGAAGGGCAAGGATAAACCGCTCCTCAAAAACTCCGCCACCGTCTGTATAACGCTTAACCACAGGGTCGGTGGCCTTCATCCTTAGTGCAAAAGCCGTTGGCTTGCCCTCGAGATAATTCACCTTTATCCCTGCATCTGCAAGGTACGGGCATTGCGAAAGATATTTTACTGTTTCTTCAATCATACTTAAATCTTCCTTTCACGGCTTATCTGTACTCATACTCTGCCTGCAGATGCCAATGCGGTGTACCGCCAAAATCATTCTCGGCAACAACAGCAATACGTCTGCACTCTGCCACCGAAAAATCCTCCTGACTCATTTCACCCAAATATATCAGGTCGCCAACCGATACACTCTTAATCAGCTTATGCTCAATCCGCACATCAAAATTATCACGGAAATATATACCCTTCCCGGTACTGCGCAGCCGTTTTTTGGAGTGTATCCACGCAGGATATGTCCCATATCTCACATAATCCTCGCCGTCTGGGCTAAGGGTAAACAGAGTAACAACGCCATTTTCAAGCATTACTCCACCCCCGCATACAAAAGCCCCGTATCCGCAAGATGCATCATAATAACCGACTTTACATTCTTCGCGGCGGCACTATCCGAATATGTAACCGAATAACCGTCAATATCCTCCCGTTTGACATTCCCTGTCTTTTGAGCAATATACAGCTTTTCGGCAACCTCGCAGGCACATTGCAAAACCTCGGCACGGTTTAAATCTGCATCTTTGGCACATCCGCACAGACCCTTTATTTCACGAAAGGCAGCAGGTATGTATTTATCGAAAGCCTCTTTGTCAAGAACACCGCGGCATCCGCCGCAATACTCATTAAAATAATATTCAAAACTTATTTCAGGCTTTGTCACTTGCCCCACCGCCCTTCGCCGAGGTCTTTGTCTTTGCCGACGGTTTTTTGGGGGATTTTTTAATTAACAGTCCAACAGTTTTCATATCAAACCCTCCCTTTCGGCATCAATTAGTTTGCGGCGTGGTGCAAGTAGATGCCCTTTACCTTGTTTTCATAAACATCAGCAATGCCGTATGAACGGTAGAAGAACTTCCACGCATCAGAAACCTGATTTTCCTCGGGTGTTACCACCTTGCTTACCAAATGTTTCTGATACTGAATAGCCGCAGACTTTTCAACAATCATAAAGTTGATATTCTTGCCGTCAGTTGCCTTTACAAAATGGCCTGCGGTCTCGCCGTCAGATGAACCGTCATAAAGGCTGATTGCAGTATAGAATCTGCTCTGAGGTACCTTAACAATCTGCGAAAAACTGTCAAGAACCGCCTTTGACTTTGTTGTGTCAATGTTCATAACACCGTTATAAAGTGTGGGAGTGATGAACAGAATTCTTGATTCCATAGGAACTTCTGCTTCGTCCATTGCGTTCTGTGCCGCAATAAGTGCAGCTAAAGTTTCTTCTGCTGCAGCAAGGTCAGCAGAAACTGCTGTGATACCTTCTGTGCCTGCATACTGCGAGAAACGGAATGCATCAATTTCAGGAGCCGCCTTGGTGCGTACAAATTCGCCCGAAAGCTGACCAAAAGCGACACCTGCTGTTTCCTCGTTGTCCATTGCATCAACTGTGAATGAACGGCCTCTTTCATAATTAAAAGTTACTGTTTCGTTTGTAAGGGTTACATCACCACTTACATAACCGCCTTCTCTGCTGTAATCCGCAAGACCATCCATAGACATTTTGGGGATTACGATTTCGTTTGCATTGGCACCCATTTTAACAAGACGGTTGTTGCCGTCAAGCACGGATGTAACGGATGAAATCTTATACACCTCGTCAAGAGTGTCAATATACTGTTTAAATTTTTCGATTGCGTTTGCCATAATTTAATCTCTCCTTATCTTTTTAATTTACGGGCAGGCCCATAATCTCGCGAATGTCGCCACGGCTCAGCTCTCCGCCAAAGCCCATGGTGGAAGCAACAACAGCAGGTGTATCAACCGTCCTTGCAAAAAGGTTTTCGGCATCCTTTGTGATTTCACCAAAAATCTCGCTGTCTGCCCTGCCCTGATTTTCAGCATTCTGAATCGCTTTACAAAAGCTGTCAAAAATTCCGTTTCGGGTAAACCCGTTCAGGAACTTTGCATCACCCACAACCGCGTCAAAACGGCTCTCTAAATCTGCTGTTTTTGCCAATTCTTCGTCTTGAGTGCGTCTGTCATCAATGATTTTTTGCAGCTCTTCTGCACGTTTTCTTATTTCTTCTGCCTCACATTGACCAAGACGCAAAGCATCAAGCTCCTTTTCCATCTCCGCAATTTTCTGTGCATTGCCCTCAAGCTCGGTTTTCAGTTCTTCTGCACCGCGCTTGGCTTTTCCGATGTCCAGAGAATTAATATCAAGAATTTTCTTTAACTGTTCGTCAGAAATTCCCTCAACAATCCCTCTTAAATCATCTCTTGTCATGTTTCATCATCCTTTCAGTTTGTTTTCGCAGTTTCTGTCTGCATTGGATTGGTAGTTTATCGACATTCCGGTCAAATTTATATTTAATTTGTTTTTTCCACCTTTAACTTTGCGGTATCCTCGTCCTCGCCAAAGTACCACATTCTGAATTCCCAGGGAGCCATAATACCGTCTTTAACAAGAATCTGTTTTTCCTCAAACTGGGTCTTGCGGTCTGCCTCGATGCTGTCATCAAAGTCGAATGAAACGCTGTAATCACCCTTTGGTGCAAGGTCATAAAGTGTGCACCACACATCCATTGCATAAACAAGCTCCAAAAGTGCGTTCTTTAATGCCTTTTGATTATCCGAAACCGTTGCATAGCTTCTCTGCTTTGATGCACGGATTTCCTCGGCAGTCTTTTCGGTATCGCTCACCTCGGAAAGTGTTCCGTAAGCAAAACCGCAGTTAAACTCAATCTGCCTTAAAATTCGGTTAAGCCCCTTGGTAAGCTCCGCTTCACGTAGCTCAGGCGACCATTCACGGAAGAAATCCATATCCTCTACCTCTAAAGTGCGGTAAAGTCGTTTGTCGGGAAGTCTAGGTCTGCCGTCTTTGTCACGTTTAAATGCCATTGCGTTTGCAATAAGCGCCCTTTCGCCGCTTTCAAATTCCCACAAAAGCCGGGAGTATTGCTTGTCTGCATCGGCAATCAGATTTACCGCATTGGCATAAACCGAAACCCCAAGGGGCGAGTTTGAATCTATTGTGTTTGCAATTGCAGGTCTGAAATAACCAAACAAAGGCTGATTAACATTTTTAATTGCCAGACTTTCGGCAAGGTCCTTCCATTCCTGCACCTCGCCAAGAGGAACCCTCTTACCAAGATAATCGCAGTTGTTACTGCAGAACGCCTGATTGGTAATTTCATAAGTTCCGTTCCTCATTCTGTGTCCCTCTAAACGGGTATAATACCTTGACCCGATTTTGCGTGTCTGCACAAAAACAGCACCAAGGATTTTGCCCGTTTCGTCAAAGTCTGTGGGGAAGAACTTGTCCGCCTGAATAAAATCAACCTGAATTTTACCACCCAAAACATAAGGCTTCATCACAAGCCCACCCTTGGCACAGCCGTATTCCATAGGAATTCTGATATTCTCAATAACCTTGCTGTAACATTCATCAAGGAAGTCCGCCCTCTTACCGCCGGCTATTCTTGAATTCATTTCCACGGTGATAAGCCTTGCCATCTCAAAGGAAATCGCCGCTGGAAGGTGAAGACCCTCACTTTCCTCATACAACGCCTTCCATTCTCTCTGCGCACAGCTCATCTCGTCAGATACCGCAATATCCGATGAAATAGCCGTACCAATCACTCTTTTGTCAAACATATCTCTTTTCACCCTTCCGATAAATTCTTTTATATTTTCAAACATAACATTTTCTCCTTTTTACAAAAGTCTTTTCCCTGCAACCGTGGTGCAGAAATACCTTATATCGTCCATTGCGTGGTCAAAGTCCTTTACCACCGTATCCTGAGGGGAATTTTCGTCCCAGCAGTATGTGCCGAACTCACGAATGGTATCAGCACAGCTTTTATGTACAAGCAGTTTTCCACTTTGCAAAAGGCTGCCCGTAATCCTGATTCCGTTAAGCACATTATTATTAGCCTGCCGCACATTAAATTCACCGTGGCGGCGTATCGCCTCAATAAAGCTTGCAGCCGATGGGTCAATGATTACACAAGTTATGTTATACCCTTTGGCAAGCTCCTGAAGACGGCTATAATATTCCTCATCGGTAAGAAGCTTTTTGCTCTTTCTGCCCGAATAATAGCTCTCCCTTATTCTCACAGCGCATCTGTCGTCAAGCCGCCACAGCCCCATACTGCAAGGGTTCAGAGTTCCGTAGTCAACCGATATATAATACTCTGCCACCCCCTCAGGCGGCGGTATATCCTCCACCGTATGCAGATTTTTGTCAAACATAGGATACACAAGCCCCTCGGCGCTGCACCACTCACCCAGTATAAACCGTCGGTAAAAAACTCCCGTATACTCCTTTTTCAGTTCCTCCACATACTTTTTGTCAAGAAAGGTATTGTCATCAATCAGGAATTCCATCAGCAAAAAGTCAAGCTCATCCCGACGGTCAATATACTTTTGCTTGAACCAATGATTTGGATTGTCAGGATTTGTTGTCCCGAAAAGCCTTGCCCCGGGCTGTGACAGTCGTGAAAGCAACATTCCGAAAAACTCCTCGGTATAAAGGGTTATTTCGTCACAGTAAGCACCCTGCAGGGTCATACCACGGATTTTACTTTCCGCCTCGGTATCGCTGACCCCCTCAAAATATATCCGCCTGCCATACAGCACACCTTCCTTCTTTGATATGGAATATTTAAAATTGTTCTTGCCCGCCAGTTCCTCAAGCAAATCAAGACAGTTTCGCTTAAGGGTTGAAAGCGTCTTTGCCGTCATCAGGTAGAACCCGTCAGAGGGCATATTACGTATCCACACACACCACAGAACAAGACTAATCCATGTTTTGCCCGACCTGACGCTTCCGTGAAGAATGTTTATTCGCCTCAACCCTCCGTTTTTAGCCAGCTCCATCAGGTCGTTCTGCTTTTCGGTCAGTTTTTTATATATCCTCATACACTTGCCCTCTACTTTACGTCATTAAAATCATCAAAAAGAGTGGCAAGAGTCCCCTCCGCCGATAAATCCTTTTCACCATTGCCAAATGTATTAATCAATGTTCCCATAGCAGAGGAAAGCTGGTTAAGAGGTGCATTTGCAATTCTTTCAGGGTCTCCTATTTCTGCCATCATCCTGTCAATCACCTTGCAAGCATCCTTCTTCTTCTTTTTTATATAGTCTGAAATCATATTATCCTCATCAACTTTTTTCTTTGCCACTAATCTCACCCCAAACTTTGTAAAACTTATTACAGTTTAATTATACCTCTCAAAAAACGGACAAATCGGACAAGAAGGACAAAACGCGAAAAACGGACAAATATGTCCGTTTTACCATAATCACTATTTATTTAAATTTTTAAGATACCGTTCTGCAATTTTTCTTACACCCTCCTCGCTGTTATAGCCCCCTGTCATATAACTAACTTTCTTCCATGACATACATCTTACATACCGATAATAAAAAATCTGCCGTGTCAGACTGTCATCAATGGAATTCAAAAATTTATCAATCCTTGCTTTCATTTGGTTGCACCTTCGAATTTTTTCAACAATCACCTTTTCCCGCCGCTTTATCTCCTCCTCATCAGTAAAGGCAACACCGTTATCATCGCCCCGTGCCAGAATTTTAAGATTAACAAGTTCCTCTGTATCGTGCATAATCTCCCGATTTAAGTAGTAGCATTGCATCAGCTCTTTTTTTGTCATCTATCTGTTCCTCCATAATAAATATTTCTGCATATTTCGCTGCAAAAGGTCCGCCCGAATCTGTCTGTTTCGCAGTTTTCGTTTTCAAAAGATAACGTTACTCCACAACGGTAACAAAACATATCACCGCCATCTGCAAAAAATTCAAAGCCCTTTATGGTGTAAAAATCAATAAACAAATTCTTCATCAACCATCATCCTGCGTTTAATTTGTTTCCTTTAGGAAACTTTTCATCAAAAAAAATATACATTATCTGTCTTTTTTTCAAAGAAAAAATTTCGGAAATCTGCTTTATTTCCCACAGAGTAAACTCCGTCTTGCCAATAAGCTTTCGTTTTAGCTCATCAGAACCAATCCCCAACATATGTGCAAGATTATCATTAGAAATTCCCCTGTCTTTAATTATTTTTTCCAGTTCACGATAACACATCAAAGTCACTCCTTTCTTATGCAACTTTGAAGATTTTACCATTATTTTCCAATTCTGTCAATACATTTTTAACATTTTTTTACTTTTTTGTAAATATAAGTTGCATTTTTCAGGTTTATGTGATATACTCATTACCAGAACAAAGCTCTTTAACAGAAAGGACAATTATGTATGCTTATAAACATCAACCAAAGACGAAAGGAACTTGGCCTCACCCTGGAAAATATAGCCAACCATGTGGGTGTCAGCAAAGGAACTGTAAAAAAATGGGAAGACGGGCACATAAAAAATATGAAACGCGACAAAATTATGCTTCTTGCCGAAACCTTGCAGGTTTCGCCCCTTGACATCCTTGACCTGCCCGAAGATAATAAAAACATTATTATTTGCCACAGTAAAACCTCAGCAGGATGCTACACCGTATCGGATGAAATTTATAAAAAAATTATCGCACTGATACACCAAACATAATTTATTTGTCATACTTAACTGCAAAAAAAGACTGTTGAAACGAATCATTCAACAGTCTTTTATATTCCAAAATATTCTTCTGCGGCTTGCTTATCCCTTTCAATCTGATGGGAAAGCTCAACCGTATTTTCAAATTTATTAATATCCCGCAGTTTCTTGCAGAATTCAATTTCTATCTCATCGCCGTAAATTTCGCCGCAAAAATCAAACATATAAGCCTCGATATTAGGTTTTTTATCATTCACCGTAGGCTTTGTGCCCACATTTGCAATCGAATAATAGCTCTTTCCGTCAAACACAACCCTTGCTGCATAAACGCCGCTTTGAGGCACTACAAATCCATCAGGAATTTCAACATTCGCCGTTGGAAAACCCAATTTTCTGCCCAACGCCTTGCCGTGCACAACCCTGCCCGAAAGTGAGAATGGTCTGCCCATATATCGGGTTGCACTTTCCATATCACCGCTCTCCACAAACTTTCGTATCTCGGTGCTTGAAATCACACCCTCAAGCTGAACACAGTCAATGGTAAACACTTCAATACCGTATCTTTTACACTCTGCCGCCAGCTTTTGGGTATCACCTTCTGCCATATATCCAAACCGATAATTATCACCCGAAAATACCGCCGCCGCATTATATCGTTCTGCAAGATATTCCTCTACAAAAACAGCATATTTTACTGCCTTAAATTCAGGACTGAAATCCTCAATCACAACAATATCCGCACCCATATCCTCAAGAATTTCAAGGCGCTTTTCAACGGTATTCACCCGCTTGAAATTAGGAATTTCAACAAGCTGCACCACAGATAAAAGTCCGTTTTTTTGCGCATATTCAATGCAGCCGCATATAACCCTGATATGGCCTTTATGCAAAGCATCAAAAGACCCCAGTGCAACTGCGGTCTTTTTTTCTGCTATGTAATTTTTCAGCTCAATACTGTTTGTAACTGTCATATTTTTTACTCCGTTATGCTCCGCCGTAAAAACTTTTGATTATATCAAACCGTCCATCAATTTGCTGTGCAAGGGCAAGAAATTCATTTTTCTCGTCAAAAACGCGGTAAATTCTACCTTCCTGCAAACCGCCAACGGTTATCTTTATGCCGTTTCGCACCCTGCCTGCATTTCTGTCAGCAAGGATTACCCTCTCATATTCAGGCAGAGCCTCACCCACAGGCGTCATAAAGCTGAAATCCTCTGCTTTTGCCATTTCCTCAATCTGTTCAAGGGTGTAAGCCGATTGAATTTCAAACCGTCCGTTTTTTGTGCGTTTAAGTGCCGACATATGACCTCCGCAGCCAAGCTCCGCGCCAATGTCGTTGCAAAGTGTGCGGATATATGTGCCCTTTGAACAGTCAACCAGCATATCAACAGTATTATTTTCCAAATCAATGTTTTTGATTTCAATATTGCTGATTGTAATTTTTCTCGGCTCACGTTCAACGGTTTTGCCCTCTCTTGCCAGCTCATAAAGCTTTTTACCGTCAATCTTGATAGCCGAATACATTGGCGGAATCTGTGAAATCTCGCCAATAAACTTTTTCACCGCATCGTAAATCTGCTCCTCGGTAACACAAACATCAAACGACTGCAGAACCTCACCCGATGCATCCTGAGTATCGGTAAATGCTCCCAACTGCAGTCTTGCCACATACTGCTTGTCTGCCGCAGTCAGATATTCGGCAAGCTTTGTACCCTTGCCGATGCACATAGGAAGAACCCCCGATGCCTCAGGGTCAAGGGTTCCCGTATGTCCGATTTTTTTAATATTCAAAATTTTTCTCAATTTGTAAACAACATCGTGAGAGGTTATTCCCAAAGGTTTGTTTACATTAACTATTCCGTCCATATAATCTATTCCTTAAAACTGCTTGATAATCTCTGCAACCAGTTCTTTTTTAACTTCTTCAAGAGGTTTACTCAAAGAGCATCCACTTGCCTTTTTGTGACCGCCGCCGCCAAAGGCAACCGCCACCTTTGCCACATCAACATCGCTGTTTGAACGCAGGCTCACCTTAAATTCGCCCTTTGCACGTTCGCGGATATAAACCCCCACATCGGCGCCTTCAACCGCACGTGGAAGCTCCACAATTCCGTCAATGATTTTCTCGTCAACCCCAAGCTCGTCAAAGTCTTTTTCGGTTATGGCAAGAACAGCAATTCTGCCGTCCTCAAAGATTTCCAGATTGTCAAGGCCACGTCTGTACGCCCTGAAATATCCTATGCTTTTTGTGTCAAAAATCTGCTTTGAAAGCTCGCCCACATCAACGCCGCACTCTAAAAGCTTTGCCGCCACCATATGGGTTTTGGGTGTTGTTGACGAATATTTAAAGCTGCCCGTATCACAGGTAATAGCCATATAAAGATTATTGGCAATATCGGGCGTCAGTTCAACACCAAGCGCCGCAGCGAAATCATATATTATCTCGCCCGTTGCAGGGGCATTTGCATCCACATAAGTCGCCTCGGCAAACTCTGCATGGGTCATATGATGGTCGATTGCCGCAGTATTGCCGCAAAAACTCTCCTTCAAGTCGCCCAGTCTTTTAAAATCAGCACAGTCAACCGCAATCTTCAAATCACAGTCTTCAATTTTAAGACCTGAGCTTTCTGTTCCTTTTAACAACTTATATTCCCTTGTCTTATCATCGCCATCACGCAGAAAAACCTCTGCCTTTTTGCCCATAGCAATCAAAATCAATTTCAAGCCATAGGCACTGCCCAAGGCATCGCCGTCAGGATTTTCGTGATTGAATATTGCAACGGCTTTTGCATTTTTAATTTTGTCAATTACAGTATTCATCATCATCACGCTCCACAATTTACAGATTTTTCAACACTTCATTTATATGTGCTCCATATTCAATAGAATTATCAAGAACAAAGGTAAATTCAGGGGTGTTGCGCAGATTAACTCTGTGACCAACCTCTTTGCGGATAAAGCCCGATGCGCTTTTCAGCGCATCCATAGCCCCTTTTTGCAAATCCTCGCTGCCAAGAACGCTAATGTAAGCCTTGGCAAATTTAAGGTCCTTTGTGACATTTACATTCACAACCGAAACCACCGCTTTGCTGAGTCTTGGGTCCTTTAGTTCGCGGATAATCATACTCAGCTCGCGTTTTACTTCTTCTGAAATTCTGTCTATTCTGTTATATGCAGGCATTTCTGCACCGCCTTTCTTTTTAATTAGGCATTATTTGTTCCATAACATAAACTTCAACGATGTCGCCTTCCTTTATGTCATTAAACTTTTCAATACTGATACCACACTCATAACCGCTGGCAACTTCCTTAACGTCGTCCTTAAATCTCTTAAGTGATGCAAGCTCGCCCTCGTGGATAACAATACCGTCACGAACAATACGAACAAGGCTGTTTCGCTGAACCTTACCGTCGGTAACATATGCACCGCCGATTGTACCAACGCCCGAAACCTTAAAGGTCGTTCTGATTTCAACGTGACCTGTAACAGCCTCGCGGAACTTAGGTGCAAGCATACCCTTCATAGCGGCCTCAATATCCTCAATTGCATCATAAATTACTCTGTAAAGACGGATATCAACCTCCGAGCTTGCAGCAGCAACAGTTGCACCGGGTGTAGGACGCACGTTAAAGCCAACAATAATTGCATTTGAAGCACTTGCAAGCATAACGTCAGATTCAGTAACAGCACCAACTGCACCGTGGATAACATTAACACGGACTTCTTCGTTGGTAATTCTCTCAAGCGACTGACGAACAGCCTCAACCGAGCCCTGAACGTCTGCCTTAACAATGATATTAAGGTCTTTCATCTTACCTGCTTCAATGTGTTCAAACAGGTTTTCAAGTGAAACAGTCTGACTTGCCTTCTGAGCCTCCTGCTTTGCCTTGAACTTTCTTGCCTCTACTACATCTCTTGCCTTTCTTTCGTCCTCAACAGCATAGAACACATCGCCGCCGTCAGGAACTTCTGAAAGACCCAAAATCTCAACAGGAATTGAAGGACCGGCTTTTTTAATAGCCTTACCCTTATCGTCGTTCATTGCGCGAACTCTGCCCACAGCAGTACCCGCAACAACAATATCACCTACTTTAAGAGTACCGTTCTGAACAAGAAGTGTTGCCACAGGACCTCTGCCCTTGTCAAGCTGAGCTTCGATAACAGTACCCTTTGCCATACGGTTGGGGTTAGCCTTAAGCTCCTTCATTTCAGCAACAAGAAGAACCATATCAAGAAGACCGTCAATGTTAATCTTCTGCTTTGCCGAAACCTCAACGCAGATTGTATCGCCGCCCCATTCTTCGGGAACAAGACCGTGCTCGGTAAGCTCCTGACGAACTCTGTCGGGGTTTGCGCCTTCCTTATCAATCTTGTTGATTGCAACAATAATTGCAACATTAGCCGCCTTTGCGTGGTTAATAGCCTCGATTGTCTGGGGCATAATACCGTCGTCAGCCGCAACAACCAATATAGCAATATCAGTAACCAGCGCACCGCGGGCACGCATAGCAGTAAAAGCCTCGTGACCGGGGGTATCAAGGAAGGTAATCTTCTTGTCATTTACACGAACACGGTAAGCACCGATATGCTGTGTAATACCGCCGAACTCGCCTTCGGTTACGTTTGAATTTCTGATTGTATCAAGGAGTGAGGTTTTACCATGGTCAACGTGACCCATAACAACCACAACGGGTGAACGTGGGATAAGTGACTCAGGTGAGTCTTCAACGTCATTAAACAGTTTATCCTCTTCTGTCAGAATTATTTCCTTTTCAACCTTAGAACCAAAATCTTCCACTATAAGAGATGCGGTATCAAAGTCAAGCTCTTCGTTTACAGATGCCATAATACCAAGCATCATAAGCTTTTTGATAACCTCGGTTGAAGACTTGTCAAGACGTTCTGCAAGCTGACCAACAGTAATCGAATCAGGAACAAGCACCACCTGTGCCTCCTGCTTCTTTTCCTTTTTGGCAATCTTTTCAAATGCCTTGGGGTCCTGCTTTTCTTTAACAAGCTTACTCTTTTTGTTGCCTGTCTTAATCTTTTCCTTGCCGCCGCCCTGGCTCTTTACATTCTCGGGAACAAGCTCTTCAAGTCTTTCGTTGTCCAGACGGTCAAGGTCAACATTGTTTGCACGGGTATCAACCACACGGGTTTTGCGTGCAGGTGCATCACTTGCAAAGCCGCCCTCTGATTCGATTTTCTCAGGCGCCGTTTTTTCTTCTGCAACAACTTCTTCTGTTGACGCGTCTTCTGCTTTTTCAGCCTTTTTATCCTCTTTTGCAGGCTCCTCAACAGAAACGTCTGCAAACAATGCCGAAAAATCCTCCACCTGATGCTTTTGTGTAACATATTCAAATATAATATCAAGCTCTCTTTCGTCAAGAGCACTCATATGGCTCTTTTCAGAGATG
Source organism: Clostridia bacterium (assembly GCA_045646865.1). GTDB lineage: Bacteria > Bacillota > Clostridia > Monoglobales > Monoglobaceae > SIG440. The sequence goes on from JAZRLM010000018.1 coordinate 168,036, forward strand.
CCGTAATCACTAAGAATTTTAACAAGCTCCTTGCCGGGAATTCCTACAAACCCCTTTGAAAGTTCATATGCTTTAATTTTTGTCATAATACTTCCCCTTTCTAACCTGACTACTCTAAGTTTTCCCCAAGGCATTTTACAATTTCTTCTGCAATCCCCTGGTTCATCACCGCAAGTACAACCGCAAATTCACGGCCCGTGTACCTGCCAAGTGTAAATTTATCGCTGTATTCAATCAGCTTTGACGAATAAAACTCACAGCTGTTTCTGAATTTCTTCTTTGTATTATCGGATGCATCCGATGCAACAATCACAAGATTTGCTTTTCCTGCCTTAATTGCATCTTTAGCCGCTCCTTCGCCAAAGGCAATGCCGCGCATCCGTGCGGCAAGACCAAGCATCCTGAAGAACTTATCATTCTCCGCCACTTTGCATCGCCTCCAATGCATCATACACACTCTGGTCCACCTTGCAGGATAGGCTGCGCTCCAATGCTCTTGTCTTGCGTGCCTTTTCGATACATCCGCCGTCCTTGCAGATATATGCGCCTCTGCCTGCCACCTTTCCGCCAAGGTCAACAGAAACATTATCCTTTTGCTTTACAATTCTTACAAGTTCGTCCTTGCCCTTGACCTCGCGACAGACCGCACACATACGCTGTAACTTCATAAATCATCCAACCCTTCCTGAAACCAACATTGATTATTCTTCAGCATTGTCTGGTTTCAGGTCAATCTTCCAGCCGGTAAGACGTGCCGCAAGACGTGCATTCTGACCCTCCTTGCCAATAGCAAGTGAAAGCTGGTCTGCAGGAACAATAACGCTGCACATCTTCTTTTCTTCATCAACTGTGATTGATACAACCTTTGCAGGGCTAAGTGCCTGAGTAATAAATTCTGCAGGGTCGTCGCTGTACTTGATAATATCAATCTTTTCGCCGCGGAGCTCGTCGATAACCGCCTGAACTCTCATGCCCTTGGGGCCGATACAGGTTCCAACAGGGTCAACACCCTCCATTGTGGAGTGAACTGCAATCTTACTTCTTGAGCCGGGCTCACGGGTAAGACCCTTGATTTCAATAACACCCTTTTTGATTTCGGGAACTTCAAGCTCAAACAAGCGGCGCACAAGACCGGGATGTGAACGCGAAACCATAAGATGTACACCCTTAACCGAGTTTGCAACCTCAACCACAAACACCTTATATTTTTCACCGGGCTTATAGTTATCATTCTTTACCTGCTCGTTGGGCATAAGAACAGATTCGGTATCGCCGATTTCAAGCATAATGTTGCGTCGGTCAATCTTTCTTACGGTGGCAGTCATAATATCGTTTGCACGGTCAGAAAATTCGTCAAAAGCCTTTTCACGTTCTGCCTCACGGATTCTCTGCAGAACAACCTGACGTGCGGTCTGTGCCGCAATTCTGCCGAATGCCGCAGGTGTAACCTCTGACTCTAAAACATCGCCTGCTTCATATCTTACATCTATCTTCTTTGCATCTTCAACAGAAATTTCACATTCTCTGTCTTCTACTTCTTCAACAATGTTCTTTCTTGCATAAACCTTGATTTCGCCTGTTTCTTCGTCGATAATAACCTTTGCGTCCTGAACAGCACCAAAATTCTTTTTGTATGCGCTGAGCAATGCACCGCTGAGGGCATCAATAACAACGTCACGGCTTATGCCTTTTTCCTTTTCGATTTCATCCAATAATAAGAATAACTCTGCACTCATTTTTTTAATCTCTCCAATCCTGTTTAGTATTTATTTAAAAATCAAAATGTAATTTTACAAAAGTTGTATCGCTTACGGCAAGCTTAGTTTCATTTTCGCCAATCTTCACCGTAAAGCCGTCGTCTTCATAACCTGTCAGCTCGCCCGCCAGGGTTTTACTTCCGTCAACAGCCTTATAAAGACCAATATCCACAATGTGACCAATATACTTTTTAAAATGCTCAGGGGTTTTCAGCTTTCTTTCAATACCGGGCGAGGATACCTCTAGAATGTAATTCTCACGAATGGTATCAGCCTTGTCAAGCTCATCCCCAAGGGCACGGTTGATAATTTCGCACTCATCAATAGAAATACCGCCTTCCTCTTTATCGGCATAAACCCTTAAATACCATGCACCGCCCTCCTTAACATATTCCACATCATAAATGTAGCAGGAAATGCCTTGGGCAATGGGTGTTGCCAGCTCAATAATCAATTTCTCAATCTTTGAATATGCCATTTGTACCTCCTTTTATTTGCGTCGCACATATCAAAACAATCCACAGGGAGAGATTTTTGAATAGTGTATGCCTGTTTCTAACAGGTCGAAGAGTTTAAAACAAGTAAATTTTCTGTCAGCAAAGAGCAAAAGCGGAGCGAATACTTGGTGTATTTGCGAGCATTTTGCCGTATGATTACTGGAAATTTACTGATTTAAACCGTGCGATATTCAAAAAGGCTCTCCCTTAAATGTAAAAGAGTGAGGTTTGCCTCACTCTTTCGAATACCATATTACGTTATACCAATAATAACACAAAAACCCCGTAATGTCAAGCCTTTTTTATAATTTTGGCAAGTTCATCCATAAAGGAATTTATGTCCTTGAACTGACGGTAAACCGACGCAAATCTTACATAAGCAATATCATCAAGCTCTTTAAGACGTTCCATAACCATTTCGCCGATTCGCTCAGATGTAACCTCGCGTTCAAGCATATTATAAAGCTTTGCCTCAATATCATCAATCAGCTTTTCGATGTCGGCTAAAGTTACTGGGCGCTTTTCGCAGGCACGCAGGATGCCATTTAAAACCTTGTCTCTGTCCCATGTTTCACGCAGCCCGTCTTTTTTGACAACAATCATAGGGATAGTTTCGATTTTCTCGTATGTAGTAAATCTCTTTCCGCACTCCAGACATTCTCTGCGGCGACGGATGGTTGTGCCTTCCTCAGTTGAACGTGAATCTATTACCTTACTTTCAAGATGTCCACAAAATAAACAACGCATTATTATCAACTCCAAACATAATTGGTGTGGGTACCCCACACAGATTAACACAACATATAGTATATCACAATTTTTTTTATTTGTCAAACATTCCGTTTTCTTAAAAACTCAAACCTTTGTATCAGCATATCTTCCTTAATATTACTTTCTATACAAAAACTAAGCTCTACCACATCACGGGCAGCTTTATCGCCCATAAAGACCTTTATTTCCTTAGCCTTTGGAAAGGTGCTTTTAAGCAATTCCCCGGTCCATCCGCCAACATACTCCTCGTCTGCCTCGGACAAAAGGATAACTCCCGCAAGAACATAGCCGTCACGACTGATAACAGCCGCCGAATCCACGCCCTCAAGTGCCGAAATCTGTCTTGCCACATCAATATGCGCCTTATCGTTGCCCCGCTCCTCACCGTACCATTTTACCGCACCTGCCGAAACGCAAACTGCAATTAAAATAAAAATCGGCAAAAAAACCTTTTTTTGCACAAAACCACTCCATTGTATTTTTTACAAATATTATTTGCAGAAAAGGTACATTTATACAGAATATTTTTATAGAATTAAACACAAAATACATATGAACAAATAAACAAATTCAAAAAAAAGGAGCGATTATTGGTATGAATGTTATCGCATTGTTACTTGTTATAATCGGTGCCATCAACTGGGGAAGTATCGGACTTTTCGGCGTAGACATCGTGGCGTCATTATTTGGCGGACAGTTATCTTTGATGAGCCGTATAATATTTACCCTTGTGGGTCTTGCAGGGCTTTGGTCGATTACCTTCTTCTTTAAAGAAACACCGATTATAGACAAGCACGAATAAAAGTGAAAGACCTGATGCACGGTTTTAATCCGCACATCGGGTCTTTTGATTTAATGCTGTTTTTTCCAAAGCTCCTGCTTGCCAACCGAAACAGCGGTTGCCCCACAGGAAATTGCTTCATAAATTTCATCTTTTGTATCTATCAGTCCGCCTGCGACAATAGGTATTTTAAGTTCATTTTTTAGACGCTTTATTATTTTAGGAATTGTACCTGGCATTATTTCAATCATATCCGCCTTTGTTGTCTTGGCAGTATCTATTGTGGTAGCGACAGATTGCGAATCAATAATAAAAAACCTCTGAACAGCAAACATATTCTCATTTTTTGCCATTTTAATTATATTCGAACGTGTGCTTATTATTCCGTCTACACCCTGCTGTTTTGCAAAACGGATGCCGTATTCATCCTTGCCGATACCTTCCGCAAGGTCAAGATGTATAAACAGCTTTTTACCTAATTCGTGAGCCGCCTTTGCCTGATTGTTAATATCAGCAATGTTGGGTGCCAGCATAAATATAATATCCACATCCGAATTCAACGCACTCAAAAATTCGTCTTTGTTTCTTGATGCTGCAATTATTTTCATTTTATCTCACCATCATTCCATATTTCTTACCGCAATTACTTTACTGCCGAATATATCCTTAATTATAACATCTCCTGCTGCAATTGGCAATACCGGCCGGACTTTATTTATAATTTCCATTGCCTCAAAGATTTTTTCTTTGGGAATGGGTGTATCAGTCTTCACAGGCAGCATTTTTCCGTTTTCACACCTTACTGTTGTGGTAATGGTACGTACAGGCGAAACACATTCGCTTTCTGCATACGCCCTTCCTCTCGGGCAAGTATTACCGCTTACCGCCGACACCCTGCCGTCATTTATTTCTGCCACAAGGCTGCAGCCTATGGGGCATACTATACAGGTTAATTCTCTTTTCATAATCACATCTCCTCCAGTCTGAAGGTAAGTTCAGAACAGTTTTCAAACACACCGCTTTCAAGCATAACTCTCTCCATTTCACCGGGAGCAACCTTCGCCTTCTTCTTTGACAGAACCAAATCCTCACCGTTATAAACGCAAATTTTAACATTGCGAAACACATCTGCCACCCTGAAATACACCGCAACATCCTTCTTTTCGGTTATCTTCTGGGGAACTGTATATCTGATTTTTCCGTCAGTTGAGATATTAACATCCACCTTTTCAGCCGATAAATTTTTTATGTAATCAGCAGCGCTCATCCCCGCAATTTCAGCCTCCTCCGAAACAAAATCCACCAAATCATGTACGTGCAGAACATTTCCGCAGGCAAAAATTCCGTCGCAAGAGGTTTGTCTGCTTTGGTCAACCACCGGGCCGTTGGTAATCTTATCAAGGCTCACTGATGCACACTTTGAAAGCTCATTTTCAGGTATCAGACCCACAGACAAAAGCAGGGTATCACATTTGATAAATTCCTCTGTTTCGGGGACAGGCTTTCTTTTTTCATCCACCTGCGCAACAGTAACACCCTCAAGCCGTTCCTTGCCGTGAATTTTAACAACAGTATGACTGAGCTTTAAAGGAATATTAAAGTCATTAAGACATTGCTCAATGTTTCGCGCAAGGCCTCCCGAATATGGCATCAGTTCGCATACCGCCTTCACCTTTGCCCCTTCCAGCGTCATTCTCCTTGCCATTATCAGACCTATATCACCCGACCCTAAAATAACCACTTCTCTGCCGGGCATATAGCCTTCAATATTAACCAGTTTCTGGGCAGTACCAGCGCTGTAAATTCCTGCAGGACGAAATCCCGCTATATTAAGCGCACCCTTTGCCCTCTCACGGCAACCCATAGCCAGTATAACAGCCTTTGCCTCTATCTGAAAAATTCCGTCCTCACTGTTCTGAGCGGTAACAACCTTATCAGGTGATATATCCACCACCATAGTATTGAGTTTATAATTTATGCCCAAATCAACAATCTGCTTTTCGTATCTCCACGCATATTCAGGGCCCGTAAGCTCTTCGCCGAATCTGTGCAGTCCAAAACCGTTATGTATGCATTGCTGCAGAATTCCGCCCAGTGCGGCATCTCTCTCAATTATCAGAATATCACGTATGCCCTTTTTATATGCCGCAATCGCCGCACTCATACCCGCAGGCCCGCCGCCTATTATTACCAAATCTGTCATATTACCTTCCCTCCTTGGTCTTTCCGACAATCACTCTTGAATTTCCTCCGCTTTTGGTCACTTTCTCAAAAGGTATTTTCATTTCTTCCGCAAGCAGCTTGATAATATACGGCGAACAAAATCCACCCTGACACCTGCCCATCTGTGCCCTTGTACGGCGTTTCACACCGTCAAGGTCGCAAGGCTTTGGATTTGTGCGGATTGCATCTATTATCTCACCCTCAGTAACGCCCTCGCATCTGCAGATTATTCTGCCAAAGGCTTTGTTTTCTTTAATAATTCTGTTTTTTTCTTCAATACTTGCCTCTCTGAAACTGTGCATAGGGCGTCTTGCTGGATTATAATTTTCCTTTTCTTTCAACTCCACCCCTTGCTGTGCAAGTATGTCCTTAACCATAAGTGCAATAGCAGGCGACGCCGAAAGCCCGGGCGACTCAATCCCTGCAACATTTACAAACCCCGCTTTGGGCGAATTGATTATAAAATCACCTGTACTTCCAACAGCACGGAGTCCGCAAAAAGAAGTAATTGTCTTGCCAAAAGGTACACCGTCAGCATTTTCGTTTGCCTCTTTTATAATCTGAGCAAAACCCTCCGGTGTGGTGGTTTTATCTTCTTTATCTTCAATATTTACAGATGTAGGTCCCGTCAGCAGATTTCCGTCTACCGTAGGCGATACAAGTATACCTTTACCCATCTTTGAAGGTGTACGGAATATCGTCTTATCAACAAGGCCGCCACAATCCTTGTCAAGCAGAATATACTCACCCTTACGCGGTGTAATGCAAAACGAATCATCACCAACCATAGCGGCAATTTTATCTGCATAAATTCCTGCCGCATTTATAACAAACTTAGCACTTATACTGTCATTACCGGATGCCACAACAAAGCCTTCGTCAGCCTCACGTATATCACAAACCGCAAAATTTGTTTTAAGTTCAGCACCGTTGTCCATAGCATTGCCAACCGCCGCAACTGCAAGCTCATAAGGGCACACAATTGCTCCCGTAGGTGCATACAGAGCACAAACTACATTCTTCGAAAGATTAGGTTCCATAGCCGCAATCTCATCCTTTTCAAGAATACACAGTCCCTCAACGCCGTTTTTTCTGCCGCGCTCAAGAAGTTCCTCAATCGCCCTTCTGTCATCATCATTAAACCCGATTACCAGCGAACCGTTGTTTTTGTATTTCACACCAAGCTCTTCTGTAACTTTTTTCATCATTTTCGAGCCCTGCACATTAAGTTTTGCCTTCAGGCTTCCCTCTTTGGCATCAAATCCCGCGTGCACTATGGCAGAATTTGCCTTTGTTGCCCCCATTGCCACATCATTTTCCTTTTCCAGCAGACAAATTTTCAGTTCATAAGCCGCAAGAGTTCTTGCAATCATTCCACCTACTACGCCTGCCCCTATAATTGCTACATCATACATTCTTTAACTCTCCTTTAAAACGAAAAAAAGACGCATCAAAATAAACATATGTTTATTTTGATACGTCTCCAAATCTCGGTATCTATTTTATTATACCACAAAAATCTGATTTGTCAAATATTTTTTATTTCACCTGATTTTTAAAATATTCCATTACCAAAACAGCATTTTCGTGTTCGGCAGCCTTATCCTTTTTACCCTTGGACTGCTCAAAGCTGGATGTCAGAACAAGATACAATTCTTCACCTTCGGGAACGCCCAGAGATTCTCTTATTTCAGGAATATCACTTATCAGCAGCGACTCTTCTATTATCCCTTCAAAGGCTCTGTTAAAATACTCAAGATAGTAGCTGTCAAGAATATACATCTGATATTCATCAGCCGAAAGTTCCACGGAAATTTTGGTCAGTACCGCCTCAACCATTTCGTCATATCCGTCTTTTGATATGTCGGCCTCGCTAACATTCACCAGAACATCATTTATTTCATTACCCGTTATATCATTTATCACAGGCTCAAGTGAATCTGCAAGTGCTTCTGACCCCTCTCTGTTTACCCTGCTGCATGTGTAATATGCTATATCAAGGTCATACTTAACCTGCATCATACAGTCAACCAAAGTATATACAACTATAGCCAATGCAATAATGCTTAAAACGGTATACTTTCCGTAATAGTGCAAAAAATGTTCAACCTTTTCTTTAAATGATAGGTTTTTTACCATCTCTTTTGCCCGTCTTCTTTCGTTATCCACAAAATCATCTCTTTCATTAAAAATAAGGTATACACTATCCTATCACATACTGCCATATTAAGTCAAGACCCAAAAGCACCTGTTCATTTTTAATTTACAAAAAATTCAAAAGCCAGAAACAAATGTTTCTGGCTTTCTCTTTAAGCATATCTTTTATTCCGCCGCAACAGCAATCTTAACTTCTGCAATCTTATCTATCAAGCTGATAATCAACGTCGTAGAAAACGGCATTATGCCGTTTTTAGCAGAACTTGTTCTGCAACTTTCAAACTAAAAGTTTGAAAGCTACACTTGATTGCAATCGGTACGGTCTTTGCAAACATAATGTTTGCAAAGAGTTTGCGATTTTCGCGAACTGAAACACTAACGTGTTTCACCGTTCACTATTATAATCTTTTTGGGGCATTTTTCAACGCAAACGCCGCAGCCGATACACTTTGAACTGTCAATGTGTGCAAGATTATTTTCAATAACAATCGCACCCGCCTCACAGTTCTTTGCACAAATTCCGCAGCCGATACAGCCTGCATCACAAACCGCACGGACTTCCTTGCCGGGCGCCTTGGAATTACAAACCACCAAAGCCTTTGCCGAATAAGGAACACGGATGATAACACCACGGGGACACTCCGCAATACAAGCGCCACAGTTGGTACAAAGTTCGCGGTCAACAACGGCAATACCGTTTTCAATTTTAATTCCGCCAAACTGACACTTTTCAGTACAGGAGCCGCAACCAAGACAGCCATAGGTACAACCCTTCATACCCCCTGCCAAACGGTTTGCCGTGTGACAGTCAATAGCCTGATTGTTTATATATCTGTCCTTTGCAACATCACAAGTGCCTGCGCAGGCAACAAAGGCAACAAGTCGCTCTGTAACAACCGCCTCGACACCCATAATTTCCGCAATCTTTGCCGCCGCAGCCGAGCCGCCAACGGGGCAGGAATTAAGCGGAGCCTCGCCCTTGCAGATTGCCTCGGCATAAGCAGCACATCCGGCAAATCCGCAACCGCCGCAGTTTGCACCGGGAAGACAATCTACAATCAATGGAATACGTTCGTCCTTTTTAACCTCAAAAATCTTTGCCGCAACCGCAAGCAATGCACCAAAAATCAAACCCATTCCGCCAATTACAATAATTGGTAAAATAATATCCATCACAACGATGCACCCCCTTAAAAGCTAAGACCCGAAAAGCCCATAAATGCTATGGACAAAAGGCTTGCAGTAATCAATGTAATGGGCATACCCTTTAAAAATTCAGGAATATCCGAGCTTTCCAACCGTTCACGAACACCTGCAAACAGCACAATCGCCAATGTGAAGCCAAGACCTGCAGTTGTACCGTATACTACCGACTTGATAAAGCTGTAATCCACACCTGTATATCTTGTTATGTTCTGAATAGCAACGCCCAAAACCGCACAGTTGGTTGTAATAAGGGGCAGATAGATACCAAGCGAGTTATAAAGGCTTGGGATAGACTTCTGCAAAAACATCTCAACAAACTGTACCAGAACGGCAATTACCAGAATAAACGCAATGGTCTGCATATATTCCAGATTAAGCAAAACCAGAAGCTGCTGAACAGCCCATGTAATAGCCGATGCACAAGCCATAACAAACACAACGGCAAAACCCATACCGGTAGCGGTTTCAACCTTTTTTGAAACACCCAGGAAGGGACAAATACCAAGGAACTGAACAAGTACAAAGTTCTGTACAAGAATTGCCCCGATTGAAATAATCAATAATTCTCTAATCAGCAATTTCGCCCGCCCCTTTCTTCTTTTTTGATGAAATAATGTTTATGGTCATAACAATAAGACCAAGTGTAAGGAATGCACCCGGAGGCAGAATCATAATGGTCATAGCCTGGAATTCCTCGCCGAAAAGCGAAATTCCAAAGATTGAGCCTGCGCCAAGAATTTCACGGATGCTGCCGATAATTGTAAGAGCACAGGTAAAGCCAAGACCCATACCAACGCCGTCAACCGCAGACCTCAGGATACCGTTCTTTGAAGCAAAAGCCTCTGCACGGCCAAGAATAATACAGTTAACAACAATCAGCGGTATATAAAGACCAAGTGACTTTGAAAGTGCCGGAACATATGCCTTCATAAGCATTTCAACAATGGTAACAAAGCTTGCAATAACAACAACATATGCCGCAATTCTCACCTTGTCGGGAATAAACTTTCTCAATAGCGAAATGAACACATTGGAACAAACCAGAACAGCCATTGTAGAAAGTCCCATACCAACACCGTTAATTGCGGCAGTAGTAACCGCAAGTGTGGGGCACATACCAAGGAACTGAACAAAGGTGGGGTTTTCTTTAAGGAGTCCGTTAAATAAAGTCTTTTTCATTATTTATTACCCCCTTTAATCTGTTCTTGTGTTTGTTGTTTTATTTCTTCTTCTTTTTTGGCTGTTCCTTCAATGGTTTCAGCCGAACCTGATTTATGCTTTTCATTGGCAACTTCCAAAGCCGCATTTACGCAAGAAGTAACAGCCTTTGAAGTGATTGTTGCACTTGAAATTGCAGAAATCTGATTTTCGCCTGCCTGACCTTTAACAACAGTTAAGGGGTTCTTTGCGCCCTTGAACTGGTCAGCAAATTTCGGTTTAGAGGCATTGGCACCAAGACCTGCAGTTTCGCTTGATTCCAGAATTTCAATTCTGGTTACTTCCAGATTCTTGTCAATACCGACCATAACCTTGATATCGCCGCCATAGCCTGCATTTGACACCGCTGTCACAACAAAGCCTTCAACTTTGTCGCCGGACATTGCCACATTCACCTTTTCAACGGTAACACCGTCAACGGAAACTTTCGGCACATCGGTATTTTCAAACTTCTCGCCTGCGGGAAGAACCACACTCAAAGCCTCCTGTTCGGTTTTGAGTGCATTTGCCTGAATGGTATTAAATGTTACCTTATTGGCAAAAGCAAGGCACAAAGCCGCCACCGCAGTAATAATAAACAGCTTTAAGGATGTAACAATTGCATCTTTCCCAAACATCAGCACTTGCCCTCCTTTGCAGTCTTTTCCTTAATCTCGCCAAATCTTTTGGGAACAGTAATCTTGTCAATCAGGGGTGCTGCTACATTCATCAGAAGTATTGAATAGCTTACACCCTCGGGATAGCCGCCGTAAAGTCTGATAACCGCAGTAATCACGCCACAGCCGATACCGAAAATAATCTGTCCTGATTTGGTATAAGGTGTTGTAACATAATCAGTTGCCATAAAGAACGCACCAAGCATCAAACCGCCTGAAAGCACGTGCATCAGGGCATCGCCGGTAAACCAGCCGTTCTTGCCGAATATAAATGTAATAATCGCAGTTGTAAGTATGTAGCTTGCAGGGATTCTTAAATTGATTACCCCTTTTGCAACAAGGTATGCCGCACCGATTAAAATTGCGACAGTTGAAACCTCGCCGATACAACCGCCCATATTACCCAAAAACATATCCATGTAACTGGGCAGACCCTCGGTTGCACCCTCTTTGATAAGGCTAAGGGGTGTTGCAGAAGATACTGCATCAGCCGAGAAAGGAGCTGTCCATGTGGTCATTGCCTGTGCCCATGAGGTCAGCAAAAATGCACGAGCCGCCAAAGCCGGGTTCATAAAATTGTGACCGATACCGCCAAAGAACTGCTTTACAATAATAATCGCAAACACACAGCCGATAACCGCCATCCAAAGCGGCATTGTAACCGGCAAATTAAGAGCCAGCAAAAGTCCTGTAACCGCCGCACTGAAATCACCGACTGTAGATTGCTTTTTAAGAATTTTACACCATACCCACTCACTGAGGACAGCCGCAATCACACAGATTGAGCAAAGCGCCAGTGCACGGATACCAAAAATGATTGTTCCTGCAATCACAGCAGGGATAAGAGCAATAATAACATCAAGCATAACCTTTGATGTTGAATTTGCTCCCCTTACATGAGGAGATTCTGTAACAATAAGTTTTTCGTTTATATTTGTCAATGTCATTACTTTTTCGCCTCCTGTGCCGCTTTTGTAACCTTTGCTCTTGCCGTTCTTACCTGCTGCAGCGGATTCTGCTCTGCAGGGCACACATAAGTGCACGAGCCGCATTGTATACAATCCATAACATTAAGCTTTTGCATAGCCTCAAGGTCGCCCCACTTAACCGCCTCGCTTATTTTATTGGGAAGCAGGTTCATAGGGCATCCCTCAACGCACTTACCGCATCTCAGGCAGTTCTGCTTAACCTTTTTGGAAATCATATCCTCGCTGAATGCCAGTATACCCGAAGTTCCCTTTACAACAGGAATGTCGGTATCGGGAACAGAAATACCCATCATAGGACCGCCCATAATAACCTTTGCCGCAGTCTTCACAAAACCGCCGCATTTTTCGATTGCAGCCTCAACATTTGTGCCCACACGAATTCTGAAGTTGGCAGGTTTTCCAATACAATCACCGCTGACAGTAACAATACGCCTCATAACGGGTGTACCCATTGTAAACGCCCTTGCAATAGCCGCACAGGTATCAATGTTGTCAACAGTACAGCCTACATCAAGAGGCAGCTTTGCGGGGGAAACCATACGTCCTGTAACCGCCTTGATAAGATGCTTTTCCGAGCCTTGCGGATACTTGGTTTTAACCTTTACAACGTGAATCTTCACATCGGTTTCCTTTGCAGCCCATTCTGTCATCACATCAATCGCATCGGGCTTGTTGGTCTCGATTGCGATATAGCCTTCATTAAGACCCAGAACCTTCATTATAATTTTAAGACCCTCAATAACCTCCTCGGGGGTTTCAATCATAGCACGGTGGTCTGATGTGAGATAAGGCTCGCACTCTGCACCGTTTACGATAGCATACTCAATCTTTTTATCGGGTGGTGGACTAAGCTTCACATGGGTCGGGAATGTAGCACCGCCCATACCCACAACGCCTGCCTCACGAATAACCTGAACAATCTCTGCCGCAGACATTGACTTCCAGTCCTTTGGCTGAACGTCGGGTGAAAGCTCGTCCTGACCGTCATTTTCAATAACGATGGAATTCACCTTGATTCCCGAATGATGCATTCTTGGCTCAATGGCAACAACCGTACCCGAAACCGAAGAATGTATATTTGCAGAAACAAATCCGCCTGCCTCAGCAATCTTCTGTCCCATCAGCACTCTGTCACCAATCTGCACGCAAGGTACAGCAGGCGCACCGATATGCTGCGAAAGGGGAAACACCATCTCATCCGACGGCGGAAGGTCAATAACAGGCTTTTTGCAGGTTGCCTCCTTCATATCATCGGGGTGGATACCGCCGCTGAAGGTAAACTCTTTAAACCCCAGCTTCTTTTTTAAACTAACGATTTTTTCTGACATATTCATAACAACTCCTCCTTGCCTTATGTCAAATTCGTTTTTGCTTTTTGATTTTTCTTATATCCTCACCCAAAGTCTGCAAAATCTTATATTCACCCACAAACCTTGAAGTAATTCTCTGACTGTACATATCCGAAAGTGTTTCAAAACTTAAATTTGTGGATATAATTGTGCTCTTTCCGGCAGTTATTCTTGCATTTATAATGTCAAAAAGTGCCGCCGTGGTAAACTGGGTAACAAATTCTGTTCCCAAATCATCTATAATAAGAAGGTCAACATCATAAACATATTTTACAACTGCCGCCTCGTCATCGGCATCCTTGCCGAACTTTGCAGCCTCAAAAATCTCAAATAATCTGAATGCAGTCTGATAATAAACAGTTTTGCCCCGCTCCAGAGCACGGTTTGCCACGCAGCTTGAAACAAAGGTCTTGCCCGTACCTGCATTGCCAAGGAGCAAAAGGTTATCGTGGCTTATATCAAAGCTCTCGGCAAAGGTCATCGCCGTATCACAAACGGTCTGCATAACCTTTAACACTCTCTGGTCGCTTCCCTGATTGCGGAACAGCGACATATCAAACTTTTCAAAGGTCTGCTCACGCATAAACTCGGTAAGGTTTGAATTTTCGCCTATATGCTTGGCAATAAGATTTTTCAGGCATTCGCACCGCTTGCCCTCAACAAAACCCGTATCACGGCACTTATTGCAGGAGTATATATCATCGGTAAAGCCTGCCTCAAAGCCGTTAACGCTAAGCAGCTCTGCCTTTTTCTTCTGCAGTTCTTTTATGCTTTCCTTCACATCTTCAAAGCAGTTGCTTTTATCAAGAATACAGCTAAGGAGCCGTGTTCCGTTTTTCATCAGTTCTGACTCAACCTCTGCAAACTGCGGAATTTTTTTGCAGACTTCCATATGCCGTCTGCTCATTTCCGCCTGATTGGCAAGACGAATTTCCTCAAGCTCACGGCTTGCAAGTACATATGCAGATTCCATATATAATCATTCCTTCCTAATCCTTAAAGCGCAAATCTAATCCTTTATTCGCCTAGCATATCGCGCAAAATCTCTTCAGCAAAATTCGAATAATCAGGCTTGTTGGTGTCCTCATAATTGTTGAACTTACTCTTTTTGCCTGCAGGCTTTGCCTTTGTGGGTGAATTTTTAATCTTAAACATTTCTTCACTTGCCCTGACTTTTTCAACATCCTCAAGACCCTGTTCATGCCAGCTCTGCAGAATTTTATTCATATACGCCCAGCTAAGCTTTCCCGTCGCGGCAACCGTACGGTCATATGCCTCGGCAATAAGCTCGGCAGAATAATTCTTTTCACTAACCCACGCGCTTATATATTTCTTCTCGGTAACCGTCAATGCGCGGTCATAAATTCCAAGAATTCCCCTGACCTTACCCTCGTTTGACATTCGCAGTTCTATCTGTCTTATGTATTCCTCTGCACTTTCATAGGTGTCAATGCCCTTGTCTGCCCAGTCGATTGCCACGGTTTCAAGATAACGCTTACCTGTCTTGCCCTGACTTGCCGCAAACCTAAGGAGCATTATCACAACCTCCACAGGAAGTCCAAGCCAGTCAATAAATGAATAAATCAACTCAAAATCCGACGGACTGAGAAGCTTGCCCAAAATCGCCTCTGCCTGCTTGAACAGATAGTCAACACTCTCATTAACCGACGCGGTTGCATCAATCTCTGCCGCAGTATATGAGGGTTTTGTCCTCAGTCTTGCGGCAATGGTCGGTTTGCTCTTTTTCTCTGCAGGCCGGCTTTCACCGTCAAAGGTATAATCCTCGCCCTCGCCCTGCAGAACTTCTGCGGTAATCCAGAAATCTATCGCATCAACCACAGCATCACGGCTGATATGAAGTTTTTTTGAAATCTCATCAACACTCAGCACCTTGCCGTTTTTCCTGAAATTGCTGAGCGCATATATGTATATCTGAAAACATTCAGCCGAGGCAAGTCTGCCCCATTTTTCAACAAAGCTGAATTCCAGTTCAAAACCTTTTCCCATTTTATTTTTTCCTTTATATATTACTTTCCTACACAAAACCGCTCAAAAACGCGGTCGATAATTTCTTCCTGAACGGTCTGCCCCGTAACCTCACCCAATGCGGCAATAACCTCCTCAAGGTCTACATACAGCATATCGGCGGGCATACCAAGCTTTACACCCTCAATCATACCAAGTGCAATGTTCTTTGCCTTAATCAGAGCATTTTTCTGACGGTCGTTTGAAATAAACACATCATCAGCATTTATCTCGCCCTGCAGAAACATTTCCGAAATCTTTTTCTCAAGACTATCAATGCC
The DNA here is from genome assembly GCA_045646865.1 of Clostridia bacterium. Classification (GTDB taxonomy): domain Bacteria; phylum Bacillota; class Clostridia; order Monoglobales; family Monoglobaceae; genus SIG440. The sequence goes on from JAZRLM010000018.1 coordinate 183,946, forward strand.
CGCAACCTTACCGTCTTTTGGTGTTGCGGTAAGAACAAGTGATGAAACCTCCGCTCCAAGAGCCTTGGCAAAATCTTCCTTGCCCATTGCTGCACCCTTGTCCGTCTTATTTAATATTACTATTACGTTTTTGTCCTTCATATACTGAAAAATTTCCAAATCCTCGTCAGCAAGTTCTTGCGAGCTGTCCACAACAAACAAACAAAGGTCTGCATTTTCAATATTTTCACGTGCTTTCTCTATACCAATCTTCTCAACCGAATTATCACTTTCACGGATTCCTGCGGTATCAATCAGTTTAAGTGCCACACCGCTCAGATTAACATATTCCTCGATTGTGTCACGGGTTGTACCTGGGATATCGGTAACAATGGCTCTTTCACAACGACTGAGAGCATTAAGAAGTGACGATTTACCTACATTGGGGCGCCCTGCAATAACGGTGGTAATACCCTCACGCATAATCTTTCCCCGTGAAAAACCGCCAAGCATCTCGTCAATATCCGATGCTATGTCGCAAATTTTCGCTTCAAGCTCGTCAGCAGGCATTTCGTCAATTTCTTCGGGATAGTCGGCTATTGCGGAAATATTTGCCGCAAACTCAACCGCCTTTTCACGGATTTTATTCACCTTTTCAGACAGCTTGCCCGAAAGCGCCTTTGCCGCATTTGACTGTCCCAATGCAGAATTTGAATGTATCAGGTCAACGACAGCCTCCGCACGAATAAGGTCCATCTTGCCGTTCATAACAGCACGTCGGGTAAATTCCCCTGCCTCCGCCTGTCTTACACCTGCCCTGAACAGTTCCTCCATAACCGACTCTGCCGCCATATAACCGCCATGGCAGTTTATCTCAACCACAGTTTCGCCTGTGTAAGACTTTGCGCCACGCATCACAACAACTAAAGCCTCGTCAAGGATAGCGCCGTCACTTTGCCGCTTTATATCCGCAAGGGTCAGCTTGTGGCTTTCAAGCCGTGCAAGGCTTTTTCCGCTTTTAGGAAAGGCAATCTTGTCCGTCAGCTCCTCGGCAGTCTCGCCGCTTATTCTTATAATAGCAATGCCACCCACACCCATAGGTGTGGCAATCGCGGCAATAGTGTCAAAAGCTTTCATAATCTACTCCATTTAGCTGTTTTGTCTGACCGACAAAACAGCTACCCTTTTTTAATATTGGAAATTATCTCTTTTACTGTTCTTTCAATCTCTGCATCCGAACCCATATCACTTGCAATCTTTCTTACATTGTGAAGAACGGTTGTGTGGTCACGGCCGCCAAAGGCTTCGCCGATTTTGGGGAATGAAGGGTCGTCAAGAATTTCACGGCAAATGTACATAGCAATCTGTCTGGGAAGTGCAATATCCGCACTACGCTTCTTTGAAACAAGTGAACCCTTTGCAAGATTGAAATACTTTTCGGTTTCTTCAATAATAAGTTTGGTGGTAATTGTACGTCTTGGCTGAACGGACAGAATGTCACGCAGCGCCTCGGTTGCAAGCTCCATTGAAATCTCGTTGGTACGCTTGATACCTGCATAAACCAGAATTCTCTTTACCGCACCTTCAAGGTCACGGACGTTTGACTTGATGCTGTCTGCAATGAATTCAACAATCTCGTCATCAACAGTCAGGAATTCACTCTGAATTTTATTTTTCAGAATAGCCATTCTTGTTTCAAAATCAGGAGGCTGAACGTCTGCAAGCAAGCCACTGTTGAAACGCGTAACCAGTCTTTCTTCAAGCTGTGGGATTTCTGACGGAAGTCTATCAGATGTCATAACAACCAGCTTGTCCTTTTCATAAAGAGCATTGAATGTGTGGAAGAATTCTTCCTGAGCACGTTCCTTTCCTGCAAAGAACTGAACGTCGTCAATAAGGAGCAAATCAACGTGTCTGTATTTGTTTCTGAAATCCTGATTGTTCTTTTTCTGAATTGCGTTAATCAGCTCATATGTAAACTTTTCGCTTGTGGTATAAAGAACCCTTTTCTTGGGGTAATTCTCAATAAAATAGTTACCAATGGCCTGCAAAAGATGTGTCTTGCCAAGGCCGCTGCCGCCATACAGGAACAAGGGGTTAGAATGTTTTGCCGCATCCTTCGGACGTTCAGCAAGGGCAAGTGACGCAACATATGCAAGGTCGTTGTTGTTACCTACGACAAATGACGAAAAGGTGTATTTTCCGTTCAGAGTGTTTTCCACCATGATAGAATCCACCTGTTCCTTTTCCTTGCTTTTCTCATCAACAACCACATCTATATCAAACTTATGGGAAGTAACAGCCTCTAAGCTGCTTTCGATAAGCGAGATATATTTGGTCATTATCATATTCTTGTTTACAGCAAAGGGAACCTTTAATGTAATCTTTGTTTCGTCAATATCCACAGCTTTGATTGGCTTTATCCACGAATCAAAGGAAACAGCCGAAACCTCATCAGCAAGCTCCGCCTGAACCTTTTCCCATATACGCTTTAATTCTTCCACAATACTACCCCTTTTCAGTTAAAACTACAGATTTATTTTCACGGCAAATGTAATTGCCGATGATTTCTCTTCCTTACAATTAATATAAAGGCAAATTTCACGTACTTATCATAATAACAGATTTTTCAACCTTTTTCAATAGCCAAAAACCCAATTTGTCCGTCTATTTTTTAACAAACTACTTCAAACCACAAAATATAGATTGCAGAGTTTTATCTCCTCCCAACATCTTCGGTTTTTTGCCCACGAAAAAAAAATTTAATATTTTTTAGTTGCATAAAGGGTTGACAAGAGAGCAATCTTGTGCTACAATAAGAAGGCTGTTTTACAGATAATTATTAAATTTCAAATAAACGATATGATATTGGAGGGATACAAATGCTTAGAACATTCCAGCCTAAGAAGAGACACAGAGCTAAGGAACATGGTTTCAGAAAAAGAATGTCCACCAGCAACGGTCGCAAAGTTTTAGCAAGAAGAAGACTTAAAGGCAGAAAGAAATTGTCAGCCTAAAGACGCCTTTGTGCGTCTTTTTGACTATTACGGGCAAATTTGACCGTATATGTCACATTTTGCGTTAAATCACAACGGGAGATAGCCTATGCGGAAGTCAATTGGCGGGGCGGTGAGCCTTGTTCTCAATACACAGTTCAAAAAGCTATACAGCAAGGGCAGCTCATATGTTTCGCCCTCGGTTGTTGTTTACGCAAAACGCAACGGTCTTGCCCACAACCGTTTGGGTATTACCGTAAGCAAAAAAATCGGCAAGGCGGTTATAAGAAACCGCGCAAAACGCCGCTTGCGCGAAGTTTATCGCATAAACTCCGCAAACATTCTGCAGGGCTATGATTTTGTTCTGGTGGCACGAGGCCGCACGGCAGAGTGCCCATACGAAAAGCTTTTTGCAGATTTTGTACAGGCAGCAAAAAATCTTGGAGTATTTAAAGATGAATAAACTGATGTCAAAATTTTTGATTAAACTTATCAATCTTTACCGTCGTTTTATTTCGCCTCTTACTCCCCCAACCTGCCGTTTTTATCCTACGTGTTCGGAATATGCAATTCTTGCCATCCGCAAATACGGAGCATTCAGAGGTTCCCTTAAAGCGGTATGGCGTATTCTTCGGTGTAACCCCTTTTCAAAAGGCGGAATTGATATGCCCTGATACATTTCCGACACATATTATTTACTTTATATCGGAGGATATTTACCATGTTATCGTTCATTATGACATGTCTGGGATGGGTCCTTAACCTGTTTTACAAAATTATCGGCAACTACGGTTTTGCAATAATTGTATTTACAGTTTTTATCAAGTTAGTACTGTTCCCGCTGGACCTTAAACAGAGACGGTCAATGGCAAAAACTCAGAAAATCCAGCCTCTTATGATGGAAATACAGAAGAAATATGCCAATGACAAAGACAAACTTAATCAGGAAACAATGAAACTGTATCAGAAATACGGTATCAACCCTATGGGCGGATGTCTTCCTATGCTTATACAGTTTCCTATAATTATCGCCCTTTACTGGGTTGTAAGAAAGCCTATCGTTTATATGATGGGTGTGGGTTTTGAAGATACATGGCGCGTTGCCGAAGCCTTCAATGCGTGGGCAGCATCAGCCGCTCCCGAAGCTCTCGGCAAGCTTGCCGACATCATTCCCGTTACCTATCAGAAAGCAATGTCTGCCAACTCCTTTGGTAACAACGAAATCCAGATTGCGCAGATGCTTTTTGACCATAGTGAAATTCTTCAGCATCCCGCAATTCTCAGCTGGGGCAAAACCATTAACCCCATCAACTTCAGCTTTTTCGGTATGAACCTTGCCGACACACCAAACTTCGGTGCACTTCTGGGTCTGTTTTCAGGACAGGCTGTCAGCGCAAGCACAGCTCTGCTTTGGTCTATCCCTGTTCTTTCGGGTCTTAGTGCGTGGTTTTCAAGTTACTTAACACGTCCCCAACAGCCCAAAAAGGATAAGAATATTGTTCTTGCCGAAAACGAAAAAGAACAGGAAAAAACAGGTGCAGGTGCCGACACAATGAAGACAATGACAACCATTATGCCGCTCTTCTCGGCATGGTTTGCATTTACACTTCCTGCGGCAATCGGTCTTTACTGGACAGTAAGCAACGTTATTCAGATTGTCCAGCACTTTTATGTTAAAAAAGTCTTTAATAACGACATCAGCCTTGAGGAATTAGAAGGAGATATAAAAAATGTTAAAAGTAGAAAAAAACGCAAAAAATCTAGATGACGCTTTGGAACTTGCCGCTCAGGAGCTGGGCGTTGCCAAAGAAGAAGTCGGTTATACAATAACAAAGGAAATCGGCAAGGGTCTTATGAAATTTCTCGTAGGCTCCGAAGTTGAAATAGTTGCTTGGAGAAAGGCTGACGAAGAAGCCGAGGCTCCCAAAGCCGCTCCCAAAGCAGAAAAACCTGCAAAAAAAGAAAAGGATTCAAAGGCAGAAAAAGCAGAAAAACAGGAAGCTCCCGTTGTTGAAGCTGCTCCTGCACCTGCAAAGCCCGAAAAGAAGCACGCCGAGGTTGACGACGATTTCGTTATTCCAAAAACCGCGGTTGACGATGCAAAATACTTTGTATCTGAGCTTCTTACAAAGATTGGTCTTACCTTTGAGCTTCACATCAAGCTTGACAGAAACATCATCAACATTGATGTGTCAGGCGACAAAATGGGTCTTCTTATCGGCAAGCGTGGCGACACACTTGATGCGGTACAGATGCTCGCTGTACTTTACGTAAACAGAAACAAAAATATGCCTTATGTAAAGGTCAACATCGACACCGAAAACTACCGTTCAAAGAGAGAAGATACACTTATAAGACTTGCTCACGGCTTGGAACGCAGCGTTCTTCGTGACAAAAAATCAATCACACTTGAGCCAATGACAGCTAATGAGCGACGTATCATCCACTCGGCTCTTCAGAACAACCCCAAGATAAAGACACACAGCATTGGCGAAGAACCAAACCGCCGTATGGTAGTGTCACTTGCTAAGGGTATTGATGAATAAAAAATCATTTTACAGTCATCTTTTATACAAGATGACTGTATTTTTATTAATATTTATGAATATTTATGCAAAAAGACTATTGATTTTTTCCACAATTTGTGGTTTAATATAATGTATACTGATGAATTTTTATGCAAAAGGAGATTAGATTGTGGAAATGATAAAGGTTTTTATTGACGGTAGTGTTGGCACCACCGGTTTAAGAATACACGACAGACTTCTAGATCGGCAGGATGTTGAGCTTATAACCCTTCCCGAAGAAACGCGAAAGGATTTATGTTCAAGAGCAGATGCAATTAAATCAGCAGATGTTGCATTTCTGTGCCTTCCCGATGCCGCATCAAAGGAAATTATCGAGGCTGTTGGTGATTGCGACACAAAAATTCTTGACACCTCAACGGCACACCGCACAAATCCCCAATGGGCATACGGTTTCCCCGAACTCTCAAACGAGTTCAGAAGTAAAATTCTTGCATCAAAGCGAATTGCCGTACCCGGCTGTCACGCAAGCGGCTTTTGTTCAATTGTTGCACCCCTTGTTGCAAATGGTATAATCCCACCTGATTACCCCATCACCGCAACATCTGTTACGGGGTACAGCGGTGGCGGCAAGAAAATGATTGCCGAGTATGAGGATGCCGAAAGACCCACCGAGTTTAACGCACCAAGGCAGTACGGCATCACCCAGACCCACAAGCACCTTCCCGAAATGAAGGCTATATGCGGTCTAAACTATGAGCCATGCTTTTCTCCCATTGTTGCAGACTTTTACAGCGGTATGACGGTTACAATCCCGCTCTTTGGCAGAATGCTTGCAAAGAAAATGACGGTAGCCAAAATACATAAATTATTTGACGAACACTATAAAAATCAAAAGCTTGTTAAAGTCCTGCCCCTTGGCTATGAAGGAATGATAGGCACAAACCAGATGTCAGGCAAGGACTCAATGGAAATAATCATCAGCGGCAACGACGAAAGAATCCTTATTGCCTCCTCCTTTGACAATCTTGGCAAGGGCGCATCAGGTGCCGCAGTACAATGCTTTAACCTTATTACAAACAGCGACGAAACAACCGGACTGGTTGTGTAATACAGAAAGGACAATTAACCTATGAAACAGATAAACGGCGGCGTTTGTGCAGCTATCGGCTTTAAGGCAGGCGGCATACACGCAGGAATACGCAAAAACAGAACAAAGAAGGATTTATCACTGATTGTCAGCGAAACAAAGGCTGCGGCCGCAAGTACATACACACAGAATCTTGTCAAAGGTGCGCCCATATATGTAACAAAAGCTAACATTGCCGACGGCTACGCACAGGCAATTATCTGCAACAGCGGCAACGCAAACACCTGCAACGCCAACGGTATCGAAATTGCCGAAGCTATGTGCGAGCTTGTTGAAAAACACACAGGCATCTCAAAGACCGACGTAGTTGTTGCATCAACAGGTGTTATCGGTCAGCCCCTTGACATTACTCCTATCGCAAACGGTATGGATGCCCTGACAAAAGCATTAAACGACGACGGCAGCAACGATGCGGCTGAAGGAATTATGACCACCGACACCCGCAAAAAGGAAATCGCTTTTGAATTTGAAATTGGCGGAAAGGTTTGTCATATCGGCGGTATTGCAAAGGGTTCGGGAATGATTCATCCCAACATGGCAACAATGCTTGTATTTGTTACATCCGATGTGAATATCTCTCCTGAAATGCTCCAAAAGGCATTAAGTGCCGATATTCAGGATTCATTTAATATGATTTCGGTAGACGGCGACACATCAACCAACGATATGGTATCAGTTCTTGCAAACGGAATGGCTGAAAACCCCAGAATTGAAAGCGAAGGCAAAGATTATGACGCCTTCTGCGAAACACTTTCTGCAGTTACCACCTACCTCTGCCGCAATATCGCAAAAGACGGCGAGGGTGCATCAAAGCTCCTTGAATGTAATGTATATGGCGCAAAGGACACAAAAAATGCAAAAATCATCGCAAAATCTGTTGTATGCTCCTCACTTTTCAAGGCGGCAATGTTCGGCTCGGATGCCAACTGGGGACGTATCCTCTGTGCAATCGGTTACAGCGGTGCAGAATGTGACGTAACATCGGTTGCGGTTGACCTTGCATCCACAGCAGGCAAAATTTCAGTTTGCAAAGGCGGCAGCGGCGTTGACTTTGACGAAGACGTTGCTAAAAAAGTTTTGAGCGAAGACGAAATCATCATTGAAATCACCCTTGGCGACGGTAACGGCAAGGCAACCGCCTGGGGTTGTGATTTAACATATGACTACGTAAAAATCAACGGTGACTATCGCACCTAAAAAGATTTAAAAATTTGTTTTTTCACAGAAAGGAATAATCTTATGAATAAATTCCCTATTGCAGACCGTGCCGAAATTCTTATCGAGGCACTTCCCTACATCCAGAAATACTACAATAAAATCGTTGTTATCAAATACGGCGGCAACGCAATGCTCAACGAAGAACTTAAAGAAGCGGTTATGGGCGACATTCTTCTTCTTTCGCTTATCGGCATCAAGGTTGTTCTTATTCACGGCGGCGGCCCCGAAATTTCGGAAATGCTTGCAAAAACAGGCACCAAAACCGAATTCATTGATGGTCTTCGTGTTACAGACAAAGACTCAATCGACATTGTACAGATGGTACTTGCAGGCAAAATCAACAAAAGTCTGGTAAACCACATCCAGACCAAAGGCGGCAAAGCTATTGGTCTTTGCGGTCTTGACGGACATATGATTCAGGCAGAACAGCTTGACGACGTTCACGGCTATGTGGGCAATGTGACCAATGTTGACCCCACCCCCATCCTTGACGTAATCGAAAAGGGCTACATCCCCGTTATCGCAACAGTTGGTTGTGACAGCGAGGGTAATGTATTCAACATAAATGCCGACACAGCGGCGGCAAAAATTGCAGGTGTTCTTAACGCAGAATGTCTGATTTCAATGACCGACATCCGCGGTCTTCTCCGCGACAAGGACGACGAGAACACCCTTATCCCCCTTGTTAAGGTAAGCGAAGTCCCCGAGCTTGTGAGCGAAGGTGTTATTTCAGGCGGAATGATTCCCAAAATCGACTGCTGTGTAGACGCAATCCGTCAGGGTGTACACAAGGTATTTATTCTTGACGGACGTGTACCCCACGCAATTTTGATTGAAACCCTTACCGACGAAGGTATCGGTACAATGGTTATTTAACCCGAAAGGAGTGTGTCCTTTATGCAGGATAAGGATTTGTCACGGGACTCAAAGAAATCCCGACACAATGCCATTATAAGGCTCATTTCCGACAAAGCAATTGAAACACAAGGTCAGCTTACCGACTATCTGATTGAGGACGGCTTTAAGGTCACTCAGGCAACGGTATCCCGTGATATAAAGGAGCTTCGGCTGATTAAAATCGCCGACCGTGGCGACAAATACAGATATGCCCTACCGGGCAAGGATGCCGATATTGACATTAGGGCACGTTATGCGGCAGTTCTCACACATACCGTAATCACGGTACAGAGTGCAGGCAACCTTGTGGTTGTAAAAACCATTCCCGGCTCGGCTCAGGGCTGTGCAATGGCAATCGAAACCCTTGACTTTGACAGAGTTGTGGGCGTTATCGCAGGTGACGACACGGTGTTTATCGCTATGAACAGTCCCCGCGACGCAGAAAATTTTGCCGACAAGCTTGCCAAGGCAGTAAACTGATTTTTCCACAAATGAGGTGTACTATGAACATAAAAGAAAAAGACCAAAATTATATAATGCCTACCTACGGACGTCTTGACGTTGCTCTTGTTTCGGGCAAGGGCAGTACATTGACAGACTCCGATGCCAAGGAATATATTGACTTTGGCAGCGGAATTGCCGTAAATACCTTTGGTGCCTGTGACGAAGAATGGGTCAAAGCCGTAACAACACAGCTTAACACCATTCAGCATACATCAAACTATTATTACACAAAACCCTGCTCCGACCTTGCAGAGCTCCTCTGCACAAAAACAGGTATGAGCAAGGTGTTCTTTTCGAACTCAGGCGCCGAGGCTAATGAGTGTGCAATCAAGGCGGCACGCAAATACGGCACCGACAAAAACCCCGAAAAGAACATTATTATCACACTTAAAAACAGCTTCCACGGCAGAACAATCACCACCCTTTCAGCAACGGGTCAGGATGTTTTTCATCAGCACTTTACCCCCTTTACCGAGGGCTTTGTTTATGCCGAGGCAAATAATATCGAGGATTTAAAAGCCATTGCCAACCCCAACTGCTGTGCAATTATGTTTGAGCTTATTCAGGGCGAGGGCGGTGTTCTTCCCTTAACTCAGGAATTTGTTGATGCGGCAAAGGAAATTGCAAAAGAAAACGATATGCTTATGGTGATTGACGAGGTGCAGACAGGCAACGGACGTACAGGCAAGCTTTATGCACATCAGCACTACGGCATCAAACCCGACATCTTTACAACAGCAAAGGGTCTGGCAGGGGGTCTGCCAATCGGTGCAACAGTATTCAGCGAAAAACTTGCAGGCATTCTTCCCGCAGGCAGTCACGGCTCCACCTTTGGGGGCAACCCAATCTCGGCGGCAGGTGCGGTAAATGTGCTTACACGTCTTGACGATGAGTTTTTAAAGACCGTCGAAGAAAACAGCGCATACCTCTGGCATCAGCTCAAAGAAATTAAGGGCGTTAAAGCAGTCTGCGGCCTTGGATATATGATAGGAATTGAAACCGAGGCAGATGCCAAGGAAATCCTTAAAAAATGTCTTGAAAAGGGTCTTCTTGTTCTTACCGCAAAGGATAAGGTAAGACTTCTTCCTCCCCTTAACATCACAAAAGAAGAGCTTGACAAAGGCATCAGCATACTTAAATCAGTAATCGAATCATTATAAAAAGGAGTAAAACATATGAAACATTTACTTAAACTTTCAGACCTTACCTCTGATGAAATAACAGGAATACTTGACCTTGCCGACCAGCTTAAATACGAAAAGAAAAACGGAATCCCACACAAGCATCTTGAGGGCAAATCACTTGGCTTGATTTTTGAAAAATCTTCAACCAGAACCCGTGTTTCCTTTGAAGTTGGTATGCAGGAGCTTGGCGGAATTGCCTTGTTTTTAAGTTCAAACGATTTGCAGATTGGCAGAGGCGAGCCCGTTCAGGACACAGCAAGAGTTCTGTCACGTTACCTTGACGGAATTATGATAAGAACCTTTGCCCAAAGCGAGGTTGAAGACCTTGCAAAATACGGCTCAATCCCGATTATCAACGGTCTTACCGACTACTGCCACCCCTGTCAGGTACTTGCCGACCTTATGACTATCCGCGAGCATAAGGGCAGCTTTAAGAACCTGAAGATGTGCTTTATCGGCGACGGCAACAATATGGCAAACTCCCTGATGGTTGGCGCAATCAAAATGGGTATGAGCTTTGCGATTGCCTGCCCCAAGGGTTATGAACCCGACGCCGACCTTATGAAATGGGCAGCAGAAAACGGTGAATTCCTTTGCACCGAATCAGTAACTGATGCCGCAAAGGATGCAGACATTCTTGTTACCGACGTATGGGCATCAATGGGACAGGAAAGCGAAATTGCCCAGCGCAAAAAGATATTTGAAGGCTATCAGATAAATGCCGAGCTTATGAAGGTTGCAAAACCCGACGCAATGGTTCAGCACTGTCTGCCTGCACACCGCGAGGAAGAAATCACCGCCGAGGTATTTGAAGCCCACGCAGACGAAATCTTTGACGAGGCAGAAAACAGACTCCACGCACAAAAGGCAGTAATGGTAACTTTGATGAAATAGGACTGTTAAAATTGTCCTATCAAAACTCATCACACACAACAACCCCCTTGGAACTCACCGTTCCAAGGGGGTTTGCGTTATTGTTTAACTATTTCTTACGTCTTCTAAAATCTTCTCAACTTCTTCCTTTTGAAGAACACTAAGATGAGTAAACCTCTTTTCAAGAGACTGTTCTATCAGTTCAATTCCGCGTTCCTTTTCACCCATATCACAAAGCAGCTTGCCGTATGAATAATATGGTTCAGGGAAGTGGGGTTCTTTTTCAAGCAGCTTTTCATACAATTCCTTTGCCCTTGCTATATCGCCAACCAACTCATATGACTCAGCTAGGTTATCCATAATAACCATATCGTCAGAATTATATTCGTATGCCTTTTTGTTGAATTCCAGAGCCTTGTGTCCGTTGCCGCTTAAAATGTACATAAGACCTAAGTTCTGATAAAGATTGGTGTTTTCAAAATCCACCATTGCTTCCTCGCTCATTTCGATAGCGGTTTCAAGGTCACCGCACTGCCATTCACAAAGGGCAAGCATAGTCTTGATTCGTTTTTTTTGCGCAGGCTTTTTTGAATCAAGTGACGCCTTGGTGAGGATTGTTTTTGCAAGCTCGGGCTGACCGTCACGCAAAAGGATATATCCGTAATATCTCAGGCTCTCAATACCCAGCTTACCCAGACGGTTGGCAATGGCAAACCATTTAAGTGCTGCCGCTGTATTGCCGTTGGTAAACTTCATCTTTGCCACAAAAGCTAAAACTTCGGGCAGAATCAGTATGACAACCACAATCAAAATAATAGCTGAAATTATAGGAAACATACTCGACTACTCCTTATTAACCCAGATTATTTACTGTACGTGGATAGGGCAGTACGTCACGGATGTTGCCCATACCGGTAAGGTACATAACCGCTCTTTCAAAGCCAAGACCAAATCCTGCATGTTTTGTGCCACCGTAACGGCGAAGGTCAAGATAATGTCCGTAATCTTCGGTTGCAAGACCAACCTCTTCCATTCTGGCAAGAAGAACATCCATACGTTCTTCTCTCTGGCTGCCGCCGATAATTTCGCCAATACCGGGAACAAGACAGTCCATAGCAGCAACGGTTTTACCGTCGTCGTTAAGACGCATATAAAACGCCTTGATTTCCTTTGGATAGTCGGTAACAAACACAGGCTTTTTGAATACCTCTTCGGTGAGGTATCTTTCGTGTTCGGTCTGCAGGTCGATACCCCATTCAACAGGATATTCAAATTCCTTGCCGCTGTTTTTCAGGATTTCAACAGCCTCGGTATATGTTACATGACCAAACTCGTTTTCAAGAATATTATTAAGTCTTTCGATAAGACCCTTATCAACAAAGTTGTTAAAGAACGCCATTTCTTCAGGTGCGTTGTCAAGAACATATCTGATAACAAACTTCAGCATATCCTCGGCAAGCTTCATATCATCTTTAAGGTCGGCAAACGCAATTTCCGGCTCAATCATCCAGAACTCAGCCGCATGGCGGGTTGTGTTTGAGTTTTCCGCACGGAATGTAGGACCAAAGGTATAAATATCACCAAATGCCATTGAGAATGTCTCGCCCTCAAGCTGACCGCTTACGGTAAGAGATGTTTCTCTGCCAAAGAAGTCCTGCTTGTAATCAATTGCACCGTCTTCGTTTTTAGGAAGGTTGTCCATATCAAGAGTAGTAACACGGAACATCTCGCCTGCCCCCTCACAGTCGCTGCCTGTAATCAGGGGAGTATGAACATAAACAAAACCGCGTTCATTAAAGAACTTGTGGATTGCATATGCAATAACCGAGCGAACACGGAAAACCGCCGAAAAGGTGTTTGTTCTTGCTCTCAGATGTGGGATTGTTCTTAAAAATTCAAAGCTGTGGCGCTTTTTCTGCAGGGGATAGTCAGGAGTACTCTCGCCCTCGATTAAAACATTGGTCGCCTTGATTTCAAAAGGCTGCTTTGCGTCGGGAGTAAGTTCAAGCACACCCTCAACGCGAAGTGATGCACCAACATTCAGCTTGCAGAGTTCTGCAAAGTTAGCCAGCTTTTCGTCCTCGATTACCACCTGAATATTTTTGAAGTAGGAGCCGTCGTTAAGTTCAACAAAGCCAAAGTTCTTTGATGCACGCAAGGTTCTTACCCAGCCGTTAACAGCAACGGTTTGACCTCCTAATTCGTTTGATTTTAAAAATACTTCTTTAATTTTCATTTAAAAACCATCCTTAAACTAATTCCAAAATTATACTAAATTATATTATACCGAATATTTTTCTAAAAATCAACCATATTATGTATATATGATAAAATTTTTTGGATAAAATTTTATATAAATCCGATGAAAGGCGGAGATGCAAGGTGAAATTTATCTCAACAGGAGCACGGCAAACCCCATACGAAACCTTTGACGACATAAAACGTGATACAGATTCAGGTCATCCCCGCTTTGGCCCCTCATATTACGAAACTGCAAAAAAAGCAAAAAACACTAAAAAGGGGATTTTAAAATAGCACCCCATTCCCCAATCAGACCGCAATTTCAGCTATTGGGGGTATGTACCGTTTTAATACCCCTTTTTTCTATTCCACTATTTCCGTTCCGTTTCTCGCGTCATAATGCAAAATAACTCCGCGGTCGGTTGCAATCTGCCATACGGGAATTGCAAGAATGTTACGATAGCTCTGAGCTGTTTTGCCTATATAATAGCCCGGCTTTATACTTACAATACTCTGTGCTGTATTCTTTTCGATTTTCTCGTTCTTTGCCAAATCTGCCAGAATACTCAGCACATTATAATATGGGCTTGTGCCACCTGATACAGACATTCCCGAAATTACGTTTCGTCCCGAAATAGCATAAATTCCTTTATCTGAAATATCAAAAGATACATATGCATCAAAAAATTCAGCTTGCTCCTTTTTTACCGTAAACACAGCTCTGGTGCCGTTGTCAACAAGATTAAAGCCGTTAAAGGCATATGCATCATACATCATTCCAAAAGTCTTCATTTCTTCACGGCAGAGCTTTTCCACATTCTCCTGAGAAAAGTCGGTTACTGTGCCCTGAGGCGCCGCCTTTTGGAATGTAAAACCATCACCGGAAATGGTCAAAATACCGCTGTCGCTTTGATAAGTATTTTCTGATTGCTGAGCGTATCCTTCGCCAAGAAATTTTACTATCATATCACGGTCGCTGCCAAACATCTTTTCGATGTAATAGTCAGAGATATCCGGTGAATCAGGGATTTCAAGTGTTTCGGGAAGTAATATCTTGTTTTTGCCAAGAATTGCCGAAACATTCTGAATCATTATACCTTTTTCTTCTTTTTCATACATCTTTGCGCTGTACAAAACGCCTATCAGCATAATATTAATTATCGCCAGTACAACAATGAATACTGTTTTCATTCTTCTCAAATCCAACTAAAACACCCCCCGAATATTCCAAACCGCAGAGGTTTCTTTGTCGTCACCGAAATAGTAATAAACCAGTTGTCCGTCATCTATGGTCTTTGAGTTGGGGTTGCTGCTGAGATATTCCTGCACCGCTGTCATAGCATTGGGATTAACAGTACGGTTTTCGGTTTTTTCAATAACTTTTATCCACATTTTGAATTCTGTAAGAACTCCGTTTTTCACAACGGCAGAAACCGCCGCCTCGTCGCCCATAGAAACCTTTATACCGTCAACAAAATAGTCAAAGGTCATACCATTCTGACCGAACCGGGTAATTCTTAATTCTGCATTATGATTTTCGTCATTAATACCGCTTATGTTGTATATTCTGTTAAGTATATCCGAAAGCCCCGCTATCATAGAATATGCCGATGCAGAGCTTAAACCGCCCGGAGCAACCGCCACACCTTCGCTTTCGCTGAGGGCTTTATATTCCATTCGTCCGTTGGGATGCAATTTCAGGCTACCGGTTTCGCCCACATAAATCAATGCCCCATTGGCATCTTCATACTGACGTATGGTATTGAGGTTATATCCGAATATATTTATCAGACCGGTTGTTACCTCGGTAGCTTTTGTAAAGTTAATTCCCGTTTTATAAATACGCGGTGCGCTTATAATAATGTTGTCGGTCTCCACCTCGCCCACAGGCACAACAAATGCGGATGCTATCCCCTGAGTGTCTGTTTCAAATCCATAGCTGAATTCCCGACCTTTGCCAACGGTACCGCCAATTGCATTTTTAAGAATTTCTGTGTCGCTTTGCAAGCTTGCCCTGACAATTTTGTCTCCCGATAAGTCTCTTAAATACACCGTAAGTACTGATTTTAATTGTTTGTCAGGCACTAACACCATTTCACCGAAACTCTCCATAGCAGTTGCAATTCCACTTTGAGGCATTCCGTAAAACAGCCCTTCAAAAGCTGTATTTCTGGGTGCTGTAAACTTTACATACACCGAATTTTCCGTCAGGCAGGTCTTCCATTGTTCTTCACTTGATGCAAGAATCCCTTCTGCCCCCACAGAATAAATATCACGCATTGTCACATTAATTTTTTCAACAATCTGGTTGTAGTCAGAATCTGTTTCTTTAACAATCCTTCGGTCCTCTCCCGAAACTGCAGCAACCGTCAGCGGACGGGAAAATTGCCAGAAAGTATTTACTACATTTTGTGTTGTATTGTCGGTGCTCTGAGAAATTCCAATGGTATTTTTGATTCTGCCCCAGAAAGAGCCTATTGAAACCTGTCCTCTGTAAAGGCCAAGAACAGCCGCCGCAAGATAAAGGCAACACAAACACAGCAAAACTATGGCTAAGGTTTTGCCTTTTTCAACTGCCTTATTCCGTTCATCGCGAGTGAATTTTTTCACAACTGCTGCCTTCCTTTCTGACAATTATTGATAAACAATGCGGCTACGCCGCTCGCCGCAAGCGGCGGTCGCAGACATTTCGCTATGTTTGCCCATGTGCATTAAAAAGGACGACCCAATTTGGTCGTCCTTAAATTCCGTTATGTTCGACCCAACCAAAATGTTTTAGTCCGCCAGGGACTTGATTAAGTCAATAATGTTATAACTGTATTTGGTAATCAATAGCTTCATTACCTGAACATTCTCACCGTTTTGAGCATGGACAAGAATGGTATTTTCTCCACGGGCAAGGGTAATTGTGTTCATAAAAAGACCCGACGAACCAATGGTGGTTTCAGAGGGAGTTCTTAAAACCTGAGATGCACCGTTTTCGTCAATATATTTCATTTCGCTGTAAAACTTTTCGTACATACCTGTTTCGGGGCTGAAGCTGTAAAGTGTGACAGTTGTGCCCTCTTTACCGCAACCCGAAATAAGATAAGACTCATTAAAGGTTGAATCATGAGGATTCTGAGGCTTGGTAACAACCACAAGATCAGCTGTGTTGCCGGTTGTATCAACAGGCACCGAATCAGGAGCTGCAAAAACCCCAATCTGTCCCAGCAGCATAACTGCCAGAACCAAAATAGCTATACAAACCTTTTTCATAGTAATTCTCCTATATTTAGCCTAAAAATCGGAAGGTACTCCAATTCTGTATTTTGAGTATAACATATAATTGTTACAAGTATATTACAGCCACATTACAATTATCTAAAAGATTTATTAACAATTTTCAAAGGAACAAACCCCAATATTTAACATATACTGTGATTGGGAGAGTGATTTCCTTATGAAAATATTTATTGACCCGGGCCACGGCGGGCCTGACCCCGGTGCTGTGGGCAACGGGGTAACAGAAGAATTTGTCAACCTTAATGTTTCGCTGGAGCTTGCACGGCTTTTGCGTGAGGCAGGCTATGACGTAAGACTTTACCGTACAACGAGTGACGAAAACGTACTTGAAAATAAAAATGCCGACCTTCGAAACCGTGCACAAACCGCCAACAACTGGGGTGCAGATTATTTTATAAGTATACACACCAACAGTTCGCAAAACCCTGCCGCAAGCGGTATCGAGGCATATGTTTACCGTCTTGGCGGAACATCCGAGCGACTGGGGCAGTCAATTGTAGATTCGGTATCCGACGAGCTTGGCTCGCGGAACCGTGGTGTTATGCAGGCAAACTTTGCAGTCCTTCGTCGAACAAATATGCCGGCAGTATTGGTAGAGCTTGGCTATCTGACCAATGCCACCGAAGCCCTTAACCTTAACAGTCCGGCATGGCAGCGCGCCGTTGCCGCGGCCATCTTTGACGGAATAGTAAACGCCGTTGGTCTGCCAAGACCCTAAAAACAATGCAGATTGAAAACATTGTTTTCAATCTGCATTTAAATTATTCTTCTGTCTGTGGTTCTAAATCAACAATCTCCACCGTTTCGGTCACTTCATCAACCGGCACCTCTTCGGGTTCTTCCTGAATGTCGGTGCTTTCGGTATTCTCTGCACCTTCGGCATTTTCGCCCTCTGCTGCAGGCTCCTGCTGTACCTGATTGTGTTCTTCAGCAACATAAGCTGCGAGAGAGTCAATCGTGGTTTCCTTGTCGGCAGGGTTAACCTCTACCTGAGTATTTGTTGCACGGTAGGTACTGCCTGTGAGTCTTTCTTCCTTAACAACTACCCCTTTTGACTTAACAATTCGCTTTGATGCAACTCTGTAACCTTTTGCACCTTTGCTGATTATCTTTTTATAACCTGCAGGAATCTCTGCGTTTTCGATTATTTCATATTCAGGTTCAAGAACGGCGGTTGTGGAGTTGACAATTTCAACCTGCATATCAGGCTCCTTAACGCCCAGCAATTCGCAGGTCAGCCTTCTGTTTTGCGCGGTTGCACGGATTTTTATAGGATAAGAAGTGTTATTCTTAAACTGAAAATCAATATATCCCTCGGCAATGGTTGCATCCATACCTGCCGGAACATATGAAATGGGCAAAGAATGTGATGTTCGCTGAACAATCTCAAGATTAGCATAAAGCACAGCACTGTAAAGGGTTGATGAGGTCTGGCAGATTCCGCCGCCCACACCCGATTCAGTACGGTTGCCTACATAAACACCTGCCACCTTGTAGCCGTTTTCAATAGTCCTTCTGCCAACAGTCTTATCATAAGAAAACACATCCCCCGGCATAAGTATGTATCCGTTAATACGACTTGCGGTAAGCTCAACATTGGCGGCTCTTGCCTGAGAGCTTGTATAAAAGTCTGACGAATATTTACCGATAACATCCCGAAACAACAACGCCTCAAGCTCTTTGGCAGTAGCCTGATAAGAAGGAACATCTACCGTAATGGTACACCTTTGCTCCCCCGACTCAAGCGCGGATTTAAGCAAACCCTTATCAACTGTTATACCGCCCTTTTCGGGTATAACAACCACCTTTCCGTCAACCATCGAATACGTGGCATCGACAATCGGCTGTGTAAGTTCTGCATATAAGGCTTCAAGTTCCAAAGTCTTTGGTTCTGTCAATTCAACCTTCAGTTCAATTTTTTTAATTTCGGGGTCAAGCAGCGCATCA
Organism: Clostridia bacterium; assembly: GCA_045646865.1. GTDB lineage: Bacteria > Bacillota > Clostridia > Monoglobales > Monoglobaceae > SIG440. Next base: position 202,745 of record JAZRLM010000018.1, read on the forward strand.
CCTATCACCGTAAGCAGTTTTTTGCGGCTGACCATCATTCCGGGGTTGCCCTTGATAATTGTAAGATTGCTTCCTTCTATCTCATATGTAGCCTCTGTCATAGGAACTTCAGCATCACCTGCAACCTCGGCAATAAGTGTCTCAATCAGTTCATTATCAGCCTTTGCAAAAATCGGAGCCTGTGTCTTTTCAAACCACGACGAAAGCATTGCTCCGCCCTTACCGAAAAAACCGTCGCTTCGGCCTATGTCAAAAGCAGTTTCAGCAGTTCTGGGGCTGTCAATGCCCACAACTATGTCAGAAAGCAACATCTCCTTGCTGTTTTCGCCGCAAACAAAGGTAATATTACGCTTTGTATCTATGGTTTTAAACCCTTCGTCAAGGCGGACTTGCGCCTCCTCGCGGGTCAGACCGCCAATTTCAATACCTGCGACCTCCACATTTGGATAAATATTATTGTATGTATTTGCATACGCAAAAAATCCCCCGACAATCAGAAGAAGTCCGCAAATTGATGCAGCAAGTGCAATCCTCCATTTTGGCAACTTCTTTTTTTGTTCAGGAGAGTTCTTTTCATTTTTTTCGTTAATCTGATTTTCGCTCATCCGATTTTCACTCTCCGATAGATTTATATGCCGCATATTTGCATATATGCACACTTAAATTCTATCATATACACGAAAAAAGTCAATATTTTTTCGATAAATATTTAAAATCTGGGGAATACTCCCTTTGAGGTGAAAATTTTGAAATTCAAGAATTTATTTATATACTCCCCAAAACCAAAAAGTTCTGCCCCCGATATTTCATCCACCCCCGAAAAAACCGAAAATAATCCGGGCAAAAACAGTTACATCAAAAACAATATTCAGGACAAAACAACCGAAACCTATACGACGGGTAAGGTCAGCACAGTTCTTGCCGAAAACCTTTCATTCATCGAGGACGCCTTTGAAACAAGCAAGAATTTTGACCTTGTGGTACGAAAATTCAAGGTACGGCTTTCGGATTCTTTTGCCGACGCCTTTCTTATCTTTTACGACGGACTTGCCAACAAGGAATACGTCAACCGCGACATTATGAAACCCCTGATGCAGCAAGGCATTGATAAAATTCAGGGAAGCCTCTCAGGCACCGTATATCAATGCCTGCTTACCCAGGCACCCAACACAATGCAGACCGAAATGCAGACAATAATCGAGGCTGTGGGGTTTGGCAACTGTGCGGTATTTGTTGACGGATGCGACTGTGCCTTTGTTGCCGACATCAAGGGCTGGAGCAGCCGAAGTGTAGGGAGACCCATTACTGAGGCGGTGCTTACAGGACCACAGGAAGCCTTTTGCGAGTCGGTTATGCCAAACATTGCCCTTGTGCGCAAAATACTTAAAGACCCCAATCTGATTGCCGAGAATATCCCAGTGGGCACAATCAGCAAAACCCCCTGTGCCCTGATGTATATAAACGGCATTACCAATAAGGCTCTTGTTGCAGAGGCAAGGCGCAGGCTGAAAGATATCGAGGTGGAATACATCTTTTCTTCCACCGACATCGAAATGCTTATGGAGGAAAGTGCCCTTTTCCCTCTGCCCCAGATTCTTAAAACTGAACGCCCCGACCGTGCTGCAGCACAGCTCTCGGACGGAAAGGTGGTAATTATGGTTCAGGGCAGTCCCTTTGTGCTTGTTCTGCCTGCAACCGCCCGAGACCTTGCCGAAACCGCCGAGGACAGCTATGTCCGCACCTCTGAGGCAAACTTTATGAAGTTTGTCAGGGTTTTAGGCTGCACCCTTGCCTTGCTTTTGCCGGGTTGTTTTTTGAGCATCGTGCTTTATCATCACGAAAGTATCCCTACCGACCTGCTCCTTGCAATAGAGTCAAGCCGCAAACAGATGCCCTTTCCCATAACATTAGAGCTTGTGATTATGGCACTTGCATTTGAGCTTATCAAAGAAGCCTCAATCCGTGTGCCAGACCCAATCGGTTCAACCCTTGGCATTGTTGGCGGTTTAATTCTCGGGCAATCGGCAGTAAGCGCAAATATTGCCAGTCCCCTTTTGATTATAATTGTTTCAATCTCTGCTCTTGGCGCATTTGCCGCGCCCTCTGCCTCAATTTCGAGGGCACTATCGGTTTTGCAGTTTGTGTTTATATTTCTTGGTGCGCTGGCAGGCTTTTTAGGCATCGCCCTTGGTCTGTTTGCGGGAATAATCTACCTTGCCGCAACAGTCACCTTTGGTGTACCCTACCTTTCGGGCGAAGGAATTGCCATTCCGCCAATGTGGAAACGTGAAATCCGACCCCACAACCTGCACACACAGCAACGCCACAAGCAACCTCACATCAGCCGCAAATGGAAAGGAGACGACCAATGAAAAAATCAGCCGTAACGGGCGGTGAAATATGTTGTCTGTGCATATCCCTTGCCGCCTTCCGAATATTCACAACCCTGCCCCTTATCTTTACCCGTATATCAGGAACGGGAGCACCCCTCTCTGCCCTTCTTGCAGGAATTTTAGCCATTGCCTTTGTATGGTTGCGTTATAAAGGTAAAAGTATCCTGACCCACACCAAATCTCCTTTTGTCAGATACGCTGTTTCAATTTCAGCATTGGCACACCTCTCTGTGTCAGCACTTTTCACCCTGACCCAATTTTCGCATTTTGCAAAAGTTACCGCCTTTCCCACCACGCCGCTGTGGTTTGTTTCGCTGTTTTTCGTAATTGCCGCAGGATTTGGTGCAATGATGGGAATACCGCCTCTTTTAAGGGTCTGCCGCTATGTGGTGCCCGTCTTTGTGGGGATTGTTTTTCTTCTTATCTTATCGGTACTGTGGAACAGCAACCCTACCAACCTTCTGCCCATTCTGGGCAATGGTGCAATCAACACCGTCAGCCGTGGTTTAAGCGGAATTTTACTATTTTCCGACCTGTCTCTGCTATTCCTGTTTGACCAACCATCAGGGAACGAAACTAAAATCCGCCGCTCCGCCATATGGGGCACCGTTTTAGGAGTTCTGGTGTGCTTTTTAACGGTTGTTGCCTATACCGCCAAAATTCCGTATCCCATATCCAAGAACGGACCGTTCCCGTTCTATCTGCTTATGAAAGAGGTTTCCTACGGCAGATTTTTTCAGAGGGTTGACGCCATTGTTCTATTTGTTTCGTCACTTTGGGGGATGCTGTCCCTTTGCCTTCAGCTTTGCCTGATAACAAAAATTTTCCATAAAACCTTTGGCGTAACCTCAAAGTCTGCTGTCATAATCCCCGTGTGCAGTGCCCTGTTCTTTTTAAGTTTCAAAGGCATAGACAACATATTTTTAATCCTTTCATACTCTGCCGTTGTCTTTGTTTTAATGCTTATTTTATGCAACAAAAAAAGCAGAGTTCTCCTGCTTCTGCTCCCCATTTTCCTTTCGGGATGTTACGACCGGAAGGAGATTGACGAAACCGCCTATATCGTGGCGCTGGGCATTGACAAGGGCGAGGCTACCGAATACTCCTACACCTTTCAGTTTTCTGCCCCGTTGGCAATATCGCAAGAAGGCGAAGGCGGCGAAAAGCCGCCCAAACAAGAGGATAGCGGCGAGGGTAAAAATTCCACCGTCCGCAACCTGACAATCAATGCTCCCGACTTTTATGTGGCAAAGAATATGATAAACAACTTTATGTCAAAAAACATTGATATGTCACACCTTAAGCTGATAGTCTTTTCTGCCGAAGTGGATGAAAACAGCCTTGAAACCCATTCCCAGCTTCTCCTCAGGGAGCGCGAGATACGCCCCCACACCGCCATAGCCGTTGCGACAGAAAGCGCATCAGGTTACCTTGAAAACGTCAACCCCGAGCTTGAGGCAAACACTTCAAAATACTACGAGCTTATGTCACTTCGTTCAAACAATGTCTATGCCCCCACCAAACGTCTTCACGACTTTGTTGACGAGCTGACCGCAGATAACAGTGCCGCCGCATTGCCCATTGCAATCAGCGGCTCAAAAACCTCTGACTTTCCTGCCGACAGTTCTGTGCCGCAATGGGTGAGCGCTCACCATTCCACCATTTCTGCCGGCCGTTCGGTGCTTTACGGAATGGCAATTTTCAAGGACGGCAAGCTGACCTCGGCAATGGATGGCGACAGCGCAATGATTTATAACATTCTGACCCAAAGCATTGAAAGCTGCACCATAACCGTCAAAGACGAATACAGTCCCGAAAACACCGTCAGTTTCCGCCTTATAATCCCCCAAAAAGCAGGTTATAAAATTGACATCAACGACAAACAAATAACCGTCACCCAAGACCTTCAGGCAGAATTTTTAGGAGGCGCTCTGCCCAACGGCTACCACACAAAGGACGAGCTTTACTCCTACGCGAACTCTGTTTTAACCGACCGTATTGCCGAATATTTTACCGACCTTTCAAGGGAAAAATCTGCCGATATAATGGGTCTGCGCAACTGTCTGCGGAAAGATTTTGCCACTTGGGACAAATGGAACTCCTTTTACTGGGACAATTTTTACACAAACGCAAATTTCAACATCAAAATAAACTTTATTTAAGGATGTGACCATATGCCAACCATTTTAAAGATAATTCTTGCCCTCGGGGTATTGTGGAGCACGGTATACTCCGCAAGCTACGCCACATATCAGATTAAAAACAAAGAGCACACGAGTGGTATTGCCACTCTTGTGCTTGTAATTGTTATGATAACAGCATTTACTTTATCCGGTATTTTACGAGTTTACCCGTAATATCCCCATCGCTTTCAATCAGAAACTCCATATAGTTAGCCGCAGTTGCGTGATACCTGCCGTCACGGGTTTTCTGCTCGGCAAGAACTTCAAGTTCCCTGCCCTTGTAGGAATTATAAAATTCTTCCTTCATTTCTTCACCAAGAGCAATCATCCGCTGACTGCGTTCTTCCTTGACCTGTTCGGGAACCTGATTGTCAAAGCCTGCCGCAGCAGTACCCTTGCGGACCGAATACTTGAAAATATGCATCTGCATAAAGCCGATACTCTTGCAGAATTCAAAGGATTTTTCAAACTCCTCCTCGGTTTCCCCGGGGAATCCCACAATAACATCTGTGGTGATTGATGTGTCCTTGATTTCCCTCCGCAAAAGTTCAACCGCCGCCCTGTATTCATCTGCGGTATATCTGCGTTTCATCCGTTTTAATGTTTCGGTGCAGCCGCTCTGGAGCGACAAATGGAAATGCGGACAAAGGTTTGAAAGCTTTGAAATTCTTTCAACAAATTCCTCGGTAATTACAGGCGGCTCAACCGAGCCAAGACGGACTCTCTTTATACCCTCAACCGAGCAAACCGCCTCGATTACATCGCTAAGTCCCGTGCCGTCTTTCAAATCCTTGCCGTATGAGCCGATATGAATACCCGTCAGCACAATCTCGGTATAACCGTTTTCTGCAAGGAGCTTAACCTCCTCAACGATTTTATCCATTGCCCTTGAACGCACAGGACCCCTTGCATACGGAATAATGCAGTATGCACAAAAATTGTCACAGCCGTCCTCGATTTTCACGTTTGCCCTGATTCTGCTCTGTACTGATACGGGGCACAGCTCCTCAAACTGCCGCACTTTCATAATATCACCGCAGGCAACAGTCTTTTTGCCCGAAAGCGCATCCTCAACAAGTCGGGGCAGACTTTCCTTGCCGTCGTTGCCCACAACAATGTCAACACCGATTTTCTTTACTGATTCGGTATCGGTTTGTGCAAGGCATCCCACCACCGCAATAACCGCATCGGGATTTTTGCGTTTTGCACGGCTTATTCTTTGCCGTGACTTTTGCGCCCCGATTGATGTAACCGCACAGGTGTTTATAACAAACACATCTGCACTCTGCCCGTCGGTAACTTCAAAGCCACATCTGCGGAACAGCTCTGCCATTGCCTGACTCTCATAAAAGTTGGTTTTGCAACCCATTGTAATAAATTTAACCGTCATATTTTTATCATCCAATTCGTGTTTTTGCTCTTTTGAATAAATTTTGATATAAATTCGTGATAAAATTATACACTTTTTTATTGACTAATGCAAGAAAAAATTATATAATATAGAAGAAATATTTAACAGGAGGTGAAAATATGAAAAAATTTGATATACTTTTGAACTCAACAAATGATGTAAAGAACTTTGTTAACGCAGTTACAAAGTACGATTTTGATATCGACCTCACATCAGGCAGATACGTTGTTGATGCTAAGTCAATCATGGGTATATTCAGCCTTGACCTCAGCAAGCCCATCACTATCGAAGTTCACAGTGATGATTGCGACGCTTTGGTTGAAGAACTTAAACCCTACATCCAGTAAGAATATCCGAAATTTGCACGGGCAAAATTCCACCCTTCGATCTTCTGTTTTTTGACAAACGGAACTTGATCGTGGATTTTTGTGCCCTTTTGCACGTTATACACTTATTTATTATGAATAAAAACTATTTTATGTCACAAGCCCTGCTCGAGGCAGAAAAGGCATACGTCTTAGGCGAAACCCCAATCGGTGCAGTTGTGGTAAGAAACGGCGAAATTGTCGCCCGTGCCCACAACCTTCGCGAAACAGGGAAAAACGCCCTTTACCACGCAGAAATTCTGGCCATTGACGCCGCCTGCAAAGCTCTTGGCGGATGGCGGCTTCACCAATGTGACCTCTATGTCACACTTGAGCCCTGCATTATGTGCAGCGGTGCCATTGTTCAGGCAAGGATAAAAAACCTTTACTACGGTGCAGACGACCCAAAGGGCGGTGCGGTTAAATCAATCGCACAAATCCCCTCAATGGACAAGCTGTGCCACCATGTAAATGTAGAGAGTGGTATTATGGCAGATGAATGTTCCGGAATCCTGAAAAGGTTCTTTCGGGATTTAAGGCAAGGCAATGTGACACCAATCAAGTAATATATTAATTAATATATATATTTTATAGGAGGAATTTTTGACATGAGCAAAAAATTCGTTTATCTTTTCAGCGAAGGCGACGCTTCAATGAGAGAACTTCTCGGCGGTAAAGGCGCAAACCTTGCTGAAATGACCAAAATCGGCCTCCCTGTTCCTCAGGGCTTCACAGTATCAACCGAGGCTTGTACTCAGTACTATGAAGACGGCAGAAAAATCAATGCTGACATTCAGGCAGAAATTATGGAATACATCACCAAGATGGAAGCTATCTGCGGCAAGAAGTTCGGTGACAAGGAAAATCCCCTTCTCGTATCAGTACGTTCAGGTGCAAGAGCATCAATGCCCGGTATGATGGATACAATCCTCAACCTCGGTCTTAATGAAGACGTTGTTGAAGCTATGTCTCAGAAATCAGGCAACCCCCGTTGGGCTTGGGACTGCTACAGAAGATTTATTCAGATGTATTCTGACGTAGTTATGGAAGTTGGTAAGAAATACTTTGAACAGCTTATCGACGAAATGAAGGAAGCAAAAGGCGTAACTCAGGATATCGAGCTTACAGCTGAAGACCTCAAGGTTCTTGCAAGCCAGTTCAAGGCTGAATACAAGAACAAAATCGGTAAGGACTTCCCCAACGATCCTAAGGAACAGCTTATGGGTGCAGTTGAAGCCGTATTCCGTTCATGGGACAACCCCCGTGCAAACGTTTACCGTCGTGACAACGATATTCCTTATTCTTGGGGTACCGCTGTTAACGTACAGGCAATGGCATTCGGTAACATGGGTGATGACTGTGGTACCGGTGTTGCATTTACCCGTGACCCCGCTACCGGCGAGAAGAAGCTCATGGGTGAGTTCCTTACCAACGCACAGGGTGAGGACGTTGTTGCAGGTGTTCGTACTCCCATGCCTATCGCTGAGATGGCTAACAAGTTCCCTGCAGCTTACGAGGAGTTCGTAAAGGTTTGTCAGATCCTTGAGAACCACTATCACGATATGCAGGACATGGAGTTCACCGTTGAGAACGAGAAGCTCTACATGCTCCAGACCAGAAACGGTAAGAGAACTGCTCCCGCAGCTCTTCAGATCGCTGTTGACCTCGTAGAAGAGGGCCACAAGACCAAGGAAGAGGCCGTTCTTATGATCGACCCCAGAAACCTTGACACTCTCCTTCACCCC
>JAZRLM010000019.1:0-152252 GCA_045646865.1 Clostridia bacterium
TTACTTATATAAATGGTTTTTACAATTCTGTCAGACCTCACTCACACAACAATGGTCTTACTCCTAACCAAAAGGAGGCGTTGCTTATGTCTGTATAATTTTTTCTCTTTTTACTGTCTACTTTATTGACATTGATCCAATTTGGACTATTGCCAATAATATAGATACTGTATGTAAACTCCAAGACTCCGTTTGGCAGGGTCTGTCACTTGATGAGCGTATGGATGTTCTTCAAGTAATTGCGAACATTGAGGCTAACTATCTGGGCACACGGTATGAATTAAATGTATCTGCATCCCCACTTGATGAGTATGTGCTAGGACAGTTTAACGAAAATAGTCACAGTATTACCTTGGATATGGAACATGTGAAATTCGATAGTTCTGAAGAAATTTTGTCATCTTTGCTTCACGAATGTCGTCACGGCTATCAATATTCGTGCGTCGCTCTTCTGGATGATTTCAAGGAAGAAGATAAAAACTTATACATATACAGAGAGATTGCAGAATACAAATATGGATTTGACAACTATAATAAGATTCCATACTACACTAACCCGGTTGAAATGGATGCCCGTAAATATGCTCGTGAAGCCGTGGAAGATTACAACAATCGAATCAAAGAACATTTGAAAAAGGATTAAGGAGGGTTTAAACATGAGTAAAGACACACTTTCGTGGCATGCAGATGACTACGAAACAGAGAATGAAAGAAAAGTGTCTTTTGATAAATTTATAAACGATTTTCGTGATTTTATTCATGATGAAAAGATGGTTTCATTAGACGAATATAAAGAACAAGTCTCCTCTTTTTTTAAGACAGTTAAGGAAAAACTTTTAATAGACTGCGAAGACAACGAGGTTTACACGGTTTCAAACTCTTTTAGGAATGATATTGCTTCAGAATATGGTGCTGATGTATATAGTTCTGTATTTAAAAAATATGAAAATGTGGAAGAGCTTATATACCGAGCAGAAGATAATTTGGAAGGTAACTTTGAGGAGAGTGATGAATACCTGGGAGACTTTTGTTATTGGACTATAAACAAATATAGGCTGTCCGCTGATGGTGAGTACAAAAGGATTTTTTCCATTTATCAAACTTTTCTGAACAACGTTTTGGAAATATATTTTAATATTGATATGGAAAGTGCGTTAACACCTATCGAAAAAGAAGTTTACAATGAATGGTTACGATTATCAGGAATATATTCGCCCCAAAGAGCCATCATCAACTTTCCTTATTCAAAAGGAGATGTACTGCAAATATCAGGGCACCCTTATTCAAATATAAACCAATATTTTATATATTATGATGCCGAAACGGCGATAAGCAGAGATTGCTTTGGTCGGCTTTGTGTTACTAGGCTATTTACATACTGCGACGTCGTCAGATATGGATATTTTGTTCCTCGTTATTTAGAAGTGGTTGATTCATGCGAAGATAAAGCATTGTGCAACATTCGTAAGATGCTTTTATCAGCAGAAACGAAGGAGATTGAAGAGTTTATTAAACAGTTACACTTTTCTCTAGAAGATGGGTTTGAAGAGTTTGACATGCGTGTGCAAAAGTTGGAACAGCAAATATTAGAAATGGAGGATTAGAAATGGTGATTTTTAATTGTTTGTAAAAGGGATTTGTAAAGATTGATGGGGAGTTTTCTGTTTCAACCATTACTAAGAGCGTGGAATATCCTTATGAAATAGGAGATATTATAATTACTACACCTACAAACAGGTATATTTTCCAGGACGTAACTCTTTCAATAGATGATTCACTGTTTATAACAGATGAAATTTTAGATTGCTTGATTTCAAATAAAGATGATAAGTGTGTTGTAATAAATCTTGATTGTCCTAATGAAAATATAGGAACAGAATTCTTGTGCAAGGGTGATTTTATAGTAGAACACATCTAATAGGCAAAGGCTATCGCATAAAGTGCGGTAGCCTTTGCTATACGAGAATATATTACACAAACCTCGCCCCAAGACACTATGCATACAACTTTTTGAAATTGTGTTCAAAAAGTTCTTGATATTTTCTACAATATGTGTTATAATACTTTTTGAACACTAATTGTTTTATTTTGGTTTGGAAAGTCGGTGAACCCGTGAATAAAAAATTAATTGCTAAAACTACAATAGAAAACTCAAAAGGTATCGCAAAAACTGCGGATTTTATTGCTGCAGGTTTGAGCAAATCGGATGTATGTACCCTTTGCAATGACGGGTATATAGAACGTGTGCGACACGGTTATTACACTCTTTCAGAAGCAAATGACGCCTCGGAAGAACAGTTGATACAAACCTTGCTTCCCGAAGCTATTGTATGTGTCGAGTCAGCATTGTTCCATTATGGATATAATGACTTTGCACCTCGTGTATGGACACTTGCAGTTCCCCGTACTATGACAAAGACAAAAATAAATATGGATGCAATTACTTATAAACCATATTACATTCAGAATAAATTGCATGAACTTGGAAAAACATTTGCAGATTTTGATGGTGTAACCCTTCCTGTTTATGACAGAGAACGAACGATATGCGATTGTTTCAAGTATCGAACAAAGCTTGATAATGAAATTTTCAACAAAGCTGTAAATGCTTATGTTGCGGATGATAATAAAAACCTTTCAAACCTTTCCAAATATGCGAAAGAGATGAATGTATATAAAAAAGTTATGGATTTAATGGAGGTGTTGCTTAATGGCTGATATGGCTGCATCCGTGCTTGCACGACTTAAAAATAAGGCAAAGGAATCCGGCAGAAGTTATCAGTTGTGTATGCAGCTCTTTTGTCAGGAAGAATTTTTGCGCCGCTTGGAAAAATCCGAGTATGCTGAAAATCTTGTGCTTAAAGGCGGTTTGTTTATTTATTCGCTTACCGATTTCGATAGCAGAGTAACTGTTGATGTTGACTTTTTGCTTCGTAAAATTCCGAACACACCTGAACAATTGAAAGAGATTCTTGAAAAAATCATAGCGGTAGATACCGGCAATGACTTCGTAACTTTTGAAATTAAAGATATTGCGCCTATTGCCGTTGCAAAGAAGTACGCAGGTATCGGTGCATCAATAATTGCTCGTATCAAGAATACAAAAACACCATTTAGTATTGATTTCGGTGTTGGAGATATAATCGTACCAAAGCAGGAAAAACGAAAGATACCAACTCAGCTTTCGGATTTTGATGCACCTATGGTAAATACATACTCTATTGAAACAACCGTTGCAGAGAAAATAGATGCAATTCTCAGCTTGATGGAATTTTCAAGCAGAATGAAAGACTACTATGACATTTATTATCTTGCAAACAAATTCGATTTTGATGGTATGACATTGACAGAAGCTCTCAAAAAGACTTTTGCAAACAGAAACCATAGTTTCACCATAGAACAATTTGAACAAATGCTTGAATTTAATTCTGATGATGCTATGCAGAGGAAATGGAAAGCTTTTGCCCGTAAAATTGAAATAAAAGCTGAAGATTTCGGCAAAGTAATCGGTACAATAAATCTTTTCCTTGCAGAGCCAATCAGAGCGACTGTACAAAATAAAATTTTCACCGCCCATTGGACTGCTTCGGAAAACAAATGGAAATAGAGCTGAATACATATGCAACAAGCGTGAACGGAGGAAAAAGCAATGGCAAAAAAGATAACCTATCGTACCGAAGATCAAGTGCGAGACAGTGCTAAAATTATATTAGGGTTTGATAAAGAAGAAACAAAAATACAACAAGGAACAGGACAAATCACAACCTTTAATCAATTGGGTTTCAAGGGTGTAAACGACAAGCCGGATGGTTGGTACTTGCCAGACGATCATAATACACCTGCTATTATTCTTGAAACAAAATCTGAAGCTGAAGATATCTCTCTTCAGAAATGGGTTAATGAATTAAAAAAGAATTGCAACATTGTCTTAACACAATATAAGGAAGTAGTAGGCATTTTGTATAACGGAATTAGCGTGCGTGTATTTAAAAACAATGTTGAAGTGGACGAAGTGGCAAATGTGCTTCAAAACAAATCATACTATATATCTCTCTTTACAAAGAACACCATTGATAAGCAACAGATTTATACCCTCACAAAGAAAATCAACGATTGTTTGCATACCGAATTTGGTATAAAAAACTTATATCACAGAATGATTTTTACTGCTTGTGCTTTAGTTGCTAAAAGATATGAGGCTATTCTAATAAAAGGCATGGATTTTTCTTTGATGAAAAATTCTATACTCAGCACCTTGTCAAAATCATTAGAAGAAAGTAAAAAGCAAAATTTAAAACTCGATTTATTGATCGAGGTGTACGCCGAAATCAAGATGAATAACTCTTCTAATCAAGAAGCAATTGATAATTTTATTCAGTGGGTTTCCGAAATATCTGATTGTGTAAATTCGGATTATTGGAATGGCGAAGATGTAATGGGTATTTTTTTTAATGAATTTAACAGATATAAAAAGAAATCCGAAAGCGGACAGGTGTTCACGCCTGATCATATTACTTCGTTTATGTATCGACTTATTGATGTGTCCCAAAATGATCGAGTATTGGATGCAGCCTGTGGCTCGGGAGCCTTTTTGGTCAAAGCAATGTGCAATATGATTAAAGAGTCTGGCGGAATAAATACCCAAAAAGCAGCTACAATTAAAGATGTTCAGTTATATGGTATCGAATTTGATCGAGAAATATTTGCTCTCGCTTGTGCAAATATGTTGATACATAAAGATGGTAAAACTAATTTAGAACAATTAGATACTCGCAGTGCTGAGGCTTGCGATTGGATTAGATCTAAAAGCTATAAAACTGATAAAAAAGGAAGGTTTGAAAAAGATAGTAATGGAGACTACATTTTAACCAGTTCACCAATTACCAAAGTTTTAATGAACCCTCCGTTTGAATCTAAATATGGTTGCCTAACTATTGTGGATAATGTTTTAAAGTGTGTGCCTCGCAATACACTGTGTGCTTTTATTTTGCCGGACAAGAAATTAGAAAAAGATCCAAAAGGAAAGAGGTTGTTGGTACATAGCACACTTTTAAAAATAATAAAACTACCTGAGAAAGTTTTTTCTGAAGGTGTAACTACATCTGTGTTTATATTCCAAGCAGGCGTTCCACACGGAAACAAAGATATCTTTGGCTGTTATATTGCTGAAGATGGTCTTGAGACTGTTAAAAATCAAGGCAGACAGGATGTTAGAGGACGCTGGCAAGCCATAGAAGATGAATGGGTTGAAATCATCCGTAAACAAAGTGGCAATAACACTGTTCAATGGATAAAGCCGAAGGAGCATTTAAGTTATCAAATGCCCGAAAAACCTTTCGAAATTTTTGAAGAAGATTTTACTAAGACTATAATGGACTATTTAATGTTTAAAGAAAATTTAGATGTGAAGTCGTTTAACGAGGCATTGGTGAAAAAAGTTCTATATAACAGTATTATTGGATCAACTCACGATAAAGTCATTATCTCGTTGATAAGGAAAGGCGGAAGCGAAGATGAATAAAATAGATATCTCTTCTTGGGGCAGTTTTGCAATTAATAGTTTATTTAATGTAGTCAAAGGGACACGTCTAACCAAGGCACAAATGAAAGATGGTACAATTAGATTTATAGGAGCTAGTGCTATGAACAATGGCATTACCGCCTATATTTCTAACAGTGAAAAACTTCACCCTAAGAATACAATCACAATAACTTACAACGGTTCAGTTGGTGAGGCCTTCTATCAAGATGAACAATTCTGGGCATCTGATGATGTAAATGTACTTTATCCAAAGTTTAAGATGAATTTTTATATAGCAATGTTTCTTATTCCCGCTTTGAAGGCTGCCGGAAGAAAATATGCCTTTATTGATAAGTGGAAGAAAGAAGATATGGAAAATGATTGTATTATGCTTCCGGTTGATGATGTCGGAAATCCTAACTGGACATATATGGAGAATTATATAAAGTCAACCGAAAGAAAAATAGGACAATCATTAACGGACTTACAAACCATATTATAACAAACGGTTTGGGATGGGAGAAATCATGAAGATTACTAAATTTGAAATCAATCATTTTAGAGCATTAGAAAACTTTGTTTTAACAATAGAGGAAGATCTGTCTGTTATTATTGGTAAAAATAATACTGGAAAAACCTCGTTGCTTAGTATTTTAGACAGATTTTTAGGTGAGTCTAAATCCTCATTTGAATTTCATGATTTCAACAAGAAATATCTTGCAAGCAATTTTCCATTCAACAAAGAAGGGACTATTCCTGCAGAAGAATATGAGCCGTTTTATATTTCATTGACTGTACATCTCGAATACAACGAAGAGGATTATATCGGAAATTTATCAAAACTATTTATGACATTGGATCCAAATGACAGAACTGCAATTATTCGATTTGAATATGTAATGACATATGAATTGTACTTAAACGCAGCAAAAGATTATGATGCATACTGTAGTAAAGCAGGCAAAAAGAAGCGTACTATCCGTGAATATATAGAAAAAAACCACTCGAAATATTTTAAACAAATAATAAAAAGCATTAATCCGACCGATACAAATGAATATGTTGAGATTAAAGAAAAAAGTGATATTCAGCGAATAATTAATTTCAAATACATAAAAGCCATTCGTGATGTAAGCAATTTGGATGAAGCAAAAGCTAAAAGCAAGACTTTATCTAAGTTGGCGGTTAAATATTGCGAAGCAAGACGTCAGGAAACACTCGATGAAAGTTTGCTTGATGATGTGTTGAAAGAATCAGATGTAAAACTGGACCAAAGTTACAAAAAGATATTCAAAGATGTGATAACAGACATTGAACGCTTTTCCTATGGAAAAGCAGAAGCAAAATTATCGGTTAAATCCATGCTAAGTGCATCTACTTTGATAAAAGAAAATGCAAACGTAGTATACAGCAAGGAAACTGAATTTCTACCGGAAGAATACAACGGCTTGGGATACATGAATCTTTTTGCAATGATCTTCTACATAAACATTCAAATTGATGAATTTAGAAAAATTACAAAGAGCAATCAGGTTCCATCTGACATAAATTTACTATATATTGAAGAACCAGAAGCCCACACCCATCCGCAGATGCAGTATGTTTTCATTAAAAATATTCAAGCCAAATTACAGGAAGGACGCAAAGGTAAAGAAGGAGAAGATGAAATCAATCTCCAAATGATTTTATCTTCCCATTCCTCTCATATTGTTTCCCAAAGTGATTTTGAAAAAATAAAATTCTTTTATCGAGAAAACGATGCAATCTATTCAAAAAACTTATCTGATTTAAAAACTGAAATGATGAATTCCGGAGATGATGGCGAAAAGCGTTTTAGATTTTTGAAACAATATTTAACGTTGGAACGTTCCGAGTTGTTTTTTGCAGATAAAGTTATTTTTGTTGAAGGTGATACAGAAAGAATATTAATTAATGCAATGATGCAGAAAACGGATATAGACAACAAAGATGTTGACGGATATGTGCCCTTAATGTCGCAGAATATCTCTGTCGTTGAGGTTGGTGCATATTCCCATGTTTTCGACGAATTTATCAGTTATTTAGGGATCAAAGCGTTGATAATAACCGATATAGACTCAACACAAAAGCATGTTTCACCTAAAGGAAAAGTATCATATAAAGCATGTAAGGTTTCTTCTGGCGAGCAGACAAGCAATGCTTCTTTGAAGCACTACTTTAATGATATGCCATTTGTGGAATTAAAAGCATTGAAGAAATCAGATAAGACATTGTCAAAAAACAAAGACGGCAAATGGGAAACTGATTCAAAAGGTTTGGTGAGAATTTCTTATCAAACAATGCAAAAACGGTATCACGCTAGAAGTTTTGAAGATGCTTTTATTTGTTGCAACTATGAATTTATTAGACAGCACAAGAATGATTTTAAAGGCTTGAAAAATAGAGGTAAAATCAAAGATGGTAAGGTATCATACTACGATATAGCGAATAATTGCATTGATAAGAAGAGTGCTTTTGCTACGGATATTTTGTATTTCAGTAATAACGATTATTCTAATTGGATAATACCCGAATACATTAAGGAGGGATTGGAATGGCTTGCAAAATAAATTCCCACCTTGATAAAATTTATGAAAAGATTACTAACCACAAAAACTTCGTTGTCAACGGTGGTGCAGGTAGTGGCAAAACATATGCACTTATTCAATCCTTGAAACATATATTTTCAAACAACCCAAAAGCCAGAGTTGCGTGCATTACTTACACTAATGTGGCAGTCAATGAAATTAAAGAAAGAGTTCCATTTGAAGGCTTATTCGTGGATACTATACACAACTTTGTTTGGGAGCTAATTAGAAATTATAAAAACAACTTATCATCTGCCATTGTCGAATTAGTATCTGCTGAAAAAGAATCTAGAGGTACTGGTATTAGATATTCAGGCGAACAAGATATTACACATGATACTTACCATCCTGAAACAATCGAATATAAGGAATACTTAAAAGTAGAAGATGGTATTATTTCTCACGATGAAGTCTTGAAATTAGGGCATTTTTTATTTTCAAAATATCCGTTAATAAATAAAATTTTAGCGGATAAGTATGATTATATTTTCGTGGATGAATATCAAGATACTAGTAATTTGATAATTTCTTTGTTATTAGAAACTTTTATTAGTCACAATCCCCAAACGCTAATTGGATTGTTTGGTGATCCAATGCAATCAATATATGGAACCGGTATCGGAGACGTCAGAAAATATATTATCGATGGTTTACTAGATGAGGTTGTAATCGAGGGGAATCGCCGTTGCTCCAAAAAAGTAATAAACCTTTTAAACAAAATAAGAACAGATATTGCCCAAACTCCTGAAAATTTAAATTTGGAAGGTAATGCTGTTTTTCTCTACTCAAATATCAGCACGGATATTGATGTTGTAAAACAGAATTCTGCATTTAAAGATTGGGATTTTAATGATTCTGAAAACACAAAAGAATTGTATTTGACACATCGTTTAATATCACATAGGTACAATTTCCAATCATTTCTGTCCGTCTATACAAACACAGATAGAATTTTGGGAGATTCTCCCGATAAACTAATTTCTCATTTGTTAAAACTCCAAGAAATGATCCGATTGTATCAAATGAAGAAATATTATGAATTTATAAAAGTAACTGATTATAAGATATTCCATCACAAAGACAAGCAGGAACTTTATGCAAAAATTCAAATGCTTTCTGAAATGAAAGATTCTACAATTAAGGAAATAGTTCAATTTGCGCATGATTCAAAAATTTGTCTTATTGATGATAAACTCAAACAGTTTGCTATTGATCACGAAGAAATCTACACCCAAGTTATGAGTATTAAATATGGTGAACTTGTTAATCTGTATGAATACATTAACAAACATTCTCCGTATTCTACACAACACGGCATTAAAGGTGCTGAATTCAATGATGTGTTTGTAATACTTGATAATGGAAATTGGAACAATTATAATTATGAACAATTACTCGGAACAGTGCGAAACCCCAATATATATGCCCGAACCCACAAGCTGTTTTATGTCAGTTGTTCTAGAGCCAAGAGAAATTTGGTCGTTTATTGCCCTAACTTTAAGGAAAGCATGAGAGCGAAGACCGAAGAATGGTTTGGCAAAGAGAATATGATTATGATACAATAAAATACAAATTTATGTTCTATGCTGTACGTATATATTTTCTAAAACAATAAGGATAGAGTGGAATTAATCGCTCTATCCTTATTTTATAATTATTTACTTTCTAAGATCAGTTTTCTTGCAAGTATAAATAAGCTATTGTCTATCGGCGGAATATCTCTCGAAAGAGGATCTTTCATATATTCAACATCGGAATTAAAGTCAGGTTTTACAGATTGATAAATTTTGTTTCGTGCATTGAACTCAGCTTCTGCATAAGTGATTTTACCGAATTTATAATCCTCAATAACGGGAGCGATTATTATTCTGACTTTTCCAAGATTATTTTCATAAAAATCTGGTCGGAAGTACATATCTCGGTACTGCCATATTGCACAGTTTGCTATATCAACAAGCTCACCATAGCTATAACCATTTGTTTGTCCTTTAATAAATGCATCGAAGAATATACGATTTGATTTTGCTCTTGCATCGGAATATCCTAACCCGTTCTGCACCTCGGTTAAAATATCTCCGATACAACTTTTGACAAAAACGATAGCTTCATTAGTTGCATTGCAGGGTGCCGATTCTCTCGGCACCTCTGCAGCATTCACAGAAAAAGAGCTTATTAAAATTGATACGATTGATATGATGGATATGATTGATTTTTTCATTATATATACCTCCGTTATAATCTAATCTTTCAGTATGATGCTATTATCAGAAAACAAGCTATCGCACATCATCATAACACCAAGTCTGAATCCTATTTTGAAATTCTCAACACCGCTTGTAGCACTTATTTCATCACTTGCATTTACAAGCTCATTAAAAAGTTTCAAGTTTTCTCCATTTAATTTCTTTGACAGTTTACTTTCGATGTCAGAAAAGGTTCTTACAGCTTTTTCATAAGGAAGAGGTTTTCTGTTTCGATTTTCGTTAGGATTGATGTTTCCGTAATATAATTCATCAAGAAAGCTCATTTTCGCACCTCCATCGAATAGACAAAATCTCGCAATACAAATTCTTCAGCCGAGTGGCGAATGTTGTTCATTGCACCAACCCAAGCCATTTGGTCTTTTGCTTTGAGTTCCTCAGTGATGCCTTGCTTGACCGCCATATCCTTAATAAGCCTATCAACCATCTCCTTTGCAGATGTGTCAATTTCTTCAAGATATGCAAGCCAAGTTCCGTTGAGCATTTTCATTGAGTAGAAAGCAGGACGGTTTTCTTTGATAAATATTGAGTGAATCCGTCCATACCTGCCGATATTATACACTTTATCATCAGGTACAGTTAGATTTGGAATGTAATAATCGCCGCTTTTGACATACTCAATTCCGTTTTCAATAAATTTTTCTTTCATAGCGTAAACGCCTCCTTTAAATTTGGTATCTTCATTTTATCAGAAGGCATTTACTTTGACGAATGTGCGGATAAAAAGAAAAGAGGAAAACCCATTTTACTGAGTTTTCCTCATCTTCTTACCTCGCAATGCTCGTATTCCTATCAACTGTCCTTAGGAACCCGATGCAAATGCTGTGGCGTTTTTGTGTTCGTCATTGATTAAGATAAAAGCGCAACAAAAATTCCTGACAGAATAATTAGTGTACACATCAGTTTATATAAGATGTTCTTTTCCTTGAAAACAAGCCAGCCGGTGAGAACGGTGACAATAACAGAGGATTGCTTGATAACCGTCATAACTGTTACCTGGCTTTCAGGATTGGCATTTGCTTCAAACAAGAGCAGGTCACCAAGAACAAGAGAAATGCTCATCAAGGGAACCCAGTAATTTGTGCGAAGCGTAGAAAAAGAGATTTTTTCTTTTCGTATAATGATAATTACTCCGTATATCAATGCCATAAAAAACATAAACCAGAATTGCAATTGTTTAGACGTCATATGCTGCATAAGAATTTTGTCCATTGTTCCTGAAATTGCATTGAAAAAACAGCATAAAAGCGCGGCGGCAAGAGAATATATGGTTAATCCTTTGGCGTTTGCACCTTTTTTTAGATTAACAAGAAAAAGTCCTGTAAGAACCAATAACATACCGGTTACCTTGTAGAAAGTAAGACTTTCACCCAAGACAAAAATGCCAAGGAGTGTTGAAAAAATCATTCTTGATAAGTCTATTATTCCGTAAAGACTGACAGACATAGCTTTGATGGCTTTAAGAGAGAAAATCCATGCGGTACAGCACACACCAGCCTTAACAAATGCCCAGAAGATGTGTATTGGTGCAAGCTTAATGGCGACATTTAAATAAGGAATAGTAAGGATAAAACCGATAAGAGTATAGAAAAACAGTATTTCAATAGAACTGCTTTTTTTAAGAGCAGCTTTTTTCATACCTTCCCGTGTGCCTTTTAAAAGTCCGTATATAAGTACAAAAATAATCCATAATTTGTTCATAACAATACCTCATTAAAAAACTAACTGAATGATTATACTATTTTTTAAAACAAAAATCAAGAGCAGGATACAGTAAAGAATATAAAAAATTAGTTTTTTGAAGGTAAAATTTCACTTTATACTTGAAAAATCTAAGAAAATGGTATATAATATAATCGGTATAGTTTTGAAGACTAAAATAAGGAGGAAATTAAAATGAAGAAAATTCTTTCAATTGTACTTGTATTGGCACTTGTGCTTGCGCTCGCTGCTTGCGGAGGCGCTGAAGGTACTACAAAAATGACAATGGGTACAGGCGGTACATCAGGTACATATTACGGCTACGGCGGTATACTTGGTCAGTATATTACCAACAAGGCCGGTATCAATGTTACCGTTGTTTCAACAGACGGTTCTAAGGCTAATATTCAGGAAATCGATGCAGGCAACTATCAGCTTGGTACAGTTCAGTCAGACGTTATGACATATGCCTGGGAAGGTTCACGTTCATTTGAAGAAGATGGCAAGATTGATTCTTTCCGTGTTGTAGCTGGTCTTTATGCCGAGGCTGTTCAGCTTGTTACAATGGATCCTTCAATTAAGAGCGTTGCAGACCTTAAGGGTAAGTCAGTTTCAATCGGTGCTCCCGGTTCAGGTGTTTATTTTAATGCTATGGACGTTCTTACTGCAGCAGGTCTTACAGAAAATGATATCAAAGCTCAGTATCAGTCATTTGCTGACAGTGCAGATGCATTAAAGGATGGCAAGATTGATGCTGCATTCATTGTTGCAGGACCTCCAACACCTGCAATCACAGAACTTTGTACAACAAGCAATGCATATCTTGTTCCCATTGACGGAGCAGTTGCGGAAGCTCTTATGGCAACATGCCCCTTCTATTCAGTACACAAGATTCCTGCAGGCTCATATAACGGCCAGACAGAGGATGTGCTGACTGTTACAGTAAAGGCTACATTGATTGTAAATGCTGATGCATCAGAGGATGATGTATATAAACTTACAGCAGCAATCTATGATAATATTGATGCAATTACAGCAGAACACGCTAAGGGTGCAGAACTCAGCCTTCAGAATGCAACAGAAGGTATAGCTGTTCCTTTCCATGCAGGTGCTGCAAAGTATTTTAAAGAAAAAGGTATTGAAGTAGCAGTTCAGTAATTACAAAGGTTTAATATTAAATGGCTGCGGCAAAACCGTCGTAGCCATTTTGGTATGTCTAGGAGGTATTATGGGTTTTTTCAGCAAATCAAAGACATCTGTTGAACAAGCGCCAATGGATTTGGAATCCGTAATGAAAAAATTTGACCGTGAATCAAATACCCGTGTGTGGGAAGGTGTTCCTAAAATTATTGTAAGCGCTTTTCTTGCGATTTTTTCGGTATTTTGTATTTATGTTACTCTTTTTGCAAGTTGGCTTGAGGAATTCAGATTAACAACTTTTGTTGCGTATATTGTGTTTCTTGGATACATTGTATATCCTGCTAAAAAGGGTAAGCAAAAAGTGAATTTTATGCCTTGGTATGATGTAATTCTTTTGGTTATGGGTACAGGAGCATTTTTATACTTTGCTTTTAACGCAAAAGATATTGTTGCTCAGGGCAGCAAGTTTGAAACTTATCAGATAATAATAGGTATACTTGGTATAGTTTCACTTCTTGAGGTGTGTCGTCGCAGCGTTGGACTACCTATAGTGATTGTGGCAGCCGTGTTTATCGTATATGCCTTATTCTGGGGAACAACCAATCCCAAATTCTGGGGTAAGGTTAAATATGTTGTACCCCGTTTGTTTTACAGCAAAGAAGGTATACTTTCAACGCCTGTTAATGTTTGTTCAAAGTTTATTGTTGTGTTTATTATTTTTGGTGCCTTTCTTGAGAGAACGGGAATTGCAGATTTCTTTATAAAGATTTCAAATGCGATTGTAGGTCGTTTTTCAGGTGGTCCTGCAAAGGTTGCGGTTGTTGCAAGTGCACTTGAAGGTATGGTTTCAGGTTCATCTGTTGCCAATACGGTTGGCTCGGGTGCCGTTACCATTCCGCTTATGAAAAAAACAGGCTATAAACCTGAATTTGCCGCTGCTGCCGAGGCTTCGGCATCTACCGGCGGACAGATAATGCCTCCGATTATGGGTGCGGCGGCATTCCTTATGGCTGAGGCGTTGGGCAGACCTTATAGTGATATTGTTGTACGTGCTATACTGCCTGCCATTTTGTATTTTGCAGGTGTCTTTATAACAGTTCATCTTGAGGCAAAGAAGAATGGTCTAAGAGGCTTAAGCAAGGAAGAACTTCCAAGAGTTTTGCCACTTTTGAAACAGTTATATTTATTGATACCTCTTATTTTGCTCATATATCTGGTTGGTACAAATCAGCGCTCTATTGCTTATGCGGCTGCTATTGCCATTATTGCGGCAATTGCGGTAAGTATGTTCAAAAAAGAGACCCGTATGACCCCCAAACGCATTTGGGAAGCTCTTGCTGCTGGTGGTCAGGGAATGATTGCTGTTGCCACAGCCTGTGGTGTGGCAGGAATTATAGCAGGTATTATTTCATCAACCGGTCTTGCAAATATTTTGCTTAACGGAATTGTTGCTGTTGCCGGTAATCAGGTTATTGTTGCTTTATTCCTGACAATGATATGTTGTATTGTTCTTGGTATGGGTGTTCCCACAACTGCAAATTATTGCATTATGGCGGCAACCTGCGCACCCATTCTGACTCGTATGGGTGTTCCTCCCATTGCAGCACACTTTTTTGTGTTCTATTTCGGTATTGTTGCTGACCTTACACCGCCGGTTGCGCTGGCGGCATATGCAGGGGCGGCTATTGCTCAGGCAAATCCGATGAAAACGGCAGTTACAGCAACAAAATTGGCTATCGGTGCATTTATCGTTCCTTATATATTTGCACTTAATCCTGCAATGTTGCTTGTTAACACTACTGCGCCTGAGGTTGCGCTTATCTGTGTGACATCATTACTTGGTATGTTTGCAGTTTCGGCGTCGCTTGAGGGATATTTTATTCATGATATGCCTTGGTATCAGCGTATAATGTCACTTGTTGGCGGATTATTGCTTATCTATCCAGGTATTGTTACAGACAGTATAGGCATTGGTTTAGTGGTTATGGTGGCACTTATACAGCTTGCTACCAGAAAGAAAATTTAAAATAACATAGTTATGTATTTAGTCTCAAAAGATATAGTCTTTTGGGACTAAAATTTTTTATAGATTTGTATTGAATTTGATTTGATTTTGTGTTATAATTATAGCCGTTAAAATTTCAGAATGAGGTAGAAAAACGTGTTAAAAAAACTATTTACACCTACAGATATGACTGTGGGTACTCCGTGGAAAAGTATTGTTACATTTACATTGCCCATGCTTATAGGAAACATTGCACAGCAGCTTTACAATACTATTGACAGCATTGTTGTTGGCAAATACATAGGCGACAATGCTCTTGCGGCTGTTGGTAGTGCGGCGCCTTTGCTTAATATGCTGCTTGTACTGTTTATCGGTATTTCGGCAGGTGCAAGCATTATGGTTTCTCAGTATTTTGGTGCAAGAAACCGAAACGGCGTTTCATATACAATAGGCAATAGTGTTACGGTAACAATATTATCTTGTATATTTCTTATTATTGTGGCAACGCCTGTTATAAGACCGGTACTAAAGATGCTTAATACACCTGAGTCAATTATTGACGGTTGCGCTGATTATCTTATAATTTCCCTTGTAGGTATTGCGGGTATGGGGTTTTATAATATCCTTAGCGGAATAATAAGAGGATTGGGAGATTCTTTTTCGCCACTTGTATATTTGCTTGTTGCAACAGTAATCAATATTGTTCTTGATATATATTTTGTTGCGTCACTTAAGATGGGTGTAGGTGGCGTTGCTCTTGCAACTGTAATTGCTCAGATTATTTCTTCTGTGTTATGCTTTATAAAACTTGCTAAGATGACAGAGTTTTTTGATTTTAAAGTGAAGTATCTTAAGCCTGTTGGCACATATGTTAAAACAATTATACGTCTTGGCTTGCCATCAGGATTGACACAGGCAATTTTTTCTTCAGCTATGATAATTGTTCAGTCGCTGACCAATCAGTTTGGAGAACTATTTATTGCGAGTAATGTTGTGATTATGCGTGTTGACGGATTTGCTATGATGCCCAATTTCTCATTTGGTATGGCAATGACCACCTATGCAGGTCAGAATGTTGGTGCAGGACTTTATGACCGTGTAATTAAAGGTGCAAAGCAGGGCACATGGCTTGCTGTGGGTTGTTCTACGGCTATTACAGGTATAATACTGTTGTTTGGCAAAGGTCTGATGAGTATTTTTACCGAAACACAGGCTCTTGTTGATATGAGCTATTATCTGATGAAAATTCTTGCGGCAGGATATATTGCGGTTGCCGTTACACAAAGCTTGTCAGGCGTTATGCGCGGAGCAGGTGATACAATGACTCCAATGTGGATATCACTTGCAACAACTGTTATAATCCGTGTTCCTATTGCTTATGGAATTTCGTATCTGACAAGAACTCCTGAATTGCCAATCGGTCGTTGTGAATGTATTCAGATTTCGCTATTGCTGTCATGGGTAATTGGTGCGCTGTTGACTGCGATTTTTTATCGTATTGGTAAATGGAAGAATAAGGCTATTAAATAATAGAAAATCCGTTCTTTTTGAACGGATTTTTAGATTAAAGAAACAAATTGTTGAGTAAATGTATCATTTTTTGTATGTGCTGGCGGATATGCCCGTTTCACGCTTAAATACATAACTGAAATAATTAGGATTTGCAAATTGAAGTATATCGCTGACTTCATTTACATTTGCTCCGTTTTTCAGCATATCAATAGCTGCTCGAATCTTTATGTTAAGAAAATACTTGTGGACACCGCATCCGGCATATTCGGCAAAACAGTTTTTTATAGTGGCAGGGCTGACTTTACATTCTTCTGCGATTTGAGGAATTGTTATTTTGTCGTATATATGTTCTTCTAAAATCTCAACTATTTGTGTGTATAATCGCATTTTTTCGTTATGTTCGGCATTTTCTTCACGCTTATCCGAATAGGAAAGGTGAAGAAGTAAGAGTTCAAGTTTATTCAATATGATTTGCAAAGTAACTTCGTTTTCTTCAAAATATCTATAATAATTCATTTCTTTTGAAGTTGATGTTTTAAATTCGTTGCAGAGATATTCCATTAACGAGTCCATAGTATTCCGGGCATCGTCGCAGAGGTGATAAACGCCGCTTAATTTATGTGCATATCTGCCGTCAATATCAAAAGAACAAATCAAAAGCCTTGGACTTGTTCCGTCGGCAATCCATATCTTGTGAAATTCCATAGGCTTGTGAAAGATTATATCGCCTTTTGAAAGGGTATATATTTTGTCATCTGCAGTTATTCCTGCCGAACCTTCGATTACATATACCATTTCCCATGGGGAATGACATTCTCCTTCAAAATAAAATTCGGGTGTACGTTTAGCCTCAAAAAAAGAGTATATTCCGGTTATTGAAAGCAAATGCATATTTTTTTGGCACTTTCCTAATTTTTTAAAGAAAATCTTATCCGTTTTCATATAAAAAACATCCTTTTTCGAATTGATTATATAATTTTATGTGATATAATGATAACATAATAAATGATTTTTGTAAATATCATTTTGCTAAAAAGGAGAATTTTTATGGAAAGATTAAGATTGGGTGTTATCGGACTTGGACAAAGAGGGAAACAGCTTATTGATGAGGTTCTTTCTACACATGATGCTGTTCAGGTTACTGCGCTGTGCGACCTGTATCAGGACAGAGTTGACGATGCGGCAAAGGTGATTGTTGACGCAGGTTTTGATGAGCCATTTAAAACCGATAATTATAAAGAAGTTATGTCAAAAGACCTGGTTGACTGCATAGTTATTGCAGCATCATGGGATAAGCATATAGAAATGGCTATAGAGTGCTTAGAGAGAGGAATTCCCTGTGGTTGTGAGATTGGTGGTTGTGAAACTCTGGACGAATGTTTTGCCCTTGTTGATGCATATGAACGCACAAAGACGCCATTTATGTTTATGGAAAACTGCTGCTACGGCAGATACGAGCTTATGGTACTCAATATGGTAAAACAGGGCGTATTTGGTGAAATTGTTCATTGCAGCGGTGGTTATTTTCACGACTTGCGTCACGAGGTATCACATGGTAAGGAACTTCGTCATTATCGCTTAAACGAGTATCTTACACGTAATTGTGAGAACTATCCAACTCATGAAATCGGTCCTATAGCTAAAATTCTTGATATAAATCGCGGGAATAGATTTGTCAGACTTACATCAATGGCATCAAAGGCTGCGGGTCTTCACGAATACATAAAGAATAATAAGGCAGATGATGCAGAACTTATAAATGCAAAATTTGCTCAGGGTGATATTGTAACTACAACAATTATGTGTGAACGTGGTGAAACCGTAGTTATAACTCTTGATACAACCCTGCCCAGAAATTTTTACAGCAGAGGTTTTACTGTACGTGGAACAAAGGGAATGTATGAAGAGGCAACGCAATCTGTATTTATAGATAACGGTGAACAACGTGAAAGCAGAAAAGAAAATCTTGATAATGTAGGTCAGTTTATTGACAAATACGAGCATGAGATTTGGAAAAAGTTTTTGGATGATGGTATCAAAGGCGGTCACGGCGGTATGGACTATCTTGTATACAGCGACTTTTTTGACTGCGTTAAAAATAACAAACCTATGCCCATTGATGTGTATGATGCGGCTGTATGGATGTGCATAACACCTCTTTCTGAGAAATCTATTGCGGCAGGCGGTGCAGTTATGGAAATTCCTGATTTTAAAAACAGAAAGTAATATGCAAAAAATCCTATCACAAAAGTGATAGGATTTTTCGTTACCAAAAACTATTTTGTTTTGTTTTGACGAAGAGGTCTTTAATTTTAAGAAATATAATTGAAACCAGAAGAGAAATAATATACGTCGAGAAAAATGTAATTACAAATCTTAAAGGTATGGATGTAATGCCCCAATTGGTCAGCCAGAACTGTGTTTCGATAATTACAAGGCAGTGAATAAGGAAAACATAAAATGTGACAGGGGCAAGACTGTCGGCGATAAAACCTTCCGATTTTGGCATAAGAACAAGCCACATAAATGATGCAGAAATGCAAAAAGCAATTTTAAGAATTTCTGTATAGAAACTTGTGAAAAGCTCTAAGAATTCCGCATATGAAACGACCGTGTACAGAATAGTAAAGATTATTCCCAAAGGAACAATAACCTTTTTAAGACGTGCAAGTCTGCTCATGGAAACACGGAAATCAATGCCTATATAACAACCTATTGTCCAGTAAAGAAGATATACAGTAAAAATTCTGTCACCATATGGTAAAGCTTTAGCAAAATAAAGGCATACAATATTGATTATTGCAGCAATAAATATACCAAGGTTTGACGGTATAATGCGGCAGAACATCATTATAATGGGCGAAAGAATATAAAACTGCATAATCAGTGCAATGAAATAGAAAGGTGCAACAATCGACCCATGAGTAACATAGCTAAACAATTTTAATATATCAAAATCAAAATATTTTCTGTAAAAAACAAAATATAGATAATGAAGAACAGTAAATAAAACATAGGGTATATAAATTTTTGTAATTCTGCCCCGAATAAAGGTCAGATAATTAAATGATGTGTTTTGAAATTTGTGAGCAAATTTGATACCTGCTGAAATCATAAATGCAGGAACTACAAAAGTCAGCATCTTGGATGCCGAAAAAGACAAAAACGAAAGAACTGTTCCTTTTGCATATGATGCAATGCTTTCGGACAAAATGTGTATTAATACAACCGAAAGACAAAGTATAACTTCAAATGATGAAATCTCAGAAAGTTTTCTTTGCATACAGGTGACACTCCTTTCAAAAAACATTATATAAATTACATTTTATAATAATTACGCTTTTTTGTCAAATGTAATTTTTGTTTGCAGAAAAATGTCAGATTTTACCGCAGAATTAGAAAAAATTACATCGTGTATTAATATCGATAGAGGTTAAAATAGTAACGAAGACAGATAAACAAAATGTTTTTCTGAAAAAAGGGAGGTGAAACAATCATGTCAAACAACAAGAGCAATAACAATTTCGTAGTACCCGAAGCAAAGGCTGCTATGGATAAGTTTAAGATGGAAGCTGCCAACGAGGTAGGCGTACAGCTCAAGAAAGGTTACAATGGTGACCTCACATCAAGAGAAGCCGGCTCAATCGGTGGTCAGATGGTTAAGAAAATGATCAAAAAGTACGAGCAGGACTTGGCTAACGGTAATGGTCAGTAATGTAGAGTAATTTAAATAAAATCCGCAAATCAAGTCTAGATTGATTTGCGGGTTTTGTTATATTGAAGGGCGAAATATATGAACATCAGCCTGAAAAACCTTATTGGTCAATATGTTTACAAAAATAATGAGGAAGAACCTTTTGGTAAGGTTAAGGGAGTGTGCTTTTCGCAGGACGGGGATAAAGTTACTTTTGTTACGGTAGAAAGCCTTAGCCTTATACCCTTAAGCAGTTCTGTTCCTATTAACGAAATTTCAGCTGCCGGTAATAAAAAACTTATTTTGCAATCAGAGATATCCGTAAGCAGAGGAATGGACAACTTAATGGATGATAAAATTTTAAAGGCTGTATATAAAAACAGTAAATACAGTAAAATAAAGGATATGAGCTTTGATTTTGAAACCGGCGAAATAACCGATGTAATTGTAGGAAAAGGGACATTCCGCAGAGGTAAAAAAATTACCATTAATAAAATGTATATAAAAGAAAACACCATATATATAGAATGAAAGGAGGAGTCAGTGTGGGAAACTTTTCTTTGGGTCTTATGGTAGGAACAGTTATAGGAGTTGGTATGATAGTTGCTGTTCATCCGATGAATAAACGGTCTATGCGAAAGGCTTATCACCGTGCAGGCAGAATGATGCACAAAATGAATAATGCCATTCATGATTGGACACATTAAAAAGTTGTCGAAGCGATAAAATTTCGCTTCGACTGTTTTTTAGTTTATAATATAAAAAGGGATTATCTCTGTTAAGAAATAATCCCCCAAAGGCAACCCAATTGCGACATTGTTTTCAAACAAGCATTATTTTTGCTTGAAAAATTGCGTATATGAGGTTGTAAGATGAAAATATATGACTATTTTCGGAAATCAATCCGCTTTCTTTACTTTCTGCCACATTCCCAAGTTGTCTTAAAAAGGCAAAGGATGCAATCGGTGGCGGTGGAAGCTACAACGATTCGATTATGCTTCTCGGCTTTCTTGGTGCCACTACGGATTCGCTTATGATGATCCGTAAATACGTGTATGAAAAAAAGGAGCTTACACTTCCGAAGTTGGTAGAAATTCTTGATAAAAATTTCGAGGGAGAAGAAGCACTTCGCCGTATGCTTCTTTCCGACAGTGAAAAATGGGGCAACAACAAGGAACGTCCCGATGCGATATCCGTAAATCTTGTTAACTTTATCACCGAGCATCTTTGCGGAAGACAAAATGCCCGTGAGGGCAAGTGGACCTGCGGTTTCCACGTGGCACGTATGTACTATACCCAGGGAAAACTGACCGCCATATCGCCAAATGGCAGACTGCTGGGTGAGGAACTTTCCAAAAATGTTTCGGCATCTATGGGGCAAAACTGCGAGGGTGCGACTGCGGCAATTCTTTCGGCAACGAAAATTGATGCTATCGCGTTTACCAGTGATGCTGCTATTGAGGATTTGCTTCCATTACTGCTTGAGGATAAAGATTTCTATGACAATTAGGGTGGTGGTGTTACCCTTTCGGGTGGCGAGTGCCTGATGCAAGTCGATTTTTGTGCAGAACTGATGAAACAATTGAAAGCAGAGGATATTCACACCGCCGTGGATACCTGTGAATTTATTTCAAGAGATTCCCTCAACAAGGTGATACCATACACCGATATTTTTCTCTACGACCTCTAAGCATATGATGAGGACATACATATCGGATGCACAGGACAATCAAATAGAATAATTCTTGATAATCTTCTTTATCTGGATTTTCTCGGAAAGACAGTTGAAATTCGCATCCCATACATTTGAATAGTTTTTGCATAAAAAATTGTTGTCCCTTATGTAACGTGAATACACAAGGGACAACTTTTTTCATAAAAACTGTGTTACGATACCTTTACCGCATGGATATTTGCGTCGTTTATCATATTCTCAATGAAGATTCCATATCCTTTTGTCGGGTCATTAACAAATACATGAGTTACCGCTCCCACAAGTTTTTCGTTTTGAATAATTGGGCAACCGCTCATTCCCTGAACAATACCGCCTGTTTTTTCAAGCAGTTTACTGTCGGTGATTTTTATTATCATATTTTTTGATGATGTGTCTTTTGTTGAAATAATACGAATAATTTCAATGTCAAATTTTTCTATCTGGTTGCCTTCGACGTTTGCAAGAATATATGCAGATCCCGTTTTAATTTCTTCGTTTTTTGCTATACAAACCGGTTGGTGGGAAAGATTTAACTTATCCGTCACTTTGCCGCATATGCCCCCCGAATGGTTTTGAGTGATAAGTCCAAGACACTCGCTGCTTTCAGAAAAAACTCCATTCAGTTCACCGGGAGAGCCTTTTTTACCTTTATCTACGGAAACTATTGTTGAGCTTAAAATTTCACCATTGCTGACGTCAAGAACTTCGCCTGAAGTTCCGTCGCAGATTCCATGACCTAATGCTGCAAAAAAATGAGTTTCAGGATTATAAAAGGTTATTGTGCCGATTCCCGATGCGGCGTCTTTTACCCATGCACCGATTTTTATCTGACCGTCATCTGCTGACATTTTCGGCGAAACGGTTGTTTTTATGATTTTATTGTCACGGCTAAGAGTAACCCGGCAAGATGAGGCGTTTGATTTTTTTATTGCGGCGGATAATTCCGACACATTGCCTATGGGCTCCTCGTTGAAAAACTTTATAATGTCTCCGGCTTTAATTCCCGCATCTTTTGCAGGAGAGATTATCTTGCCGTCATAAAGTGATATTTCCGAAAGCCCTGTAACCATTACGCCGTTTGTACTAAGTGTTACACCGATGCTTTTTCCGCCCGGTATAACCATGGTCTGCTTTGCAGAAGAAGAAACGGGAACTGCATAATTTGTTTCTGTCGATAGTGACGCAACCGAAAGGAAAAGTGCAAAAATCAACGGAAAAAACAGTTTTTTTCCCGGCGTCATACAGTCACTCCTTTCAAAAATAGTGTGTCACAAAAGGCGCAGGTTTATTGTATGAAATAGATATATGTATATTAAAAAAAGACCATTTCGGTCTTTTTTTAATGTAATTTACATTATCTGTTATTGTTTTCGTTGTTCTTGTTATTATTATTGTTGTTGTTGTTGTTCTTGTTGTTGTCGTTGCGGTTGTTCTGGTTTTCCTTGTTCTGATTTTCCTTGTTGTTTGACATTGTTAAATCACTCCTTTTTGAATTTTAAAAAATTACTTTTGAGATTTTTCTCATCAATAGTATTGGAAAAGTCTAAAAAAATTATTCATTTTGTTTCAAAAAATTTTTTCCTGCATATTATATACGGTGAAGAAAGGAGTGATGTAATGAGAAAATTTGGAAGCATTAAAAAAAATCCAAACCCACCGTGGCCCAATCAGCAATCTGCAGTAATTGTTCCTCCGGGCTCAAATACAAAAGCAGTAGGTCTGGCTGGTCAGAAGGCTTATGAAATGCCACGGGATATGATGGATAAAGCTGTGCAAAGTTCTTCGAATAACTCAGTACAATTTGAGGAGGACGAAAGAGGAACCAGACGTGACCCTATAATGGGTAATATGACCATGAGGCAGACAACGCAAAATATTCAAAGGCAGAGCAATAATAATATGTCCATAGGCGGTATGTGCGGTAATATGGGTGTTTCAGGTTATCTGTGCGGACAGATGGGGAAGTATGTAAAACTTGAATTTTTGTTCGGGGAAAACACTCATATGGAAAAAACAGGAATTTTAAGACAGGTAGGCAAGGATTTTGTTGCCATTCAGGAAAACGGAACAAATAATATTATTGTATGTGCAACAAACAAAATAAAGTTTATAAACATATACGAATATGGCTGGCAATAAAGGTTAAAACATAAAAACAATAGGAATTATTTTGCCAATTCCTATTGTTTTTTTATGTATAAAAGAGTATAATGTATTTGTGCGCAAAAATAACTACCATACAAAGGAGATTTTTTAGCAATGAATGTTTTATCAATAGGAAACAGTTTTTCTCAGGATGCCCAAAGGTATCTTCACAGAATTGCAAAGGCTGACGGATATGACATGAACACATTTAATCTTTACATAGGCGGATGTCCGCTTTCGGCGCATTACAGACATATGCTAAGCGACGAAAGAGCATATACTCTCGAAATGAATGGTGCAAGTACCGGATTTAAGGTTTCTATAAAGGAAGCACTTTTAAACCGCAGTTGGGATGTTGTAACAGTTCAGCAGGCAAGTCATATGTCTACAGATTACGAAACATATCAGCCATATCTTGTAAAATTGGTTGAGTATATTAAACTATGTGCCCCCAAGGCGAAAATTGCAATTCATCAGACCTGGGCATATGCGCAAGGCTCCCCCAGATTATATGAAACAATGGGGTACAAGCATCATACCGAAATGTATGGAGCATTAAAGAAAGCATATCAAAAAGCATTTGATGATACAAAAGCCGACTTTTTGATTCCGTCAGGCAAACTGTTTCAGGAGCTTCTGGCAAACGAAATACCAACGGTACACCGTGATACATTTCACGCGACTCTAGGTCTTGGCAGATATGCACTCGGTCTTTTGTGGTATGCAGTTCTGACAGGCAATGACATTAAAGAAAATAGTTTTCGCGATTTTGATGAGGCTATATCAAAAGATGAACTTGAAACCGCAAAGAAGTGTGTTGCTGAAATTTGCGGCTTTAAAAGGTATACAGGAGTTGAATTTTTGTGAGAAACCATTGGAAAAATAAGTTATGGTATGCATACGTAACATCAATGACAAGCATTGAGTAGGTTGCAAGACTTAACAGCGTGCCTGTTATCAATGTATTTTGCGAGGCGGGCTTTGGCTATGCAAGGGTTAAAAACAAGGCTTATCATGTTGACAACATTCACCTTAATGAGCTGGGCGGTGTGAATATAGGAAACTTTGTATGGAGCAAGCTTAAAGATATTCCGTTATGGAAATCAGAATCATAAAAATTTAAGGCTTATATTTAGCATTACGAGGTGGCGACTAAAAATGAAAAACAAAAAAGTGGCACTTTCTCTTGTGGGAATGTATATGTTCCCATGGGGAATTCAGTATTTGATTAATAATTTTATAGCTGTTTATGTGGCATCCTTGCCTTTTGGAACAGAGAAAACAATTGGTGAAATTCTGGCTATCGGTGCGGTTTTAACCTGTGTTTCTCAGGCACTATGGTCTTATGTTGCAGGTAAGGCTAAAAACAAAGCCAATGTGCTTTGTCTTTCTCTTGTTTTTATGACGGTAATTTCACTTTTATTTTTAAAAAATGGTATGACCAAGCCTTTTTTGTATATTAGTGTGATTTTGTTTTATAGCTGTTTTATGGCTCATCAGCCGTTGGTTGATACAATCTGTACCGAAGTTTATCAACAGACAAGTTTAAGTTTTGGTTTTTTCCGTTCATTTGCATCGCTTGGCTATGCCATTGCTGGGGTAGTTCTGATATTTTTACCTCACGAAAACCCTGCCTTGATTTTTGCATATTCTGCAATTCTCGCGGCGGTTTCTGCAGTATTTTCAAAAATGGTGCGTGCTCCTCGTGTCTATAATACACCTGAGGAAAAGAATAAGAATATATTCAACGCAGCCTATATTAAGTTTATATTTTATGCATTTGTTCTTGGCACAGGTTGCAGCAGTATTACCGCATTTTTTGCTGTGTATTATACATCACCTCAGGGGCTGGGCGGTGATTTGGGAACATTCAGCCTGATTCTGGGTATTGCTTCGTTTGTTGAATGGTTTGTTGTAATGTTCTACTCAAAAATCTCAGGAAAAATCAAGGCGAAATACACATTCTTTATTATTGCTTTTGCAGGTGTTTTTAGAAGCTTGTTCATATACATTGCACCTACCCCTGCGGTTGCTTCCCTTTCGATGCTGTTTAACTGTATATGGTACGGACTTTTGTGGGCGACTTTGGCACCGTATATTAAAAGAATTGTGCCTGCTGAGGGGAATGCTTTTGCGCAAGGATTGTGGACAGTTGTAGCTCATGGTGCAGGTGCGTTTGTCGGTTCATATCTGAGTGGTATTTATGCCGATGCATTCGGACAGAGAAATCTCTTCCTTGCAATTGCAATTATGATGGGTGTACTTGCGTTGTTAACACCTGTATTGATAGAGGATAAGTAATATAAACGTAAATATATACTAATATTGGGGGATATTATTGTGAAGAAAAAGCTTTGTAAATCAAAATCTGATAAAAAAATCTGTGGTGTGTGCGGCGGAATAGCGGAATTCTTTGATTGGGATTCAACAATGGTTCGTCTGGCGTGGGTATTATTTACCATTCTTGGCGGTTCGGGAATAATTGCATACATTATTGCGGCTTTGGTTATGCCTGATAAGATAGTGGAATAACGTCTGGAAATTCAGGAGGAATTTTTATGACAGAAGTGGAGAATACGTATGTTGAAAAAGACAGCAATTTTAGTTGTTTTTATTTTAATAATGTTGTTTTCAATTAATGTTTCGGCTGTGGATACTTTTGGCGGATATGATATTCCCGTTGATATTGATATAAACGGGGATTTTATAAAGTGTGTCCAAAAACCGATTATGATTAACTATGCAGCATACATTCCTTTGCGTGCTTTCTCTGATGCAATTGGCGGCGTTGTTGAGTGGGATAACACGGAATATGCCGCAATAATGAAAAAAGACGGTCACACATTTGTTTTTTATCCTGATAAGGAATTCTGTATTATAGACGGCACGGAAAAGAATTATCTGTCGGTTATGTATAAGAATTTGACTTTTATTCCCATAAGAGCGGTATCCGAAGTGCTTGGTTATGATGTCAGTTGGGATGATTTTTATCAGACTGTTAAAATATCGGCACCGGATGTTGTTGTTTCGGAAGCGTGCAAAGATAAAACATATACGTATGAAGACATCTTGTATCTGGGAAAAATTATTCAGATAGAATCAGGTCGTTCACTATTTGCTGTGAAACTCGGTGTTGGCGGTGTTGTTTTTAACCGTGTTAAATCGGCAAGTTTTCCCAATACTGTGAAAGAAGTTATTTTTGATACAAAATACGGAGTTCAATTTCCTCCGGCACATACCGATATGATTAACATAACGCCGTCAAAAGGAAGTATTATTGCGGCAAAATGTGTATTGAATGGTGTAAATGTTGTTGGTAAAGCACTTTATTTTATTGAATCCCGAAACGTAGGGTCTTCATGGGTGCATAATAACAGACCTCATTATACCGATATACACAGTATGTCTTTTTATGAGTAATGCATAACTCAAAGATTGGCAAAAGGAGAAATACTATGCATTTAATAACCAAAACACAAATTATAGAACAATTGGAAAAGTTCCGACATATAAGAGGGAAAATTGTAACCGTACATACATCGCTGAAGGCGGTTGGTGAGATTGAAGGCGGAGGAGAAACACTTCTCAATGCCCTGATTGAATTTTTTGCCTGCGATGGAGGTCTTTTATGTGTGCCCACTCATACGTGGAACAGTCTTGTGTTTGACCGCAGAAGGGCGGAAAGCTGTATCGGTGTTCTGCCACGACTTGCGGCGGCACATCCCGATGGTGTAAGAACTTTGCATCCGACACATTCAATGGTGGTATTTGGCGACAAAAAGCTAGCAGAAAGCTTTGTGGAAAACGAGGCTATTGCTGACACACCAGCCAATCCAAAAGGCTGTTATGGTAAATTGCTTGCTCAGGATGGATATGTGCTGTTAATCGGTGTAGGACAGAACAAAAACACATTTATACATTGTGTTGAAGAAATGCTTGATGTGCCCGACCGCCTGACAGAACATATGGTAGAGAGAACAATTATCCATAAAGACGGCAGAGAAGAAAAAAGATACTTACATTGGTTTGACAGCAAAATCCCTGATGTTTCGGTATACTTTCCAAAGCTTGAAGCTCCATTCAGATTTTTTGGATGTATTGAAGACGGTTGTATAGGAAATGCAAAAGTTCAGCTTTGCAGTTCAAGAAAGATGAAGGATGTTATAGAACTTATTTATAAAAATAACAGTTTTGGCGAGCTTTTGGATAACGACCTCCCAATAAATGAGGATTTATACAAAAACGGTGAAATGTTTTAGCATTTCACCGTTTACTTTTTACTCTTTTTTAAGGCTGTTTACAAGTTGTTCATCGGGGTCAACATATACCGTATAGTTGGTTTCATAAATTACAAAACCCGGTTTTGAACCGTTTGGTTTGCGGATATTTTTAATCAAGGTATAGTCAACACCAACACCTTTTGATTTTTGAGCCTTGCTGTAGTATGCAGCAATGGTAGCGGCTTCAACCAATGTATTGTCCGGTACTTCCCCTGTGCCGTTTGTGCGGATTATAACGTGAGAACCGGGGATAACCTTGGTATGCAACCACATATCGGTGGAGTAGGCTGTTCTGATAGTCAGTTCGTCGTTTTGTTTATTGTTTCTGCCAACAAGTATGGTGTATCCGTCTGATGAGATAAATTCCAAAGGCTTTGATTTTTGTTGTGTTTTTTTCTTTTTGGAATTTCCTGATGAAACGTAACCCTGCTCGGCAAGTTCTTCACGGATTTCTGCAATATCAGCATAGCTTGCGGCACGGGTAACTGCATCAAGAACGGTTTCAAGGTATGCAAGTTCTTCTTCAGCACTCTTTAATTGCTCTGTGGAGTGCTCCTCCGCAGTCTTCGCTTTGGTATACAACTTGTAATAACGCTGTGCATTTCGTGATGGCGAAAGCTCAGGTTTTATGGTGATTGTTATGTCTTCATAATTCTCGGAGTAATAGTTCTGAACAGTTACCGATGACGTTCCCTGTTCAATTCTGTAAAGATTTGCAGTAATTAAGTCACCATAGATTTTATATTTTTCGCGGTCTTTTGATTTCTCCAGAATATCACGGTGTATTGCAATTTTCTTTTCACAGCGTTCAATGTTGTTGGTAATTATTTTTATTGTTCCGGCAGATTTTTGAGCCAGACGGTCGTGCATATCACGTGCTGAGAAAAATTCTTCAACAGCATAACTTAAAAATTCACAGGGAATAATCTTTCCGGCACCCTTAAATTGATTAAGCTCTGCGCATGAAAATGCAAGTGGCTTTTCGGTTTCGTCCTTGATTACGCATGGAGTTTCTTTACCTGATATAACAGATGCGATAAAGCTGGCTGTGTGACGTGCAAATTCTGTCGGGTCAACATCGCCTGATGATACCTTGGTGTCACCTGAATATCTGTATACAATTTCCCGTGCAAGCAGAGGACTCATACCGATAAATTCGGAAACAAGAAATTTATCCATAAGAGTATCATTTGCAAGACTGCTGATTTTTGTACTTAAATCAGCAACCGAAAATTCCTGTGGATTGCATTTATCCTGTGCAGGTGGTAACTCATAAAAAAGTCCGGGCAGAACCTGACGCACACCGCTTGTGGTAAAATCAATATGCTTTATGCTGTCAATAATCTTGTTATCGCTTTGTATAAGAATAATATTGCTGTGCCTGCCCATAATCTCGATAATTAGACTTTTCTGGGTAAGGTCGCCCATTTCGGTATAACATTCAATATCAAACCTTACAACACGGTCAAAGCCTTGCTGGGTTATGGCAATAATTTTGCCGCCTGACAGATGCTTGCGCAGTATCATACAAAAAAGAGGAGCATTTATGGGGTTCTGACGCGGCGCCTCGGAAAGATGTAGTCTTGGGTTTGCTGTCGCGGCAGAAAGGAGCAGACGAAAAGTCCCGTCAGGTGTGCGAACTGATACAGTAAGCTCGTCCTTTTCGGGCTGATAAATCTTGTCAATCTTGCCGCCTTGCAGTATATTTTTTAATTCTTCAACAATGCCATGGGTAACAAATCCGTCAAATGCCATGATAAATTCCTCTATGTTTTACAATATTTTTTGATATATTTTAATAGTATACACCAAAAGTTAAAAAATTTCAAATATTATTTGATTTTTTTGGAAATATGTGATATACTTAATGTATTATTGCTCGGAGTGTGTACAGAAGAAATCCGGAGCATGGGAGGTAGAGTATTATGCTCAAAAGTATGACAGGCTTTGGCAGAGCCGAAAAGGTTGTTGACCAGTTCAATATCAAGGTTAATCTTAAGTCGGTTAATCACAGATATCTTGACCTTGCCATAAGAGTTCCAAAGTATTATTATTTTGTGGAAGATAAAATTCGTCAGACCGCCGCAAAGTACATTTCACGCGGCAAAGTAGAGGTTTATGTTTCTGTTGAACGTATTGAGGGCAGCGACAAAAGTATTACACTTGACCGTGAGGTTGCCGCAAGCTATATAAATGCTTTGAAGTCTGCGGCTGAGCTTGGTGTTGAAGATGATGTTAAAATCTCAACAATTGCTCAGTATCACGATATTTTCAAGATTGAAACCGACGAAGCCGATGAAGAATACATTACAAATATCATAACAGATGCATTTAAAGAAGCGGCAGAAGACTTTGTAAATACACGAATTAACGAAGGCAAAAATATGGAAGCCGATATTTGCGAGCATCTTAACAATCTTGAAACTAATCTGCATATGGTTGAAAAGCGTTATCCCGAAATCGTTGCAGAATACCGTGCACGTCTTGAGAAGAAGATGAATGAAATTCTTACGGATGTTAATGTTGAAGAAACAAGAATTATTGCAGAAGCGGCAATCTATGCAGAGCGCACCGATATTGGCGAGGAAACCGTAAGACTTGCAAGTCATATCAAAGAGTTCCGCAACGCAATAAAGACCGACCAGCCAATTGGCAAAAAACTTGATTTTATGATTCAGGAAATGAACCGCGAAACCAACACTATGGGCTCAAAGGCAAATGATGTTGAGATTTCAAAAATAATTGTCGATATGAAATCTGAAATTGAAAAGATAAGAGAACAGATTCAGAATATCGAATAGTTGTGAGGTGTGACTTTTATGAAACTGATAAATATAGGCTTTGGTAATATTGTTTCAGGTGACAGAGTTGTGGCAATTGTCAGCCCCGAATCTGCACCTATAAAGCGTATTGTTCAGGATGCCCGTGACAAGGGTTTGCTTATTGATGCATCCTGCGGACGTCGTACCCGTGCGGTAATTATTACAGATAGTGACCATATTATTCTGTCAGCTATCCAGACCGAAACTATTGCAGGTCGTGCGGCTGTTAAGGAAGATATGACCGACACCAAGGACGAAGGAGAGATTGAGGTTGAAGAATAAAGGTATTCTTTATGTGATTTCGGGTCCTTCGGGTGTTGGCAAAGGTACAATCTGTCAGCAGCTTATTGAACGGAATAAAAACATCTCGGTATCTGTTTCGGCAACAACCCGTGCTCCAAGACCAATTGATAAAGAGGGAGTGACCTATTTCTTTAAATCAAAAGAAGAGTTCAGGTCAATGATTGATGCAGATAAATTCCTTGAATGGGCGGTATATAATGACAATTATTACGGCACACCGGCAGACCCGGTTGACGAAAAACTGAATTCGGGCAAGGATGTCATCCTTGAAATTGAAGTTCAGGGAGCGCTGAAGGTTATGGAAAGACGGCCTGATGCAGTATCAATTTTTATTGCACCGCTTTCTGAAGATGTCTTGTATGAAAGACTTCGCGGCAGAGGTACCGAAACTGAGGAACAGATTGAAAAACGTGTAAATGCCGCAAAGGCAGAGCTTGAGCAAAAGGATAAATATGATTACATAGTTATCAACGATGTTTTAGAAACTGCAATTTGCGATATAGAAAATATTATGAAAAACCAAAAGGAGAAGATGTAAAATGATGATTTATCCCCCTATTACAGAACTTGTTGAAAAAACAGGCAGCAGATATGCACTGGTAATTGAAACAGCAAAAAGAACAAGACAGTTGGTTGATGGTGCCCCCAGACTTGCAGAGGTTGAAACATCCAAGGATGTAACTGTCGCTGTAAACGAGATTTATGAGGGTAAAATAGAGGCTGTAAAGGTTGCTGAAGACGTTCAGGAAGAAATTCCTGCAGAAGATGCTGAATAGTAAAATTATGGGACTGCTTCTGTTTTTGAAGTAGTCCTTGACTTTTAATGGATAAGTGGATTGTATGGTTGCACAGGTGGTTTTAAACAATAAGGAACAGAATATTGATAAAGTCTTTGATTATTCCGTACCCAAAACGCTTGAAGAAAAGCTGTCGGTGGGTATGCGTGTTTTG
This sequence comes from Clostridia bacterium, assembly GCA_045646865.1. Taxonomy (GTDB): domain Bacteria; phylum Bacillota; class Clostridia; order Monoglobales; family Monoglobaceae; genus SIG440. The sequence continues at coordinate 32,656 of JAZRLM010000019.1, forward strand.
GTGCCCTTTGGTTGGGGCAACAGACGTGTTGACGGAATTGTTATTGGCATAAAAGACACAAGTGATTTCAAAAATCTTAAGGAACTCAGCAGTATTCAAGGCAGAGAGCCTGTTTGCGAGCCTTGGATTTTAGATCTTTGTCTTTGGGTAAGCCGCAAATATTTCTGTTCTTTGTATCAGGCAATCCGTCTTGCTACCCCTCCGGGAATGACTTCAGGAGTTAAAGAAAAAAGTGTGAAAATTGCATCACTCAAACTTGGCAGAGAGGCGGCATTCGGCATTGCCGACGCTTTGCGCGAAAAAGGAGCAGTAGCTCAGGCAAGAATTATTGAGGCACTTCTTATGTCAGATTCAATGCCATTTGCTAAATTGGTTGGCGAAAAAGGTGGGAGCTATGAGGCGATAAAAGCTCTTGAGAAAAAAGGATATATAACAACCGACAATCAGCAGATTGAAAGACAAGCCTATGATGAAACAAAATACCAAAAAACTGTGGCTTATACACCTACGCCTGAACAAAAGACGGTGATTGACCATCTTTACAATACAATTGAAGAAGAAAAGTTTGAAAAAATTCTTCTTCGTGGCGTAACGGGCAGCGGCAAGACAGAAGTTTTTTTGCAGGCGATTGAGAGGGTTATCCAAAAGGGCAAGAATGCAATAATGCTTGTGCCCGAAATTTCACTTACACCACAAATGGTACAAAGGTTTGTGTCGCGTTTTGGAAATTCGGTGGCGGTTATTCATAGTGCACTGTCCGCTGGTGAGCGTTTTGACCAGTGGAATAAAATCAAAAATGGCGAAGTTAAGGTTGTTGTGGGCGCAAGGTCTGCGATTTTCGCACCATTTAAAAATATAGGTATTATAATACTTGATGAGGAACACGAAAACAGTTACAAGTCAGAAACAAGCCCAAGATACCACGCAATTGATGTAGCAGAAAAACGTGCCAAAGATGAAGATTCAATATTGCTTTTGGCATCGGCAACTCCGTCAATTTCTGAATTTTACAGAGCAAAGCAGGGCGAATATACCTTGTTTGAAATGGTAAAGAGGTATAATCAGGGTGCTATGCCCGAGGTAAATATTGTTGATATGCGTGGTGAGTTGTTTGAAAATAAAAACCGTTCATCAATAAGCTTTAAATTGCAAAGAGAAATACAACAAAATCTGGATAATGGACAAAAGACAATTCTGTTTTTGAACAGAAGAGGGTATTCAACCTTTGTTTCCTGCCGTGAATGTGGCGAGGTTATAAATTGTCCTGATTGCAGTATTGCAATGACTTATCACAAGGGTAAGGATTTGCTTTCCTGTCATTATTGCGGATATACAAGACGCAATGTTACCGAATGTCCGTCTTGTGGCTCGTCATATGTGAAATATTTTGGCACAGGAACACAGAAAATTGAGGAAGAATTATACAAACTGTTTCCGTCTGCAAAGGTTTTGAGAATGGATACAGATACAACCTCTCAAAAGGGCGGTCACGAAAAAATTCTTGATGAATTTTCAAAGGGCGGTGCTGATATTCTGCTTGGTACACAAATGGTTACAAAAGGTCTTGACTTTCACGATGTAACGTTGGTTGGAGTTCTGGCGGCAGATACATCCCTTGCGGTTGACGATTTTCGTGCCAACGAAAGAGGCTTCTCACTCTTCACACAGGTATGCGGCAGAGCAGGCAGAGGAGATTTGAAGGGTCGTGCTGTAATTCAGACCTATCAGCCGGCAAATACCACCATTAACTATGCAAAAGAACACGATTATATTTCTTTTTATGAAAATGAGATAATGCAAAGAAAAAGGTTGAATTATCCGCCGTTTTGTGACATAATATATATAATGGCAACAGGTGAGGATGAAGAGTCTGTAAAATCGGTAATCGAGGATATAGGCAAGACTATTGACAAGCAGATGCGTTCTGATAAAAATATTTTTTCAAAATCAGGACCGTCACCTGCGCCCATTGCAAAAATAAAGAATAATTTCAGATACAGAATTTTGCTGAAATGCAGGGATTATGACAATGTTCACGGCTTTTTGCGTGAAATCTATGAACAGCACGAAGGCTCAAAGAGTGCGGTTTATTTAAGTGTTGACGTTAATCCAACCAATATGTATTGATTATAAAAGTACGAAAGGTAAGGTAAGAGGTATTATGGCTATAAGAAAGATTGTAACATTAGGCGATGATGTTTTAACAAAAAAATGCCGCCCCGTTGAAAAGTTTGATGACAGACTAAACGAGTTGGTGAATGATTTATTTGATACCCTGTATGAATCAGGCGGTGCAGGTCTTGCTGCTCCACAGGTGGGAGTTTTGAGACGTGTTGCGGTAATTGATATTGATGAAGGTCCTATTGAACTGATTAATCCTGAAATTATCAGCACAGAAGGCTCGCAGACAGGTGCCGAAGGTTGCCTCAGCAACCCCGGCAAATATGGCATTGTTACCCGTCCGCAAAAAGTAACCCTTCGTGCTCAGGACCGCAAGGGTGAGTGGCACGAATATACTGGTGAAGACCTTCTTGCTAGAGCATTCTGCCACGAAACAGAGCATCTTGACGGAAAGATGTTTATGGATCTGGTTGAAGAATGGGTTGAACTGGACAACAATAATTAATTTCTGTCAGGAGAAGATTTATGAGAATTTTATTTATGGGAACTCCCGAATTTGCAGTTCCGTGTTTAGAAGCACTTATAAAATCCCAACATCAGGTAGTGGGCGCAGTAACGCAGCCGGACAAGCCTGCGGGCCGAGGTCACAAGCTGACACCGCCACCTGTTAAGGTATGTGCAGAGGAAAATGATATAACGGTTTTTCAGCCTGAAAGTCTTAAGGATTTTGCTTTTAAAGCTGAACTTGATGAACTTATGCCTGACCTTATCATTGTAGTGGCGTACGGTAAAATTTTGCCTGAGTATATTCTGAATTTCCCCAAGCACGGATGCATTAATATGCACGCATCACTTCTTCCAAAATACCGTGGGGCAGGTCCTATACAGTGGGTGGTTGTAAACGGAGAAAAGAAGACGGGCATTACATCAATGCTGATGGAAAAAGGTCTTGACACAGGCGATATGCTGCTTAAATGTGAAACAGAAATCGGTGAGTATGAAACAGCCGACCAGCTTCACGACAGACTTATGGTTATGGGCGCAGATTTGATGATTGAAACCATAAAACAGCTTGAAAAGGGTGAGCTTAAACCCGAAAAGCAGAATGATGAAGAATCCTGCTATGCACCAATGATTTCAAAGGATACTGCAAAAATTGACTGGTCAAAGCCTGCAAGGGAGATTATACATCTTATTTGTGGAATGAATTCCTGGCCAGTTGCCCATACCCTATATATGGGTGAACTTATGAAGATTTATATGGCGCGCATTGGTAAACCTTCAAAGAGTGCCTGCGGTCAGATTATATCTGCTGATGAAAAGGGCATTGAGGTTGTATGCGGTGATGGCAATACAATAATTGTTACAGATGTTCAGTTTAAGGGGTCCAAGCAGATGAAGGTGCGTGACTGGCTTAACGGACATAAAATCGAAATCGGCGAAATCTTAGGATAGTTACATATCCTCAAGCTGAGGATATAAAATGTTAAATTATAGAAAGGTGACAAAAATGGGACTTGGATATTTTTATGGTATTGATATGACATACATCATACTGGTTTTGCCTGCATTGATTTTTACAATGTATGCGCAGTCAAAGGTGAATTCAACATTCAATAAATACAGAACTGTTGGCAACAGAAGGGAATATACCGGTGCTCAGGTTGCTCGTAAAATCCTTGATATGAACGGACTTCATAATGTTATTGTTGAAAGAGTTGCGGGAAACCTTACCGACCATTTTGACCCAAGAACAAATGTAGTAAGACTGTCGGATGCCACATACAGCAGTACGTCTGTTGCCGCTATCGGTGTTGCAGCACACGAGGTTGGACACGCGGTTCAACACGCACAGGGGTATGCTCCGATAAAGGTGCGTAATGCAATTGTTCCTGTAGTGCAGATTGCTTCATATGCCGCATGGCCGCTTGCTATTTTTGGCGTAATACTTGCCTTTGACGGACTTGCTAATTTTGGTGTTCTGCTTTTTGGTGCGGTTGTACTGTTTCAGCTTATAACTCTCCCTGTGGAGTTTAATGCATCGGCAAGAGCTATCAGAACTTTAGAGAGTAATATGATACTTGATTCCGACGAGCTTGCTGCATCCAAAAAGGTGCTTAGTGCAGCGGCAATGACCTATGTTGCATCTGCGGCTGTGGCGATTGCAAACCTTTTAAGACTGCTAAGTATCGTAGGCAGAAGAAGAGATTAATAGATTGGGCTGTGAGATTATGACGGCAAGAGAAATTGCCCTTAAGGCATTATATGACATTGAAATAAATGGAACTTATACAAATGCTGCACTGAATTTGGCACTGTCCGGTACAGAGCTTGGTGCAAGCGACCGTGGATTGGTTACAGAGCTGATATATGGCGTGGTATCAAATAAAACGGCCATTGATTTTATTATATCAAAATACTCAAAAATAAAAATCAAGAAAATGACACCCTGGGTTCTGTCCATTCTGCGTATGGGAGTTTTTCAGATTTATTATATGGACAGAATTCCTCATAGTGCCGCTTGCAACGAGGCTGTAAAGCTGGCGAAAAAATATTCTCACCGTGCGGGCACAGGTTTTGTCAACGGTGTTCTGCGTTCTTTTGCACGCGAGGTTGAAAAATTCGAATTTCCACAAGGCAAGAGTGATGCAGAATATTTGTCGCTTAAATATTCCTATCCATTGTGGATGACCGAAAAATTAATAAACGAATATGGAGCAGAACGTTGCAGAGACCTTTATGAAGAAAACAATAAGGCTCACGGCGTATTTTTAAGGGTAAATACTCTTAAAACTTCAACCGACGAACTGGTTGAAAGGTTAACAACTGAAGGTGTTAATTGTGAAAAAACCTGCATTGAAGGATGTCTTAAGGCTTGCGGTAGATTAAGTATTGATAACTCTCCTGCATACAAGGAGGGGCTTTATTCTTTGCAGAATATATCGTCACAAAAGACGGTTGCGGCTCTTGCACCATTACCTGGTGATACTGTTATAGATATGTGTGCGGCTCCAGGCGGAAAAAGCTGTGCCATTGCCGAGAAAATGGAAAATCGCGGCAAGGTTATATCTTGTGATGTATTTGAACATAAGGTTGAGCTTATAAAGAAATCTGCCCAAAGACTGGGAATTGATATAATTGATGCAAGACTTCAGGACGGAACTGTGTGTGTTGAAAAACTTGAAAATTCAGCAGATTGTGTTCTGGCAGATGTACCTTGTTCGGGACTTGGAGTGTTACATAAAAAGCCTGATATAAAGTGGAGACGCAGCAAAGAAGATATAGAAGAACTGTGCAAAATTCAAAAAGAAATTCTTAAAACCGCGGCAAGATATGTAAAATCAGGTGGAACATTGGTTTACAGCACATGTACAATTTTGCCCGAAGAAAACAGAATTCAGATTGATGAATTTCTGAAAGAACACAGCGAATTCAAGAAACTGTCCGAGGAACAAATTCTCACAGGTGAAATGGGCGAAAGTGGATTTTATATATGCAAAATGATGAAGGGATAAATCGTTTATGATAAATCTTTTGGATTATAGTTGTGACGATCTGAAACGGCTGGCAAAGGAACTTGGTCAGCCGGAGTTTCGCGGCAAGCAGATTTATGAATGGATATACCGCGGTGCAGAAACATTTGAGGATATGTCAAATCTTCCGAAAAGTTTCAGGGAAAGATTAGCGCAGGAAGCAACAATAAATAGTGTAAAAATTTGCGAAAAATATGTATCAGACATTGACGAAACACGCAAGTATCTGTTACAATTAAATGATGGGAACTATATTGAGTCTGTTCTGATGAAATATGAGTACGGATATACCATTTGTGTTTCATCACAGGTTGGTTGCAAAATGGGTTGCAAGTTTTGTGCATCAACCCTTAACGGATGGGTGAGGAATTTAACCCCAGGTGAAATTCTTGGGCAGGTTATGTGTGTTCAGAAGGATTTGGGGCAGAGAATTTCTAATATAGTTATGATGGGGATTGGCGAACCTCTTGATAATTTCGATAATGTACTTAAATTTATAGAGCTGGTAAATGCAGACGGAGGGCTCAATATAGGGCAAAGACATATTTCTATTTCAACCTGCGGTCTTGCGGAAAGAATACGCGAGCTTGCCGAAAGAAAAATGCAGATAACGCTGCTTATTTCATTGCACGCGCCTGATGATGAAAGACGTTCACAGATTATGCCCGTAAATAACAGGTATAATATTGCCGAGTTGATGGATGCCTGCGATTTTTATATTCAGCAGACCGGAAGACGAATTTCCTTTGAATACACCTTGATTTCGGGGGTTAATGATAATTTAGCCGAGGCAGACAGTCTGGCGGATTTAATCAGGGGAAAGCTGTGTCACGTGAATCTGATTCCTGTTAACAAAGTAAAGGAAACAGGATTTGACAAAAGCAGCAGACAACGTGTTGATGACTTCCGTGCAAGGCTGGAAAAACGAGGTATTTCAGCAACGGTGCGGCGTGAAATGGGTAGCGATATAAATGCCGCCTGCGGACAGCTGCGAAATAAAAAGACTAATATTTAAGTTTGACATAAATGAAGCCCGGGATCCCGGGCAGAAAGGCTATGATAGTATGGTTTTAAAAGTATGCGGTATGACCAATATAGGCAAACGCCGCGAACTGAATGAAGACAGCTTCAAAATCTGCGGTTTTGAAAATGGAGCACCGCTTGGAGTTTGTGTTCTTGCAGACGGAATGGGCGGTCATAATGCAGGTGAAATTGCAAGCAGTACTGCTGCAGAAATTGTGGCAGATGAACTTGCAGAAGACCTGAACAAGACAGAGGATAAGGATATTTGCCATAGTATTGCGGCGGCTATTGATTTTGCTAATTCACGAATATACGAAATGTCTTTATCAAACCGCGAGCAGGCAGGTATGGGAACTACTTTGGTTGTTGCATATGTTAAAGACGAGGAATTATGGGTTGCCAATATCGGTGACAGCCGTGCGTATGTGGTAAATGCAAAAGAAATCTGCAAGATGACAATTGACCATTCCATTGTGGAGGAATTGGTAAGACGGGGAACAATTACCCGTGAAGAGGCACGCAACCATCCTGACAAAAATATAATTACACGAGCATTGGGTACCGATAAGTTTGTGGATGCAGATTATTATGACTACAAACTGTCGGAAGGCGAGACGGTGCTTTTGTGTAGTGACGGACTTACTGAAACTGTCAGGGATGAAAGAATACAGGAAATTATTGTGAACGAAGAAGATATAGATAAAGCTGTTGACGCACTTGTTGAAGAGGCAAATAAAAATGGCGGTGTTGATAATATAACCGTAGTTGCCTTTCGCGTTGAAAAGGAGGAGAACAAATGACTTTGATAGGTAAGGTTCTTGCGGATAGATATGAAATAATCGAAGAAATAGGAAGCGGCGGAATGGCCGTTGTATACAAAGCAAAGTGTCAACTGCTTAACAGATATGTTGCAGTGAAGGTGCTTCGTCCCGACCTTCAGAATGACGAAGAATTTGTACGCAGATTTAATGTTGAGGCTCAGGCTGCGGCAAGTCTTACACACCCCAACATTGTGTCAATTTATGATGTAGGCTATGAGGATGGTCTGCATTACATTGTAATGGAATATATCAAGGGAAAAACATTAAAAGAATATATTGATGAAAAGCATATCCTGCCCTGGCGTGAGGCGGTTGATTATACAATACAGATTGCCAAGGGTCTGGAGCAAGCACATAAAAACTCAATTATTCACCGTGACGTAAAGCCTCATAATATAATTATGACCTCGGATAAAGTTATGAAGGTAACTGATTTCGGTATTGCAAGAGCAAATGTTCAGTCAACGGTTACCTGCGAGGATAATGCCATAGGCTCGGTTCATTATATTTCACCTGAGCAGGCAAGAGGCGGCTATACAGACGAGCGGTCTGATATATATTCACTTGGTGTTGTGCTTTATGAAATGATTACGGGTACTGTTCCTTTTGACAGTGAACGTCCGGTAACTGTTGCCATTATGCATTTGCAGGAAAAACCAATTCCACCTCGTGAACATAATATCAGTATTCCGCGCGCGCTTGAAAAAGTTGTGCTCAAATCTATGACAAAAGAAATTTCGGCAAGACATAAAAGCGCGTCAGAGTTTATAGAAGAACTTACAGAGGTTCTTAATGATCCTACCAGACAAATACCTGATGTTTCAGAAGAAAAACCAAAGGCTGAAGAAATGGGTGCAACCATAATAATGCCTGCGGTAAAACCTGAAGATATTGAAACAATCGAGACTGAAATAGCAGAGAAAGAAACTGTATCTCAATCCGAAGAACCTGAAAAGGAGGATTCAGAAATGCCTGCAAGCAAGAAGAAACCCGTAAATGTTCAGAAAATTGACAAAAAGAAGGAAAAAAAGGTTGTGGCAGTTGCTGTTATATGTGCGATTGCAGTTATTGCATTTCTTTCATTTGGTATTATGAAAATTACAGGTATAGGAAGCCTGTTTATGAACGGCGGCGATGTTGACATACCTTATGTTTTAGGTATGACGGTTGATGAGGCAAATCAAAAATGCGTTGAAATTGTGGGAAAAAATGCAGATTATATGATTAACGTAGTAGAGGGCAAGGTTGTTGAAAGTGAACAGCCTGAAGGAATAATTCTTACACAGAATCCCAAAGCAGGTGAAAAGGTAAGAAAAGGAGAGGTCATTACTGTTTATGTAGAAGTAAGCAAGGGAACAACCATAATGCGTCTTAAAAATTATGCAGTAAATAATCAGGAATCACGTTTGGCTGAAATTGATGCCACACAAGACGGTTTTGTTGTTGAAATCGTAAAAGAATTCAGTGATGAGGTTCCCAAAGGTGTTATCATAAAACAGGCACCTGCGGCCGGAGAAAATGTAAAAAAAGGAGATACAATTACCTTCTACGTAAGTGACGGACCCGAAAATGATGAGGATGACAATACCGATGTTAATAACATTGACGTTAATAATCCTTCGGTTAATAAAAAACCTGATAAACCGGCAACAAACACAAATTCCGGTGAAGACGTTCAGCCTGCTCCACAGAAAAAGAGTACAATGTTGACAATATACGGTCCAAGGGACAAAGACAACGCACTTGTTCAGGTTAAAGTTAACGGAAAGTCTGTATACAGCAAAAATCTGAATAAAGGCCAGAGCGATACTGTAAAACTTGAGGGAACATCAAGCTCTATTGAGGTAGAGATTCTTTATGATGGTGTGTTGCAGCAAAAAGGAACGGTACAACTTCAATAATCTGTGAAGGGTCAAACTTCGGCTATTAAGAAGAGGTGAATGATGAGCAATCTTTTAGACGGCGTAATTATTAAGGGCATAGGCGGATTTTATTATGTGAATACTGAATCGGGGCTTATAGAGTGTCGTGCACGCGGCGTTTTCAGGAAAAGAGGAGATACTCCTTTGGTGGGCGACAATGTTATTATAGAAACAAGTGACAGTACCCATGGAGTAATATCAGAAATAAAGCAGAGGAAAAACGTGTTGATCCGTCCTGCTGTGGCGAATGTTACACAAATGGCGGTTGTTGTGGCACAGTCAAGCCCAAGCCCCAACCCGTATATTATTGATAAGCTTATTGCCTCGGCAGAGTTTGTTGGGCTTAAAATTGCGATTTGCTTCAACAAGGCAGACCTTGGGGGCGATGTTGCCCTTATAGATGTATATAAAAAAGCAGGGTTTGAGGTAATTATTACAAGCGCCATTAAGCACGAGGGCATTCAGCCTCTTAAGGATTTTCTTAAAGATGAAATAACTGTATTTGCAGGAAATTCAGGCGTAGGGAAATCTAGCCTTATAAACGAGCTTATGATGCGTGATATGTTTGAAACGGGAAAGGTGAGCGAAAAGCTGGAACGGGGAAGACATACCACAAGACATTCTGAACTTGCGAAATTACCGTTCGGAGGCTATATAATTGATACTCCGGGATTCAGCTCCTTTGATGTTAACACAATTCCCCTTGAGGAACTGTCAGAAATGTTCAGAGAGTTTGGAACTATTGAGGGTAATTGCCGCTTTGATGATTGCAGTCACAGAAGTGAACCTGACTGCTGTATACTTGAAGCGGTCAAGGCGGATAAAATTGCAAAAAGTCGTCACGAAAGTTATGTTCAGCTTTACAGCGAAATAAAGACGGCAAGAGAAAATATATACTAAAAGAGGACAGATAAATGAAAAAATTTAAAATTGCACCGTCAATTCTTGCAGCAGACCTGACCAAGCTAGGTGATGAACTTAGAAAAATTGAAGATGCAGGGGCTGAATATGTACATATAGATGTTATGGATGGCCATTTTGTTCCCAATTTTGCATTTTCACCTGATACGGTGAAGGCATCACGTGGTGCCTGTGGTCTTACTCTTGATGTGCATCTTATGATTGAAGAACCTGAAAAATATATCGAGGCTTTTGTTAAAGCAGGTGCGGATATTATAACTGTTCATCAGGAAGTGTGCCAAGACCTTTCAAAAATGGCTGATTTTATACATAGTTTTGGCGTTAAGGCAGGTATATCGGTGAAACCCGGAACGTCGGTTGAAGTTCTTGGTGATGATATTGCTTGTTTTGATTTGGTTCTTATTATGACTGTGGAACCGGGATTTGGCGGTCAGTCATATATTGAGGCTATGAATGAAAAAATCAATATTGCAAGAGAAATGATAGATAAATGCGGCAAGGATATTGAACTGGAAATTGATGGCGGTGTAACACCTAAGAATGTTGCAGTACCACTTAGACTTGGCGTGAATGTTGTTGTTGCAGGCTCGTCGGTTTTCAAGGCAGAAGATGCAAAAGCTGCTATTGCTGAAATGAGGGCGATTGTAGAGTGATTTGCTATATTTTTTGTTCGGCATCTTTTGAAAATTATGACTATTTAAAAAAATATGATTTTGAAAGAAACTTTGTTATTTGTGCTGATGGCGGTTATATGCATGCTGAAAGGTTGGGGGTTGTTCCCGATTTGTGGCTTGGTGACGGGGATTCTTTAACTAAAACACAAATACACGCAAAAGAAATTATTACATTTCCTGTAAAAAAGGATTATACCGATACCGACCTTGCAGTAACCGAGGCGTTAAAACGAGGTTTTAAGGAAATAGTAATTATTGGCGGATTGGGTGGCAGACTAGACCACGAATTTTCGCATTTTTGTTTGCTTAAAAAAATCCTTGAAAATGGTGCGAAAGGTATACTTCTTAACGAGAAAAATGAAATCACTATGGAGGATAAACCGTTTACGGTTTACTCTGATGGAAAAAAATACATTTCTTTTTTCCCGTTTGGCGGTGACGTAACTGATTTTTCGGTAAAAGGTCTTTTGTATGAAGCTGAAGGGATGCATTTGCTAACGGATAAGGTTCAGGCAAGCAGCAATTGCTTTAATGGAAACAATCCGGGAGAAATCAACTTTACATCAGGATGTATTTTGGTTATTAAATCAAATGATTGAGGTATTATAATGAGAAGAATATTGTGTTTGTTCATATGTGTGTTTATGTTGTTGTGCTGGGCAATGCCTTGCACAACTTTTGCAGTTGAGGAAATTACAGCAAAAGTGTATGCTGATACCGAATTTTCAGATAATGGAAATATTAAATATTCAGACAATCTGTTGTTTGGGGGTGCTTTTTATGATGCTGTTGACTTTCTCAATCATAGTCATCAAGGGCGTGGAATAGTTCTTTCACAAGACGTAAAACTCAGTCGTGGTGTTACTTTGCAGCCCGTTCAGGGAAACACCGCATACATTTTAATTGAAGGAAATGTGGAACTTGATCTTAACGGTTATTTTATTACACAGGTTGCAGGAGGCAGCTTTAGTGAAAATCCTGCTATAATTGTTCCTGAAGGCAGTACACTTACGTTAACCGACTCGTCAGAGGCAAAGCGAGGTGTCATAAACGGGTTTCAGAGTGCGTTGGGCATATGGGGCGGCAAAGTTATTCTGGAAAATGGTTGTGTTAAGGCACAATCGCAAGCGAGCACTGCGGAGAATGAATATGAACAGACAGTACAGATAAAAAATGGTGGTAGATTCATCGTAAACGGCGGATTGATTTCATATAGTGGTTCTTTTAATGATGATACGCTTTATGAGGAAAATTCATGTGCAGTATATGCTGATGAAACGGGCCATGTTTTGGTAAATGGCGGAGTAATAGAAGGAATCGTTAAGGTTGAATGTCCTGAAAACTTTGAGATTTGCGGCGGAACATTTGGGTTTGATATTTCGGCATTGGTTTCGGATGCATATGCGATAACCGAGAACGATGGTATTTATACAGCGGAAAAAATTATGCCTGTTGTTACAGGAGATTCTGACAGTAAATCGGCGGATATAACTGTTATGGCGGAATTCAACGAAACAGAAGAGTTTGTAACAAAGTACGTTGTTTCTGCGTTAAGTGATGTGGGTGATATATGTAAGCTCAGGTTGGAAATAAGTGATTTAATAAAAACCGCCAATGAGTTTGGTTATGACAAGATTCCAACTGTTGAGATTGTGACTGATTTTGCATCTGTTATCTTTGACAAAGAAGATGTCAGGGCAATGTTTAGTGACAGTTATAATAAAAAACTTTATTTTGTTCTTGAGAAAAATATGGGTCTTTCTGATGAGATTTACAATAAACTTAGCGGAGCAAAGTATGAAATTATAGCGAAGTTTATAAATGAAGGTGGCGATTTGGTTGCAAAAAATGCAAAGCCTGAGCTTGATATTACACACTTTGCATCAGATGTCAGCACACAACTCTACACCATTTCGGGGTCTACTATGCTACCAAAGAATTCAACGGTAAAAACCGGTGGTATTATATGTCAAATATCCAACAATGAAAGGTTAATTGTTTCGGAGGGTTCGGTATTGATGATAACCGGTCGCACTCTCGATTTGCAGGGAACAATTTCGTTGATTTTTTATGCATCGTTGGAGGGGGTAAATTCGTCTGATACAAGAATGTTGTTTTGGGAAGAAGAACAAAGCGAGTATACAGAAGCAACCGCCGATAGAATTGTTTCATACAGCGGCAAAGATGTAAATGGATACAGATTTAAGTATGAAAATATTACATCCAAGGATATGAACAAAAAGATATATGCCCGACTGATGGCAAAGGATGCTCAAGGCAATGTGATTTACAGCAAAGTACCTGACAGCAGTTATAGCGTGGTAAATTATGCCGAGAATATGATGAAGAATGCAAAATTAAAGCCTTTGCTTGTTAAGATGCTTAATTACGGTGCAGCAGCACAGGAGTATTTTGGTTCACAAGATATACCCGCAAACAGTATTCTTACCGAGGCACAGCGTGTTACTGATTTTACAAAGATTTATCGCAGCCAGTCGACAACCATTACCGAGGATACAATCAACGGCAAGTGCCAATCATATATTGCAGGAAAAACCCTTATTCTTGAGGGTGATATTTCTATTAAATATTACGTTAAGTCGGATGAAAATGTTGATGAGGTTGGAATTTTGTTCTGGAGTGAAGACGCATATGAAAGCACCAAATCTCACGTCGTAGGAACACAATCCAGAGTTGTAAAAACAAATACAGCAAATGGTAAGTACAAAGTGTTTTCTTATGACAACATAGTTTCCAGACAGATGTTTGAACCAATTTATGCAAGGGTTTATACCCGGACAGGGAATGTATACAGATATGGTGACATAGATAAATACAGCGTTAAAGATTATGCGGCAAACCAGATAGAAAAGAATGATGACCCCGGACTTGTTAAGCTTCTCAGATGTTTGCTCCTTTACGGCGACGAGGCTGAAAAGTATTTCAGACTTAACAGTTAAATATCCCTGAATTTTGTGCGAACTCCTTTTTGGGTAAGTGCGGCAAGAATTTGGGTTTCACTGAGAGTTTTTGTTATTGTACAGTTTTTATCTGCAACGTGAACTATACAAAAATAGTCATAACTAAGGTGCCGCAAAAGAATGGATACAACTGTTTCTTCTGTTACACAAATAACTTTGGTTTTATATGTATTGCGGGATTTTAGCTTTTGAGAGTTGGTCAGTATTTCATTTAATGTGATGCGTGATATTGACCTTTGTTCCCGGCTGAGGTTTTGTAATAAAAATGCAGAAATCAGGACGAGAGAAAAATTAAAACCGCTGCTTATAAATATGTATACAGCAAATGTTCCCAATGCGCATATAAGAATCCGACTGAGACGGAGCATAAAATTATACGCCCTTATAATTCCTATTTGTGATGTAAGAATTGACTTTAACATTCTTCCGCCGTCAAGGGGAAGGGTAGGAATCAGATTGACAAGTGCCATTGCAATATTTATATCAAGACAAAATTGCAGGGTATCGTATGGCAGATACTTTGAAATCATTACACATAACCAAAATAAAATTATATTAAAAAAAGGTCCCGAAAAGGCGATAATAAACTCCTTTTCGGAATTTTTTATGTATTCTGCAGAAAGTTGTGCCGCAATACCAAAAGGGTAAACTGTTATCTGTGAAACGGATATACCAAGTCTGCGAGCGGAAAATACGTGTGCAAGTTCGTGAAGAAGGGCAATTGTAAAGCCTGCAAAAAACAAATTGCCATAGCCGCCAAGCAAAGCACAAACTGCAACAGGGATAAACCAGACATTCACAGCAAAATGTGAGCCAAGCGTTATATCAAAGGTTTTCGGGAGCTTTAGTTTCTTCATGATTAGTACCTTCTTCTGTATATAGATTTAAAATGTTTCCAATCAAATTGGTAAGTCCGGATGTATCGGGCTGATATAACACGGCACTTTTTATGTATGTATTGATAATACTGTCTTGTAATGAAAACTTAAAGGTGCATACAGTAATCAAAAGCACAAGAGAAATAGCTGTTTGAACACCCAATTTTTTAGGAAAGGTAAATGGTATTTTTGTTTTGTCGGCTGTATGTGTTCTTCTGCGTCTGTATTCACGGTATTCTTCTGACATATTGTTTGTCCTTTCATATAATGTTAATTAATTATATTTGATGAATTTCGGGTTTATGCTTGAAAAAAATGTCGCTTTAGTGTATGATGTATAATGAAAGTTGAGGTTATAATGTATGAATTCATATAAGATAAAATTCGAGGCGGCGCTGAAAAGAATTCAAAAGCCCGGACGTTATGTGGGTAACGAATTCAACAGCGTTCACAAAGAAAATTTTTCGGAGCTTATAAAGTTTGCTTTTTGTTTCCCTGATGTGTACGAGGTTGGTATGTCACATCTTGGAATGAAAATTCTGTATCATATGATGAACGAAAGAGAAGACACCGTCTGCGAACGTGTGTTTGCTCCATGGGTTGATATGGAGGAGGAACTGCGCAGAGAAAGTATTCCGCTTCTTTCTATGGAGAGCCATATTCCCGTGTCAGAATTTGATATAGTGGGCTTTACCTTGCAGTATGAAATGAGCTATTCAAACATAATCAATATGCTTGATTTGGCGGGTATTCCGCTGAAATCTGCAGACCGTTGTGAAGGTGTACCGTTTATTTGTGCAGGTGGCCCCTGCGCGTATAACGGCGAGCCCCTGGCTGATATTGTGGACTTTTTCATTCTTGGTGAGGGCGAAGAGGTAAACAACGAAATTCTTGATGTATATAAGGAATGGAAGCTATCTGGCGAGAAACGCGAACAGTATCTTGAACGTATTGCAAAGATTGAAGGTGTATATGTTCCTGCTTTTTATACTGTGGAATATAATGACGACAACACCATAAAATCGGTAGTTCCTAACCGCGAGGGTGTTCCTTCAAAAATAAAAAAACGTATTGTGAAAGAACTTGACAACAGCTATATACTTGACAAGATGATTGTTCCGTTTATGGATATAGTTCACGATAGAATTACACTTGAAGTTTTTCGTGGCTGTATAAGAGGGTGCCGTTTTTGTCAGGCAGGGTATCTTTACCGCCCTGTGCGCGAACATTCGGTTGATAAACTGGTTGAAACTGCTCAAAAGCTTATTGACAATACAGGTTATGAGGAAATGTCACTTTCGTCATTGAGTACAAGTGACTATACCTGTCTTCAGGAACTGATTGACAGACTTCTTCCCATAACTGTTGATAAAAGAATAAATCTCTCATTGCCGTCGCTTCGTGTAGATAATTTCTCTATGGAGCTTATGGAAAAGGTGCAAGCTGTTAAAAAGAGCGGTCTTACTTTTGCACCCGAGGCAGGCACTCAGAGATTGCGTGATGTAATAAACAAAAATGTTCTTGAAGAGGATTTGCTCCGCACAGCAGGAATTGCGTTTGACGGTGGATATAACAGAATCAAACTTTATTTTATGATTGGTCTTCCTACCGAAACAATGGAGGATGTTGAGGGTATTGCAGAGCTTGCCGAAAAGGTTATTGGCGTATTTTATCAGATACCAAAGGAAATCCGCAAAGGTCGGTCGGTAACAATTACTGTCAGCACATCAAGCTTTGTTCCCAAGCCATTCACACCGTTCCAATGGGAGCCACAGAACAGAATGGAAACCCTTGTTGAAAAGCAGAATTTCTTGAAAAATCGGATTAAAACAAGAAACATTTCATACAACTGGCATCAAAGCCATGTCAGCTTTTTAGAGGCTGTTTTTGCCAAGGGTGACAGAAAACTGGGTGATGTTCTGATTGTGGCACAGAAAAAAGGTTGTCGTTTTGACGGATGGGACGAGCATTTCAGCTATGAAAAGTGGCTGGAGGCATTCAGCGAGTGCGGCATCGACCCCGAATTCTATGCATACAGAAAAATCGACCACAGCGAAGTTCTGCCCTGGGATCATATTGATATTGGTGTGAGTAAGGCATTTCTTATGAAAGAGCACGATAAGGCGTATGAAGAAAAAACAACGCCTTCCTGCCGTGAAGGTTGTGCAGGCTGCGGTGCGGCATCTTTTGGAGGAGGTGTTTGCTTTGAGTAAATGGCGTCTTAAATTTTCAAAAATGGGTATGGGTAAATATATTTCCCATCTTGACCTGCTGCGAACATTCACCCGTGCAATACACCGTGCCAATCTGCCGGTTAAATACAGTCAGGGTTTTAACCCTCATCAGCTTATAACATTCTCTTTGCCGTTGGCTCTGGGTGTGACAAGTGAGACGGAATTTGTCGATATTGATTTTGAGGATACAGCAACACCTAAAATGATTGGCGAGGCGCTTAACAAAACCCTTCCACCTGATATAAAAATTCTGCGTGTGTCACGTCCTGAATGTCGTGCCAACGACATTGTATCTGCTAGATATATAATTAACCTGACTGCACCCAAGCAAATCGAAAAGCAATCGGTAGATGAATTTTTTGCACAGGAAAATATTCCTGCAATGAAAAAGACAAAGAAGGGCGATAAGGAAGTCAATCTTAAAGATTTTATCCTTGAATGTAGTATTGAGAAGGCAGAAGGCACACAAATTGGGATGAATGCGGTATTTTCGGCAGGTGGTTCTGCTAATATCAAGCCTGATATTGTAATAGCAAAACTGGCTGAACACCTTGGTTTCATTGAGTTTGACGAGGTAAATATTCACCGTACAGAAATTTTATATAATTCAAGCAAAGAAATTGAAAAATTTTGTTGACAAGCGCAAAATTCTGTGGTACAATATTGCAGTAACCGCGCAAGAAGGGTTTGTTCATTAAGCTCGGATTTATTCGACACCCGAATTTGGCGAGTCTTGGGTAATAGGAGGGATTACGAATTATGTACGCAATTATCGAAACAGGCGGCAAGCAGTACAAGGTTTCTGAAGGAGACGTTGTATTTGTTGAAAAGCTTGAAGCTGAAGCTGGCAGCACAGTTAAAATTGACAAAGTTTTAGTTGTTGCTGACGGTGCTGATATCAAGGTTGGTGCACCTTATGTTGACGGTGCAACTGTTGAAGCTACTGCTGTTAAGAACGGTAAGGATAAGAAGATTATCGTTTACAAGTACAAGCCCAAAAAGGGTTATCACAAAAAGCAGGGTCACAGACAGCCTTACACAAAGCTTGAAATCACTAAGATTAATGGCTAATTAACTATTTTATATCGATATTTTTTAAGAGAGGTGAACACAATGGCTCATAAGAAAGGTGTCGGCAGTACTAAAAACGGCAGAGATTCTGAGTCCAAACGACTTGGCGCCAAGAAGGGTGACGGTCAGCACGTTCTGGCAGGCAACATCCTCGTTAGACAGCGCGGAACAAAAATTTACCCCGGAATCAACGTAGGCAAGGGCAGTGATGATACTTTGTTTGCATTGGTAAACGGTCAGGTTAAGTTCGAACGTAAGGGTAAGGACAAGAAGCAGGTTTCTGTTTACGAAATCGTTCAGTAATTGCCAATAAACAAAACAATAGGGCGGTTAATCTCAGGGTTAACCGCCTTAAATTTAGCTATACTATTTATTGTTAAAGTGAATAGAAGAATTTTTGAAAGGATGATGATTTATGTTTATAGATACATCCAAAATATTCATTCAGGCAGGAAAGGGCGGTGACGGTGCCGTAACCTTTCACCGTGAAAAATATGTTGCGGCAGGTGGTCCCGACGGCGGCGACGGCGGCAACGGCGGGAACATTGTTGCTATTGCCTGCAAGGATATAAGCACATTGCTTGACTTCCGTTATAAAAAGAAATATGCGGCAGAAGCCGGCGGTAACGGTCGTGACGGCAGACGCAGCGGAAAAAACGGTGAGGATCTTTATATCAAAGTTCCATGCGGTACCATTATCCGTGATACAGAATCGGGCAAGGTTATCTGTGACCTTAAGGAAGACGGCGAAAAGTTTATAATTGCTAAAGGCGGCAATGGTGGATGGGGTAACTCTCACTTTGCAACCGCAACCCGTCAGACCCCTAAGTTTGCAAAAGCAGGCCTCCCCGGTGACGAGCGTGAAATTACTTTAGAGCTTAAACTCATTGCTGATGTGGGTCTTTTGGGCTTTCCCAATGTTGGCAAATCCACATTTTTGTCAATTGTCAGCGAGGCAAAGCCCAAGATTGCAAATTATCACTTTACAACATTTATACCCAACCTCGGTGTTGTTCGTGTAGGCGAGGGCAACAGCTTTGTTATGGCGGATATTCCGGGTATTATTGAGGGCGCACATCAGGGAGTTGGTCTTGGTCACGCATTTCTTCGTCACGTTGAACGAACACGAATATTACTTCACTTTGTGGATGTTTCGGGCTGTGAAGGCCGTGACCCCGTTGAAGATGTTCATATAATTAATGACGAGCTGGTAAAATACAGCGAAAAGTTGGCTGAAAAACCTCAGGTTATTGTTGCTAATAAGATGGATATTCCGTCATTTGATGATAACTTTGAAAAGTTTAAAGCACAGATGGAGGACGAGGGATATACAGTATTTGCAATTTCTGCGGCAACACACCGCGGAATTGACGAAGTTATAAACTATACAAGCCGTATGCTTGCCGAGCTTCCCCGTGACGAAGAAGACGATTATGACTATCTTGACCTTGACGAGATACGCAACAACGATACTATTGAGATAACTGTTGAAGATGGTATTTATATTGTTGAGGGAATGTATGTCCGCAAGATAGTGGGTTCAACTAACTTTGACGATTATGAATCATTGCAGTATTTCCAGCGTGTTCTCCGCAAGTCGGGTATAATTGATATGCTTGAAGAAAAGGGAATTCAGGAAGGCGACACCGTTCATATGTACGGTGTTGAATTTGATTATATAAAATAATTTAAATACTTTGGAATATAATAACAAAATATATACAAAAATTCGGGTAAGTACGCCCGAATTTTTGTATTTTACTTATTATATAGAAAATTATTGAAGAATAGATAAATTTGTGATAATATGTATTTAATAATGTAAGCTAAATGCTTATCAATTAAATTGCTTGCTAAATATTGGTAAAAATCTGAAAAACTGCAAAAAAGAAGCGGATGTTACATAATATTTAGCTAAAAGTTATAAATATAAAAATGAGGTGTAAAAATGGATGTAAAGGAAATTATTGCTCAAATATTTGGAATATTCGGACTTATTATGTTTGTATTATCCTTTCAGTGCAAAAATAGTAAAAAGCTTGTTTTTGTTCAGGGGATAGGCGGTATGATGTTTTTTATAAACTTTCTTCTTATAGGTGCATATGGCGGTGCGCTTTTTAATCTTACAATTCTTGTAAGAGGTTTACTGTATACGAAGAAGGACAAAAAAATATGGAAACCCGCGCTTGTAGAGATGCTGTTTACCATTGCATATGTTTATTCTATTACTTTGATTAAGGGCGATATCCTTCAGATTATATTGACGACACTTCCATATGTTTCACTTTTGGTAATGAGCATATTTATGTGGAATGAAAACGGAAAATTAATAAGGTATTTTCAAGTAGGAGCACTTTCGCCAAGCTGGCTTATACATAATATTTTTAATTTTACATTAGGTGGGATACTTGCAGAGATTTTCAATATAACATCCGCTATTGTTTCGTTGGTTAGATTTAAAAATAAAAATGACAATATATAAGTATATCAAATATGTTGTACAAAAATTAGAAAGTAAAACATATTTACACTGTGAAAAAAGCACAAAAAGATATTGACAAAAATCTAACAATTATGTTATTATGAGATTGGAGAGAAAGGAGAAGAAATATGGATCAGATTATTCTTGAAATGAAAAATATAGACAAAAGATTTTCGGGAGTCCATGCTTTGAAAGGTGTAAATCTGGAACTTAAAGAGGGTGAAGTTCATGCTCTTATGGGCGAGAACGGAGCAGGTAAATCAACCCTTATGAAGGTTCTGTGCGGAATTCACAAGCGTGACGGCGGTACAATCCATCTTTTCGGTCGGGAAGTAGAATTTAGCACAATCAAGGAGTCCCAGGAGGCAGGCATCAGTATTATTCATCAGGAACTTAATATGATGAACCACTTGACTGTTGCACAAAATATTTATATAGGCAGAGAGCCTATGATAAACGGCATATACATAGACGATAATAAAATGGAGCAGGATGCGAAAGCACTGTTTGACAGAATTGGCGTTAACATAGACCCATCAGCCGTGCTTGGAACCCTTACTGTAGGAAAACAGCAGATGGTAGAAATTGCCAAGGCTGTCTCAAGGGATTGCAGAATCCTTATTCTTGACGAACCTACTGCAGCTTTAACTCAGGTTGAGGTTGAGGAACTGTTTAAAATTATGAATGACCTTAAGGCTAAAGGTATAGGAATGATATACATCTCTCACCGTATGGATGAAATCAACAGAATTTCGGACCGTATTACAGTGATGCGTGATGGAGAGTATGTGGGAACAGCGCTGACTAAAGAAACCACAAAAGATGAAATCGTTAAAATGATGGTAGGCAGAGTTATATATGGTGACAAAAAGGAACAAAGCAGTGTCCCTGATAATGCAGAGGTTGTTCTGGAAGTCAAAAACTTAAACAAAGGCAAAGAGATAAAAGACGTAAGCTTCAAACTGAGAAAGGGCGAAATTCTTGGCTTTTCAGGGCTTATGGGTGCGGGAAGAACAGAGGTTGCCCGTGCAATATACGGTGCAGACCCTGTTGATAGCGGAGAAATTTTTATAAACGGTGAAAAGGTTAAAATCAAAACACCTGAGGACGCGGTTAAAAAAGGCATCTGTTATCTTTCTGAAGACAGAAAAAGATATGGGCTTATGCTTGATAAGTCTGTTGCTGAAAATTCGGTGCTTGCATCCCTTGATGATTATATCAGATTTGGCTGGATTAACGATAGGTTAATTGAAACTGATGCGGCAAAAGAAAATGAAAAGCTTAAAACAAAAACCCCCTCAATGAAACAATTGCTTAAAAATCTTTCGGGGGGAAATCAGCAGAAGGTTATTATTGCAAGATGGCTTCTTAAAAACTCTGATATTTTTATATTTGATGAACCTACAAGGGGTATTGATATCGGAGCAAAAAGTGAAATGTATGCTTTGATGGAAGAACTTGCTGCCAAGGGAAAGTCTGTTATCATGATTTCATCGGAGCTTGCAGAAATTCAAAGACTCAGTGATCGGGTTGTGGTAATGTGTGAAGGACGTATAACCGGTGAAATTGACATCAAAGATGCAACTCAGGAAAAAATAATGGCTTATGCTACAATGAGAGAATAACAAACACTTGTTTAGTGAAGGGAGATAATAGATTTATGAAAAATTCATTTGCATCATTGGTTAAAAAAAGTATGCAGAATATGATTATAATCGGTGCACTTGCGATCCTTATACTTATATTCTGGGCTTTAAATCCAAACTTTTTAGGAAAATATAATATAGTAAGTATGGCGCAGTCTTTAGCCCCATATGCTATAATGGGTCTTGGTGTTACCTTTGTAATTGCAACAGGCGGAATTGATCTTTCCATTGGTACGACCTGTATTGCAGCAGCGGTTATTGCAGGTAAGCTATATATGAATGGTATGCCACTTGGCTTTACAATTCCGGTTATGATTGCAATTGGTGCGGCTGTTGGTTTTGTTAACGGACTTTTGGTTGCTAAACTTAAGATTCCTGCATTTATTGCTACACTTGGAACAATGATGTTTGGAAGAGGCCTTAGTGCTATAATAGTTTCGATCCCAAACATATTCTTTCCGGGCGGAACATGGTTCAACAAAGTATTCTCAAACTTCAACGGCGTACCGGTTGGACTGTTCTGGATATTGCTGTTTGCGCTGATTTGTATGTACCTTATGTATAAATGTAAAATCGGCAGATACATTCTTTCAATTGGCAGCAATGAAGAAGCAACCAGACTCTCAGGTATAAACACAGACAAATATAAAATCATTGCTTACACAATCGCAGGTATTGCAACAGGTATTGCAGCGATTTTCTGGGCAGCATCATTTACAACAGTTGCGGCTGCAACAGGTAATGGTATGGAACTTGATGCTATAGCAGGCGTATACATCGGTGGAACATCTGCTGCCGGAGGTACAGCTTCAATTGCCGGTTCTGTAATCGGTGCTATTATGCTTGTTGTTATCAGAAGCGGTCTTAACTTTGTACTTGCAAGATTCAACCTGAATGTAAACTCAACTTATGTTACATACGTTTTGACAGGTATTATTGTTGTGGTTGCGGTTCTGATGGATGTTATAAAAAACAAAAATGCAAGCAAGGTTAAAATAGAAAAGAAACCTGGAAAAGAAAAAGCACAATCTCAGATTCAGGCTTAAAAAATATAAAACGCACGCAAAACAATAAATTAAAATTTATTTAAAATTATAATTATAAAGGAGGATCATTTTATGAAAAAAGTATTAGCATTTATTTTGGTAGCAGTAATGCTTTCGCTTGCTCTTGTAGGATGCGGTGGCTCAGGTGAAGTAGCAGGAGAAAAGACAATTGCAGTAGTTGCAAAAGGTGAATCTCATGCATTTTGGCAGTCAGTAAAAGCAGGTGCAGAGGCTGCAGGCGCTAAATATGGTTACAATATCACATTCAGAGGCCCTGCAAGTGAATCAGCTAAAGACCTTCCTTCACAGATGGAAATGGTTCAGACAGCTCTTTCAAACAATGCTTCAGCTATTGTTTTAGCTACCATCGGAGAAGGTTTTGTTGACCTTTTGACACAGGCTAAAGACAGCAATATTCCTGTAGTACAGTTTGATAGTGGTATCTGGGCAAATGACGTTGCTGCTTTGGATGCTGCAGACAAAAACCCCTTGATTGCTCATGTTGCAACAAGCAACTATCTTGCAGCAGGTACAGTAGCTGAAAACTTCTTTGCAGCAATTAAAGAAGATATTGCTGCAGCTGACAAATACATTGTTGGTGTTATTCAGCACGACGAAACTCAGACAGGTATCGACAGAGCAGCAGGTTTTGTTGACAAGTTTAAAGAACTTGCAGATGCAGATGCATCAACAAAGGGTAAGTACACAATCGAAAAAGAAGTTAAGCCCGGCGATGCTGACAATGCATACAAAGCAGCTTTGGAAGCACTTGCAGAAAAGGGTGCAGCAGCTATCTTTATGACAAACGAAGGTGTTGTTAAGCAGGTTTATGATGCTATTGGTGCTGCAGGAACAAAATATGATGCAATTAAGTTTGCAGGATATGATGCAGGTACAAAGCAGATTGAATGGATGAAGAAAACAACAGGTCCTAAGCTTGTAGGTGCAGTTGCACAGGATTCATTCCAGATTGGTTATCAGGCAGTTGAACAGGCTATCTTAAAGCTTGAAGGCAAAGAAGTTCAGGAAAAGGTTGACATTTCAGGTGCATGGTGGGATGCAACAAATGTTGATGAAATGATTGAAAAGAATCTGGTATATCAGGGATAATTTTTAAAACTGCGGTGCGTTTTTAGTTTATTGAATAAAGCATCCTCTTTATGAGGATGCTTTACTTTTTGTGTTGATTATTGACGTGGTTTGTGTTATAATGAATAAAAATTTATTTTAAAAGGAGATATAAAATATGCTTAAAGGAATTCCCAGTATACTTTCACCCGAACTTTTAAAGGTTTTGTGCGAGATGGGACACAGTGACACATTAGTAATTGCTGACGGAAACTTTCCGTCTGAAACAATGGGAAAGGATTCAATCGTTATTCGTGCTGACGGACATGGTGTGCCGGAAATACTTGAAGCGATTTTGAAAGTCTTTCCTCTCGATACATATGTAGAAAACCCTGTATCTCTTATGCAGGTGATGCCCGGAGATAATGCTGAAACACCTATCTGGGATGTTTATAAAAAGATTGTTTCTGAGGCAGATGAAAGAGGAGATAAAGCTTTTGCAGAGGTTGAACGTTTTGAATTTTATGAAAGAGCAAAAAAGGCATATGCCATCATTGCTACAGGAGAAACTGCAATTTACGCAAATATTATGCTTCAAAAGGGTGTTGTGGTTGAATAAAACTATTCTAACAAAATAATATTTTGTGGTCCTAACCTTACACGAGCAATGTAAATATTATAAAATAATGAGATATACAAAATAAAATTATGCTATAAAAACGAAGGAGAAAGTAAAATGAACTTTTTAAAAGGAAAAACAGCTATTATTACCGGTGCAGGATATGCAGTGCTTTCGAATGGAAAATGCGGTTCTATAGGTTATGGAATTGCAACTGCTTATGCAAAGGAAGGAGCAAATCTTGTTATTACGGGCAGAAATACTGCTAAACTTGAAAAGGCAAAGGAAGAACTTGAAAAACTATATGGTATAAAGGTATTAGCGCTTCCGGCAGATATATCAGAGGGTAAGGATAATGATGCAATAGCAAAGGAAGTTGTTGACAAAACAATCGAAGCTTTTGGAAGAATAGATGTTCTTATTAATAATGCTCAGGCATCTGCCTCCGGAGTTACTATTCAGGATCATACAACTGAGCAGTTTAATCTTGCTATGTATTCGGGTTTATATGCAACTTTTCATTATATGAAAGCATGTTACCCATATCTTAAAGAAACTAAGGGGAGCATTATAAATTTTGCATCAGGTGCAGGACTTTTTGGTAATTATGGTCAATGTTCATATGCAGCTGCAAAAGAAGGTATTCGCGGATTAAGTCGTGTTGCTGCAACCGAATGGGCAAAGGATGGAATAAATACAAATGTTATTTGTCCTCTTGCATGGACTGCACAGCTTGAAAACTTTGAAAAAGCATATCCTGATGCGTTTAAAGCAAATGTAAAAATTCCTCCGGCAGGTCATTTTGGTGATTCCGAACTGGAAATTGGCAGAGTATGTGTGCAGCTTGCCTCACCGGATTTTAAATACTTAAACGGAGAAACATTAACACTTGAAGGCGGAATGGGACTAAGGCCTTAAAATGTGTATATTGTTTTTGAGCCTAACTTGACACGAGGTTGTTGTCGAAAAGGTTTGCATCTAAACCTTATGCCTCGCAATTACTGAAAAAGACTGGCATATAGATGATACAATTTTTATAGTAGGGATGTAGAAAATTGTAGAAATGAGGATATAAGAGTGAAGAAATATATTTTAGCTTCAGACTATGATGGAACCCTTTTCCAAAGAGAAGGGATAACAAAAAAAACAATAGAGGCAATTAATAAGTTTCGACAAATGGGAAATTTATTTGGAGTAGTTACTGGACGAGATTATGTAAATGGATTTGAATTATTTAAAAGAAATAATGTTTTTGCATTTGATTTTATAATAGCAAGCAATGGTGCTATTGCTTATGATAGAGATGGAAATGTCTATTTTGCTGAAATGGTAAATGGCAGACAGCCGTTTGGTGAATCAACACTTGCGCAGGAACTAATCAAGCAAATTTTGCTATTGACTTCAAATCAGTGTGGAATAGCATTTGATAAGTCAAGATATGATTTTCATCCCGAGTATCCTTTGGGAGCAATAGAAGGGGATGTACAATATAGTGCTGTTTCCGTACTTAAGGACGTGGGCGAGTTTGTTTTAGCCAATGCTGTGTGTGATACAGATGAACATGCAGCCTTGGTTGCTCGTACGTTGCGGGGAAAATTTGGACAATATATAAATCCGTCACAAAACGGTAGATGTATTGATGTTTCTTCCGTGGGAGTAGATAAGGCTACAGGAATAATGCGTCTTGCTGATTGTCTTGGAATTGCTTATGAAGATATCTGGACGGCAGGAGATAATTTTAATGATATACCCATGCTTGAAAAATTTCATGGATGTGCAATGGCAAGTGGTGTAAAAGGTTTAACAAAAGTTTCAGAATATGTTTGCAATAGTGTGGCAGATGTGATTGACATTATTTTAGCAAAATAATGTCTCTGGCTTGACACAAACTTTTACTAAAAATGATGCATCTAAACCGTATGTGTCGCAATAAAGGATTAATTAAATAGAGTATATTTTTGTTGACTAATTTCTTGAAGAATAAAGTAGAGGGTGAATTTATGAAGGTTATTGACATAATAAAAGGCAAAAAGCCCAGTCTTTCCTTTGAGGTTTTTCCGCCTAAAACAAGCGATAATTTTGAAACGGTTATGACGGCTGCTACAAAAATTGCAGAGCTTAAGCCTAGCTTTATGAGCGTTACATACGGCGCAGGGGGCGGAACGTCGGAATATACTGCTCATATTGCAGAGGCAATTGCCGCAATGGGGGTTACACCGATTGCACATTTGAGTTGTATTTCATCCACCAAGGAACAGATAAAAGACCTTCTTAACAAACTTAAAGAGAGAAAGATTGAAAACATTCTTGCACTACGTGGTGATATGCCCAAAGAAGGTGTTCCGACTAGAATGGAATACAGTTATGCAAGTCAGCTTGTTGCAGAGATAAAGGAATTCGGGGGCTTTTGCATTGGCGGTGCCTGCTATCCCGAAAGTCATCCCGAAAGCAAAAACAGCATCGAGGATATTGAAAATTTAAAGAAAAAGGTTGAAAGCGGTTGCGAATTCCTGACAACCCAGATGTTTTTTGACAACAACATTCTGTATAATTTTATGTATCGTCTTCTCCGTGCAGGGGTTGATGTTCCTGTGGTTGCGGGAATTATGCCTGTTACCAATGCGGCACAGATAAAACGTATATGCTCAATTTCGGGAAATACCTTGCCGCAAAGATTTTTAAGACTTGTTGACCGTTACGGTGAAAACCCCGAGGCTATGAAACAGGCAGGAATTGCCTATGCTACCGAGCAGATTATAGACTTATTTGCCAACGGCATAAATGCTGTACATATTTATTCAATGAACAAGCCTGATGTAGCAAGCGCAATTCAGAGCAATTTATCGGAGATAATAAAATGATTGCAATAGATTATCAAATTATTCCCACAGAGGAATTGGTGCTTAACGATGGCGAAACCGCAAGGCGTTTGCATACTGTACGTGGCTTTGAAATGGATGAGATTGATATTTGCCTTGAAGAACTTAAAAATGTTGTGAATTCTAAATTTTCGGCGGTGCGTGTACCCGTAAAATATCTTGGTGATGATGCTTTAGATTGTGGATTTGGCGAATTTAAAAGCGCAACACTTATAAAAAACTTGCAGGGATGCAAAGAAGCATTTATTTTTGCTGTAACTCTGGGACTTGGTGTTGACAGATTACTGACACAGCTTTCCTTGGTTTCGCCGTCAAAACATTTTATCTGTGATGCTCTTGCATCTTCTATGGCAGAAGCGGCGGCGGAGAAGGCAGAGGAGATTATAAAAGGAAATCTTGAATGCCGTCCGAGATTCAGTCCGGGGTTTGGCGATTTATCGCTTGAGCTTCAGCCACGCATACTTGAACTTCTTAACGCCCAAAGACTTTTGGGAATAACAACAAATAAAACGTTTCTGATGTCTCCGGGCAAATCAGTAACGGCAATAGTGGGGATAAAAAATGAGTAATTTATGTGAACTTATTAAAACAAAAAGATTATATTTTGATGGTGGAACGGGAACGGTACTTCAGTCGATGGGTCTTCCTGCAGGTACACCGCCTGAAATATGGAATATAGAACATCCTGAAAAGATTACCGAACTACACAAGTGTTATCTTGATGCAGGGTGTAATATTATTAAATCCAACACCTTTGGTGTTAATTGTTGCAAGTACGAAAACTATGCAGAGCTTATTGAAAAAGCGCTTAACTGTGCAAAAACTGCAGTATCGGGCAGAGAGTGCGCGTTTGTTGCCTTTGATATTGGTCCTACGGGAAGACTTTTAAAACCTTTGGGTGACCTTGATTTTGAAGATGCAGTTAAAATATTTGGAGCCAATGTGCGTGTTGCTGCAGAGTGTGGTGCAGACCTTATATTAATTGAAACAATGAATGACAGTTGCGAAACAAAGGCGGCTGTTCTTGCGGCAAAGGAGAATTGCGACCTTCCCATATTTGTTACCAATGTCTATGACGAAAGCGGTAAGCTGATGACAGGTGCCGTACCTTCTGCAATGATTGCAATGCTTGAAGGTATGGGCGTTGATGCTATTGGTATGAATTGTTCATTAGGCCCTGATATGATGCTTGGAATTTTAGACGAATTTATCGAAAATGCATCTGTTCCCGTTATAGTAAATCCCAATGCAGGTCTTCCCGTTGTTGTTGACGGTAAGACGGCTTATAATATCAACGAAAAACAGTTTGCGGAATATATGAATGAAATGGCACAAAAGGGAGCTTGTATTCTTGGCGGCTGTTGCGGTACAACTCCTGAATATATGCGTCTGATGATTGATGCTACAAAGGATGTTGAATATCAAAATCCTTTATTCAAGACAAAAACGGTGGTTTCGTCATATACACATTCGGTTGAAATTGGTAACGAACCTGTACTGATTGGCGAAAGGATAAATCCAACAGGCAAACCTCGTCTTAAAGATGCTCTTCGCGAAAAGAATATGACATATATCCTTAATGAAGCGGTGCGTCAGGAGGAAGCAGGGGTGCATATTCTTGATGTAAATACGGGGCTTCCTGAAATTGACGAGGCGGAAATGCTTAAAAGCTCAGTTGAGGCAATTCAGGCTGTTACAAATCTGCCCCTTCAGCTTGACTCCAATGACCCAAAAGCGCTCGAGGTTGCAATGCGTATATATAACGGCAAACCAATTGTGAATTCTGTAAACGGCAAGGCAGAGAGTATGGAAAGAATCTTCCCTCTTGTAAAAAAATACGGCGGTGTGGTAATTGCTCTGACTATTGACGAGAATGGTATACCTGAAACAGCAGAGGGCAGGTGTGCGGTTGCCGAAAAAATTGTAAACTGTGCCAAAGAGTATGGCATCGACAAAAAAGACATAATTGTTGACCCTCTTGCCCTTGCGGTATCATCCGATTCAAAGGGTGCGCTTGTTACAATGGAATCAATAAAACTTATTAAAAAAATGGGTATTTGCACAAGTCTCGGTGTTTCAAATATCTCCTTCGGGCTTCCTGAACGTGAGAAAATAAATTCTGCATTCTTTGCACAAAGCCTTGAGTGCGGTCTTGACTGTGCCATTATGAATCCATTCTCTAAAGGAATGATGGATACATACTTTGCCCACCGCGTTTTACATAATATGGATACTGCCTGCACGGAGTATATAGAATATGCAAATTCGGCAGAAACCGAAAAAGTTGCAACTCCACAGAAAACAGACGATAAACCGAATCTTCATTATTCGGTAGTGAAAGGAATAAAGGAACAGGCGATAACTTCGGCAAAATGTTTGCTTGAAACCGAAAATCCACTTGATATAATCAATAATCAGATTATTCCTGCCCTTAACGAAATTGGTATTGCTTTTGAAGAAAAGAGGGCATATCTTCCGCAACTTCTTATGAGTGCCGAGGCGGCATCGGCGGCATTTGATGAAATAAAGTCAAAAATGCCCGATTCGGGCGGTGAGAGCAGAGGAGATGTTATTCTTGCAACGGTTAAGGGCGACATCCACGATATAGGCAAAAATATAGTTAAGGTTTTGCTTGAAAGTTATGGTTTTGCCGTATATGATTTGGGCAGAGATGTTGCAGCTGAAATTGTTCTTGAAAAAGCTAAAGAAACAGGTTGTAAACTTATAGGACTTAGTGCTCTTATGACAACAACAGTACCTGCGATGGCGGATACTATTGAATTATTGCACAGAGAAATCCCTGATGCAAAACTTATTGTTGGCGGTGCGGTTTTAAATCAGGAATATGCTGATATGATAAACGCAGATTTTTATGCCGCAGATGCGATGGAAACGGTTCATATTGCGCAAAAGTATTATGAAAATTAAATAATTCGGGGTTGCTGTGTGGCAACCCTGAAATTTTTAAAAGAAAATATAATTTTTCTATTGACTTTAACGCTTTACTATGGTAAAATGCTAAAGTATGATAAATAAGGATGTGAAAAAATATGGCAAAGATACATACTCCCGAGATTGAAAGATTAATGGAAGTAATCATAAAACTTGATACAAAGGACGAGGCTTTAAGTTTTTTTGAGGATATTTGCACAATAAAAGAAATTCAGGATATGTCTCAAAGACTTCAGGTTGCAGAAATGTTGCACCAAAGCAAAAGCTATATTGAGATTTCAAAGGAGACAGGTGCCAGCACAGCGACAATCAGCCGTGTTAATAAATGCCTTAACTATGGTAGTGACGGATATAAGTGTGCACTTGAGAAACTGTACGAAAGTGAGGCAGAATAAATGAGCTATATTAATTCAGTTCTGGAAAATGATGAAAAAATAATATTCAAACTGCGCGAGCTTTATTCAAAATACGGATATATGAAGTATCGTATGAGCAAGTTTGAAGAATATGATCTTTATGTGCGCAACAAAGATTTTCTTGTATCTGATAATATTATTACATTTACAGATGTTGACGGCAAGCTTATGGCGCTTAAGCCAGACGTAACTCTATCTATTATCAAAAACAGCCGTGAGGACTCAGGCAACGTACAGAAGATGTATTACAATGAGAATGTATACCGCGCCTCAACCGAAACAAGGGCATTTAAAGAGATTATGCAGACAGGTCTTGAGGCAATCGGTGATATTGATGATTATTGCATCTGCGAGGTTGTTATGCTTGCGGCAAAAAGCTTAGAGTGTATAACAGATGATTATATTCTGGATATATCTCATATGGGAATTGTATCTCAGGCAATGGAAGGTATAGAAATTTCGCCAAGCGGCAAAGCGGCATTGCTTAAGGCTTTAGGTGAAAAGAATGTTGGCGGTATTGGTGCTGTGTGTATTGCAGAGGGAATAGATGAAAAATCAACAGACCTTCTCAAAAGATTGGTTACAGTTTATGGTGCTCCGGATAAAGTAATTGCTGAACTTAAATCTCTGCCTCAGTCAGAAAAGTTTTCTGATGCAATCAGACAGCTTGAGGATATAACAGAGATGCTTGCTCTTGTTGGTTGTGTTGACAAAGTAAGAATAGACTTTTCGGTTATCAATGATATGGGATATTACAACGGTGTTGTATTCAAAGGTTTTGTTAACGGTGTTCCCGAAGGTGTTCTTTCGGGTGGACAGTATGACAATCTGTTGAAGAAGATGTCACGCAAAAGCGGTGCAATCGGTTTTGCTGTATATCTTGATTTGCTTGAACGAATTTATGAAGACGGTCAGGGTTTTGATGTTGATACAGTATTGTTATATGACGAAGGAGCAAAACTTTGCGATGTAAACAATGCAGTAAAGGAACTTACAGAGAAGGGTGAGTCGGTGATTGCTCAAAAGGTAAAGCCTGAAAAACTGACATACAAAAGACTGGTAAGATTATGCAAAGCGGAGGTTGAGGAAATTGAAAACAATGCTTAATGTTGCACTTCCAAAGGGCAGACTTGGTGAAAAGGTTTATGCAATGTTTGAAAAGGCGGGGTTTGAATGTCCTTCAATCAAGGAGAACAACCGCAAACTTATTTTTGAAAATGAGGAAAAGGGTATAAGATATTTCTGGGTAAAGCCCTCGGATGTTGCGATATATGTTGAACACGGTGCGGCAGATATCGGTGTTGCAGGCAAGGATATTTTGCTTGAATATGAACCTGATATTTACGAACTTCTTGACCTTGACATAGGCAAATGCCGTATGGCAGTTGCTGGCAAAAAGGATTTCAGGGACAATACTCAAAAGTCTTTGAGAGTGGCTACAAAATTCACCAATATTGCAAAGAATTATTATGCATCAATAGGTCGTGAAATTGATATTATTCACCTTAATGGTTCAATTGAGATTGCGCCTATTTTGGGGCTTTCGGATGTGATTGTGGATATTGTCGAAACAGGAACAACCCTTAAAGAAAATAATCTTGAAGTAAAAGAAGAAATTGTTCCTATAAGTGCAAGGCTTATTGCCAACAAAGCAAGTTTTAAATTTAAGAATGAACAAATCGAAACAATACTTAAAAGTATGACCTGCCAGATGGAGAATCTAACGTGAAAATCACGTTAGATCCTCAGGCGGAATTTATTGCACCGCCGAATTTTCGTGCATTTCAGGCACGAAACGGCAATGTGCGCAATTTCCACTACACGCCTTATCTGCCCACAATAATATGTGCGTGTGTTGTTAATTACTATTTGTGGGCAGAAAGGCTATGGAAATTAAGATGATAAAGATTTTGAAATACGGAGAGGTTGATAGCAACGACATTTTTGCTAGGGTTGTGCCTGAAATGGATGTTGAGTCTATTGTTACCGATATAATAGAAAATGTAAAAACAAATGGTGATAAAGCCCTTTTTGAATATTGCGAAAAGTTTGACAAGGCAAAGCTTTCTGCACTTGAGGTTACAAAAGCCGAAATTGACGAGGCAGTGGCACAGGTTGAACCAAGATTTTTAGAGGTGCTTAAAACCGCAGCAAAGAATATACGTAATTTCCACGAAAAGCAGGTTCGCACCGGCTTTATAATCAATGACGAAAATGGTATTGTTACAGGACAGAAGGTTATTCCCGTTGACCGTGCAGGCCTGTATGTTCCCGGTGGAACAGCGGCTTATCCTTCGACGGTTCTGATGGATTCAATTCCGGCTAAAATCGCAGGAGTCAAAGAGGTTGTAATTGTTACACCCCCTAATGCCGAGGGCAAAATTAACCCCGTAATACTTGCGGCGGCATCAATCGCAGGCGTTGACCGTATTTTTAAGGTTGGTGGTGCTCAGGCTGTTGCGGCTTTAGCATACGGCACAGAAACCATCCCCAAGGTTGATAAGATTGTAGGGCCCGGTAATGCTTTTGTTGCCGAGGCAAAACGTCAGGTATACGGCATTGTGTCAATTGATATGATTGCAGGACCAAGCGAGATTTTAGTTGTTGCTGACGGAAAGAGCAATCCTCGTTATGTTGCGGCAGATTTGCTTTCGCAGGCGGAACACGACGTTCTGGCAAGTGCGGTGCTTGTTACAGATTCAATGGATTTGGCAATTGCTGTACAAAATGAACTTGAAGTGCAGATACCACTTCTTGAACGTAGTGAAATTGCAAAAAAGTCTATTGATGCCAACGGCAAGATTATTGTTGCTGACACTCTTGATGCGGCAATTGAGATTTCCAATGAGATTGCACCTGAGCATCTTGAATTGTGCGTTGACAATCCATTTGATTATCTTGACGGAATACGTCACGCAGGCTCAATCTTTATGGGCAGAAACTGTCCCGAGGCATTGGGTGATTATCTTGCAGGAGCAAACCACACACTTCCCACAAGCGGAACTGCAAAATTCTCAAGTCCATTGTCGGTTGACGACTTTGTAAAGAAAACACAGTATACATACTACACCTATGATGCATTAAAACGCGTTGCCGATGATGTATCCTTTTTTGCACAAAAGGAAGGATTAACTGCTCACGCAAAGAGTGCAACCATCAGAATTGAAGAATAGGGAGTGAATGATATGAGCAGATATTTCAGTAATAAGTTTGATGCATTGACACCCTACACTCCGGGCGAACAGCCAAAGATTTTAAATCTTGTAAAGCTTAACACAAACGAATCACCGTTCCCGCCATCTCCAAAGGCGGTGAAAGCGGCAGCTGAGGCGGCAGAACGACTGGAACTGTATTCTGACCCTACTTGCGGTGAATTGACCGAAAAAATGGCAGAAATGCTTGGAGTTAAGACAGAACAGGTACTTATGACAAATGGCTCTGACGAGATTCTTAACTTTGCATTTATGGCATACGGTGACAAAGATAGCCCAATTGTGTTTCCTGATATAACATATGGATTTTATCCTGTGTTTGCACAGCTTTCGAATATTCCCTATGAGGAAATTCCCCTTGATGTTGATTTTAAAATAAATATTTCTGATTATATCGGGATAAACAAAACCATTGTTATTGCAAATCCAAATGCACCAACGGGCATTGCTTTGAGCCTTGACGAGATTGAGAAAATTGTAAAAAGTAATCCTGACAATATCGTGGTAATTGACGAGGCATACGTGGACTTCGGAAACACGAGTGCTGTTTGTCTGGTTGATAAATATGATAATCTTTTAGTTACGGGAACATTTTCAAAATCACGTTCAATGGCAGGGGCAAGGCTTGGCTTTGGCGTTGCAACAAAAGAGATTATTCAGGATTTAAATACAATTAAGTATTCAACAAATCCATACAATATAAACCGTATGACAATGGCGGCAGGTATTGGCGCTCTTGAAGATGAGGAATATACAAAGAAGAATTGCAGTATTATTTGCGAAAACCGTAAATATACAATGAAAAAGCTTAAAGAAATGGGTTTTGTTATGACATCTTCGACAACAAACTTTATTTTTGCAAAGCATCCGTCGGTGTCGGGTCTTGATATTTACACAAAACTTCGTGAAAAAGGTATTTTAGTGCGTCACTTTACCGGAGAGCGCATTCGTGAATATAACCGTATAACGGTTGGCACAAGGGAACAGATGGATAAATTTCTTACTGCGGTAGGAGAAATTCTGGAGGACAGATAAATGAGAGTAAGTGAAATAAAAAGAGATACAAACGAAACAAAAATTGAACTTTGCCTTAACCTTGACGGAACAGGAATCGGCGAAATTGATACAGGCTGTGGCTTTCTTGACCATATGCTGACATTGTTTACAAAGCACGGCAGATTTGATTTAAATGTAAAGTGCAACGGTGACATTCAGGTTGATGACCACCACACAGTTGAAGATGTGGGCATCTGCCTTGGAAAAGCCTTTAATGAAGCTGTTGGCGACAAAAAGGGTATTATCCGTTACGGCAATATGATTCTGCCTATGGATGAAGCGCTGATTATATCTGCAGTTGACCTTTCGGGTCGTTCAGGTCTTTCATACAAACTAGAAATCCCAACTGCAAAAGTGGGTACATTTGACACAGAGCTTGTGGAGGAATTCTGGCTTGCATTTGTAAGAGAGGCTTCTTGCACCTTGCATTTTGTTCAACTTTCAGGAACAAATTCACACCACATTATTGAGGGTGCATTCAAGGCTGCGGGCAGAGCATTCCGTCAGGCGGTAGCTGTTGAGGTTGGCTTTGAAAATGAAATCCCTTCAACGAAAGGGGTACTTTAATTATGGTAGCAATTGTCGATTACGGTGTGGGCAATCTGTTTTCTCTTAAAAGCTCAATGGAGGCAATTGGTGCCGAGATTGTGGTTACGGGGGATGCGGATGCATTGCGCTCGGCTGAAAAGATTATTCTCCCCGGGGTGGGTGCCTTTGAAGATGCAGTAAGAAAACTCCGTGAAACCAGTCTTGATGCGGTAATCATAGAGGAGGCGGCAAAAGGCAAGCCTATTATGGGTATTTGTCTTGGTATGCAGATGCTCCTTGATAAAAGCTTTGAATATGGCGAGCATCAGGGTTTAGGACTTATCAAGGGTGAAGTTCGCCCCATTGAAGAAGTTATACCCAAGGGTTTAAAGATTCCTCATATCGGCTGGAATGCACTTAAATTCAGCGAAAATAAGCACGAGATATTTAAGTATATAAATGACGGTGACTTTGTTTATTTCGTTCATTCATACTATGGTGCAAAATGCGGGGAAGCTGTAATTGCAACCGCTGAATACGGCGCTGACCTTACTGCCGCTGTTGCCATGGGGAATGTTTGCGGCTGTCAGTTTCATCCCGAAAAAAGCGGTGATGTTGGACTTAAAATTCTTAAAGCATTCTGTGAGATGAAGGGGGAATAGGATATGTATATTTTTCCTGCAATAGATTTATATGAGGGCAAGGCTGTACGTCTTTTTCGTGGTGAATACGACAAAATGACGGTATACAGCGAAAACCCTATTGAGATTGCATACGAATTTGAAAAATTGGGTGCAAGTCATATACATATGGTTGATTTAGAAGGTGCGAAAACTGGCGGAACACCCAATATTGAGATTGTACGTCAGGTTGCCGAAAAGACAGGTCTTTTTGTGGAAATAGGCGGCGGTATACGCAGTATGGATGTTATTGATGCATACATCGGTGCAGGTATTAACAGAGTAATCTTAGGTACAGCGGCAGTACAAGACAAGGCTTTTGTAAAGGCGGCTGTTGATAAGTATGGCGAAAAGATTGCCGTTGGTGCTGATATAAAGGACGGTTATGTTGCAATCAAAGGCTGGACAGAAAAATCACAGTACACCTGCTTTGAATTCTGTGAGGAAATGCAGAATTTAGGCGTTAAAACTCTTATCTGTACTGATGTTTCAAAGGACGGCGCTATGCAGGGTACAAACCGTGAACTATACAAGGAACTTTCCGAGAAATTTAATATGCAGATAGTGGCATCGGGCGGTGTTTCAACCATTGATGATGTAAAGGCATTGGCAAAAATGAACCTATACGGTGCAATTATTGGCAAGGCATATTATACAAATGCAATTTCATTGAAAGAGGCAATAGAGGTGGCAGAATGATAACAAAAAGAATAATTCCCTGCCTTGATGTTCGTGACGGCAGGGTGGTTAAAGGTGTAAATTTTGAAGGTGTGTCGGATGTTTCTCATCCCGTACAGTTTGCAAAGCACTACAGTGACAACGGTGCGGATGAACTGGTTTTTTATGACATAACCGCATCCTTTGAGGGTAGAGCCTTGTTTACAGATATACTTAAAGAGGTTGCAAAAACCATTTTTATTCCACTTACTGTTGGCGGCGGAATAAATACTCTTGACGATTTTGACCGCGTTCTCAAATGCGGTGCAGACAAGGTAAGTGTAAATTCCGGTGCAATAAAAAATCCTCAGATTATTTATGATGCGGCAAAGCGATATGGTGACCAGTGCGTTGTAATTTCTACAGATGTAAAGAGGGTTGACGGTGTGTTCCGTGTTTTTGCCAAGGGCGGCAGAGAGAATACGGGGATGGAGGCTGTTGAATGGATTAAACGTTGTGTTGACAACGGCGCAGGCGAGGTTGTGCTGAATTCTATTGATACCGACGGCGTGAAAAAAGGTTTTGACCTTGAAATGCTTGATGCTGTTTGCAATGCGGTGTCTGTTCCTGTAATTGCATCGGGCGGTGCAGGCGGAATTGCCGATTTTGTGGAGCTTTTCAAAAAAGTACCAAAGGTTGATGCGGGGCTTGCTGCTTCAATCTTCCATTTTGGCGAAGTTGCGATTAAAGACCTGAAAACAGAACTCCGTGACAACGGAATTGATATGAGAATATAGGAGGAAAATATGATGCTTAATATTGACGAACTTAAATTTGATGAAAAAGGGTTGATACCTGCCATAGTTGTGGATTCAGTAACCAAAAAGGTACTTACCCTTGCATATATGAACCGCGAGAGTCTTGAAATTTCAATGGAAAAGGGGTTAACATGTTTCTGGAGCCGTTCAAGACAGGAACTGTGGCTTAAAGGTGAAACAAGCGGCAACTATCAACATATTGTTTCAATTACCGCAGATTGTGATAACGATGCCCTTGTTGTTATGGTTGAAAAGGACGGTCCTGCCTGCCATACCGGTACAGATTCCTGTTTCACAAAGGAACTGTGGCAGAGTGAGGATTTGCACGAATTTTCACTTCAGGGACTTATGGATTTGCTTATCGGCAGAAAAATCGAAAAAAAGGAAGGCTCATACACTACATACCTTTTTGAAAAAGGAATTGACAAAATTCTCAAAAAGGTTGGCGAGGAGAATACCGAGGTTATTATTGCGGCAAAAGCTGATGACAAAAAAGAAACAATTTATGAAATCGCAGACCTTTGCTATCATGTGATGGTGCTTATGGTTGAAATGGGCATTTCTGTTGAAGATATTCACAAGGAGCTTGCATCTCGTCACGTAATAGACCACAAGGTTAAGCAGGAGAAAATGACAAAATGATATTAGAAGATTTTCACGTTCATTCGACATATTGTGATGGCAAAAATACTTTAGAAGAGATGGTGCGTGCGGCAATTGATTTGAAAATGACCCGAATCGGTTTTTCGGGTCATGCATATACTGCGTTTTCTGATGTATACTGTATGTCCCTTGAAAATACTAAAAGGTATGCACATGATATTGCTGAACTTAAAGAAAAATATAAAGATATAATTGAAATTCTTTGCGGTCTTGAAATGGATTATTTTTCTGACGAACCACAAATAAAGACAGATTATCGCATTGGCTCGGTGCATTATGTAAAAAAAGACGGAAAGTTTCTTGATGTCGACTCTGCTGAAGAACATTTTAAAAGCTATGTAAAAAACTATTTTGACAGCGACTACTATGCCTATGCCGAGGAATATTATGCTTTGGTTGGCGATGTGATAAATAAAACCCAGGCTGATATTGTGGGGCATTTTGATTTGTGTTCCAAGTTTAACGAAGGCAACAGAATTTTTGATACCGAAAATCCACGATACGTGGCGGCGGCAAAGGCGGCAATAGATAAGCTGATTTTATGGGGCAAACCCTTTGAAATAAACACCGGTGCAATTTCCCGGGGATACCGCACAGAGGCATACCCTGCTATGCAGTTTCTTAAATACATAAAAGAAAAAGGCGGAAGGGTTATCCTTTGTAGTGACAGCCATTCGGCAAACACCCTTTGTTATA
Organism: Clostridia bacterium; assembly: GCA_045646865.1. Lineage (GTDB taxonomy): Bacteria > Bacillota > Clostridia > Monoglobales > Monoglobaceae > SIG440. The sequence continues at coordinate 72,253 of JAZRLM010000019.1, forward strand.
AGTTTGAGGAATATGAACGTATTGCAAAGGATTTAGGCTTTAAAAATTTAATATTTTGACACAAAAAGGTGTGCATTGCTGCACACCTTTTTAGCTTAAAAAATTAAAGTATTATACAAATAAGTCCGCCGGAACCTTCGTTAATGATTTTTTGCAGCGTCTCCTGCAGCTTCATCTGTGCATCATCGGGCATACGGTAGAGTTTGTTGTGAAGCCCTTCGTTCACCAGCTCGTGAAGAGATTTGCCAAAGATGTTGGACTGCCAGATTTTCTTTGGGTCGGTTTCAAATTCATTAAGAAGGTAATGTACCAACTCTTCGGACTGCTTTTCTGTCCCCACAATTGGCGATACCTCGGTTTCGATGTCAGCACGAATCATATGTATTGACGGTGCTGAGGCTTTAAGCCTTACACCAAAGCGGCTGCCCTGCTTAACAATTTCAGGTTCTTCGAGTGTAAGCTCATCAATTGAAGGGGAAACAATACCATAGCCCTTTCGGTTCACTTCATCAAGAGCAAAGGCTACTTTGTCATAGCTGTTTTTGATGTGGGCAAGCTCCCTAAGTAAGTTCATAAGACCTTCTTCGCTGTTTATTTCAAAGCCTGTCATTTCGGTAAGAATTTTGTAATAAAGCGAATCGGGTAGTTTTAATTCAACGGAGACAGTACCGTCAACCATATTTACAGAATTGAGTTGTGCATTTGTTACATATTCATTGTTGCAAAGAGTGGATACAACACTTTTTGCGTCGGAAAGTTTAAGCGCGGAACAAATATTTTCAGTAACAAATTTCTGCAGTTCGTTCTTAAGCCAATGTTTGTTGTCAAGGGCGTCTGCCCAGCCAGGGAGCGATATACCGATTTCGGTAACAGGGAATGAAAGGAGAAGATTTTCCATAATAGCACCGATGTCCTCGCTTGAGAGTTCCATACAGTTTATGGGCAAAACGCAGGCTTCGTATTTTTCTTCAAGAAATTTCTTGTGTTCAAGCACACTTTCCGAATAAGGATTAAGTGTGTTGAGAATAATAATAAAAGGTTTGCCTAAGGCTTTCAGTTGCGTTACAACCTGTTCCTCGGCGGGATAGTAGTCTTCCTTATCAATGTCGGTAATACTGCCGTCGGTGGTTACTACAATTCCGACAGTTGAATGTTCACAGATAACCTTTTTAGTGCCTATTTCTGCGGCTTCCGCAAAGGGCATCGGATTTTGCGACCATGGTGTCATTACCATACGGGGATTATCGTTTTCGATATAACCAAGTGCACTATCCACAATATAACCCACACAGTCAATAAGCCGTATTCTGAAGGATGTGTTATCATCAAGTTTTACTTCAACAGCTTCGTTGGGGATAAACTTTGGCTCGGTGGTCATAATCATTCTGCCGCCGGCACTTTGGGGCAGTTCGTCCATTGCGCGTTCACGCTTGTGGTCGTTTTCAATATTGGGAATTACCATAAGATTCATAAAATTCTTTATAAATGTTGATTTTCCCGTGCGAACAGGACCGACAACCCCAAGATATACGTCGCCTCCGGAACGCTTTGCAATATCGCTGTAGATATTATATTCAAGCATTTAATATTCCTCCCAGAATTTTTTTCTGTTATTTTGTTACAATATTATGCACAAGCCTTGATTAATATACCGAAAGTAAAAAAACAACGCATATAGCTAAGGTAATTTTATTGACAAACTGTATGGAATGTGATAAATTTGTATTATGAAACGGAGAGATAAATATGGACACACAGGGTAAAATGTATGCTGTTTTTCTGGATATTGACGGAACACTTCTGGGAAATTCGAAGGATGCTCTGCAAAAAAATCTTGATGTTATACAAAAGGTACGTAGTCTTGGGCACAAAGTACTGATAAATACCGGCAGGTCAACGGCATATATGCCAAAGGAATTTGATGCGGATAAGTACTTTGACGGTGTAATTTCAGGTGCAGGGGCAAGAATACTTCTTGATAAAAAAGAGATTTTTTGCAAGCTAATGCCCGACGCAGCAATCAGACATTTTTTTGAAACCTGTTTTGATACCAAAGCTATAAGTATTCTTGAGGGCGTAGATGAAATGTATATTGTTGGTCCGTCAAGACCTTTTGAATATAAATGGCCATTTATCACTCCTGAAAATATCGAATCGTATATAAAGAACGGAATAAAAATTGAAAAGTTTACCATTCTGGGAAATGCACCTGAAGAATTGCAAAGCGTTTTGGGGAATGGTTATATTGTACTGCAACACCCGACTTATGCCGAAGTAATTCAGAAAGCCTATACCAAGGCCGGTGCTATGAATATTGTTCTTGATAATCTGGGCATATCTGTTAAACAAAGTATTGCAGTTGGTGACAGTCTTAATGATTATGATATGATAAGTGCTGCAGGAACAGGAGTTGCCATGGGAAATGCTATACCTGAGATAAAAGATATAGCCACAATGACTACGTCCTCTGTTGATAATGCAGGTGTGGCAGAGGCACTTGAAAGGATATTTAAACTTTAACAAAAGAGGAATAAGCATGGGAAAGAGAATGTTATTTGTTCTTAATCCGTTATCCGGAAAGGGAACCATTAAAAATCATATTCTGGATATTGTTAATATCTTTACAAAGGATGGATGGGATGTTACCTTGCACCCTACTCAGAATAAGAATGATGCCTTTGATTATGTTAGTTGTTATAGTAAGAAATATGATATGCTTGTGATAGCAGGCGGAGATGGAACATTAAATGAGGGCATTTGCGGTTTGATGACAATTGAACGTGAAAAGCGGCCTGTTCTTGGTTATATACCTACCGGAACAACCAATGATTTTGCGTCAAATATGCATATTTCAAAAAATGCAAGACAAGCGGCAAGGGACATAATAAAAGGACATCACTATAAATGTGATATTGGTCTTTTTAATGAAAAGGATTTTATTTATGTTGCGGCATTCGGGGCTTTTACAAACGTTGCATACGAAACACCTCAGCAAACAAAAAATATTTTAGGACCTGCGGCTTATGTTTTTGAAGGTGCAAAAAGCCTGATGAATATAAAACCTATAAATATGAAAGTTTGTTATAATGATGGTGTGGTTGAAGGTGAGTTTATTTACGGGATGGTCTCAAACACCAACTATCTTGGTGGTGTAAAGGCAGAAAAAGCCTTCAAGGCACAGCTCAATGACGGTCTTTTTGAAGTTATTCTTGTTAAAAATCCCAAGAATGTTGTTGAGACTCAGGATATGTTATCAAAACTTTTACGTCAGGATTTATCATCTGATGCTTTTATTGCTTTTAAAACTGACAAGATTGAATTTGTGTCGGATAATCCGGTGCAATGGACGTTAGACGGTGAGTTTGGCGGTGCTGTTACGCAAGCATCTATAATCAACGAAAAACAGGCAATAACTCTGGCACTTGGCAAGGAAATGGAGAAGTAACGTATATTATGGAAAAAACACCTATTTCGTTAAGAAAACATATAGCAATTTTCGGGGATACCAATGCAGGAAAGTCAACACTTTTTAATGCTGTTTTGGGACAGGATGTGTCAATTGTTTCCGAAATCAGCGGAACTACCACCGACCCTGTAACCCGTGCAATGGAGCTTATTCCGTATGGACCGGTGGCGTTGATTGATACAGCAGGTCTTGGTGATACAACCGACCTTGGCAAAGCCCGAATTAAAAAGACAAAAGAAATTCTGTCCAGAACAGATTTGGTGTTGTATGTTAAAGATGTAAATGCAGATAGTGACACTAACTTTGATTTTGGGAAAACAAAAAAAATAAATGTATATACAAAATGTGATATTGCAGCTCCGCAAAGAGTAGAATTTGTTAAGGGACTTGACCCGGACGGCGTATTTATCTATGAACATACCGAAAAAGGTCTTGAGGAACTTAAAAACAGAATGGTTTCAGTTCTCAGTTCAATGGAAAAGGATGACGAAACTCTTTTAGGTGACATAGTACCATCGGGCGGAATGGTTGTTCTGGTTATTCCAATTGATGATGCTGCTCCCAAGGGTAGGCTGATTTTGCCTCAGGTGCAAACATTACGTGATTGTCTTGACCACAATATAAGAGCAACTGTTACAACAGTAGAAACCCTTGAAGAGACTCTTTCTGAATTGCCTCGGGTTGACCTTGTAGTGACAGATTCTCAGGCTTTTAAAGAGGTTGATGATATAGTTCCTACTGAAATTCCTCTGACATCATTTTCAATGCTTCTGGCAAATCAGAAAGGTGGAATTAATCAGTTGATAGAGGGATTGACCGTAATAAAAAACTTGTGCGAAGGTGATGATATTCTGATGCTTGAAGCCTGCACTCACAACACAACACACGATGATATAGGTAAGGTTAAAATCCCTGCTTTGCTTCAAAAGAAAACGGGCAAAAAATTGAATTTTACTCATCTTTCAGGTCACGATTTTCCTGAAGATGTTGAAAAATATAAACTGGTTATTCAATGCGGAGGCTGTATGATAAATAAAAAGGCTATACAGTCACGTCTTGAAGTTCTTGCAGAAAAGCATATACCGGTTACAAATTACGGTGTAATTCTTGCATATCTTAACGGAATTGCAGAAAGAGCATCAGCGGTTTTTGTTAAAAATAATTAAAATTAATATACATAACGGAGGAATTGTTTTATGGAAACAACGTTAGTAGTAATGGCGGCAGGTATGGGTAGTCGCTACGGTGGTTTAAAGCAGATGGAACCTATAGGACCTGCAGGTGAATTTTTAATGGACTTCTCGGCTTTTGATGCAAAAGAAGCAGGCTTTTCAAAGGTTGTATTTGTTATCAAAAAAGAGATGGAAGAAGATTTTAACCGTATTGTGGCAGACCGTGTAAAAAAATATATGGATGTTGAGTATGTTTTTCAGGAAATGGACAGCCTTCCCGAAGGTCGTGTAAAACCTTGGGGTACAGGTCACGCAATTCTTTGTTGTAAAGATGTTGTTAAAACTCCGTTTGCAATTATTAATGCAGACGACTATTACGGCAAGGCGGCATATGTTGAAATCAACAAATGGCTGAAGGATATGCCCAAGGGCGAGATGGCACTTGTTGGCTATGAACTTGCACAGACTACTACCGAAAACGGAACAGTTACACGTGGTGTTTGTCAGATTGAGAACGGTTACCTTACAGGTATTCGTGAAACCAAAGGTATAAGCGGATTTACTTATTGCGAAGACGGTGAAACAGTTCACACCTTGCCCGAAGATAGCATTGTTTCAATGAATATGTGGGGATTCGGCACAGAAATCTTTGATTATCTTGAAAGAGAATTTGAAATTTTCAAGAATGAAAAAGATGTTATGAAGGATGAATTTCTTATTCCCATTGTTGTTGATATCCTTATAAAGAAGGGTGAAACAAAGGTTAAGGTTTTAAACAGTCCTGACCGTTGGTACGGTATGACCTACCGCGAGGATAAGGAAGTTGTTATGAAAGCAATGAAGGAATTCTGCGATAAAGGATTATACAACGGAATATCATAATAAAAAGCCCGAAAAATCGGGCTTTTTATATTTTAAACGTTTACTGCTGGAATATATTATAAAAAATTGAAAAAATAGACTTTACATTGCAATTTTTTTTTGATATACTGTATTTTGTGAAAAAATAAAAAATTTTTACTATATATAGATATTTATACAATGGAGGTATTTGCAAAGGTGTGTGCAAAAAGTTATAATGATGACAGTATTGTATCGTTGAAAGGCGCTGACCGAGTAAGAAAGCGTCCTGCAGTTATTTTTGGCTCGGACGGTATTGAGGGTTGTCAGCATTCTGTATTTGAAATACTTTCAAACTCGATTGACGAGGCTCGTGAGGGTCACGGCAAGCTTATCACAGTGCGCAGATTTCTTGACCTTTCAGTGGAGGTTGAGGATCAGGGACGCGGTATTCCCGTAGACTATAACCAGCGTGAAGAACGTTTCAACTGGGAGCTTGTTTTCTGCGAAATGTATGCTGGCGGTAAGTATGCGAATAATTCGGGCGAAAATTATGAATTCAGCCTTGGTCTTAACGGCCTTGGCACTTGTGCAACTCAGTACAGTTCTGAATATATGGACGTTGAAATTATGCGTGACGGACATAAATTTGAACTGCATTTTGAAAAGGGTGATAACGTAGGCGGTCTTACTAAGACACCCTTCAAGCACCGTCACACAGGTACAAAAATAAAGTGGAAACCCGATACCGAGGTTTTTACAGATATTGATATTCCCCTTGAATATTATATGGATGTAATGAAAAAGCAGGCGGTGGTGAATTCAGGAGTAAAGTTTGTGCTTTACAACGAAACAGCACCGGGCAAGTTTGAAAGCTTTGAATTCTATTATGACAATGGTATAATAGATTATTTAAAGGAATTATCTGACGGTAAAGAAAAAACCGCTCCTCATTACATTGAGGCAGAACGCCGTGGTCGTGACCGTGACGATAAGGAAGATTACAAGGTTAAAATGAGTTTTGCATTTTGCTTCAATAATGATGTAAATGTGATTGAATATTATCACAATTCAAGCTTCCTTGAATACGGCGGCTCTCCTGATAAAGCGGTAAGGAATGCATTTGTGTATGCAATTGACAAATATTTAAAAGCAAACAATAAATATACAAAGAATGAATCAAAAATCCTGTTTACAGATGTTCAGGACAGCCTTTGTCTTATCAGTAATTCATTCTCCACAATGACCAGCTACGAGAACCAGACCAAAAAGGCTATTACCAATAAATTCATTCAGGACGCTATGACAGAATTCCTGCGTGAACAGCTTGACATTTATTTTATCGAAAACAAGATGGATGCCGAGAGGATTGCCGATCAGGTTCTTATCAACAAACGTAGCCGTGAAACTGCCGAGAAGACAAGAACAACACTTAAAAAGAAACTTGATGTCAAGATGGATGCGGTCAATCGTGTTAAAAAGTTTGTTGACTGCCGCAGTAAGGATGTTGATAGACGCGAAGTTTATATCGTTGAGGGTGATTCGGCTCTTGGCTCCTGTAAACTTGGTCGTGACAGTGAATTTCAGGCCATTATGGCAATAAGAGGTAAAATTCTTAACTGTCTTAAGGCGGACTATGATAAAATTTTTAAAAGCGATATTATTGTTGACCTTCTTAAAGTTCTTGGTTGCGGTGTTGAGATAAATGCCAAACAGAACAAAGAGTTAAGTTCTTTTGATATAAATAACCTTCGCTGGAACAAGGTCATTATCTGTACCGATGCCGATGTTGACGGATTCCAGATAAGAACTTTGGTGCTTACAATGCTTTATCGCCTGACACCAACTTTGATTAACGAAGGCTATGTTTATATTGCGGAATCTCCCCTTTATGAAATCAATTGCAAGGATAAAACATATTTTGCGTTTGATGAAAAGGAGAAGGCGGATATTCTTGCTAAATTAGAGGGACAGAAGTATACAATTCAGCGAAGCAAGGGACTTGGTGAAAACCAGCCTGAAATGATGTGGGAAACCACAATGAATCCCGAAACCCGACGCCTGATACGTGTTATGCCCGAGGATGTTGAAAAAACCAAAGAAATGTTTGAACTTCTTCTTGGTGATAATCTTGCAGGCAGAAAGGAACACATTGCAGAACACGGTCACGAATATATTGACCTGATTGATGTAATGTAAAAGTAGAAAACGGAGGATAAATTCAATGGCAAAAAAACCTGTTATTGAACTTCAGAATATAACAGAAACTTTAGAGACCAACTATATGCCCTATGCAATGAGTGTAATTGTTTCAAGAGCAATTCCCGAAATTGACGGCTTTAAGCCTGCACACAGAAAGCTCCTTTATACAATGTATAAAATGGGTCTGATAGGTGGCGGCCGCACAAAATCTGCCAATGTTGTAGGTCAGACAATGAAGCTGAACCCACACGGTGATGCGGCAATTTATGAAACCATGGTGCGTCTTACAGAAGGACATCAGGCATTACTTCACCCATTGGTTGACTCAAAGGGTAACTTTGGCCGTCAATATTCAAGAGATATGGCTTATGCTGCTGCCCGTTATACAGAGGTAAAGCTTTCTAAAATCTGCAGCGAGATTTTTAAGGATATAGATAAAGAAACGGTTGATTTGGTTGACAACTATGACGGTACATTAAAAGAGCCTACATTGTTACCTGTCAGTTTCCCCAATATTCTGGTAAACCCCAATCAGGGTATTGCGGTTGGTATGGCTTCAAATATATGCAGCTTTAATCTTACTGAAATATGTGAGGCAACAATTAAAATGATGAAAGAGCCTGACTCGGATATTATGGATGTGCTGAAGGCTCCGGATTTTTCAACCGGCGGCGAAATTATCTTTGAAGAAGCTGTAATGCGTGATATTTACGAAACAGGCAGAGGCTCCTTTAAAATCCGTGCAAAGTATGAATACGACAAAAAGCAGCATTGCATAGATATAAAAGAAATTCCTTATACAACAACAGTTGAAGCAATTATTGAAAAGATAATCGAACTGATAAAGGCTGGCAAACTTAAGGAAATTTCTGATATTCGTGACGAAACCGACCTTAAGGGTCTAAAGATAACAATAGATATAAAGCGTGGTACAGACCCTGATAAACTTATGGCGAAGCTTTATAAAATGACACCTCTACAGGATAGTTTTGGTTGTAACTTTAATATTCTTGTTGAAGGCTCTCCGATGGTGCTTGGCGTTAAGGACATAATCAGCGAATGGCTCAGATTCCGCAAGTACTGTATCAAACGCGGAATACGCTATGATATTGACAAGAAAAGCGCAAAACTTCATCTTTTGCAGGGTCTAGAAAAAATTCTTCTTGATATTGACAAAGCAATAAAGATTGTCCGCGAAACCGAGGAAGATCAAATGGTTGTTCCCAACCTTATGAAAGGCTTTGGAATTGACGAAATTCAGGCAGAATTTGTTGCGGAAATCAAACTGCGTAATCTTAACAAGGAGTACATTTTAAAACGTACAGCAGAAATCAAGGAGCTTGAAGAAGAAATCGCAGAACTCAAGGATACACTTGAAAAGAACAAGAAGATTGAAAAAATTATCGAAAAACAGCTTAAGGAAATAATCAAAAAATACGGTGCTGACCGAAAGAGCTCAATAGTTTATGAAGCCGATACCAAAACTGTGGTCGAAGAAGAAACGATAGAAAATTATCCTGTTATGATGTTTATAACTCAGGATGGTTATGTTAAGAAGATTTCTCATCACGCCCTTCGAACAAGCGGTGAACAGAAGGTTAAGGAAGGCGACAGAATTGTTCAATGCGTTGACACTGACAACACCGCCGAAGTTCTTGTGTTTTCAAGTTCAGGCGAGGTTTACAAAACCCGTGCACACGAAATTCCCGATACCAAGGCTAGTCTTCTTGGTGAGTATATGCCCAATCTGCTTTCAATGGGTGAAGGTGAGCGTGTTGTAGGAATTGTAGTGGTAAAAGAATATAAGGGCAACATTCTTTTCTGCTTTGAAAACGGCAAAATGGCAAAGATTGATATTGCAGGCTATGAAACCAAGCAAAACAGAAAGAAACTTATAAATGCATATTCAACTGCATCACCATTGGTTAAACTTTTATACTTGCCTGAGGATACCGAACTTGTTGCTATAAGCAATATAGGCAAGGCTCTGATATTCGACTCTGCGCAGGTTGCCTTAAAGACTACCAAGAATTCGCAGGGCGTAAATGTTATGTCTCCAACCAAAAACAGCAAGCTTGCGGATGTGAAATTTGTAGGTGAGACAGGAATAAAAGACGTTAAACATTATCGCACCAAGAATATACCGGCAAAAGGCGCAGTAATCCGCCCCGAAGATGCCGATGATGAACAGCTTACATTGTTTGAATAAAATTCAAATCGGTAGCATAAACATTTTCTGAGGTGACAGAGAGTGAAATTTAAAGTTTTTCATATGAAACGGATAATTGCCACACTTGTTGTGGCAATTATTGTCTTAGCGGCAACGGGAATAGAAGTGCTGGTAGAAAATTCAATGACCCAAAGCACAAATGCATCAACACTTGCGGAAAAAGTAATACTTATTGACCCCGGACACGGTGGAATTGATGCAGGGGCGTCTGCTAACGGTGCAGTTGAAAAGGACATCAACCTTGCAGTTGCAAAATTTTTAAAGGAGTATGTTGAGGCAGGTGGAGGCAAGGTATATATGACACGTGAAACTGATGACAATACCGCAGACCCAAACCGTGCTAAAGGTGTATCGCAAAAAAAGTCCGATATGCAAATGCGCAAATCGGACATTGAAAAGTATAAAGCAGATATGTTTATAAGTATACATATGAACAAGTTTGAACAGTCAAAATACCGCGGTGCACAGGTTTTTTATGATGACGACTCACAGGAAAACAGAATATTGGCAGAAGCAATACAGCAATCCCTGAAAGATGTGCTCAAAGACGGCAACAAAAGAGTTGCAAAAGGTACAGGCGACAGCATCTTTGTTCTTCGTGACAACAAGGTTCCGTCGGCACTTATCGAATGTGGATTTTTGTCAAATCCAGAAGAGGCAAATCTTTTAAAAACATCTGAACATCAGAAGCTGGTGGCTGAGGGAATTTATACAGGAATAATTAAATATTTTAACCATTAATCATTTTGTTAATGTCACGTTTCAGGCGTGACATTATTCTTTTTTCAAGACGTGATATGTATGACTGCGAAATTCCAAGCATATCGGCAACCTGTTTTTGTGTCTTTTCTTCGCCCGAACCGCCTATGCCAAAACGCAGATTCATGATTTTTTGCTCACGGTCTGAGAGTCGTTTTAACGCAATTCTTAAAAGTTCTTTATCAACATTATCCTCAATTTTCCGTTGGGTAATATCATTGTCTGTTCCAAGTATGTCAGAGAGTAGAAGCTCATTTCCGTCCCAATCAACATTTAACGGTTCATCAATTGAAATATTGGCTTTGTTTGAATTGTTTTTACGTAGATACATAAGTATTTCATTTTCTATGCAACGGGATGCATAGGTTGCGAGTTTAATATTTTTGTCAGGCTTAAATGTGTTAATTGCTTTAATAAGACCGATGGTTCCTATTGAAATCAAATCCTCAACACCAACTCCGGTATTCTCAAACTTCTTTGCTATGTATACAACAAGTCGCAGATTATGCTCGATAAGAATTGCACGGGTGTTTTCCAAATCTTTGCCATTGCCAAGATTTTCAAGCAAATGTTCTTCGTCCGCAGATGACAACGGTGGGGGAAGCGTGTCGGCACCTCCTATGTAATGAATATACTTTTTCCCTTTTAAAAATGTAAAAATTTGTTCAAGCAGCATTATCAGGTAATTCACAAATATCATCAGCCTTTCTTTGAATGTTATTTTCAAGTATTTGGGGATTAAATATGGCAGAGTATGTATCTATGTCGGTTTTAGAAATACCGATAACCGAGTTCGTGATTTCATTATCGTCAATAATCAGTTTATCGGGTATAAAGCCGTCTAAAATTCCTTTTGAATTATCAATGGTGGTAAAGGGTAACGGTCGGTATTTATTTCCGGAAATTTCCTTTGATAGTAATACCTTGGCAATCTTCGGAGATATGATAACGGCAGGTGCTCCCGAAATCGGGTCACAAAGTGTACAGCCTGTATCGCAAAGTGATGATATGGTAACGCATTTACCACCAAAATGTATTGTAAGTTTGGCACTATGTTTTACATTCTGTATATTTTGGTTTTTTATGTATGTGATGATGTATATTATGGTATATGCCAGTATTGTTGAAATAAGCAGTAATTCAAAACTGATGTTCAGATAAATTTCTCCGTTTGATACTGCTGCACCAAGCATAACGCCAAATTCGGTTGCAAATATAAGAGCAAACATTATTCCACCGAAGACTGTATTGACACAAAAGAAAACAACTACGTTTTTTACTATAACGGACGGCGTTTTTGACGGAAACGCCAGAACAGATATTATAAAAAGAAATATTGTTTTTGTAATAATTGAATGTGTAAAAGAAAGCTGCGGAAAAAACATAACCGTTGAGTATAATGCTGCAACTGTGGCAGATAGCAGCATACGAAGGACACTTAGATTTTTTCTTAAAAAAAGAGCTGAAGTATAAAGTGTTACAGAATCCATAAGAAAATTAAGCAAAAACAACATATCTATGTAAACAACGGGTTTCACAACACCAGCCCTTTCGCAAAATAATATGTATATTTAGAATACCATTTAAGAGTTAAAATTTTTGTCGTATAAGGTAGTGGAATAAATTAAAATTTGTATTGAAATGCAGATATAAATGTGATATAATGAGTTTAATCGTGAAACGATTAAACTCAGCGATATAAATTCCTGATGGAATTTGCGATATATACTGCGTATGCGATATATCTAAAGATGCGATATGTCCCTTCGGGACGAGAAAAGGAATTTATATCATATCGCAACGGAGCAAAGCGGAGTTATATCGTGTTTGAACGAAGTGAAAATATATCGCACGAGCGTGAGCGAGTATATCGCAGAAGGAAGAATAAATTATGAATGATAAAACAATAAAGGAACAAATGCTCTGCATTTGAATTATAAAGAAAATTGCTTTGCGATTTTCTACCACAATTATTCATCATTCATTATTAATTATTCATTAAAAATCAGTGGGCATCTAAATCGTTCACTAATTATATAATGAATTCAATGAAGTTGAATTCATTTAAATGTACTTGCGTACGCTAAATTACTTTGTAGCTAAGTTCAACAAAGAAGGCGGAGCTCATCAGCCAAATGAGTATATAGAATGCGATGCACTTGTTAAATTTGCAAAGACTATTGCAACATATGTAATTAAAACTTTGGGTTAATTAAAATTATTATTTGAAATAGGAGATGTAATACATGAATAATATTAAACTTGACTATAAGTCAGCTTTGAATTTTTTTAGCGAAGAAGAAATTGCAAACGTAAAAGAACAGGTAAAGACTGCACATAATGCGCTGCATAACAAAACAGGTGCGGGCAATGATTTTCTGGGTTGGGTAGACCTTCCCGAAAATTATGATAAAGAAGAATTTGCCAGAATTAAAGCGGCGGCAAAGAAGATTCAAGAGAACTCTGATGTTCTTATTGTTATCGGTATTGGTGGCTCTTATCTTGGTGCAAAGGCAGCGATTGATTTTCTTACAGGTCCTTTTTATAACTACAATTCCAAGACACAGATTTTCTTTGCGGGCAACAGTATCAGCCCCAACTATATAAACGGTCTTCTTAAGTCAATTGAGGGCAAGGATGTTTCTGTAAATATTATTTCGAAATCAGGTACAACAACCGAGCCCGCTATTGCGTTCCGTATCTTCAAGGAATATCTTGAAAATAAATACGGCAAGGAAGAAGCAAAGAACAGAATTTTTGCAACCACAGACAAATCTCGCGGTGCTCTTAAAAATCTTGCTGATAAAGAAGGTTATGAAACTTTTGTTGTTCCCGATGATGTAGGCGGAAGATTTTCAGTTCTTACAGCGGTTGGTCTTCTCCCTATCGCAGTTTGTGGTGCTGACATCGACATGCTGATGCAGGGTGCGCGTGATGCTATGGATATCTATTCCGGTGACAATGTTGACGAAAACGATTGCTATAAATATGCCGCAATCAGAAACATTCTTTACAGAAAAGGTAAAACCGTTGAAATGCTTGTTAACTATGAACCTGAACTTCAGTATTTCATCGAATGGTGGAAACAGCTCTTTGGTGAAAGTGAAGGTAAAGACCAAAAGGGTATTTTCCCTGCAGGTGCAAGCTTCTCAACAGACCTTCATTCTATGGGACAGTACATTCAGGACGGCTTGAGAAATCTTTTTGAAACCGTACTATATGTTGAAAATTCAAAGGAAGATATTGTTTTGGGCACAGACCCCGAAAATGTTGACGGTCTTAACTTCCTTAGCGGCAAGACAGTTGACTTTGTAAACAAAAAGGCATTTGAGGGTACACTTCTTGCTCATACCGACGGCGGAGTTCCCAATCTTGTTGTAAAAATCAAGGATTTAAGTGAATATACTCTTGGTCAGCTTTTCTATTTCTTTGAAAAAGCCTGTGGCATCAGTGGTTATATGTTGGGCGTAAATCCCTTTAATCAGCCCGGTGTTGAAAGCTATAAAAAGAATATGTTTGCGCTCCTTGGAAAGCCCGGATACGAGGATGAAAAAGAAGCTCTTGAAAAAAGATTAAAATAATTAAAAAAACTATTGTTAAATTGGAAAACTTATGTTATAATGTACTAAAGAAAAAGATACACTCTGGTGTATTTAAATATAAAGAAGGGCGGTAAAGCTTATGATTAAAATTCACATTGGCCTTAAAGGCAGCGGCAAAACCAAAAAATTGATTGATGATGTTAACGGTGCTCTTGCATTGGAAAAGGGTAACGTAGTGTGCATCACCGAGGGTAATCGCCTTATGCACGACATTGACAGAAAGGTCAGAATGATTAATACAGAACAGTTCGATATAAAGAATTTTGATATGTTCGCAGGTCTGCTCAGCGGTATTATCGCACAGGACTTTGACGTTACACACATCTTTATTGACAGCGTGTTCAAAAGTGTTCCCGAAGAAAGTATGGCAAACATTGATGCACTGATTGAAACTATCGAAACACTTGAAGAAAAGTTTGACACATCATTTACTTTGATGGTTAGTGCAGATGTTGCAGAAGCAACAGAAATGGTTAAGAAATATATGGCTTAATCGGCAGACGATGCAACTATGAAAATACGAGGGGAGCAGTCGGTTTAGAAAGTATAAATCGGCTTTGCTCCTTTCTGCGTTTAAATCCCGAGGTCGAATTTTGAGTATTCTCGCGGAAAATTATCAAAGAAAGGCTATTAAAATTATGCAGTATATGAGTACACGCAACAGCAGTATAAAAGTTAAATCTGCTGCTGCTATAAAGAAGGGCTTGTCTGAGGAAGGTGGACTTTTTGTTCCCGTTGAGATACCACAGATTACACTTGATGATATCAGCAAGCTCACAAAGAAAAATTACATTGAACGTGCGGTTTTTGTGCTTAAGAAGTATCTTACAGACTTTTTAGTTAAGGAAATCCGCGAATGTGCCGAAAATGCATACGGCGGTGGAAAGTTCGATACAGAAAACCCCGCACCGCTTGTTAATATCGGCGGAGAATACAATGTTCTTGAACTGTGGCACGGACCCACCTGCGCATTCAAGGATATGGCGCTTCAGATTTTGCCACATCTTCTCACAAAGTCTATGCAGAAGACAGGCGAGGATAAAACGGTTGTTATTCTTGTTGCGACTTCCGGTGATACTGGTAAGGCGGCACTTGAAGGCTTTAAAGATGTTGAGGGCACAAAGATTGTTGTGTTCTATCCAAGTGAAGGTGTAAGCAACATCCAGAAGCTTCAGATGATTACTCAGGAAGGTAAGAATGTATTTGTATCAGGCATTGAGGGTAATTTCGACGACGCACAGTCGGGTGTAAAAACAATCTTTACAGACGAAAAAGCAAATGCAGACTTTGCAAAGAACAATTGTGTTATGTCATCAGCAAACTCAATCAACTGGGGCAGACTTGTTCCGCAGATTGTTTATTATGTTTCAGCATACTGTGATATGGTTGAATGTGGTGAGGTTGAGCTCGGACAGCCGATAAATATTTGTGTTCCAACAGGCAACTTCGGTAACATCCTGGCTGCTTATTATGCAAAAAAGATGGGTGTTCCGGTTAACAAACTTATTTGTGCATCAAACGCAAATAATGTTCTTACCGAATTTATAAAGACCGGTGAATACAACAAAAACCGTGATTTCCATACCACAATTTCGCCTTCAATGGATATTCTTATTTCAAGTAACCTTGAAAGACTGCTCTTTGACCTTTGCGGCTGTGATGACAAAAAGGTTTCAAAGTGGATGGATGACTTAAAGAAATTGGGAGAATACAAGGTTTCTGCTGATGTTAAGAAAAAGATTTCAAATCTTTTCTGGGCAGGCTATTGTGATGACTATTTCACAAAGGAATGTATTTATAAAACTTTTACCGAATTTGACTATACGGTTGATACACATACTGCTGTTGCAATTGATGTATACAATCAGTACAAGGCTGAAACAGGTGATGAAACTCCAACAGTAATCGCATCAACAGCTAGCCCCTTCAAGTTTAATCAGAGCGTACTTTCAGCTCTGGGTAAGGACGAGGAAACATTTGGTAAGGATGACTTTGAACTTCTTAATCAGCTTTCATTAATTTCTGGTCTTAATATTCCCGCATCTTTGGGAACTCTCAAGAGTAAGAAAAAGAGATTTGAAGGTGTATGTGCAAAAACGGAATTACTTGACACAGTAAGTAATTTTATCAAAAAGAAATAATATTTTTCGCGGCTCACATATATTGTGAGCCGTCTTTTAGGAAAATTAATGGGAGGTGATGCTTTGTGGCAATATATGCTCTGGCTGATTTACATCTGTCCTTTGGCACAGACAAGCCTATGGATGTCTTTGGCGAAAAGTGGGAGAACTATACCCAAAAGATACAGAATAACTGGCAAAGCATTGTGTCCGATGATGATTTGGTGATAATACCCGGCGATGTTTCATGGGCTACATACATTGAAGATGCATATGCGGATTTCAAGTTTATAAATGACCTTCCGGGTAAAAAAGTTATTATAAAGGGTAATCACGACTATTGGTGGACTACCTTGAAAAAAATGGAAGAATTCCTGAAAGAAAATCATTTTGAAACCATTAAAATTTTAAATAATACCGCAATAGCTTTTGAAGACACGGCAATATGCGGGACACGAGGATGGTCGATTCAGGAAAACAATGATGAGTTTGACGAAAAGATTATTGACAGAGAAAAGAAACGTCTTATACTTACCCTTGAAGAAGGTATAAAACTGAAAAAAGAACGCTTGATTGTGGGTATACATTATCCGCCTTTTGACCGTCATGGCGAAGAAAACGGATTTCTTGAAATTATGAGAAATTATGGTGTCGATTTGTGTGTGTACGGGCATCTTCACTCATTTGCACATAAAAACGCAGTAGAAGGCGATTGGGACGGAATTAACCTCAAATTGGTGGCTGCGGATTTCGTCGATTTTACGCCTGTTCCGGCGAAATAGATAATATGCATAAAAATTTTGGTTAAATTAGTCAAAAAAATATTAAAATGCCTATTGTCAAGGCGCCAATGTTATGATATAATATTAGCCAAACGATTAAAGATAGGCTAATATGCCTTATTTGAGAAGTACAGAGAGGAATGTTTTTTATGAGTACAGTAGAAAAAGCAGAAAAGAATGTTGTTTCATTTGAATTTTCAGTTAGTGGCGAAGATTTCAGAGCAGCTATTGAAAAGGCTTATAAACAAAATGTAGGCAAAATTAGTATTCAGGGTTTCAGACGCGGTAAGGCTCCCCGCCATATTATTGAAAGATATTACGGCAGCGAAGTTTTCTTTGAAGACGCGGTTAACATTGTTCTTCCTGATGCATATGATAAAGCAATCGACGAACAGAACATCGAAGCAGTTGCTCAGCCTGAAATTGATGTAAAAGATATTTCAAGAGAAAACGGTGTTGTTTTCACAGCTAAGGTTGCAGTTAAGCCCGAATTTGAGCTTGGTCAGTATAAGGGTGTTGAAGTAGCAAAGGTTACTTACAGAACAACCGAAAAAGAAATCAAGGGCGAAATCGAAAAGATTCGTGAAAGAAACGCAAGAATGGTTAATGTTGAAGACCGTGCTGCAAAGCTTGACGATACAGTAAACATTGACTTTGAAGGCTTTACCGACGGCGTTGCATTTGAAGGCGGCAAGGGCGAAAACTTTGACCTTAAGCTTGGTTCAGGTCAGTTTATTCCCGGTTTTGAAGACCAGCTTGTTGGCAAATCAATAGGAGAAGATGTTGAAGTAAACGTTACATTCCCCGAAGAATATCATGCAGAAGACCTTAAGGGTAAGCCTGCAGTATTCAAGGTTAAGATTAATGCAATCAAGACACAGGAGCTTCCTGAACTTGATGACGAGTTTGCAAAGGATGTCAGCGAATTTGACACATTTGAAGAATTCAAGGCTGATATGTCTAAAAAGCTCAAGGAACAGAACAAAGAAAAAGCAAAGAAAGAATTGGAAGACAAAATTCTGGAAACAATATGCAATAACACAGAAATTGATATTCCTGAAGCTATGTTTGAAACAGCTGTTAACAACCAGCTTCGCGATTTCTCAATGCAGCTCCAGTATCAGGGTATCACACTTGAACAGTATGCACAATATACAGGTGTTACACTTGATGCAATGAAGGCTCAGATAAGACCCGGTGCTGAAAAGCAGGTTAAGACATCTTTGGTTCTTGAAAAGATTGCTAAGGTTGAAGACATCAAGGTTACAGACAAGGATGTTGAAAAGGAAATCGAAAAGATGGCTGAACAGAGCAAGATGTCTGTTGAAGATGTTAAGAAGTATGTTAACGTTGAAGGCATCAAGGAAAGCAAGCTTATCGAAAAGACAATCGACTTTATCGTTAAGAATGCTGAAGTTAAATAATTTGGCTGTATAAATATTGAGCAAAGGTTAATCATTTAGATTAACCTTGCTTGTATTTTAGGACTATGTCGAAAAAAAAGGAAATAGGAGGAAAAATATTATGTATAACAGTTTAGTGCCATATGTAATCGAACAAACAAGCCGTGGAGAAAGATCTTATGACATATTTTCGCGTCTTTTGAAGGACAGAATTATATTTCTCTCTGATGAGGTAAATGATGCAACTGCAAGTTTAGTTGTTGCTCAGCTTCTGTTCCTCGACAGCGAAGACCCTGACAAGGATATTAATCTTTACATCAATAGCCCGGGCGGTTCAATTACTGCTGGTATGGCAATTTATGACACAATGAAGTATACCAAGGCAGATGTATCAACAATTTGTGTAGGTATGGCTGCATCAATGGGTGCATTGCTTTTGTCAGCAGGTGCCAAGGGTAAGAGATTTGCTCTCCCCAATAGTGAAATTATGATTCATCAGCCTCTTGGCGGAGCTCAGGGTCAGGCAACAGATATCCAGATTCATGCAGAGCGCATAATTAAGATGAAGGATAAGCTCAACAATATGCTTGCAGACCACACAGGTCAGCCACTTGAGGTTATTCAGAGAGATACAGAGCGTGACAACTTTATGTCAGCAGAAGAGGCTCTTAAATACGGTCTTATTGATAAAATCGTCGAAAAGAGATAATATTTTTTGATTAAAGGAGACATAACGTGAAAAATCACGTTATGTCTGTGACAGAATTTATCGCACCGCCACACCTTTTGTGCCCACATTGCACAAAGGGGCGGTGTGCGTAATTTCCACTATACGCCTTATCTGCCCACAATAAGAAATGTGCGTATTTTAAATCAGTATTTGTGGGCAGAAAGGCTATGGAAATTTGTATGTCAAACAGCAATGATACACGACATATCCGCTGTTCCTTCTGTGGTAAGACAGAGGATCAGGTTAAAAAAATGATTGAAGGTCCGGGAGTATATATCTGCAACGAATGTGTTGACCTTTGCTTTGAAATCGTTGAGGACGAATTTGAAGATATAGTTTCAAACAATTTGGATGCTGACATTAAGGAACTCCCAAAGCCCCGTGAAATTAAGGCTTTTCTTGATGATTATATTGTCGGACAGGATGCTGCCAAAAAGGCACTTTCTGTCGCAATTTATAATCATTACAAAAGAATTGACTATAACGGAGAGAATGATGATATTGAACTTCAAAAAAGTAACATTCTTTTGCTTGGTCCAACAGGTGTTGGTAAAACATTTATTGCACAGACGTTAGCAAAGATGATGAATGTTCCTTTTGTAATTGCTGATGCAACATCATTAACCGAGGCAGGCTATGTTGGCGAGGACGTTGAAAACATACTTCTTAAACTCATTCAGGCGGCTGATTACGATATTCAAAGGGCAGAAAAAGGTATTATCTATATTGATGAAATTGATAAAATTTCAAGAAAATCCGAAAACCCCTCAATTACCCGTGACGTCAGCGGTGAAGGTGTTCAGCAGACTCTTCTTAAAATTCTTGAAGGTACTATTGCATCTGTTCCGCCAACGGGTGGTAGAAAGCATCCGCATCAGGAATTTATTCAGATTGATACAACAAATATTCTTTTTATTTGCGGCGGTGCTTTTGAGGGTATCGACAAAATTATCGAAAGCCGTGTAAATTCCAAGGCAATGGGCTTCGGCGCCAAAGTTGAAAGTAAAAAGGATAAAAACAGAGGTGATATTCTTAAACAACTTGTTCCTGATGATTTGCTTAAATTTGGTTTAATCCCCGAATTTATTGGTCGTGTACCTGTTATTACAACGCTTGAGTCATTAGATAAGAATGCTCTTAAAATGATTCTTACACAACCGAAAAACGCTCTTGTAAAACAGTATAAAAAGCTGTTTGATATGGACGGTGTCGAACTTATAGTATCTGATGAAGCTGTTGATGCTGTGGCTGAGAAGGCAATACAGCGTAACACCGGTGCAAGAGGTCTGAGAACTATTTTAGAAGATGTTATGCAGGATATTATGTTTGAGATACCTTCCGACCCGACTATTAAAACTGTTACTGTTACTAAGGAATGTGTTACCGATAAGGCGGCACCCGATGTTGTTAAGGAAGAAAAGAAGGCGGTTAAAAAGGTTGCTACACCAAAGGCGAAAGCTGACGATATACCTGCCTGCTAAAAATTCTGCGGCGAAAGGATGATTTGCTGTGAAAAAAATTAAGTTGTTACTTGTTTTGATGTTAATTGTTTTGTCTTTCTCCGGCTGTAACAAAAATGCAGAAGTGCCCGAAACCCCTGTTGTGAAACCGGAAATCGAGAGCAAGGATGAAATAATAAAGCCTGCTAAAATACCAGCAGATGTTCTTGATTGGAACGAAGCCAGTAAGTTTGTGAGTGACATTGATGGTGATGGCGAAAACGAAAGGATTATACTTGTAACCTCTGCCGAACGAGACCGTGACGGTGAATTTTTCTGGAATGACGGTCAGAACTGGGCACTTTACATTGACGGTAAAGAAGATTATTTGCTTTATAATCAGTATTTAAGTACAGGATTTCCGTATTTTGAAGTATCTGATTATTATATGAAAGATGGAACTAAGACGCAAATTAAACTTATAGTTTCAACAGGTGCAAGCTTCTCGGTTTCAAACTATGGATTTTCTGCATCTGATGGCGGTTATGTAAAAACAGTTATTTATGATACATCAAATGTCACCGAAGGCGGAATAAACCGGATATTCTCATCCCTGTCGGATTATGATATGGAAGATTAAAACATAAAAAAGTCGTTGTTGGTACAGCGGCTTTTTTATTTTTCTTAACACAAAACTCCATACATCACATAATATGTATTAGAACAAATTCTATTTGTTGGAGGAAGTATTATGAAAATCTCCGCTAATACAAAAAAATTATTGTTTGTCGGGGGCGACCTACGACAAATCCGTGCGATAAATAAAATTGCAGATAAAGGGAACGCAGTATTTGTAATGGGTTTTGATAACGAACACAGCGAAAAGCTGTCAAAGAGCGTACAAATATTGTGGGATTTTGCAGAAATTGATTATATATACGATGCGGTAGTTTTACCATTGCCATATTCAACTGACGGAAAAAACATAAATGCACCTCTTTGTAAGCAGACAATTTCTATTGCAGAAATATTTGAAAATCTTTCAGCAAAGAATTGTATTCTTGCAGGGCGTTGTGACACAAAAATCAAAGCAATGGCTGAAAATCACCGGATTATGCTTGTTGATTATCTATGCCGCGAGGAGCTTGCAATGCTTAATGCCATTCCAACGGCTGAGGGGGCAATTCAGATTGCTATGGAAGAAACGCCGTATACCTTACATTCATCAAAATGCCTGATTATAGGCAATGGACGTATAGGAAAAATTCTTGCAAAAATGCTTAACGGGTTGGGATCCAATGTTACGGTTGCGGCACGAAAAAAAGGAGATCAGGCGTTTGCCTATGCAATGGGCTGTGAAAGTTGTTCAATTTCGGATCTGGGTGCAAAGATAGAAAAATATGATATTATTTTCAATACAGCACCAAGTATGATTTTAGATTATCATTTACTTTCAAAGCTTAAAAAGAATGTTCTGATTATTGACCTTGCCTCAAAACCCGGCGGGGTGGATTTTGACGAGGCACGGCGATTGGGAATAAAGGTAATCTGGGCGCTGTCGTTGCCGGGCAAGGTAGCAGCAGATACTGCAGGAGATATTATATGCAGTACAATTTTAAATATTATTGACGAAATGGAGGCGAACGGATGAAACTAAGTGACAAAACAATCGGGTTTGCGCTGACGGGCTCTTTTTGCACCTATGCAAGGATTTTTCCGCAGATTGACGCGTTGGTGCAGCAGGGAGCAACAGTTGTCCCGATTATGTCTGAAATAAGCTATACAACAGATACCAGATTTGGAAAAGCAGAAGAACATATAAAAAGATTTGAGGAAATAACTGGTCAAAATGTAATAGCATCTGTTCGTGATGCAGAGCCTATCGGACCTAAAAAGTTGCTTGATGCGTTAGTTGTGGCACCTTGTACGGGAAATTCCTTAGCGAAAATTGCATCAGGTATTGCAGATTCATCGGTTACTTTGGCTGTAAAGGCTCATCTTAGAAATAACAGACCGGTTGTCATCGGAATTTCAACCAATGACGGGCTCGGAAACAATGCAAAAAATATAGGAATACTTGCTAATATGAAAAATATATATTTTGTACCATTTGGTCAGGATGATTATATAACAAAGGAAAATTCCCTGGTTGCACAAATGGAATATATTATCCCAACTATTGAGCAGGCTCTTGACGGGGTTCAGTTGCAACCGGTACTGAAAGTATATGAATAAAATATGAAGGCGGCTTTGTTATTTTGACAAAACCGCTTTTTTTAAAATAAAAATGTTGAAGATCGGGTAAAAAAGTGTTATAATACTTTAATATAACATAACGCAACTAAAGAGGGGAAAATATAATGAGGAAAATTATTGCAATATGGGCGGCAAAGCTATCGGCAATTGCCGGAAGGATTCTTGGAAAAAACTCTTCATCAGGACCGGGAACAATTGCTCTTAAAATCTGTCCTGATATTATTGAAAAATTGAAGGGGAACATAAAGTACAAGCTTATTGTCACTTGTGGAACAAACGGAAAGACTACAACAAATAATCTGATTTACAGCGCACTTACAAAAAGCGGTTTTAAGGTTCTGTGCAATAATCTTGGTGCCAATATGTTAAGCGGTGTTGCAACAGCCTTTGCTCTTGAATGTAACTGGTTGGGTAAATTCAAAGCAGATTATGCCTGCCTTGAGGTTGATGAGGCATCAACCGTGCGAGTTTTTGAACATATCAAGCCTGATTTTGTGGTGATTACCAATCTTTTCCGTGACCAGATAGACCGTTATGGCGAGGTTGATATGACTGCTGCTCTCATAAAAAAGGCACTTGATAAAGCGGACAAGCCAACACTTATCTTAAACGGCGACGACCCTGTTACCGCTGCTTTTGGACATAAATATGAAAATGCGGTTTATTTTGGTATTGGCGAAAAGGTTTTGCCCCAAAACAGTGATGCAAATGACGGCAAATACTGTGTACTGTGCGGAGCAGAGCAAAAATACAATTATTTTCACTATAATCAGTTGGGTGACTATTATTGTACAAAATGTGATAATAAACGTCCAAGCCTTGATTTCGAGGCATTGAATGTGGATTTGTCAAAGGGTATTAAATTTACTGTTGAAAATGTGCCTGTTGAGCTTAATTACAGAGGATTTTATAACATATATAATGTTCTTGCGGTATATGCGGTTATGAATACAATAGGCATAAAATACGATACTTTTAGAGCTGCACTTGAAGAGTATAAGCCGCAGGTAGGAAGAATGGAAGAAATTAACCTTGGTAAGCCTGTAATTCTTAATCTTGCAAAAAATCCTGCGGGTTTTAATCAGGCGATTGCAACGGTTTTACAGGATCCACGCAAAAAGGATGTTATTTTTGCGGTAAACGATGCGGCAAGTGACGGTCAGGATGTATCGTGGCTGTGGGATGTTGATTTTGATAAAATTGTACACGATGGTCTTAATACTGTTTCTGTTTCAGGTACAAGACTTTATGATCTTGCTTTAAGATTTAAATACTCGGACATAAAGGTAGATTATGTGTCATCCGATATGCGTACTTTGATACAGAATTGTCTTAAGACCGATGCTGAGGTGTGCTATGCGTTGGTAAACTATACCGCACTTTTCGGCACAGAAAAGATTATGCTTGATATAAAGAAAGAACAGAAAAGGGGAGAAAACTAATGAGTGAATATAGCATTAAAATCACGCATTTATACCCTGACCTTCTTAACTTATACGGAGACAAGGGGAATATAGAATGTATGCGAAAACGCCTTATGTGGCGAGGCATTGACGTAGATGTATGTCAATGTACGGTTGATAATCCTGATGTAAATTTTGATAACACCGATATTTTTGTTCTTGGCGGAGGAACAGATAGGGAAACAGAAATTGTACGCAAAAATTTAATGAAAATAAAAGATGATATTGTAAAATTTGTTGAAGACGGAGGAACAGTTCTTGCTACTTGTGATGGGTTTGAACTTTTGGGTAAATACACACAAAGAGGCAAGATTAAAACAGAGTGTTTGGGTGTTCTTGATATTTATACGGTTATTCCTGAAAATAATTCACGGCTTATTGGTAATGCTGTGATAAAATGTCAGGATATAGAAACACCAATAGTTGGCTTTGAAAATCACTGCGGAAGAGTTGATATAGGTAGTCACACACCTCTTGGTGCAGTTTTGAAGGGTTTTGGAAACAACAGTGAAAGCGGTTATGAAGGTGTATTATATAAAAATGTTTATGCAACATATCTGCACGGACCATTGCTCCCCAAAAACCCTCAGCTTTGTGATAGAATTCTATCAGGTGCATTAAAGAGTAAGTACTCTGATTTTAACGGACTTTCACCTCTTGACGATATTCTTGAAAACAAAGCAAACTCCTATATTACAAAAAAACTTTTGTAAATTTTGCAAAATATCTTTTTATAGACTTTTAAAAGACATAATGCATATAGATACCAGATATTGTGACATTTGATGACGTCTACCACAATATCTTATAAAAAAGTTGGAAGAAATTGTAAAAAACTACTTGACAAATTTGTTGTTGTTAGTTATAATCTAACTGTAATTGGAAAATTTAGTAAAAAGGAGTAGCAATTATGGATAAACAAATTAATGTATTAATCGCAGATTTGGATATGGAATTTGCAGAAGGGATGAAGAGGAGTATTACGGCTGATTTTAAAATCAATGTATGTGACATTGTGAATAACGGTTATCAGGTTATTGAAAAGGTTGATATTTTAAAGCCTGATGTAGTAATAATGGACCTTGTTTTGCCAAACATTGACGGTATGGGAATACTTGAAAGATTTAAAGAGAAAAAGCAGGAGTTTGAGAACTTCCATATGCCCAAAATAATTGTTTTGTCAAACTTTAAGCGGGACAAAATCGAACAGGATTGTATGAATCTTGGGGCAGATCACTATATGGTTAAACCTGTAAGCTTTGATAGTATAAGAAGCACTATAAAACGACTTTGTGATTCGGGAGAAAATAAAAAGATGCCTGCATTTGCTAAAAAGTATCCTGTTCAGGATAATTTTGATGTTGAAACAATGGTTACAGAAATTATTCACGAAATCGGAATTCCTGCACACATCAAAGGGTATCAGTATCTTCGCCACGCAATTATGCTGGTTATTGACAATATGGATATAATCAACTCCATAACCAAAACGCTCTATCCGACAGTTGCTCAGGATTTTAAAACAACACCAAGCCGTGTTGAAAGGGCTATACGCCATGCGATTGAGGTTGCTTGGGACAGGGGTGATACCGAAACATTGGATTCGATATTCGGTTACACTATTGCTACCTCTAAGGGCAAACCCACCAATTCAGAGTTTATTGCCATGATTGCAGACAGACTTAGATTGCAGATTAAAAATGCAAGCTAAATAACAAAAAGCGTGTCGTAAGACACGCTTTTTGTTATTTAAAGTATTGATATATATAGCATTTCAGCATACCGTTATATACTTTTCTTCGTTTATCGGCAAATGTGCCGTAAAGGGGCTCAAACTGTTCGTGAGATGTAAGAATAAACTTCTTCGCTTGCGAGAATTCCGCAAACTTTCTGCCCATTGTGCGATATAATTTTTCACACAGCTTAGCGTCAAGAAGTCTTTCACCGTATGGTGGGTTACAGATTATAACGCCTTTATCTTTAAAGGGTGTCAGCTTTGCCATATCGCAAACGCTGAACTTGATTTTATCAGCAACACCAGCATTTTCGGCATTCTTTTTAGCAATTTCAATTGCTTCGGGGTCTATATCCGATGCATAAATCATAGTTTTGGTGTCGTAACGTGCATTTTCTTTAGCCTCGTCGCGGACATCCTTCCACATTTCACGAGGAATGTGATTTCGCCATGTTTCTGCAACAAATTTACGTTTGATTCCGGGAGCAATATTGCAGGCGTATAGTGCTGCCTCAATAGGTAATGTACCGCTGCCGCAGAACGGGTCAAGAAATATTCTGTCACCACGCCAGAAACTTAAGTCTATCATTGAATACGCCAGAGTTTCACGCATTGGGGCAAGAACACTTTTTTCACGGTAGCCGCGTTTGTATAGGTTTTCGCCGCTTGTGTCAATATATACAGTAATGATGTCTTTAATAAGCGAAAATTGTATTGGATAAAGGGGACCTGTTTCTTCAAAATGTGTTATTCCATAATGTTCTGAAAGCCTTGTTACAATGGCTTTTTTTATTATTTTCTGACAATCGGGAACACTATGAAGAACAGATTTTAAAGAGTGCCCTTTTACGGGAAATGCGGCATCTGCTTCGATAATATTTTCCCACGAAATGCGCTTTACCTTTTCAAAAAGCTCTTCAAAGGATGTAGCCCTGAACTCTGCAATTCTTATCATAATACGCTCTGCGCTGCGAAGATTTATATTAGCAAGACAGATTGCCTCGGCATCACCTTCAAAGGTAACGCTGCCGTCTTTAACCTCGGTAGTTTCGTAACCCAGATGTCTTACCTCGTTTGCAACAATTTGTTCTGTTCCCAGAAGTGTTGGTATTGTAAGTAACATTTTTTTCATATCATATTAACCTTTCGGAAAATCAAATTTTTTATAATTATACCATTACACACAAATATAGTCAAATAAAAATTTTAAATATTGAAATTATACGTATAAAAGTAGGCAATGTCGTCTTGACACAGACCCCTTTGTATGATATAATAATTCGGCTATGTTAAATTGGGGTGTTAGCGGTACCTTGTAACCCACAATCCGCTACAGTGGGGATGAAAACTTGAGCTGAGGGGCAAAATTTGTCTTGTCTGCCTTAATTTTGGCGGGTGTTGACGGTTCGGTCCTGCGCAATTAAAACCTGTGAACCACGTCAGGGCAGGAATGCAGCAGCGTTAAGCAGTTCTTTTTGATGTGCCGCAGGGGTGCCGGGTCTGAGTCTGCCGGTTAAGTAACGGAGGTATTTTTGCTTCAAACTCAAGCACATAGCTTTTATTATTTGATTTTATCTTATGTGAGGTGAAACAGATGTCAGGGAAATATCAGGCTCTTTACCGAAAGTGGCGACCACTTTTGTTTGAAGATGTTGTTGGTCAGGACCACGTGTCCGAAACACTTAAAAACAGTATAAAAACAGGTCGTATTGCCCATGCATATCTGTTTTGCGGAACACGCGGTACAGGTAAAACCTCATCGGCGAAAATCTTTTCCCGGGCAGTGAACTGTACCAATTCTCAGGACGGTAACCCATGCAACGAATGTGACAGCTGCCGCGGAATTTTGGATGGCAGTATACTTGATGTTTACGAAATGGATGCTGCCAGCAACAGCGGTATTGATAACATCCGTGAAATCCGTGACGAAGTTAACTACAGCCCCACAAGCTGTAAATACAAGGTTTATATCGTTGACGAGGCTCATATGCTTACTACCGAGGCGTTTAATGCGTTGCTTAAGACCCTTGAGGAGCCGCCCGGTCACGTTATATTTATTCTGGCAACAACAGAACCGCATAAAATCCCTGCAACAATTCATTCACGTTGTCAACGGTTTGATTTTAGACGGATAGGCATTGACGATATTGAAAAAAGACTTAATAAAATTGTCAAGGCGGAAGAAATTTCAATTACACCTGATGCATTGGAGCTTGTTGCTGAACTTGCTGATGGCTCGATGCGTGACGGACTCAGCATACTTGACCAATGTGTAGCTTTTGCAAGAGACGGTCTTCGTTATGATGATGTTGTTGGCATTGTTGGTGTTGCGGACAGAAAGGTTTTGTTTAATGTTGCTGACAGTATTGCAGAATTTGATTCAAAATCTGCCCTTAACACAATTGACGGTTTTTTGAAAAAAGGTAAGGAAGCACCGAATTTTATTGAAGAACTGATTGGTCATTTCAGGGCGTTGATGATTTGCAAATCAACCGACTCGCCCAATGACATACTTGAAAAAACAGAAGAAGCCATTGCAAAATACAAAGAGCAGGCGGACAAGTTTTCCATTGACAGACTAATATCTGCAATCTCAGTTTTGGGAGAATTTTTGCTTATGACAAAAAAGATGTCAACCCCAAATGTCGCTGTTGAGATGGCTGTGGTAAAGCTGTGTTCACCTGAAGGCAGCGGTGATAATGCCGAGCTTGTAATGCGCCTTGAAAAACTGGAAAAAGAACTGGAGGCAATTAAGACAAACGGAGTGGTGGTTAAAAAAGCCTCCGCAAAGTCCAAAATGGCTCAGGAATCGACCGAAGATGAGCCATTATCAGAAGCCGCACCTCATGTAGATACGGCGGTAAACTGGACAAAATGGCGCGATGCACTTAATGTTATAAAGCAGGAAAGCAAGACTTTATATACATTTTTGTTTAATGCATCTGCACTTGATTTCGGTGATGAAATTGAACTTGTTTTAACAAGTGATTTGGGATATGATAAAATAAACACAACTGATGGCAAGGAATATTTGTCAAAGTTGTTTTCAAAGGTTCAGGGCTCTGCAATGAGGGTTGTGGTATCAAAAAAAGGTAACCTTAAACAACGTGACGGACAGGGCGCATCTATATTTGATATTGCAGCAAAAAAAGATTTGCTGGGCGATAAAATGACGGTTGTTGAAGATTAAATTTTAAATTCAGAAAGGATATGATATTTATGGCAAAGGGAGGATTTCCCAAAGGCGGAATGCCCATGGGCGGAGCTAATATGAATCAGATGCTTAAGCAGGCTAAAAAGATGCAGGAGCAGATGATGAAAATGCAGGAAGAAATGGAAGAGAAGGTATACGAGGCAACTGCAGGCGGCGGTGCTGTTTCTGTTAAGATAAACGGCAAGCGCGAGCTTCAGGAAGTAAAACTTGCGTCAGAAGTTGTTGACCCTGATGATATTGAAATGCTTGAAGACCTTATCATGGCTGCAGTAAATGAGGCTCTTCGCAAGGCTGAAGAAAGCTCTGCAGATGAAATGAGTAAACTTACAGGCGGGCTCAATATCCCCGGCTTATTCTAATTAAATATAATATGTTAGGGCATCTATCCTGTTTTGCGGGAAAGATGCCCCGATTTACGAAAGGAAGTTTTAACTAATGAAAAATTTCAAACCAATGCTGTTTACTGATTTAAAAAGTTATAGCTCCGGTCAGTTGGTAAAGGATATTGTTGCAGGTATAATTGTTGCGATAATTGCGTTGCCTTTGTCTATTGCACTTGCCATTGCATCGGGTGTTGGTCCAGAGGCCGGTATATATACCGCAATTATTGCAGGTTTTGTAACAGCTTTATTTGGTGGCAGTAGTGTACAGATTTCAGGTCCCACAGCGGCTTTTGCAACTATTGTTGCAGGAATTGTGGCAACCAAAGGTCTTGACGGTATGGTTCTTGCTACGGTTGTTGCAGGTATAATACTGATTCTTATGGGTATTTTTAAGCTGGGAAATCTTATAAAGTTTATTCCGTTTACTATCACAACAGGCTTTACTTCGGGTATTGCAGTAACTTTGGTTATAGGACAGCTTAAGGATTTCTTTGGCGTTACATATCACGAATCACCAATCGAAACAATGGAAAAATTCAATTGTTTTATAAACAGTCTTGGCACGATTAACTGGCAGGCTGTAATTGTTGGTGCTGTGTGCCTTGCAATTCTGATTGTATGGCCTAAAATCTACGATAAAATCCCTGCATCTCTTATTGCTGTCATTGTTGGAATTGTAATGGTTAAAGGTTTTGGTATGCAGGTAAATACAATTGGTGATTTGTTTACCGTAAGCAGTTCATTACCCAAGTTCTCAATGCCGGCAGTAAGTGTTGCATCTGTGATCGATATTTTGCCCGACGCTGTGACAATAGCATTGCTTGCCGGAATTGAATCGTTGCTTTCCTGCGTTGTTGCAGACGGTATGGTTGGCAAAAAACATCGTTCAAATACCGAACTTACAGCTCAAGGTCTTGGCAATATTGCATCAGCACTTTTTGGCGGTATTCCCGCAACGGGTGCAATTGCAAGAACTGCGGCAAATATTAAAAATGGCGGCAGAACTCCAATATCTGCAATGGTACATTCAATCGTGTTGCTTCTTGTGTTGGTAATTCTGATGCCTTATGCGTCATGGATTCCTATGCCCGCAATTGCGGCAATTCTTATCTCGGTTGCATATAATATGTGCCAGTGGAGACAGTTTGTATATCTTATAAAAACCTCTCCCAAGAGTGATATTTTGGTTCTGGTTGTAACCTTCCTGCTTACTGTGATTTTTGACCTTGTGGTTGCTATTGAAGTGGGTATTGTTATGGCTTGCGTTCTGCTTATGAAACGTATGAGTGACGAAAGTACAATTGAGGGCTGGAAGTACATAAAAGAAGAAAATCAGGGTGACGAACCGGGTCTCCGTTTTGTTATGAAACACATAAGTGTGTACGAGCTTTGCGGACCTATGTTCTTTGCGGTTAGCGGTCAGATTAACGAAATAAAGACAAAGGAATATACCAAGTGCGTAATTTTGAGAATGAGATCTGTTATGTCTTTGGATACCGATGCATTAAGAGCTTTGGAGCAGTTTGTCATAAAATGTGCAGAACAAGGTATAACAGTGGTATTTTCTCACGTTAATTCACAACCAATGAAGGCGATGAAAAAATCGGGTCTTTATGACCTTGTTACAGAAGAAAACTTCTGTGCAAACATTGACAAGGCTATGGAACGTGCCGAAGGCTTAGCTTAGGTTATGGACAAGTACATTTATCAGTTATATAAAGAACAGCTTGAAACTCCGTGGGACAAGCCGTGGGTACAAGAAAAGGATGAAAAGAAAGATTATACTTCTGAACTTTTGTCGATGCTCTCAATGCCCGATGGAGAAATACTTATAACTGTTGTAGGCATCGAAAATTATTCAGGCACAAAACCTTTTGAAGTTGGCAAAATTGTGCGCTTGATTAAAGAATCTGATAATAAATATGATTCCAATGCAATGGCGGTGTTTTGTGATAATTTTGGCAAGTGCGGATATGTTGCCAACAGCGATAAAACTGTAAAAAACGGGACACATCCTGCTGATATAATTGGCGGAGGAATAGGTGACGGCTGCTTTGCTGAGGTTTTATGGGCTGATAAATCTTTTGCGATTTGCAAATTGCACGAAATTGATAATTACAGATTTGTGTTTAATCACGGGGTTGATTATTGTTATGAAAACAGTTTTAATATTGCGCTGAACTTGTTTTTGGAGCTTGAAAATATAAGTGAAAATGTTGAGGTGCTCCAGCGGATTTGTGATTGTTACATAAAGCTTGGAGCATATACAAATGCTTTGGCATATGCCGAAAAAGCAATTGTTCTGGATAAAGATAACAAAAGAACCGCTTATATGAAAAGTGTAATTATTAATAAATTAAAAGGGGAATAAAATGTTCAGTTTTAAATACGAAACACGATACGGCGATTATAAAGATTATAACAATATCAAACCAAGCAGTATCCTTGATATGGTTCAGGATATTTCAACAAGGGCATCTGCTGACTGTGGTTATGATATAAATACTATGCGTGAGCTTAAGCTGGCGTGGCTTTTGCAGGGGGTTAAACTTCGATTTAAAAAGCGTATAAGACCTGACCTTCCTGTGGAAATTTTTACCGCAGTAAAACCAAGCAACGGTGTTACATCCGAAAGAGGTTGTCTTATCAAACAAAACGATGAAATTGTAGGAAAAACCGTGTCAAACTGGTTTATATTCAATGTGGAAAGAAAAAGACCAACCAGAATACCAAAGGATATGCTTGATGCATATGAAGTTTATGATTTTGGTGATGACTTTTTCAATATTGAAAAATTTCATACCATAGATATTGATGAAGTGAGCTATTCTGTCAAAATCTCGAATAAAGAAATTGACACAAATATGCATCTTAACAACCAGAAAAGCGCTGAACTTTTGATGGATGCGTTGCCTTTTGATTTTTATTTTAACGAAATGAATGTATTTTATAAAAAGCCTGCATTTCTGGGCGACGAACTTGATGTATGTGTGAAAGAAATAGAAAATGGCTTTTACGTTCATCTTCAGACCAAAGAAAAGGAATTGTGCGTTGCAGGAACCTTTACATACACCGAATAGAAATTCTAATCCGAAGTAGATTGTGCTTCGGATTTTTTATTTGGAATTTGTGCATACTAAACCAAAATAAGATTTTGGAGGAATATTATATGAAAAAATCAGTATGGATAGATAATGTAACTTTACCTCAGTTCAAGTTGCTGGATAAGGATATAAAAACGGATGTACTTGTTATAGGCGGTGGATTATGTGGGTTGCTGTGCGGATATTTTCTTGACAAGGCAGGTATTGATTATGTAATTGCAGAGGGCAATCAAATCGCATCAGGAATAACCAAAAACACTACCGCCAAAATCACTTCTCAACATGGATTAATATATTCCCAAATGCTTAAGACTGTTGGAGAAAACTATGCACAAATGTATCTTAAGGCAAACGAAAATGCCTTGGCTGAGTATGAAAAGTTGTGTAAAAACTTTTGTTGTAATTTTGAACGACGTGATGCATTTACCTATACATTAAATAACAGAAAAAAGATTGAAGAAGAAGTAAAAGCCGTAAACAGTCTTGGCTTTGATGCAGAGTTTACCACAACGACAGAGCTTCCGTTTGATATAAATGGCGCAATTGTGTTTAAAAATCAGGCACAGTTTCACCCTCTTAAATTTATATCTGCTATCTCATCGGATTTAAATATATATGAAAATACTTTTGTATGTGAATTAACGCCAACCGAGGCAATTACAAATTTCGGCAGAATCAAAGCGAAAAAGATAATTGTTACAACACATTTCCCTTTTATAAACAAGCACGGAAGCTATTTCCTGAAGCTTTATCAACATCGTTCCTATGTCTCTGCATATGAAAATGCGGCGAGCTTTCAGGGTATGTATGTTGATGAAGATAAAAAAGGAATGTCCTTCAGAAGTTATGAAAATCTTCTGTTAATAGGAGGCGGCGGTCATAGAACGGGTAAGGATGGCGGTGCATGGACAGAAATAGAAGGTTTTGCAAAAAAGTATTATCCGCGTGCAAGATTAACGCACCAATGGGCGGCTCAGGATTGTATGAGTCTTGACGGGATTCCGTATATTGGCAGATATTCCCGCAACACTCCTGAAATGTTAGTG
The DNA here is from genome assembly GCA_045646865.1 of Clostridia bacterium. GTDB lineage: Bacteria > Bacillota > Clostridia > Monoglobales > Monoglobaceae > SIG440. Next base: position 106,199 of record JAZRLM010000019.1, read on the forward strand.
GCAACAGGTTTTAATAAGTGGGGTATAACTTCATCAATGGTTGCGGCAAAAATACTTTGTGACATGGTAATGGAAAGAAAAAATGATTTTGAAGAAGTGTTTTCTCCGCAAAGAAGTATCATAAAACCGCAGTTGTTAGTAAACGGTTTAGAAGCAACAAAAAATCTGCTGACACCAACAACAAAACGGTGCCCGCATCTTGGCTGTGCTCTTAAATGGAACAAGGCGGAGCATACATGGGACTGCCCTTGTCACGGCTCAAGATTTGAAGAAAACGGAAAGCTGATTGATAATCCTGCAACAGGGGATGTTGAGATAAATTGATTATGGGTGGACAAAAAATATTCATAATGATACAATGATTTCATCACAATGAAAAATATCAATAAAGTCGAAGTCATCCTTAAGGTCAAGTTCATTTTTTTACTATTTCATAAAGTGCGCCTTTGGAACGTCTGCCGTCGGCTTCTTTTGCAAAAAGCGACATTGCTCCTTTTCAACCCAATAGCAGGAGCCTTCGTCGCTGAAAAATTCACTCCAGCCGTTTGAACGCGCCTCGCGGTTGTTATCGTCTCTGCCATATGCGGTTGGTATTAAATCTGCTTGAAAAATTTTACTTTTTATGATATAATGATTTAAAACTGGAAAAAGGAGAGGAGCAAATGAAGAAAGTTATATTGCTTATTATATCTCTTGTTATGTTACTGTCTGTATCAACACAAGTGTTTGCTGAACGTGAGTATGTGGGTGAAACAGTTGTTAAAGATAATATGCTTTTTATAAATGGTAATTCTATCTCGGCGGCACAGCTTCCCAATGAATTTGTATATCTGCCCGTTGAACACCTTGAATATTACGGATTTAATGTTTTATATAACAACGATAACGGTTATAAAGAATATGTAATAAGACGAAACGGAACAACTGATTTTGTTCCTGAATTTACATACAATGCGGAACGTTACAAGAATTATACAAAAGTTTATTCAACAGATGCTAAGGTATACTTAGATTCTGATTTTCCTGCAAATGTATTTGAACTTGAAAACGGAACGGTTTTAGTTCAAAGTGATGAGCTTGCAAAATATGGTACATATACATGGGATGCAAATACCCATACTATTTCAATAGATTTTGAAAGCACGGGATTCCTGCCTGTCGGACAGCCCTTCCACAACGTATTGGGACTAAATGATATTGATGATATCGACAGTGCTGTAATTGTCAGAAATGACGGTAAATGTGCAGATATTTCATCAGAAGATTTAAAGGAATGGTTAAGTAAGTATTGGGATTTTGCACCCTATGACAGAGTAGTCGGACCATACGATGTTGATGTTTATCGTGAGTACTATATAAAACTTTGGACCAAGAATAAAACAAAATCATTTATTGTATATCCCAATAGCGGTGTTATAGCTGGTGCTTACGGAACTCCTTGCGAATCACACGGTGTAACCAAGAAAAATTATATTTGGTATTTACCCTATATAGGTAACGGCCGTAACGCTCTGCATATAGCGGACACAAAATTAACTCAAAAATATATTAACGAAAAATCCACTGAATACGCAGGAACATTAAGAGATGCTACACCTGATGATTCAGAGGTTATACCAACAACAAATTTGCTTAATACAAATGGAGCGAGTGATTGGGCGAAACCTGAAATTGAAAAAGCGGCGGCGTGCAACTTGCTGCCGTATGAACTGGCATCAAAGTACACAAGAAACATCACAAGAAAGAATTTCTGTGATTTGATTTATCGTCTTGTAGCCACAGAATTTTCACCAGACAGCGATTCACGGTGGGGACAATGGTCTGCTATTGATAATGTAATTTACGAAAGACAACTGTCAAATAAACTTAATTCTGTATCTTTTTCTGATTGTACCGATGATAAAATTAAGTTTTTGTCTGCCGCAGGTATTATAAACGGTATGGGAGACGGAACATTTGCACCTGATGCATCAATTACCCGTGAGCAGGCGGCGGCAATACTTTGCAGGACTGCAGAGTTTTTAGAAAACAAGACAATGCCTACTGCTGCTATACATTCATACGCTGATAAAGATGATATTTCAGATTGGGCAGAAACTTCGGTTGCCTGTATGAATGCTATGGGAATTATGAAGGGTGTATCCGAAACTGAATTCTCTCCAAAAGGAAACTATACAATTGAGCAGGCAATAGCAACAATGATAAGATTATACAATTGCCAATAAGCAACGCTATAAGAGGTGAATAAGGTGCTTTTATAAAGCCTCATGTAAATCTTTTAAAATAATGGTTGACATATTTACATTCTTGTGATATAATAACTGACGGTGAAACGCAAAAGCGTTTCGGTTTGCGCAAATCGCAAACTCTTAGCAAATATTATATTTTCTAAGACCGTAGCTATTGCAATCAAGCGTAGCTTTCAAACTGAAAGTTTGAAAGTTGCAGAACAAGTTCTGCTAAAAAACGGCATTGTGCCGTTTTCTACGTTATTGATTATAATACTAACCGTTGTAAACCTATTGCTTAGTTTAAGGGCTGAAGATTCACCGCCTTATACCAAGCTTTACGGGGATTAAAATTTTTCGGAGGTGAAACCAAATGCTTAAGGAAAGAAAAGAAGAAATCATCAAGACTTATGCCGTACACGAAGGAGATACAGGTTCTCCCGAAGTACAGATTGCTCTTTTGACAGAAAGAATCAATCATCTTAACGACCACCTTAAAACACATAAGAAGGACCATCACTCAAGACGCGGTCTTCTTAAAATGGTCGGTGTTAGAAGAAGTTTTCTTAACTACCTTATGAAGAACGATATCGAAAGATACCGTGCTATCGTTGAGAAGCTTGGCTTGAGACACTAAAATACAAATAATTAAGTCTTTGTTCTTAGGGGCAAAGACTTAATTTCGTATTTCAGCAATTAATCAATGCGGATAATTTTCCGCAAAATTATATAAAATACAATAGATTTGAGAGTGTTTACGCATTTAGCAGTTATAAATATGCTTTGTTTCAAGAGCATACCTATAAGTGCTAAAAAGGTAGACCTCTTAAACAAAGGAGGAAAAATTATGAGTAGAATTTTTGAAACAGAAGTTGCCGGCAGAAAGCTTAGTATTGAAGTTGGCAAAGTTGCAGAACTTGCAAATGGTTCTGTTATCGTAAGATACGGTGATACAGTTGTTGTTACTGCTGCAACTGCATCAGCAAAGCCCAGAGACGGTATCGATTTCTTCCCTCTCAGCATTGACTACGAGGAAAGAATGTACGCTGTTGGTAAAATCCCCGGCAGCTTTTTAAAGAGAGAAGGCAGACCTTCTGAAAACGCAATCCTCACAGCCAGAGTTATTGACAGACCTATGCGCCCCTTGTTCCCCAAAGATTTGAGAAACGACGTTTCTATTGTTTCAACAGTTTTGTCAGTTGAACAGGACAATGCTCCTGAATTCTGTGCTATGATTGGTTCATCTGCTGCAGTTTCAATCTCTGACATTCCATTTAACGGTCCTATTGCTGCAGTTTATGTTGGTCTTGTTGACGGTGAGTTCATCATCAACCCCACAGTTGAACAGCGCGAAAAGAGTGACCTTAACCTTACCGTTGCAGGTAGTCTTGCAAAGGTTGTTATGATTGAAGCAGGCGCAAACGAAGTTACTGAAGATGTAATGTTTGATGCAATTATGTTTGCTCACGAAGAAATCAAGAAGATTTGTACATTCATCAAGGGTATTCAGGACGAAATCGGCAAGCCCAAGTTTGAATATGACCATATTGTTGTAAACGAAGAAATCTTTGAGGCAATTTCTGCTTTTGCAACCGATATGGTAAAGGAAGCTCTTGACACAGACGATAAGTCTATAAGAGACGAAAACCTTAAGGTTGTTTACGAAAAGGTTTATGAACACTTTGAAGAAACATATCCTGCTGAAGAATATGCACAGGATATCGAAGATGCTCTTTATAAGTTGCAGAAAACTATTGTAAGACGTTGGCTCCTTGACGAAGGCAAGCGTGTTGATGGCCGAAAGATTCAGCAGCTCAGACCCCTTTCATCAGAAGTTGGTCTTCTTCCCAGAGCACACGGTAGCGGTCTTTTCAAGCGTGGACAAACCCAGGTTCTTACTGTTGCAACACTTGGTGCTCTTGGCGACGCACAGATTATTGATGGTCTTGATACCGAAGAATACAGAAGATACATTCACCACTACAACTTCCCATCATACAGTGTTGGTGAAACAAAGCCCTCACGTGGCCCCGGCAGACGTGAAATCGGTCACGGTGCTCTTGCAGAACGTGCTCTTGTTCCTGTAATTCCTTCTGAGGAAGAATTCCCCTACGCAATAAGACTTGTATCAGAAGTTCTTTCTTCAAACGGCTCAACCTCACAGGGTAGTATCTGTGGTAGTACACTTGCTCTTATGGATGCAGGTGTTCCCATCAAGGCTCCCGTTGCAGGTATATCTGTTGGTCTTGTTACCGAAGGCGAAAGATTTATCACAATCCTTGATATTCAGGGTCTTGAAGACTTCTTTGGCGATATGGACTTTAAGGTTGCAGGTACAAAAAAGGGTATCACAGCTATTCAGATGGACCTCAAAATTGACGGTCTTACACCTGAAATCATCAAGAATGCGCTCACCGAAACCCGTGATGCAAGATACTACATTCTTGATGAAGTAATGCTCAAAGCAATTGCTGAACCTCGTGAAGAGGTTTCACAGTATGCGCCAAAGGTTATTCACATTGAAATCCCTGTTGACAAAATACGTGACGTTATCGGCTCAGGCGGTAAGGTTATTCAGAAGATTGTTGCAGACACAGGTGCTAAAATCGACATTGAAGAAGACGGTCGTGTATTCATTTCTGCTCCTAATGCCGAAATGGGCGAAGCTGCTAAGAAAATTATTGAAGGTATCGTAAAAGAACCTGAAATCGGCGAAGTTTATGACGGTAAAGTTGTAAGAATTATGGACTTCGGAGCATTTGTTGAATTCCTTCCAGGCAAAGACGGCCTTGTTCACATTTCAAAGCTTGATAAGGTTCGTGTAGAAAAGGTAGAGGATGTTGTTAAGGTTGGCGACGATATCAAAGTTCAGGTTATCGAAATCGATAAGCAGGGCAGAATCAATCTTAAGAGAATCATAACTGAATAATCAATTTTTAAGACCGCAGAAAAATCTGCGGTCTTTTTTTATCAAAACTATTGACTTTATTAATTTAGTGTGCTAAACTGTTAAAGCAATATAAATCTAATTAAAAGGAGATTTTACAAAATGAAAAATTTAACAAAAGTATTAGCATTAATGATGGTTGCTGTTCTTGCATTCGGTCTTGCAGCTTGCGGCAACAAAAATAATGAAGTTGCTGTTGACTATTCAAAGTCAGTAGACAATGCATTGGTTGTAGCAGAAGCAGGCTCAGCAGGCGAAGAACTTGCAACCACAAACGAATATTTCGCAAATGCAAAGTTCACAGCAGTTGACTCAATGGCTACCGCTCTTATGGACGTTGCATCAGGCACATCTGACATAGCAATTGTTGACTATGTTACATCAATTGGTTCAATCGGCGAAGGTACAGACTTTGCAAATCTTGCAGTTGTTGAAGGCAAAGATTTCAATCCTGAAGAATACGGTATTGCATTCCGCAAGGGCAGTGACGTTGTTCCTGCTGTAAATGCTGCAATTGCTGAACTTATGGCTGACGGCACAATGGATAAGATTGCTGCAGAATACAAGCTTTCAGACCTTCTTATCAAGGATGGCAAAGCATATGACGATGCAGTAGAGGAAGGCGACCTTGCTTACATAAAGGATAAGGGTGAACTTACTATTGGTATCACACTCTTTGCACCTATGAACTATGAAGATGACAACAAGGAGCTTATTGGTTTCGAAACAGAATTTGCTGAAGCTGTTTGTGCAAAACTCGGAGTAGATGCAAACTTTGTTGAAATCAACTGGAACTCAAAAGAAATTGAACTTAACTCCAAAAACATTGACTGTATCTGGAATGGTATGACCATTACTGATGAAAGACTTGAAAATATGAGCATTTCAGTTCCTTATATGGAAAACAAACAGGTTATGGTATCAAAGGCTAAATAATTAAACAGTTTTTGGTTTGTATCAGTGGGAGCATTGCTCCCACTGATAAATTTTGAGAAAGTAGATAAAAATATTAGTATGAGTAAAATTCAATTGATTGTTTCAACGTTGTTTGAAGGGTTTGGCCTCAACTGTCTGTTGTTTACAGTTACATTGCTGGTGGCGATACCTCTTGGGCTGTTAATTACATTCGGTACAATGGCTAAATTCAAACCAATTAAATATATAATGAAAACCTTTGTCTGGATTATCAGAGGAACTCCGCTGATGCTCCAGCTTTTTGTGGTTTTGTACGCTCCCGGTCTTTTGTGGGGTATACCAATGCGCGACCGTTTAATGGCCGCATTTATTGCATTTTCTATCAACTACGCGGCGTATTTTTCGGAAATATACCGTGGCGGTATTGAAAGTATTCCCAAGGGTCAGTACGAGGCAGGTCAGGTACTGGCTATGTCCAAAACACAGGTATTTTTTAAGGTTGTAATGTTTCAGGTTATAAAAAGAATTGTTCCGCCTATGGGAAATGAAATAATAACTCTGGTTAAGGATACAGCACTTGCCCGTGTTATTGGTGTTGTGGAAATTCTTATGGTAGCCGAGCGCTTTTCAAAACAAGGTCTTATATGGCCTCTGTTTTCAACCGCACTCTATTTCCTTATTTTCAACGGCGTATTGACCATTTTACTTGGTTATGTTGAAAAGAAACTTGATTATTACAAGTAATAAGGGGGTACTGCAAATGTCAATCATTTATGCTCAGAATATAAAAAAGAGCTTTGGTAAACTTGAGGTTATAAAAGATGTAACTATGGACTTGCAGGAAGGCGAAGTTGTAGCTATTATCGGACCTTCAGGCTCAGGTAAAAGTACTTTTTTACGTTCTATAATTAATCTTGAAACCATTGATAACGGAACTATCATTATTGATGGTGAAACCGTTGTACACAACGGTATTTACAGAAAAGCTGAAGAAAACAGAACTGCGTATCAGAAACTTGGAATGGTTTTTCAGAACTTTAATCTGTTCCCGCATAAATCAGTTCTTGAAAATATAATAATGTCACCAATGCTTGTAAACGGCAAATCACGTGAAGATGCAACTAATTCCGCAAAAGAGCTTTTAGAGCAGGTTGGTCTTATTGATAAAATCAACGCATACCCATATCAGCTTTCAGGCGGTCAGCAGCAAAGAGTTGCTATTGCACGCGCCCTTGCTATGAATCCCAAGGTTATGCTGTTTGACGAGCCAACATCTGCTCTTGACCCCGAGCTTACGGGCGAGATACTTAAGGTTATCCGTGACCTTGCTGCAAAAGATATGACAATGGTAATTGTTACACACGAAATCGAATTTGCAAAAAACGTTGCAGACCGTGTAATTTTTATGGCTGACGGATACATCGTTGAGGAAGGTCCTGCATCGCAGATTATTGACAATCCTACTCAGGAACGTACACAGAACTTCCTTAAAGGTTTTAAAAGATAGGATAAAAAAGGAGCAGACAAAATGTCGGCAACAGTAAACAGAGTACTACCGGATTCGCTTGCTGAAAAGTGCGGTATAAAACCCGGTGATATAATTATCAGCATAAACGGAAAACAGGTTAATGACTATCTTGACTATATGTTTCTTTCCGCTAATGAAGAACTTAATATTGAACTGCAGAACAGAACAGTTGAACTTATTAACGAGGATTATGAGCCTTTGGGAATTGAGTTTGACACTTTGCTTATTGATGAGCCTCGTTCCTGCAGAAATAAGTGTATTTTCTGCTTTATTGACCAGTTGCCGCCCAATATGCGTGAAAGCTGTTATTTTAAGGATGATGATTACCGGCTTTCGTTTTTGCAGGGCAACTATGTAACTCTTACCAATATGAGTGACGCAGATTTAGACAGAATAATTGAATATGCAATTCCAAGAATAAATGTATCTGTCCATACAACCAACCCCGAACTCCGTTGCAAAATGCTTAACAACCGTTTTGCAGGCAGAATTATGGAGCAGTTAAAAGGTTTTTCGGGCAGCGGTATGCAGATAAACTGTCAGATTGTTTTGTGCCGTGACTATAACGACGGGGCAGAGCTTGACAGAACAATAAGTGATATATACTCTCTTGGAGATTCAGTTGAAAGTCTGTCAATTGTTCCTGTGGGGCTTTCTTCTCACAGAAACGACTTGACAGAGCTTAAACCTTTTGACAAAGAATCATCAGCACAAGTTATAAAGCAGGTTTCAAAGTGGCAGAAGAAGTTTAAGGAAGAACGTGACATCAACTTTGTCTATCTTGCTGATGAATTTTATATTATGGCAGAGGAAGAAATTCCAAAACATAATGAATATGACGGTTTCCCACAGATTGAGAACGGAGTGGGACTGTGTTCGTCACTTAACTGGGAATTTGATGATGCACTTGATATGTGCGAGGATAAAACTGTTCAATCCGAAAAAACCGTTGTGACAGGTTATCTTGCTTATGATTTTATATGCGGACTTGTTTCACAGCTTGGCTCCGATAAAATCAGGGTCGAAAAGATAAAAAACACCTTCTTTGGCGAAAGAATTACCGTTAGCGGTCTTGTTACCGGCGGCGATATTATAAATCAGCTAAAGGGCAAAAAAATGGGCGAATATCTGCTTATACCTATTTCAATGCTTAAACACGAAGAAGAAGTTTTTCTTGATAATGTAACAATTTCAGACGTCGAAAAAGAACTTGACATAAAAGTACGAATTGTTAATAACGACGGCTTTGATTTGCTTGATGAACTTTTGATTTAAAGAGAAAACACCCGCTCAAATGAGCGGGTGTTATTTCGTTTACAGTGCATTTTTTGCCGCAAATGCTGCGCCGATAATTCCGGCATCATTATAAAGTGTTGCGGCTTCAACCTTTACAGGGGTAAAGAACTGATTAAAATCGTGTTTCTTTACATATTCGGCAATAGGCTTGATTAAATAGTCGCCTTCCTTGCTGATACCGCCGCCGATAACCAGCTTTTCAGGCTGGAAGATATTTACCATTGCAACAACGCCGCCTGCAACGTATTCTATGTACTTTTTAACAACTTCCTGAGCAACCTTGTCGCCTTGTTTTGCTGCATCAAAGGCTGTTCTGCCATTTACTGTGCCACGTTTATCTGCAATCGCTTTCATTAGGCTTTCGGGGTGTTTTTCGATTGCTACTTTGGTCTGCTGAACAAGTGCAGTAACCGATGCATATGCTTCCCAACAGCCGCGATTACCGCAGCCGCATCTGATTCCGTTGTGAACAAGGGGAATGTGCCCGATTTCAACGCCTGCACCGTTGGAGCCGCGGAAAATCTGACCGTCAAGTATAATTCCGCCGCCAACGCCGGTGCCTAATGTAACTGCAACAAACACCTTGGAGTTTTCACCGTTAACTGCATATTCGCCCAATGCTGCTGCATTAGCATCATTTTCAAGAGCAACGGGAATATTATAGTATTTCTGTATTTCCTTAGCAAGAGGAAGCTTGCAGAAAGAAGGGATGTTTGCGGTATATAGAACCTCGCCAGTTTCATTGTCAACAGCACTGGGGCACCCGATACCGATGCCTTTAACATCATTCATTGTATAGCCTGCTTTTGCAACAACCTTTTCAGAAACCGTAATCATATCCTTAACAATCTCTGTATATTCACGGTCTGCAAGGGTTGGGGTTGAATCCTGAGCAAGAATCCTGCCGCTTTCATCAACAAGACCAACCGCAATATTTGTACCGCCTAAATCAATTCCTATATACATAAAAATTCACCTCACTAAATGTATATAATAATTATACTATATTGATTTAGAAATGTAAACAATAAAATTATAAATATTTGTATATATTTTGTAAACATACAAAAAATAAATTTAAAATAAAAGACAGGAGGAATACTTGGATGTTTAAGGGTAAAATTACGGTAGTAGGCGCAGGTGCAGTAGGCTCAACAACAGCATATACCTTGATGCTTAGCGGATTGGTGTCGGAAATTGTTCTTATCGACATCAACAAGAATAAGGCAGAAGGAGATGCTTTGGATATGAACCATGGTATCAGCTTTGTAAGCCCTGTAAAAATAATTGCAGGGGATTATCAGGATATAAAAGGCTCAGATATGGTTATTATTACAGCAGGCGCAAGCCAGGAGCCGGGGGAAAGACGTACCGATCTTTTGAAACGAAATGCAAAAATTATGGAAAATATTGTCGAGAACGTTCTTAAATACTGTCACGACGATACCATTATGCTAATGGTAACCAATCCGGTAGATATACTGACATATGTAACCTATAAAATATCAGGATTTTCAAAAAATCACGTTATCGGTTCAGGAACAGTTCTTGATACTGCAAGACTTAAATATCTGCTTGGTGAATATACAAACGTTGATGTGCGAAATGTCCACACCTATATAATCGGTGAACACGGCGACTCGGAGGTTGCAGCATGGAGCAGAACATCAGTTGCCGGTATGAATATTAGGGAATTTTGTTCCTGCAGCGGTGTTTGTGATGCTGAGGAGCTGTCTAACAAGCATTTTCACGAAACAGTAAAAAACTCTGCATACGGAATAATCGAGAAAAAGGGCGCAACTTATTATGCAATTGCATTATCCGTTAAACGAATTGTTGAAAGTATAATAGGAAACGAAAAATCAATTTTAACGGTATCCAGCCTTCTTGACGGCGAATACGGAATAGACGACATCTGCTTGTCGGTGCCCACGATTGTATCAGGCGAAGGCGCTGAAAAGGTTTTGCAGATAGGATTTAATGACGAAGAACTACAAGGACTTCGGGATTCTGCAAAAAAGCTTAAAGACCTTGCAAAGGAAATCGGATATTAAAAAACGGTAGAAACCAATCTACCGTTTTTTATTTACTCTTTATCAAGATGTGTTATTTTCTCGGCAAGCAGTTTAAAAAGGTTGGCCGATACAGATACCTGCATAATAAGGTCATTCATTCTGTCCTGATTGTTGCCTTCAAGGGTGAAAATAGGGTCTGCAACCGCGCGTGTCTGGCTGAAAACATAATTAAATGCCGTATGCTGATTTTTTACAAAAGAGTCATAAGTTTTCCTGACTTCATCTGTATCAAGACCAACGGGAATAATCTGTTGAATAGTTGACATATCAAGGGTTTGCTTTAATGTACATACAATCAAAAGATATGCAAGATGAATTTTTGAATACTTTTTCTTGTTTGGTGCAGGAATAATACCCAGTTTCACATAGTTATTTATCATAGCAGGAGTAACAGGACGATTAAATTCCATTGTGGAGCTGTGTACATCGAGATACTTTGTCACAACCGAGACAACCTGATCCATATATAAGTCAATATCAGGCAGCATGTCCCATGACGGAAGAGAATAGCTTGTCAAAACCTGCTCAATTTCTGTAAATGCAGATATAAGTTGTTCTTTTTTTACATACATACAAAAACCAACTTTCCTTTGTAATTGATTTAATTATATATCATATTAAAAAAAAATTCAAGATATTTCTTGACAAAGTTTCCTTAATATGTTAATCTAGTATTGCAAACTAGATTAACAAGAGTTTGAAATTGGAGGTTAATTATGTATAAAAAATATTTACATCTGAGAGAGATGATTGAAACATGCGCTGTTAAGTATAAAAACAACGTTGCGTTTAAGATAAAGAAAAGAGACGAGAATAAAAAGGTTTATTATGACGAAATAACTTATTCAAGATTTGCAAACGAGGTAGAGTACCTTGCCCGTGCATTTATGGTAAAGGGTTTGGCAGGTAAACGAATTGCTGTTATAGGCAAAAACAGTTACGAATGGATTGCAGTGTTTCTTGCGGCGGTTTCTGCAGGAGGCGTAATAGTACCCCTTGACAGAGGACTTCTGGATTATGAAATTGAAGACCAGCTTAATCGTTCTGAGGCAGAGGCTATTTTCTATGGTGGTGAGTTTAAAAACAGAGTAGGAAATTATGATATATTTAAAGTGTGCACCGAGGATGAAGAATTTCAGGATTTACTTAAATTGGGCAAATCAGCTGATAATAAGGCTGAATATAATGCAATTGAAATAAATACACACAGAATGTCGGTTTTGCTTTTCACTTCTGGAACCACATCAGCATCCAAGGCAGTTATGCTGTCGCAGAATAATCTGACAGCTAATATTTACAGTATGAGTCTTTGGGAAAAATTCTATGAAACTGATGTAAATATGGCATTATTGCCGCTTCATCACACATTTGGCATGGTGCAGACAATGTTGTTCCTTTCGATGGGTATGTGTAATGTGTTTTGCGAAGGCTTAAGAATCGCAAAGTGCCTGAATGAATACGGTGTAACAATTTTTGTTGGTGTTCCCAGAATTATTGAGGAAATGATGCTTGCCGTAAACAGAAAAATTGAAGCGCAGGGCAAGACAAAAGTTATAAAAATAGCTCTTAAAGTGTCAAACGCATTAAGAAAATTGGGCATTGATATTCGCAGAAAATTATTTAAGCAGATTCTGGACGGAATGGGAGGTAGACTTCGCCTTATTATTATAGGTGCGGCAGCAGCATCGCCTGATGTTCTTGACTTTTTCAATAGTATCGGTGTTCTGTCCATACAAGGATATGGCTTAACTGAAACATCTCCTGTACTTACTGCCGAGAATGATGACCATATGCGCAAGGGTTCGGTTGGTCCTGCAATTCCCGGCGTTGAAATCAGAATTGACAATCCCGGAGAAAACGGTATCGGTGAAATCGTTGCCCGTGGCGAAAATATTATGCTTGGATATTATAACGAGCCTGAAAAAACCGCAGAAATCATTAAGGACGGTTGGCTTTATACCGGTGATATGGGTATAAAGGATAAGGACGGTTTCATATTTATCTGCGGAAGAAAGAAGAATGTTATTGTTCTTTCCAACGGTAAAAATGTATTCCCCGAGGAAATCGAAACACTTGTAAACCTTTCACCTGCAATAAAAGAATGTATTGTATATGCCGAAGGCGACGATATCTGCTGCAAAATTGTTGCTGATGAACAGTTTGAAGGTAACAGAGAAGAGGTAATAGCAGAGCATATTTCATCTGTTAATTCTCAGTTGATAAGATATAAGCAAATCAACAGATATACCGTTCAGGAAGTCGAAATGGCAAAAACAACAACAGGTAAAATTAAAAGGTATTAAAAATGTTAAAAACCGTCAGTTTTAATGAACTGACGGTTAAAATATAAACATTAGTTTACATAATATTATTATTGTAATTTTATTCTGGTTTTTCTTTTTTGATGGAAGAGAGGGGGTTGGATGAAACTGCTTCTCTTAGCTGGTCATTGCTGACATGGGTATAAATTTCGGTTGTGGTTAACTGTTCGTGGCCTAGAATTTCCTGAAGAGCTCTTATATTAACACCAGACTGATACATAAGAGTTGCAGCTGTGTGCCTTAACTTATGAGTGGTGTATTTGTGAGGGTCAAGACCAAGTTTTTTAACGTTCATTTCAACAAGATGCTGAACTGTGCGTCTACTGATTCGTTTGTTTCTTGATGACAAAAACAGTGCATTTTTATCGGATGCTGTGGCCGGCTGATTGTTACGAACTGTCATATATGCCGAAATTGCATCTCTGCATGCTTCATTAAGGTAAATAGTGCGTTCTTTGTTGCCTTTGCCAACAACGGTGAGTTTATCACCTTGTATATCTGTTATATTGATGCCAATAAGCTCTGCCAGACGCATACCGCAGTTAAGAAATAACGTTATAATACAATAATCTCTTAATGCGTTTTTTCCTTCAATGCCACCAAGCAAATCAATACTGTCTTCAAGTGTAAGGTGAGCCGGCAGATGTTTTCTGAGTTTAATGGTTTCTAAGTCTGTAGTAGGATTATTTTCAAGTATGTTTGATTTGCATAAATATTTAAAATATGAACGCAGGGATGCAATTTTTCGTGCACGGGATGTTGGTGAATTATCACGAACACGGTTAAGAAAATTTATATATTCATAAATGAAATATAAATCAACTGATTTTATATAAGATAAATCAACAGTTGAAATATCTATTGAATCAAAATTAGTATCATCAGAAAGTTTGTCAAATTTTATTTTTATAAATCTGTAAAAAGCACGTAAATCAAAATAATAGTTTTCAGCAGTATTTGCGGATTGACCTTTGATATTTTCTATATATAATAAAAAGGAAATTAACGGTTCCGGCGCATCAGCATACTTTTTCATAAATTATCCTCCTTCTAATTGCACATAATTTTTATTATGTGCAATTGTCTATATTGAAATTATACCACACCTTTTCACAGAAATCAATACCTTTTTAAAAAATAAAGCCCAACTTATCCGAAGATTTGTTGAGCCATCTATATTTTGTTAATCTTTGTCACACAGTTCGCATCCGCAGCATACAGAAAACCTGTCTTTAAATATACCTTGGATTGTTTTTGCAATATTATGATTTTCGTGTTTTACTGAACTATGCCATATAATTCTCTTTGGTGCCAATGTGATTAAAATACTCACCAACATATCTTCGTATGTCAGAAAATTTTCTATTGGATTGTGAGCAGTTGTTTTTTCTGTATCAATCCTTATTTTTGTTTTTGTAAAGTCATAAAACATAAATTCGCCGTCGGATTTGCGTCTGATATGCAACAAATCAATCATTGGCTGACATTGGTTAATATACTCGCTTAATAGATTGATAAATTCTTCATATTCCTTTTCGATATAATATTCTTCTGCAGCATCATACAACAGATTATATAACTCTTGCCTGTATTCCGATAATCTGAATCGAACAAAACCCTCTATTTGTATTACTTTTTCTGATTTCAAATAATTTGTTATTTTTTTAACAATATATGCTTTGTTATAAAAGTATCTTATAAAATCTGTTTGTTTTGTTATTGAGGACAATATTTGTTGCTTGTCAAATTCATTATCAACAAAATCAGATTGCAAAATTTCAGCTATAATTTCAGGTTCATAGAAGTGCAGAATCCAATCACTTAAAAGCTCTGCAATATACTCTTTTTTTAGCCTTTTTTGACTTATTATGTTAAGAATATATCGATTATTTTTTCCATGTACTTCTTCAACTATAAAATAATCAATACCGCAATCTGCAGATTTGACTATTTTATCTATAACAACTCCTAAATTTATTCCGGATGATATCTCGATAGAGTCCGACAAGGGATTATCCCCTCCTTCTTTCATCCGACAAAATCAAAATCAGTCACCAAAAAATAAAATACTTCCAAAATCTTCAGGTTTAGTTTGCAATAAACAAATTATGTCAACTTTCTTGTCGCTTATAAATTTTTTTATATCATTGTAACAAGAACATTTTGATAAATCACCGCAAAAAGCAAGTTTGTTTTGCTCAATAAAACCTGATGCTCCACCAATAAAACCGTTGTCAAAATATTTCAATTTTACCTCACCTGAAGGTATTTTCAGAACATCAAGCCCCTCATCGACTAACTTTCTGAACAAGCCTTCATCCTCTGTTATAACCGAGTTGTCATCAACCACACAAAGATTGCACTTTGTATATCCCTGCTTTACATTTATAAACTTAAACCCGAGTTCTGTATATATTTTTTTGATAACAGAATCTGTATATGCCAGATTTCCTATAACTTTTTTACCCACTTTTGCTACATTATATGCACAATCGCCCGGATATGTGCTGTCAGGGTCTTTTTCACCTTTGTATAATATAATATGTTCGGGCAAAACATTTCTGTAATAGTTATATGCTGACGGCACAACTACAGCACAATTGTTTGTTATAAAGTGTATCTGCATATCAGGGTGAGTATTTACAGGTTTATATATAAAATCAAGGTCATATGATTTATAGTACTTTATTTTGTGCATATCAAGAGCATTAAACAACTCTGTATCTGCATTTTTATCAACAATAACTGCCATAATATTAGTCCTTATTAAAATAATTGAATACGTTTTGTGCAATATTTGATGAAACAACCGCTTTTAATTCATCAAGGGTCGCGTTTTTAATTTTATCAACATTTCCAAAAGATTTTAATAATCTTGTTCTTGTTGCAGCACCAACCCCTGAAATATTTTCAAGGTCTGAATGTATGTTCTTTTTTTCGTGTCTATTGCGGCTTGCTGTTATTGCAAAGCGGTGAACCTCGTCCTGCATCCCTGCAAGGAATCTGAAAAGCTCAGATTTTTTATCTATATAAAGTTCGGTATTTTCGTCAGTTATACCGCGTGTACGGTGGGTTTTATCCTTAACAAGACCGAATACGGGAATATCCTCACCCATAGTATCAAGCATCATTTTAACAGCTGAAACATGTCCCTTGCCTCCGTCAAGTAAAATCAAATCCGGCAGCGGTATAAATTTAGCTTTATCTGGCTGCAATTCGCCGCTTTTAATCAAATCTTCTTCCTTATATGCCTCGTTGATTCGACGAAAAATTACTTCGCGGGTGCTGTCATAATCGTTCGAGCCTTCAACAGTTTTTATATTATACTTTCTGTACAGACTCTTTTTAGCAACAGCATTAACATACACTATCTGGACACCAACAGATGATACACCTGAAAAATTTGATATATCATAGGATTCGATTTTAAATGGTGTTTTTGAAAGTTCAAGCACTTCGGAAAGTTGCGACAGTATTCTGTTTTGCTTTTCCTGATTCTTATTTTTCATTAGCTGATATTTATATAATGATTCTTTTGCATTTTTTACAACCATTTTTACAATTTCAGCCTTTTTGCCTCGTTGCGGTACTGTAAAGGTAATTTTATATCCCATAGCAGCAGACAACCATCGTGATACTGTATCTTTATCTTCGAAATCTTCTGAAATTACTATCTCCTTCGGTATTTTCGATGCTGTAAAGTAAAATTGCTTTACAAAATTTTCTGTAACCTCGGCTGGTGAACCTAACTCGTTCTCAAGTGTAAAGTATTCTGACCCTACAGCGCTTCCTTTACGATAATAGAACACCTGTATACAGTAATTCGTTCCTTCTTTGTGTATTCCGATTACATCCATATTATTTTCAGCAGCCGACGATACTTTTTGATTTTCACCAAGTGCGGTGATATTGTTTATTCTGTCTCTGTATAGTGCCGCCTTTTCGAATTCAAGATTATTTGACGCCTCAAGCATTTTACCTTTAAGTTTTTCAACCATTTCTTCGTATTTTCCGTTAAGAACGTCTGTTGCATCAATCACAGAATTACGGTATTCTTCCTTTGTAATCTTTTCTGCACAGGGGGCGCTGCATTGGCCTATCTGATAATACAGACATGGTCTATCATTTCTTTTATTAAGAGGTTTTCGGCAGCTACGCAGTTTAAAAGCTTTACGAATTTCCTCCACGGCTTCTTTTATGCTGAGTGCAGTCATATACGGTCCGAAATATAATCCTCCGTCCTTTACAACCCTGCGTGTCATAAATATACGGGGATAAGGCTCGTTTGCTGTAATTTTGATATAGGGATATTGCTTGTCATCTTTAAGTAAAATATTGTATTTGGGTCTGTATTTTTTTATAAGATTGCATTCCAAGGCAAGTGCTTCATTTTCAGAGTCGGTAATTATATATTCAAAATCATCGACCTGACTGACCATCGCGTGAGTTTTAGGCGTATGGCTTGCAAGATTTACAAAATACTGGGATACTCTGTTCTTTAACGCCTTGCTTTTGCCCACGTAGATAACTTTGCCGTCTTTGTCCTTCATAATGTATACACCCGGACACAAAGGTAATGAAGACAGTTTTTTCTTTATATCAGCCATAAAGTTTGCACCTCCAACAAAAAAAGTCCTGTATACTACAAAAATGCCTTACTGACGTAAGACATTTTTAAAAGAAAATTTTACAATATTTTTATGCAAAGTCAGATGAGATTAAAGATACAAGCTCGTTAACAGCTTTTTCTTCATCAGAACCTTCTGCCATAATAGTGATGCTTACACCCTTTGTAACCCCCAAAGACAAAACACCAAGCAGGCTTTTTGCATTAACTCTTTTTTCATCCTTTTCAACCCAGATGCTTGACTTGTATTCGTTAGCCTTCTGGATGAAGAATGTAGCGGGTCTTGCGTGGAGACCAACTTGATTCTGGACAACAATTTCCTTTAAAAACATAAAAACGCTCCTTTAGTCATATCCAAATCATAATTCATCGATTTTAAACTGATACTAATAGAATACTAAAAATTTCGTTATAAGTCAACACTTTTTTTCGCTTTTGTTGATTTTTTTCGAATTTTTTGTTACATTTATATTATTTTCCATTTCTTTTTCACAACGATTCAGAAGATTAATCATATCCTGCGGCAAATCACATTTAATGCTCATCTCAGATTTATCCGCCGGATGGATGAATTTTATATACCCCGCGTGTAAAGCTTGTCTTGCAATAAGCTCCTTTTCTTCATCGCCGTTGCCATAGAGCCAATCTCCGACTAAAGGGTGTCCTATATAAGAAAAATGAACTCTTATCTGGTGGGTACGTCCTGTTTCAAGCCGTATTTCCTGCAAAGAAAAATTATTAACGGTATTAACTGTTTCATAGATTGTTTTTGCATACTTTCCGTCAGGTGTAACGATTCTTTTTATTACACTTGCATCGGCACGTTTAATTGGGGATTCGATATAACCATTCTCCGGCTCCGGTGTTCCGTGGACTATCGCCATATACCCTTTTTCTACACAACCCTCACGCATCTGCTGCGATATTACACCATGAGCAAACCTGTTTTTAGCTATAACACATATTCCCGATGTATCCTTGTCCAGTCTGTTTACAATGTGATAATTATGATATTCCCCGTTTGTGTGCCAATAATACATTACTGCATTGGCCAGAGTTTGGTCGTAGTTTCCAAGACAGGGATGAGACGCCATATTTCCGGGTTTATTTACAATAAGCAGATAATCGTCTTCAAAAATAACGTCTATTTCTTTTTCCCACGGCAGAATGTTTCCAAAACCATTATTGTTTTCGGATACATCTGCCGTGAGTATATCTCCCCGACTTACAACGTCAACAGAACGGCATACCTTGCCATTTATAAAA
Organism: Clostridia bacterium; assembly: GCA_045646865.1. GTDB lineage: Bacteria > Bacillota > Clostridia > Monoglobales > Monoglobaceae > SIG440. The sequence goes on from JAZRLM010000019.1 coordinate 125,402, forward strand.
AGTCGTGCATTTAATTTAAGATAGGTAATCAGAGATGACGAAACATTAAATTTCTTCTTTAAAACCTGTTCAACTGATTTACCTGCGTGTTTTTCTGTTACTGTATATTCAAGAACTGCACTCATTTGTATTAATCCTCTGTTAATCAAAATAATTCTTTAAATTTTTATTACAATCTTATATTTATCAAGCCAGTATTCAAGCTGTATTATATATGCATAAAGCTGTGGTGTTGCCATAAGCTGACCAAACCACGGTTTTCCGTAATCTGACGGCTTTTCCATAAGTTCGCGAATATATTTCTCGTTTATCACCCCGTGAATACGCGAATTTTTATCGTTAAAAATATCACACACCTTTTCTTTGACTCTGTTCTCGTATTCTGGGTTGTGTGTCTTTGGAAAGGGGCTTTTTTTGCGCCACAGCACTTCTTCAGGAAGGACGCCGTCAAGAACTGTACGCAAAAGTCCTTTTTCTCTGTCGTTGTATTTTTTATACTCCCATGGAACATTCCAGACATATTCCACCAGCTTATAATCACAGAATGGCATTCGAATTTCCAGTCCACAGTTCATACCTATTCTCTCGCTTCTCGCACCAAGAGAGTACATAAACCAGTTAAGGTTAAGATGTGCGATTTCACGGCGGCGTTTTTCTTCAGGTGCATCTGCGTGACATACAGGTGTATCTGCAATACTGCTGTTATATTTTGAATAAATATATTCGGTTATCTGGTTACCGCTTAAAAGGTCAGGGCAGACAAGATTACGTCTTAATTCTATATTTTTCGCCCATGGGAAAATATCCGCATCAAAATCTTCTTTGCGATGGAACCAGGGATAGCCGCCAAATACTTCGTCTGCACATTCCCCTGAAAGAGCACCGCTGAACGACGTGCCCATTTCCTTACACAAAAAGTATAATGACGAATCAACATCAGCCATTCCCGGTACATCGCGGCAATCAACGGCATCTGTAAGATGTTTAATCAGATCGTCATTATCAACAGTTATAATATGGTGATTTGTACGGCAGGATTCGCTTACAAGGTCAATATAATAATCATCAGATGCAGGCTGGTATTCGGTAGGTGTAAAATATTCGTCATTACCTTTGTAACGTAGCGAAAATGTGTTGATACCCTCGCCGAATTTTTTGGCAGCCAATGATGTTAATGCGCTGGAATCCACACCGCCTGACAGAAAAAACGCAAGATTTCTGCCTTTTTCTTCAAGCTGCGAATTAACGGCATCAAATGTCAGCTGTTTTGTTTCTTCAAGACATTCTTCAAAGCTTTCTTTAAAGGGTCGGGATTCCAGCTTCCAATATCTGTGACTGTTAAACCCGTTTTTGTTATAAACCGCAAAGTGTGCAGGCAAAACTTCATATATGTCGCAAAAAGTTCCGCAACCCTGAGTTTGAGCAGGGCCAAGTCCTAGAACTTCGCAAATTCCGTTTTTATCAATAACTGCATCAACATCAGGATGAGCAAGAATACCTTTGATTTCTGATGCAAAAATCAGGCAACCGTTTTTAAAGGTATAGTAAAGTGGTTTTATACCAAATCTGTCCCGCGCAAGAAACAGTTCCTGACTTTTTGTATTCCATACCGAAAACGCAAAAATACCGTTTAATCTGTTTAAACACCCTGCACCCCAACGCAGATATGAATGAAGCACAAGTTCGGCGTCCTCCATATTATCTGTGTGGATATTACGTTTTTCAAGTTCAGTTTTTATTTCGTGGGCATTATACAAAAGTCCGTCAAAGCAAATGGTGTATTCTGTTCCGTCACGCCTTATTGAACAAGGAATTTCCTTTTCTTTATCACCACTAGGAAATTTGGTCGTGCATCCAAACACGCCATATTCAGCATTTTTGACCTTTAAAACACTTCCGCCTCTGCCTGTCTGTCTTTCGGTCATAGTTTTAACTTTATCAAGTTCCGAAATCAATTTTCTTCGAAAATTAACAATTCCTGCAATTCCTGACAAAAAAATCGCCTCCTGAAATATTTCTACAATACTTTAGTTAGTATATGCAGTATTTCAGGAGTTGTGATAGTTTAATAAAAAGTTGCCACAGGGTCGTCAGGTTCGGTAGTTACGGCGTAGTCTTCGGCGTACAGGACCGGACCTTTACCCTGATACAATTTGTTGTTTTCAATTTTGATTTTTGCAGTAAGAACAATCCAGTCACCGTTTTTCATCATCGGCGAACGTCGCAGACCTAATATTCCTTTAAATGCAATGTCATCAACACAGCAGGTCATTACGGGGCGACCGATTACAAAAGTGTCTTTGGGCAAACGGTCGTCAATGGTCAGCACTCCTGTAAACTTAACAGTTTTTTCGTGATATTTATCCATTTCCTCAACCAAATCTCTGTACCATATTGCAAAATCACGAATACCGACATTTATAACATCTGCATTGATATCAAAGGGCAACGGATCTTCCATTTCATCCGGCTCAATTGTTCCGTCTTCGTATTCGTATATTATATCGGTGCGACGGTTTATTCCGCGGACAATTTTATGAAGTTCCGTTTTATCAACATCCTTTTTGCAACGGTTAAAGACTACCAGTTCACAGTTTTGCAGTTTGTCAACAACCAGGCTGCGTATATTGGTGTTATACGACAGAAAATAATTTGAATCCATAAATGTAATTTCCTGATACAAAATCCACTCATCCGGCATATTTTCATACAAATCGGGTATCTGCCACATTCCGTTATATTCGATAACAACGCGGTTTGCCTTGTGCTTTTTGCAAAGGTTGCGTAAATTTTTTGTGTTTATATCCGAAACATCCTCTATGATTTCTATATAGACCTCTTTTTCTTCCATTTCGGCACGGTCAAATTCTGTCTCACCTTCTTCGCAAAGAAGCAAAAGGGTTCTTTCGCCGTTGGTAAATCTTTCATCTGACATAGTTTCTTTTATGAATGTAGATTTTCCTGCCTCAAGAAAGCCTGTAAACAAATATACAGCAATATCCATTTTATTTCAATCCTTCCGATATATCTTTAGTTAGCGGAAAACAATTTTTCAACTGCCTCTTTATTAAGTTCTGCACCTATAACACACAAACGACCGATTACCTCGGCAGCGCCTGTACGAACATCAGCCTCGCCCGGTACATAATCAAAGTGTATCCAACTTCCGTCTTTGCCTGCAACAATACCCTTTGCGCGCAATATTGTTCCGTATTTTTCCTGATTCTCAAGTTCAATAAGGGCACTTTTGATTTCATCAATACTATATTTAGCGGAAGTTTCAATACCCCAGCTTGCAAACACGTCATCCGCGTGGTGATGACCGTGTTCGTGATGATGCCTGCAACAACACTCATCCTCGTGATGATGATGTTCGTGGTCGTGACATCCGCAACTACATTCCTCATCGTGGTGATGGTTGCCATGTTCATAACATCCACATTCGCAATCATCGTCATGATGGTGGTGTCCGTGATGAGCTTCATCATGACAGTGTTCGTGAACGGTGTCGTGGTCGTGATGATGTCCATGGCAATCACATTCTTCACCGTGATGATGTTCGTGCTCGTGACATCCGCAATTACATTCTTCGTGGTGAAGATGTTGTCCACCACATTCAGGACAATGCTCATGTTCTTCTTCAAGCGCTTCAAGCTCTGTTTTTAGTGTGCGGCTGCCTTCCATTGCCTCAAGAATTTTTTTGCCGTCAAGGTCTTCCCATGGAGTTGTAACAATAATGGCATTGGAATTCTTACTACGGATAAGTTCAACACAAGCTTCAATCTTTTCCTGTTCGATGCCTGTTGTGTGACTAAGAACTATACATCCTGCACTTTCTATCTGGTCATTATAGAACTCGCCGAAATTTTTCATATACATCTTGCATTTCTTCGCATCAGCAACCGCAGTTAAACTGTTAAGTTCAATCTCGTCGCTGTTTATATCCCGAACAGCTTTGATAACATCACTCAACTTACCTACACCTGATGGCTCAATAAGAATTCTGTCAGGAGAAAATTCTGCAATTACTTTTTTTAATGCTTCGCTGAAATCTCCCACAAGACTGCAGCAGATGCAACCTGAATTCATTTCTGTTATTTCAACTCCGGCATCCTTCAAAAATCCGCCGTCAATACCGATTTCGCCAAATTCATTTTCAATTAAAACTACTTTTTCGCCCTTATATGCCTCATCAAGAAGCTTTTTTATAAGGGTTGTCTTACCTGCACCAAGGAACCCTGAAAATATATCAACTTTTGTCATATAACTTATCCCTTTCTTTGTAAAAAATTCTTTTATAATATTATCAAAAATTCTGCCTTTTGTCAACGCGAAAAACCGCAGCACAAATTTTGTACCGCGGTTTAATATTTAGTTGTTAACGGTAATAACTCTTATTACGCCGCCAAGCTTTGTGGATGCATCTGCATAAATGTTAACAGTTTTGCCAACAAGTTCCGGCAGTTCATTTCTTGACATTCCCATATATCCTGATGAGCTTTTCCTTATAATCTGTACATCATCACTGAGAAGGTATACTTCATCACCAACTTTAATACGGCTGAAATCTATGGCTGATACATTTACACCTGTTTCTGCCGCCACAAGCTTTTTGATACCAACAAGCCTGCCGCCGTCAAGTTCCAGAGCAACAGCTGTTCCCGCAGAGATATTGTTATAGAAGTTTGCCGAATAAGTTTTCTTTATACCGTTTGCAAAAACCTCGTATGTTCCGTTTGTGCTTGTGGAATTAACTCTTCCGCCAGCACTCACCAGCACACCATATGTGTATTGGTCGTTGGTAACATTTTCAACAATTAACAGCGAAATATCACCGAAACCGCCTGATGTTACTGCATAAATAACCTGCTTTGCGGTAAGTTCTGAAGAAGTTATATCTTCAAGGTCAATTACCTTGGCTGTTGCTGTACCTGTACGTGTATCGGGTGCATAGGTTCTTTCAATAATAACACAGTCAGAGGTAAGCCAACGATTGCCGATTTTACGGTTATTTTTATCAATCTGGCCTGAAATATTGGTTCCTGCTGTTATAGTTCCAAACGATGCGTAACCGTCTTTATCAAATACCAATTTTCCTATATCGCCTATTCTTTCACTGTAATTTGACTTGGTTTTATATTTAAGTGTATTGCCTTCGCCGTTGATTACGGTAATATAATTATACTGTTTTCCGACTTCGTCAGCGTTTTCAGACATTTCGGTGGTGTATGAAAGCAGAATGCCATAGTTCGCCGCATCTGACGAATTAAGGTCAACAACGTCAACAACCTTGCCATCCATACCAAGAAGCGCTGTTATTCTTGAACCCAGTTTATAACTGCCGCTTTTTTCGCCAAGTTTATATGCTGCTGTCTGTGTTTCAAGTTCAACAGTTGTTCCTGAAATTTCCACACTTGTAACATTTGCTTTGTTAGGATATGCTTCGTTATATATACCCGAAACCTTGTCGCTGTATAAGTAAATAGTGTTGTTATCTTCAAGGTAATATACAACATCATACAGTTTTGCATCAGCCACAGATGCGGCATAACCGTCCTTAATCACCTTTGCGGAATTAATCATTTCTGCTGAAACCCCAACCGACGAAAGGGCTGTATATATATCCGATCTTATAGCAACAGCTTCGGTATAATCAGCGTTTCCAAAAACAAGATACCGAACCTTTTTATTGTTGTCATAAACGATTGAAACTGCAGCACCTTCTTTTATACTGTTTTTAAAATTGCCGTATGTTGTAACCATTCCGTCATTATAGACAGAGGTATTATTTGAAACGCCAAGACTTAAAGTGCTTTCACCGTTTGCAAAATATACTTCACCGTCAACAACATTTTCAACAGTTGTAATTGTACGGTCAGAAGTAGAAAAATCGGTAAAATTAATAACCTCTTTATCTTCGTTAAGCACAAGCTTCACCTTGGACATTGGTTCAATCTTAAGCGATGTGTTTGCAAGTGTATATGTTCCTGCATCGGTCTTGATTTCGTCGGACGCAAGGCTTGAATCTTCATCTCTTGTAGCAATAACAAGCACTTCATCGGTAATTGTTATTTTCATTTTTGAAATCAGTTTTGAGGTCGAATTATTCATCTGTGTTTCGAGGGCACGGTTGATAATCACGCAAAGGTCAGCGCGGCTTATTGGTGAGTTATCCGATAAATTCAATCCGTCAGTAAGATTAAGACCGTCGGCTTTTATCATATATGCATATGGCCAGTTGTCGCCCAGCTCGGTTGTTGAATATCCTAATGCTCTGAGAGCAACGGTAACTGCCTCGGCATAGGTAATGCTCTTTTCCGGCTGGAATTTTCCGTTAGGATAGCCGACAATCAACTTGTTGTTTGCAACAGTATTGATATATCCGTTTGCCCAATGTGTTACAGATAGATCATCAAACTTTCTGTTTGCGGCATAACTGTATGCGTCGTCCTCAAGACCTGAAATCAAAGCTGTAATTTTCGAAAACTCCGCTCTGGTAATGCTTGCATCGGGTCTGAAATTACCGCCATAGCCTGAAACAATTCCATATGTTGTAAGTGCTTCAACAGATTCGGTATAATACATTCCGTCGCTGACGTCATTATAAGATGACGCATCAGTGATAATAACAACCAGTCCCATAACAACCGATATCATTACTGCAAACATCTGCAGTTTCTTTATCATTTTCATATTAACTCTCCTATAATCATCAAAATTTTAATCTGCACGAAGTGCATCAATCGGATTAAGCTTTGCCGCTTTGTTGGCAGGTGCCCAGCCGAAGAAAATGCCGATGAATGCCGAAAACGCGAATGCACCCAGCATAACGCCTATACTAGGAAAGGCATTTATGCTCATTGCCTTTCCCAAAATGACCGTTCCGAAGCACGACAGTATAATTCCTATCAAACCGCCCATGCAACTGACTATGGCTGCCTCAATCAGAAATTGTGACATAATACTTGACCGTTTTGCACCAATTGCCTTTCTGACACCTATCTCACGGGTACGTTCTGTAACTGAAACAAGCATAATATTCATTATACCTATACCGCCAACAACCAGAGAAATTCCTGCTATTCCTGCAGTAAGAAGAGACATCATTCCTGTAATTTCATCAAGTGTATCCATCATGCTTGCCACACTTATAACGCTGTATTCATCTTCGTCACCAAACTTTGACAATAAAAAGCGTTCTGTAATCGAAACTGCAGTTTCAACATTCTCTGCCGTAGATGCCCGCACTATGTATGACCTGATTTTACTTGTTCTGAAAATCATTCTGCCCGATGAATACGGAATAATAATTGTATCATCATCAGAGCTCTTTTCCGAATCGGAGATTGGTTCAAGCACTCCCACCACGGTAAACAATTCATTATTAATCTTTATCTGTTTATCAATTGGGTCTTCAAAGCCAAAAAGCTCCTGAGCGTTATAGCTGCCTATTACTGCAACTTTCCGTCTTCGTTCCACATCAATCGCGCTGATAAACCTACCACTACCCACATCACGATTTTTTACCGTTAAATAATCAGGGTTAGTGCCTATTACAGTAGAATTCAGATTTGACGACTGATATTTTATTCGTCCCATACCTGACATACTGGGTACAACATAAGATATATATTCAAAATTCTCTTCTTTAAACTCCTGCATTTCTTCGTATGAAACATTCTTTGTACTGTTTCTTCCTGTAAACATTACATTAATGCTGTTTGCACCAAGAGATTCAATTGACTCTGTTATTTTACCTGTTGAGCCCTGAACAACCGATACAAGAACAATAACTGCGCACACACCGATAATGATACCAAGCATGGTAAGGAAGGTGCGGATTTTACTTGAAGATATACTCTTCATTGCCATTTTAAATGCCTGCTTTAAATTCACACAACCCCTCCTTATACATTTACTTGATACTTGTCGCCATCAACAAGTGAATCAAATACAATTTCGCCGTCCATAATTCGTACAATACGGTCTGCCTCGTGGGCAATCTTGTTATCGTGAGTAATCAAAATAACTGTTTTACCCTCCTGATGAAGTTCTTTAAGCATAGCGATAACCTCGGCACCCGTTTTTGAATCAAGTGCACCTGTTGGTTCATCGGCAAGAATTATCGGCGGTCTTGCCGCTAATGCTCTCGCGATAGATGCTCTTTGCTGCTGACCGCCTGAAAGCTCGGTAGGTTTGTGACCTCTTCTCTCGTAAAGGTCAACTCTCTCCAAAGCAGCCTTTATCATTTCCTTACGTTTTGCCTGAGGAACACCTGCATATATAAGCGGAAGTTCAACATTTTCTTCAACCGTAAGTTTTTGCAGCAAATTATATTGCTGAAAAATAAATCCTATTTCTTTGTTACGTATTGCCGCCTGTTCATCCTCATTCAACGTAGATGCCTCTTGTCCGTCGATATAATATTCGCCTGATGTTGGTGTATCAAGACAGCCTATCATATTCATAAGAGTTGATTTACCCGAGCCCGAAGGCCCGATTATAGCAACAAATTCATGGGGTTTTATTTTCAGATTGACACCGTTGAGAGCCCTGACCTCGTTGTCACCCATCTTATATATTTTATACATATCTTTTATTTCGACAATATATTCTGAATTTAAATTATAATTTTCCATAAGAAATGTACTCCTTAAATCGTTAATGGAATGTTTAACGTATGTTCATTCCTCCGCCGGTACGGCTTCCGTTGTTTCCTCCAAAATTGCCTCGCATACCGCCGCTTGGCATTCCACCACGCATCATTCCGCCCATCATTGCCGCAAAAGGATTCGATGAACCTGATGAACTTGGAATATAAACAACCGTTTCCCCTGCTGAAAGTCCTGAAACAATTTCAATGTTTGTTCCGTCTGAAATACCTATTTCCACACGACGCATCTCACATCCTTCAGGAACATTGCCGCCCATACCGCCCATTGGTGCATTTGCTTTAGCTGAATTTCCACTTTGAGGGGTTTGTGTATTGTTACTGCCCTCGGGTTTTTGTGGCAACTGTCCGTTCATTCCACCTTCAGGTCTTTGCGGCATCTTTTTATCAGAAGCAGGTTTTTGTTCTGTGTTGTTCTTTGTATCATTATTTGATGTTTTTTTGCTTGTCTTTACAAGAACACTTGCGGTCTTTCCGCGCACACCCATAAGCGCATCTTCGGGAATTACAACAACATTATTAGCCTGATTAATAAGAATATTTGCATTTACGTTCATACCGGATTTAAGATTTCCCGGTTCATCAATTGTAAGCTCAATATCGTATGTAGTTACACCGTCGCCCGATGAAACACCCTCGCTTGAAATTTTGGAAACCTTTGCTTCAAAGGTTTCATCAGGAAGTGCATCTGCATCTACAATAGCAGTTTGTCCCAGACTGATATCCGAAATATCAAGTTCATCAACACTTATTGTAAATTTCATTTTACTCATATCCGCAACAACCATCATAACCGTCTGAGAATTACTGCTGTCAATTTTGTCGCCTGCTTTACTGTTCTTGGTTATAACCGTACCCGAAATCGGCGAGGTTATATTATAATTATCAAGAGTTTTCTGCGTTGATTTAACATTGAGACGGCTGGTTTTCTGAGCATTTATAACCGAATTATTTTCAAGCGAAACTATAAGCTGACCTTTCGAAACATAGTCGCCGTTTTTAAAACCGACATAAGAAACAGTACCGCTTACCTCCGCGCGCACCTGTGAAATATTACCCTTTCCGATTGTTCCAGAACCCGAAGACCTTACATCTCCAAAGTTTGTATGTACTGTTGCAGCAAATGTAGTATTTTCAGCAAGCGCACCTGGATTTTCAAGTTCAATTTCTATATTCCTTAAAATACTGCTGTCTGAACCTGTTGCTGCATTGGCATAATATTTATGAGAAACTTTTCCCGGAAGTGATGTCATATAAAGCGCACTTGTAATTGTTACATCGTCACCGACAGAAATTTTTTCAAAATCATCAACAGAGAATGGTATATCAACTGATAGCAAATCAGTATTTACAATATTACCTATTACTCCGCCGTTGACACTATTGCCAATCTCAAGTGAAAAATCTGAAAGTCTGCCGCTTGAAGGTGCATAAATGTTCAGCTTTGCAACATTATCATTTGCATCATCCATTGACATCTGCGCCTTCTCCATAGAAAGCTGGGCATCCTCGTCATCAATTTGATAAAGAGTATCGCCCTCGTTTACCTGATCGCCTTCCTCAAATGGTGCCGAAATGATTTCTCCACGTACCAATGAGGTAATTTCATATCTGTCATAAGGTTCAACAACACCACTCTGTGTAATCATTTCAGTAATATCACCGGTATATGCCTGAACCTCGGTATAGCTTGGCTGTATTTTTTTATTTTTCTTTGTTAAAGAAAATACAGTAATGCATGTTAACACACATAATGCAATCGCAGAAATTATTATTATCCTTTTCTTTTTAGACATCTTGTTCTGTTGTTTACTTTTCAATGTTTTTTCAGCAGAAGAATGCTTTAAGATCATTTTTTGCCTCCATGATTGTATATTTTTTTATTATAATACCAAAATAATACTATACATTTGTTAACTGGGTATGAATAAATCAAAAAAATTTTAAAATTATGTCTACACTCTTTTGTTGCTTATAAAAATATAAATTTATATTTTTTATTTAAATTTTTTCGTCACATTCACCACGTTGTTGTTTTTTCTTTGGTCAATTTTTACAAAAAACAATTTTGCTATTGCAAAAAACGACATTATGTTATAAAATAATATGAACATTTTTGTATATAATTCGGTGCTGTTCGTATTTAACGATTTGCACCATCAGGAGGTATATTAAATGAGTGAAATTAAAAAAATTGCTGTTATGACAGGTGGCGGTGACTGCCCCGGTCTTAACCCTGTTATTCGTGCCGTTACAAAAACAGCTACGATGAAATACGGACTTGAAGTTGTAGGTATCAAGCATGGTTATCGTGGTTTATACCTTGGCGGTGATGAGTTTGTATCATTAAACTATGACAATGTTAAAAATATCATTTCAAAAGGTGGTACAATCCTTTACAGTTCTAACAAAGATAATCTTTTTGATTATACTTATGAAGACGAAAACGGAAACACCTGCCATGGTGACGTATCAGACGTAGGTGTTGAAAACCTTAAGAAAAACAACATTGATGCTCTTATTGTTATCGGCGGCGACGGTACTCTTACAAGCGGTCGTGATTTCGCACGCAAGGGTGTTAAGGTTATTGGTGTTCCTAAAACAATTGATAACGACTTAGCTGCAACAGATACCACATTTGGTTTTGATACTGCTGTTGCAAATGCTGTTGATGCTATCGATAAGCTTAAAACAACTGCCGAGTCACACAGTCGTATTATTGTTGTAGAAGCTATGGGCAGATATGCTGGTTTCCTTGCACTTCATATGGGTATCGGCGGTGCAGCAGATGCTATTTTGATTCCTGAAATCGAATATGATATCAATAAAGTTGCTGAATGTATTAAGAATAATATCAAGCGCGGAAAGAATCACGCAATCGTTGTCGTTGCAGAAGGTGCAAAACCCAAGAACGGCGAAATTGTTGTTTCAAAAGTTGTTGAAGACAGTCCCGACCCCATCCGTCTTGGCGGTATTGCAAACGTTGTTGCTGAACAGCTTGAAAAATTAGTTGGTTTAGAGGCACGTGCTACAATTCTCGGTCATGTTCAGCGTGGTGGTTCACCTACTGCAAATGACAGAATTCTGTCAACAAGATATGGTGCATATGCTGTTGAACTTTTAATGCAGGGCAAATTTGGCAATATGGTAACTTTGGACGGTAACTCAATGAGCTACGAATCGTTGGAAAACGTTATTGGTTCAAACAAAGCTGTTGACCCTAATGGCGAGCTTGTACAGATTGCTGAAGCAACTGGTGTTTCATTTGGTAGATAATTTTCAAAACCGACCCATTTAAAATGTGGTCGGTTTTTCTTTTTTCTATTGATTTTTGTCGAAAAACATAGTATACTTCTCTTGAGGTGAAAACTTTTATGGATTCAAAAAAGATTGTTGGCGGTATATTTTCCGATGTATCTGACGAAGTAACCCCAAATTGTGCTACCTGTAAATGGGCAGTCCCTTTTACTACCGTTGAATATGTCATATGTTCAAAAAAGAAGCTTGTAAAGGCAGATTATTTTTGCAAGAAGTATGAATACAACCGTTTACTCAAACACCCCAAAAAGAAACGAAATCTCACCGAAAAGCATTTTACTGCCGAAGATTTCAGCATAGACTAAAGCCATTTCCGTAACGGAAATGGCTCTTTGCTTTTTAAATAACTTTTTGCGTATTATGCATCAGCTTGTATTTTTCTCTTGTCGCCAGACCTCCTCGGATATGACGTTCCTGCTTGTTTTCAGCAAGCACCTCTCTTGTCTGATTTGCTAAGGTATTGTTTATTTTAATAAGTCTTTCAGTTATATCTTTATGTACGGTTGATTTAGAGATGCCGAACTTTTTAGCGGCTTCACGCACGGTACATCTTGTTTTAATAATATAATTAGCAAGTTCAACCGTGCGCTCCTCGATTATGTCAGGTCGCATTAAATCACTCCCATATTTCTATTGATTATTTAACTATATGAGAGTAATTTGCTATTTATTACGAGGAAATTATGAGCAATAAAATTAAACAAAATAAATCCTTATTGCATTTTTTATAATGTGCTATATTTTTGCTAATCGCAAAACTGATATATTTTTCATTTAGTTCAAAGCTCCATATGATATAAGCCTCGTTGCCATAAGGCAATATATCGAGTACGTCAGCACTTATCGTGTCATTTATGACATATCGAAAATCTCGTAAGAGATTTATATCGATGAAAAAACGACTTGTCGAAACAAGTCGTTTTTTCTGGCAATGCAGAACAATAAAGATGCAGACATAAAAATTAGCTTTGCGAAAGCAAAGCCACCTTAACTTCTTCCTTATTCACTATTACTTATTACTTTCCAAAAATCGACAAGTATTTTTAGGGAATGGTGAAGAGTGAATAGGTAATAAGTAAAATCGACAAGATTCTGTCGAACCTTGTCGATTTTTGGAAGAGCCGAATGGTTTAGATGAAATTATTTTTAGTGCTATTCCAACTTCGTTGGAGTAGTATTTTTATAAATCAAAAGCGGTATTGAAATCTTCGTTTCAGTGATATTATAAAAGGCGAAACTTAATGCCTTTTATAATGTTTACTCATAAGCAGATTTCTCTGCCACCGTCACCAGTACCAGTCACATAAAATGATGCTTTATGACCAAATTCTTCTTCGAAAAGCACACCTATTCTTTCAACATACTTATCAACTGCACCATTTTTTATAATTGCAACCGTGCAACCGCCAAAGCCTGCACCAGTCATTCTTATTCCTAAAACACCTTCAATTTTTCTGCCCATGTTTACAACATAATCAAGTTCGGAACAAGAAACCTCATAATCGTATTGAAGGGAATCATGTGATTCATTCATATAGTGTCCGAAAAGGGCTACATCGTTATTTTTCATAGCTTCAGCGCTTTTGCGAACTCTGTCACACTCATAAACTACATGCTTGATTCGCTTTCGTGTAGTTTCATTTTTAATTACATCTTTATTCTCTTCAAACTGCTCTATTGTTACATCAGTAAGCTGGGTTATATCGGGAAGAACGGTCTGCAAAGCATTAAGCCCTTCTTCACACTCGGTTCTTCTCTCGTTGTATTTTGAGCTTCCAAGCGAATGCTTAACATTTGTATTTGTAAGGACTATACTGCTGTCACTTAAGTTAAGCGGTATATACTCATATTCAAGAGTAGCACAATTTAAAAAGACTGCATGGTCTGCTTTTCCCATTGCTGAGGCAAATTGGTCCATTATGCCACATTTAACACCGATAAAGTTATGTTCAGCTCTTTGGGATATGAGTGCCATTTCAATCATATCTAGTTCTTTATCTATACCATTTTTCTCATTTGAAAAGGTTGCAAAGCATATAGCAGTTGATACCTCTATTGCTGCAGAAGAAGAAAGACCACTCCCGTGAGGTACAGTATCATCATAAAGAAGGTCACAACCACATATATTATACCCGTTCTTCATAAGTTCAAGCATTACGCCTATCTGATAATCTCCCCATTTAAGTTGATCTTTAAGGTTTTGCATTTCGGAAACTCTGGTTTCAACCATAATATCCAAGTCTGTAGCCTTAAGACGGATTATATCATCATTTCTTTTTCTTGCAATTAAAGTAGTTTTCATTGCAAGTGCAGCAGGCATTACACAGCCTCCGCAGTAATCAATATGTTCACCAATGAGATTTACACGCCCGGGTGATGCAAAGATACGCATCTCTCCGTCGCCATATGTATCTATAAAAATCTTTTTAATTTCAGATAATTTCATTACAGTCCTCTCGTGCCTTTTTTATAAACTTATCAAAGGCTTTTCTTCACTTTTGTCTCGATTATAAACTTCTGCATGTTCCTACCTTCTTGATGCGGTGATGCTTTGAATGAGGGTGATAAACTTCCTGAATCAGACTTTCATCCCTTAGTTAAGTGTAGTCTTTATACAAACTTAGGCAGATAATTTCCATGCGCCTCTATAAGCTCATCTACCATTTTCTTAATAGTATCAATATCAAGTTCGCTTGTAGTATGCGGATCCATCATTGCTGCCTGATAAATGTGTTCCTTTTTTCTTGTTTTTGCAGCTTCTATAGTAAGAAGCTGCACATTAATGTTTGACATATTCATTGCCGCACATTGCAAAGGCAGTTCTCCCACATGGCATGGTATTATACCATTACCATTTACAAGACAAGGTACTTCTACACAGGCATTTTCAGGGAAATTTGAGATTAAATGTCCTTTGTTTAAAACATTTCCGCCTATTTGATAAGGAATATTCTCAACAATGCTCTGCATTATCCATGAAGCATATTCATGACTTCTTGTATGCTCTTTTACACCTTTTTCACATAACTCTTTGTACTCTTGTTTCCAAGCATCAATCTGGTTTACACAACGGCGTGGATACTCATCAAGAGGAATATTAAATTTTTCAATTAATTCGGGATATTTACTCTTTATGTAAAACGGGTTATACTCTGCATTGTGTTCACTGGATTCAGTACAATAGTAGCCAAAATTCCTTATATAATCCATACGCACTTTATCACGGTTATCGGGATTTGCGATATATTCATCAACCTTTGACTTAATTTCAGGATAAAGATCAACACCGTTTTTATCTTTTATTTCAAGCAGCCACGCCATGTGATTGATTCCGGCAATCAGTTCTTTTCTGCCTTCAAGTTTATCTTCCATTCCAAGAGATTCCAAAAGTCCTTTTGTGCATACCTGTACACTATGACAAAGACCGATTGTTCTAATTGGAGTATGCTGGAGCATATAGCCAGTCAGCATAGCCATTGGATTTGTATAATTTAGCAATAGTGCCTCCGGACAAACCTCAGCCATATCCTTTGCAAAATCATCCATAACCGGTATTGTACGAAGTGCACGCATAATACCGCCAATTCCCAAAGTGTCAGCAATCGTCTGACGGAGACCATATTTTTTCGGTACCTCAAAATCAATAATAGTGCAAGGGTCATATCCACCAACCTGTATCGCATTTATAACAAAATCTGCATCTTTAAGAGCCGCTTTGCGATTTTCAACACCTACATAACATTCTATTCTGCCGTAGCCACCCTTTTCCTTACGCATTGCCTCCAAAATAACTTTGCTCTCCTGAATTCGTGTCGAATCAATATCATAAAGGGCAAACTCGCTATCTCTCAACGACTCAACGCACATACAATCGCCTATTACATTTCTTGCAAAAACAGTGCTTCCCGCACCAATAAAGGTAATTTTCATTTTTAACCACTCCTTTCGTTTAAATTATATATTGACTTTACATAAAAAGGAATGGTATAATGTTAGTACAATTTGTCATTTTGTTGTTTTGGGGAGATGATATATAATTATGGAACATAGTATTATAATAAAAAACGAGGGATTTTCGGATTTAAATCCCCTTCTGTTTGGTTACGAAAGCTGCAACAAGTCCCATTTTTTCGGCCCCGCCGTACGAACATATTGGCTTATTCATTTTGTTGTATCAGGTTCTGGGATTTTTAAAATCAAAGACAAAGAGTATAAAATAAACCCCGGTGAAATGTTTGTCATCCCACCATATATAGAGACTTATTACGAAGCAGACAGTGTTAATCCTTGGAAATATATCTGGATTGGTTTTACCACAACCAGAGATATTACGAAAAATCTTTTAGATGTTATTAAATGTCCCGAAGCTGAAAAGATATTTAGTTCTATGAAAAACTGCGAAAGTTTTTCCAATGGCAGAAGTGCTTATCTCAGTGCAAGATTGTGGGATTTATTTGCACTATTATCGGAAAATGGAAATAATAAATACGGCCATGTTGATAAAGCATTAGAATTTATACATTCAAACTATATGCACAATATAACTGTAGAAAAAATTGCGCAACACCTAAACCTTGACAGAACATATTTTTCTGTCATTTTCAAAAACAAAACCGGACTTTCTCCTAAGCAGTATCTTCTTAATTATAGAATGAGTATTGCCGCCACTCTCATAACCAAAAAACATATTGCGATATCTGTTGTAGCCAACTCAGTTGGGTATTCTGATTTATATACCTTCTCCAAAATGTTTAAACGACACTTTGGAGTATCACCATCAAACTATTCAACACGAGAATAAATGTATGAAACTTGTCTTTACAGTTCTGATCATAGAAAAATTATAATCAGTTTTTATCTTCTTTTATTGCGTTTCGTTAGTTCAAGTCTGGTAAAAAACGCTTGGTATCTACCCTTTTGTTTCAAAACTAATTTTATCAAAAAGCCCTCAAATCATTGAAAAAAGCGAACAATATAGATGCCTCCACGCCGCAGGAGTGCTCGTAAAAAGGTGGTAGCGACAGTGAGCCGTCGTGAGTGCGTTTACAAACGAACAGGCAAGCCGAGCAAGCCTTTTTACGAAAAAGGAGGAACAGTGAAGCAAGTGACTGATTTTTTTGCATAAAAAATCGGAACAAGCGTAACTTGTTCCGACGTGGTGGATCTTCGGGGACATAGGTGCTTTGCACCTACACTGCTTGACGACCGAAAGCTAAAGCTTTCAGTACCCGTCTTCGCACCACTTCGCTACAAAACAGTCCACCGGACTGTTTTGCTTTACGCTTCGTGCCCTCTCAGGGTTCGAGTCCCTTTTATTTATATAACACCAAAATAAAAAGCTATCTTACGATAGCCTTTTATTTTGGGTGCAGGGGAAGGATTTGAACCAACGACCTCCGGGTTATGAGCCCGACGAGCTACCAAGCTGCTCTACCCTGCGATATCTAGTTTATGTTAGTGGTGCCGGAAACCGGGATCGAACCGGTACGGGAAGTTAATCCCACAGGATTTTAAGTCCTGGGCGTCTGCCAGTTCCGCCACTCCGGCACGCTGCTCACTGCTAACTGTGATATAATAACACATTTCGTACCGTTTGTCAAGAGTTTAAAAGAAAAAATTTAAATAAATTTTCATATAAGATACTGCATAATATATACTATGCAGTATCTTACGTTTTTATACATAAATTTAGCTGTTCATAAACGCTTTATATCCTTTATAAGCCATATAAATATCAAACTTGCCTGCCACTTCACTTGGCGAGTGCATTCCAAGAAGTGTAACACCACAGTCAATAACATCAACATCCAGATTGGCAACAAACTGCGCTATTGTTCCGCCACCGCCAATATCAATCTTACCCAGCTCACCTGACTGCCATACTACACCGTTATCCTCAAAAATACCGCGGATTTTTGCAACAAATTCGGCACTTGCATCACTTGAACCGCTCTTTCCTCTTGCACCGGTGTATTTGGTGAGTAATAATCCCTCGTTTATATAAGAACTGTTATTTTTCTCAAACACTTCGGGAAAATTGGGGTCATATGCCGCACCGACATCGGCAGAGAGGCACTGAGAATTTGAAAGACACTCGCGAAGTGTAAGCTCGCTGTATTCGCCACTTGAAAGACTGCAAACCTTTGCAAGAACATTTTCAAAGTTACGGGATTGCATACCTGTATTACCCATACTGCCAATTTCTTCCTTGTCAACAAGAAGGCAAACGGCTGTTCTTTCGGGTTTTATTGTGTCAATAATTGCTCTGATAGCTGTATATGCACAGACTCTGTCGTCATGACCGTAGCCGGCAATCATACTTCTGTCAAAGCACAAGTCACGTGCCGCAAACGCCGGAACAAGCTCAAGCTCGCTGCTCATGAGGTCTGCTTCGCAAATATCGTATTTCTCATTAAGAAGCTTCATAACCCCATACTTAACTTTTTCTTTATCTGCATCTTCGCAAGGAATATTTCCTACCACAATATTAAGCTTTTCTGCATCAAATGCATCGCTGAGTTTTTTTCCGCTATACTGTGCTGCAAGATGCGGCAAAAGGTCTGTTATGCAGAAAATCGGGTCTTTTTCGTCCTCGCCTATTGAGATATTAATAGCAGTTCCATCCTTTTTAACAACAACGCCATGAAGGGACAAAGGAATGTTGTACCATTGATACTTTCTTATTCCTCCGTAGTAGTGGGTTTTAAGAAAAGCAATACCGTTATCCTCATAAAGCGGCTGCGGCTTTAAATCAAGTCTTGGTGAATCAATATGTGCACCAACTATGTTTACACCTTTATTGATAGGTTCTGAGCCAATTACAAATGCCGATATTCCTTTGCCGCGATTAACGCTGTAAACTCTGTCACCTGCATTAAGGCTGTCCTTTTCATCAATGCTGCAAAATCCTGCATTCTCAAGCATTTTAACAGTCATGCTGCAAAATTCTCTTTCGGTTTTTGCCACGGTCAAAGCAATTCTGTATTCCTCGCAGAAATCATAAATTTTTGATTTTTCACTTTCTTCAATTCCGTCAAAACCGTTTTTTCTTTCATAAAGCAAATTTTCATTCATTTTTTAATCCCTCTATTCTTTAGATTTCGTCTGTCTTATATAATTTATTGTACATTTCATAGGTTCTGAGAACCTTTTTTACGTATTGCTTTGTTTCGGTATAAGGAATATCAGCAAGACCACCCTTGCCATCAGCAAGAGTTTCGTCATCAAGCCATTTATCAACATTCCCCGTACCGCCGTTATATGCGGTAATTGCAAGTTCCATACTGCCATAAGTATCCATCAGTTTTCGCAAATAATAGCAGCCAAGATGTATGTTTTTTTGCGGTTCAAACAGGTCATTTGGTATTATATATCCAAGCTCCTCTTTTTGATTAATCTCATCCGCAGTTTTAGCCATCAGTTGCATCAAACCTCTTGCCTCGGCATTAGAAAGAGCATGCGGGTCAAAGCCGCTTTCTACCTTTATAACCGAGTAAACCAAATATATGTCAAGATTGTACTCGTTTGCGTAGTTTTCAACATATTCCTGATACTTAATGGGATAAATTTTTGTTAAAATCATTTTTTTGCCGTCGCCCACAAAGAAATATAAAAGACAAACAGCAAGCAATATAAATAAAACAGGCTTTATACAACCCAGTTTGCGTTTCATTCTAATAACCTCAACCAATAATATTTTACACTATTCTATGCACAATTTTTTGACAAATTCCTTTATTTTGTCATTATCTCCGTTGTTTTCAAAACAAATGTCCGCAAGACGCTTATATTCATCATCCGACAACTGACTTAAAATTCTTTTCTCTGCAAATTCTTTACTGATACCGTCGCGATCCATTATACGTCTGATACGTTCAGACTTATATGCAACAACAGCAACCGTCAGATCACAATCAAACGGAAAATCATCCTGAAACAAAAGCGGAACATCAAGTACAATGATTTCAGCGTCACTTTCATCAATCTGTCTTTTCATTTCAGCAAAAATATACTTATGAGTTATTTTGTTAAGAATTTTAAGTTTATCGCCATCGGAAAATACTATACTGCCAACTTTTTTTCTGTCAAGTTCGCCATCGTCTGTAATAACATCATTCCCAAAAGCAGATATAATTTCATCAAGTGCAGGCTGACCTTTTTTGACAACCTGTCTTGCAATTAAATCAGAATCAACTATTTGTGCACCGTATTTTTTAAATTCATCACAGACAGAGGTTTTTCCTGCTCCTGTTCCGCCTGTAATTCCAATAATTTTCATTTGTATTCATCCAATCAAAAAACTATTTGGTATCATACCATGTTTTGCCGCAGTTTCCCTCCACCTTAAGCGGCACGGTCAGCTTAACTGCATTTTCCATTTCTTCGGTTAGAAGTTTTTCCACCAAATCCTTCTCATCAGGTGCAGCTTCAACAATCAGTTCATCGTGAACCTGAAGGATTAGTTTTGACCTTAACCCTTTTTCTTTCAACCTTTTATAAACATTAACCATTGCAATCTTTATAATATCTGCCGCAGAGCCCTGAACGGGAGCATTCATTGCAACTCTTTCGCCAAATGCCTGAGTAATTTTATTTGATGCCCTGAGTTCAGGTAAGTACCTGCGTCGGTTTAAGATTGTTGAAACAAAACCTGATACCTTGCCGTCTTCAACGGTTTTATCCATATATTCCTTTACCTTGGGATATGCCGCAAGATAATCAGCTATATACTGTTTTGCCTCTTTTATGGATATTTTTAAATCCTGCGCAAGGGAGAATTCGCCTATACCATATACAATACCGAAGTTAACCGCTTTTGCACCAAAGCGCATTGTCGGAGTAACCTCATCAATCGGCACTCTGAACACCTGAGAGGCTGTCCGTGTATGGATATCTGTACCGCTTAAAAATGCCTCACGCATATTATCGTCGTCTGCAATATGCGCAAGAACTCTAAGCTCAATCTGCGAATAGTCGGCATCTACCAAAACATTTTCACCCTCTGCAACAAACATTTTTCGCATCTGTCTGCCGCGTTCTGTACGGATGGGAATGTTCTGAAGATTAGGCTCTGTGCTGCTTATTCTACCCGTTGCTGTAACTGTCTGATTAAAATTCGAATGTATTCTTCCGGTATTATTATTTATAACAGGAATAAGCCCGTCAACATAAGTAGACTGCAGTTTTGTGAGTCCGCGATATTCGAGTATACATTCTATAATCGGGTGTTCGCCCTCAAGCTTTTTAAGCACTTCCGCATTGGTGGAATAGCCCGTTTTTGTCTTTTTACCGTGCGGGAGCTTTAAACCTTCAAAAAGCACTTCGCCAAGCTGTTTTGGGGAGTTAATATTAAAAGTTTTTTCTGCATAACCGTAAATCTGCTGTTCAAGCTGCGAAATGTTTTCTTTAAGCTGAGCACCAAACTCAACAAGAGCCTCTTTGTCAACCATAACACCCGTATACTGCATATCAGCAAGGACCTCCACCAATGGGAGTTCAACATCATAATACAGTTGGTGCTGGTCGTTTTTCTCCAACTCATCAGCAAATTTTTTCCAGAGCTTTGCTATTACAAAAAGGTCAAAAGCTGTATTTTCAATATTATCTGTATCTTCATCAAAAGAAAGGCTTAACTGACCGTTTTCTTCAACATTTTGCTCTCCGCCACCCGTAAGACCTAAAAATTCAAGAGCCAAATCATCAATCTTATATGCCGACCTTGTAGGGTCAAGGATATATGCGGCAATTGCTGTATCAAAACTCAGACCAATATATTCAATTTTGCGGTTTTTAAGGTATAGAATATCTTCTTTTACATTAAACCCGATTTTTTTGCAGTTTTCATTTTCAAAGAAGACCTTTAAATCGCTATCTGACGGGTTTGAAACATAAAAACTGTTGTTTCCGTCAGCAGAAACACCTATGTCATCACCGTAAAGCCGATAAATAACACAATCTTCATTTTCAGCAATTTCCCGGAGCTTTGAAGGTTCTGCGGCTTCACATTTGCCGTCGAATTTCATTTCTTCCGTCTTTGCAACAGCCGTCAGGTTCAGTTTACTCATAAACGACTTGAAATTAAGCCTTGTAAAAAGTGCGGCAAGAGTTTCAGTGTCATACTCACGGATTGCACAATCTTCAACAGAAAAATCCATAGGAACGTTTCTGTCAATCTCCGCAAGTTTACGACTGAGAACAGCATCCTCACAACCTTCTTCAAGTTTCCTTTTTACAGACGGGGTTGCATCAATATTTTCAAGATTTGCATAAAGATTTTCTATACTCTTATACTTTTCAATAAGTGAAAATGCCGTTTTTTCGCCGATTCCTTTTACACCAGGAATATTATCAGATGTATCACCCATAAGACCTTTAACGTCAATAAATTCGCTTGGTGTAACCGAATATTTTTCATAAACCTCATCAGCACCATAAATTGTGGTTGTGGTGCTACCCATTTTAGATATAACAAGCTTAACCTTTACCATATCAGATGCAAGCTGCAAATCATCTTTATCACCTGTGAGGATTGAACATTCTATCCCCGATTTTTCGCAGATTGCAGAAACCGTTCCAATAATATCATCAGCCTCGTAACCGGGTTTTTCAAGACAGATACAGTTCATTGCACCAAGCACTTCTTTAATAACCGGGAGCTGCACCAGAAAATCTTCGGGCGCAGGCTTGCGCTGAGCCTTGTATTGATCATACATTTTATGTCGGAAGGTCTTTTCCTTTACGTCAAAGGCAACGCAAAGATAGTCAGGCATATCCTCCTCGAGATTTTTAAACAGAATGTTCAAAAAACCGTAAACTGCGTTAGTTGGCGTTCCGTCAGGTGCGTTAAGCATACGGATTCCGTAATATGCACGATTTAAAATACTGTTTCCGTCAATTATAAGTAGCTTTTTCAAGTCAAATCACATCACTTTTATTATATGTAAAGAATACTTTCGGCTGTGCCAAAAGTATTCCCTGAAATCGTTTATTCAGACTCAATCTCGTCTGTTTCATCATCCATTGCAGGTGTAGGAACAGCTGTCATACCGTTCTTTTCTTCCTTTTTTGCTTTAAAGGTGTTTTTAACATATTCTGTACCTTCGATAAGTTTGTCGATTGCTGACGGAACCATATCAAGAATTCTGTCATAAACCGTTGAACTTGGGTTTACGGGCATAAGTCTTATCTGACCTTTGCCAACCACCATAAAAGCAACGGGTGTTATTGAAACACCGCCGCCAGCACCGCCGCCGAACATAGCGGGCTTGTCCGCAGGTGTCTTTGAAGCCGAATGGTCTGAACCACCCACACCAAAACCAAGACCCACCTTGGAAATGGGAATAATAACAGTACCGTCGGGAGTTTCAACCGGGTCTCCTACAATAGTATTTACATCAATCATATCTCTGATGCTTTGCATCGCTGTGTACATAAGGCCCTGAATTGGATGTTGTTCTGCCATATTAATCTTCTCCTTTTTCTTTTTTATGTTTTGTATATAGTTTTAAAACACGTAATCCTGCAAGAATAATATGCACCGTACGCATTTTTATTATTCCTTCTGCCTCGATTTCGAATGTTTTTTCATTGAAAGCGGGCGCAAGCTCCACCTCAGGAAACTCCATCCTGATAAACCTGCAAAGAAAAGCATATACATTGCCGATTAATACCCATATAGCACCGTATGCCATACCGGTCTGTGCCGCATCACCCGTACCAAAGCTGCAACGGACAAATACATCTGTAACCTCTGCACGATTGCCCGCATAATCAAGAAATGCATCAATTATTTCTTTTACCTTGTGATACTGTGTTTTGAATTTTTCGACTTTGGCAAAAAAAACGTCAACCGATTTTTCTTCGGGATTTTCAGCATTATTTTTATCTGCTTTGCTTTTATCTTTTTTACCGCCGAAACTCCTCAGCTTTTCATCATCAAGTGTAAACTTAAAAAGCAGACTTCTGAATATCAGTTTTACTTTTCCACCGCGGTATTCAATGATAATATTCAATTTGGGATAAAGCAGCAGCCACAAAACTACGGCTATCAGCAATAATATAATTCCAAGCCAAATCATTTAATCACCGACTATGTCTATTCTTGTGCAGAAATTTCTGCCTCTATGTTTTCAGTTTCACCGGATTCTGTGTTTTCAATACTCTCGGATGTTACCAAATCCTCAGGATTTTCTTCTTCAAAATCAGGAAGCTCCGCAAGACTTTCAATGCCGAAACAACGCAAAAACTCCTCGGTAGTGCCAAAAAGCATAGGTCTGCCGGGTGTGTCAAGCCTTCCTACTTCTTCAATAAAATTCTTTTCCAATAGTTTGTTTACCAAGGTGTCACAGGATACACCTCTTATCTGCTCAATAACCGCACGTGTAACCGGCTGCTTGTACGCAACAATGGCAAGAACCTCCATCGCCGCATTTGAAAGACTTTGACTGCGCCTTGGTTCAACAAGCTTTGATATGTATTCCTGATAATCACGTCTTGTACACATCTGGTACGAATCTTCAAGACGTATTATCTGTACTCCACGCATCTCACGGTCGTATTTGTCTGCAAGAGCGGTTACGATTGCTCTTGTACTTTTCATATCTATATCGAGTATATCCGAAAGCTTTTCAACGTCAACCGCATCACCTGCGGCAAAAAGCACACCTTCGATTATTGATTCTGCTTGTTTTAATTCCATATTTCCCCCAATTAATCTTCTACTTCTTCAAAGTTAAAGTTATCATCATCGGTAATTTTTGTTACCGAATATTCGCCTTTTGTGTCGGTATCCTCAACGTGAATTTTGTTGAGCTTTATCATTTCAAGCACCGCAAGGAATGATGCAACAGCCTCGGGCTTTGATTTTATTCCTTTAAAAATATCCTTAAACAACATTCTGCCTTTTGTCACAAGACTGTTCCAAATTCTTCTTACCTTGTCCTTAATCGAAACCTTTTCGTGACCCACTATGCCCGAAAACGACCTCTTTGGCGGCGGCAATTTGCGCTCCAGCTTCACGCGGGATACCTTGTATGCCTCCATAAGATTTTCAAGGGTCATTTTTGAATAGTTCATTTCTGCCGCAGGTCTTTCAATCGCATCAGGAAGTTTAAAGAAAATACCAAAATCTGAATTTTCGTGATCACGAAAAAATTCCATACTCTCTTTAATCTGCTGATACTCCAAAAGACGTCTGACAAGCTCTGTTCTTGGGTCTTCTTCCTCTTCGTCATCCTCTTTGGGAAGAAGCATCCTTGATTTTATCTGCAGCAAGGTTGCCGCCAGTACCAAAAACTCGCTTGAAACCTCCAAATCCATCTCCTTCATACTTTGCACAACCTCAAGATATTGGTCAAGTATGGTGGCTATGGGTATATCATAGATGCTTACTTTATTCTTTTTTATCAGCATAAGAAGCAAGTCAAGCGGCCCTTCAAATGCATCGAGCTTAAACGAAAGCTGTTCCATATACTAAATTCCTGTTCTTTTGTATTAAATAAGATTAATTACCCAATTAATTGCGGTAAATAAATAATTATTAACCCAATCAAATCCTATAAGCAGCCAATTGCTGAAAAGGGATAACAAACTGTTAAAAATCGGCGTATTAATCAGTATAATCAAAATTATGAAGCCGTATCTTTCGTACTGCATAATTTTAAAATAAATTCTTGCCGGCAAAACTGCGTTGAGTATCTTGGACCCGTCAAGGGGAGGTATCGGCAACAAATTGAATATAGCCAGACTTATGTTCATCAGAACAAGAGTACGAAGCAATATTATAAGAACATAAAATACTCTTTCTCCCACTAAAGATGTACCTAATAAATCACCAAGATACAGTGAAACTACACCAAACAAAAAATATGAAACAAAGGCAAGTATAATGTTACTAAGCGGTCCCGCCAGAGATGTTATAACCATACCTGACTTATATTTTCCTGATTCAAAGTTTCTCGGATTAACAGGCACAGGTTTTGCCCAGCCAAACCCGAAGAAAAACAGACAAATTGCACCGATAGGGTCAAGATGACTCATTGGACTGATATTAAGGCGGCCCATATTTTTAGCAGTATCATCGCCCCTTTTATATGCCGCATAACCGTGTGCAAATTCATGAATAGAAAGTGAAAGAAATACACACAAAGCGGTAAGTAAAAGTTCTGCTATTCCCATCCAGCCATTGCCAAACCATCGCTGAATTCTACCGTACATAAAACGTCGCTCCTTTAAGTCAAATAATTACATATATTTTATCATAACCTTTATATTTTGTCAATAAAACAACAAATGCCCTTTAAAGTAAATATTTTAAAAAAATTTTTTAAAAACCCTTGCATTATAAATAATATTATGATATAATATCATCTGCATTGAAAAATGCCGGTGTGGTGGAATTGGCAGACGCGCTGGACTCAAAATCCTGTGGTAGCAATACCGTATCGGTTCGACCCCGATCACCGGCACCAATCAAAAAAGGCTTGAAATCAAGAGTTTCAAGCCTTACTGGCTGTCGAAGAACCCGACTTTGCGTCAAGCAAAAATTGGGTTCTTCTTCGTTTTTATTAAAAATACGATAAAATCAAATAATTTGTAAGGGGTATTATTAGCTTTCCATTTCCATTTTGCTATGTAATCCGACCATATATGTTTAGTTACTGTCTTTATACAATCCTTTGATTCTGTGCATAAATGTCTTGTGGGACAATTTTTACATATTTAAGGATTGCTTTTGTATTCTCTGTAACCATCTCGGTTTGTTGTTCTGTAATCTAACACTTGATATTCAGGACAGATAATACAATCATAATATTCGTCATATACATATTTCCACCATTCGTGACCACCTTTCTTTGTCATCGG
>JAZRLM010000020.1:0-79802 GCA_045646865.1 Clostridia bacterium
GCCTTCAACTGAGTGCTTAAGAGCTGATGCTGCAACGGCAAATTCGATTGTGTCCTTTGAGTTTTTGCCTGAAAGGATTGAATAAATCAATCCGCCACCGAATGAGTCACCACCGCCAACACGGTCAGTAATGTGAAGATGGTAAGATTTTGAGAAGCAATAGTTTTCGCCATCATAAAGCATACCTGCCCAGTCATTGTCACTTGCAGAAATTGAAGTACGAAGTGTGATTGCAACCTTTTCAAAACCAAATTTATCTGCAAGCTGCTTTGCAACACTCTTGTAACCTTCGTGGTTGAGCTTTCCGCCGTAAATGTCTGTGCCTTCGGCTTCGATACCAAATACGTCCTTTGCATCCTCTTCGTTTGAGATACAAACATCAACATACTGACAAAGGTCAGTCATTGCAGCTCTTGCTTCGTCACGTGTCCAGAGCTTTCCGCGGTAGTTAAGGTCACAAGAAATCTTAACGCCCTTAGCTTTTGCCGCCTTACAAGCCTCTTTACAGATTTCTACAACATTGGGGCCCAGGGCCGGTGTAATACCTGTGAAGTGGAACCAGTCAGCACCTTCAAAGATTGCATCCCAGTCAAAATCAGCGGGCTCTGCCATCTGAATAGCTGAATACTTTCTGTCATAGATACAAACGCTGCCACGCTGTGAAGCGCCTTTTTCAAGGTAGTAGATACCAACTCTTTCGCCGCCGCGAACAATCTTTGATGTGTCAACACCAAAATATCTGAGGCTGTCAACAGCCGCCTGACCGATTGCGTGCTTGGGAAGCTTGGTTACATAGCTTGATTCCAAGCCGTAGTTTGCAAGTGAAACAGCCACGTTTGCTTCGCCGCCGCCGAATGTTGCCTGCATCTGGTCGTTCTGAAAAAATCTGTAATATCCGTTGGGAGCAAGTCTTAACATTAACTCACCAAATGTAATAACTTTTGCCATATTAAATCTCCATAGCCTTTCCGCCCACAAAAAATTTTTATTATATAAATCTCCTATTCCATATCTGTGGGCGAGATAAGGCGTATAATGGAGATTACGCACATCGTCGTTTCGCACTTTGTGCGAAAAATCGACGGTGCAATCAATTCTGCCGGAGGCTTAACGTGATTTTACGTTAAGCTTCTCCTCTGTATTTAAATTATTTAGCTCTTGCCTTTTTGATATTTTCAACAAACTTCTTTGCAGTTTCTGTAATTGCCGCATAATCGCCTGTCTTTGCACCTGCTGTAAGGGCACCGCCTGCACCGCAAGCAACAGCACCAGCCTTAATCCATTCATCAACGTTATCAACAGAAACACCGCCTGTGGGCATCATTCTTGCCTGCGGAATAGGACCGTTGA
This sequence comes from Clostridia bacterium, assembly GCA_045646865.1. Classification (GTDB taxonomy): domain Bacteria; phylum Bacillota; class Clostridia; order Monoglobales; family Monoglobaceae; genus SIG440. The sequence goes on from JAZRLM010000020.1 coordinate 1,351, forward strand.
TAGCCTTGATAATCTTAGGACCAAATACTTCACCAGGGAATATCTTAATAATATCAGCACCTGCCTCCATTGCTGCAACAACTTCTTTGATTGTCATGCAACCGGGCATATAGGGAACTCTGTAACGGTTACAGAGCTTTGCTGTCTTTTCGTCAAAATAGGGGCTTACTATGTACTGTGCACCTGCAAGTATTGCAATTCTTGCAGTTTCAGAATCCATAACTGTGCCTGCACCAAGGATAATTTCGTCCTCGGAATATGAATCAGCAAGTTCTGCAATAACCTTGTCTGCATGGGGAACTGTAAATGTAAGTTCGATTGCGGGAACACCGCCGGCGATACAAGCATCAGCGATTTTCTTTGCCTGGTCTGCACTTTCAGCACGAACAACCGCAACAATACCTACATCTGTTATTCTTTTGATTACGTCTTCTTTAAGCATTGTTATCCTCCAAAGATTTTATTGTTAACTATACTTTTAATTATAAGTCTTTTATCAATTTATGTCAATATGATTTTGCCGTTTTTTCTTTTTCCTGACTTTTTATATTATTCCAAACAAGATAAAACCTACGGTGTTAATAGCAAAGTTTGCAAACATATGAACAAACCACGAAGCATATATATTGCCTGATTTGGAATTAATATAATTGAATATCATTCCGCCTGCAAAAAGTCCCGCCATAATCAGCACAAAAACCACCGGTCCAAACCATCCTGTCATCATGGCAACGTGATACAAAGCAAAAGCCGCTGCGCTGAAAATCATTGCAAATTTCTTACCCGCAATACGGCTGAGTGTCAAAAACGCAAAGCCACGGAAAAAGAATTCCTCAAGCAATGAATTCACAAAAGAGATATAGACCGACACAAATATAAAGTTCTCTTTTGTTACACCGATGTTTCCCGTCAATGATGTTGTTACCGCCGAAAAGTCAAAAATGTCCTTCAAAAGCAGATATCCGACTAAAATAATTACATAAACAGGTATACACAGCATCAAAGCCATCAGTATACTTTTTCTGTCGGCAACAAACAGTTCTTTCAAGCGCAACTCCTTATAAATTAGCGACCATATAAACGGTACAGCAAGAAACAAAGCTAGCTTTACACCTGATTTTACTGCATAATGAGGCTGAATTATTCCGTCAACCACCGCCATAAGTCCACAGCATAATATAATAACTAAACATATTGCAACTGTTTTTCTTTTCATATTCATACCCCGTATAAAAGGCGAACCGCCAGGGAACAGTCCGCCATATATAACACTTTTAAATTTTAGAAATTCCCAAAGCATCAAGCACTGAAGAAATCAGAATAAGCACAATACAAATAGGTGCAATATACTTGATAATCAGCACAAAGAGCTTTTCTCTTTTAAACTTTGAAGAAAGCTTAATCTCATCAATAATAGCCTGAGGCTTGAGGATATATCCCACGAAAATTGATGTGATAAGAGCAACCACCGGCATAATAACACTATTGCTGATAAAGTCAAAGAAATCAAGGAACTGGAAACCCATAATTTTAATATGTGCCCATACTCCGTTACCAAGTGTTGAAGGAAGTCCCAGAATGATTGCTCCAACAAACACAATCAAGCAAGAAACATTTCTGTTAACCTTGCACTTATCACAAATAATTGACACAACTGTTTCCATCAGGGATATTGATGATGTAAGTGCCGCAAACAAAACAAGTATAAAGAATGCTGCGCCCACAAACTGTCCGATAATACCCATTTTTGCAAAAACTGCAGGAAGAACAACAAACATAAGTGTCGGGCCTTTGCCTACATCAGCATCAGGACCCTGAACCGCAAACAAAGCGGGAATTATCATAAGACCTGCAAGAAAAGCAATACCTGTATCAAATATTTCAATGTTACTTACTGATGATTCAAGGTTTACATCCTTTTTCATATACGAGCCATATGTAATCATAATACCCATAGCAAGTGACATTGAGTAAAAGAGCTGTCCCATAGCAGCAAGTACGGTTGTTGCCGAAAACTTGCTGAAGTCAGGCAAAAGGTAATAACGCACACCCACGCCTGCACCGGGCAGACATACAGAATAGATTGCTATGGCAATTGACAGAAAAACCAGAACGGGCATCATAATTTTGCTTACCTTTTCGATACCCTTTTCCACACCGCACAAAACAACCAATGCAGTTACACCCATAAATACCAAAAACCAGAATATTGGCTCACCTATTTGCGATGCAAAGCTGCCGAAATATGCATCTGACGCCGCCGCTACACCATTGCCGCTGATGAAAGCAACCATATACTTAGTAACCCAACCGCCGATAACCGAATAATAAGGCAATATGATTATAGGAACAAGTGCCGCAATCCAGCCTATAAACGAGAATTTCTTGTTAAGTGCCTTGAATGCGCCGATTGCGCTGAGCCCTGTCTTTCTGCCAATTGCAATTTCCGCCGTCATAAGACCAAAACCCAGAGTTACTGCAAGTATTATATAAACAAGCAAAAATATTCCGCCACCGTATTTAGCCGCAAGATAGGGAAATCTCCATATATTGCCTAAGCCCACTGCCGAGCCTGCAGCAGCAAGTACAAAGCCTAATTTGCCCGTAAAGCTGCTTCTTTTTTCGTTTGACATATATTTACCGTCCTCTCCAAATTATGTATATCTTGTGTATTATACCGCATTTTTCTCGAAAATGCAAATATTTTTTAAACATTTGCCGGCAACACCGTTTTATCATTTCCCTGGAAATAATCAATGCCGTATTCCAGAATTTCAAATCGACCGTCTGCATACCGAGCCTTTGTAACCGACGCATTTGTCGCCCAACGAATATCCTTTATTTCATCAAGTGAGCAACCGTCGCAAAAAGCCTTAAAAACACGGATTGGTGTTGCATGGGTGAAAATCAGAATCGTCTTTCCGTCATTCTCCTTTGCAATATGGGTAATTTCATCCACAACCCTTATCTGCAGTTCCTCAACAGACTCTCCTCCATCGCATTTTGCTCTGCCGATGTTGTTAAGCCATACTGCATAAGATTCCTTAAAGCTTTCCTCAAGATCCGAGAACAGACCGTTTTCCCAATCTCCTGCATAAATCTCTCTTAAATTTTTGCTTTTGATTATATCAAGCTTTTTCATTTCAGCGGTATGCAGTGCGGTGCTGTATGCCCGCCTCAAATCGCTTGAATAAATTACATCCGCATCAATATCCTTCAAAAACTCCGCTGTGTTCTGTGCCTGATTATGTCCTGTATCAGTCAAATCCAAGTCAGTATGTCCAAGAAAGGCGCGTCTTTTATTGCCTTCGGACTCGCCGTGACGTATAAGATATATATTTGTACTCATTTAAATTCCTCATTTCTTGGGTAAGAACTTAAAACTTTACCGTTGCTGTGTGCGGTCTGTGGTCGGATGCAACAATTGCAGGAATATCTGCTGATACAACCTCCACATCAGGGCCTACAAATATGTAGTCAATCTTACCTCTTGGATTATCCGACGGAAAACTGCCCAGTGGTTAAAAATCACAAAGTGATTTTCTTTTATTTCAAATGCGGAGCATTTGTTCCTTTAATATAATAATCTCTTTTTGGGGGACCAAAGGCAGTATCCTTTACATCATCCGAATATCCAATTTTATTTATTTTTAAAACAGGAAGCTGACCCATTGAATAAAGTTTATAACGCATAAACCATCACATCATTATTATGATTTTAACATGCACAGTTATTATTTGTCAATGTACAACACAAATTTACAGGAATATAATTTAATTTGTTCATAAAAATTTTACGGAAGTGATAAATTTGCATCAAAATGAGTCAAAGTATAAATGAATAATTACCGCGATGTGTGTTCTTGTTCTTTGCGTAGGCCTTGGTTTTTGTTCAAGCGCAAAAACATATTTATTGTACCAATCACCAAAGCATACGGTTTTTCACGAAGTGCCTTTACCGTAAACGACACCTGCCGATATGTAACGGTTTCGATAGCTACCATATTCTTTCACACGCTGGTAAGCAAATTCGGCACAAAAAAACTGTTAATCGCAGGACTTTTCTGTTACATAATATCAACCCTGCTTAACGCATATTCAACCACCCTTATCGGCTTTTATCTTGGTGGTGTATTCCTTGGTCTTGGCGTATCATGGTCGTCAACCACAATGATAAGTCTTATAATCAACACACGGTTTGACAAAAACAAAGGTACGGTGCTTGGTTTTGTGCTTTCATCCAATGCAATCGGCTCGGCAATTGCGACAACCCTTCTGACACCAATAATTTATAAAGGCTGAAATCCATTCGCATACAAAAATGCATATTTCCTTACTGCTTTGCTTCTGGCAATCGTAATGGTGATTTTTGCAATATTATACAAGGAAAAAGCAAATGATAATCAACCACAAAATCAGTCCGCGGAAGAAAAGGCCACATAAGCGAAGAACATTTCAGAAAGCAATTTACAAAAATATACGGAATTTCACCTAAACAATATATAATCAATATTCGTCTTAATATGGCAAAACAGCTGCTTTCCGAGGGTGCACTTAAAATAAACGCCATATCCGAAAAATGCGGTTTTTCAAACCCTTATCATTTTTGCAGACTGTTTAAAGATAAAACGTGAACAACGCCATCCGAATTTATGAAACAAAACCGAATACATAAAATATAAAAAGGGCTGTTAAACAATCTATTTATAATTGTCGAAAAAGATATGTCAAAAATTTGCTGATAGGTATTGACTTTTTTAAAATTGTGAATATAATATATATTGTAAATTTAATATTCCTCCTTAGCTCAGTCGGTAGAGCGCATGACTGTTAATCATGATGTCGCTGGTTCAAGCCCGGCAGGGGGAGCCATAAAAAAAGACTTGTCGTTCGACAAGTCTTTTTTAGTATATTGAATTATGCCGCATTATCAGTTACGAGAAGCTCTTCAAGGTCGTGCTCACATTCCGCATAGGTGTCACCGCTCAAAATAAATTCATCCACAGAATTATACACCTCATAATGTCCGTTTACAGCAATAATATTATAAAAGTTTTTCATATAAATACAACTCCTTTTTGTTTATGTATTTATAATACACCATTTAGTGTACTATAAAACGGACACATTTTAAAAAGGAGCTGTATATTTTTTATTGTAAATTTATATCAACATATTCTTCTTTAATCTTGGAATACAAGAACTTCTGACTTTTATAAAGTCCAAAATATCCCGACATCATAAAGCTTACTCCGCAGGCAATAGCGAACAAAAGAATTGAATTACCCCCAAAGACCTCCATAGCAAGAAGTACCGATGCAAAGGGGCAGTTTACCACTCCGCAGAACAGGGCAACAAAGCCGATTGCCGCCGCAAAACCAGGGTCCAGACCTAAAAGCGAGCCAGCAAAGCATCCAAAGGTTGAGCCTATGAAAAATCCCGGAACAATCTCGCCGCCCTTAAATCCTGCAGCAATTGTGATTGCAGTAAACAGTATTTTAACTGCAAAGGCCCAGGGTTTTGCGTTACCAGACAATGCATTCTCAATAACACCCATTCCTGCACCGTTATAGTCTGTGGTCTGCATCGCAAAAGTCAGCAAAACAACCGCTGCACCGCCTGCAAATGCACGCAGATAAATATTTGGTATCAGTTTTTTTATGTAATGCTCAGCCTTTTTAATAGCTGTACAAAACAATATACTCACCAATGCACAAAGTATTGCAAGAACAATTACCTTTAACACCACATCAGCCGAGGCATCCATTTGTACAGTAGCAAAAGAAACAGGCATAATTCCAAACCCAAGTAAAGCAATCTCGTATGCTACAATTGCCGAAATTAAGCATGGCACCAATGCCGCATAGTGTATAACCCCTACACTTATTACCTCAATGGCAAAAAATGCCGCAGTAAGGGGTGTTCCGAACAATGCTGCAAACACAGCACTCATTCCCGACATAACAATAATGTGCATATCGTTTTTATTCAGTCTGAACACCTTGCCCAGATTATAACCAAGGCTTCCGCCAAGCTGCAACGCCGCACCCTCTCTGCCTGCTGAACCACCAAACAGATGTGTGATAACCGTACCCACAAAAATTAAAGGTGTCATTATAAGGGGAACATTGTTATCCGTCTGTACTGCCTCAATTACGCGGTTTGTGTCAATTTTGCCTTTTTTGCCAAATATACGGTACATTGCCGCAATTACAAGTCCACCCACAGGCAACAACAAAATCAGCCGGTTATTTTCAATGCGCAAATGAGTTACATACTCTATACTCTCGTGAAAAATGCTGCCCACTACGCCGCCAACAGCGCCTACAATCGCAGCAATAATCAGCCACTTTACAAAGGCTTTTGCATATTGAAATGATGCTTTTGCATAGTTTTTTACAGATTCCATCATTTTCATCTCCTGTTCTCATCAAAAATCCGAATACTTTTCAGCATCCGGATTTTTATAATTTATTTTTCAGATTTGCTTTTTGCTTCAGCAAGCTTAGTATGACGGCGCATCTTAACCTCGTCTGACATAGGCTTGATATCTCCTGCTGCTTTAAGTGCCTGACGTGTCAGAACAGGACCTACAAGTTCATAAATTAAAACTGCAAAAAGTGTGATGTTTCGCACCAATGAACCTTGAACACCCATCTCTGAAGAAGCTGCAACAATCGCACACATACCAAGGGCAACGCCTGCCTGAGGGAATAGTGTAATACCAAGGTATTTACAAATTTCAGGTGAACAGCTTGTGGCCTTTGCACTGACATAGGTACCATAATATTTACCAAGACAACGGAACACTATATAAACAACACCAATTACCACGATTGCCCAATCTGCAAATACATTGAGTTCAAGTTCAGCACCACTGATAACAAAGAAAAGTGCAAGAAGCGGTGATGTCCATTTATCTGACTTTTCCATCAAATCTTCAGACAAAGGACAAATATTGCAAAAAATTGTACCAAGCATCATACATACAAGCAATGATGAAAAGCTTATATGAACAGGACCAATATGGAAATCAAGCATTGAAAGTGCAACTGTCAAAAATACAAATGCAATAGTCATATTAAGACGATTAGTATTTGAGTTGAACATTTTTTCAAGCTGTGTAAGAATCCACCCCATTATTGCGCCCAATGTAAGAGAACAAACAATTTCAACAACAGGATTTACTATAATCGAAAATAAATCCAAATTTCCCGAAAGCATGGTTTTTGCGATACCAAATGAAACTGCAAAAACTATAAGACCAACAGCATCATCAAGCGCAACTATCGGGAGAAGCAGTCGAGTTAAAGGACCATCTGCCTTGTACTGACGAACAACCATCAAGGTAGCAGCAGGTGCAGTTGCAGTAGCTATTGCCCCAAGTACAATAACCTGTGGAATAGTCAATTTTTCGGGCATTATAAGATGAACAGCATATAATGCAATGTCAACAAACAGCGTTGCAACCAATGCCTGAAAAACGCCGATAACAAATGCCTGTTTGCCGGTTTTTTTCAAATCAGACATTCTGAATTCGTTGCCGATTGAAAAAGCAATAAATCCCAGCGCAACATCAGAAACAAGTGACAGAGCACCAACAGCATCGTGAGAATTAAATCCAAGACCATCAACACCAAGTCTACCTACACAATAAGGGCCTATCAGTACGCCTGCAATAAGATATGCAGTAACTGACGGAAGTTTAAAAGGCTTGAATGCTCTTGTCATAAGCAAACCTGCAAGAAGGGCAATAGAAACAGATAATAATGTACTCATTTTTTCGCTTCCTTTTCTTATTTAGTATGTATTTTAACCGGGACAAGTCCGAAAATATAGACAAGTCCTTTTACGAAATTGTCTGTCGTGGCAAATGTCTCGAAAAACTTAGATTATTTTTGTACGTTCGTCAAAAAACGCACATCTTGAACATAATAGCATATATTAAAAAAGAAATCAAGCATTTTTTAAAAAATATATAAATTTAATCTTGACAAAAGCTTTATTTTACTGTATAATAATTTCTGTTGCGAATTTAATAAGGATCTTTAGCTCAGTTGGTTAGAGCAACCGGCTCATAACCGGTTGGTCCGGGGTTCGAGTCCCTGAAGATCCACCAGAAAAAAAGACATCCATTGGATGTCTTTTTTTAATGAAATTTGCCTGCGGCATATGAGAAGGCAAATTTTATTTCACAGAAAGCGATAGCTTTCTATTTCACAATTTACGAAGTAAATTATTTCATATCAACGAAGTTGATATTTCATTAAAAACTTACGGCATCTAAACCATTCGGGTCTTCCAACACAAAAGGACACAATAAAGTGTCCTTTTTATTTCTTTGTCACATTTAGTTCCGGCGTATAAAAGAAATCAAACAATATCGCCAGATTATTAATATCTATATTATCATATATGGGCTGTTTAAAAAGCTTTGCTCTTGCATAACCCAGCTTTCTGTAAATCTCATATGCCGCATTTGCATCAGGCACATAATCATATGTCGGATCTTCAAGATATTTTTTCATACTTTTGACAATCATGTTACCGATAATAATTGCATCCTCATCGGTATACTGCGGGATTACAACATTTTCCATTCCCTGAATAATTTCAGAAATTCTTTTTTCCAGTTCTTCCTGTGCCATATTTTCCAGATTGACGGGTTCGAAAACATCTTCAAAATCAACCTCAACAATACACTTTTCAAGAGCCACACACGCCTCGCCACGAGTTATTGGCTGGGTTGCTCTGAACCTTCCGCCATTCTCAAGGGTGAACACATAAGCCGCAACCATCTTCAAAACGCTGTCTTTTGCCCAATCAGAGACTTTGTCGGATATTGTGGGAGTGTAGTACATATCGCCAAGCTGCAGAATTGAATTAAGCATCACACAAACCTGCTCGCGCGTTACGGCCTCGTTTGGTGCAAATCTGCCGTCGCCCATGCCTTTGATATATCCTGCCTGAACTGCCGCCAGAACGTCATGATTAAACCAATCATCGCTCTTTACGTCTGTAAAGATATTTTCTGCCTCTACATAATACATATACATTTTGTTTATTATGGTAACAAATTCTGCACGGGTAAGGGTTGCATCGGGTCTGAATGTACCGTCAGGAAAACCGTTTATATATCCTTTTTCCTGCATTACGGCAATCGCCTGACCTTGTTTTGTACCGGCATCAACATCCGAAAAAGCCGAGGCACCGACCGCCGCCGTTCCAAACAGAATACAACCTGCCAGAATAATAATGCAAAGCAATAATTTACTTAATTTCATATAAACTTCACCTCTGTCCCCTACTCTTCAAGCAGAGATAAATAGTAGGCCTTTTTAAGATTTTTTTCGGTTTCATAGGCTTGCTGGATTGTTTGTATTATTGAAGTATCGGCATTTAAGCTTTTAAGACCTGATTCAAGCTCGGCAAGGATTTCAGCAACCTTTGCATCGCATTGATTCATAAGCCCCAAAGCAGTACTCATATGACGGTTGACAATATCCTTCTTTCCGATAAGATTTTTCTTTTCAACAGGCAATGCCGCATATTCGCTTTTAACCGTTTTTTCCATCTGACCAAGCTGTCCTAAGTAATATGCTTTAAGGCTGTATAATTCAACTGTTTTTTCACCAATCAGTTGGTTTGCAGCAGAATCAGATGTATATGTATTTTCTTTTTTTGTTTCCTTGTATTTTACGTTAAGAGCTTCAATCGCCTTCTCAACAGTAAGCTCGCCTTTTATAATCTGCTTTTCTTCCTCGGCGGTAAAATCACTTACAACCTCAATGTTCTGTTTTTTAAGCTCATCCTCAAGATTTTTCTTGTTTTGGTTCATTTCCTGAGCAATTTGTTCCGAATCGACTGTAAATCCCTTTATCACCGCACGAATGTTGTCAAACTGCCAGATGCTGAGCGCCGTTGCAGACAAAAGCAAAACACCTAAAACTGACAGTAAAACTATTTTCCATTTTTTCATAACTTCACCCTCTTTTAGATTCTGATAAAGTCTTGCAATACAGCAAGATAAAGAAAATACAGCCAATCATTGTCCCCGTAAAATCAACAAAAACATCCGAAATCTGGGCGCTTCGTCCGGGCACCAACAACTGGGTCGCCTCGTCAAGTGCAGCACCACATAAGCCAACAAATACTGTCATCAAAACGGTAACCATTTTTTTGTTTGAGTACGAACAAAACAACATACAATGCAAAAACGCTAGGATAAAAAAATTTATAATATGAGCCGTTTTACGCACAAGCTTGTGAAAAGCCTTACCTGACAGCCACTGGATACCTTCACCTTCAGATTTATTCTGAACAGCCTCAGTTACCTTCTCAACGGCATTTATTACAGACTGACTTTCAGCCCTGGAAACCGCCGCAGGCGTTGTAGAAAAGGAATTTATAACAAAATAATACCCTATTGCAAGCACCCATAATATTACATTACGAATATAAACCGACGCACTTTTGTTCAAGCAGAAATATCTCCTTTATATCAATAAGTTTCAAGTTTTTCTTTAAGTTTGTTGTCCCAATAGAAAAACGCACTTGTACCGACATCGCCCAATTTTTTGTATATAATATCAAATCCCTCACGAAGCTGCGGTGGACGACTCTCTAAATTGTGGCAATCAGAACCCATAAACGTAATAAAACCATGCTTTATCAGTTTAAGCGCAAGACGTCTGGTCTGTTTATTTATGAGAAAACTGCTGTTAATCTGGATAAGCGCACCGCAATCTTTAAGCTTATGCAAAATCTCAACAGGGTCTTCCTGCTGAAACTCAAAACATCTCTCAACATGGGCAATAATAGGCTTTATACCCCTTGCGGAATACAGTTTTGTAAGTGTGGTATAAAAATAACCTGACCATGCAGAAAAAGGCATTTCAAGAAGCATATAACGGGTTCCGCTTATACACAATTTTTCAATATCATCCATGGTATAAAGTCCCGGCAGGAATTCCACCTCGGCACCAAGTGCTATTGCCGGTCTGTCTTCATCAGCTTCGGCAAGTAATTTATCAAGAGATTTCCGGCGCAATTCCAGAAACTCATCAATTTTAATCCTGTCAATATAAAAATGGGGAGTTGCAACTATAGTATCAACTCCCTGTTCCGACAGTATACCAAGCATTTTTTTGCTTTCATCAACACTACTGCTTCCATCGTCTAACTGTGGAAGTAAATGTGTATGTATATCTATCATAATTTTCACCATATTCCCGCCCAAAAGGCACGAAATCAATCACTATTTATATTTACGGCTGCTATATTCTTTATAACTGCCGTACGAACCATAACTATCGTATGAATCATATGAATAACTGCCAGATGCTACGCCGCGGCGTTTTCTTTTCTTTTTGCCGTCTGCTGCATAGTGACGATAATATTTCTTTTTATTGTTGTTCTTATATTCACCGTTCGAACCGAACACAACACCGTTAAGCACAAAACCAAGAACTTTGGAACCTGCAAATTTAATCTGCTTAAGCGCATAACGGATTGCTTCTCTGTCGGTAGAATTCTGTAATGCAATCATCACAATACCGTGAACGTACTTTGAAACAACAACCGTATCAATAACCAGATTTACAGGAGGTGTATCAAGGAAAATGTAGTCAAAGTCCTTTTCAAGTTTTTCAATCAGCCACCCCATATTCTCAGAGCTGAGAAGCTCAACCGGATTGGGAGGAATATTGCCTGCTGTAATAATGCTGAGATTATTGTATGTTGACTTCTGAACAACCTGTTCGATTGAGTTAAGTCCAACAAGATAGTTACTAAGACCCGGAGCATTGGGTACATCAAGAAGTCTTGCAAGGTTAGGACGTCTTAAATCACAGTCAATAACCAGAACCTTTGCATCCATTTCGGCAAAGGTAATTGCCAGATTAAGGCAGTTTGTACTTTTACCTTCAGATGCAAGAGCACTTGTCATAATAATCTTTTTACAAGCAACTGACGGCAATGAAAAAATCAGGTTTGTTCTTAATGCCTTATATGCCTCTCTTACATGGAAGGGGGTTTTGTTGTTAAGAATTTTTTCACGGATATCTTCGAAATCCTGCGCCATTAATCTGGTCTGCTTTTTTCTGAGAAGATTACCGGGCATCTGTCTTAATTTATGAAACAGACTTGTCTCAAGCTGCTGCTGTTCAATTAACTGATTAAGTTTATTCTCATCCATTGTCCTTCGCCCCTTTCCTTGTATACTCATAGGCTTTAGAAGTACGTCTGTACGAATAGTAACCTGTTTTATTTGTCATGCCGGCATCCGAAATATCAGGAACGATACCCAGAATCGGAAGTTTAAACCACTGTTCAAGCTCGTCTTCGTTTTTAATGCGCATATCAAATATTTCTTTAAGTACAACAAAGATACAACTTAACAGCAAACCAACAGCCAGACCGATAATCATATTGTTCTGAATATTGGGGGATACCTTTGAGCCCACCCCTGCATAGTCAACAACCTTAACCGAGCTGCCTTCGAGATAATAGCTGATTTCGTTGGGAGCAACCTCGGCAATAATATTTGCAATCATATAGGTTCTTACTTTATCTGTGTCACGAATAGAAATCTCAAGCACTTCGGTATTATCAACCGCCTCTGCGGTAATCATTCTGCGAAGCTGAGCCGGATTAAATTCGCCGACCTCTTCTTCTACAAGACGTTCAGCAACCTTACCAAGTACTCTGTCACTTTTTATAATTACTACATATGTATCAACCAGCATCTGCGACGTCGCAATATCACCCGAATTAATCTGACTGCTTTCGCCGGGTTTCTTGTTGCTGACATAAATAGTAACCTTTGACTCATACTCGGGTACAATCATTGTTTCGCTGTAAACAAACGAAAGTATACCCGTAATCAAAGTAACAGCAATTATCATACTGATATGTTTAAAAATTATTTCAACTAACCGTTTTAAATTTAGTTCTTCAAACTGTTCCATAACTGCTCCTTAAATAAATTATTATCCTATAAATATTATATCAAATTCGTTAACCATTGTCAACAGAACTTGTCTGGTGAATTATGTAAAAAAATCAGGGCTTTTTATCATACAACTCGCCTTGGTTTTTTCCCGTAATTTTAAGCAGATAACCGATTGCTGCAAGAACGAGAACCCCGACAAGTATACCAAGAATAGCATTTTTTGATGCATCTGACATCTCAGGACATACAATAAGAATAAAAATCACAGTATAAAAGAAAACTGTTGCCACTTTGCCGTACCAGTTGGAATGCACCACTATTTTCTTTATGTAAAGAATACTGCCCGTAATAATCATAGTAAGCTCCTTAAGAACTACAAAACCGATTACCCACCATGGTATCACATTGATAACCGCCAGACAGACAACCGCCGTAATCTGCATCAGCTTGTCCACAAGCGGGTCATAAACGCTGCCCACATCGGTAATCATATTATAATGACGTGCAATCCAGCCGTCAACAATATCCGTAAGCCCCGAAAACAAAAACAGCGACACGGATAACCAGATGCTTTGATGGCTTAATACCGAATACGCAAAAAACGGAATGATAATAAGCCGCACCGTTGTCAATATATTGGGTATCATTTGTATACTCTCCTATCTTTTGTTGTATGCACAAAACAATACATAATATATTATACTACATATTTTTATATAAATCAAGAATATTATTTCAAATTAATAACAAAAGTCGGGAATGTTTTTAAACATCCCCGAAAAATTTAATGATATACATAAAAACCGTTGCCGACAATCTTTTGAGATTCTGAAAAAACAGTAAACGCCTGTGGGTCAATCTCCTCAATTTTCTTTTTGAAAGCTACTGTTTCACGTTCTTTCAGGGCGCAAAACAGCATTTTTTTGTCAACTTCGGTATATGCACCCACAACATCAATTACGGTGACACCTCGCGGTGACGAACCAACCAGACGCCGTGCAAGTGCATCACCCTTGTCGCTGATTATAAAAGCAAGTGTAGAAACATTAAGCTTTGCCATAAGATAGTCAACCGCATATGTAGACACGAACAAAGCAATTATACCCAAAAGTGTAAGGTCAACCTTTTTAAATACAAGCAACGATGCAACAATTACTATTCCGTCAATAATAAGAAGGAGCTTTCCGATTGGAATCTGTGAAAATTTTTGCTGAACAAGTCTGCCGATAATATCCGTTCCGCCGGTTGATGCGCCGGCAACAAAAGCAATTCCGATACCTACACCGTATAAAATTCCGCCGTATATTGACGCAAGAAAAATATCCGATGTCAAAGGCGGCAAATATGAAAATATCTGTACAAAAAGCGACAGCATACCTGCGCCGAAAAGGGTTTTAAGTGTAAATGACAACCCCAGAACCTTTAAACCGAGAGCAAGCAGAATTATATTAATAACCGCAAATGTCATACCCGGTTGCAAAGCAAATGTATGATACAAAATTGTCGAAACACCCGATATACCGCCGCAGACAATTTTGTTGGGTGTAAGCAAAAGGCTGATTGCCGCAGCAGTTATCATCGTGCCAAGCACCGTAAGTAGAATTTCCTTTATTTTTTTCAAAAAAACTCATCCCTATCTTTCGCATTTTTTAATATATATTATAATACAAAGAAACAGTTTTGGCAAGTCCTTTTCACACAAAAACACCAAACAATCTGTTTGGTATTTTTGAAGCATATCAATCGTGACAATTACATTCCTTTTTTTTGCCGCAACTGGCGGAATGCGGGCACCCGATACAACGGGCACCTTTTTTCTTTTGGGTTATTATGTATGCGATTGCCAGCCCTAATATAGCCGCCACAACAACCGCAACAATTATATTTGTCATATAAACTCTCCTAAAATTTATTTTCAGGCATTTAAGGAGTATTCCTTTTTAACCTCTTTGTCCGCTTTGGCAATAAGGCAAGCTATAATTCCAGCAAATACCGCCACAGCAATCAAACCTGCGAAAAAGCCTTCACCATAATGACCCGTGGTAATTCGCGTACCAATCTGATAAACAAAAAACGCAATTGTATAGCCTGTAGCAAGCTGAAGAGCAATACCGCCAAGCAGCCATTTTTTATCCTTTATTTCAGCGTTCATAGCGCCGATTGCCGCAAAACAAGGCGGTGTATAAAGGTTAAACATCAGGCATGCAAGAGCAGCCGCAGCGGATATACCCATCACTCCTGCAACCTGACCGCCTGCTCCTTCTGCAAGCTGAAGAGCCTCGGTATCAATAAAATTTGAGATACCATAGACAACCGCTAACGTTCCGACCACATTTTCCTTGGCAATAAATCCGGTAAGTGATGCCGCCGCAATCTGCCATACACCAAAGCCAAGGGGTATCAGGAGTACAGCAACCGGCGATGCAATTGTTGCAAGAATTGATGTGTGTGCCATTCCTTCTTCAACCATTTCAAAATTCCAGTTGAACATCTGCATAATCTGAATAACAGCATTGCAGACAAGAATGATTGTTCCTGCCTTAACTATGTAAGCCCAGCCGCGTGAACACATTGACAGAAATGCCCTTTTTATGCTTGGAATTTTGTATTCGGGCAATTCCATAATAAAGAATGACTTTTTGTTTTTTTGTCCTGCAATTTTATTTACAAGCAACGCACCCAAAAGAATAAGAGCTATACCAACAAAATACATCAGTGTTCCTACCCATGCCGCATCATCAAAAAACGCGCCTGCAAAAAGTGCTATTACCGGCAGCTTTGCGCCGCAAGGCATAAACGGTGTCAGCATAGCCGTGGCACGGCGTTCTCTTTCGTTGCGGATTGTACGACAAGCCATAATTCCCGGGATAGCACAGCCTGTGCCCACAACAAAGGAAATAACAGATTTACCCGAAAGCCCTACCTTTTTAAATATAGGGTCCAGAATAACAGTTGCACGTGCCATATAACCACAGTCTTCAAGAAGGGCAATCATGAAATACATAACCATTACAAGAGGCAAAAACCCCACAACAGCACTTACACCGCCCACAATTCCGTCTACTAGAATTGACTGTAGCAAGGGATGCGCGTCTTCAACCCACAGAGCAACAAGTTCACCAAATGCGTCTATCCAACTGCAAAGATAGTCCGCAAGATAAGGGCCTAAAGTTGCCTGAGAAATATTGAACACCAGAAACATCACAACCGCAAACAAAGGAAGTCCTATAAAAGGATTGGTAAGAACCTTGTCAACCTTGTCCTGATTATTAAGTTTATTGGTTTTAATCTTTTTTGTTTCAACTTTTTCTACAATTTTGTTTACAAAATCAAAACGCCGTCTGTCAGCTCTTTCAACCTCTTTTCTGTCGTCAAGGTCAATATCGCCCTGATAAAAAGGCGCCTTTTGCGGCCTTCCCTTAAGGGATACTGCCGTTTTGACAACCTTTGCCAGGCCTTTATCCCTTGTGGTTGTTGCAACCGTTTCAACAACAGGGCAACCCAAAGCATCAGACAGGGCAGCAACATCAATTTTTGTTTCCTTTTTAGCATTGACGTCGCTTTTATTAAGAGCCACCACCACAGGAATACCAAGCTCAAGAAGCTGAGTTGTAAAGAAAAGGCTGCGGCTCAGATTGGTAGCATCGACAATATTTACAATCACATCGGGATGTTCATTTTTAACATAAGCGCTTGTTATACTTTCCTCGGATGTAAACGGTGACATTGAATACGCACCCGGAAGGTCAACTGCAATAAGGTCTTCGTCAATACCGTTATACCTGTTTTTTATAAAAGCTTCTTTTTTATCTACAGTAACACCTGCCCAGTTGCCCACACGCTCGTTTCTGCCTGTGAGTACATTATACATTGTAGTTTTACCGCTGTTAGGGTTGCCTGCAAAAGCAATTCTCATAACATAGTCCTCCTTATATGTATTTTAATCTAAAACAAAGTTAAATGTGTGTTGGTTAGTGTTGACTAACCATATATTAAAAAATAAATCAGTGAATAGGCAACACGATAATTACATTATCCATATTGCCGATGCCAACTGATTGTCGATATTATATCTGCCATCTTTAATAGCAACAACACAACCGCCTTTCATACGAGAAATAACAGTAATAGGCTCACCACTATAACAACCCAAAGAAAACAGAAATGAATTAAGCTCTTCATCCGCTGTTTCAATCTGCTTGACGATATATTCTTTACCTTCTGTTGCTTCTGTCAGATTCATATGTGCTCCTCATAATTCATATTAAGTTAGTTGTATCTAACTTCTTTGGTTAGTTTAGCATAACTAACCACCTTTGTCAATATTTTTTATAAATTTTATTTCATATTTATTCATAATATACATATTTATATTAATATGTTTTATATTTTTTGTTAGATTTCTATTGACAAGAGGTGATTTGAGGATTATAATGTTAGAATATATTTAAAGGAGTGACTAATATGTTTGAAAGTATAGTGGCTTACTTTACAAGCGGACATTTTTTATTTCATCTTGAGCTTTTAGGCAGAATTTTTATAGCATTTCTTTGCGGAGCCTTTATCGGTCATGAAAGAAAAACCCGCGGCAAAGGTGCAGGAACCCGAACCCACTCCATTGTGTCAATTGCCTCCTGCCTTCTTATGATAATATCTCAGTATGGCTTTGCCGATTTCCTTAACCACTTCAGCGGAACGGGTGTAAACATTAATCACGACCCCTCCAGAATTGCTGCACAGATTGTTACAGGTATCGGTTTTCTTGGTGCAGGTATGATTTTTGTACATAAAAGAATCATTACCGGTCTTACAACTGCTGCAGGAATATGGGCAACGGCAGGTATCGGTATGTCAATCGGCGCAGGAATGTATTTTATCAGTATAACAACAACTATCGTTATTGTAATTATCCAGATAATCTCACACAGAGATTTTAAATTTTTTACCCACTATATTGATATTGAATATACCCTTATCGTCAACGACAAGGAAAAAGCTCTGGATTTAATAAATGAAGTTGCAGAAAAATATGATTTATCCACAACCAATCTTGAGATAATGTATAAAACAGACGACCTTTATTATATCAATATTATAGCAAATACTCTCCACAACCCTGACAGAATGGAGCTAGCAAATCTGTTCAGTCGGAATGATTTTGTTGTTTCGGTTAAAATGTAATTTTTAAATATACGTCAAAGCGGCTGCAAAATGCAGCCGCTTTCTGAAGTGCTCTGCATCGCAGAGCACTTTTTAAATTTATTCTTTTACAAGATCGGTCATATTATAAAGACCGGGGACTTTGCCCTGCATAAAGATTGCAGCACGAACCGCTCCTACTGCAAACACGGTTTTTGATGTTGCCTGATGCTTGATTTCGATAACCTCGTCGGTGCCTGCAAATATAACGGTATGCTCGCCCACAATATTTCCGCCGCGAACTGCGTGGATACCAATTTCTTCCTTGTCTCTCTTCTTTCTCACAGAGTGACGGTCATAGGTATACTTGGGGTCATATGCCACAGTATCTGCAATTGCATCTGCGATGGCAAGGGCTGTACCGCTTGGAGCATCAAGTTTTTGGTTGTGATGTTTTTCAACAATTTCAATATCAAAATTATCTTCAAGGAGCTTGGATGCCTTGCAAACCAAGTCAATCAACAGATTTACACCGATTGACATATTTGCCGAGAAGAAAATCGGGGTTTCCTTTGAATAAAATTCCAGTTTGGAAAGCTGTTCCTTTGAAAGACCTGTTGTGCAGATAACCGCAGGAATTTTATTATCCTTTGCATAGTCAAGAATTGCATCGGTCATAGAAACGTGTGAAAAGTCGATTATGCAGTCAATCTTTTCTGTAACCTTATCAAGACTGTCATAAACAGGAAAGTCAACAGATGTTGTGTCCATAACATCATATCCTGCCGCAACAGTTATAAGGTCGCTGTGCTGTGCAATAACTGCCTTCACGGCGTTTCCCATCTTTCCGTTTGCTCCGCATAAAAGTATATTTATCATTAGTAGTCACCTCTTGTACAGCCGTGGAGATGTTTCGGTCTGCACTCTGCATTTGTTTATTTAAGTTTTAAGCCATAATTGATCATAGACGTTTTCAGTCTTTCAAGATTTTTCTCCTCCATCTCGCAGAGGGGAAGTCTTAAAATTCCCACATCAAAACCTAAAAGGTTCATCGCCGTCTTTACGGGTATGGGGTTAACCTCGTAAAACATTGCATCCATAATATCAAGCATACCAAGGTATATTTTGTTTGCATCGGCTAGATTACCCTCTTCTGCAAACTTGCACATATTATGTGTTTCCTCGGGCAGTATGTTGGCAATTACAGAAATAACACCCTGACATCCGATAGCCACAAGGGGAACTGTTACATCGTCATTGCCCGAATAGATAGCAAGATTGGTGTGCGCCCTGATTTTTGCCGCAAATGCAACATCGCCGCTTGCTTCCTTGATGGCATTTATGTTTTCGTACTTTTCGTCAAGAAACTTCAGTGTATCAAGTGATATTGATACACCTGTTCTTGAGGGAACATTATAAAGAATTATAGGCAGCCTTGTATTCTCGGCGATTTTGCCGTAATGTGCGCATAATCCCTTTTGGGTTGCCTTGTTGTAATATGGTGTAACCAAAAGAAGTCCCTCATAGCCCACCGATTCGGCATATTGGCACAGACGAATGGCGCTGTTTGTGTCATTGCTGCCCGTACCTGCAATCATAGGTATTCTGCCCTTTGCAATATCAACACAGAACTTAAGTACTTCTTCGTGCTCCTCCATTGTCATGGTTGAGCCCTCGCCCGTTGTTCCGCAGATAATCAGCGCGTCTGTCTTGTGTGTAATGTGAAACTCAATCAATTCTTCAAGTTTGGGATAATTTACTCCGCTTTCAGTAAATGGTGTAACCAAAGCAACACCTGAACCTGTGAATATGGGTTTTTTCATAAAATCACACAACCTTTCTTCCCACGAAAACATTCAATAATTATCATCGCCGTTGTGGGATACGACTCTGCTTTATGTTTCGTAATGTAAAGGTTTAATTAGTCAAAATAACCCTTTGCCGCAAGAAGCTCTGCCATAAGAACAGCACCGCCTGCCGCACCGCGAAGGGTATTGTGTGAAAGGCACACAAACTTGTAGTCGTACTGGCTGTCTTCACGAAGACGTCCCATTGAAACTGCCATACCGCCCTCTAAATTACGTTCAAGCTTTGCCTGAGGACGGTTATCTTCTTCAAAATAGTTAAGGAACTGCTTTGGAGCAGAAGGAAGTTCAAGCTCCTGAGGAACACCCTTAAAGTTCTTCCAGTCTTCCTTAATCTGTTCGATAGTGGGCTTATTTTCAAATCTTACGAATACAGCCGCTGTGTGACCGTCAGATACGGGAACACGCAGACACTGTGTTGTGATAGCAGGAGTAGTTGCATCAACGATTTCGTCGCCTTCAATCTTACCCCAGATTTTAAGAGGCTCGATTTCACTCTTTTCTTCCTCGCCGCCGATATAGGGGATAAGGTTGTCAACCATTTCGGGCCAGGTTTCAAAGGTTTTACCTGCACCTGAAATTGCCTGATATGTGCAGGCAAGAACTTCCTTGATACCATATTTCATCAAAGGATGAAGTGCGGGAACATAGCTCTGGAGTGAGCAGTTTGACTTAACAGATACAAAACCGCGCTTTGTACCGAGTCTTTTGCGCTGTGCTGCAATGATTTCTGCGTGCTCGGGGTTGATTTCGGGAACAATCATAGGAACGTCCTTTGTGTGTCTGTGTGCCGAGTTGTTTGAAACAACGGGACATTCTGCCTTGGCATATGCTTCTTCAAGAGCCTTGATTTCGTCCTTCTTCATATCAACGGCGCAGAAAACAAAGTCAACCTGTGCTGCGATTTTTTCGATTTCGGCAGTTGCATCAAGGATAACCATATCCTTTACCTTTTCGGGAATATCAACTGTCATTGCCCAACGGCTGCCAACAGCCTCGGTATATTTTTTGCCTGCACTTCTTGATGATGCGGCAAGCACCTTTATATTGAACCACGGATGGTCAGCAAGCAGAGTTATAAATCTCTGACCTACCATACCGGTAGCACCAATAATACCTACGTTATAATTTTTCATTGTGAAAAATCCTCCTTATGTAATTTCTATCCTTAATATTATATGATATTGTATCAAGAATGTCAATTATTTTTTGTAACACAATTTTAACATAAAATAAAAGGATTTTCGCCGATATTTGTCGAATTTTCATTAATAGAAAACTAATTTTTTCGGATAGGGTTGTTTACTATGCAGAAATTGTTAAAAATTTATATAGTTGCAGTTATTATAACTCTGATTTTGTGTTGCCTTTCAATGACCGCGGGCGCCGC
The DNA here is from genome assembly GCA_045646865.1 of Clostridia bacterium. Classification (GTDB taxonomy): domain Bacteria; phylum Bacillota; class Clostridia; order Monoglobales; family Monoglobaceae; genus SIG440. The sequence continues at coordinate 22,697 of JAZRLM010000020.1, forward strand.
AGAATATCAGGACACTTTGCGTGTTGGTATATACTATGGCAGCAGTACGGTTGACAGCCTTAACCTTGAAAGTGACGCAGGCTTTGTCCTTGGTTATACAACAGGCAGAGATTTTTATGAATTTGATAAAACCGATGTTGACGAAGTAACTGTTTCACAAAAGGCAAGTGCCACACACCACATCCTTTGCTACTCTTTTGATAACGAAGAAGACTTTACCGAAAAGCTTACCGAACTGCGTGATTTGGGAGAAAACATCTTCCCTGCTTATTACGACTCTCGGTACTGCATTCTGTCAGGCACCTTTGAAACCCTGAACGATGCTAAATGGGAGACAGAAAACGGCTCTCTTGGCGGTACAGCAATCCGCCTTTCGGCAAATGCATTTTATGTTACAGATTCCAATAACGGCACCGTACTCTTTGTATCCGACCATTCAAGCCACAACCCGGCTATATTTACTTCGGATGCCGAAGATACCGATGCCCTGCTTACCATATCGGGCTCGGCAGGCGGAACTTACCGCGGCGGATTTGAATGCAGCAAGCGTGCAGAAAACGGATTGACGGTTGTAAACATTGTCCCTGTTGAGGATTACCTTTACAGCGTTGTATGCCGTGAAATGTCATCAAGCTGGCCTGTTGAGGCTCTTAAAGTTCAGGCGGTCTGTGCAAGGAACTTTGCCCTTGGCAGAATTAACTATCACAAGCAATACGGCTTTGATGTGTGCCGTACGGTATGCTGTCAGGCATATTCCTCTGCCGCTGACCAAAGCGAAAGTGTTCACACAGCAGTTGACGAAACCCGCGGTGAACTGCTGTTTTATGAGAATGAACTTGTTCAGGCGGTGTATTCTTCATCAATGGGTTCTTCAACCGAAAACGTTAAAAATGTGTGGGGAAGCTCCTTCCCTTATCTTGTGAGTGTTGAAAACCCTTATGAGGATACCGAAAACATATACAACGGCAAATGGGAGAAAACCCTTACAACAAAACGCGCTACCGAGATTATGGCAAATGCTGGTTATAATATTGGCGAAGTGGTTTCAATAACTGCAGTTGAATATTCTGATGCAGGACGTGTTTTAAAGCTTAAGGTCAAGGGTACAAACGGTGAGCACACCTTTGAACGCGAAAGATGCCGCACCATTTTCAGTGAGGCTACATACAGTCAGAAGTATACCGTTGAAAAAGGTGGTGCCTGCACCTATTCCAAAGTTAAGGTTATATCAGGAAAAGGTATAAGCAACAAGGTTCTTGATAATGTATCAATCCTCTCATCCACCGATACAGTCACAGTAGTTAGCGGAGATTTTGTTACCACAGACGGAAACACAAAAAAGACTTATAAAACCATAAAATCCGGTGTTGACCCTGACACCTATGTGTTCATAGGTGAAGGCTGGGGGCACGGCGTTGGAATGAGCCAGTACGGTGCCAAGGGTATGGCAGAAGCAGGCTTTGATTATGAAGAAATTCTTACCCACTACTACACCGGCACACATTTAGAACAAGCATATTAAAGCTGAAAGGAACTGTTATTTTGGATATAAAAGATTTTTACTATGACCTGCCCGAAGGGATGATTGCGCAAACACCACTTGAGGACAGAACAGCATCAAAGCTTATGGTGTTAAACCGCAAAACTCACGAAATTACACATAAACATTTTTATGATATTGTTGATTATCTCAGTCCCGGCGACTGCCTTGTGATGAATAATACCCGTGTTATCCCTGCGCGTCTTTACGGCGTTAAGGAAGGCAGCGGCGGAAAGATTGAATTTCTTCTACTGAAACGAATCAACATAAACACCTGGGAAGTTATCTTAAAACCCGGCAGAAAGGCACGCGAGGGAGCACGTTTTGTTTTTGGTGACGGACTTTTAAAAGCAGAAGTAATTGAAGTCCGCGATGACGGAAATCGCATTGTGCGCTTTGAGTTTGACGGTGTGTGGGAAGAAATCCTGGACAAGCTTGGCGAGATGCCCCTTCCCCCTTATATCAAGGAAAAGCTGCAGGATAAAAACCGTTATCAGACAGTTTATTCCAAAATCGAAGGCTCGGCGGCGGCACCAACTGCAGGTCTGCACTTCACCGATGCCCTTATTGAAAAAATTAGGGACAAAGGCGTTAAGGTTGCCTTTGTTACCTTGCACGTTGGTCTTGGAACATTCCGCCCTGTGTCATGCGACAATATTGAAGACCATCATATGCACTCGGAATATTACGAGGTATCAAAAGAAACCGCCGACATAATAAACGAAACCCGCAAATCAGGGGGCAGAATTATAGCTGTTGGCACCACATCAGTGCGAACACTTGAATCTGTTGCCGCAGATGACGGCACAATCCCCGTACAGTCAGGAAACACACAGATATTCATATACCCCGGCTATAAATTCAAGGTAGTTGATGCTCTTATCACCAACTTCCACCTTCCCGAATCAACACTTCTGATGCTGATTTCGGCATTGTACGACAGAGAACATATTATGGACGCATACAAAGAGGCTATCGCCGAAAATTACAGATTTTTCAGTTTTGGCGATGCAATGCTCATCACATAATGGATGAGCAAAAGAAAAATTAATAACTAAAAATGAATAATTTTTTCAATAATTTTTAATTGTTCATCATTCATTGTGCGGCATTTTATATGCCGTCACTGCCACAGAACAGAAAGGTAATTATATATGTTTAAACTTTTAAAGCAAGAAGGCAAAGCCCGTCGCGGTGAGTTTAAAACCGTTCACGGCACAATACAGACACCTGTTTTTATGAACGTCGGCACAGCCGCCGCAATCAAGGGCGGTCTTGACACCTTTGACCTTAAGGAAATCGGATGTCAGGTTGAGCTTTCAAATACCTACCACCTTCACCTTCGTCCCGGCGACAAGGTTGTAAAATCCCTTGGCGGTCTGCATAAATTTATGAACTGGGACAGACCCATTCTTACCGACAGCGGCGGTTTTCAGGTGTTCTCACTTTCAAAGCTGAGAAAAATCAAAGAAGAAGGCGTTTACTTTCAGTCGCATATTGACGGACATCACATTTTTATGGGGCCCGAGGAAAGTATGCAAATTCAGTCAAACCTTGCTTCCACCATTGCAATGGCATTTGATGAGTGTGTTGAAAATCCCAGTGAAAAGGATTATGCCAAAAAATCTTCCGAAATGACAGTACGTTGGCTGAAAAGATGCAAGGCAGAAATGGCACGTCTTAATTCACTTGAAGATACCATAAACAAAAACCAGATGCTTTTTGCAATCAATCAGGGCAGCACCTATGCGGATTTGCGTATCGAAAATATGAAGCAGATTGCAGAGCTTGACCTTGACGGCTATGCAATAGGCGGTCTTGCGGTTGGCGAGCCTGCCGAGGTTATGTATGAAATCATCGAGGCGGTTGAGCCTTTTGCCCCCGTAAATAAGCCAAGATACCTTATGGGCGTTGGCACCCCCGAAAATATAATCGAGGCTGTATATCGCGGAGTTGACTTTTTTGACTGCGTAATGCCCAGCAGAAATGCTCGACACGGTACGCTTTTCACATCACTTGGTATGGTAAACATCAACAACGCAAAATACGAAACCGACGATACCCCACTTGACCCCAACTGCAACTGTCACACCTGCCGCAACTTTTCAAAAGGCTATTTAAGACACCTGTTTAAAGCAAACGAGATTCTTGCCCTTCGGCTTGCGGTTATTCATAATTTATCGTTTTATAACAATCTTATGGCGGATATCCGCAACGCATTGGATAATGATTGCTTTGAAGAATTCAGAAAAGCCAACATTGGAAGATTATCTCAAAGAATTTAAAAATATTTTCTAAATAAACACAAAAAACCCTTGCATTATTTTGGAAAAGAGGGTATAATTGTAATAATACTTAATAATAAGTTTTAAAACAAATTTCAGGAGGTATAAAAAATGTTTATCACAGCATATGCAGCAGACGCAGCGGCAGCAGCACCCGGCGGTGCTTCAATGTTTTCACCGCTTATTATGATGGTTCTTATGATTGTAGTTTTCTACTTCTTCCTTATAAGACCGCAGAAGAAAAAAGAAAAAGAGCTTAAAAAGATGCTTGAGGCATTGAAGGTTGGCGACGAAGTTGCAACTATCGGCGGTATTCACGGCAAAATCGCAAGAATCAAGGACGACCTTTTCGTTTTAGAGTCAGGTATCGGTCAGAACAAGTCATACATCACAGTTGACCGTGGTGCAGTAAGCCGTTTCACCAAGAGAGGCGAAGAACAGGCTCCTACACCTATCCCCGGTGCTGAAGAAACAGTCGAAACAACCGAAGAATAATTTCTTTTGGTCATACTCCCCCCTTTTTGTTCATATATTTACCACAAAGGTAAATATAGCATCTTTATATAAAGGTGCCTAAAAGGGGGTCTTTTTTTGTCCAGAATAGCTTTATCACGCACATCTGCCGAAACATCAAACAGTGGTTTTGTTTCAGGAGTATTATTTATGCTTAAAGCTGTTGTTGTTGCCTATTGCGTATCAATAGCACTTTTATTTGCGTTTTCTGTTATTGCAACCTTCAACGCGCTTTCTGACAGAACAATTTCTGTTGCTGCAAATATTGTAACCGCACTCGGAGTTTTAATTTGCGGTTTTATGTCAGGCAGACATTTCAGCAGCAAGGGTCTGATTTTCGGTGCTCTTTGCGGTATTCTTTATTCAGGGATTTTATGTCTTATCGGCAATCTTGCGGCGCAAAATCTTCACTTTGGAGCAAGTGCAATCACGGCATTGATAATCGGTGTTATCTGTGGTGCTGTGGGCGGAATTGCAGGAATAAACACCAAAAGTACACGAAGAAGATAGCTTTTTAAATTTGAGTCAAACGGCAGGGCTGTGATTTTTTAAACAGTCCTGTTTTTTTGCATAAAGTATTGACTATTTACTAAAAAAAAGGTATAATAATTTAGTATGCAATCTTGAAAAATAATTAAACATACAATATAAAAGTCCGATTAAATCGGACAAGACACAAGGAGGAAAAAACAGTGTCAAGAAGTATTATCAAACTTACAGCAATCGTTGTTGTAATTGCGGGACTTCTGTTTGTTGCACTGTACGGACTTGACTTTACTGACAAAGTTAGATTCCCCGGTATCCTTGACCCCGATGGTGTTGTTCAGGGTCTTGATCTTAAGGGCGGTTCAGTAATCGTATTTGAAGCTCAGGAAGCAAATCCGTCAGACGAACAGATGGATACCGTAGTCAACATGATGAGAATCCGTCTGGACGGTCTTGGATATACCGAGGCAACAATTACCAGACAGGGTACCAACAAAGTCAGAATTGAAATCCCTTCAGTTTCTGACCCCGACGATGCAGCATCAACCCTTGGTGCAACAGCACAGCTCCAGTTTATGGATGCTCAGGGTAACGTTGTTCTCACAGGTGCCGACATTGAAACCGCATCTGCACAGTACGGTCAGATTACAGAACTTGGTGCCGCACAGAACTACGTTGAACTTAAACTTAAACCCGAAGGCAGAGAAAAATTCACAACAGCTACCGCAAACGCAGCAGCTCTTAAGTCAACAGGCGAAAACTTTATTGCCATTGTAATGGATAATAACATTCTTTCAATGCCCTATGTTGATGAAACAATCAACAGTGACACCTGTACAATCTCAGGTGACTTCACTGCACAATCTGCACAGTCATTGGCTGCAAACATCCGTTCAGGCCAGTTGCCCTTTACCCTTTCACAGGTAGAGCTTCGTGCAATCAGCGCAACACTTGGTGACACCGCGCTCAATACTTCATTGATTGCAGGTCTTATCGGTATTATCCTTGTTATGCTGTTTATGATTCTGTTCTACAGATTGCCCGGCTTACTTGCTTCAATTGCTTTGGCAGGATATATGGGTATCGTTGGTATTATTCTTGCTACAATGCACATCAACCTTACACTTCCCGGTATTGCAGGTATTATCCTTTCAATCGGTATGGCGGTTGACGCAAACGTTATTATCTTTGAAAGAATCAAAGAAGAGCTTAAGCTTGGCAAAACAGTACGCAGCGCGGTTGATGCAGGCTTTAACAGAGCACTCTCTGCCGTTATCGACTCTAACATAACAACAATCATTGCGGCTGTTATCCTTATGATTTTGGGTACAGGTACAATCAAGGGCTTTGGTACAACTCTCCTTATCGGTGTTGTTGTAAGTATGATTTCAGCAATCTTCTTTACAAAGTTCTTGCTCAAGCAGATGATTGGTATGAACATAAAGAACCTTTGGCTCTATGGAATTAACACTAAGAAGGGGGATGCAAATAATGCTTAATATCGCAGGTAACAAAAAGATTTTCTTTATAATTTCACTTGTGCTTATGGTTGCAAGTGTTGTATCACTCCTCACTCTTGGCTTTAACCTTGACACCGACTTTTCGGGCGGTATGGCCGTTACTTACGGCATAGGTACCGACTTTGAGGTTAAGGACGTTGAAGCTCTTGTATCAGAAGCTCTTGGTCCAAACCAGAACGCATCTTCTGTTCAGAAATCCGAAAGCAATGATGTTATTATCAAATTCGGTTTTGACAATGCTCTTAAGACAGATGACGAAAGAGCTGCTTTCAGTAACGAAAAGATTGATGCAATCAAGACAAAGCTTACCGAAAAATACGGTGAAATCAACATCAAAAATCAGGATATTGTTTCACCTTCAACCGGCAGAGAACTTGCAAAGAGTGCTGTGCTTATGTCACTTCTTGCAGCGTTGGCAATTCTTATCTATATAACATTCAGATTTGAATTTGTTTCAGGTGTATGTGCAGTTATTGCTCTTGTTCACGACGTTCTTATCCTTTGCGGTATCTACTCAGTATGCAGAATTGCTATTGACACAAACTTTATCGCAGCAGTCCTCACAGTTCTGGGTTATTCAATTAACGCAACAATCGTTATATTTGACAGAATCCGCGAAAACACACGTCATGCAAAGAAGCAGACATACTCTGAAATCGCAAACGCAAGTATCAACCAGACAATTGGTCGTTCAATCAACACAACCATTACCACACTTCTTACAATCGGTATGGTATTTATTCTGGGTGTTACCTCAATCAAAGAATTTGCACTCCCCATCATTATCGGTATCTTAATCGGTACCTATTCATCAATCTGCATTGCAGGTACAGTATGGGCAGCATGGAAGGATTCAGCAGTTAAGGCTAAAGCAAAAGCTAACGCTAAAAACTAATTCCGTATTTACGGCAAAAATTAAGGAGATGCGAAAGCATCTCCTTTTTTCTTTATCTTATCATATAATTATAAAGCATCACAACCGCTTCGGCTCGGGTAATTGCATCCTGCGGTCTGAGATTTCCTCCGTCACCGCAAATTATGTCCATTCCCGTAAGAATTGCAGGATAACCAATTTTACCCTGTGTAATCTTGTTCCCGTCAGCATATTCAACCTTGTAAATGTCGCTGAGTTTTGCAACCTCTTCCCATCCGCAAAGTCTTATCATATACACAAATGCATCTTCACGTTTTACGTCGCTTTGTGGTGTTTTTTCATCCTCGGTCAAAATACCTTCATTAATCAAATCTCTGTAAAGTGAATCCTCATCCTGAGTGAGATAACTTTTATATCTTATTCCTGCACCGAACAATCTGAGCAAATCATATTGCGAAATCGCTTTGTCAGGGTCAAATTTTTCGCCTTCAAGTCCAATCTGGATTTCCGCCAGCTTGTTTATCATTTCCTCTGCCCAATGGCCTTTAATATCGGAATATTTGAATTCTGCAACTTCCTCAGTTGAACCATTTGCATATTTATCACCGCTAAGGGCATCAAGCATTATTGCATCCGTTACTGTAAAGCATAAATTATATACACCGTTTGTCTGAATATAAATTTTCTTTAACGGCGAAATATTCAGCATCTTATCATATGCAGATGCACTGTCAACAGCATTTTCGGCATCATTAAAAATCTTATCCTCATAGTCAAATCTGTAGCTTGTTATCTGCTTTGCATCCTTATCAAACTCTACATAAATACTGTCATTTATGTATCTTATTCCGTTTACATTTCGGTCATAGCTCCGCGAAATGCCCCAACCCGTAGAGTTTTCTTCTTGCTTGTCAAACTCCTTCAGTTCTTCACCTGCCACAGCCTTTAAAAATTCATCAATCTTTTTGTTTGCATCAGCCTTCTGTGCCTGGGTCAGCTCTGTGTTCTTGTGGCTTGGGCGATATGCCCTGTTGTAGATACTAAGAATTTCACCTGTTGTACCGTTGGCTGTTGCAGACAAATATCTGTTATCGTTGTTTTTGTAGCCTAATGATACATAATATTTTTCATTGCTTTTATTTATATCATAATGTTCAAATTCCAATGTACTGTCAAAATTTACGTAAGGCAGTTTTTTAAGATTTTTTTCAACATCCGCTTTGGAAATTACACCCTCTATCATATCAAGCTCTTTAATTTCCTGCTCGGTGAGCATTTCTTTTCTTGATGTTGTCAGCGAATCCTCAGCAAGCGCACCATTGGCAGTTTCATAATAAATCTCGTTGTTTATATCTTCGGTTACAATCTCGCCGTTTTCTGCCGAAATATATCCTGCCTCGTTATCCTTAAAACGGTATACAAGTGCAACTTTATCCTTGCCTTCCTCTGCCTTTGCACCATAGTAAGAATACTCATCCATATATATCAGCTCAATGGGGAATGCAGCCTTATACTTTGCCTCATAATCATCAATCACAGACATAGAATCATCAAACTTTGCATCATAGTTAAAATTGATATATGTATTCCTTACATAAGCCTTATCGTCATAAATCCTGATGTTTATATTTGCGGAGTTATCTTTTACCTCTACCCCGCCGTGAAAACGTCTGAAATTTAACTGATACGAAAGATTATTTACATACCACGAATCCTCATCATACACAAGCCTGTCATTTTCGTTTTCAAAGGCTTCGGGAGCAATCTTTTTAAGAAAGCCTTCCGCAAAATCAACAATTTCACCCTTTGACCAACCTGTCAGCTTTTTATCCGATTTCAAAGTGTTGTCATATGAATAATAAGACAAAATTCTTCCTTCATCATCGGCAGATACCTCGATGTACGCATTTCCGTCTTTGTCCTGCCACATAAAAGAATAGTTTGTTTTGTCATTCTGCTGAGATGTATAGGAAGTAAATTCGGTAAGTTCTTTAGTAATATCAATTTTTTGCTTGACCTTTATCAGTACATCCTGCATATCATTTGATACTGTACTGTCGGCAAATACAGTAAGGCAAGAAAAAATCACAGCAAATATCAACACTAAACATATTAATTTTTTCATTTTAACACATCCTTTCTTTATAATAACACCTTTCGCACTGTCAAAAAGTTGCAGTTCTTACAAAAAAAGTCAAGATAGCAATAAACTATTTTGACTTTTTATATTTTACAAAAGTTCTTTGCGAAGGTCTGCAGGGTCTTTTGCGCTGAGCATTGACGGTGCAATGTCAAGAACGGTCTTACAACCGCAGTCACCTGTTTTATTCATTTTATATGCGGCTCTTGCATAAGCAACAATTACTGATGCAGTAAATTCTGGGTTGGAATCAAGTTTCAGGCTGTATTCGATTATATGCTGATGTTCAAGATTTAAACCCGTTCTGCCGCTACGGATAACAAAACCACCGTGAGGAATACCGCTGTGGTCGCGGTTAAGCTCCTCCTGAGAGATAAAGTGAACTATTGTGTCATAGTCAGCAAAATAGTTGGGCATTGTCTTTATTTCGTTTTCAATTCTTGCTTTGTCAGCTCCTTCATCTGCAACAACAAAACACTCTCTGATATGCTTCTGACGAGTTGTAAGTTCAGGGTTTGAACCGCTGCGAACTGCATCAAGAGCCTCGTCAACGGGAATTGTATACTGCTTTGCATCAAGAACACCTACAATTCTGCGGATTGCATCCGAGTGTCCCTGACTTACGCCCTTGCCCCAGAAGGTGTAATCCTTGCCGTCGGGAAGGACAGCCCCTGCATACATTCTGTTAAGTGAGAACATACCGGGGTCCCAGCCAACAGAGATAATCGCAACCTTGCCCGATTCCTTTGCCGCCTTGTCAACATTTACAAAATGTTCGGGGATTTTTGCGTGGGTATCAAAGCTGTCAACCACGTTGTAAAGTTTTGCCATTTCAGGTGTCTGAACGGGCAGGTCGGTTGCGCTTCCGCCACACAGAATAAGAACATCAATTTTGTCTGTCATATCCTTAAGCTTGTCCGCATTGTAAACCCCAACACCTTGGGTATTGATTTTCAAGGCACTTGGGTCACGTCTTGTAAATACTGCCACAAGCTCCATATCAGGATTCTGACGAACAGCACTTTCAACCCCTCTGCCTAAATTTCCGTATCCATAAATTCCTATTTTAATACTCATATTCACATAACCTCTTTAAATTTATTACTTTAATTCTACCACAAAACACCGATATTTACAATACTTTATAAAAATTTATTCAAACAATATAAAGGCAGCACCCGTAACGAGTGCTGCCTTATAATTTTATTCTTTGCTTTCAGCAATTATTTTTTCAACCACATTGGGCGGTGCATCCTGATATCTTTCAAATTCGAATTCATAACTACCCTTTGCCTGAGTCATTGAACGCAAATCTGATGAATATGAATGCATCATAGCCATAGGAACTTCGCCTTCGATAAGGGTAATTCCATCGCCCTGAGGTGTCATACCAAGCATCTGACCGCGGCGTTTGTTGATGTCGCCGATTATATCACCTGTGTAACTGTCGGGAACATAAACCTTCAAATGTCCAATTGGTTCAAGAAGAACGGGGCTTGCCTGCTCCATACCTGCTTTAAATGCCAAAGATGCGGCTGTTTTAAACGCCATTTCAGATGAATCAACGGGATGATACGAGCCGTCAACCAAGGTAGCCTTAAGACCAACCATTGGGTAACCTGCCAGAACACCCTGCTTCATACTCTCCTGAAGACCCTTTTCAACTGCGGGGAAGTAGTTCTTGGGGACAGAGCCGCCGAATACCTTTTCCTCAAACAGCAAGCCGTCATCATAAGGCTCAAATTCAATCCATACATGGCCGTACTGACCGTGACCGCCCGACTGCTTTTTGTGCTTACCTTCAACCTTAACCGCCTTGCGGATAGCCTCGCGGTATGCAACTCTTGGCTCGGTTAAATTAACCTCAATACCGAATTTTGACTTGAGCTTGTTGACAATTATATCAATGTGCTGGTCGCCCATACCCTTGATTATCATCTGTCGTGTTTCGGTGTTATTTTCAATGGTAAAGGTTTTATCTTCATCCATCAGCTTATTAAGACCCTGGCTGATTTTATCCTCGTCGCCCTTAGCCTTGGGAACAACTGCCATTGAGGTATTGGGTTTTGAGAATTCAATACCGTCAATCACAATTCTGTCACTGATACTGCAAAGTGTGTCGCCTGTGTTTGTATCTGCAAGCTTGGTAACTGCACCGATATCACCTGCGTTCAGCTTTTCAACCTCTATCTGTTTTTTGCCCACAACTGCAAAAATCTTGCCGACTCTTTCGTTAGTGCCCGAAACAGAGTTATATACAGTTGTATCAGGTGTCATAATACCTGAATAAACCTTGAAGTATGACAGCTTGCCAACATACGGGTCAGCAACGGTTTTGAACACAAGTGCCGCCAACGGGTCGTTAACGTCAACCTTGCGTCTTGCATCTGAGCCGTCTTCCTTGTGTGCAATAAAGAAATCATCAGATGAATCGGGGGACGGGAAGTATGCAACAATGGCATTCATAAGCGATGCAATACCAAGCTTATTAAACGCACTGCCGCAAAGAACCGGAACAATGTCACCTGCTGCAACACCACTGCGAAGAGCCTCGTATGTTTCGGCAAGAGTAAAGCTTTCGCCTGCAAAATATCTTTCCATCAATTCTTCGGAGCTTTCAGCAACAGCCTCGTTAATCATTTCGCGAACAGGAGCAATATCCTCCTCCATTCCCTCGGGGATGGGTGCTGTAACCGTCATATCGCCCATATATCTTCTTGCTTCGCCTTCAACCACGTTAACAAAGCCTGTGATTTTTTCGCCTTCACGAATGGGAACCTGAAGGGGAGCAATTTTCTTTCCGTATTTTTCTCTCAACTGGTCAAGAACGCCGTAATAGTTAACACGTTCATCATCAACCTTGTTGATAAATATCATTTTGGGAATTCCTGCATCCTCGGCATATTTCCACGCCTTTTCCGCACCAACAGTAAGACCTGACTTACCGCTGAGAACGATAATTGCAGCATCCGCAACTTTAATACTCTGCTGAACTTCACCAACGAAGTCAAAGAATCCGGGGGTATCTATAATATTAAACTTTGTACCATTCCAGTCACAAGTAGCAATCGCTGCACTGATCGAGAATTTACGTTTGATTTCCTCGGGATCAAAGTCCATAACGGTGTTACCGTCCTGAGTCTTTCCCATTCTCTCGATAGAGCCTGCTGTATTCAGAATTGCTTCTGCCAGCGATGTCTTTCCTGAGTTACCGTGTCCTAAAAGACAAAAGTTTTTGATTTTTGATGTTTCATACAATTTCAATTTTCAACCCTCCTGAATGTAGTCAATTATAACAAACCTCTTTGTTTGTTACTGATAAATTTATTATACAATGTTTTTTCAAACTTTTCAACCAAAAACCAAACAATATTTCATTCACAAATTGTGCAGTTTGCACAATATTTAAACCTTTACGTTAAATGAACAAACTTTCCCATCCTTCAAACATCCTAAATCGTATTTTCCGTCAAATTTATATATCCCTAAGCGTTCTGCATTTTGCACGGTAATTGTTTCAAGACTGCACCATTTTTCGTTTTCTTTTCGGGAAAATAACACCTGATTTTCGTCATACCAGCACAGAGTTTCCACATCCTCGGTGCACACATAAAGAGGACATTGGGCTGTTTCTTCGTGGCGACGTGTAAGGCTCTTTTTATCAGAAATTTCCGACGTGCTTATCAGATCAAGTCTGTCACGGTCTTTTATGCACAGATACTCACTTGTGGCAAATATATGGCTTATATTTTTGCCGTCACATATTTCCGTCCTGTCATTTGTGCAAAGCTTTTCGTTTTTATTTATGTAATACACCTTGTTTCCACACACAAAGGGCATGGAATAATGTAGAATTTCATCCACTAAATCCGGCTGTAATACATCACCGTCAAGATATAACTTGTACAGTCCCGAATCATTTATATAATAAACCTGAGCTTTGCCTTGTTCACAGCATATAAAGATGTTTTGGGGCTTTATCTCCTGTGCCGCAATTCCTCTGCCCCAATGTCCGTTATTATTTATTATATATATCAGGTTTCCTGACTTATCCGCCGCCGCAATATGTACACAGTCACCGTCTTCGACTGCATCAAAATCATAGCATATGGGCATCAGCACCTCTGTAAGATTTTTAGACTGACACGCAAGCTCGTTCTGTTGTGTTATAAAAATATACTTTTCTCCGCAGATAATATCTTTACAAAATTTTGCCATTTTTATCCCTCCACCACTAGTATATGAACATATTTCTGACAGTTGCATAAAATACATCAGGTCACAAAATTCTTTTTTACAAATCAGGGGATATAATATGAAAAAACACATTATACCTCCTGCGGAATTTATTGCAGCACCACCATTTCGTGCCGTATCGGCACGAAATGGTGATGTGCGTAATTTCCACTACACGCCTTATCAGCCCACAATAAGGTATGTGTATATTTTAAATCATTATTTGTGGGCAGAAAGGCTATGGAAATTTTTATGAGTGATAATTTTGAAGCATACAACGAAACCGCCGCTGTGCAGGCAGATTGCTGTCTGGAACAGGAAAACCGTACAGAACGCAGATGCGAGGATTTCGGCAACGGAGTTTGCATAAACACAAATCAGATATACGACTCTTGCAAGGACAGAGATTGCATTCGTGACCAGCGGGTTTATTTCACCAATTCAGGACAGGAAATAATCGAGCGCGCAATCAATGCCAAGCTCAAGAGTGCCGAGGTTATCTGGGTTTATACAACTGTTGAGCCTGTCCCCTTTAACCGCGGATATTTTGCTGTTGATATGAAGTTCTTTATCCGTGTAACAATCGAGGCATTCCACGGTGTTTCCTGCCCTGCTGAGGTTGAAGGCTTAGTAACCTATGACAAAAAGGTTATACTTTACGGTTCGGAAGGCAATGTAAGGATATTTGAATCTGCACTTTCTCAGGATTGCAACGATGTATCAAAAATCTGGCAGAGAAATAATCTACCCAGAGCCGTTGTTGAGGTTGTTGACCCCATTGCTCTTTCTGCAAAGATTGTAACTCATAGCGACTGCTGTGACTGCGACTGCGGCTGCAACGACCATTATCTTGCCATTCCCGAAAACATCTGCAAATGCTTTGACGACGAGCTTTATACAGGCGACGACGGTAAGATGGTATTGGTATCACTTGGACTTTTCAGCATAGTTCGTCTTGAACGTGCAACCCAGCTCCACATTGATGCAATTGATTTTTGTATCCCGTGCAAAGAATGTCCCACAGCTACTGAAAACAATCCTTGCGAGCTGTTTAACACAATCCGTTTCCCCTTTGACGAATTCTTCCCGCCCAAAAAGGCTCTGGAAGACTGTGACTGCGGATGCGGCTGTAACTGCGACTGATATAGAAAAAACACCTCAACGGATTTAACCGTTGAGGTGTTTTTGTTAATAATGTTTTTTACTCTTCTGTAAACTGATCTTTGCCTACTCCGCAAAGGGGACATACAAAATCTTCGGGAAGATCCTCGAACAATGTTCCGGGTTCAATTCCTTCATCGGGAGCACCAAGCTCCTCATCGTATTCCCATCCGCATACATCGCATACATATTTCATAAAATTTTCCTCCTTAATTTTTATTTAACCAGCTCGTCAGCAAGTGCCTCAAGCTGTGTTTTATTTTCGTCATTCATTGCCGACAGAATTTTTACTGAATTTTCGCAGTAAGTAAGATTTTTGCTCTTTTCAAGCATTGCACCCATCACCTTTGCTGCCGCAGGTGCCCAGGTGCCGTTTTCGATAATTCCCACCGTTTTATTCTGGAAGTTGCGCTCGGTCAGGTGATTGATAAACTCGCGCATAAACGGGAATATATCGTTATTATATGTTGTGGTGGCAAGAACAATCTTTCCGTAACGGAATGCATCCTCAACCGCCTCTGCCATATCGCATCTTGCAAGGTCATTGACAACTACCTTAGGGCAACCCTTTGCCTTAAGACTTTCGGCAAGGTATTCAACAGCAGATTTTGTGTTTCCGTAAACCGAGGTAAATGCAATCACAACTCCATCGCTCTCAACCCCATAGCTTGACCAGGTGTTGTAAAGGTCAATATAATAACCCAGGTTTTCGTTGAGCACAGGACCATGTAGCGGACAAATTGTCTTTATATCAAGTCCTGCCGCCTTTTTAAGAAGTGCCTGTACCTGTGCACCATATTTGCCCACGATGCCGATATAATATCTACGTGCTTCGCAAGCCCAGTCTTCGTCTGCATCAAGTGCACCGAATTTACCGAAACCGTCAGCCGAAAAGAGAACCTTGTCGCAACTGTCATAGGTAACAATTACCTCGGGCCAATGTACCATTGGTGCTGTAAGAAAGGTCAGATTATGCTTGCCAAGGCTTAAAGTATCGCCCTCGCCCACAACAATCTGTTTATCTGAAAAATCTGTGCCAAAGAACTGTTTCATCATTACAAAAGCCTTTGCGGACGCAACTATCTTTGCATCGGGATATGCATCCGTAAAATTCGCAATGTTTGCCGAATGGTCAGGCTCCATATGCTGAACAATAAGATAATCAGGTGTTCTGCCGTCAAGAGCAAGTTTCAGATTGCGAAGCCAGTCGTCGGTGAAATTTTTATCAACAGTATCAAAAACTGCAATCTTTTCATCAATAATCACATATGAATTATATGCCATACCGTTTGGAACAATGTACTGACCCTCGAACAAATCTATCTTATGGTCATTAACGCCTATATATTTTATATCATCTGTAATGTACATAGTCATTCTGCCTCTTTTCCTTAAAAATCATACCTTTGTATTCTAACATATTTTAATACTTTTTTCAACTGAAAATTTTGAATTATTAAAGATAAAGACGCGCCCCGCAGAGCGCGTCTTAAATATTTTTAGTTTTTCACAATTGTGATTTTAACCTTTTCGCCATTGATGTTCCAGTCTTTACCGTCGTTTTCAGCATTGTCGATTGAAACAGCAAGGGTCTGTGCTGAGATTTCGTCAAGGTTCTTTGCAATGATTTCGTCAATCTTTGCACTGCCGCAACATGAAACCTTGATATTATCCTGAACTTCAAATCCGCCGTCCTTACGCATTGTCTGGATTTTGCTAATGATTTCACGTACAAAACCTTCTTCAATAAGTTCGGGGGTAAGATTTGTGTCAAGAACAACTGTATATGTTGCGTCGCTGTCTGATACAAAACCGTCCTTCTGGAGAGTTTCAATCAGAACATCTTCCATACCAAATTCAACATCGGTGCCTTCAACGTTGAGCTTAACCATTTCGCCTGCATTAAGGGTTGCCATAACAGCCGCACCATCCATCTCATTTACCTTTTCAAAGATAGCCTTCATAATCTTGCCGTACTTGGGACCCATTGTTCTCATCTGCGGCTTGAAGTTATAGCTGATAAATAAACTTGCATTGTCGGTAATTTCAATTTCCTTAACGTTAAGCTCGTCAAGAATGATGTTTTTGTATACATCGGCAATATCGCTCTTTGACTGTACATAAATCTTTGCAACAGGCTGACGGTTCTTGGTGTTTGCCGCATTACGGCACGCACGGCCTAAGATTACAATCTTTCTTGCAGCATCCATTTCTTCTTCGATATCCTTGAAGTCAAACTCTGAATTTGCAACAGGGAAGTCGCACATATGGATACTTTCGGGAGCAGATTTATCAACATTGAGAACAAGGTTGCGGTAAATCATTTCTGTCATAAACGGAATGAAAGGTGCGCAAACCTTTGAGAACTCAACAAGAACTGTATATAGTGTCATATATGCACAAATCTTGTCATCTGTAAGCTCGCTTGCCCAGAATCTTTCACGACTGCGGCGAACATACCAGTTTGAAAGTTCGTCGGTGAAGTCCTGAATTACTCTTGTTGCCTCGGTAATCTTGTAGTTTGCAAGATAGTCGTCAACCGAAGTGATTACAGTATTTAGCTTTGACAAAATCCACTTGTCAAGTAAAGTCAGCTTTGACTTGTCAAGGGTGTACTTTGTGGGGTCAAAATTATCAATATCTGCATAGAGTACATAGAACGCATATGTGTTCCACAGTGTACCCATAAACTTTCTCTGGGATTCTGAAACTGCTTCGTCGTGGAAACGGTTGGGCAGCCAGGGAGCACTGTTTGAATAGAAGTACCATCTTACCGCATCCGAGCCCTGCTTATTAAGAACATCCCACGGATTTACAACATTTCCGATATGCTTTGACATCTTGCGACCGTCCTTATCCTGAACGTGACCAAGAACAACAACATTCTTATATGGAGCCTTGTCAAAGAGAAGGGTTGAAATCGCAATAAGTGTATAGAACCAACCTCTTGTCTGGTCGATAGCTTCGCTGATGAAGTCAGCAGGGAAATTCTGTTCAAAAAGCTCTTTATTTTCAAATGGATAGTGCCACTGTGCAAAGGGCATTGAGCCTGAGTCAAACCAACAGTCAATAACGTCAGAAACTCTCTTCATTTCGCCGCCGCACTTTTCGCACTTCAAATAAACATTGTCAACATATGGCTTGTGGAGTTCAATATCCTCGGGAACATTGATGCCTTTAGCCTTCAATTCCTCGATTGAGCCGATACATTCGTGGTGGCCACATTCACAAGTCCAGATAGGAAGGGGTGTTCCCCAGTATCTTGAACGTGATAAGCCCCAGTCGATTACATTTTCAAGGAAGTTACCAAATCTGCCGTGCTTGATGTTGTCAGGCATCCAGTTAACAGTTTCGTTGTTTGCAAGAAGTCTGTCACGAACAGCCGACATCTTGATAAACCAAGTGTCACAAGCATAGTAAAGAAGTGGTGTGTCGCATCTCCAGCAGAATGGATAGCTGTGTTCAAAGTTAATAACTTCAAAGAGCTGATTTCTGTCCTTAAGGTCACGGATAACCAGCTTGTCAACGTCTTTCACAAACATACCCTTCCAGGGTTCAACTGCATCAACAAAGTTACCCTGAGTGTTTACAAGGTTAACAAAGGGAAGGTCGTTTTCCTTGCCCACACGCGAGTCGTCCTCACCAAAGGCGGGAGCAATGTGAACGATACCTGTACCGTCGCTCATTGTAACATAGTTGTCAGCTACAATAAAGTGACCCTTTTTGTCAAGTGTTGCAAAGTTATAAAGTGGCTCGTATTCCAAACCGCAAAGGTCTGTGCCAACATACTTTTCGATAACCTCGTATTCATCCTTAATAACATTGTCAACTAAAGCCTCTGCAAGGATAAATGTTTCGTCCCCTACCTTAACCTTAACATAAGTTTCGTGGGGGTTAACGCATAATGCAACGTTTGAAGGAAGTGTCCATGGTGTTGTTGTCCACGCAAGGATATATTCGTTTGTTTTGCCCTTTACAATGAATTTTGCAATAAGAGAATTTTCCTTTATGTCCTTATAACCCTGTGCAACCTCATGGCTTGACAACGAGGTTCCGCAACGGGGGCAGTAAGGCATAATCTTGTGACCCTTGTAAAGAAGGCCCTTGTCCCAGATGGTTTTAAGTGCCCACCATACAGACTCGATATAGTCGTTATGATAAGTAACATAAGGATTATCCATATCAGCCCAGAAGCCAACGCGGTCACTCATTTCCTCCCACTCGCTCTGGTAGGTGAAAACGCTGTCCTTACATTTTTTAACAAAGTCTTCGATACCGTAGTTTTCAATCTGCGGCTTACCGCTGATACCAAGCTGTTTTTCAACTTCAAGCTCAACAGGCAGACCGTGGGTATCCCAGCCGGCTTTTCTGAGAACCTTGTAGCCCTTCATTGTGCGGTAACGGGGAATCAAGTCCTTAATAACACGGGTCAGAACGTGACCGATGTGGGGCTTGCCGTTTGCAGTAGGGGGGCCATCGAAGAAAGTATAAACCTGACCGCCTTCGCGGTTGGCAATACTCTTTTTGAATATGTCATTATCCTTCCAGAAAGAAACGACTTCCTTCTCTCTTTCGACAAAGGATAAATCCGTTGACACTTTATCGTACATTGTAATACCTCCTGTGTATAAACAATTGATTACATATTTTAGCTTATAATCATTGTCGTGGAAACGGCGAAACGCCGTTTTAAGCGGAACTTGTTCCGCCACTTTCAAGCCGTTGGTTTGAAAGCCACGCATGATTACAACGAAGTTCTCGAAAATTATTTTAAAAATAATTTTCATAACAGCAAAAATATTGCTGTTATGAAATAGCGTATTTATGCTATTTCATAGAGAACATTCGTTATATATTTTACAGTAAAATTCCCATTTTGTAAAGGGATTTGCCAAAATTCCTTCAAAATTTGGTAACTTTTTTTAGTTTATTCACAAAAAAGACATTGAAATCAAAAGTTTTATGTGGTATACTATTCATCGACTATTGAATAATGGGTACATTTGTGCCTTGGAGGTATAACAATGCTCTGTGCAAGATGCAAAAAGAATATGGCCGTGGTTTTTGTTACCAGAATGGAACCCGACGGCAAGCAGGTGAACGAAGGCTACTGCCTTTCCTGCGCTAAAGAACTTAATATAGCCCCCCTTGACAATATGTTAAAGGGTCTGGGTATGACACCCGAAGAATTTGACAGTATGAACAGTGAAACATTAGATATGATGCGCGGTATGATGGACGGAAATGAAGATTTTGACCCATCTGCTATGCTTGGCGAAGGTTTTATGGACGGCGGAGATTTTGACGACAGTGAAGACGGCGGTGCAATGAAAAATTCGCCCCTCTCCTTCCTTTCAAATATGTTTGGCGGCGGTAATAAAGCTCCCAACACAGAAGACGCACCACAAAAGGAAAAATCCGCAAAGACAGACAAAAAGGATAAGCCAAAGAACAAGCGCAAATTTCTTGATATGTACGGCACCAATCTGACCGCAAAGGCAAAGCGTGGCGAGATTGACCGTGTTATCGGCAGAGAAGCCGAAATGAACCGTGTTACACAAATTCTTAACCGACGCACCAAGAATAACCCTGTTCTCATTGGTGAGCCAGGGGTTGGTAAAACCGCTATTGCAGAGGGTCTGGCTCTCCGTATTTCAGAGGGCAATGTGCCCGCAAAGCTTTTAGGCTATGAAATCTATCTCCTTGATATGGCGGCAATGGTTGCAGGAACACAGTTCCGGGGTCAGTTTGAGTCACGTCTTAAAAGCCTTATTACCGAAGTTAAAGCACTTGGAAATATCATTCTTGTTATTGATGAAGTGCACGTTCTCACCAAAGCAGGTGATGCCGAGGGTGCAATGAACGCAGGCAACATTTTAAAGCCTGCCCTTTCGCGTGGCGAGATACAGATTATCGGTGCAACCACATTGGAAGAATACCGCAAACACATCGAAAAGGACAGCGCCCTTGAACGACGTTTTCAGTCTGTTATTGTTGAAGAACCCTCTGTTGAGGAAACAATTGAGATGTTAAAGGGTATCAAGAGTTACTACGAGGATTATCACAAGGTAAAAATTACCGATGATATTATCCGTACTGCGGCTGTGCTTTCAAAGAGATATATTACCGACAGATTTCTTCCCGACAAGGCAATTGACGTAATTGACGAGGCTGCATCCAAAGCAAATCTCGACAACACCGCACTTGTCAACCTTGCAAAGCTGAAAGCTCAGCTTGAAGAAGTAAAAACCGCTCAGGAAGAAATTGAAACTGCACCCGAAGGCGAAAATAACGACCCGACCGCAAATTACGAAAAGATTGCAGAACTTAAAAGCCGCGAATGTCAGCTTGCGTCGGCAATTGAAGAACTGGAAAAAAATACCGCGGATGTTTACCTTACAGCCGATGATCTGGCAGAGGTAATCGAAGGCTGGACAAAAATTCCCGTAAAGAATATTACCGAGTTTGAAACAAACCGACTAGTAAATCTTGAAGAAAGACTACACCAAAACCTTATCGGTCAGAATGATGCGGTATCTGCGGTATCACGAGGCATACGCCGCAAGCGTGCAGGCTTCAGCCTTAAACGCAGACCTGCCTCCTTTATCTTTGTAGGCCCCACAGGTGTTGGTAAAACCGAGCTTGTCAAGCAGATTGCAAGAGAAGTTTTTGATACCGAGGATGCACTTATCCGTTTTGATATGTCAGAATTTATGGAGAAGCACACAGTATCAAGGCTCATCGGTTCGCCCCCCGGATATGTAGGCTATGATGATGCAGGTCAGCTTACCGAAAAGATACGCCGTCACCCCTACTCGGTTATTCTGTTTGACGAGATTGAAAAGGCGCATCCTGATGTATTCAATATGCTCCTTCAGATTCTTGACGATGGACGGATTACCGACAGTCACGGCAAGACGGTTTCATTTGAGGATACAATCATTGTTATGACCTCCAATGCAGGCAGCGACAGCTTTGGCGGTGTTGCAGGCTTTGGCGCAACCAACAATGCATCCAATAAAATGAAGGCCGAAAAGGCTCTTAAGCAGATTTTCAGACCTGAATTTCTTAACAGAATTGACGAAATAATTGTCTTTGAGGAACTGACTCACGATGACCTTTTGAAAATCATTGACCTTATGCTAGCAGATTTAAGCCGTGGTATTACCGAAAAGGGTATCTCAATTGAGGTGACCGATGCCGCAAAGGAACTTATCAGCAAAGATGGCTACGAAAGTCAGTACGGTGCACGACCAATGCGCAGATATATCGAAAGACATATCGAGGATAAGCTAGCCCATATGTTTATCGGAAACGAGATTATGGCCGGAAATACCGTTATTGTTGACGCTACAAACGACGAAATTACCGTAAAAATAAAATAAAGCAAAAAAAGAAGTGACCCTTGACTGCATCTCTTTCCGCAATCAAGGGTCACTTCTGCTCACTCTTTGTATCTAACATCATTTTGTGTACCTCTCTTTCCTTGTCTGTTCCCTGCATCTCCTGAACACTTTTTAAACACGCATATCTTTCTTCTTTCTCTAACGAGAACACCCTGATGTTTAAGCTGTACTTTTGGTGCAAAGAACGAGTCCTCGACTTTTCAAACAAAAAACTTTGATTTAAACTTATATATCAATTTTTACCTCATCAATCTATATAATCCGTTTATACACCGTCGTGTTTTTATCTCTATTCTTATTTTCTGTTTAAATCAATTTTCTTCATTTTAAAGTCTTACACTTTACTTTTTCATTGGACTGTACCTCCCTTTCCTTGATTTAAGTCTAGCACATTTTAACCCTCATTTCAATTGACAATTTATAAAAATTCAAAACCGACTTTTTGTGTAAATGGCAGAAATTTCAAAGTATGCAAATTTTTATGTTTACAACACACCTTATACTGTGATATAATAGTTTTGTTGAGCGTTTTAAAAAGAACCTTGAAAACCAAGGTTCTTTTTTGTTTTTTATTCTATTATTGTTCCGTCTTCATGGAAAACAGGCAGCGGTTCAAGATAAGTTATATCCTCTCTGCCGATTGCGTCGCCCTCGGCAAGAACTGCCATTCTGCCGACAACATTACCGCCAACCTGATTAATCAGGGTTTCAAGTGCGGCTAAGGATTCACCTGTACTAATAACATCATCAACAATCAATACACGTTTACCCTTCATTGCCTCTGCTTCTTCTGCGCCGACACAAAGGGTCTGCTTGTGTGCAGTAGTAATAGAGTCCACCTCGGTGGTAATTACATCACGCATATAAAGCTTTGGACCTTTGCGGGCAACTATGTAATAGTTGTGACCTGCCTGACGTGCCATCTCGTAAAGAAGCGGTATGCCCTTTGATTCGGCAGTAATCATAACATCACATTCAGGTGCCAATTTCAGCAATTCTCGGGCGCAGTTTACGGTAATTTCCACATCACCGAACATAATAAACGCACCGATATAAAAATCGTCTGATACCTTGCAAAGAGGAAGCTCGCGTTCTACTCCTGCGATTTTCATCT
The DNA here is from genome assembly GCA_045646865.1 of Clostridia bacterium. Taxonomy (GTDB): domain Bacteria; phylum Bacillota; class Clostridia; order Monoglobales; family Monoglobaceae; genus SIG440. Next base: position 45,972 of record JAZRLM010000020.1, read on the forward strand.
TATAAAACTTTTCCATTTATGTCACTACTCCTTTGAAATTATACACATAGAACATCCCCCGCCTTGAAGACGAGGGATGACTTGTCTTCGTTAATATATTTTATGCAAGACCCATAACTTTAAGTGCAACATATATCGCAAACAAAATAACTGAAACCCACATAACACCGCTGATGTCTTTAGCCTTGCCGATAGCAAGTTTAAGAATAACCCAGGCAATAATACCAAACATAATTCCGTTAGCAATTGAGTATGTGAAAGGCATCATAATGATTGCAAGAAAACCGCCGATAGCATCAGCAACATCTCCGTCAAAGTCCATTTCCTTAACTGCTGAGAGCATCAGCAAGCCAACAAACAGCATAGCAGGTGCAGTTGCAAAACCGGGAATAGCAAGGAATATTGGTGCAAGAGGAATAGCGATGAGGAACAGAATACCAGTAGTCAAAGCAGTAAGACCTGTTCTGCCACCTGCTGACACACCCGCACTTGACTCAACATAACTGGTAACAGTTGATGTACCAAGACATGCGCCTGCAACTGTACCCACCGCATCAGCCATCAAAGCGCCACTTGCCTTGGGAAGATTGCCGTCCTTGTCAAGAAGATTACCCTTCTGTGCAACACCGATAAGAGTACCAACTGTATCAAAAATGTCGGTGTAAAGGAATGTAAACATAATGATTACAAAACCCATAAAATTATCTTTAATAAATCCAAAATCAAACTGGAAAAGAGCTGGTGCTGCAAAATTTGCCTTTATTGCATCCCACGAAAGTGAAGGAATCAACGAATACACACCGTTTTCGACATCCACAACATACCATCCGCAAAGCTCTGCAGCAATACCAAGTACCCATGTTGCAAGGATACCGATTAAGATATCGCCTTTAACCTTGTAGTGGTGCAGAATACCGATAATAGCAAGACCGATAATTGCAAGCGAAACCTGTGGTGTGCCAAGATTGCCAAGACCTACCAATGTAGAATCGTTGTTAACTACAACTCCTGCATTAATAAGAGCAATGATTGCAATAAACAAGCCAATACCTGCAGTAATACCAAGCTTTAAATTCTTAGGAATTTTGTTAACCAACGCTTCTCTGAACTTGAAAATTGAAAGAATCATAAAGATAAAACCTTCAATCAGTATAGATGTAAGCGCTACCTTATAAGAATAGCCCATGGTCAGACATACTGTGTATGTAAAGAATGCATTAAGACCCATACCTGATGCCAATGCCACGGGATAGTTGGCAAAAAAAGACATACAGATAGTAGCAATTGCAGCAGACAGAGCAGTTGCCATAAATATAGCCGCAGGACCGGGGCCATCAGGAATAATACCCAGCATACCGGGGTTAACAGCCAGAATGTACGCCATTGCAAGGAATGTTGTGATACCGGCAATAATTTCGGTACGGACATTTGTTCCGCGTTCTTTGAGTTTAAACAGCTTTTCTAATGTGTTCATTTAATTTCACTCCTTAATAAAAAATCAACATTTTTATTTTATAATATTTTCGCTAACTTTTCAACAGATTTATGAAATTTCCAATATTTTGGCGATTTAAATAACAACATATGCCATTATTTGTGTAATTTGCATATTAAAAGCACACTATATAGTATTTTACCCTATAACGAAAAAAGATGCGGACTTTCGTCCGCATCTGATAAAATCTTCTTTAGAAAATTCCCTGTGCCATCATAGCATCTGCAACCTTCATAAAGCCTGCAATATTTGCACCTGCAACAAGGTCATAACCAAGACCGTATTCTTCGGCAGCTTCCATTGAAACCTTATGGATGTTAATCATAATGCCCTTAAGCTTTTCGTCAACTTCTGCTGCTGACCAGCTATATCTCATTGAGTTCTGAGCCATTTCAAGTGAAGAAACTGCTACGCCGCCGGCATTAACAGCCTTTGAAGGACCGATAATAGCCTTAGCTTCCTTAAGATATTCCATAGCATCATCAGTTGTGGGCATATTTGCAACTTCGATATAATACTTTGTGCCATTTGCCACAATCTTCTTTGCTTCGTCAATGTTAACTTCATTCTGAGTTGCACAAGGCATACAGATGTCAACCTTAACTTCCCAGGGCTTTTTGCCTGCAAAGAACTGACAACCGAATTTATCCGCATAATCCTGAGCACGGTCACGGCCTGATGAACGCATTTCAAGAAGATAAGCAATTTTCTCTTTTGTTGTAACGCCGTCAGGATCGTAAACATAACCGTCAGGACCTGAGATTGTAACAACCTTACCGCCAAGGTCTGCAACCTTCTGGCAAACACCCCATGCAACGTTACCAAAGCCTGAAACTGCAACAGTTTTGCCCACGATTGTGTCGCCAAGGTGGTTAAGAACTTCGTTTGCGTAATATGTAGCACCAAATCCGGTAGCTTCGGGTCTGATAAGCGAACCGCCGTAAGAGAGACCCTTACCTGTCAGAACACCGTTCTCCCAGCAAGCCTTGATTCTCTTATACTGGCCGTAAAGGTAACCGATTTCTCTGCCGCCTACGCCGATATCACCTGCGGGAACGTCAACGTCGGGACCGATGTGTCTGTAAAGTTCAGTCATAAACGCCTGACAGAATCTCATAATTTCTGCATCGCTCTTACCTCTGGGGTCAAAGTCGCTGCCGCCCTTACCGCCGCCGATAGGAAGACCTGTAAGGCTGTTTTTAAAGGTCTGTTCAAAGCCAAGGAACTTGATAATACCGATATATACAGAAGGATGGAAACGGAGACCGCCCTTGTAAGGACCGATTGCTCCGTTAAACTGTACACGGTAACCTGTGTTAACGTGTACTTTACCGTTGTCGTCTGTCCATGTAACACGGAAGGTAATCTGTCTTTCGGGCTCAACCATTCTTTCAAGAAGAGCTGCTTTTTCATATTCCGGATGCTTTTCGATAACAGGAGCTATACTTGAAAAAACTTCTGTAACTGTCTGAATAAATTCAGGCTCGTTATGATGTTTTTTCTTTACATCATCAATAACTCTTTCAACATATGTCATAAAATTTTCCCCCTAAATAAAATAATGGTATAATTTTAACACTTTTTGACACTTTTTGCAATAGTTCTACGAAAATTTTCTTAAATTATATGCAAATTTTCCAACAATGTTTTTTTCATACAAACTGTATATGTAAAATTTCACAATGTTATGATACATTTTTATTTTTTAAATGTTTCATTCATATCACGTATAGCTTTGCGGTAATCCATTGGAGAACGGCCGTAAAACCGCCCTTTTTAGTATTGACATAAAGCCTTAAATCTGATAAAATAATAATAGACAAAGTTATTGTCTGATGCTGAGGATAAGGGTACGTCCTGAATCTGTGGCAAAGGTCAGAAAGTTTTGTTTATATTTTCGTGCACCTTTGCAGCATTGCATAGGTGCATTATTTTTTTAACGCCAAGAGGTAATTTTATGAATACACGAATTGCAATAATCGGAATAATTGTAGAAAACACCGAATGTGCCGACGACATCAATCAGATTCTTCACGAATACGGCAGCTACATTGTCGGCAGAATGGGCATACCCTATCGTGAGAGAAAGTTATCTGTAATCAGTGTTATAGTTGATGCCACCACCGACATTATCGGTGCACTTTCGGGCAAGCTTGGTATGGTTAAGGGTGTATCGGTAAAAACCGTATATTCCAAGGAGTAATTAATGTGACAGTTCCTTTCACATTAATGCCTCCGGCGGATTTAATTGCCCGTGCGAAATTTTCTTCGCGTTCGCTTAGAAACGCATATGGGCGCAAAAATCTCTTATCACTCCTTGCCATACAGATAAGAGAAATCACTAGTTGTGCTGACGTATGGCGGCGGAATGGAGATTTTTATGTCAAACAAAGAACTTATAACTAAACTTGATGGGCAAGGCGTTCTCCAAAAGCACGAATTTGTACAGCTTCTTTCCACCTATACTGATGATGATTTGAAGTTTGCACAAAATCTGGCAAGAGAAACCGCACTAAAATATTTCGGCAACAAAATATACATCCGCGGACTTATTGAATTTACCAACATCTGCAAACAGAACTGTCTATACTGCGGTCTGCGTGCAGATAACAAAAATGCATCACGATATCGCCTTACAAAAGACGATATTATGGAATGTTGCCGCGAGGGTTATGAACTTGGTTTCCGCACCTTTGTTATGCAGGGCGGTGAAGACCCACACTTTAAAGATGAGATTGTTTGTGACATTGTAAAATCCATTAAAACGGAATTTCCTGACTGTGCCGTTACACTTTCAATCGGCGAAAAGTCAAAGGCAACATATCAGGCATTTTTTGACGCAGGAGCCGACAGATACCTGCTTCGTCACGAAACAGCAAACCCCGAGCACTATTCACGTCTGCACCCCGAAAATCTTTCTCTTGCAAGCCGCAAGGAATGTCTTTTCAACCTTAAAGACATCGGTTTTCAGACAGGTTGCGGATTTATGGTTGGCTCGCCCTATCAGACCTTTGAAACTCTGGCAGAGGATTTGCTGTTTATCCACGAGCTTCAGCCGCAAATGGTAGGCATTGGGCCATTTGTTCCCCACAAAGACACACCATTCAGCAAAGAGCCAAGAGGCAATTTAGAGCTGACACTTTTTTTACTTGCTCTGGTCAGAATAATGCAGAAAAATGTTCTTCTTCCCTCCACCACCGCTTTGGGAACAATTCATCCCCAAGGCCGTGAAATGGGAATTTTATCGGGTGCAAATGTTGTAATGCCTAACCTTTCGCCCATATCTGTCAGAAAGAAATATATGCTGTACGACGGCAAAATCAGCACCGACGAGGAAGCCGCCGAAGGCGTTGAGGCATTAAAGGAAAGAATGAGAAAAATTGGTTACGAAATCACCGTATCACGAGGAGATTTTGAAGATATATTAAGGAAAGGATGAATGTTATGGCAAAATACGACGTTAAATCATTAGTTGCCGAGGAATTTATAAATCACGAAGAAATTCTTGACACCATTGAATACGCAAAAGCAAACAAATCAAACAGGGAGCTTATCTTTTCGCTTATCAAGCGCGCTGAAGACTGCAAGGGACTTACCCACCGTGAGGCGGCAGTTCTTCTTGAATGTGACATTCCTGAGGCAATTCAGGCAATAAAAGACCTTGCAATTAAAATCAAGGAAAAAATTTACGGCAACAGAATTGTTATGTTTGCCCCCCTCTACCTTTCAAACTACTGTGTAAACGGTTGTACATACTGCCCCTATCATTACGGCAATAAGTGCATTACACGCAAAAAACTCACTCAGGAGGAAATCAAGGCAGAGGTTATTGCCCTTCAGGATATGGGACATAAGCGCTTGGCAATTGAGCTTGGCGAAGACCCTGTCAACAACCCCATTGAATATGTTCTTGAAAGCATTGATACAATTTACAGCATCAAGCACAAGAATGGTGCAATCCGCCGTGTAAATGTGAACATTGCGGCAACAACCGTTGAAAATTACCGCAAGCTGAAGGATGCTGGCATCGGCACATACATCCTCTTTCAGGAAACCTATCACAAAGAAAATTACGAAACTCTTCACCCCACAGGCCCCAAGCATAACTACGCCTACCACACCGAGGCTATGGACAGAGCTATGGACGGCGGTATTGACGATGTGGGTATCGGTGTTTTGTTCGGGCTTGAAATGTATCGTTATGACTTTGTTGGTCTGCTTATGCACGCAGAGCATCTTGAAGCAGCAAAGGGTGTTGGCCCCCATACAATAAGTGTTCCCCGAATCTGCCCTGCCGAGGGTATTGACAAAGACTCGTTCACCAACGCAATCTCTGACGAAATCTTTGAAAAGATTGTTGCTGTTATCCGTATAGCTGTGCCTTATACAGGTATGATTATCTCCACCCGCGAATCAAAGGCATCAAGAGAAAGAGTTTTGAGGCTTGGCGTTTCGCAGATAAGCGGCGGCTCTAAAACATCGGTTGGCGGCTACATCCACGACGAGCCTGAGGAAGAGAATTCCGCACAGTTTGACATCAGCGATACCCGTCCCCTTGATGCTGTGGTTAACTGGCTGCTTGAGCTTGGCTACATTCCAAGCTTCTGTACAGCTTGTTACCGCGAAGGCAGAACGGGCGACCGCTTTATGTCGCTTGCCAAATCGGGTCAGATTGCAAACTGCTGTCAGCCAAATGCGTTGATTACTTTAAAGGAATACCTTACCGACTATGCATCACCCCAAACTGTTGAAAACGGTTTAAAGGTAATCAAAAACGAAATTGAAAAAGTTCCCAACGAAAAAACAAGGGAACTGGCAAAGAAATACATTGCAGAAATTGAGAGCGGAAAAAGAGATTTCCGTTTCTAAAAAAACGAAAGGTTGAATAAAAATGGTAAAACACGTAATTATCTGGAATTTTAAGGAAGAACTGACTGCCGAAGAAAGAGCCGTTGCAGCAGCAAAAATCAAGGAAGGCATTGAAGGTCTTATGGGTCAGATTGACGGTCTGACAGAAATCAAGGTTTCAATCAATCCCCTTGCATCATCAAGCGGTGATTTAATCCTTGACAGCACCTTTGTTGACGAAGCCGCACTCAAAGGCTATCAGGTTCACCCCAAGCACGTTGAGGTTGCAACCTATGTACGTTCTCAGGTTGGCAGCCGTGCATGTTTTGATTATGAGGTACCTATAAACTAAATGGCGCGTGAATTAATTATTATTTAATATATCTCATTTTTGCACAAGTTGTGCATGTTTAACAATTTTTTAGTATCGTTTTGTATATTTTGACGTTGACGATTGGAAACATATTTGTTATAATGAGTATAGAAAAAGTGGAAACCCAAGACAGTTGCCACGATACATTTCAGTTACAAGTGAATGAGATTATATCTCAAACCTGTGAGCCAATCTGTTGCAGCAGACGGCTCACTTTTTCTTTTTATTAGGATTAACATATGTATAGATTGCGAATATAAATCCAATAATACTACACAAACTCCCAACAATAGTCAAAGCGTACATGTATCAGCCTCCTTTCGGGATATATTTCCCGCATAAAAAGCTGAGTACTCACCTTACCCTTCCGCTGATATGCGGGATGACAAGGCAACCGTCCTTTTAACCATCACCATCTACAAGGAGATACCCTATGGCGAGGGCAAGAAAAACTCGATTTAGATAGTAGATTTCCACAATAAATATTATACCATATTTGTCGAATATTGTCAATAAATAGGTGTTTTTGAATCTCTAGATATAAAAATCTTATTGAGTACTGCATCCAGAATATTATGCTAAATGTGAAAATTACACAAAAGCCATTTTCGAAATATCGAAAACGGCTTTTTATTCACTAACTTTATTTACAATACTTATCTACAATTGCCTTAACTATACGTTCTGATGCATGGCCATCGCCATAGGGGTTAACAGCTTTTGCCATCTTGTTGTAGGCATCCTTGTCTGTAATCAGTTCTTTTGCCAGGTTATAGATTACATCCTCGTCAACGCCTGCAATTTTTACTGTTCCTGCATCAACAGCCTCAGGGCGCTCGGTTTCGTTACGCATAACAAGTACAGGCTTGCCAAGTGACGGAGCTTCTTCCTGAAGGCCGCCTGAGTCGGTCATAACCATATAGCCGCGGCTGATTGCGTTGTGAAGCTCGTCGGCATTTACAGGCTCGATAAGCTTTACTCTGTCCATATCACCAAGTATGCTGTATGCAACCTCACGAACAGCAGGATTCATATGAACGGGATAAACAACCTCTACCTCAGGGAAATCTTCCACAATTCGCTTTACTGCGCGGCAAATGTTCTTTAATGGCTCACCAAGGTTTTCACGACGGTGAGCTGTCATAACAATTACTTTTTTGATATCCCAGTTCATAGCCGCAAGATTTTTATCCTTGAACACATAATCGGGGCGAACTGTTGTCTGAAGGGCATCAATTACAGTATTACCTGTGATGTAAATTGTGCTGTCATCCACATTTTCACGAAGAAGGTTTTCGCGGTTACGTTCTGTTGGTGAAAAATGCATATCCGCAATTACACCTGTAAGACGGCGGTTAACTTCTTCGGGGAATGGTGAATATTTATCAAAAGTTCTGAGACCTGCCTCAACGTGACCAACTGCAATCTGGTTATAGAAAGCAGCTAAACTACCAACAAATGTGGTTGATGTGTCACCGTGAACAAGCACTAAGTCGGGCTTTGCCTCCTTCATCACATCATCAAGACCCTCTAAACCTCGGGTAGTAATGCTGATAAGAGTTTGTCTGTCCTTCATAATATTCAAATCATAATCAGGCTTTATATCAAAAATCTCAAGAACCTGATCAAGCATCTGTCGGTGCTGTGCAGTAACGCACACAATTGATTCAATATTTTCGTTCTTTTCAAGCTCCTTTACCAATGGAGCCATTTTAATAGCTTCGGGACGGGTGCCGAAAATTGTCATCACCTTAATCTTATTCATTTTTATCCTCCTGTGAACCTATATTTTCTTCGAGTTTAGGTTCAAAAACTGCAAATGTTACAATCAGAATTATAATAACTGCGGCTACAAGCAGCAATCCTCGCAGAGCACCTTTCAACGCCATAACAACAGCAGTAAGGCACAAAATACTTGTAAGAGTATAAAGGATTGTTACCGTCTGTCTTTGTGAAAATCCCATATCAAGCAGTCTGTGATGAAGATGCCCACGGTCGGGTGACATAATAGGCTTTCTTTTAAGTATGCGGCGGATTATTGCAAAAAGTGTATCAAATATGGGCAGCCCCAGAATCAGTACAGGAACTGCAATCGAAACAACAGCATATGTCTTCATAACTCCCTGAATCGAAATACAGGCAAGGACAAATCCTAAAAACGTTGAACCTGTATCACCCATAAAAATCTTTGCAGGGTTGAAGTTATATGGCAGAAAACCAAAGCCAGCACCTGCCAATGCCGCAGTAACAATAGCCGCATTGACATTTTGCGAAAGTAACGTCATTGACAGGAGTGCCACAGATGCAATGGATGAAACACCTGCCGCAAGACCGTCAAGTCCATCAATCAGGTTCAGTGCGTTGGTTACACCGATAATCCACACCATAGTAATAGGTATTGACCACAAACCAAGCTTTATATAATGAGGTCCGAACCAGTTTGCAAAAGGATTTGCAATATGCTCAATTTCAATACCGAAACAAATCACGATTGCCGCCGCAATTATCTGAAATAACAGTTTCAATTTGGCATTCAGATCACGCATATCATCAATTATACCCACTATCACCATAATAATCGAACCGATAAGAATACCGATTAGCTCCTTTTCCATTACGGCAAAGCACAGAACACTTACAATAAATCCGTAAAATATAGCAAGACCGCCTATTAACGGAATGGGTTTTTTATGAATTCTGCGCGAATCCTTGGGTATATCAATTGCATTAATTTTACGTGCAAGTGAAATTACCGTAGGCGTTGATGCAAATGAGATCAAAAAACCCACCGCAAATGCCAGCATAATAAACATAACAATGGTTTTAAACATTTGTATTTATCCTTAAGGCTGAATAAAGCCTACCTTTCTGTATACCTTTGATATTGTTTTCATTGCAGTACGGTTAGCCTGTTCGGCACCGCGCTTGTATACCGATTCAAGATAATCCTTGTTTTTAATAAGGTCTGCGTGTCTTTCCTGAATGGGTCTTAATGTTTCGGCAACCGCCTCTGCAACTGCCGATTTAAAGTCGCCGTAGCCCTTTCCTTCAAACTCCAGTTCAATATCATCCATAGTTTTTCCTGTAACCGCGGAGTAAATACTCATCAGGTTTTCAACGCCTTCTTTACCCTCGCCGCGCTTTACTTCGGAACCCGAATCTGTAACCGCTCTTTTTATCTTCTTTACCACCTTGTCGATGGGGTCAAGCATAAGGATAAATGAATTCTCGTTAGGGTCTGACTTTGACATTTTCTGCATAGGGTCCTGAAGGCTCATTATCTTTGCTCCAACCTTGGGGATATATCCTTCGGGCACCTTGAATGTGTCGCTGTATGCGTTGTTAAACCTTTGTGCGAGGTTTCTTGCAAGTTCAAGATGCTGTGTCTGGTCTTTGCCCACCGGCACCAAATCCGCCTGATAAAGCAAAATATCTGCTGCCATAAGTGACGGATATGTAAAAAGACCTGCATTAATGTTATTTTCGTGCTTTTTACTCTTATCCTTAAACTGTGTCATTCTTGAAAGCTCGCCCATATAGGTGTTGCAGTCAAGCACCCAGCCAAGCTGAGTGTGCGCAGGAACATGTGACTGAAAGAATATAGGCTCCTTTTCGGGGTCAAGACCGCAGGCAATGAATATCGCCAGCAAATCCATACAGTTTCTTCTCAGTGCCGCAGGCTCCTGCCTTACGGTGATTGCGTGAAGGTCAGCAATCATATAATAACAATCATATATATCTTCCTTCTGCAGTTGAACCCAGTTGCGGAGCGCACCCACATAGTTACCCAAAGTAAGCGCACCCGAGGGCTGAATTCCGCTGAGAATTCTTTTTTTAGGCTCTGCCTGTATATTCTCCATAATCTCACTCTCCCATAAACTCGTGAAGCACTTCTCCAAGAGCCTTGATTCCCTTTTCAATATCTTCTTCCGATGCTGTTGAATAGTTCATACGGAAGGTGCTGTATGTTGCCTTGTCATCAATCATACATGACGTACCGGGAACAAAAGCTACATTCCTGTCAAGTGCACGTTTCATAAGTTCCTTGCTGTCAAAGCCCTGAGGCATTGTGCAGAAAAGGAACAATCCGCCCTCGGGACAGGTGTGCTTGACCGATGCGGGGAAATATTTATCCATACAATCCATCATCAGCTTGCACTTTTTGCCGTAAGCCGCACTAAGCTTTGCAATATGCTCGTCTATTGAATAACGTGTTACAAATTCATATGCAATCATCTGTGACAGAACGTTGGTATGAACATCCTCGGTCTGTTTGCAGATTATCATTCTTTCAAGCAAAGGCTTGGGAGCAGATGTAAAACCAAGACGCATACCCGGTGCCAGAATCTTTGAGAATGAGCCAAAGTAGATAACTCTGCCATCCTTATCCATTGACTTGAATGTTGGAACTTCCTCACCGCTGAATCTCAGCTCGCCATATGGATTATCCTCGTAAATCAGGAAATCGTACTTTTCAGCAAGTTCAAGTATCTTCTTTCTCTTTTCAAGAGAGATTGTAATACCCGAAGGATTCTGGAATGTAGAGATTGTATAAAGAAGCTTTACATTTGGATGTGCCTTTAAGGTTTCCTCCAGCTTTTCGGTATCAATACCGTCGGAAAGAACGGGCACACCATAAAGCACTGCATTGAAGGAACGGAAACAGTTAAGACCGCCGATAAAGCTGGGTTCTTCACAGATTATACCGTCGCCGGGGTTTATAAGTGATTTTGTTGCAAGGTCAATACCCTGCTGACCGCCACTTACAATGATTACATCCTCAGCATCTGTTATAACACCCTGACTTACAAGACGTGCCTTTGTCCAGTCCCTGAGTGGTGCATAACCTTCTGTTACGCCATACTGAAGTGCCACATTGCCCTGATTTTCAAGAATGTCCTTTGCAATTTCAGCAAACTCTTTCTTAGGGAAAAGGTTGGGATCAGGTGCACCGCCTGCAAAGCTTATAATACCGGGTTTTGCAAGAAGTTTAAAAATTTCACGGATTGCGGATGCTTCAAGATGCTTTACTTTATCCGAAAATTTTGTTGTAATGTCCATTTATATCATTCCTTACTTTGATAATTTTTCAATTCCAATCTTAATACGGTTGATTGTTTCGTCCTTGCCAAGGATATACGCAAGCTCTACACCGCCGCCGGGTGTAAATGCCTTGCCTGATACCGCAACACGAACAGGCCACAAAATTCTACCGTTTTTAAGTTCAAGCTTTTCAACCAACGCAATCAATTCGTCGTGGATATTTTCCTTTGTCCAGTCACTTATACCCTCTATTACAGGAAGAACTGCTTTGAGCGCCTCCAATGAATTTTCGGGGTCGGTTTTCATCTTTTTGTGTGTATAAAGCTCGTTATCGTATTCGGGCAGTTTGTCAAAGAAATCAACCTGCTCGGGAATGTCTGAAAGCTTTTCGCATCTGGGCTGCAGGAGTTCAGAAACATCCTTTAAATCAATGCTGGGATTTGTGATAACGCCCTCATAATAAGGAAGTGCCATTTCGTGGAACTTTTCGGGGGTTAATTCTCTGATATATTCGCCGTTGAGCCAAGCAAGCTTCTTTTCGTCAAAGATTGCAGGTGACTTACTGATACCCTTAACATCAAATGCCTCGATAAGCTCTTCAATTGTAAACTTTTCTCTCTCGTCACCGGGTGCCCAGCCGAGGAGTGCAATGTAGTTAACGATTGCTTCCTTCAAATAACCCTTGGCAATAAAATCTTCATAAGATGCATCGCCGTGACGCTTTGACAGCTTGTTGTTTGCATCCTTCATAACAGGTGATACGTGAACGTATTTGGGGATTTCCCAACCAAACGCCTCGTACAAAAGGTTGTATTTGGGTGTTGATGAAAGATACTCGCTACCACGGATAATGTGTGAAATCTGCATCAGGTGGTCGTCAATTACGTTTGCAAAGTTGTATGTGGGAAGGCCGTCAGCCTTAAGCAGAACGTTATCGTCAAGAATAGCGTTTTCAACAGAGATTTCACCAAACACCTCGTCGTGGAAGGTTGTTTTGCCGTACTTGGGCATCTTCTGACGGATTACATAGGGTACTCCTGCCTTTAGCTTTTCTTCGATTTCTTCCTTTGAAAGCTTGCTGCAAAGACCGTCATACTTGGTGGGAACCTTCATAACAGTCTGCTGCTGACGTAAATCCTCTAAGCGTTCCTTATCACAAAAACAATAGTATGCGTGGCCAAGCTCTACCAGCTTTTCAGCATATTCCTTGTAAATGTTTCTTCTTTCACTCTGGATATAAGGACCAAAGCCGCCGTCCTTGTCGGGACCTTCATCATGGATAAGGCCGGTATCTGCCATAGTTCTGTATATAACATCTACCGCACCTTCGACATATCTTTCCTGATCGGTGTCCTCAATTCTGAGAATGAACTTTCCGTCATTGGATTTTGCCAGAAGATACGCATAAAGGGCTGTTCTTAAGTTTCCTATGTGCATATAGCCTGTGGGACTTGGTGCAAATCTTGTTCTTACTTCATTACTCATTGTTTTCTCCTCCGTTTATTGTTCTATGTAACCGATATACGGTAAATTTCTGTATTTTTCAGCATAATCAAGGCCGTAGCCTATTACAAACTTATCGGGAATTTCAAAGCCCAGATAATCAATCTTTACATCGCAAATTCTTCTGTCGGGCTTGCTGAGGCAGGAACAAAGTTCAAGTGCCTTTGGCTCTCTGTTGCCCAGAATTTTAAGTACCTCTTTCATGGTATAGCCGCTGTCGATAATATCCTCAACAAGAAGAACATTCTCGCCCTTGATGTCCTTTTCTATATCCTTGGTAATCTTTACACTTCCCGTACTTTCTGTACCCGAGCCGTAACTTGAGGCTTTAAGGAAATATACCTCGGTATCAACTGTAATCTTTTTCAGCAGATCACTCATAAACATAAACGCACCCTTAAGAACGCCTACAACTATCAGCCTTTCGCCCTTATATTTATTGTTAATTTTCTCTGCAATCTCTGACACCTTTTTGTCAAGAGACGCCTCATCTATCAACACCTTGTGATTATTAAGCAGTTCCATATTCTATCACCAAAGCCCTCTCTGTTTCATTTGTAACTTTATATTTTTCACTCACACGGCTACCCACAATTGCAAGAACCTCGTCTCCGGTGCAAAGCAGGGGAATTCTGTCGCGGTCCCGCTTGGGGATTTTAGCATCTATGAGTATATTTTTTATTTTCTTTGTTCTTCCGTCGGGGAACCATACAATTCGGTCACCGTTTCGACGGTTTCTTAAAAACAGCATTTTACCTTCAATAAGGTCATAGCTTATTGCTGTTTCGTTTACCTTGCACTTATATTTCTTTGCATTTTCAATCCTTAAAGAAATGTTCTTGCCAAGAGGTTCAACAAGCACAGTCTGCAGGGGTGCAATCTCTGTAAAAAAGCCTTCCGCCTCTTCTTTAACCTCAACAACTGCATTTTTATCAATAAAGGATAACCACCCATACTGAATGCTTGCCTCAATGCCATCGGGCAAATCAATGCTTGCCCCCGTTTGCTTTGTCATCAGGTTAAACAAATCATCAATATGCTTTTTTTCAAGGCGTATGCCCGACTTCACCTCATCTGCCGCTATCTTCAGCACACGGGAGGCAATACCTTTGTCAACCATACTAAGACTTTCAATATGCAATGTCACAGGACTACCGCCCGGCAACGGATTGCAAAGACGGGCATATAGGCGTTTTGCATAGCTGTTTAAAAATTCTGCATCCTCGGTTGCATTATCCGAAAGCCTGCAAAGACTGTCCTTTATATTGGGGTTAAAGTTCTCCTCAATAAACGGCAGAAGCTGATTGCGGATTTTATTGCGTGTGTAGTCATTATCTGCATTTGTGGCATCTGTGCAAAAGCTCAGATTATTGCCATGGCAATATTCCTCAATATCTGCCCGCGAAATATCAAGTATGGGTCTTATCACACCGTCATCTCTGACATATGCAATACCCTTTAGGCCGTCGGTACCCGTGCCGCGGATTATACGCATAAGCACAGTTTCGGCATTATCATCCTTATTATGTGCCGTTGCCGTTTTGTTGATTTTATGTTTCACGGAAAGCTCCCTGAAAAAATCATATCTTGCGAGCCTTCCTGCTTCTTCGGTTGTCAGCTTTTTCTCACTTGCCAGAGCCGCAACATCAACCGATTTGCAAAACACCGGTATATCCAGCTTTTTACACAGTTCAACAACAAATTTTTCGTCGTTGTCTGCAGCATCACCGCGAAGGCAATGATTAAGATGAGCACAATAAATATCAAAGCCCATTGACTTTTTAAGGGTGTTCAGTATATGAAGCATACACACCGAATCTGCACCGCCCGATACAGCCGCCAGAATTCTGTCGCCTTTATTTATCATACCGTGTCTGAGGATGGTATCCATAACCTCCTGCACAACTGAGTTAACCTTACTCACGGCTTCCACTCCAATTAGAAAATTTAGTAAACTCGCCAAGCCATGTCAGATAGTCAAAGCCTGTTTCACCGTTTCTGTGCTTGGCAAAAATACATTTTGTACGGTTGGGTTCTTCTGTTTCGGGATTATAAGCACCCTCACGGTAAAGGAACATTACCATATCGGCATCCTGCTCGATAGCACCCGATTCACGAAGGTCGCTAAGGCGCGGTTCTTTTACGTCACGGCTTTCAACCGAACGGTTAAGCTGAGAAAGGGCAATAACCGGAATATTAAGGTCGTTTGCCATAATCTTAAGGCTACGTGAAATATCCGAAATTTCCTGCTGACGGTTGCCGTCGCCCTTGGATTTGCCGCCGCTTATAAGCTGAATATAGTCAATAACCACAAGACCGAGATTATGCTCCATTTTAAGCTTTCTGCATCTTGAAACAATCTCGGAAGCTGTAATTGAAGATGTATCGTCAATAAATATATTGGCACGGCTGAGGACATCAACCGCCTCGCCAATTTTTTCCCATTCTTCGTCTTTTATGTTGCCCTTTTTAAGCGCCTCGGAGCTTACCATCGCCTCGCTTGAGAGCATACGGTTTGCAATTTGTATACCCGGCATTTCAAGGTTGAATATGGCAACACATGTACCTGTGTCAATTGCAACATTTTGTGCAATGTTTAAAGCAAAGCTGGTTTTACCCATACCCGGACGAGCCGCAATCAACACAAGCTCAGAGCCATGAAGACCTGCTGTACGCTTGTCCAGATCAATAAATCCCGTTGAGATACCTGTAACATCTTCCTCGGATTCAGAAAGCTGACCCAGTTTTTCAATACTCTGTCCAAGGTATGTGCGCAAATGCACAGGACCTTTGGAGCTTCTGCCCTGAGAAAGGTCTATCAGCTTTTGCTCCATCTCACCGATAACGGCTTCTGCATCCTCGTCACCGTGGTAGCAGTTTTCCGCCGCCTTTTCGGAAATTCTGATTATGTTTCTCAGCAAAGATTTTTGAGCAACAATTTCGGCATAGTGTTTTATGTTTCGGGTTGTGGGAACCATATTCATAGTTTCCATAACAAATTCAAGACCGCCAACCGAATCAAATACACCCCGAAGGATAAGCTGCTCCTTTATTGTTACAATATCAATGGGTTTGCCTAAATCATAGAGTTCCTTAATGGTCTTAAAAAGCTCTTTATTTCTCTCGATATAAAAATCATCGGCCTTGCAAATATTTGTTGCATCGGGAATACACTGTGCATCAAGAAGCATCGCACCTAAAACCGACTGTTCTGCTTCACGGCTGAACGGCATGGCTCTTTCAAACTCTGCAACTTGATTTTCAATTCTTTCTTCCATATATTCCCCTCCTTTATAGATTTACAGAATTTTATTTTTCTTCGGTAACACTAACCTTGAATGTACCTGTTATCTGTGGATAAAGGCGCACCAGAACCTCGGTTGTGCCAAGAGTTTTGATACCGTCTTTAAGTTCAAACTTTCTTTTGTCGATGTCGATATTATACTGTTTTTTCAGAGCCTCGGCAACATCCTTTGATGTAATTGAGCCAAACAGCTTGCCGCCCGCACCTGCTTTTGCAGAAAGATTAACTGTAATTTCCTTCATACGCTCTGCTATGTTTCTTGCCTTTTCTTCCTCTACATTTCTGTGGAAGGCTGCAGCCTCGCGCTTGCCTTCCAAATCGTTAAGCGCCTGCTTGTTTGCCTCGATAGCAAGACCCTTTGGCAACAGGAAATTTCTTGCATATCCGTCGCTTACGTTTATAAGGTCGCCCTTCTTTCCCTGAGACTTAACGTCCTGAGTGAGTATAACTTTCATTTATGTTCATCCTTTCCGAATTAAATTCTCTTTACTGA
Organism: Clostridia bacterium; assembly: GCA_045646865.1. Classification (GTDB taxonomy): domain Bacteria; phylum Bacillota; class Clostridia; order Monoglobales; family Monoglobaceae; genus SIG440. Next base: position 63,031 of record JAZRLM010000020.1, read on the forward strand.
TTTAAAACCTCGTCAATTGCTTCCTTAAGGAGTCTGTCGGCATCATCAAGTGTTGTATCTTCAAGCTGAGCACCTGCAATGGTTATATGTCCGCCGCCGCCAAGCTTTTCAAGAATTACCTGCACATTGATTGCCTCCAGCGAACGTCCGCTGATAACCGTGCGGCTGCCCGTCTTTGCAAGAACAAAGGACGCCTCAATCCCTGAAATATTAAGGAGCTCGTCTGCCGCCTGAGCAACTGTAACAGACATATCGGGACATTCTTCATTCAAATACGAGAGAGCTATATTATCCCTGTAAATTACTGCACTTCGTATAATTCCTGCTCTTGCAACATAGCTTTCGATATTGGTTTTGAAAAATCTGCGCACATTCACCGTATCAACGCCCATACGCCTGAGGTAAGATGCCGCTTCAAAGGTTCTTACGCCTGCCTTGAATGTAAAGCCCTTTGTATCCATAAAGATACCTGCATACAAAGCCTCGGCCTCCTGCTTGGTAAGACGCTCGTTATCCTGAACATACTGCAGAATCTCGGTTATCATTTCGCAGGTTGATGATGCAAACGGCTCGTGATAGGTAAGTACTGCATTTTCAATAAAGTCTTCGCTTCTGCGATGATGGTCAATCAGAACAATGTGCTTTGCATGCTGCAGAAGTTCGGGGCACTCTACCATAACCGGACGGTGTACGTCAACAACCACAACAACAGTTTCGCGATCAAAAATGTTAAGTGCATGCTCGGCGCTGATAAACACATCCTCGTACTGCGGATTTTTTTTGAATTCCTGAACAAGAGCCTTTGCATTGCTAGATGCCTGATCAACCACAATAAATGCATTCTTGCCACGGCTTTTAACGCCTTTGAAAAGACCTATTGCCGAGCCGATACTATCCATATCCGAATTTTTGTGACCCATAATTATAACCTGACTTGACTGGTCAACCAACTCACGCAGGGCATGTGCCACAACTCTTGCCTTAACCTTGGTGCGTTTTTCAACCTCACGGGTTTTTGCACCGAAGAATGTAAAGTTTGCGCTATCACGGATAACCACCTGATCACCGCCACGGCCAAGAGCCATATCAATTGCAAGACGTGCATATTTATCATTTTCGGCAACGTCCTGACCTGTTTTTCCCACACCGATACTCAATGTTGCGGGGATTTTGTTTTCGTGATTTATACTGCGTACTTCATCCAGAACCGAAAACTTACCTTCGGTAATCCTGGCAAAATCTTTATTGCTGAAAAATGCAATAAACTTGTCGCGCTCAAACTTTCGCAATATTCCGCATCCCGATGCAACCCACGCCCCAACTTTTGATTCGATTTCGCCAATAAGTGCACCGTGATTTGAATCAGGAGTTTCCTTCAATACTTCGTCATAGTTATCAATAATAACTATTGCTTCAATCATTCTTTCATCTTCACGCAGCTTGGCTGTGCGTACTTCTTCGGTTTTGTCGATGAAATATATCACAACAAGACTGCTTCTGTTAGACGATGAAGTGTTTCTTGCAACATTTCCCCACACCTCATAATAGTTATCGCCTATTGTAAGATTAATGCGGTTTTGTTCCTCGGTTTCCATAAAATCATTCACGTGGAGTTCTGGAATCAGCTCATTAACAAGTTTACCAAAAAGGTCGTCGACACCAACTGCACTTCTGAAGGAATCATTAAACCATGTTATTTTGCCCTCGGTATCGGTGATAACAAGGGGTGCAGGATAATTAAGAAGTGAACCTCTTGAATTATCATTAAGACAAAAACCCAGATGCTCGGTATACTCCAAAAACTCGTTCTGACTTTTTTGAATATGAAAAATTTCAAAAGTAATTACACCAACCGTAAGGGCAAGTTCAAGAAAGGCTTCGGGTCTGCGGTTTATCGCCATAACCACACCTAAAGCAACCATCAAAACAGCATATGCCGCCAAACGTATGTATCTGCGTTTTGTATTAAAAAAAACTTTTGCTGCAGTTTTTTCTGCTTTCATTTGAAGTCACCTCCAAGTTCTATTCCGCGATAGTGCCAAGTTTTCTGAAATCTCTTTTGCTGTCCAGAATTCCAACAACAATCAGTCCCAGAATTATAAATAAAATAAGAGTTCCGTTAATAATAAATATCGCTGTATATATACCAACCCTTGCCCAAGCAAATTTTATGTGTTGTTTCAGTTTGAAATCGGCAACCGAAAGACCGCACACCCCGATAATTGTGTACAGTATAAATATCAGGTTTGCAAGCAGAGAGGTAAAAACAGCATTTGTATTCACAAAGGCAAATACCAGATAGCTTATAAGTGCAACTGTGCACATACTGTTGGGTGCCTTGATATGCGAAAACGGTACAACATCAACCTTTGCAAGTTTGGCACGGTTTATAACAAAACCGCAAATTCTCATTGTAATGTATCCCTCTATCATAGACAATACAACAACGAACGATGGCATATAAAGTCTGACAAGCTTTTCGGTTTCATTAAAAAGCATATCCGTAAATTCGGCCGGGGAAACACCATCGGGTAGAACACCCGACTGCATAACCGTTTGCATCATAGTATCAAGCATCGCCCTTGAACCGTTAAGCGCCTGAGCAATCATATCGTCTATGCCGCCTGCAACAAACAGTTCGATAATCAGCAGTTCTGCCAGCCAGCCAAGACATATTGTCACGCAGGTGGCAAAAAGCGCCGTAAAGAATGAACGCTTTTGCCCCATCATATATCCTGCAACACCGCCGGGCAAAACCGACATCAGTACAGACGAAAGAGCCGTGAAAAAATCACCGGCAATAAGAATTGTTACACCAAACACCGCAACAAGGGCAGGAATTGTAACCTTAAAACCGTTTCGTGCCGCAAGTGCCGCAAGTGGTATTCCGCAGGCAAAAGTACCGACTATTCCAAAGAACGGCACATATCTGGTAGCCAGAATAAATACCGCCGTCAGCGCAACCATCATTGCGCCTTCACGGAGCCCTTTTGTATTGTTATTTCTCATTTAATTTCACCTTATTTTAAAAAAGTACACTATTCGCCACATTTTACATTATACTAAGCTATTATACCAAACATCTGTATTTTTTTCAACTGTTTATACATAAAATTTTTAATAATTCTGCTAATTTTTTGCAGAAAAAACACGTTTTCCTCCAAGATATGTTTCCTTAACTTTGAGTTTCCGTATTTCATCAGGTGATTTCCCCAGAAGTGCATCCGAAAGAACTACCATATCCGCAAGTTTTCCCGCCGCAAGACTGCCTTTTTCATTCTCTTCAAAGGATGCGTATGCGCCGTAATAGGTATAACACTTTATTGCGTGCATCAGGTCAATTGCCTGCTCCTTATTTATATCCTTGCCCGATTTTAAATCCTTTCTCTCCATTGCCGCCGCAATACCGAACAGGGGCTCATATTCCTCTATCACCATTGCATCCGAGCCAAAGGGCGAGATAATGCCCTCATCCCTGAAAGATTTAAGTGGAATTACATTTTCAATACGGTCGCCATAGTATTTGTCAAAAACGCCGCCCCACACCGACAAAAAACCGGGGTTAGGAACAGGAATCACACCAAGCTGTTTTATACGTTTAATCAGTTGTGGGTTGCACAAAAAGCAATGTTCAATTCTGTGCCTGCAATCTTCTCTGGGATAAAGTTTCATTGCCTTTTCATAAGAGTTGAGTACCATTTCAATGGCTTTATCACCAACCGCATGCGCCGTAAGCTGAAATCCCCTTCTGTGCCCTTCGATAAATATTTCGTCAATCTCCTCCTGAGTAAATGTCGGCTCTGTTACATCATCAAGGTGTGCAATGGGTTTTGTTGTTGCACAGGTGCCGCCCACAGCCGAGCCGTCAACCATCAGTTTTATTGGTCCTATTTTTAGCAAATCATCGCCCATACCACTGTAAAAACCGCCCTTTAAAGCATTTTTTGCCGTTTCAATCTGTGCTTGCTTGCCAAACAAAGTCCAAAGCATTGGATAGGTGCGGCAGGTCAGAATACCTTGCTCCGCCGCCTGCTGAAGAGTGCGAAAGGTAGCTGTGCCGTATCCACCCGCATCGTGAACAGAGGTTATGCCCCTTGCTGCAAGCTCTTTGCAGAATTTCTCTATTCCCGTAACCAGTTCTTCATCGGTCGGCATAACGGGAGATTTTTCAAGCATAACAAAATGTGCTGTTTCCTGCAATAATCCTGTTGGATTGCCATTGTCATCTTTTATAACCCCTGCCACAGACAAATCAATATCCGAGCTTTCAAAAGCACGGCTGTTTGCCACACTCATATGACCGCTTGTATGAATTATCAGCACAGGATTATCAGGAGCGGCATTATCAAGTTCCTCTTTGGTAATATGCCGTCTTTCGGCAAGACCCTCGTGACTGTAACTGCTGCCTATTATCCACTCGCCTTTATCGGTCTTTGACACCGCCTCTTTTATTTTATCAAGCAAAACACTGACCGAGGTTACTCCAGCCTTTTTTGATACATCCACCTGATTGGGTATTTTAGCTCCTGCCACCGCCATATGAATATGGCAGTCGATAAATCCCGGAAGAACCGCACAACCCTTTAAATCTATCCATTCGGTATATTTATCAGCAAGGCGCAAAGCCTCAACCGTTTTACCCACACAGGAAATTCTGTCATCCTCAATCAGTATTGCCTCGGCAATATCATTATTTTTATTTACGGTAATTATCTGCCCGTTGTAAAACAATGTCTTTTTCGTCATAAATCAAACACCTCTCCTTTATTCATTTTATCCTGATTTATGGCGGAAAATTCCTTATAAATAAAAAGAACGGCACAGAAACGTACCGTTCAATATTATTTTATCTAAATATTATCTTACAAGCAGTGATTCACCTGTCATTTCAGCAGGTTTTTCAAGTCCCATAAGGTCAAGCATTGTGGGAGCAAGGTCTGCAAGTCTGCCGACTTTGAGCTTTGCACCATCTTCGCCGCCAATCATAACAAGGGGAACAACATTTGTTGTGTGGGCTGTGAATACATCATTTGTATCGTAGTCAACCATCTGGTCGGCATTGCCGTGGTCGGCTGTGATAAGTGCTGTACCGCCCATTTTGATGATTGCATCAACTGTTTTGCCAAGGCAGGTATCAACAGTTTCAACCGCTTTAACCGCCGCATCAAAAACACCTGTGTGACCAACCATATCGCAGTTTGCAAAATTAAGAACAATCACGTCATATTCGCCGCTTTCAATTCTCTTTACAACCTCGTCGCAAACCTCGGGGGCGCTCATTTCGGGCTGAAGGTCATATGTTGCAACCTTGGGAGAATTGGTAAGTGCTCTGTCCTCGCCGTCGCAAACCGCCTCAACACCGCCGTTAAAGAAGAATGTAACGTGTGCATACTTCTCGGTTTCTGCAATTCTGAGCTGACGGAGACCCTTTTTGCTGATATATTCGCCAAAGGTGTTTTCAAGTGTCTGTGGCTTGAATGCAACCTGAACATTGGGCATTGATGCATCATACTGTGTCATACATACAAAGTATGTGTTAAAGAACTCACGGTCAAATCCGCTGAAATCTGTGTCAACAATGGTTCTTGAAATCTCTCTTGCTCTGTCGGGACGGAAGTTGAAGAATACAACCGAGTCATTTGCCGAAATTTTACCAAGAGCATTACCATCATCATCTGTGATTACGGTAGGTACAACAAATTCGTCTGTTACATTTTCATTGTATGACTTCTTGATTGCATTAACTGCAGAGGTATCCTTGTTGCCTTCGCCGTATACCATCGCTTTGTAAGCCTCGGAAACACGTTCCCAACGGTTGTCACGGTCCATTGCGTAATATCTGCCCATAACTGTTGCAATCTTACCTGTGCCAAGTGCTCTCATTTTTGCAACAAGAGCTTCGGCAAAGTCTGCGCCTGATGTGGGAGATACGTCACGGCCGTCCATAAAGCAATGTACATAAACCTTGTCAAGGCCGTTTTTCTTTGCCATTTCAAGCAAACCGTAAAGGTGGTTTATATGGCTGTGAACACCGCCGTCTGACAAAAGACCCATAAAGTGAAGGGCAGAATCATTCTTTTTGCAGTTTTCAACAGCACCCAGAAGTGCTTCGTTTTCAAAGAAGTCGCCGTCTTCGATTGATTTTGTGATTCTGGTCAGTTCCTGATAAACAATACGTCCTGCGCCGATATTTGTGTGACCAACTTCCGAGTTGCCCATCTGTCCGTCAGGAAGTCCTACATCCATACCTGATGCGTGGATAACTGTGTTTGGATACTCTGCCATATACTTATCCATATTGGGAGTTTTAGCTGCGTAAATTGCGTTGCCTTCGTGACGTTCGTTTACGCCGTAGCCGTCCATTATAATAAGTGCGTAAGGTTTCTTACTCATTATACTATTCCTTTCTTTTCTAACTTTAGTAATATCTTACCCAAAAACAAGGGCGAATATAGATTCGCCCTCGTCGTTTTTCGTTTAATAAATTACTGAGCAGCCTTTACGATAACTGCAAAGTCAGCACTCTTAAGGCTTGCACCGCCGATAAGACCGCCATCAATGTCATTCTTTGCAAGAAGCTCAGCCGCATTGCCTGCATTCATACTGCCGCCGTACTGAATTGTAACCTCTGCAGCACACTTATCACAGTAAAGCTCTGCAAAAATATTTCTGATGCCTTCGCAAACTTCCTGAGCCTGCTCAGCGGTTGCAGTTTTACCTGTGCCGATAGCCCAGATGGGTTCATATGCAATAACAACTTTTTTAGCATCTTCAGCCTCAATGCCTGCAAAAGCCTTTTTAACCTGAATTGCAATAAGGTCCATTGTGATGCCTGCTTCTCTTTCTTCAAGGCTTTCACCAACGCAAACAATGGGGATAAGACCCTTTTCCAAAGCCTTCTTGGTTTTAAGGTTAACTGTTTCATCAGTTTCAGCAAAGTACTGTCTTCTTTCAGAGTGACCGATGATAACATAGTCAACACCAAGGTCACAGAGCATATCTGCGCTTACTTCGCCTGTGAATGCGCCCTTATCTTCAAAATGAAGGTTTTCAGCACCGATTTTAACGTGTGTGTCCTTAGCCGCACGAATAGCTTCTGCAAGGCAAACATAAGGTGTGCAACAAACAACTTCGCACTTTGCGCCTTCTGTTGCAGCAGCAACTTCCTTTACAAAATCATATGTTTCGCTGGGCAACTTGTTCATTTTCCAGTTGCCTGCAATTATATACTTACCCATTTTAATTTCCATAGCCTTTCTGCCCACAAATAGTAATGTAAAAATTATATATACGCTTATTGTGGGCAGATAAGGCGTATAATGGAAATTATGCACATTGCCGTTTCGCACCATATAAGGTGCGAAAGTTTCGGCAGTGCAATTAAATCTGCCGGAGGCTAATAACGTGATTTTTCACGTTATCTCCTTTATCTTTTGTAGCTTATTTATCGTTGATTGCAACAACGCCGGGGAGATCCTTGCCCTCTAAGAATTCAAGTGATGCACCGCCGCCTGTTGAGATATGGCTCATCTTGTCGCCAAGACCTGCCTGGTTTACAGCTGCAACGCTGTCGCCGCCGCCAATGATTGTTGTAGCATCAAGGTCAGCAAGCATTTCTGCAATTGCGTTTGTACCCTTTGCAAAGTTGGGCATTTCGAATACACCCATAGGTCCGTTCCAAACAACTGTCTTTGCATCTTTCAGAGCATCCTTATAAAGAGCGATTGTCTTTTCGCCGATGTCAAGACCCTGCCAGCCGGCTTCGATTTCGCCTCTGCCAACAGTCTTCTTTTCTGCATCGTTGTCAAATTCCTTTGCAACAACTGTATCAACAGGGATAAGAAGCTTAACGCCCTTAGCCTCTGCCTTTTCCATCATTTCCTTTGCGTAGTCAAGGTAGTCAGCCTCAAGGAGAGAGTCGCCAACTTCTTCGCCAAGTGCGTTCATAAAGGTATAAGCCATACCGCCGCCGATGATAAGTGTGTCAACCTTCTCAAGCAGATTGTTGATAACAGAAATTTTTGATGAAACCTTTGAACCGCCAAGAACAGCAACTAAAGGTCTTACGGGATTGTTAACCGCATTGCCCAGATATTCGATTTCCTTGTTGATGAGATAACCGCCAACTGCTGTGTCAACAAATTCTGTAACACCAACGTTTGAACAGTGAGCACGGTGTGCTGTACCGAAAGCGTCATTTACAAATACGTCACAAAGGCTTGCAAGCTCTTTGCTGAATTCTTCAACATTTTTTGTTTCTTCTACTCTGTATCTTGTGTTTTCAAGAAGAACAACGTCGCCTTCACCCATAGCAGCAACAGCAGCCTTTGCGTTGTCGCCAACTACATTGTCGTCTGCTGCAAATACAACTTCCTTGCCGAGAAGCTCTGAAAGACGAGCTGCAACAGGAGCAAGTGAAAGCTCGGGCTTAGGTTCGCCCTTGGGCTTGCCCATATGTGAGCAAAGGATAACCTTTGCACCGTCTGCAATAAGCTTTTTGATTGTAGGAAGTGCACCTACAATACGTGTTTCGTCTGTAATCTTGCCTTCTTTAATGGGAACATTAAAGTCACAACGTACAAGAACTCTTTTACCCTTTGGGCAAATATCGTCAACTGTTTTCTTATTCATTTCTGAACCCTCCATAAATTTATCTTAATTGTTAATTAATTTCGCAAGATATATTTTACCCTATTTAGGAAAATTTATCAAGTGTTTTTTGTTAAATTTTTCGCAATCTTTTTTATATTTTACCAATACACATTAATCTTCAAGAATTTTGTTTGCCGAGGCGATGAATTCTTTGTTGTTTTCGGTCTTTACAATCTGCCCGATTATGGTTTCGGTAACCTCTACGGGGTTGCGGGAGCTGAATGCCTTGCGTATACTCCATATAGCCTCAAGCTCGCTCTGGTCAAGAAGGAGTTCTTCCTTCCTTGTGCCCGATTTTGCAATATCGATGGCAGGGAAAACTCGCTTTTCCTGAAGTCTGCGGTCAAGGTGGACTTCCATATTGCCCGTACCCTTGAATTCTTCAAAAATCACGTCATCCATACGACTGCCTGTTTCAATAAGAGCCGTTGCAAGAATTGTCAGGCTTCCGCCCTCCTCCACATTTCTTGCCGCTCCGAAAAACCGCTTTGGCTTATACAGGGCACCGGGGTCCAGACCGCCCGAAAGTGTTCTGCCCGAGGGCATAACCGTAAGGTTGTATGCACGGGCAAGACGTGTTATGCTGTCAAGCAGAATTACAACATCCTTTTTGTGCTCCACAAGTCTTTTTGCACGTTCAAGAACAATTTCCGCAACCTTGGTATGGTTGGTCGGTTCTTCATCAAATGTAGAAAAGATAACGTCGCCCCTGATACTCCTCTGCATATCGGTAACCTCTTCGGGACGTTCATCAATCAAAAGAACAATCAGGTGAACATCAGGGTTGTTTTCGGTTATGCTGTTGGCAATAGACTTTAAAAGTGTTGTCTTACCTGCCTTTGGCGGTGCAACTATTATTCCGCGCTGACCCTTGCCTATTGGCGAAATAAGGTCAATCATCCGCATTGCAAAATCGCATCTGCCTCTTTCAAGCTTTAACCGCTGATTGGGATATATCGGTGTCAAATCATCAAACGCCTTGCGTCTGATTGAAACATCTACCTTGTCGCCGTTTACCGTCTGCACATACAAAAGTGCCTGAAATCGCTCGCCCTCGTGCTGCATACGGGTATTTCCCACAATATAGTCGCCTGTTTTGAGGTTGAATCTGCGTATCTGATTTTGTGAAACATACACATCATTATCGCCCGACTGATAATTATCCGACCGCAAAAATCCGTATCCGTCTGCCATAACCTCAAGAACTCCGCTCATCAGGTTTGTTCTGCGTATAGGGTCAGAATATTCTATTCCATCATTTACCTCTGTCCTGTTTTTTGTATCTGTATCAGTCTCGTTATCAGATGAATCGCCCAGCAGATTTACAAGGTCATCCTTTTTCAGCTTGGATATATTTTTTATACCTTTTTCTTTTGCAAGCTCCTGCAGTTCTTTAAGTTTAAGATTCTGTAACTCGCTTACTGTCACACTATTCCTCCCCGCTAATAAATTCCAGTATTATGTTATTTTTATACATTTCTTTTGCAAAAACAGAATTATGTATTTCATTTGTAACCTTGTCGAAATTTTCAACAGGTGCTAAAGTCACCACCAATGCCATCACAACATATGTCACCACAATTCCGATTAAGCCGCCCGCGATTGCTCCGCCCATACGGTTAAACTGTTTAAGCACAGGCAAACGGGTAAACAGATTCAGACCCTTTGCTATCAGATTAATTAACATTTTGAAGATAATCACTATAAGGATAAAAGAAACAATGTTTATCAGAAATCCTGCAATCGCTTCGGAAACAGTACCCTCAGCAGCTTCGAGATATTTTTCAAGGAACTTTCCGCCTTGCAAAGCTTCAGCCTTTGGATAATTTTCGCCTATCTTCTGAACAAAAAACGTGTAAAGAGGTGTTTTCATCAAAAAGTCCGAAAGTATCGGATGAAATAAAAACGAAAGGATAATTGACACAATGTATGCCACTATATTTACCAGAGCCTTAAAAAATCCTGACCTGTATCCATGCATGATACAAACAACCACTATGGCTATAACTATAATATCTGCAATCATAAATTATTCCTCCTTATTTTACACTTACTATCTCTGCAGTACCGCTGCCTATTGATAAAAGATGCCTTCTACCGGGAAATATTTTTACAAGCTTAACATCATAAGGATTTACTGTATAGCTTCTTTCTTTACCTTTTGGATTGATACGATATATGCCGTTGATTGTTGCCACCATAATACGTTCGCCGTTCACATCAAATGAAGTCATTTCGCCGTTGGTTGCATAACTGCCGCGCAACCTGCCGCTTGACGAATAGCTTTCAAGAACTGTATTGTTAAGGCCGCTGTCAAAGGCAAAAACCATATTATTATCGTTTTCGATATTGCAGCTTGTCGGTGTTCTGCCACCGAACTCTATCACATAATCCATTGTGCCGTTCTTTTTAAATCCATACACACCGTTGTCGCAAACCGCAACAATTTCGCCATTGGGTTTATACTTGAGTTTCATAACAATTCCGTCAATCTGCGCAATATTTTTAGGTTCCTTTTCTGATTTTGTATTGAAAACAAGAATACGTGTGTACAGTTCTTCTTTATCGGTCATAAGTTGTGCCACAACAAGCTGGTTTTTAGGAGATATATCAATATCACCGATATATCCGCTGCCGCTGAGCCACTTATAAACCTCCATACCGTTTTTGTCATAAATGCGCACCGCGCCTTTATAACCAAGTTCTTCGGCTGCAACTGCCACATAACCATTTTTATTCACCTTGGCGGTCAATATTTCTCTTTCGGTCTTTATTTGTGAAATTAACTTGTCTTTTTCATAAACAGATGTGGTTGTTCCGTTAAGGTCCACCAGCATTATATATTTATTTTTTGTGATAACCATCGGTGTTTTTATGGATGACACGATGCTCCAGTTTTCTCTGCCACGGCTGTCTATTGCCCGTATACCGTCGCCGCCGATAAGCAGAACACCTTTGTTATATGTCACGGCATCGTATTCTATACCGCTTTGAAAACCAAGTTTTACATTGTCCGGTCCATAAAGTTCATTCCACACCGCAGGATTTGAAATTATCGTACCCACAATCAGAACAAAGACAACCAAAACCGCTATAATTCGTTTTTTGCTGAAATACTTTTTTGCAGCAGCGCTTTTATCGCTCATAGTTTACCACTCCAGAATTTCGGGTTTATATAAAACCCTTTTTAAAAACAGACCCTCGGGTGGAGCTGTCATTCCCGCACCGCATCTGTCACAATCATCAATTATTTTTTTTATTTCACCGGCAGATTTTCTGCCTGTGCCTACCTCCACCAATGTACCGGTAATTATACGCACCATATTGTAAAGAAAGGCATCCGCCTCTACCTCTATTTCAAGCTGTTCGTCCCACTCGCTGCTTTTTTCCACCTTGCAGTCGCGAATTGTCCGTATGGTGGTCTTTTGTGAGCCGCCTGCCGCCATAAATGCCGAAAAATCGTGGGTGCCGCAAAACTTTTCTGCCGCCGCCTGCATTTCTTCAACATTCAACCTGTACGGAACGTGCCAACTGTATTTTGCAGTAAAGGGATTTTGTATATTGGAATTCCAAATTTTATAGATATACCGCTTTCCATTGGAGGAAAAACGCGCATTGAAATCATCATCAACAACTTTTGCAGCAACCGCCGCAATGTCGTCATTACAAAGATGTGTGTTTATGGCATAGGGAAGTTTTTCCGCAGGAATTTTTGTATCGCTTTTGAAATTAAAAACATATTCAAGTGCGTGAACCCCCGAATCCGTACGGCTGCAACCGCAAACCGCAACCTTCTTGCCCGTAAGTTCTGACAGAACATCCTCTATCCGTTCCTGAACGGTGATGCCGTTGGGCTGATATTGCCAGCCGTGATAACTGCCACCGTCGTACATTATTTTTACCGCTATATTTTTCATAATCACACCTGTCAAAAAACAAAGTTGGCCATTACTATCAATGCGGTCATAACCACAACCGCAACCCAGCCCACAAGGTCAGCTTTGCCCATTTTAAGTTCATTAAGACGCGTTCTGCCTGCATCACCACGATAACAGCGACACTCCATTGCAACTGCCAGATCATCCGCACGGCGGAAAGCGCTTATAAACAATGGTATCAGTATAGGAATCATCGCTTTGGCACGTCTGACAAGGTTTCCGCTTTCGAAGTCTGCGCCACGGGCTGTTTGAGCCTTGATAATCTTTTCGGTTTCTTCAAGCAATGTGGGAATAAATCTGAGAGCAATTGTCATCATCATTGCAAGCTCGTGGGCGGGAACACCTATTTTCTTAAAAGGAGAAAGCAGATGTTCAATTCCGTCGGTGAGGGCAATAGGTGATGTAGTCAATGTCAGCATTGATGTGGCAAGCACCAGAAAAAACAGCCTTAACACCATAAATGCCGCAAGAAGCAAGCCTTCTTCTGTAATTTTAAGGAATCCCCAACTCCACAGCACTCTGCCGTTGGTTAAAAACAGATTAAAAAGTGCGGTTATAACCACAAAAACCAAAATCGGTTTAAGGCCTTTAATCACAAAACGGAAGGGTATCCGCGATGAGATAATAACCAAGGCCGTAAATACCGCAATAATGCCGTAACCGATAAAGCCTTTGATACAAAATATTATGGTAATATAGACAATCAAACAAAGAATTTTTGTTCTTGGGTCAAGTCGGTGAATTATAGAATTCCCCGGAAAATACTGCCCTAAAGTAATATCCTTCAGCATATGTCAATCATTCCGTTTCGTCATTTTAATAGTTTTTCAATTTCCGCCTTCGCCATTGCCACCGTATATATTCCGTCAGGAATTGGCATTCCGGCGTTGCGGAGCTTTGTGCATACCTCGGTAATCTGCGGAACAGATAACCCCATTTCCTTTAATTTGTCGGCAGATTTAAAAATCTCCGACGGCTTTCCCGTCATAGCGATTCTGCCGTGATTCATAACCACAATCAAGTCGGCAAGTCCGGCTATATCCTCCATGCTGTGCGACACCAGCACAACGGTTATGCCCAATCTGCGGTGCATATCACGTATTTTATGAAGAATTTCGTCTCTGCCTGCAGGGTCAAGACCTGCTGTCGGTTCGTCAAGTATAAGGAATTTAGGCTCCATAGCAAGAACGCCCGCAATGGCAACACGTCTTTTCTGACCGCCCGAAAGTTCAAAAGGCGACTTTTCCAGCAAATCACGGTTTAATCCTACCAAATCCGCCGCAAAATGTACACGGCGTTTGATTTCTTCGTCAGGAAGACCCATATTCTTTGGTCCAAAGGCAATATCCTTATAAACAGTTTCCTCAAAAAGCTGATATTCGGGATACTGCATCACAAGACCTATCTGAAATCTTATCCTGCGCATATCACAGCCCTTGGTGTGAAGGGTCTGATTATCAATTTCAACCGTGCCGCCGCTTGGCTTAATTAATCCTGCCATAAGCTGAATAAGTGTGGATTTACCCGAGCCTGTGTGCCCGATTAATCCCACAAATTCGCCGCTTTTGAGATTAAGGTTTATATCCTCTACCGCAATCTTTTCAAAGGGGCCGCCGCTCATATAAACATAGCTTACATCACTCAGTTTTATCATCTGCGGCACCTCCCTTTAGCTTGGTTATTCGCATAAGCAGTTCGTCTACACATTCGTCAATGGTAAGCAAATCTGCATCAATCTCTATTCCCGATTTTTTCAGGCTGTAAAGAAGCTCTGTTGTCTGGGGCACATCAAGGCCGATTTTCTTCAGCTCTTCAACGTGACTGAAAACCTCCTTGGGTTTTCCCTCCATAACTATTTTGCCGTGGTCCACAACGATAACGCGGTCAGCCTGCGCCGCCTCTTCCATAAAGTGTGTTATCATTACCACCGTCATATTTTCTTCGCGGTTAAGCTTTTTAACCGTTTCCATAATCTCGCGTCTGCCAATTGGGTCAAGCATAGCTGTTGGCTCGTCCATAACAAGGACATCAGGCTTCATCGCAAGAACACCCGCAATAGCAATCCTTTGCTTTTGTCCGCCACTTAACATATGAGGCGCGTGGTGGATGAACTCTGTCATATTCACCGCATCAAGAGCATAGTCAACCCTTTTGCGAATTTCAGCAGGGTCAACACCCAGATTTTCAGGAGCAAACGCCACATCCTCTTCAACAATTGTTGCAACAAGCTGATTGTCGGGATTCTGAAAAACCATACCTACCCTTTGTCTTATTTCGTACAGCTTGTCCTCGTCTGCGGTGTCAATGCCTTCGACAATAACCTTGCCCTTTTGCGGAACAAGAATTGCGTTAAGATGCTTTGCAAGAGTTGATTTACCTGAGCCGTTGTGCCCCAGCACAGCAAGGAACTCGCCTTTGTTTATCGTAAGGCTTACACCCCTTAAAACTGCATCCTGCTGTTCGTCTGCATCTTCATAGGCAAATTCAAGGTCATTTATTTCAATTATTGTTTCTGCATTTTTGTCCAAGTTTTTCACCTTCGTTAATTATTTACACCATCTGCCGGAATATCCGCAGGGAAGCACAAGTCCGTGCTTGGTTACGGGAAGTCCTACCTCGTCTACCGAAACTTTACCGCCAAATTTTTTCTGCAAGGTCATTTTATATATATTCTCAAGCACACCGCCCGAAAGCCCCGTTGTATAAGAGTTTATCAAAAAGAACAATGGGTCATCCGACAGAACTCCCATACAAAGCTTAACTAAGTCAAACAGCTCGTCTTCTATCTTCCAGACCTCGCCCGAGGGGCCTCTGCCGTAAGACGGAGGGTCCATAATTACCGCATCGTACTTTCTGCCACGGCGAATTTCGCGCTCGGTAAATTTTTTAACATCATCAACAATATATCTGATAGGGCATTTATCAAGGCCTGAAAGAACAGCATTCTCCTTTGCCCAACCAACCATACCTTTTGATGCATCAACGTGACAAACTGCCGCACCTGCCGCCGCTGCCGCCATTGTTGCACCGCCTGTATAGGCAAACAGATTAAGCACATTAACATTATCCCTGCCCGACTTTTTTATTATGTCCGAAAACCAGTCCCAGTTGGTTGCCTGCTCGGGGAACAGTCCCGTATGCTTAAATCCCATCATCTTGATACCAAACCTCAAATCACGGTATCTGATAGTCCAGCTTTCGGGCATACCTTTGCGGCTTTCCCAATGTCCGCCACCGGTATTACTGCGGATATAATGGGCATCGGCAGACTTCCACGCAGGGTCAGACTTTGCCTCCTCAACATCCCAGACAATCTGCGGGTCAGGGCGGCGGAGAATAATATCTCCCCAACGTTCTAACTTCTCACCTCTGCTTGTGTCAAGCAGTTCATAATCTTTCCATTTATCTGATAAAAACATAACATCTCGTCCTTAGGTATAATATACCATTTTTATTTTCATATTATTGTATCATTTTTTTTATTGTAAGTCAAGGAAAAACCCCTTATAATAAGGAATTTTTGCAAAATTTAAGGCACATATCTTTTGATATATGCCTTAAATATTTTGTATTAACCTTTTATCAATGCCTTTACTGCATCTATTGCATCACCAAGCCAAGCCGAGCCTTCAACAGCCTCCACCTTGCCGGCATCACATCTTGCCGCAATATCAGCCTTCATAGGAATCTGTCCAAGCGCCTTTAAGCCAAAGTTCTTTGCCACATCTTCAATCTTGCTTTCGCCAAAGATATGGATTTTTTCTTCGCAGTTGGGACATTCAACATAGCTCATATTTTCAACAACACCAAGAATGGGAATGTTCATCAGTTTTGCCATATTTACAGCCTTTTCAACAATCATTGAAACAAGTTCCTGCGGTGATGTAACAACAATGATTCCGTCAACGGGCAACGACTGGAAAACAGTCAAGGGGACATCACCTGTGCCGGGAGGCATATCAACAAACATACAGTCAACATCTTCCCACACAACATCTGTCCAGAACTGTTTTACAGTTCCGCCGATAACAGGGCCTCTCCATACAACTGGATCGGTTGCATCTTCAAGAAGAAGATTAACACTCATTATTTTTGTACCGCAACCGGAAAGTACGGGAATAAGACCGTCTTCGTCCGCATACGCTCTCTCATTTATTCCGAAAGCTTTGGGAACAGACGGGC
>JAZRLM010000021.1:0-55749 GCA_045646865.1 Clostridia bacterium
TTTTCCAGAATGATAGAGATTAACGATAGTCTTTTTAAATTCTGATGTGTACCTGTTTTTTGTGGACATTGTAATTCTCCTTTCGTGTCTACTATTTTACATCATTTCCATTTTGCTGTCCACTTTTTTAGTATACATCCAGTTATTATTAATAATAAAGGAGAAAATACTTATGAAAAATTGGCTTAATGATGCAGTTGTTTATGAAATTTACCCCCAGTCTTTTTACGACTCTAACGGTGACGGGATAGGAGATTTGCAGGGAATTATTCAAAAAATTGATTATATTGAAGATATGGGTTTTACAGCAATCTGGCTTAACCCCATTAATGAAAGTTCATTCCGTGATGCAGGGTATGATGTAACAGATTTTTATAAGGTTGCATCAAGGTATGGCACAAATGATGATTACAAGGCTTTGTGCGACGCGGCACACTCAAGGGGAATGAAGGTTATATTTGATTTAGTGGCAGGTCATACATCAATCGATCACCCTTGGTTTATTGAATCGGGCAAGGTGGAAAAGAACGAATATACAAACAGATACATATGGACGTTATCATCTTTTGATGAGGGCCGGGTATTGCATCATTGGGCGAGAGGGATGCTAAGTGTATAAATAACTTTTTCTGGAGTCAGCCTGCTTTGAATTACGGCTATGCACATCCGAATCCTGAAAATCCGTGGGAGCTTCCGGTTACTCATCCAGATTGTGTTGCAATGAAGGAGGAACTGAAAAATATAATAGATTTCTGGATGGATCTGGGCACGGATGCTTTCCGTGTAGATATGGCGGCATCTTTGATTAAAGGAGATACAGATAAAACTGCAATGCAGGCATTTTGGCACGAAATAAGAGCACATATCGAAGAAAGAAATCCTAATGTTTTGCTGATTGAAGAATGGGCAATGCCTGCTGAGGCTATAAAAGCAGGTTTTCATCTGAATTTTCTTCTTCATTCGGGCCCCACGGCTTACCGCTCGTTGTTTCGTTATGAAAAAGGGCGCAATACAACATCGGGTATGATTGGTCACAGTTATTTTAATAAAGAGGGAAAAGGTAATATCAATGAATATCTTGACCGATTTTTATATGATTTAAATGAAACCAAAGGTAAAGGCTATATCGGGCAGATAACGGGCAATCACGATATGCAGAGATTGGCATATTTGCGCGAGGTTGATGAAATAAAGGCATGTCTGGCATTTCTGTTTACTATGCCTAGTGTTCCCTTTGTGTATTACGGTGACGAAATCGGCATGGATTTTATCGAAGGCTTACCATCAAAAGAGGGCGGCTACATCCGAACAGGAGCGAGAACACCAATGCAATGGAACAACGGCAAAAACCACGGTTTTTCAACAAGTGACACGCCGTATCTTCCAACAGACAGCCGTGAAGATGCACCAACGGTAGAGGCGCAGGAAAATGACGAGAATTCGCTTTTGTTATTTACTAAAAAATTGATAGCTCTGCATAAAGACAATACTACACTTCACGCAGAAGCGGACCTTAACATTTTGATGTCAGGTTATCCCTTTGTGTATGAACGAATGGCAGATGGTAAAAAACTGTTTATAGCCCTTAATCCGTCGCAGTATGTCCACCGTTATGACGCACCCAAACTTGGCAAAATTTTGCTTAATCAGAATGTGGAACGAAATGAAAACCAACTGATAATGAAGGGTGTAAGTTTTATAATAGCGGAAGAAGAATAGAAAAATCGGAACAAGTTTTGCTTGTTCCGATTTTTTTGTTTACAATAACCGTCATATATGCTACAATACTAAAAGGGAGTGATTTTATGAGAATGGTTTTAATCACCGCTCTTGGTGTTGGCGGTGCTACAATAATCGGTTCGGTTATCGGGTTTATATTTAAAAAGATGTCCCACAAGTTTTCTGATATAGTTCTTTCATTTGCGGCAGGAGTAATGCTTGCGGCGGCTGTTCTGGGGCTTGTTATGCCTTCGCTTGAATATGGCGGAAAGTACGGAATTATAGTTACCATAGCTGGTATATTCGCAGGTGCACTTTGTCTTAATCTGATTGATAAACTTGTTCCTCATCTCCACAAAATTATGGGGGGTACCGAAGAAGCTCATAACAACGCAAACTTAAGCAAGGTTCTGCTTTTTGTAATGGCAATAGGTATCCATAATCTGCCCGAAGGTATTGCGGCAGGTGTAGGATTCGGCTCGGGAAACACGTCCCAGGCGTTGATGATTGCAGGAGGAATTGCTCTGCAGAACATCCCCGAAGGTATGGTAATTATTTCGCCCATGCTTGCGGCAGGGGTTTCGCCACGCAAGACCTTTATTTGCGCAATGATAACAGGCTTGGTTGAGGTTGTGGGAACATTGATAGGTTATTTTGCGGTTAGTGTTTCAACGGCTATTTTGCCCTTTGCATTAGCCTTTGCAGGTGGAACAATGCTCTATGTTGTCAGCGACGAAATGATTCCTGAAACTCACGCCCACGGCGGCGAGCGCGGCGCAACCTATGCACTGTTGGTAGGCTTCTGTGTAATGCTTATCTCTGATGCTTTACTTGGATAGAATATAAGGAAAAATCTATGATTAAACATCCAATAAAACCTTTATATGATGAAAATTCAAAGATACTGATACTGGGCAGCTTTCCATCGGTGAAGTCCAGAGAGCAGATGTTTTTTTATGGACATCCTCAGAACAGATTTTGGCGTGTTGTGGCAGATGTTTTTGGAAAAAGTGTGCCACAAACTATTGAAAATAAGCGAGATTTGTTGCTTTCCTCGGGAGTGGCGGTATGGGATGTAATTGCATCCTGCGATATTGAGGGCAGTTCAGACAGTTCAATTAAAAATGTTGTTGCCAATGATATAAGTGTGATACTTGATAATGCTGATATAAAACAGATTTTTGTTAACGGAAAAACGGCAGAGAAATATTATAATAAGTATTTAAAGAACAGGGTAGGTAAAGAGGCGGTATGCCTGCCGTCCACATCACCTGCCAATGCTACATGGTCACTTGAAAAACTGGCAGTTGCGTGGAGAATAATAAAGGAGTATTAAGTTATGGAGATTAAGCCAATTGCATATATTCGTACCGATTTCAAGGATAAATTTGGTATACCTAGGCAAAGCGGCCGTGTTTCGGAACTTACGGGAAGAATTGTGTTTGAACAGGAGTACCGAAACTTCGAGGCGTTAAGGGGAATTGAAGAATTTTCACATCTGTGGCTGATATTTGGTTTTTCTCAGGCTGTACGAAACCGTGATGCCCTTACCGTACGACCTCCAAGGCTTGGCGGAAACAAAAGGGTGGGGGTTTTTGCCAGTCGTTCGCCCTATCGCCCCAATTTTCTGGGTCTTTCTGCGGTAAAGCTGGAAGGAGTTAAAAAAACAAAGACAGAGGGGGATGTGCTGATTGTATCGGGGGTAGATATTCTTGACAACACCCCGATTTTTGATATAAAACCGTACCTTCCCTATGCGGATTGTAAAACCGATGCAAAGGGCAGTTTTGGTGAGGAGTTTAAGGAATATGCCTTGAACGTAATTTTCCCCGATGAGCTGTTGGATAAGCTCCCTGCAGAAAAACGGATAGCTGCGGTGGAGTGTCTTAAAGACGACCCAAGACCGTCGTATCACGATGATTTGCGAACATACAGTATGAGTTTTGCGGGTTATGACATACATTTCAAGGTGGAAAAGGATGTTCTTACTGTTACAGATGTTGATGTTCTGTAAATTTGGTATGGACATTTAAAAAAACTTGTGATATAATAACTGATAAGCATTTTTATCAAAGAGGAGTGACAATAATGACCTTTTTAAAGAAATATATTTTAAGTCGTGCGTGGTGCAACACTTGGGCGTAAGCCCGTTGTGTTTTTTTCAGTTAGTAAACTGCAGTACTTTAAAATATATTTTATAAAAAGGATAAATTATTATGAATAAATATAGAGATTTTGATAACTATCTTAAGGAGTTCCCCAATGCCGAAGGATATTTTGGCGAATACGGCGGTTCCTATCAGGCAGAGGAACTTATTGAGGCGTTTAAAGAAGCTGATGATGCTTATGAAGCAATTTGTCATTCGGCACAGTTTATCAATGAGCTTCGCAGAATCAGAAAGGAATTTCAGGGCAGACCAACCCCGATTACCCATTGCGAAAGACTTTCCAAAATTTTTGGCAACTGCCAGATTTACCTCAAGCGTGAAGACCTTAATCACACAGGTGCACACAAGCTGAACCATTGTATGGGCGAAGGCCTTCTTGCAAAGTTTATGGGCAAGAAAAAGATTATTGCCGAGACTGGTGCAGGTCAGCACGGT
The DNA here is from genome assembly GCA_045646865.1 of Clostridia bacterium. GTDB lineage: Bacteria > Bacillota > Clostridia > Monoglobales > Monoglobaceae > SIG440. The sequence continues at coordinate 4,323 of JAZRLM010000021.1, forward strand.
GTTGCGATTGCAACTGCGGCGGCATACTTTGGTATGGAATGTGATGTTTATATGGGTGAGGTTGACATTGAAAAGCAGCATCCCAATGTAATCAGAATGAAGATGCTTGGTGCAAATGTTATTCCCGTAACAAAGGGTCTTAAAACTTTAAAAGAAGCCTGTGATGCAGCGTTTGAGGCATATCTCAATGAATATAAGGATGCGATTTATTGTATCGGTACTGCGGCAGGTCCTCATCCCTTCCCCAAAATGGTACGTGATTTTCAGTCGATTATAGGAATTGAAGCAAGAGAACAGTTCTTAGAAATGACAGGAATTATGCCTGATGCAATTACTGCTTGTGTTGGCGGCGGTTCAAACTCGCTTGGTATATTTACACCATTCCTTGCTGATCCTGTTGAAATCTATGGCGTTGAGCCTCTGGGCAGAGGTTCGGGCGTTGGTGACCACGCAGCAACAATGGCGTATGGTACAAAGGGTATAATTCACGGTTATGCAAGCTATGTTCTTCAGGACGAGAACGGCGAGCCGCTTCCTGTTTATTCAATCGCCAGCGGTCTTGACTATCCGGGCGTTGGTCCCGAACACGCATACCTTCGTGATATGAACAGAGTTCATTATGAAACTGTATCTGACGAAGAAGCAATGGAAGCGTTTTTCCTGCTTTCAAGATATGAGGGTATTATACCTGCTATTGAAAGTGCACACGCTGTTGCTTATGCAATTCGTTATGCAAAGGAACATAAGTCAGGCTCAATTCTTGCCTGCCTTTCAGGTCGCGGTGACAAGGATATTGACTATGTTTATGAGAATTATGGCTGTGGCGAACAGTTTAAACTTGATTACGATATTTAATATAAAGCACAAAACTTCTGCGATATTTTTTGTTGCAGGAGTTTTGCTTTAAAAAAAGATTAAAATTTTTCAAAAAACTATTGACAAATAATGAAGATGTTGTTATAATAATTTAGTCGGTCGCGAATGATGCGGCAAAGGCGATATGCGGGTGTAGTTCAATGGTAGAATCTCAGCCTTCCAAGCTGATTGCGTGGGTTCGATTCCCATCACCCGCTCCAGCAAGACATGCGCCTGTAGCTCAGCTGGATAGAGCAACTGCCTTCTAAGCAGTGGGTCAGGAGTTCGAGTCTCTTCAGGCGCGCCACCTTGCTTTTTTTATGCGGTGGGTATAGCTCAGTTGGTTAGAGCGCCAGATTGTGGCTCTGGAGGCCGACGGTTCGAATCCGTCTATCCACCCCACCAAAACTTCAGGTAGGCAGCGGACAATGTTGTCAAGGTTATATATAATGGGCTGTAGCCAAGTCGGTAAGGCACCAGACTTTGACTCTGGCATTTCGTAGGTTCGAGTCCTGCCAGCCCAGCCAAATTTTTAAAAAGTAAATATGGTCCATTAGCTCAGCCGGCAGAGCACTTGACTTTTAATCAAGGTGTCCCGCGTTCGAATCGCGGATGGATCACCACCAAAAAAGCAAGCACAATGCGCTTGCTTTTTTTATGCCTAAAAGTTGTCCTTTTTGTCCGTTTTTGCCAGTGTATAATATAGTTATACCAAAAGAAAGGGGAAAAGCTATGGTAAAAACGGAAGAAAAACTAGAGAAAGAGGTAGTTGATCTATATTTATTTGCAAACCTTATGTATGGCGATGTGTTAGATAATATTAGTAAAAAAACTATCGGGTTTGAAGAAGAGAGGTTCTTAGAGCATATTAATAAATCAGTTAAAATTTCTGTCGAAAGTTATTTTGCGGATTTAAAAATTGATGAAAAGCTTTTTATTGAGTTTAATGAAAAACAAAGGAAACATCTTGTTAATTTGAGTAAAAGCATTGATAAGGTAAAGGAAAATGCAATAGAGGATATCATTGAAGAAATTTTTACACCACAGGGAAATGATGAAACAGTTGCCGAAAGAGAAAGGTCTTTAGAGATAGAAACAGAAAAAATTATAAACTTTATAAACGATTCTATCAAAAGTATCAATAGACAAATTGGTTACTGTATGGTATTATATAGCTATGAGAATAAGGGTTACAAGACGTATCGGCTAAAGCCGGGAGAGGCGGCTTGTGAAGAGTGCAAGGAACGAGGAAGACATACATATTTAATAGAGAAACTCAAAGATGCAGAGTTTTTACCACTTGTTCACCCAAACTGCAGATGCACTGTTGAAATTATTGATGACAAAAACAAAGTGGTTAGCGCGATTGACAGTAAAGCTATCGAAGAACAATTGGGAAAGACAGAAAGCACTAAAGAAATGAGCTTTTTGGATTATGTAAGTGCTTTGCTTTCAGCGGCGGCTCTTATTCCGGGGGTTGACAGTATTGTAGATTTAATTTCAATACCTGTTGACTTGCTCAGGGGGGACTTAATTTCTGCGGGCTTTGATTTGATGGGAATAGTTCCATTTATTGGTGAAGTTGGTGATGCAGGCAAGGCGCTTAGAATAGCGGATAAGGCAAAGGTTTCAAAAATTGCTGATGAAGTAAACGATGCAATAAAATTATCAACCCGAAGTAAATTATTAAGCAAAGTGCAAAATCCAAAATTAAGGAATGCGATAAATGAGATATATCGTGATGGCGCAACTATAGGTGATGGTGGCCTTGCGGATGCTATAAGGCATGAACTTAAAACCGGAGAACTTGTCGGTGGGAAATCGCATATTCAAAAGGGCAAAGAGAGAATAAAGAATTTAGAAAATATTTTAAATAAGCAAGATTTGAGTAATACAGAAAAGGAAATTGCTGAAGAACTAATTGAGAATATAAGTCTTGCGTTGGGAGGGAAGTAATATGACAAGCAGAGAACTAAATAGCATGCTTATCCAATGTGTTCCGGAGGTAGCTGCGACTTACGAAAAAGAAGTTGAATGGCAGGAAGGCGATGAAACAGGTGCTCACATAATATTTGGCGATGTGTTAGTGCCTCACATAATAGAATTAGTTGAAGAACAGGAGAGTGAATCACTTAAAAAGATTTTCGAATTTATTGAACACCTTCTTTCGTTGAATGACGAATATGCGGAAGAAGTTGTTATGTTAAGTGTTATTGAAAGCTTATATTACCGACTGGAAAATTTTAGTGCAGTATATTTGCCTATGAAGGAAAAGACAAGGTTGTGTTTTGAAAGACTCAAACAAGGTTAAAAGCAAATTATGATAAAAAGATTAATTAAGTGACGCGATGGGTTATAAAGCCGATATAGTGAGAGGTTAAACTAGTGTATCCATTTTGCACACGAAATTTTAAAAAAGCACTTGCTATTTGAAAGTGCTTTTTTAGTTATATTTTAATCGTTAAATAAATCTTCAATAGCGACATCAAGAATTTTTGCTATTACATAAAGTTCTTTATCTGTTGCACTTCGTATTTGACCTTCAAGTTTTGAATAACTGGTGGGATTCATGTCGCAACCCATTACTTGAATTTGTGCAATAAAGTCTTTTTGTTTTATTCCCTTTTCTTTCCTTAACCGTTCTATATTTTTACCAACCAAATTCTTGTTGCCATATGTTTGCTTCCGCATTTTCATAAAACTATAATTCCTTTTTAGAATATTTTCTTTATTATATTCCTAAAAAGTATTGACATAATTCTAAAATGGAATTATAATATAATAAAATTCGAATTTGGAATTTTAAATTAAATTTAAAAAGGAGTTTTACTTGTGAAAAAGGCTTTATGTTTATTATTAATGATAATTATATGTTGTATTTCATTGGTTGCTTGTAAATCAACATTAGATGTTCGGCAGGAACTTGTTAATATTTGCTGTGATTTTTCAAACTGTAATTCTGTTAAATGGTTCGAAATTGCTACAGACAACACATATGAAACAGATAATGGATACGAAGTGAAAGCAAAAGGATCGTATTGGCCTGTTGATGAATATGGTTCCGTAGGGGATCAAATGATTTTTGATATTGAGTTTACTGCAACTTGGGATAGAAGCAGTAGTTGTTACGATATAGATATTAATAAAAAAGTTATTATGGACTCATATGAAGCGAGGTTGAAATAAAATCTGCTCCATTTTCTGTTTGTTCGTAAAGATGCATTTTTATAAATACGCATGTTTTAAAAGAGTTATACCATATATAACATTTGAACTTATTTCATAAGGGCATCCAAATCATTCGGCTCTTCCAAAACGAAAAGTCCTGTCGAAAGATAGGATTTTTTGTTTTGTATTATTCATTTTTCATTATTCAATATTCATCATTCATTAAATGCGACAGGATTTTTTAATGAATAATGTATGATGAAGTCGCTTTTCTGATGAATAATTAAGTTGCAAAGATATCTTGTTAAGGATAAAAAAGAAATAATTATATCAAAACAAATAGCGAGTATCGGTGCAAACATTAATGAAACCAATTACGGGCAAAGCAAGGCTGATTTTATATCAAAATTACATATATCCTTAAAAGAAACGGCTGAAACTGAATATTGGTTGAGATTGCTTGTTAAATCGGAATTGCTGACCAATGAAGAGGGAGAATCTTTGCTCAAAGATTGTCTTGAAATAAAAAGAGTATTGATTTCCTCAATAAATACTGCAAAAAAGAACAATAATTAGAGCTGGCATCCAAACTATTCGACTCTTTCATTAACTATTTTTTATAAAATAATTTATCTTAAACTATTGAAAAGTTTCTTGAGAAGTGATATAATATTATCAAACTTAATAAACGGGAGCTTGTATTACAGGCTGAGAGGAAGGTGCGACCTTCGACCGAGAACCTGATTTGGATAATGCCAACGTAGGGATGCCTGATACATAGTGTTAGGAGTAACAAAGAACTTTTAGGAAGTTACCAAATCGGTGACTTCCTTTTTGTTTGGCAAGATTTGTTATTAAGTTAATAAACAGCCGATAATTTCACGGCAGAAAGAGGTAAATTATGTTAGGAAAATGTATTGAAAACGTGAAGGAAAAAACACCGCTTATTCACAACATCACAAACTATGTTACGGTTAACGATGTTGCAAATGCATTGCTTGCTTGTGGAGGCAGTCCGATTATGTCAGATGAGCCGGATGATGTTTTGGATATTACATCTATCTGCGGAGGACTTAATATCAATATCGGAACACTAAATACAAGAAGCATAGACGCGATGTTTATTTCCGGTAAGAAATCAAAGGAACTTGGTCACATTGTCCTTCTTGATCCCGTGGGAGCAGGTGCAAGTAAGCTGAGAACAGAAACCGCACTTAAAATTATGGATGAAATAAAGCCTGATATTATAAGAGGAAACATATCGGAAATTAAAACACTTGCTTTTGGAAGCGGAACAACTAAGGGTGTAGATGCGGATGCTGCTGATGTTGTAACAGAAGATAATCTTGATTCGATGGTTGAATTTGCAAAAGCATTTTCAGAAAAGTCAGGAGCCGTTATTGCAATAACCGGAGCCATAGATTTGGTTGCAGATAATAAAAAGTGCTATGTGATTCGAAATGGCTCACCTATTATGAGCCGTATTACAGGAACGGGATGTATGCTTTCAGCTATGGCTACTGCCTATGCAGTTGCAAATCCTGATAATGTAACAGAAGCTGTTGCAACATCGGTATGCCTTATGGGCCTTGCCGGTGAAACAGGAGTATCAAAGATGAAAGGTAGTGAAGGTAATTCAAGTCTTCGTAATCACATTATAGATGCAATATACAATATGGATGCAGAAAAACTGATTAAAGGAGCGAAATATGAAGTGCGATAAAGAATCATTACTTTTATATGCGGTAACAGACCGTGCATGGTTGAACGGTGAAACCTTATACGAACAGGTAGAGAAAGCTATAAAAGGCGGTGTTACTTTTATACAGCTTCGTGAGAAAAACCTTGATGAAGAAAGTTTTTTGGCTGAAGCGTTAGAAATACAGAAACTGTGCAGAAAGTACAATATGCCGATTATTATTAATGACAATGTTGAAATTGCAAAAAAGATAAATGCTGATGGTGTTCATGTGGGACAGCGAGATATGAAAGCCGGAAATGTTAGGACTATTCTGGGTGATGACAAGATACTTGGTGTATCGGCTCAAACGGTAGAACAAGCCCTGCTTGCTGAAAATGAAGGTGCAGATTATCTGGGCGTGGGTGCTGTTTTTCCGACAGGCTCTAAGGCAGATGCTGATGATGTAAGTTATGAAACTTTAAAAGCAATATGCGAAGCAGTAAGTATTCCGGTTGTAGCCATAGGTGGTATTAGTGCAGAAAATGTGTCAAAACTTAAAGGTAGTGGGATTTCAGGAATAGCTGTAATCAGTGCAATTTTTGCCGCGGAAGATATTGAATCAGCAACAAAAGAATTAAAACAATTGACTGAAAAGGTGGTAAGCGGTGATTAAAGGTGCAATTTTTGATTTGGATGGAACCTTAATTGATTCTATGTTTATTTGGGATACTATTGGTGAGGATTATTTGAAATCATTCGGTATAGAACCAAAAGAAAATCTTGCTGAAGTGTTTAAGACTTTTACCTTAGAACAAGCTGCCGAATATTATCGTAATTATTATGGTATTACGCTTTCTGTTCGTGAAATTGTAGATGGCATAAATAATATGGTGGCAGAGATATACCGGACAAAAGTAGTTCTTAAAATGGGCGTAAGAGATTTTTTGAAAAGATTGCAGCGTGCAGGGGTGAAAATGTGTGTTGCAACTGTGACGGACAGACCTGTTGCAGAAGAAGTTTTGAAACGTCTGAATGTGCGTGAATACTTTTCTGAAATATTTACATGTAGCGAAGTTGGATTTGGCAAAAAAACGCCCGAGATATACAGAAAAGCGTTAAAACATCTCGGCACCCCAAAAGCCGAAACAGTAGTTTTTGAAGATGTGCTTCATGCTTTGAAAACTGCTAAAGAGGATGGATTTAAGATTGCGGCAGTTTATGATTCGCACGAGCCAAAACAAGAGGAAATAAAAGAAATTTCAGATTATTACATAACCGATTTTGGAAGTTTTTGCTTTAAAACAAAAATGAAAACGGCACTCTCTATTGCAGGTAGTGATTCAAGTGGCGGAGCAGGTATTCAGGCAGATATTAAAACAATGACAATGAATGGTGTTTACGCAATGAGTGTAATTACAGCGCTTACTGCCCAAAATACCCTTGGTGTAAGAGCTATTTTAAATTCGACACCTGATTTTCTGAAAGAACAACTTGATGCAGTATTTGAAGATATATTTCCTGATAGTATAAAAATAGGAATGGTATCATCTGGCGAGCTGATAGAGGTGATTGCAGACAGATTAAAGTTTTATAATGCAAAAAACATTGTTGTAGATCCCGTAATGGCCGCAACAAGCGGTTCGGCACTTATAAATACGGATGCAATAAAAATACTGGTTACAAAGTTACTGCCTGTTGCAACTCTGGTAACTCCAAACATACCTGAGGCAGAAGTTTTATCGGGTATGAGAATAGAGGACAAGCAGGGTATGATAAAGGCAGCAGAGTTCATTGAGAAAAACTATGGGTGTAGTGTTTTGTTAAAAGGCGGACATAGTATAAACGATGCAAATGACCTTTTGTGTGAAAATGGCAGACTTGTATGGTTTGACGGTAAAAGAATTGATAATCCCAATACTCACGGAACAGGCTGTACTTTGTCAAGCGCCATTACGTCAAATCTTGCTAAAGGGTTTAATCTTGAGGAGTCGGTAAAGAAAGCAAAAGAGTACATATCTGATGCTCTTGCTGCAGGGCTTGATTTGGGAAATGGTTCAGGCCCGATGAAACATAATTTTATAATAAGTGATGAGAGCTAAACCATTAGAGTAATCCCAAAATCCTTGTATGATACATTGACGACAGAGCGGTTTTTACCTCTCTCAGACTGTCGAAGAACCCGATTTTTGCTTGATGCAAAGTCGGGTTCTTCGACAGTCTGAAACGCCCTAGCCGATATATCGGCTAGGGCGTTTTTGTGGCTTAAATGTCCATAATAACGGGCAATATCATTGGCTTTCTCTTTGTTTTTTCAAAGATAAATGAACCAAGCTCGTTTTTAACGTGTGCTTTAAGACTTGCCCAGTCAAGGGTGTTGTTCTCAAGACAGGTGTTAACAATGTCGGCGGTTTTTATCCGCATTTCTTCCATTAAATCCTCAGATTCACGGACATATACAAAGCCTCGTGAAATAATATCGGGACCTGCAACAACCGTCTGGCTTGCGTGGTCGAGTGTCATTACAACAACAATCAGACCGTCTTCTGACAAATGCTTACGGTCACGAAGAACGATAGAGCCAACATCTCCAACGCCCAGACCGTCAACCAGAACCTTGCCCGAGGGCACAATGCCTGTGATTTTTGCACCAGCCTGTGAAACCTCAAGAACCTGACCGTTTTCCATCATAAAGATGTCCTTTGAATTCATACCCATCTGCAAAGCCAGAGAGCGGTGTCTGCTGAGATGCTTGAATTCGCCGTGAACGGGCATAAAGTATTTGGGTTTAGCAAGAGCAAGTATAATTTTAAGCTCTTCCTGACAGGCGTGTCCTGATACGTGGACATCGGCTAAGGATTCATAAATTACTTCTGCGCCGTGTTTAAGAAGCTCGTTTATAACGTTTGAAATCGCTTTTTCATTGCCCGGTATGGGACTTGCCGAGATAATAACAAGGTCATCGGCTTCGATATTTACTTTCTTGTGACCTGAGAACGCCATTCGTGACAGTGCAGACATTGTTTCGCCCTGACTGCCCGTGGTTACAATAACAAGCTGTTCCTTGGAATACCTGCCGATTTCGTCAAGCTTTATAAGGGTGTTTTTGGGAATATCCATATACCCAAGTTCGATTGCGGCTGTAAGAACATTTTCCATACTGCGTCCTGAAATCGCAACCTTTCTGCCATTTCTCACCGCTGCATTGATAATCTGCTGAACACGGTGAATGTTTGAGGCAAAAGTGGCAACAAAAATTCTCTTGGTGCAGTTGTCGAATACGCTGTCAAAGGTTGCGCCCACGGTGCGTTCACTCATGGTGTAACCCTTGCGCTCGGCATTGGTACTGTCTGACATAAGCAGCAGAACTCCCTGTCTACCAAGCTCACCAATACGGCCAAGGTCAATCATTTCGCCGTCGATTGGGGTTGAGTCAATTTTAAAGTCACCCGTGTGCAGAATTGTTCCTGCAGGGGTGTGGAGAGCAATAGCAACCGCATCAGCGATACTGTGGTTTGACCTTATGAATTCAACCTTGAATTCCCCAAGTGAGAATGTTGCCCCCGGGCTTATAACATTAAGCTTTGAAGAACCTAAAATACCGTGTTCTTCAAGCTTGTTTTTAAGTATTCCCAAAGTCAGCTTTGTACCGAAAACTGGCACATTGAACTCTTTCAGGACATAAGGGATGGCGCCGATATGGTCTTCGTGGCCGTGAGTAAGAACAATACCGCGTATTCTGTTTTTGTGCTTTTGCAGATATGTTATATCGGGTATAACCATATCAATTCCCAACATATCGTCGTCGGGAAATGCAAGGCCTGCATCAAGAATAATAAGGTCGCTCCCGTACTCGAAGACTGTCATATTTTTTCCGATCTCGTTCAGCCCTCCAAGTGGTGTAATCTTGATTTTTTTACTTTTTTGCAAAAAAATATCCTCCTGATTCATATTAAATTTTAACCGCTCTGTATCAATGAACCGACAAAATATTGCCGGAAACATTCAACCACAGTATATTATACACTAATTTTCCTTGATTTGCAAGGCTTTTGGAAATATTTACACATAGATTTTTCCCTTTAATTATATTAGTATTCAAAATGTTGAAAAAATTTTATTAAAATGTTAAACAATTCGTTTGACAACTAAGTGAAAATGATGTATAATTAATTTACAAAACAAACAATTCCTGCGACTGGCGGAAAGCAGAGTTTACTGTAAGGGAACAGGGATTAACATTTAGTCGACCGCCTGGGCATCCTTGTTTCAAACGAAGGGTGTCCTTTTAGTTTTTTACAGAAAGTGAGTGATTGTTTATGTCATATTGGAGAGGATTTAACAAGACCGAATGGACAACTAAAATAGATGTAGCTGATTTTATCAGGCATAACTACACACCGTATATGGGGGATGCGTCGTTCCTTAAGGGTACAACCAAACGAACCGACCGTGTTCTGGCTAAAGTTCAGGAGCTGCTGATTAAAGAAAATGAAAACGGCGGTGTTCTCAGCGTTGACCCCGACCATGTTTCGTCGCTTCTTACATTCAAGCCCGGATATGTTATCGAGGGCGATGATATAATTATGGGTCTGCAGACCGACGAACCTCTTAAAAGAGCAGTTAACCCCTTTGCAGGCTACCGCAATGCTGTTCAGGCGTGCAAGGCATACGGCTATGAAATCGGCAAAAATGTGGAAGACGAATTTAAATACCGTACAACCCATAACACAGGTGTGTTCCGTGTATATACAGACACAATGAAAAAGGCAAGACACGTTGGTGTGCTGACCGGGCTGCCTGATGCATATGCCCGCGGCAGAATTATCGGTGATTACCGCAGAATTGCCCTTTACGGTATGGACTATCTTATCGAACAGCGTCAGCTTGACAAAAAGCGGATAAGCGAAAGAGATATGACTGCTGAAAACATTCAGCTGATTGAGGATATCGCAAAACAGCTTGAATTTATGAAACAGCTTGTAGTGATGGCAGGGGAGTACGGCTGTGATATCACACGTCCTGCAAATAATGCTATTGAGGCGGTTCAATGGCTGTATTTCGGATATCTTGGTGCAGTTAAGGAACAGAATGGTGCGGCTAACAGTATCGGCAGAATTTCTGCATTTATAGATATTTACATTCAGCGCGATATTGAAGAAGGTACTCTTGACGAAATTTCTGCACAGGAGCTTATTGATGATCTTGTAATTAAAATGCGTCTTGTGCGTCATCTGCGCACACCCGAATATAATGACCTGTTTGCAGGAGACCCTGTATGGGTTACTTGTTCACTTGCAGGTATGACCGAAGACGGTAAGCCTATGGTTACAAAAACCTGCTTCAGATTTTTGCAGACACTTTATAACCTTGGCCCAAGTGCTGAGCCTAACATTACTGTTCTCTGGGCACAGAATTTACCTCAGGGATTTAAGGATTTTTGCGCAAAGGTTTCAATTGATACAGACTCAATACAGTATGAAAATGATGATGTTATGCGCAAGGATTTTGGCGACGACTATTCCATTGCCTGCTGTGTTTCTGCTATGAAAACAGGGAAACAGATGCAATTTTTTGGTGCAAGATGTAATCTTGCAAAGGTACTTCTTATGGCTCTTAACGGCGGTAAGGACGAAATCTACGGCGAGCAGGTTGCACCCGAGGGCAAGACCTTTGATGATAGCAAGCCTCTTGATTATAACGAGGTAATGGATGCGTTTAAGGAATATGCTGCGTGGATGGCAAAACTGTATGTAAACACAATGAATGTTATACATTATATGCACGACCATTATGCTTATGAAAGACTTATGATGTCACTTCATGATGCTGAGCCTGAACGTCTGATGGCGTTTGGTATAAGCGGTCTTAGTGTTCTTGCAGACAGCCTTAGTGCAATAAAGTATGCCAAGGTTACACCTGTCAAGGACGAAAGAGGCATGATTGTTGACTTCAAAACCGAAGGCGACTTCCCGAAATACGGCAATGATGATGACCGTGCAGATGAAATTGCAAAATGGATTACAGAATTCTTCTATGCAGAACTTTGCAAGACAAAAACATATCGCGGTTCAAAACATACACTTTCAATTTTGACAATTACATCAAACGTTGTTTACGGTAAAAAGACCGGCTCAACACCTGACGGTAGAAAAGCAGGCGAGCCTTTTGCTCCCGGTGCAAACCCAATGCACGGCAGAGATTCCGAGGGTGCTTTGGCATCACTTAACTCGGTTGCAAAGCTTTGCTATGATTGCTGTCAGGACGGTATTTCAAATACATTTTCAATCACTCCTGAAACTCTGGGATGCGATGACAACGACCGTATAGAAAAACTTGTAGCGATTCTTGACGGATACTTTGCACAGAATGCACATCATCTTAATGTAAATGTGCTCAACCGTCAAAAGCTGATTGATGCAATGAATGACCCAACACTTTATCCGTCGCTTACCATCCGTGTAAGCGGTTATGCTGTTAACTTTAACAAGCTGACCCGCGACAAGCAGTTGGAAGTTATTTCAAGAACATTCCACGAAAAAATGTAAGGTGATACGGTATGGAAGGTATTATACATTCCTTTGAGAGCTTAGCCGCAGTTGATGGTATAGGACTTCGGTGTGCGGTGTTTCTTTCGGGGTGCCCTTTGCGCTGTGCTTACTGCCATAACCCCGACACATGGAGCGGAGCAGGGCAGAAAACAGATGCAGAAACTCTGGTTAGAAAGATTGCCCGTTATAAGCCTTATTTTAAAGAGGATGGCGGAGTGACCTTTTCGGGCGGCGAGCCGCTTTTGCAGGCTGAGTTTTTGCAGGATTGCGTTCCGTTGCTTGGAGCTCAGGGTATTAATTATGCAATAGATACATCGGGCGCGGCAGAGCTTTTTGACTCCGTAAAGTTTGTCCTTGAAAATTCACAGATGGTTATTCTTGACCTTAAATTCTGGGATGATGATAGTTATATCAAATATACGGGCAAGGATATGAAGCATACTCTTGATATGTTGAAATACCTTGAAAGTATCAATAAGCGTGTGTGGATTCGCACGGTGATTGTTCCGGGGATAAACGACAGCGAAGATGTACTTGACAGATACATAAAACAGATAAAGGGTTATAATTGTATTGAAAAATATGAGCTTTTAGGTTTTCACACAATGGGCTTTTATAAGTACGAAAAGATGGAAATTGAAAACCCACTTGCAGAGATTTCTGACCTTGATAAAGAGGTTAAGGAACGACTGCAAAAGTATGTAAATGAACGATTTAAATAATCAAAAGGAACTGTTTTAAGGACAGTTCCTTTTTTGTATGATTTTTCTTGAAAAACGCATACTAACGGTATTAAATTAATAAGGAGAAAACTTTATGTTAAATACAGTGACATCTTTGATGACAGTTGTGCAGTTTTTCTTTACGATAATAATAGGCATATATTTTTTATCTATGCTCAGCAGTCAATACTCCTGCAGAAATTCAATAAATAAGGACAGCACAAGGGAGCTTGAACGGCTGAAAAAACTAAATAAAATACAACTTACCGAGCCTTTAACCGAAAAGACAAGACCAAAAAAAGTAAGCGAAATTATAGGTCAGGAAGAGGGTATCAAGGCACTTCGCAGTGCTCTTTGCGGCAAAAATCCTCAACACGTATTAATTTACGGCCCTCCTGGAGTTGGCAAGACTGCGGCGGCAAGAGTAGTTTTAGCCGAGGCAAAGAAGAACCCTGAGTCACCATTTAACGAATATTCAAAATTTGTGGAGGTTGATGCCACCATAATGCAGTATGATGAGCGAAGCATTGCCGACCCGCTTATTGGCTCGGTGCACGACCCCATATATCAGGGAGCGGGGGCATATGGTCCTGCAGGCGTGCCTCAACCAAAGGAAGGAGCGGTTACAAAGGCTCACGGCGGTGTGCTTTTTATTGACGAGATAGGCGAACTGTCATCCATACAGATGAACAAACTGTTAAAAGTGCTTGAAGACAGAAGGGTGTATTTTGACAGCGCATATTACAGCCGTGATAATAGGGAAATTCCAAAACACATTCACGAAATTTTCAGAAACGGTTTTCCTGCCGACTTCAGGCTGATAGGGGCAACGACACGGCTTCCTGAGGAAATTCCGCCCGCACTGAGGTCAAGATGTGTTGAGGTGTATTTCAGCAGCCTTTCACGAGAGCAGATTAAAAAGATAGCTTCCGACGCGGCAAAAAAGACCGATGCTGAATTTGGCAGCGAGATATTTGATATGGTGGCGGCATTTGCCGATAACGGCAGAGATGCGGTTAATATTGTACAAACGGCTGAAAGCGTGACCAAGCTTGAAAAACGGACAAAGGTTGAGTGCTCGGATGTTGAGTGGGTAATTGAAACAGGAAAATACAGCCCAAGGTACGAAAAGCATATGTCAAATCTACCGCGTGTGGGCAGGGTTTCGGGACTGGCGGTGTATGGCAGTTCTCAGGGGTGTATACTTGATATCGAAGCGGTGGCTGAAAAATGCAGCAGCGGAAAAGGTCAGGTAACTGTTACCGGTGCAATCGAGGAGGAGGAAATCTCCAACAACCGTCAAAAACTGAAACGAAAAAGCAGTATTTCGTCATCGGTTAAAAATACAATAACAGTTTTGAAAAGTCAGCTTGGAATAGAGGTGGATGAATATAATATCCACATTAACTTTCCCAATTGTGTTCCTGTTGACGGGCCTTCGGCCGGCATTGCGATTTTTTGTGCAGTGTATTCTGCAATAAAGAATATTCCCGTTGACGGAGATATAGCCCTGACGGGTGAACTTTCGATTTGCGGCGAAGTCTGCGGTGTGGGCGAGATTCCTTTAAAAATTAAGGCGGCAATTGAAGCAGGAGCAAAAAGGGTCATAATTCCCTCGGTAAACTGGCAGGAGAGATTTGCAGATTTCGGCATTGAAATTATATCTGTTGACAGTATATTTCAGGTGCTTGACGTGATGAAAAAGCAAAATCAGGATAAATCGGGGGGCTTTATATCAAAAAAATCAGATAATATTGGAATAATTAGTGCCGAAGGGGTTGAAATCTTCCGAAAAAAATAGTATAATAATACGGATAATGGGCAAAATGTTGCTATTTTGCTTGTGAAAGGAAGAAAACAGACAGATGGCAAACAAAAGATATATAATGCCGCTTATCCCTTTGCGAGGAATTTCAATCTTTCCGGGGATGGTTCTGCACTTTGACGTAGGCAGAAAAAAATCAATCGCGGCTGTTGAATATGCGATGTCCGGGGACCAGATGGTGTTTCTTAGCTATCAGAAGGATATAATGACCGAAAACCCCAATAAGGACGAGGTTTCAAAAATCGGCGTTGTTGCCGAGGTTAAGCAGATTCTCCGTCTTCCTGACGGTAATTTGCGTGTGCTTGTAGAAGGTTTATTCCGTGCAGGATTGACTGTATTTGATAACGGCGATAACTTTATTCAGGCAACCGTTGTTAAGAAAAACGACATCCCGTGCAAAGACGAGCTACAGGAGCAGGTTCTTATGCGTAAGATTCAAAAGCTCCTTGAGGAATATTTTAATCTTTACGAAAAAATGAATCCCGAAATCGCTGCCTCAATGCTTGAAATTGAGGATGCAGGCGAGCTTGCTGATATTACTGCAACAAACTTTCCGCTTAAGCCTCACGAAAAGCAGATTATACTTGAAGAACTTCATGTTGACACCCGTATGGAAAAGCTTATTGCTTTTATGGAAAACGAGAACAATATTATGGAAATCGAGCAGGGGGTTATGTCAAAGCTCAAAACCAGCCTTGACAAAAATCAGCGAGATTACATCCTGCGTGAACAGATGAAGGTTATTCAGGAAGAGCTTGGTGATTTTGATTCAGGTCAGTCAGAGGCAGACTCCTACAGAGAGAAAATTGAGAAGAGAAACCTACCCAAAGAGGTTGTTGAAAAATTAGATGAAGAGCTTGGCAGACTGTCAAGGCTTTCGATACATTCTCAGGAGTATGGTGTTATTCAGAATTATGTTGAAACAGTTCTTGCAATGCCGTGGGAAATATCAACAGAGGAAAATTCGGATATAGAAGAAGCTAAGAAAATTCTTGACCGCGACCATTACGGTCTTGAAAAGGTTAAGGAAAGAATTCTTGAATATCTGGCGGTTAAATGCCTTGCAGAAGATACAAAAGGCTCGATTATATGCCTTGCAGGCCCTCCCGGAACGGGTAAGACCTCAATTGCTAAATCTTTGGCAGAATCATTGGGCAGAAAGTATGTCCGTGTCAGCCTTGGCGGTATTCAGAACGAGGCCGAAATCCGCGGCCACCGCAAGACCTATGTTGGTGCGATGCCCGGCAGAATTGTTAATGCAATGAAACAGGCAGGAAGCAATAATCCGTTAGTGCTTCTTGACGAGATTGACAAGATGTCAAGTGACTTCCGCGGCGACCCGTCTGCGGCTATGCTTGAAGTTCTTGACCCCGAACAATGCAATACCTTCCGTGACCATTTTCTTGAACTGCCCTTTGACCTTTCAAAGGTGCTGTTTATCACAACGGCAAACTCGGTTGAAAATATTCCTGCACCCCTTTATGACCGTATGGATATTATCGAGATTTCGGGTTATACCGAGGACGAAAAGTTCAGCATTGCTAAAAAATACCTTCTTCCAAAGCAGAGAAAGCAAAACGGTTTGACCGCAAAAATGCTTAAAATTCCCGACAATACAATGAGATTGATTATTGAAGGCTATACCCGTGAATCGGGTGTCCGTACTCTTGAACGCAAACTCGGTGCAATATGCCGTAATGCTGCAAAGGAAATTGTGGAAGAAAAGAAAGAAAGTATAACTGTCAGCGAAAAGGTTTTAAAGAAGTATCTGGGAGGTCGCGTTTACCTTTATGAGCATATGTCAGAGTCAAATCTGGTAGGTGCCGCAACAGGTCTTGCGTGGACCCAGACAGGCGGTGATACCCTTTATATCGAGGTTAATACGATGAAGGGAAATGGCAAACTTGAGCTTACAGGAAACCTTGGAGATGTGATGAAGGAATCAGCACGGGCGGCGCTCAGCTTTATCCGTGCAAATGCAGATGTGTTTGAAATCAATTCTGATTTTTACAAGGATAAGGATATTCACGTTCACGTGCCGGAGGGTGCAATCCCCAAGGACGGACCATCTGCAGGTATAACGATGGCAACGGCGATTATTTCTGCACTTTCTGGTGTGGCTGTTAACCGCAATATTGCAATGACGGGTGAAATTACTCTTCGCGGCAGAGTTCTGCCAATCGGCGGACTGAAGGAAAAATCCTTGGCCGCATACCGTATGGGAATTCGCAAAATTATTATTCCTTATGAGAACAAAAAGGATTTTGAGGAGCTTCCCGATAAAATAAAGAACGAGGTAGAATTTGTTTTTGCAAAGGATATGAAAACTGTTCTTGAAAATGCGCTTAGTGGAGGTAGTGAAAAATGGAATTTATCGACATTAAGCTGCTGATGACGGCTGTAAGGTCTGAACAGTATCCTGATGAAAGCCTTCCCGAGATTGCGCTTGTAGGGCGCTCGAATGTGGGCAAGTCATCCCTTATAAACTGCCTTGCCAACCGCAAGAATATTGCAAGGACAAGCAGTACCCCGGGCAAAACCGCAACCATAAATTTTTATGAGATTGCAGGTAAGTACCGAATCGTTGACCTTCCTGGCTATGGCTATGCAAAGGTGTCAAAGCAGGAGAAGGAAAAATGGGGGGATATGATAGAAGGCTATCTTTCAAACAGACAAAGCCTTGTTCAGGTAATTCAGTTGGTGGATGCAAGACATAATCCAACCGCTGATGACAAAATGATGTTTGACTGGATAAAAAGTTATAATTACGAACCGTTGGTGGTTGCCACAAAGATTGATAAACTTAAAAAATCGCAGATTGAAGGCAACCTTACCGCAATTTATGAAGATTTGGAGCTTACCGAGGATTCGGTGCTGATACCGTTTTCGTCAGAAACCCGTCAGGGCAGAGAACAGGTATTGGAACTGATTGATTACATTCTTGATAGCGACGACAAAGGAAAAAGTGAGTAACAGAAAGGATTTTGGTGCAAGATGATTACAAAACCAAGAGGTACTGAGGACGTATTGCCAAAGGACAGCAAACTGTGGCAGTACATAGAAAACACCGCAAGGGGCGTATGCGACCTTTACGGATATAAGGAGATAAGAACACCTGTTTTTGAACATACCGAACTGTTTCAGCGTGGTGTAGGAGACACAACAGACGTGGTTCAAAAGGAAATGTACACCTTTGAGGATAAGGGCGGACGTTCGATTACATTAAAGCCTGAGGGCACAGCAACCCTGGTGCGCAGTTATATCGAAAATTCCCTTTATGCAAATCCACAGCCCACAAAACTGTGCTATATCATTCCCTGCTTCAGATATGAAAAGCCACAGTCAGGCAGACTTCGTGAATTCCATCAGTTTGGTATTGAATGCTTTGGCGCAAGTAATGCGGCAACCGATGCCGAGGTTATCTCTCTTGCAAGTATGTTCTTAAGCAAGCTTGGTCTTAAAGGGATAAGCCTTAACATCAACAGCATTGGATGTCCTGTTTGTAAAAAGGATTACAACGAAAAGTTGAGAGCTTATTTTGAGGAATATAAGGGTGAGCTTTGCCCCACCTGCCTTGAAAGACTTGAGAAAAATCCTATGCGAATCATCGACTGCAAGTCGGAAATCTGCAGCAAAATTGCGGCAAAGGCTCCTAAAATGGTTGACCATCTTTGCGTGGAGTGTCACGACCATTTTGAAGAAACAAAGGATCGCCTTGATAATATGGGTATCGAATATACAGTTAACCCCGATATTGTAAGAGGTCTTGACTATTACACAAAAACCGTTTTTGAATTTGTGTCTGACTGCCTTGGGGCACAGTCAACAGTTTGCGGCGGCGGACGTTACAGCGGTCTTGTTGAACAGCTTGGCGGCAAGCCTGCCGACGGCATAGGCTTTGCGGCAGGTCTTGAAAGACTGATTCTGGTAATGAAGGCACAGCAGGGCGAAAATCCCACATCAGAGGCAGGACCCGATTTGTTCATTGGTGCAATGGGCGATGCGGCTGATAAAGTGGCACAAAAGCTGATTTATGATTTAAGATTAAAAGGCGTTCACACCGAACAGGATTTGTGCGGCAGAAGTGTTAAAGCCCAGATGAAATATGCAGACAAACTTTCCGCAAAATACAGCATTGTTATCGGTGACAATGAGATTGCTGAAAATAAGGGAAGTCTTAAAAATATGGCAAACGGAGAAACTGTTGAAACAGAGCTTTCTGCAGATGCGCTGATTGCTAATATAAGAGGATAGGAGATTGAAAATATGGATACAATGAAAGGTCTTAAAAGAACTAATTACTGCGGCGAAACCGAGGGTATCGGCAAAACTGTCGTAGTTGGCGGATATGTACAGAAAATCCGTGATATGGGAACCTTAATTTTTATTGACTTAAGGGACAGAACGGGTATTGTTCAGCTTGCATTTGACGAAACAACCGATAAATCGGTATTTGAAAAGGCGGCTTCCTGCCACAGCGAATATGTTCTTATGGCAAAGGGTGTTGTTCGTGAAAGAGAAAGTAAAAACGATACAATAAAGACAGGTAATATCGAAATTTTTGTTGATGATTTGAGGATTCTTGCAAAGGCGCAGACAACTCCATTTGAAATTACAGATAAAACAAATGTAAACGAGGAGCTTCGTCTTAAATACCGTTATCTTGACCTTCGCCGTGGTCCCCTGCAGGATAACATCATCACAAGGTCAAAGATTGCAAAGAGTGCAAGAGATTACTTTGAAGAAAACGGCTTTATCGAAATTGAAACACCTATGATGATAAAGTCAACTCCCGAGGGTGCCCGTGACTATATCATTCCGTCTCGTATTCACAACGGAAAGTTCTATGCACTTCCCCAGTCGCCCCAGATTTACAAGCAGCTTCTTATGATTTCGGGATTTGACAGATACATTCAGCTTGCACGTTGCTTCCGTGACGAAGATCTTCGTGCAGACCGTCAGCCTGAATTCACACAGATTGACCTTGAGATGTCATTTGTTGATGTTGAAGATATTCTTGAAATGGGCGAAGGTTTTGTAAAAAGACTTTTCAAGGATGTTTTAAATGTAGATATTCCCACACCCCTTCCAAGACTGACATACAAAGAGGCTATGGAACGTTACGGCTCTGATAAGCCCGATACACGTTTTGAAATGGAAATCTGTGACCTTTCTGATTTGGTGAAAGATTGTGGCTTTGGAGTATTTACCTCAGCAATCGAAAACGGCGGCTCTGTTCGTGCAATTTGTGCAAAGAATGCCGCAGAAACTCTTACACGAAAAGAAATCGACAAACTTACAGAATATGTTCGCGGTATCGGTGCAAAGGGTTTAGCATATATCAGATGGGTTGAAGATACGCCCAACTGTTCGTTTGCAAAGTTTATGACCGAGGACGAGCTTAATGCCATCATCGAAAGATGCAGCGCTGAAAAAGGCGATGTTGTGTTTATCGTTGCAGATAAAAACAGTACAACACTTTCAACACTTGGTGCACTTAGATGCAAGGTTGCAAAACAGCTTGATATTATTAAGGAAGGCTTTAACTTCCTTTGGGTTACAGAATTCCCATTCTTTGAATACGACGAAGAAAGCGACACCTATGTTGCAATGCACCATCCATTTACTATGCCACAGGATGACTGTATTCAGTATCTTGAATCGGCTCCCGAAAAGGTAACTGCAAAGGCTTATGATTTAGTGCTCAACGGCACAGAACTTTCAAGTGGTTCAATCCGTATAAATGATTATGAGCTTCAGCAGAAGATGTTCAAGGCGCTGGGACTCACCGAAGAAGAGATTGCGGCTAAATTCGGATTTCTGGTTGAAGCATACAAGTACGGTGCGGCTCCTCATGGCGGTATGGGTATCGGCCTTGACCGTATTGCAATGATTATGTGTGGTGCAGATAGTCTTCGTGATGTTGTTGCCTTCCCCAAGGTACAAAATGCGTCAGAACTTATGTCCAACTCGCCCGATGTGGTGGATGCGGCTCAGCTTAAAGAACTTGGTATTAAAATCGACATCGAAGAATAAACGTAAAAGTATATTTGTTAAATTTAATGTGTGGGGGATTATCCCCCACAGCTTAAAGTCAGGAGGCGATGTCATGAAGAAACAGACAGTAGTAATGATTTGTATAATAGCTTTGCTGCTGCTTGTTGTTGGTTGCTTTGGAATATACGGAATTATTAATCATCAAAACAGTAAAGATATAAAGAATGCTGAATTATTCAGATGTATGCCTTCGGATATCATCAGATACTCTGTTGATAACGGAGATGATTCCTATACACTTGTAAGAAACGGAGATGTATGGGAGGTAGAGGGAAATGAGGTGGCGATTCTTGACCAGAAATCCGTTCAGGATGTAATAAATAGTGCATCCCTTGTTACGGCAGAGGGTGCCCTGAAGGAGAAAGACCTGAAATCCTTTGATACTACCCAAGTTCAAACGGTGACATTGACCCTGATTGACGGAAACGAGTTTAAAATTAATTTTGTGGGACATAAAGGCGAGTCGGTTGCCTTACAAATAAATAATGATACAGAAATCTATCAAACCTACAAAACAATTCGTGATATTTTGATTACAAATCTTGACAAGTTCCGCGCCACAAGAGTTTTCGAACAACTGGTAAAGACTGATGAGGTACTGACATATTACAGCTTTACCGATTACGACAATAACGAAATTACGGTCAGGACAAAAACGGCATCGGAAATTACAAAAAGCAAGTTGAACCGTTACTTTATGGAAAGTCCTTATAAACGGGACGTGGATGACGAAGCCTTTGAACAACAGATTGTTGTCAGAATTCCATTACTTGCGGTTGCAAGGTATATAGATGATTCGCCTGATAATCTGACAAAATACGGTCTTGACGAAGAGTCACGTGCGGTGCTGAAATTTAAATGGGGCGAAAGCAATGAAACCTTGTATTTGGGTGCTGAAGCAGGCGGATTGGTTTATGCTTCAAGGAAAGGTCAGGATGGCATTTTTGCCTTAACCGCTTCACAACTTGAGTTCTTACATACAGAACCATTTTATATAATAAGGACAGGAATTTTAACTTCAGATATTGAAAATATCAAAAGTGTTATCGTAAAGGCTGCGGATGTGACCTATGAAGTAAGAAGCTCCCAAAGAAATTCCGCTAATGGTCAGTTCTTTATAAATGGAGCGGATGCCAGCAAGTTGGCATTTGAGTCGGTTCTTAAACATATAAATGGTCTTGAAATTGTAAGTGAGGTTTCGGGTGAGCCTGAAGACAGGAGCGAAATAATTATTACAATATACTATGACAACGGCTCGGCAAGACAAAGTATAAGCCTGACAGAGTTAAATGACTTAAGCTATGTGGCGTTTATAAACGGAAAAGCAGAGTTTAATGTTAGCAGCAGTACGGTAAATGCTTTGCTTGACGAATTAAATAATATAAGTAAAAATCCAATGAAAACAGATAAGGAAGGATAAAATCAGATGAAAAATGTATTCGATGTACTGAAAGAACGTGGCTTGATTGCTCAGATGACACACGAGGAGGAAATCAAAAAACTTCTTGCAGAAGAAAAGATAACCTTTTATATAGGCTTTGACCCAACGGCTGACAGCCTGCATATCGGTCACTTTATGCAGCTTGTTGTAATGAAACATATGCAAAACGCAGGTCACAGACCGATTATTCTTCTTGGCGGCGGTACAACAATGGTTGGTGACCCCACAGGTAAGACAGATATGCGTCCTATGATAACTAAGGAAACTATTCAGCATAATGCTGACCGATTTAAAGAACAGATGTCAAAGTTTATTGACTTCTCTGACGGCAAGGCTATAATGGTTAACAATGCTGACTGGTTGCTTGACCTTAACTATGTTGATTTTCTGCGTGAGGTTGGCGTTCACTTCTCGGTTAACAGAATGTTATCTGCTGAATGTTTTAAGGCAAGAATGGAAAGAGGTCTTTCCTTCCTTGAATTCAACTATATGCTGATGCAGGGTTATGACTTCTATAAGCTCCACAAGGATTACGGCTGTATTATGGAATTCGGCGGCGATGACCAGTGGTCAAACATCATCGGCGGTATTGAACTTATTCGTCGTAAGGACGGCAAGGATGCATATGGTATGACATTTACACTTCTCACAACCTCTGAGGGTAAGAAGATGGGTAAAACCGAAAAGGGTGCCCTCTGGCTTGACCCCGAAAAGGTTACTCCTTATGAATTCTATCAGTACTGGAGAAATGTTGATGACAAAGACGTTATTCGGCTTCTCAAGCTGGTTACATTTGTTTCAATGGAAGAAATTGCCGAGTACGAAAAGCTGGAAGGTCAGCAGCTTAACGAGGTTAAGTGCCGCTTAGCATATGAAGTTACAAAGATGGTACACGGCGAGGAAGAAGCTAACAAGGCAGATGCTGCAGCCAAAGCGGTATTCGGTGCAGGCAGCGATGACAGCAATATGCCCACTTATGAAATGGAAGCAGATGATGCGGCAAGCGGCATCAACATCCTTGACCTTATGGTAAAGAGTGGTCTTGCTCCTTCAAAGGGCGAGGGCAGAAGACTTGTTCAGCAGGGCGGTGTAAGCATCGACGGCAACAAGATTGGTGATGTGAATTATGTTGTTGAACAATCAATCTTCAACGACGGCAAGATAGTTATCAAAAAGGGAAAGAAAGTATTCCTTAAGGTAACAATATAAAAGTGGAATTTTGTACCAAAGATTGGAGTGTTTAAAATGGCAGAAGAATTGTCAAAGGTATACGACCCCAAGGCGGTGGAGGACCGTATATACAATAACTGGGTAAAGAAAGGTTATTTCGGAGCAAAGCCCGACAAGAACAAAAAGCCTTTTACCATCGTAATTCCGCCCCCGAATGTAACAGGTCAGCTTCATATGGGCCACGCGTTTGACGAAACTCTTCAGGATATTCTTATCCGTTACAAGAGAATGCAGGGCTTTGAGGCTTTGTGGGTTCCGGGAACAGACCACGCAGGTATTGCGACACAGATTAAGGTTGAGGCAGAGCTCCGTGAAAAGGAAGGTCTTACCCGCTATGACCTTGGCCGTGAAAAGTTCCTTGAAAGAGTTTGGGACTGGAAGGAAAAATACGGCAACCGTATTATCAGCCAGCTTAAGAAAATCGGCTGTTCCTGCGACTGGGACAGAGAACGTTTTACAATGGACGAGGGCTGTTCAAAGGCTGTTCGCGAGGTTTTTGTAAATCTCTATAACAAGGGTCTTATTTACCGTGGACCCCGTATCATCAACTGGTGTCCCAACTGTATAACCGCTCTTTCAAACGAAGAGGTTGAGCACGCAGAACACGCAGGACATTTCTGGCACATCAAGTATCAGATTAAGGGCACCAACGAATATGTAGTTATTGCTACAACCCGCCCCGAAACACTTTTCGGTGATACTGCTGTTGCTGTTAACCCCGAAGACGAAAGATATAAGGATATTGTTGGCAAAATGTTACTTTTGCCCCTTACAGACAGAAAAATTCCAGTTATTGCCGACGAATATGTTGACAAGGAATTCGGAACAGGCTGCGTAAAAATCACACCTGCTCACGACCCCAACGACTTTGAAGTGGGCAAGCGTCACGACCTTGAAATTATTAAGGTTATGAACGACGATGCCACAATGAATTCATACGCGGGTAAGTATGAAGGTATGGACCGCTACGAATGCCGCAAGGCAATGATTGCAGACCTTGACGAAATGGGACTTTTAGTTAAGACCGAAGACCATTCGCACAATGTCGGTCAGTGCTACCGTTGCGGAACTACTATTGAGCCAATCGTTTCAGACCAGTGGTTTGTAAAGATGAAACCCCTTGCAGAAGCGGCAATCAAGGCTGTTGAAAGCAAGGAAACCGAGTTCGTTCCCGAACGTTTCTCCAAGACATATATGAACTGGATGGAAAACGTGTACGACTGGTGTATTTCACGTCAGCTCTGGTGGGGACACAGAATTCCTGCTTTCTACTGCGATGACTGCGGCGAAATGACCGTTTCAAAAGATGATATTACAGTTTGTCCCAAGTGCGGCAAGCCCGTAAGACAGGAGGAAGACGTACTTGATACTTGGTTCTCGTCTGCTCTGTGGCCATTCTCAACACTTGGCTGGCCCGAAAAGACTGAAGATTATAACTATTTTTATCCCACAAGCACTCTTGTTACAGGATATGATATTATCTTCTTCTGGGTATCAAGAATGATTTTCTCAGCTTGCGAACATACAGGCAAGGCTCCTTTCAAGCACGTGTTCATTCACGGTCTTGTACGTGACGGTAACGGCGAAAAGATGTCAAAGTCAAAGGGCAACGGTGTTGACCCCTTGCAGATTATTGATATGTTCGGTGCAGATGCCCTCAGATTTACTCTTGTTACAGGCGTTGCACCCGGTAATGATATGAGATTCCCCGTAACCTATGACCCGCCCGTTGAAAAGGGCAAGAACCCCAATCCCGAGGTAAACAAGATTGTTGGTGCTCCCGGTGTTGAGGCAAGCCGTAACTTTGCAAACAAAATCTGGAATGCGTCACGTTTTGTAATGATGAACCTGACCGTTGATAAGAACGAACTTCCCGACCTTTCAAATCTTCATATTGAAGATAAGTGGATTCTTCACAGATACAACGAGCTTGTTCGTGAAATTACCGAAAATCTTGATAAGTACGAGCTTGGTATTGCTGTTCAGAAGCTTTATGACTTCATCTGGGATGAATTCTGTGACTGGTATATCGAACTTGTTAAGCCAAGATTCCAGGAAACGGGTGACAGCAACGAAACTGCACAGAAGGTACTTATTTATGTATTGTCAAATACTCTTAAACTTCTGCATCCATTTATGCCGTTCATTACCGAAGAAATCTGGCAGGCACTTCCCCACGATGGCGAAAGCATTATGATTTCAGAATGGCCAAAGTACAACGAGGCTTTGATAAATGCCGAAGCCGAACAGGATATGACGGTTATTATGGAAGCAATCAAGGGTGTAAGAAATGTTAAGAGCGAGATGAACGTTCCGCCTTCAAAGAAAATTAAGTTCTTTGTTGTGACCAAAGAGGCAGACCTCTTCAAGCAGGCAACAGCATTCCTTGAAAAGCTGGCATCAGCATCCGAGGTTGACATTCGCACAGATAAGGCGGGAGTTCCCGAAAATGTTGTTTCGGTTGTAAATTCTAAGGCTGAAATTCTCCTTCCTCTTGACGAGCTTGTGGACAAAGAAAAGGAAATTGAACGTCTGACCAAGGAAAAAGCAAAACTTGAGAGCGAAATCAAGCGTGTTGAGGGCAAACTCTCAAACAAGGGCTTTACAGACAAGGCTCCTGCAAGCGTTGTTGAAGAAGAACGTCAGAAGGGCGAAAAGTACAAAGCAATGCTTGAAAAGGTGCTTGAGTCTTTAGCAAAAATGCAGTAAAACAGAATAATCTGTCAATTTAAATCAAACACAGTCGATAAATGTTGTCGACTGTGTTTTTTTGTTGTACGAAACACCAAAAAATAAAAGGATATTAACATATATGCAAAGAAAAATGTAATGGAAAATATTGTAAACTGAATAGGGAGGTAGTTAAATGGATATAAAGATTGAGAATATCGGCACAACATTGGTTGCCAAGCTGACAGGAGAGCTTGACCATCACACAGCGCCCAATTTGCGTGATGCTCTTGACCGTGAGATTTCTCTTAATAACACGGTGAACATAGTGCTGGACTTTGATGGTGTGACCTTTATGGACAGTTCGGGGATTGGTGTAATTGTGGGCAGATACAAGCAGATTTCGGCACGGGGCGGCAAAGTTATGGTGATACGGGTAAAGCCGCAGGTTGACAAAATTCTTGAAATTTCGGGACTGAAAACCATACTTGACTGTTCCCATTAAAACAAACGAAAAGGAGTGAAAATACATATGGAAAATTATATGAAACTGGAGGTTCCTGCAAAAAGCTGCAACGAATCCTTTGTACGTGCGGCGGTTGCGGCATTTTCGGTACAGCTTGACTTAAGTGTTGAAGACCTTGCGGATATTAAAACTGCAGTATCCGAGGCGGTGACAAATTCCATTGTGCACGGATATGCAAATATGAAGGGAATAGTAAGAATAACCTGCAGGATAATTGATTCGGTTTTTGAAATGGAGGTTACTGATTTTGGGGTAGGGATTGAAAACATAGGACAAGCTATGCAGCCGTTGTTTACCTCAAAGCCCGAATGTGAACGAAGCGGTATGGGATTTACCGTAATGCAGACCTTTATGGATGAGGTAACGGTGAAATCCGAAGTGGGCGAAGGTACGGTTGTAACAATGAAAAAGCATATAAGGAGTTGACATACTGTGCAGGCAAAAAGCTATAATGAGAATATTGAGGCATTGCTGAATGCGGCTAAAAGCGGAGATTTGTCGGCACAAAACAAAATTGTTGAAGAAAATGTAGGTTTGGTGAGGGCGGTTGTCAAAAGATTTCTTAATCGGGGTCACGAGGCAGAGGATTTATTCCAGATTGGATGCATCGGTCTTATCAAGGCTATTCAGAAGTTCGATTTAGGCTTTAATGTGAAATTCTCTACCTATGCTGTGCCTATGATTATGGGCGAGATTAAGCGGTTTATCCGTGACGATGGCATTATCAAGGTCAGCCGCAGCCTTAAAGAGCTTGCAATAAAGGCTATGACACTGCAGGAGACAATCCGCAAGGACACCGACCGCGAGCCGACCGTAAATGAAATGGCTGAAAAGCTGGGAGTTGCGCCCGAAGACCTTGCTATGGCACTTGATGCAGGAATGAAACCCGAGTCTTTATATTCTGCCCCGCAGGAGGACGGCAAAGAGGGTAAGGCGCTTATTGACCGAATTGAAAGCGGAGTTGACCACGAAGGCGAAATCGTTGACCGTATGCTTGTGCATGACCTGCTTCATAAATTTGGTGAAAGGGAACAGAAAATCATTATATTGCGTTATTTTAAACAAAAAACCCAGTCACAGATTGCTGACCTTCTTGGGATTTCTCAAGTGCAGGTTTCAAGAATAGAAAAAAAGGTTCTGTTGTCTATGCGCGAACTGATTCAAAAGGAAAAATGATACGTATTAAAGGAATTTCAATTATTTTGTCGAATATTATTAGCAAAGTTCTAAAATATTCGAAAGGAATATGATAATATGTTTTGTCCAAAATGCGGGAGCCATAATGAAGATACAAATAATTGGTGCATAATGTGTGGATATAAATTTGAAGAAAAGCAGGAGAATACAGAGTGTTCGTTGTTTGATGCTGAAACTGTTGAAATCCTGCCAGAATTTGCTGCAGAAGAAACTGACCCCGAAATTATTTTCCCTGAGTCTGAGCCCCAAAAGATAAGGCATTATCTGGGTTGGTCGATTATTGCTGCAATTTTAGGAAGCATTGTGTTTGGTATTGCGGCAGTAATTTTTTCCGGTATTACAAAAGCTGAGCTTGCCGCAGGGGATATTGATAAAGCGAAGGTCTATTCTGAACACACAAAATTCTTTTGTCTGATTTCTCTTTCGGTGGCGATTGTGAAATTTATTTTTGTTGTTGCGGCTTTGTTGATTTTCTTATCAACATCTCAAATGCCTTTGTTTTTGTACTGATTAAATCCGAAATGTCGAAAAATACAGATATTACAGTATCCAGACTATTGACGATTTAATAAAATTGTGATAAACTTTAATGGTTGACAAAAAACGCATTAGTATTTTGCACACAATTTTGAGGTGTTTTATGAGATATAAAGGCTATGTTGTTAGCTATGCAGACGAACAGTTAAAAGTTAATAAAGAAAACTTTTTTGTAAACGGAAAATGCAGAGAAAATCTTGACCAGCTTGATGTTTTTCAGATGAACAAAAATTTCGGACGCAGAAACTTTTATGCTGTAACAAGCGGCGTTAAATGTGACGAATCCGGTGACGAACTTTCTCAGGTTGCGGTTGATGTACTGAAAGGTTTTTACGGTTCTGATTTCGCTGATGAAAGCAGGTCATATTTTGGTATGGCGAATTCTGCAATTACCGGTCAGGTGTTTGAAAAAAGAGACAAACATTTTGAGGTTGATATCTCGCTTTTGTATATAGAAAATGATATTGCAACGGTGTATAATTTTGGTGATATGCCGGTGTTCTATTATGACAATAACAAACTGAAAAATCTTACTGGAACGTCACCTCAGTCTGTCAAAATCGAGAAAAATGTCTATGACAACAGGGGAACTGCTCACCTTCAGTTGCTTGATAAACAAAATATTCCATACATCGGTTTTTCCGGCGAGGAATGTGAATCTGTTTCATATATATCAGAAAGTATAAAATTGAAGCATAAGGGTTTTTTTGTGTTGTGCAGTAAAGCTGTACTTGATGTTGTAGGCGAAAAAACAATTGAAGAAATTCTTGCAGACTCAAAAATAAAGAGCAGAAATAAGGCAGTACAGATAGTTGATAGTGCCGTTAAGAAATGCCCTGTTGGTAACTATACTGTTTTGGTGGTACATGTTGATAACGGTATTCCTGTTACCGATGAGGACGCAAAATCTGTGAGTGTCTGGGCAATTATTGCATTGCTGTGTGCAGCACTTTATTTCACAAGTCCTTATATTTTGAGGGCGGTTTCGGTAGTCGCAAAGAGTACAAAGTCGTTTATCGAACATTATTTTAGTGATGATGCTGAACCTGAGGAAGACCTTATATGGACACCAAGGGAAGATGAAACAGAAAAGCTGGATGAAACAACCGAACATATTGAAGAAGATGCCGAGCAGGAGGAAGAGACTCCAACTGCTGAACCTGATAAAACGCATACAAGTGAAGCTTCAAATGTCCGGAGACCTGCAATAAGTCAGCCGCAGCCTGTACAACAGATAACCGAGGAGCAACCGCCGCAGCAACAGTCAGAGCCACAGCCGGAGGTTGAGGTGCCGGTAACAACAGCTCCACCTGAAACAACTGAAGAGGTTGAGTTGCCAATTGACTTTAACTAAACATAACAAGTGTGTATCGGACATCGGTACGCACTTTTTTGTAGCCATTAGTGGACAAGTGCTTTGGCAAAAAATGAAATACCCCGGTTATATGAAGTGTAACAAAGTTTAAATCAGATATTTGAATGTTTTTTTCTTGCACTTTATTGACATATGTGTTAAACTAAATCGGTGCAGATTTTAATAAAAGCGGAGTGAATTTTATGAAAAAGCAGTTGGCAATAGTGATGATGTGTATTATATTTTTTGTTTCTTTAACGTGCGTTAATGCAAACGGTCAGGATGTTGATGTCAAAAGTGGATTTAGGATTAACATTAACGGAGTGGAGACAGAATGTACATCTGTTATCTGCAATGATACACACTGTGTTCCAATGAGAAAAGTTTTTGAAATAATGGAGGCAATTGTTTTTTACAGAGCCCGTGACAGTAAAATTTTAGTTTTGTCCCGAGACGGTG
Organism: Clostridia bacterium; assembly: GCA_045646865.1. Taxonomy (GTDB): domain Bacteria; phylum Bacillota; class Clostridia; order Monoglobales; family Monoglobaceae; genus SIG440. The sequence continues at coordinate 34,593 of JAZRLM010000021.1, forward strand.
ATACAATAACTCATATTATAGGTGATAAAACAATTACTGTTAACGGAAAGGAAAAAACTTTTGAGAATACGTCTTTTAAAATAAATAATGAAACATACATATCTGTAAATATGCTATCGGCTGCGCTGTGTCCCGAACGGATTTTTTATCATAATCAGCAACTACATATAGAAAAACCAATGACCAACAATGAATATCACAAAGTTATCAGAGATGTGTTGGATTTGGCGCGAAATAGTAATTTTTATCCCGAAAGATTTGGAAGATATAAAAATTATCATAGCAAATATCCCGAATACAGTATTCAGGATGTTATTTTCAGAGTAAACCTTGGATTGGATTATCATTTTTATGAAAACATAACTACCATAGAACATCCGTACGAGCTTTTGGTTTTGGTTAACAAGTATAATCAACTGCCGTCAGGTTTTAAACAATACAACCTTGTTAATATGAACAAAAAATATACTCTGAACGACGGAAAACAGTATATGCTTGCCGGTGTGGCTTATGAAAAATATCTGCAGATGTGGGATGAAGCAAAAAAAGAGGGTCTGTCAATGATGGTTGTTTCGGCATACAGGACAGAAGGCTATCAGAGAAACCTGTATAATAATAAAGTGAGAACATCAGGAAAATTTTATGCGGATAATTATTCGGCAAGAGCTGGTCATTCCGAACACCAGACAGGATTGGCGATTGATATAGGCTCTACACTAACTTCGTTTGAATACACGGCTGAATTTAAGTGGCTGCAAAACCACGCACACGAATATGGATATATTTTAAGATACCCCAAAGGTAAAGAATGGATTACGGGATATGCATATGAGCCGTGGCATTATAGGTATGTTGGCGCTGATGCCGCAAAGACTATATATGAAGAAGGTATAACTTATGAGGAATATTATGCAAAATATATCTCTGTAAACGAATTCAGATAAATTATATACATAGGACTTAATTATAAGGAGAGTTTTATATGTACAAAAAATAGAAGAACTAAAAACAGATACAAAGCTCAATAATGAAGGCAAGGAAAAGATGTTTAAAACCAATCTTGCGGACTTCGATGCATGGGATCCGAGGATCAGGCTTTATTCTTTGGCGCAGGTTAAGCCGGGCGAAGAAGTGGATTATCATATGCACGTCGGCGAGAGTGAAACTTTCTTTATTCTTTCGGGACAAGGCATCTATAATGATAACGGAAACAAGGTTGAAGTTGCTCCGGGAATGGTAACCTTTACCCCGTCAGGGCAAGGACATTCCATTAAAAACACAGGCGATGAAATGCTTGCGTTTATTGCCCTTATTCTTGTTGATTAAGTGGCAATATAATTACAGATTATTACCCAGAACAATCATAGGATAATAACAAAATTAACTAAAATATAAAAAACTCTTGACAAATTGTTTTTATTGGAGTATAATCAATCTAAATTTGAATATCACAAAGAACGACTGTGACGAGGACGGTCGGATTGTGAAACCTTGAGAGAGTTGCCGGTTGGTGCGAGGCAATGGCGGAGCTTTCCAATGACTTATCACCTCTGAGTCGGAGGACCGAAAGCAAAATGTGAGTAGACTCCTTCCGTAATGCTGCGTTAAGGCAAAGGGCTTGTTAGAGCTCGGTAAGGGACGGATGTATTTCCGTAATTTGAGTGGTACCGCGGGTTATTATAACTCGTCTCAAAGCTATCTTTGGGGCGGGTTTTTTGTTTTATTCAAATTAGTAACCAAATATCAGACTTGTCAAATGTGAAAGGAGATAAAAACAATGGATTACAGTTTGAAAGAAGTCGCAGGCAGAATCAAAGACCTGCGCGAGGCAAAGGGTTATACACAGGAAGAGCTTGCAAAACTGTGCGGTGTATCAGCAGAGGATTACAAGACTTTGGAAATGGGTGAAACAGATTTCAGCTTTACATTTATTTATAAGTGCGCAAAGGCTTGCGATGTTGAGGTTGTTGATTTGCTTGAAGGAACAAGCTCAACATTAAAATCGTTTGAAATTATAAGAAAAGGCGAAGGTCTTAAAATCGTAAAGAAACACGGTGTAGAATATAACAACCTTGCACCTAAGTTCAGAGAAAAGCTTGCTGAACCCTTCCTGGTTAAATTTCCGTATCTTGAGGAGGAACAAAATAGCCCGATGCAGTTAAACTCTCACAAGGGTCAGGAATTTGACGTTATCGTTAAAGGTTCACTCAAAGTTCAGGTAGGAAATCATGTAGATGTTCTTAACGAAGGAGACTCTATTTTCTATAACAGCCTCATCCCTCATGGTATGGTTGCAGTATCAGAGGGTGGTTGTGAGTTCCATGCAGTTGTGTTGAATCCGCACGACGGAACAGTCAGCGAAGAATACCCCGAGGCTCCTGTGACTTTCGAAAAGGCAACTGCCAAAAAGAAAAAAGCAGAAACCGTTGCGGATAAATTTATTGAATCTTCCTATGACGAAAATGGTGTATTCAGCGGTATCAAATTCAAAAATGAAGATACATTTAACTTTGCATTTGATTGCGTGGATGCTATTGCCGAAAAGAATCCTGAAAAGCTCGCGATGATGTGGGTTGCAAATGACAAGACTGACAGACGCTTTACATTCAGCGATATGAAAAAGTATTCTGCCAAAACTGCAAATTACTTCGAATCGCTTGGTATAAAAAAGGGCGATACCGTAATGCTCGTATTAAAAAGACATTATCAGTTCTGGTTCTGTATGCTCGCACTTCATAAAATCGGTGCTATCGCAATCCCTGCAACAAACCAGCTTGTAGAACACGACTTTGATTACAGATACAAAGCAGCAAAGGTTAAGGCTATTGTTTGTACTGCAGACGGTGACGTTTCTGATGAAGCCCAAAAAGCTGCAGCAAACTATCCTGATATGATTAAGGTTTTGGTTGGAGGTAATAAAGACGGCTGGCACGATTTCAATGTAGAAATGGAACGTTTCAGCACACACTATTTCCGCAGTGAAAATACTCCTTGCGGTAACGATCCTATGCTTATGCTCTTTACATCGGGCACAACCGGATATCCCCGTATTGCAACACATTCATATAAATATGCTCTCGGTCATTATCCTACTGCAAAGTATTGGCACAATGTAAATCCTGACGGACTTCACTTTACAATTTCTGATACCGGTTGGGGCAAAGCACTTTGGGGTAAGCTTTACGGACAATGGCTATGTGAAGCAGGTATCTTTACCTATGACTTTGACAGATTCCATTCGGAAGATATTTTACCGATGTTTGAGAAATACAATATCACAACATTTTGTGCACCACCCACAATGTATCGTTTCTTTATCAAAGAAGATTTGTCAAAGTACGACCTCTCTTCTATCGAGTATGCAACAACTGCAGGTGAGGCACTCAATCCTGAAGTATTCAATCAGTTCAAGAAAGCAACAGGACTTACCATCATGGAAGGCTTCGGTCAGACGGAAACCACACTTTCAATTGCAAACTTTGTTGGCTCAACTCCGAAAATCGGCTCTATGGGAAGACCTTCTCCACTTTACGATGTTGTTGTGCTTGATCCTGACGGCAACGAATGTAAGACCGGTGATACAGGTGAAATCTGTGTCCGTGTAAAGGATAATATTCCTTGCGGATTGTTTATCGGTTATTATCTTGATGAAGAAAAGACAAACGAAGTATGGCATGACGGATACTATCATACAGGCGACCAGGCCACAATGGACGAAGACGGATATCTTTGGTATGTGGGCAGAATTGATGATGTTATCAAATCATCAGGTTACCGTATTGGACCTTTCGAAATCGAAAGTGTTATCATGGAACTTCCTTATGTTTTAGAGTGTGCAATCACACCTGTTCCTGATGAAGTGCGTGGTCAGATTGTAAAGGCTACTATCGTGCTTGTTAAAGGAAACGAAGGTACAGATGAACTGAAAAAAGAAATTCAGGAATATGTAAAAACACATACTGCTCCTTATAAATACCCAAGAATTGTTGAATTTGTGGATGAACTTCCCAAAACAATCAGCGGTAAAGTAAGAAGAGTTGAAATCCGCAAGAATGACCTGGAGAAAATGAACAAGTAATTCTGTACACAGCATACTCCGACGGCAAAAATCATAATGCAAGAGAAATTGTGTTTTATGCAGTATATTTTACGGAACACTCCACTGTCTTGCAAATACGGTTATTATGCCTTATTTACTTAGAACTTACGGAGAAAGTGTGTAAAAAAAGCTTCATAAACTCGGTTCGTATGCGGGAATTTGCAATAAGAATGATTTCTGCGTGTTTCTTAAATAATTAAAAAAAGTTCTTGACTTTATCGCTTTAATGTGGTACAATACAGATAATTTAAATGCGGAGAGCAGAAACCAGTAGGTTGGAACGAACATTGAGAGAGTTGCCGGTTGGTGCGAGGCAATTGGGACGTCCTTCTCGAATTCCTTCTGTTAGCAGTGCACTGAACAAGAGAAATCTTAAGTAGGAGGCAACGGGAGTTCCCGTCACAGAACTAAGGTATTATAGTACCTGATAAGGTCGCTACCGTGAGATAGCGGCGAACTGAGGTGGTACCACGGAAATGATATTTTCGTCCTCTGTATCCTGATAAGGATTGCAGAGGGCGTTTTTTTTATTCGGAATGCGAGCCACAGCAGAAAACAGTTTATTCTGTAATCCTAAAAAATTTAATTAAAGGAAGGATGAAGTAAAATGGCTCAGAACTACTATCAGAAAGAAATTGAAACCATGCCGGTTGAAGAAATGAAAAAGCTTCAATCTGAAAAATTGGTAAAGCAGGTAAAGCACGTTTATGAAAATGTGCCTTACTACAAAAATCTTATGGATGAAAAAGGTGTTAAACCCGAAGACATTAAAGGGATTGAAGATTTACATAAACTACCTTTTCTTACTAAAGCAGATTTAAGGGATGCATATCCTTACGGATTGCTTGCAAAGCCTCTTGAAGATTGTGTACGTATCCAGTCCACTTCCGGAACAACAGGCCGCCGTGTAGTTGCTTTCTACACGCAGAAAGACATTGACCTTTGGGAAGATTGCTGTGCCCGTGCCATTGTTGCGGCAGGCGGCAGCAACAAAGATGTTTGTCAGGTAGCATACGGATACGGACTTTTTACAGGTGGTTCAGGTCTGAACGGCGGTTCACATAAGGTTGGTTGTCTTACACTCCCTATGTCATCAGGTAACACCGAGCGTCAGATTCAGTTTATGACAGATTTAAGTGCAACAATCCTTTGCTGTACTCCTTCTTATGCGGCATATATTGGCGAAACTTTGAAGGAACAGGGATATAAACCGGAGGATATTCCGCTTAAGGCAGGTATTTTCGGTGCAGAGCCTTGGACAGAAGAAATGCGTCAGAATATTCAGGAAACACTTGGTATTAAGGCTTATGATATATACGGTCTTACCGAAACAAGCGGTCCCGGAGTTGCTTTTGAATGTGAAGAGCAGACAGGTATGCACATCAATGAAGACCACTTCCTTGCAGAGATTATTGATCCCGATACAGGAGAAGTCCTTCCCGAAGGTGAAAAGGGCGAGCTGGTATTTACAGCCCTTGATAAAGAAGCATTCCCACTCCTCAGATACAGAACAAGAGATATTTGTGTTCTTTCAAGAAAGAAATGTTCCTGCGGAAGAACACTTGTCAAAATGGCGAAGCCTATGGGTAGAACTGACGACATGCTTATCATCAGGGGCGTAAATGTGTTCCCCAGTCAGATTGAAACTGTTCTTCTTAACGAAGGCTATCAGCCCAACTATCAGATTGTTGTTGACAGAGCAAATAATACAGATACATTCGAGGTTAATGTTGAAATGTCTCCTGAACAGTTCACAGATAAAGTGAGCGATGTGCTTGCAATGGAAAAAGCTCTTGCAAATGCTATGAAAACTATGCTCGGAATCAATCCGACAGTTCACCTTGTAGCACCCAAGACAATAGCAAGAAGCGAAGGCAAGGCGGTTCGTGTTATCGATAAGCGCAAGTTAATCTAATTAAGGAGGAAGGTAAAAATGGCTATTAAACAGTTAACAGTATTTGTTCAGAACAGAAAAGGTACAATTGTTGCAGTAACAGATATACTGGCTAAAAACAATATTAATATGAGAGCACTTTCTATTGCGGAAACTGAAGATTTCGGTATTCTCCGTCTTATTGTGAATGACGAGAAAGCAGCAGAAAAAGTACTTGAGGATAACGGTTATCTAATTAAGGTTGTTGATGTTGTAGGTGTAAAAATCGGTGATGAACCTGGCAAACTTACAGCAGCTCTTGACGTGCTTGACAAGGCAGACATCAACGTAGAATACCTCTATGCATTTATGGCACGTACAGAAAAACATGCCTATGTTGTTTTAAGAGTTGAAAACAACGAAGCTGCAGAATCAGCACTTACAGGTGCAGGCTTCAAACTTATAACAGAAGCAGACATCAATAAGCTTTAACCGAGGTACATACAATGCTGGGCGTTATTATAAATGTTATAACCGTAATACTTGGTTCAGCGGCAGGGCTGATTTTTAAAAAGGGGATTCCTGAAAAAGTCAGCACGGCTGCCATGACTGGCTTGGGTGCCTGTACTTTATATATAGGTATATCAGGAAGCTTATGCGGTGAAAATGTCCTCATTGTAATCGCATCAGTTGTGTTGGGTGTAATATCAGGAACACTTTTGAATATTGACGGGGCGATAAACAGATTAGCAAAGAATGTTGAAACAAAGTTCAAAAAAGAAGGTCAGAATATTTCTGTTGCAGAAGGGCTTGTTACCGCAACCCTTTTATTCTGTGTTGGTTCTATGACAGTTACAGGTTCCATTCAGGCAGGACTTACAGGAGATAATTCTGTGCTTATAACCAAAGCAACGCTTGACCTTGTATCTTCTATGATGCTTGCTTCAAGTCTTGGCTTTGGAGTAATGCTTGCCTCTGTTTCGGTATTTGTTATTCAAGGCGGTCTTGTTCTTCTTGCAGGACTTCTTGCTCCGTTAATGAGTACAGCGGCAATTAACGAAATGACATGTGCAGGGTCAATTCTGATTATTATGATAGGTACAAACCTGATGGGAATTACTAAAATTAAAGTTGCAGACTTTCTGCCTGCCATTATATATGCGCCTGTAATTTATAACCTTGTAGATTTAATATCGAACTTGATTGAATGAAATCATAGTGAGCCTCCGGAACTTCACCGAAGGCTCTTTTGTTTGTAAAATATAGTTAGTGATGGCGAAAATTGTTGACTTTTGAATAATTGCGTGATATAATTTTCCTATTACTATTATTTTGACTGTGGGGTGGGCCGTCATAAAGGCGTTAGAGGATAAAATATTGAAAGAGGGTACGGTTTTACCCGGCGATATACTTAAAGTTGACTGTTTTTTAAATCATCGCATTGATGTTCCTTTTCTATTGGAAATGGGCAAAGAAATAGCGCGTCTTTACGAAAATACGGGCGTTAACAAGATTCTTACTATTGAAACATCGGGTATTCCCATCGCATTTGCTGCAGCACAATTTATGAATGTACCGGTTGTATTTGTAAAAAAGAATAAATCGGAAAACATTTCCGACTCGGTATATTCATCAAGAGTTACTTCGTTTACACGTAAAAATGTGTATGATGCGGTTGTAAGCAAGGAATTTTTAGGTAAAGAAGATTCTGTTCTTGTTATAGATGATTTTCTTGCAAAGGGTAATGCATTAAATGGTTTGATGGATATTGTAAATCAGGCCGGAGCCAACCTTGTTGGCTGTGCTATTGCCATTGAAAAAGGTTTTCAGGGCGGCGGAGATGAGCTAAGGGCAAAGGGTATCAGGGTAGACTCTTTGGCTATTGTAGAGTCGATGACTGATTCTTCGTTAACTTTCCGTAAATAAAACAGAATAAAAAAATAAATATATATAATTTTGCCTAAAGGCAAGGAGGTAACAAAATGAAAAAAATTATTTCAATCATCCTCGTTACTGCTCTTATTGCAACATCAATGTGTCTGTTTGCAGGTTGCGGTAAAGAAGGAAAACCCGTTGAAAATGCTGCAGGTCTGGCTGATTTAAAGATTGGCTTTATTTTCCTGCACGATGAAAACTCAACATACGACAAAAACTTCCTTGTAGCAGCCGAAGCAGCTACAGCAGAGCTTGGTCTTAAGCCCGAACAGGTTATTTTCAAGACAAACATTCCTGAAGGTAATGAATGTTACGAAGCTGCTGCAGACCTTGCAGATCAGGGCTGTGACATCGTTTTCGCAAACAGTTTTGGTCATGAACCTTATATGTTAAAGGCAGCTAAGGAATTCCCCGAAGTTGAATTCTGCCATGCTACCGGTACTACCGCTCACACAGAAAAGCTTTCTAACTTCCACAATGCATTTGCATCTATCTACGAAGGCAGATATCTTGCAGGTATCGCTGCTGGTATGAAGCTTAACGAAATGATCGAAAGCGGCAAGATTACTGAAGACCAGGCTAAGATGGGTTATGTAGGTGCTTATACTTATGCAGAAGTTGTTTCCGGTTACACATCATTCTACCTTGGTGCAAAGTCAGTTTGCCCCAGCGCAACAATGGAAGTTCAGTTTACAGGAAGCTGGTATGACGAAGCTCTTGAAAAAGAAGCTGCTACCAAACTTCTCAGCAACAACTGTGTACTTATCAGCCAGCATGCTGACTCAATGGGTGCTCCCACAGCTTGCGAAAATGCAGGTGTTCCCAATGTTTCTTACAACGGCAGCACACAGAGCGCATGCCCCAATACATTTATCATTTCTTCAAGAATCGACTGGGCTCCTTACTTTAAGTATATTATAAACTCAAGAGCTAACGGCGAGGCTATCGCTGCTGACTGGTGCGAAGGTATTGAAGCAGGTTCTGTTGCACTTACAGATATCAACGAAGCTGTTGCAGCACCCGGCACAAAAGAAGCAATTGAAGCAGCAAAAGCTAAGTTTGTTGCCGGTGAACTTCACGTGTTTGACACAAACACCTTCACAGTTGACGGTAAGAAACTTGATTCTTACAAGGCTGACGTAGATACAGATGAAGCATATACACCTGATACTGAAGTTATTTCTGACGGTTACTTCCATGAATCAGAATACCGCAGTGCTCCTTACTTTGATCTTCAGATCGACGGTATCACATTGCTTAACAGCGCATTTTAATTGAACTTTTGGGTATAGGGCGGGGGAGTCTCTCCGCCCTATATTAGATTTAACCCTTGTGTTTTTTAATTAACAAAGAGGTGTGTTGATTAAAAAACATAAGAATTTTTATATATTAGGAAATTGCGTAATTTCCTAATATATAAAAACAAAATTAAATTGCCCGTGCAAAATTTTCGGCTGTGCCGAAATGCACTTGGGCAAACAAAGCGTTAATGCTCCGACCGCCGCTTGCGGCGAGCGTCGAAGCCGCTTTGTTTTCTTATAGGAAATTACTACTTTTATGTTGTAATTTTCTATATTACAAATAAAGTATACCTTAATCCCCCAAGATTGGGGGCAGGGGGTTGATGTATTTAATCAAATACTTTTTTACAATGGAGATTGCTATGGAACAAAATATTGCTCTTGAACTAAAAAATATCACAAAAACCTTTGGTAGTGTTGTTGCCAATAAAAACATTTCTCTTAAGGTACGAAAGGGCGAAATACTTTCAATTCTGGGAGAAAACGGAAGCGGTAAAACAACGCTTATGAATATGGTTTCGGGTATTTATTATCCCGACAGCGGCCATATTTATGCCGACGGCAAAGAAATTGTCATTGCCTCGCCAAAGGATGCCTTTAATTATAAAATCGGTATGATACACCAGCATTTCAAGCTGGTGGATGTGTTTAGTGCTGCAGAAAATATTGTTTTGGGTCTTGAAGATGAAAAGGGCTTTGATATGCCTAAATACATTGAAAAAATCAAGGAAATAACAAAACAGTACGGTTTTGAGCTTGACCCTTATAAGAAAATATACGAAATGTCGGTATCCGAGAAACAGACTGTTGAAATTATCAAAGTTCTGTTCAGAGGAGCAGATATATTGATTCTTGACGAGCCTACCGCAGTTCTTACACCTCAGGAAACGGTTAAACTGTTTAATGTTTTGAGAAATATGCGCGAAAGTGGAAAAGCGATTATTATTATTACCCACAAGCTCCACGAGGTATTGTCTTTGTCAGACAATGTGGCTGTTTTGCGCAAGGGTGAGTATGTTGGCACGGTTGAAACTGCTAAGACAAATGAAACAGAGCTTACCGAAATGATGGTGGGCAAGAAAATCTCGTTGAATATTGAACGCAGCGATGCTGTTAACTGTGAAGAACGATTGGTTGTAGAAGATATCAGTTGCATAAACCGTGACGGAATTAAACTTCTTGACAATGTTTCGTTTACCGCCCGTTCAGGGGAAATTCTTGGTATAGCTGGTATTGCAGGCAGTGGTCAGAGGGAACTTTTAGAGGCTATTGCAGGACTTCAGCATTTAGACAGCGGTAGCGTGATTTATAATAATCCCAAAACCGGCGAGAAAGAAAATCTTCGTGATAAAACACCTCTTGAGATTCGTCAGTTGGGCGTAAAACTAGCTTTTGTGCCCGAGGACAGACTTGGTATGGGCTTGGTTGGCAATATGGATATTGTTGACAATATGATGCTCAGAAGTTATAAGAAGGGTGACTCTGTGTTCCTGCAGAGAAAAGCCCCCAAAAATCTTGCCGAGGATATTGTTGAACGACTTGAGGTTGTAACGCCGTCGGTTAACACTCCTGTAAGAAGGCTTTCAGGCGGTAATGTGCAGAAAATTCTGGTAGGCAGAGAAATCGCATCATCACCCACGGTTCTTATGGCGGCTTATCCGGTCAGAGGTCTTGATATTAACTCATCCTACACAATATACAATCTGTTGAATGAACAGAAGAAAAAAGGTGTAGCTGTAATTTTTGTGGGCGAGGATCTGGACGTTTTAATTGAATTGTGTGACAGAATTATGGTTATTGGCTCAGGTAAAATTACAGGAATTGTAGACGGAAGATATGTTACTAAAGAAGAAATTGGAATATTAATGACAAAATCTGATGAAGAGGGAGGAAATGACAATGAGTAAAACGGATAAACTGATTCTTACAACGGTCAATAACTCTCTGGGTCACATTATCAAGCGTGCTGACATTGTATGGTGGAAAGCCTGGAGTATCAGAATTGTTTCGGTGCTTCTGGCACTTGTGGTGTGTGGATTTGTAACGGTTTCTCTCACAGATCTTAATCCCGTGGAAATGTATATTACTATGGTAAAGGGTGCTGTTGGTACATCCCGTCTTTTCTGGAATTTACTGCAGAATACAGCAATTCTGCTTTGTGTTGCTCTTGCTGTTACTCCGGCATTCAAGATGAAATTCTGGAACATCGGCGGCGAAGGTCAGATATTGATAGGCGGTTTGGCTACGGCAACCTGTATGATTTATCTTGGTGGCAAATTGCCAAATGTTGCGCTGATACCTATTATGTTTATTGCAAGTGTTGTTGCGGCGGCTATATGGGGATTGATTCCTGCATATTTTAAAACCCGCTTCAATTCAAATGAAACACTTTTTACCCTGATGATGAACTATGTGGCAATTCAGGTTGTTGCGTATTTCACTCTGGAGTGGTCGGTGCCAAAGGGTTCGGGTACTCCAAGAACTTTGGAATTCGGTCAGCTTCCCACAATTCTGGGGCAGAAATACCTGATTAATATTCTGATTGTTGCCGTGCTTACGGTTGTTGTATATTTTTATTTGAAATACAGCAAGCAGGGTTATGAAATTTCGGTTGTCGGTGAAAGCGAAAAGACTGCAAGATACATTGGTATTGATGTAAAAAAAGTGATTTTAAGAACAATGGCAATATCAGGTGCTCTGTGCGGTATAGCAGGATTTTTGCTTGTTGCCGGAACAGACCATTCGCTTAAAAGTGATACATCAGGCGGAAGAGGCTTTACTGCAATTATGGTTTCGTGGTTGGCTAAATTTAACCCGATTTTTATGGTGCTGACATCACTTTTGATTGTATTCCTGCAAAAAGGTGCATCTAAAATTTCAGAAGTTTACAGACTTAATTCATCATTTTCCGATATTATCACAGGTATAATTATATTCTTTATTATCGGTTCGGAATTCTTTATTAACTATAAAATCAAGTTCAATAAAAAGGAGGAGAATGTATGATTACAACCATTATTCAACGTGCGGTTATGCAGGGAACTCCTTTGCTGTTTGGCTCAACCGGCGAAATTCTTACCGAAAAATCAGGACACCTTAATCTTGGTATCCCGGGAATTATGTATGTTGGTGCAATCAGCGGTGTTGCAGGTTCGTTCCTTTATGAACAAAGTCTGGCAAGCCCTGATTTGATTAATCCGTTTATTGCGGTGATTATTCCTCTTGTTTGTTCGCTTATCGGTTCAATTCTGATGGGTCTGATTTATTGCTTTTTGACAGTAACCCTTCGAGCAAATCAGAATGTTACCGGTCTTGCCCTCACTACATTTGGTATAGGTGTAGGAAACTTCTTTGGCGGCTCGCTAATTAAATTGGTTAACTCGGATATACCGTCTATTGCTCTGTCAAACACAAGTACAGCGTTTAAAACTCCGATACCTTTTGTGGACCGACTTGGTTGGTTTGGTGATATATTTTTATCATACGGATTTTTGGTGTATGTGGCAATCATTATCGCGTTGCTTTCGTCATTTGTTCTCAACAAAACCCGCGTCGGTTTGCATCTTAGAGCTGTGGGTGAAAGCCCTGAAACTGCTGATGCGGCAGGCATAAATGTTACCAAGTATAAATACCTTGCTACCTGCATAGGTAGTGCCATTGCAGGCCTTGGCGGCTTGTATTATGTAATGGATTACGCTAACGGAGTTTGGTCAAATAACGGATTCGGTGACAGAGGTTGGCTTTCAATCGCGCTGGTTATATTCTCGGTATGGAGACCGTCTCTCAGTATACTTGGGTCAATTTTGTTCGGTTTCTTGTATGTAATACCGACTTATATTCCCAACATCAGCGTAAACGCCAAAAAGCTTTTTGAGATGTTGCCTTATGTTGTTACCATTATTGTACTTGTTATTACAAGTATGAGAAACAAAAAAGAAAATCAGCCGCCGGCAGCACTTGGATTGCCTTATTTCCGAGAAGAAAGATAAATATACAATCCCGGAATTGTGGAATTCCGGGATTGTTTTATCAATAATTAAATTGAAGGTGATGTAAATGAAAAAAATTATATGTCTGACGATTTGTATATTATGTCTATTTGTTGCGGCTTGTAACAAAACACCTGAAAAAGGATTGTGGGAAACTGCAACTTATACCGGTGATACCGAACTTGGAAATGGAGCAACAACAGTAAAGGTAGAGGTTAAAGCAGAAGAAAAATCCGTGACTTTTACCGTTAATACAGATAAAGCAACTCTTGGTGATGCCCTTTTGGAACACAGCCTTATTTCGGGCGAAAAAGGCGCCTATGGCCTTTATGTGAAGGTGGTTAACGGTATTACAGCGGATTATGATATAAACCAAAGCTATTGGTCGTTGACCAAGGATGGCGGTTATATGCAGACCGGAGTTGACGGTACAGAAATTTCTGACGGCGAACATTATGAACTGACTTATACAAAATAAATAAAAAAAGCACTTCATACGAAGTGCTTTTTTTGGAGCTACCTAGCAGAGTCGAACTGCCGACCTCATCCTTACCAAGGATGCGCTCTACCTACTGAGCTAAGGCAGCATAAGTGGCGATCCGGATGGGGCTCGAACCCACGACCTCCAGCGTGACAGGCTGGCATTCTAACCAACTGAACTACCGGACCAAATAAAGACCACTCAAAGATGATACCACAAAGTTTGAAAAATGTCAAGATAAAATATAAATATTTAAACACTAAAATTGCAGGGTTTTCAAATGATATGGTGTGCTTTACCTTACAAGTGGTTATGACATCTTGATTTTTTTATTGAAATATAGTAAAATATATACATATTTTTTACGTATTCAGGAGTTTTATTATGAATAAAAATAATGAGAAATTATCTGTTCGTTGGACATATATGATTATCGGCATTGTTGCTATGCTGTTTGCAGGAGTTTTGTATGCGTGGTCTATTCTGAAATCACCTTTGGCAGTTGAATTTTATTGGAGTCCGTCGGAGCTTGCGTTAAACTTTACATTGGCTATGACATTCTTCTGTATCGGCGGACTTTTGGGCGCACAGCTTTCCAAACGGTTAGGGCACTGTATAGCGCTTTTGTCGGCAGGGGTTTTGTCTGCAGCAGGATTTATTCTGACCGCAGCTTTGAATAATGTTTCTGTGGTGATGCTGTATATTACATACGGTGTTCTGGCAGGTCTTGGTATTGGAATTGCTTACAATGTTGTTATAGCAACTGTAAGTGTCTGGTTTCCTGATAAAAAGGGTCTTTGTTCAGGCTGTCTTATGATGGGATTTGGTGCTTCTGCTCTTATTTTGGGTAATGCGGCTGACCTTATGTTCAAAAGCGCTATTATTGGTTGGCGTACCACCTATGTGACATTGGGAATTGCTATTTTTGTGGTTTTGGCATTGGCGGGTGCTATACTTAAAATGCCAAGTTCAAATGTTGTTTTTCCAAAAGCGGACAGAGCTGAAACTGTGGGAGAGAAAGATAATGAAAAACATGAATTTACCTCAAAACAAATGCTTTGCCGTCCGTCGTTCTGGATGTCTTTTATCTGTATATCTTTCTTGGCGGCCGTGGGTAGTTCTGTTATCAGCTTTGCCAAGGACCTTGCGTTGTCGGTAAATGCTCCCGAAACTTTGGCGGTTTCGTTGGTTGGTGTACTGTCTGTGTGTAACGGGCTTGGCCGTATTTTGACTGGTGCAGTATTTGATATTATAGGGCAACGCAAAACAATGCTGTGTGCTAATATTCTTACTATTTGTGCGGCGGCTGTTACTCTGATTGCTGTATCTGTAAATTCTTTGGCACTGTGTATTGTTGGTCTTTGCCTTACAGGAATGTCATATGGTTCGTGTCCCACTATTACAGCGGCGTTTACATCATCATTTTTTGGTATGAAAAATTTTTCGAACAATATGGCACTTATGACATTTACGGTTATGATTGGGTCATTTGTTGCCACAGCATCAAATAAAGTGCTTGAAGCAACCGGTGGATATACAGCTACATTTATGATGCTGTTATCCTTGACTTTTGTGGCATTGGTACTGAATATATTCATTCGCAAGCCATAAGTAAAACATTGGAGTGAGATATATGAGTTTAAAAGGATTAAGTTGTGTTTTCCGGTTTCGGACATAGAGAAAACGGCGGAATTTTATGAGTTGAAATTGGGTTTCAAAGTGGTTCGGTATTTGGATTGTGAAGAACCGCATATTTGCCTCTATCGGGATGATGCGGAAATTATTTTGTTGCAGGCAAATACGCCGTCAATTACACCAAACCGAACTTTATACGTATACGGGTATGATGCATATTTATATACGGCAAATCAAGAACTTCTTGAAAAGGAGTTTGCGGAAAAAGATGTCAAGTTTGTTAAACAGCTGAATATAACCGATTATAATAACAAAGAGTTTGTGCTTGAAGACATAGATGGCCGCTGGTTAGCTTTTGGATTGAAGATAAAGGACTAAGTTCTATGTTATAGAATATGTTTTTCTCCCGACTTGACACGAGTCTGACATAGAATTTATTAAAATAATAAACCTCTGGAAAATTCCAGAGTTTTATTTGGCAAGTTATTAAAAGTTGTTCAGCAAATATGCTTCTGCATCTTTGCACCACAATCCATTGTTTGTTTTTACGAGTTTGTCAAGAACGTTGAACCTCTTATCAGTTTCACCAAGCTTTTCAAAGTCGGTAAGTGCAGTGAGAGGAAGTTCAATATGTGTATATATAAGTTTTTTTCCGCCGGGAATATTAGGAAGATTAACGGTTGTGTCAATTGCAGCATCAATACCACCGATATGAGTTATCATAACAGATGGATCAAGACGGTTTTCACCGATGAGATTTACAATATCTCTCATATCTTCGGGTGTGCTTCCGCTTGTGCCCGCCACATGGTGCTGAGCATAGTGAACATTGTAAAAATTGAAATTGGCACTGAATTTTTTGTCAAGTGGACCAGCAAAGAAATTAAGACATCCATCAAAGCCTAAAATGGCATCGCCAAGCTCAACCACAGCCGGAACGGGAGCGTATACAAAAACATCATCAAAACCTGTTCCACCTGAAATATCCATAAGTTCATCCTTGTCAGATGTAGCGGCAAAAATAAGTTTAATTCCATCTTTTTCTGCCTCTTCTACAGAAAATATAGATGCGGCACGGTCAAGTCTTGCTTTGTCAAGGTCGGTTACCACCACCATAGAGGGCTTGATATTTCCGTGAAGGGCAATATCAATGGCAACAAGGCCCATAGGACCGCAACCGGCAAGAATTGCAACCTTTCCGCCCGGTTTTATGCCAGTGACAGGTTCAGAGTTTTCGTTAAGATGTAAGCTGGCTTTGTATCCTCTTATAACGCAAGATGCAGGTTCTATAAGTGAACCGTTAAAATAGGAATCGCTATTTAATTTTATTAAGAAATTGTTATCAAGAATGTGTTCATAAACAATAGAGTATGTAGAAATACCGCCAATATCCTCAAAGGTATATCCTACAGTCTCATATCCGCCAAGATATGAAAGAACAGGTGGCATAACAACCTTATCGCCGACAGAAAATTTATTTTTCCATTTGTCGCCGACTTCAACAATCTCTGCACAAAATTCGTGTCCGAGTATAATTGGATTTTCTGCTATGTTATCAGGCACCCTTATATGATTTTTTCCCTGCATAATTGTTTTATGCGTAGACATACATACACTGTCTGAAATAATCTTAATCAGTATTTCTCCTGGTGTGATTGGACGAAGTTCAAAATCTTCCAGTCTTGCATCGTTTGCTCCGTAAAGACGGGCTGCTCTTGTTTTCATGTTATCCCTCCTATATTCTTCCTGCACTACCGAATGTTCTAAGCTTTTCACGGACAACTTCTTTCATCATTTTAATGGCATCTTCATATACAAGGAAGGGCCATGTGGAAGGATTTGTCATAGCATTTAAATAGTTTTTAAGTCCTTGATTAAGGGCAAAAAGCACATCAGAATAAATATTTATTTTGGTAATGCCGTGATGAATGGCATTCTGCATCTGGTCGTCAGGAGTTCCACTTCCTCCGTGAAGAACAAGCGGTCTGTCGCATACAGAGGTTATTTCATCAAGCCTGCCTATTCTGAGTTCAGGTGTCTTTTGATACACTCCATGAGATGTGCCTATAGCAACAGCAAGTGCATCAACATCTGTGATTTCTATAAATCTTGCAACCTCTTCAGGTACAGTAAGACTTTCGCCAGGATCGGTGTCAGTTCCGGTCTCGCTGACACTTCCAACGCTAGCATTACCCACATGACCGAGTTCGGCTTCGACAGTGATACCTTTTTTGTGGGCATATTCAGTGACAATAGCGGTGTTCTTTGCATTCTCGTCAAAGGAAAGCACTGAACCATCGTACATAACCGAACTGTATCCGTTGTCGCAACCGTATTTTATGAAGTCGATATCGGTTGCATGGTCCATATGAAGACAAATTGGAATATTAAAATATTTGGAAGCGCCATTAATCATAGAGGAAATCAGTTGAAGATTTCTCCCTTGCGTATCTACACCTAATGTCATAAGAAGAGCGGGAGATTTTTCTTCTTCGCAAGTTTCCAAAACGGCTTTCATCATTTCATAGTTGCTTATATCAAATGCAGGAATAGCATAATGGTTTTTCTTTGCATCTGTAAGCATTTCTTTCATAGTAACTAACATAATAGCATCTCCTTTATTTAAGTTACACTCATTATAGCACACTATTTAACATATGTCAATTACAAATGTTAAATAGTTGACTTGTAGGGGAAAGGCTGATATAATATGTTGGTAAATAAAATGCAAAAGGTGACATATATGAATATGCATAAAAAACAAATGCGGGAAGCAGCAGTCTTATATTATGAAAAAAAACACACCCAGAATGAAATTGCAAAAATGATGGGACTAACTCGTCAGACAGTCTCTAAATTATTGAATGATTCTATAAAAGAGAATATTGTTGAAATCAAGATTCACAATCCGGAGATTGATTGCAAAGAACTCGAGCAAGTTATCTGCGATAAATTTAATATTAGAAATGCTGTTATATGTGGAGTTAGCGGTACTGATGAATCCCTTTGTAGATTAATGACCGTAAAAAAGGCTGCTGATTATATTTGTTCTATCATTGAAAGCGGTAATAAAAAAATTGCTATTTCATGGGGTCGTACAATTCAGACATTGATTTCTGAATTTCCAAACATTGCGACTTTCAATAATATTGTATTTCCGCTTTTTGGTGCAACAGATCAGGAACAATCATGTTTTTTATCAAATGAATTAGCAAGAAGTTTTGCTGATAAAATTTCTGCAAAGGTGAAATACGCATGGTTTCCTTATCTACCCGATAACGCTAATGATTGTGAACTGTTTAAAAAAACATCTTATTATAAAAGTCTTAATGACCTGTGGAATAATATTGATGTTGCTGTTGTTGGGATAGGAAGCAGAGATATTATCCAAACTTTTGGCAAGGTTTTTGGATATAATGAGAAATGTGCATATGCAGTAGGGGATATTTCCACACATTTTTTTGATAAGGATGGTAACATTTTAGAGTTATATGAAAATACATTGTGTGCAGGAATGGATAATATCAAAAAAGCGAAGCAAACCATTGCTGTTGCTTGTGGAAAAGATAAAAAAGAAGCGATTATAGGCGCATTGCATACGCAAATGATTGATACATTGATTACCGATGAATACACCGCGAGAGATATATTATCTGTTTTAGATATAAAGGGGAGATAAAAGTTAAGTTTGAGGATGAGCCTTCTTTATGCTTTTACTTGTTCAAGTCTTACAATTTAATAAATTAGTTTGCTTAATTTTGATATTTACATAAAAAGTCGGAGCGAGAAAATCCAGTGTTCTCGCAGGTTCTAAGGAATAGTGTTAAAGGAAAAACAGTTGAAAAAACAGGATGAAAATAGTAGGTCCTAATATTCACTGTTCTCCTGTCTTGACACGAGTAATATGGAAATGTCAAATGTTGTCGAAAAACGAAAGCCTCCCTTGCCTAAAGGGAGGGGGACCACCGAAGGTGGTGGAGGGATATATGGAGAGAAAACATAATACCGATTTAACAAACAATGCGAGAACATTAAGAAAGAATATGACAAAAGAAGAAAGACATTTGTGGTACGATTTCTTGAAAAATTATCCTGTTAGATTCTTAAGACAAAAAGTAATTGATAATTATATAGTTGATTTTTATTGTCATAGTGCAAGGTTAATTATAGAACTTGATGGCTCACAACATTATGAAGAAAAAGGTTTGTTAAAAGATAGAATTAGAACTGAAAGAATTGAGAAACGAAACTTGACAGTTATGAGAATACCCAACAACGAAGTTAATAGAAATTTTGAGGGAGTGTGTCAGTATATAGATATTGCAGTAAAAGAATCCCTCCGTCAGTCTGCGACTGACACCTCCCTTTAGGCAAGGGAGGCTTTGCCGCGTTGCATCTAAACCTTATGCCTCGCAATAACATTGACATGTAAAATAATATCTAAACGGAGAGAATATATATGAAAAAAATATTACAAAAAATCATAGGAGAGTGTTATCCTTATATACAAAAGGGTAAAGTGGCTACCTATATTCCTGAACTTGCAAAAGCTGATCCAAACGAGTTTGGCATTTGCACTATATCGTTTGAACAAGGTATAAATGGCTTTGGAGATTATGAAAAGAGTTTTACAATGCAAAGTATTGTAAAGGCAATTATATTGCTTAGAGCACTTGAAGACAAAGGCGAATCAGAAGTTCGCAAACTTGTTGGAGTAGAAGCTACAGGAAAACCATTTGATACCTTCAATTATAGTGATCAGGATTTAAAGAGCGAGCACATCAACCCAATGATAAATGCAGGAGCAATTGCGTTGTGCACACTTGTAGACGGAAAAACATATCAGGAAAAATTTCAAAGATTACTGGATTTAACCCGAAAAATCGCCAGCAATCCCAATCTTAATGTTGATGAAGATGTTTATACGTCTGAAAAGGCCACCGGCAACAAAAACAGGGCTCTTACATATATGCTCAAGGCTTATGGGATTATCAACGAAGATGCTGAGGAGGTGCTTGATTGTTATTTTCGGGCTTGTTCCATAAAAGTTACAAGTGTTGATTTGGCAAGGATAGCATTTGTTTTGGCTAATAAAGGAAAGGATCCAATTACAGGGGAGAAGTTATTCGATAAAAAACACGCAAAATACATCAATGCAGTTTTAATGACTTGCGGGATGTATGATGGCTCCGGAGAATTTGCTATTACTGTGGGTGTACCTGCGAAAAGCGGTGTTGGCGGCGGAATAATGGCTATTGTGCCAAATAGAATGGGTATAGGAATCTATTCGCCTGCATTAGACAGTAAGGGAAACAGTTGTGCAGGAATTAAGGCATTAGAATTATTAAGTAGAGAGTTAGAACTCAGTATTTTTTAGAGGAACACAGTAGATGCTTCTGCTACTTTTACTTTTGTCAAGTCTATAAAATTTAAAAGAATAGTTTGCCGATTTTGATATTTACATATACTATCGGATGCGAGAAAATACAGTATTCTCGCGGGTTCTAATGGGTTTGTTAAAGGAAAAACAGTTGAAAAAATAGGGGGAATTTAGTAGGTCCTATTATTCACTGTTCTCCTGACTTGACACGAGTAATAATTATGTTGGCAATGTATGAAAAGTGAAAATATAAAGAAAATTAAGCTGCTTTTAAAGTCATTATGCTTTCGGAAAACTGAAAGCATAATGACTTTTTGTATAACGAAAACCACGCGATAGTCGCGTGGTTCAAAAGAGCTTAAGCGGTGAACAGAAAAGAAATCAGATACAATATATAAATTAAATGGTTGTTTGCATATGAAATAATTTATTCTAATTCATGTTGTGGGAAAGCCTTCCCCTGT
>JAZRLM010000022.1:0-42287 GCA_045646865.1 Clostridia bacterium
ACAGCAATTCCGCGACGATATTGAGCCGATTGCGGAAGAATAATAAATATCCCCCCGTAAAACGGGGGGTATTTCATTTTCGGGCATAGCCCTAAACGCTACTGGCGACGCACAAGTGCGTTTTGGGGTTGGCCTGCCAGCCATGCAACTGTTACTTACTACCCATAAATGGGTCTCGCGGGTCAAATATACTTAATTGATCTGTCTCTTGGTCATGCTTCAACTGATTTGCAATATAATCCTTAATTGCTTTCGTATTCTTCCCCGCGGTATCTACGTAATATCCCTTACACCAAAACTCGCGATTTCGGTATGCGAATTTCATGTTTCCCCATTTCTGAAATATCAAAAGTGCACTTTTTCCTTTTAAATATCCCATAAATCCCGAAACGCTCATTTTGGGCGGGATACTTACCAACATATGTATGTGATCTGGACACACTTCTCCCTCTATAATTTCTACTCCTTTCCATCGGCATAATTGACGTAATATTTCCCTTATTTCCAATCGTTTTTCTTCGAAAAATACTTTTCGTCTGTATTTAGGAGCAAACACTATATGGTACTTGCAATCCCATTTTGTATGTGCTAAACTATTTGTGTCTATGTTTTCTTTTTTCATAGATTAATCCTCCAATGTGTTTTTTATTTTTGACTGGCAGGTCGACTTTATTATAACACATTGGAGGATTTTTGTTCATCGGTTAACCTATTTTGAACCACGCGACTATCGCGTGGTTTTCGTTATACAACCAAACAGAGACCTCAATAAATGAGATCTCTGTCTGTTTTAGGGTATTATTTTACATCCCCTTTTTTCTATATTCCTGTTAAATCAAATGGCGGTGTATATTCAGCCTTTGCACTTGACTTTTCCTGCATATAGGCATTATCAAAGTCAAGCTCCAGTGTCGCATCAATAACCGGATTATATTCAAAAGTGGTGGTGCGGCGGTTTATTCGTGGAAGTAAGCCGATGCTTTGCCAATCGCCACCTAAACCGATTTATGGATACTCTTGAATTTGAAGGGGGAAACCCCCATTTTCTTTTTGAACATCTTGCAGAAATATGAGCCGGAGGAAAATCCCGTAAGACCCGATACCTCCTCAATTGACAAATCTGAGTTCTTAAGAAGCTCAGCTGCCTTTTCAATTCGTTTATCATTTATATATTGGCCAACAGTACAGTCAAAACAGCTTTGAAATCTTCGATAAAGGGCACTTTTCGATATATTTGTATTTTGAGAAATTGTCTGCACACTAAGTGACGTATCAAGATTTTCATTTATGTAATTCACCACACGCCCGATGCTGTCATCAAAATTCGGCTTCAGCATGTCTTCCAGAAGAATATGTTTAACAACCATTTCGGCAATATTTGATATACTTTTTATAACATCCTCCTCAAAGAATGAAATTTCTGCATAAAACCGATTCATTTCCTTCTCATCCAACCCTAAGGACATGAGGTATCCCTTGAATTTGGAAAAATCAGTGTCCGTCTTTATCTGTCCAAAAATAATATATCCTATAATTTCATCTCCGTACAAAATAGGAATGGAAAAATCCATAAGTCCGGCATGGCATATATGCATCTCTGGTTTTTTGCTTTCACGACTTTTCTCAAGCAATATTATATCAGAAATAAGGCATGCTTTATGGCCGTTCTCCGTGCTTTGAATGGCCTTGCAGTAACGCTTTTTTTCCCAATAGCTGTGGTTTCCAACAAATGAAAAATCGGCTTTAAGCAAATCCATATTGATGCCTGTTGCATTGTAAAAATCCTGCATACATTGATTTATTTTTGGAATATCAAAATTTACTATCATAAAACCACCTACTATTTTGTTCGTAATTCAATCTTACTAAAATCAGAGATTTTTGTCAATATTTTTTCATTCCGTGGGAAAATTTTTCAACAAATAGGGAAATCTGTATCTTTTATTGAATTACTCTGTTTGATATAATGAAAAATGTAAAGGACGGTGACCAAATGAAAGATATTTTACTTATCGGCAAAAGAATTCTTTGTGATAAATCTCCCGTAGTGCTCTCATCTCCGCCCGATGAAAACTGGAATAATATATGGGATGCCAAGGGCGGAAACTGGTCATTCGAAGATGGGTATCTCGTTGGAAAGGAACCCGACAATAAAGGCGGAATTCTTTTGAGCAAAAGATATTTTGAAAAGGATGTTATGCTTTCATTTACGGCGGCAAGCGTTTTGCCTGCAACACGTGATGTAAACGCTGTTTATTGTACCGAGTGGGATGAAAAAAACAACTATTTAAAATCTGCATATATTTCCGGCATCGGTGGATGGTATGAGAACAAATGTGGAATAGAACGTTTCCCGGAAGACGGTTTGCGTGCACTTAACCCTTTGTATCAATATGTTCCGGGCAAAGAGGTTAACATCACAACAGGTGCGGTGTGTGGACACAATTTTCTTGTTGTTGACGGGGTTCTTGTTCAGGAACTGATAGACCCTAATCCTATCTCTGGCGGATATGTAGGTTTTTCGCCATATTCGACGATACTTAAAATAAAAAATATTGAAGTAAGGGAAATCGTCTGGCAAGAACGTACACAAAAATATGAAAGTGAATTTTAAATAATTAACAAAAAAGGAGAATAAAAAAATGGGTAAAACAACAGACTTTCGTTATAACACAGGTGCCACAAAGGTACCATGGGCAGCAGTTGGCGAGAACTACAATGTTCACGACCTGATGGAAATTATTAAGTTTTTAATGCAGGGCGAAGGCAAGGAATATGATGATGCTTTAGAGGCTGTATGGAAGGAAGTAAAAAAACTTGACGCACTTGCAACTCCTCCCGGAAAGCTGTCGCTGGGCAGCAAGGTTGAAAAGGCTGAAAGCGCTTGTAATGATTATTTGGGAACAACCTCATCTACCTTTGTAACCAACGCAACAGCAGGCTTTGAAATTGCATACAAGTATGCAAACCTTAAGGCAGGCGACGAGGTTATCGTTCCGGCAATCACATTTGTAGCAACAATGGCATATCCTCTTGCGGTTGGTGCAAAACTTGTGTTTGCCGATGTTGACCCCAGAACCATCAATATGGACCCAGCAGATGTAGCAAGAAAAATAACCGATAAAACAAAGATGATTGTCCCCGTACATATTGGCGGATATCCTGTGGATATGGACCCCATTATGGCTCTTGCAAAAGAACACGACATCCTTGTTCTTGAAGATGCGGCACACGCATTTGGTGCTATGTACAAGGGCAAAAAAATTGGTACAATAGGCGACTTTGCGGCGTTCTCAATGCACGAGGTTAAAAACATCACCTCCTTTGGCGAGGGCGGAATTGCCACCACAACCATTCCCGGCTTTGAGAATGAAATGAAGCGTGCACGGTTCCTTGGTCTTGACTTTACTTGTCCCATCAAGGACTGGCTTTATAACATCACACCCATAAAGGGCAAATACGCACCGTTTGTACCCGGTAATGCATCAACAACCGAAATTCAGGGTCTTGGACTTACCCTGCAGATTGCAAGAAATGAAGAAATCATTGCAGAGAGAAAACGTGCTGCCGCATACCTCACCGAAAGATTTGCCGAAAATGATGCAATAATTCCTCAGGATTTGGGAAATGAGGATATCAAACCTACATTCCACCTCTATCTCCTTCAGATTGACCCTGCAAAAGCAGGCGGTGATGTGCAGATTCTCAAAAAGAAACTGGAAGAAAAAGGTGTTACACAGATTGCTCACTTCGGACCTTTGTACAGATTCCAGATTGTTCAGGATATGGGTTATGATTCTGACGAAATTGCAAAAACCTGTCCCAACTGCGAAGAGATGTTCTACAAGAGATTTACACACCTTCCCCTTTACGGACTTTCACAGGAACAGCTTGAATATATGGCAGACGCCGTTCTTGAATCTGTTGCTGAAATGCAGGCAGCAAATAAGGAGGCATCTATATGAAAGTTAAATGGGGCGTTATAGGTTGCGGCGGTATAGCAGACCGCAGAACCCTGCCCGGAATGATGGATGCCGAAAATGCAGAGCTTGTTGCTGTTATGGACCCTAGCCCCGAAGCCGCAAAGCGTGTCTGCGAAAAATACGGCGCAAAATACGCATTCAGCACAGTTGAAGAACTACTTGCCATAGACGAAATTCAGGCGGTATATATTGCCTCGCCCGTATTTTGTCACAAGGAACAATGTGAAAAAGCGGCAAAGGCAAAAAAGCATATTCTGCTTGAAAAGCCTATGGGACTGACCGTAGCGGAATCCGAGGAAATTGCCGCCTTATGCGAAGCCGAAGGTGTTAAACTTGGTGTTGCCTTTATGATGCGTTTTCACAGCTATCACAAAAAAATGAAGGAAATTATCAGTCAGGGTACTATTGGCGAGATAGTTTCTGCCCGTGCACAGTTCACCTGCTGGTATCCCGAAATGGAAAACTGCTGGAGACAGAACAAGGCTCTTTCGGGCGGCGGCGCGATGCTTGATATGGGAATTCACGCAATTGACCTGATTCGCTATATCACCAATCTTGATGTTGCCGAAACCACAGGTTTTTCTGGAAATCAGATTTTCAAATACAATGTTGATGATGCAGGTGTTGGAGTTTATAAAATGACAAACGGCGCGTTGTGTGTTGTGGAAGCCGCCTTTAACATCCCCGATGATGTTTCGGTCAGCAAACTCGAGTTTTACGGAACAAAGGGCTGTATAATTGCAAAAGGTACACTCTCGCAGGTTGAAGACGGCAATGTGGAAGTTCTTGCCATCAACGATACAGGCGGATATGATGCACAGCAAAACCGCAGCACAGTTGCACCAATCAGCCTTGATGTAACCTTTGGAAATATGTACACCAAAGAAATTGAAGCCTTTGGCAACGCAGTTCTCGGCAATGGCGAAATCCCTGTAACTGCCGCAAATGCTATTAAATCGCAAAAGGCAATTGAGGATTTATATAATAAACAATAACTTTGTATTTATTTTAAAAGGATGCAACCCACAAAATGGATTGCATCCTTTTTATATTCCCGTCAGATCGAATGGCGGCGTGTATTCAGATGTGGCACTTGATTTTTCCTGCATATATGCGTTGTCAAAGCCAAGTTTCAGAGCCACATCAATAACCGAATTATACTCAAAAGCGGTGGTCGGCGGTTAATCCGAGGAGTGTCATCAATGCCGTTCAAGTTTTCGGACATACTATTTTCAGGGCAAATTTATGCCGTCTTATCTTCAAACATGACCTTGAGATAGTTCAAAACAACATCCCAATTTCGACATCTTTGTGTCCAACGTTTTACAATAGAGTTCCTTTGCTTTAAGGTAGTTGATGAGTTCAGGCTTGTCCTCTTTGTTTATTCCTTTTACAAAACAACTCCAGCACATTGATTCAAACTCTTTATCCGTTGAATCTATTACTCTGTTACAGATTTCGTGCACAAGTTGAAGGGTTGCTATACCGTAGCCTTATGGAATATGCCCATGGCATATCAAGTATATAATATATAAGTGAAAATCTGGAGTTTGGCAGTTAATAAAAAACAGTTGGTTCTGAAAAGCTCAAAACCAACTGCATATCATCATAACATTTAAGACAACATCTTCTTTTTACACCAAAGTTTAAACCATCATTCAAATCATATATTCTAAAAAACAATCTCCAGATAATTTCAAAAGTATGGGGATGAAAATATTTTTAAAATATTCGAAAACCACTTCTCCAAAACATACTCTCCAAACAACAATTCTCCCTTTGAACGTAATCAGGAAATAATCTGTTTCTTAATGCTATGTACAATATCTAATATATTCATAATAATAATTTTGATTTATGACATTATCTTCTCTATTTTCCCTTTGATATTATCAGCATCTTCTTTATCCAAATACCCTGCTTCCATATAAAATTCAATAGATTCATTTGGTGGTACTAGTTTAAACTGTCCTGTATTCTTTGCATTTTCATAGCCTATGTGCTCTGCAGTTGCAGGAAGCACCATTCCGAGAGCGTCTTCCGTTGCCGTTCTTGAAATCCATCTTATACCATTTGAAAGAATATTAACCGGATGAGAAACATAGCAAGCACCATCATTCTCATATTGGAGAGTATATGCTCGTCCACTTTCGTCTGATTCATATTTTATACCAAAACATATTTCCGGATTGTAGCACTGCCCTTCGATACCTATTTGGTCCATAAGAGTAATATCTTTTTCAAGCCTGTCATAATACTCCATAAGTTCTTTTGAACCTTCTGCTTTATATATTTTCACATGTTCAAGATCTTTCTGTGCGCTGCATATAATCTTTGAGCCATCAAAAGGTCTGAAATTGATATGACAAAGATACATATATTCCAAAGGTTCTGCACGAAGATTATCAATCTGTACATTGACTCTGAATACGGTTCCGTTTTCGTAAATCTTAAGTTCGGGAGAAAATCTGTACTTTCTTATAAATGCAGTATCGTGATTCAATTCTCCGCCAAGACAGATATATTTGCCTTTTTCGTCTTCATCGCAAATAATATAGGCACTATCATATTCAGCATTTGGAATTTCGCCATGTTGCGAATGTATAAGGTCCGCTGCACCAAAAGATATAATGCCGCAATGATATAAGAACCCACCGTAGTTTTGCAAATATGTCATTGTATTTTGAGGTTCTTTAATGGTTGTCTGCATAGAAATTTCTCTGCCGTCAACCACAAAATGCCATATTTGCTGACCTTTAAAAGGAGTAAATATAAAGGAACATCTTTCATTTTTTATCTCTAATGCCTGAACACCAGATTGATACTTAAATGCATTAATCATAAAGTTTCCGTAACTTAAAAATTCTTTTTTAGTTTCTGTAAAAAAACTCTTTTGCAAATTAATTTTCATTGTTTATCCCCTCTTGTTTTTAACCCCCAAAGTACTCTTTTGCATTGTTATAGCAAATTCCTTTGACAATCTTTTCTAATGCGTTGAAATCTTCGGAATATTCGCCTTCCTCAACCCGCGTGCCGAGAAGGTTACATCGTATTCTGCAGGAATATTCGTTCTTTGTATATGAAACAAAACTGCGCAAATCTGTCAGTATACCTGCTTCAGATCCTAAATCACCAAGTTTCAAAACCACAGAGCCGTCAGTTATAACTACAACATGATTGTGGCTTTGCGTTAGTTCAAATGACTTATTTATATCCTTCTCAATTGCAAGACATGATTCTGCAACATCTGGGGTATATGCAAAATATAACTATTATCTGTTCTTAACGGGTGTTCTTGAAACAACTTTGATTTTCTCTTGCCATTCCTCACGCTTTTTGAGCGCCTGTTCTTTAATATCCACTGCTTTTTCCTTCTTACATATCATATGTGCTCTTTGTAAGTGTCAACTTTATAGCCTCTTCGCCAAGGTATCCCTTAATGTCCATACCAAGGTACTTACAAAGGTCAACCATTTCCGCAACAGTATTGGTATTTACATCAATGCCGTTTTTGAGTCTCTTTTCATATGCAAGCACTTCCTTTTCTCCGTGGGTGAAGATGCGCTCTTGTCCCTCAGCCTTTGGTGATTCACAAAGTTCACGAAGAAGAGTTGAGAGATGCTCTAGAATTGCATCTGTATCTCCAAAAACTGCAGGATTAATAGCAATAAAGCCGTGGCAAGTACCACCCTTGCCGCCGATATGTGTATGGTTTGATGTAAGCCCCATTGAGATGATTTATGTAAAGATTTCGCAAAGCATTCCGTATCCGTATCCTTTGTG
This sequence comes from Clostridia bacterium, assembly GCA_045646865.1. GTDB lineage: Bacteria > Bacillota > Clostridia > Monoglobales > Monoglobaceae > SIG440. Next base: position 7,767 of record JAZRLM010000022.1, read on the forward strand.
ACTGCCGCAAGGATTACTGTTTTCCCGGAAGTTTTGGTTTTGACATTGGATATTGTAATTCTTCTTTTCGTTTCCCTGTATAGTATGCCTTGTGTGTCCCATTATTGCGGTTACATCATCCGGATGCTTAAAGCTTATGCTATATGCCGATTTTGGTTCTTTATGTATAAGCAGATTGCCTTTATGGTTATACGCAATACCAGTTGCATCCATACCTCGTGTTGTAGTTTCTTTTGCAAGTGAGTTTGTCAGTTTGGTTACTCCCTTTATTTCTTTTCCGCTGTAATTATATATTCCGAATAAACAACACTTTTTATACCTCCTCGTTTTCTGTTATTGGTTCATTTATATATAAATCTTTTGATTTAAGGAAGTTTATCAGAGACGGCTTGTCCTCTTTATCTATACCCTTTACAAAGTCACTCCAGCACATCGTTTCAAACTCTCTGTCGGTTGCACCTATTGCCCGGTTACATATCTCGTGTACGAGTTCAAGGGTTGCAATAAAGATTTCATATTTTAACGTTCCTCTGAATATTCTGAACTCTATAGTGTTATAGTTCTGTAAGTTTACACATACATATCTGCCAAGGTTTCCTTTCTTGGCTTTATCATACAGAGCTTTTGTATTCGGTTCTATTCCGTATCGACTTGCCCAACGCATAATATTTGCTTCTGTCCGTCTTGAGAATTTAAGCAGCTCGTTCCAGTGGGCCTCTACAAAATATAAAATTCGTACTATTACCTCTTCCTGAACATCGTGGTCAGGGCCTAATGAATCACGTCTTACATGGGTATGAAGGCCGCAAGTGGCTGTCTGGTGGGAAAAATATCCCATATCTCCATTTGTCGGCACAGTTGCATTATCAATTCCCAGCCTTCTGTGTCCTTGATTGCCACACCGCCCTCTGTAAAGAGTTCATCCGAAACACCAATCATAGCAATCGGACCGAGCTTCACCCTTGTCAAGCCGATGTCATAGGTTTCAGAACCGTTTTCAAGTCTGCACATACGAAGTGCCTAAGTTCCATCGCTGTATACGGAATTTCGTCATCACGACCTGTTTCGTGCAGCTCCATATACTTCTTTGCAAGTGGCATATCCTCTTTCCTTGGCATATTAGAGGAAACAACCACATTTTTTGACAATATCAATATCATCAACATCTACATATAAACCTGAAGTACAGTACCCGCCAAGGCTCTTCCGACAAAGCTAGCCATTCTTGAGCTTTTCTACCATAGTTAATAATAGCACCAAAATGCTGGCATGTCAAGGGTGAATTCACCCATGATATGCCAGCATACATAATGGACAGCTCGCCATAGACCTTGCCCCAATTTCTAAGTGGCATAGTCCACATTTTTGTTGCCTCAAAGGTTGCCTGATAAAGAGCCTTTAAAGTACAGTATCACTTGGAAATACACTTCTTTGTGTCCCTCGTCATTTATGCCCAGAATTATGTATGCTGCAATCTTTTTTACAATATGCTCATCACGAACAGAAAAGTGTATTGCATCAATGAAAACAATTGGATATGCAGCTGATAATGGTATTGATTGCCATTCTTCAATTTGTGGTAAAATCTCGTTTGTAACACTTGTTACCATACTTTATACCATCCGTAGGACGGAGCACGCCAGCAAGGCCTTTGTTGTCAATAAACAAATTATGAAAATCTTAAATTTATAAACTCTTTACTTTCCTATAAAATGGAGGCTGTGAAAAAAGTCTGTAAATTTGAATCCTTCTATGATAGAATAAAATATATCATATTCTCCTGTTCATCGCCAAGAATCACAGAAGGTCCATATATTTTTTTATTGTCATTAACTTCTAATATCTCCATATTTAATCCGTTATTTTTTGCTTTGCTCAAGGCACAAACAAATAAAAATGTTGAACCTTTCCTTCGTTTGTAATACGATCTTCGTATTTAAGTTTAGTGTTTTATTGCAAGCAAAAACTATTTTACGGCGCCAATGGTAACACCCTTAACAAAATATTTCTGCAAGAATGGGTAAACCATAACTATTGGCAAAGTTGTAATAATAACCTGAGCGCATTGCAACGATTCGGGGGTTGACTTAACTTGTTCGTTCACAAGCTCTCCCGTCATCTGCGATTGCTGCAACAGTTGCTGCAATCTTTCGCTTTCTTTTATTACCTCCATAAGCTTATACTGAAGGTTGAATAAATCCGGATCTGTTATGTACATCAACGTTGTTGACCAGTTATTCCATGCTCCTACAGCGAGCCAAAGCGCAACCGTTGCAAGAACAGGCTTACAAAGAGGAAATACAATCTGTATCATTGTCCTTATTTCGCCTGCACCGTCAAGCTTTGCTGCTTCCCTCAACGCCATCGGAACCGAACTTTCTATATACGAGCGCAATATCATTACATTATAGAACGAATACAAACTCGGAAGCCAATACACCATAAAATTATTAAGCAAGCCTAAATTTGCAAAAAGTATGTATGTAGGAATAGTTCCACCGGTTATAAACGTAGGAATAATCGTAAAAAGCATTATTTTTCTTCTACCCGATAAAATTATACACCGCCAGCACCAAAGAACATGCCCATTGCACTGTACAGCTGGAATTTGACTATACTTTTGAATTGATTGACCCTGAATACTACATGCCAGATAAAGGGGTTATTTTGCCCTTTATAATTCCGGATACTTTTTTAACCAGCGAAATAAAGAGAATACTATTTTCAATAGTGGAAGAAATCTCCTCATCACCTTCCCGCAATAGCTTTAGTGCCGCCTTAAAGACAGTCGAAGTTTTGCAAAAGATCGACAGTGTAGCAAGAGATATCTATCGCAAAACCAATCCCTTTCATTCGCATATGGCAGCTTTGGTAAAAAGCTATGTGGCGGATAATTTGCATAAAAAAATTAGTTTAGATGACATCGCTAAGTCTATAGGCAAATCCCCCAACTATATCAACTTTGCCTTTAAAGAGGCAACAGGAAGCACTATCACAGAATATGTCAACGATACTAAAATTACCATGATTATTACACTCATGCAAAAACAAAATATGCAATTTGCAGAGGCTTGCAACAATGTAGGAATCACGAATATTTCTTATGGATATCGGCTCTTTAAAAAGCATACCGGTCTTACCCCAAAGGCACTGATCAAAAGCGAAAAATTTACGTTAGACCAAAGCTGATATTATACCTTTTAAGCTTACCGCAGCCAATCTAAACTTGGAAAGCCAAAAAGGGCTTTGCGAAAACAAAAAAGTGGCCCGTCTGGATGGATGGGTCACTTAAATACTCGGACAATTCTGCATCAAAGATTTCAACACAGAATACACTATCACAAGGCAACTGATATTGCCTTTTAAAAGGAAATTTCATACCCGAAGGAGTCTGAATTTCCCGCGAAAAAAACGATATGTTGAATAAAGAAGTAACCTTAACACCATCCTCTATAACCATACCATCAGTAACAGCCCTACATACTGCATCCAACATATCTATAGCATACTCTTTAGGAACAGAAAAATTATGCTCTACTTCGCAAAGGATGTAACTTTCTAATCCATCAGTCACAAAAGATGTAGGAACATCTCGTCTAACAATATTCCAGCCTTTAACAGCCATATAAAAACTTCCAAGCATTAAATTGTGTTGTAATTTTAACTCTAAGTAAACTATTATTCAAGACATTTTCTATCAAAAAAATTACTAAAATAAATTTCTCCATAATGCACAAAGTCCTCAAACTATATGTCACAAAAAGTAATGTGTAATTCATTTTTATTAGCACAAATACAAGTAAAAAGTGGGTATTCTCCACTTAGAGACAGTCAGCAAAACTGTGAGAATATAAATCACTTTTCTTCTGTTTTGTTTTCTGCATTTATATACTTGTCCATTATTGGGTCAATATAAAAGTTGATTGCAAAACTTGTTATTGGGGGAAGTATTAAAACTTCCACTAAAAGAAATATCAAAATTATTATAAAGCTTTTTGCTGTCAATATTACCGCTACAGGTATAATTGCATATATGATTATATTTAAGAGTAATATAAGCAGCTCAACAAACTTATCAAAAGTTTCTTTGGTTTAAATTAAAGCCTGCATACGCCAATATTTTTGTTCACCTTTCCCCACAATATAGCGGAAGAACAATTCAAACAAACTTTAATCAAAGAAAAATACCTTTCTTTAATCGACTTGTTTGGCAGCCTACTAATTTTACAAAATTATAGGGTATATACTCCAACAACAAGTATATACCCTATTCCCTTTATAACAACTTAGATATACCTATTTACTTGCCCTGTATCTTTGCTTTGAACTCCTCGGTTTTTCCGGAAGTTCGAGTTCCATAAGTCCTTTGTCCACAAGTGGCATAATATGATTTTTTATTGCGTGAGACACTGTTTTAATATTTAGGAAATCCGCTATTTCCTGTCGTGTTCTGAACTTTTCACAAAACTCAAGCAGTTGCATTTCTTTATTTCCACTATTAGTCGCTGTGCTGATTTTATCTTTATAAAAACAAACAGAAAAGTTACCTCTTACATCATTAAACACCGGGGCAGGCATTCCTGCCTTTTCCAGTTCCCGACAAATTGTAGGAATTCCTGAATAGCGGTTTTCTGTTTTATTAAGCACTTCCATAGCAACCGCTAAAACGGGATTTCTGGTATCCGGTTGGGTTTTTCCTAACTGGTCAATGCTTATCCTTCCGTAAAGTCCGCCCGGATTACAAACCTCCAGCCTATCCTCATAAATAACAAGCTGTATCGGCATTCCCTCTGTGTTTATACTGTAATCCCTGTGAATCAGAGCATTAAGTATAGCTTCCCTGACAGCAACCGCAGGGTATTCAAAACGGTCTGCCCTTTCTCCCGTTGCACTGTCAATTATTGTTTTAGTCTTGGTGTTTTTCCTTACAAACATCAATGCTTCCTCAAGCATTTGGGGCAAAGTTCCTTCTATGCGTTTGTTATCAATAAACCGCTCACCCTCAAGACCGGTTTCTCCTATTTCTTTGCCCGGCACCGAAATTGCAGTTATGCAAAGTTGTGGAAAATAAGCCTGCGGATAGTCACCAAACAGCAAAATAGCCGCTAGAGTGGGGTCCTCACCTTTGACCATACTCATAAGTTCCAGAATTCTGCTGTCGGAATTTTGTGCAAGATTGGGTTTGTTAATCTTAACTCTCATTAAGTATTCTTCAAGAAGAGTTTTATTTAGAGCCTGCATTCCAATATCATCTTTAACTCGTATATCGTCCTGATATTTTTTTCTAAACGCCTCATAACTGTATATTTCATACTCCGTCATAGGCACATCTGCATCGCCAATACGTACATAGGAACCTTTCAGACGACCTCTGCCCGCATAAAAACACGGACGTTCAGCAATATCAAGTCCCGGAATCTCAGCACTTACAAAAACGCCTTCCCTTTTTGATAAGATGGTAAAAACAGGTCTTACGGGCGGTTCCATCTGATTACATTGCTCGGTAATATGCTTTTGTAAATCCTGTGCATCATAAACTCCCACCTCAGCAAAATTCTCTTTTTCATCAACGCCAAAGACAATAACTCCACCTTCGTCCTGATTTGAAAAACTCGATAATGTATCATATATTTTTGAGGGACAGCCATATTTTGCTGATTTAATCTCAATATTTTGAGTTTCAGCCTTTATACTTTGTATTTTTTCTAATAAATCTTTCAATTCATTTGCTGTCATTTTGGTCACCTCTTTAATTTTTTCTTAAATTATATTTTAAATAACTTAAATTGTCAATAGAATTTAAGAAAATAACTCAAATTATTTTAGTTATTTATTTAATAAATTTAAGTTATTTTTAAAAATCTTGACTTATTTTGTAAATAACTTAAATTTTAAATAAACTTATTCAACTTTTTATGCTAAAATTTCTGAAACAATATTTTTCTATTGAACAACGAAAAGATTTGTGATATAATTCTTTCGGTGTCATAAATTTAGCAAATTTGTTCAGCGGACTGTTTTGATTTTTTCTAACACTTTTCTAACATTTTTGCAAAATTTGCAAACTTTTGCCCATTACGGCTTTTAGGAATTTTCGGTTTTCAAACCCGTCAAAAGCCTAATGTATAGAGGGATTAAAGGGTTTTATTTAATGAAAAATAATCCTAAATAAAACTCCCACCGCACTTTTCGAATCCTAGTCCGGCAGCCAGAAAAAAGCACCGATATATCGGTGCTTTTTTTAACAAATTATTTGATTTTCAGGAGTAACTATGATATACAACTACATTTTTATCGGCTGGAATATTTTCGTCGCGTTGATTTACGGCATTGACAAATTCCTTGCAGGCCGCAGGAAAAGACGAATAAGTGAAAAAAGCCTCCTTCTTCTTGCATTTTTGCTTGGGGGATTTGGCGCAATGTTTGGAATGATACTATTCAACCATAAAACAAGCAAACGCAGGTTCAGATTTTCGGTGCCCCTTTTTGCAGTTGTAAATATTATCATTGTGTACACAATTCAAAGGAGTGGTGTTCTATGAAAATTGCATATATAGGCATTGATTTGTTTTTTTGCGCCCTTGAAAGTCTTCAATCGCTCGGTTGTGAAATCGGCGAAATCTTTACCTGCAAAACCGATAATATTACAGAATTTAATACACAAATCTGCAGCTACTCAAAGGAACATAACATCCCCTGCAAAATAACCCGAATAACCGCAGAGGATATCGGGCGACTGCAGGAGAACGGCTATGCCTTTGCCGTTTGCGCCGGCTATTACTATAAAATTCCTGCAAATACGGGATTCCCCATTGTAAACATTCACCCAAGTCTTCTGCCCGTGGGCCGTGGGTCGTGGCCTATGCCCCAGACCATTCTTAAAGGAATGAAAAAAAGCGGTGTTACCGTTCATAAAATCGCCGAAGGCTTTGACACAGGCGATATTCTGTTGCAAAGAGAATTTGAACTTACCGAAGGCGAAACTTTGGTGTCATTTATGGACAAGGTTTATGCTCTTATTCCGCCAATGATAAGTGAACTGGTACGGAATTTTGACACTCTGTACCTGAACGCCCAACCACAAGGCGAGGGCGACTATTGGGAAGCACCCACCGATGATGATATGACAGTTACCGAAAGTATGACAGCAGAACAAGCTGACCATATCCTGCGTGCTTTTTCAGGGTATGAATGTATATATAAATCGAAGACCCAAACCCTTAAAATAATAGGCGGCAGAGCCCACAAGGGCACCACCGCCGACAAAAACAATGTTTTACCAATAAAAGATGGGTATATTAAATTTCTGTATCAGACCAAATCAATATAATGCGCTATATCCTGCATCTCTTCATCTGTTGCAGAAATTACATCGGCACATTTTTTCAGGCGTGCGGCAATCTCTTTGGGATTGGGCACGTCTTTTTTATATTTAACGTGATGTTCAAGGCTTGCCCAGAAGTCCATAGCGATTGTGCGTATCTGAACTTCCACCCTTACGGGCTGTTTTTTGTCCGAAAAGAAAACCGGAATCTCAATAATCATATGATAACTGCGATAGCCGTTTGGCTTGGGATTCTTTATGTAGTCCTTAACCGACACTAAGTTGATATCATCCTGACGTGTAAGCATATTTGCAACCGTATAAATATCGTCAATAAACGAACAGATTACCCTGACACCTGCCACGTCGTTAAGATTTTCCGAAACCGCTTCAAGGGTTACAGGCAGTTGCCGACGCATTAACTTTTCAGCAATGCTTTGAGGCTTTTTTATACGGTATTTTATTGTTTCAATGGGATTGCGTTTGTACCGCACAGACATCTCCTGGCTCAAAACTTCAAGCTTGGTAGTAACCTCCTGAATTGCACATTGATAAATCATCATCAGTTCTTCAAATTTATGCGCATATTCGGCAAAAATCTTTCCTGTATCTTCGGGGATATTTACTTGTGCTAAAAACGCTTTTTTCAGTTCTCGTTCCATTATTTTTTACATCCTTAATTATGATTACCTTATTTGTCCGCATCCGCGGATAATGTATTTTGTTGTTGTCAGGGCTTTAAGTCCCATAGGTCCGCGTGCGTGAATCTTCTGGGTACTGATACCTATTTCCGCACCGAAACCAAACTCAAAGCCGTCTGTAAAGCGGGTTGACGCATTAACATAAACCGCCGCCGCATCAATTGCCTGCAAAAACTTTTGAGCATTTGCATCATCTGCTGTAACAATCGCTTCGGAATGTTTGCTTCCGTATCTGTTGATATGCGCGATTGCATCATCAACACAGTCCACAACCTTCACGCCGATTTTTAAATCAAGATACTCTGTACCCCAATCGTCCTCTGTTGCAGAGGTTGCATACGGGTAAATCGCACAAACCTCATTATCTCCCACAATCTCAACCGATTTTTCGGCAAGAGCTTTTAAAATACGTGGCAAAAATTTCTTAGCCACAGCTTTGTGAACAAGCAGTTTTTCCTCGGCATTGCAAACCGAAGGGCGTGAAGTTTTGGCATTGATTATTATTTTCTCTGCCATATCCAAATCGGCACTTTCATCAACAAAAATGTGGCAGTTGCCGGTGCCCGTTTCAATGGCAGGAACGGTTGCATTTTCAACAACACTGCGGATAAGACCTGCACCGCCACGGGGGATTATTACATCAAGATAATCGTTTAATTTCATAAGCGCAAGAGCACTGTCGCGGCTTGTATCCTCAACAAGATTTACGCAGTCTGCAGGCAGACCTGTCTCGGCAAGTGCCTGACGGATAACCAAGGTAATCGCCATACTTGATGCGTGAGCCTCCTTGCCACAGCGCAAAATACAGGCATTGCCCGACTTAATGCAAAGTGCCGCCGCATCTGCAGTAACATTGGGACGTGCCTCATAAATGATGCCCACAACCCCAAGGGGAACACGTACCTCGCCGATATTCAGTCCATTAGGGCGGTTAAACTCATTCACCGTCTCGCCAATGGGGTCAGGAAGCTTTGTAATCTGTCTTATCCCCTCCGCCATTGCGGCAATTCGTGCATCGTTCAGGGTAAGTCTGTCAATCAGTCCCTCGGAAATTCCATTTTTTCGAGCGGAATCTATATCCTTTTGATTTTCCTCAAGGATATATTCCGATTTTTCCAAAAACGCCTCTGCAATTTTATTTAAAGCGTCATTTTTAATATCTTCGCCTATCGTGGCAAGCACCAGCGATGCCGCCTTTGCCGCCTGACCTTTTATTTTAAGTTCTTCCAACTTTGTTCACCTCGTAAAAGTTTTAAGCCGTGGGAAGTCGAACCCCATAAGCCTTAAACTTGATAAATTTGTACCTTTTCAACTTGTCGTCCTTGAAAGGCGCCAGCCTGTCTTCGTCCTCCGCATTGAAATTGCACTAAATTTCTCTGCGTTTAAGGTCTAAGAGTTTAAAAATAAGAAATTTCGATGAAAGACAAGGAAAAGTTTGCGAATAATACTGGCGTATATTCGCAGGGTTTTCCGCAGTATTTCGCGGAATTTGTATTTTTAAACCTTATGGGGTTCGACTCCCCACGGCTTATCCTATGTGCTTCATTTCACGTATATCAACATCCGGATCGGTGTAATTTTCAATATAATCAAGCATAGCCGAAATATCGTCAAAGGTTTCATAAAGTCCCATTGACGCAGGCTTCATAAAATGAAGGTCGGCTGTACGCTGCATAAGCTCATTGATTATGTCATAATATCCCAGCGTGTTAAGAACAGCAATCGCCTTGGGATGGCGGTCAAGCTGTTTTAACGTAAGAATTTCAAAAAATTCCTCATAAGTGCCTATTCCGCCGGGGGTCATAATAAAGGCATCGGCACGGTCTTCCATAATCTGCTTGCGCTCGCGCATGGTTTCGGTATAGATAAACTCGGTGCACTTTTCGTAAAGCACTCCGTCCACCTTAAAGAATGACGGTGCAACACCCACAATCTTGCCGCCGCCACGGGTCATTCCACGGGCAACCGCCCCCATAAGACCGCAGGCACCGCCTCCATAAACCAACGAGTGTCCGCGCTTTGCCATTTCCTCGCCAAGAAGCTCGCCCGCCTCTATGTATCTTTTGTCAATTGCATCACTTGATGCGCCGTAAACACATATATTCATACTTTTCCCTCCATCTGTTATAATATGTCAGTTCCCTGTGTCTTGTTACGCCGTCTATAGTTATTTTTCTACCGCCCTTGTATATTTTTCTGCAAGTTCGGTAATTGCGGCATAATCTTCGGCATCAATCAGCTTTTTGTTGACAATGGTTGCCCCGATTGCAAATCCGCATACTCCGGCATTTAAATACTCGGGGATGTTTTCTTCATTGATTCCGCCAACCGCCAAGATTTTTATGTGTGAAAGGGGAACCTTAACCACCTTTACATACTCAATGCCCATAGTTCTTATGGGGAATAATTTAACAAAATCCGCCCCGAATCTGTGAGCCGCCTGAATTTCACTGGGGGTAAGGGCACCGGGAATTGAAACCATACCAAGTTCGCGAGTCTTCTTTATAACATTCTCATAAGTATCGGGAGAAATTATAAACTGACCACCTGCTTTTTTTGTAAGTTCAACCTGCTTTTCGGTTATAACCGTTCCTGCACCGATAAACATTCTGCCTTCAAAATGTTCTGCAAGCATCTTTATATTTTCTGCAGTTACATCGTCAGGAGTGCTTCCGTCTGCGCTGTATGTGATTTCAAGCAAGCGTATGCCCCCTGCATACATTGCCTCGGCAAGGGGAATAAGTTTATCCTTTTCCACGCCTCTTGCTATAACAATCAGTTTTTTGTTTTTTACTGATTCAATTACCTGTTCTCTCATTTGTATCTCCTGCTTCAATATTATATTTGCACTTCTTGGATTTTATATTTAAATTATATAAAGACTGCATAATTTAGATGCCACTGTTTGAGGCGATATACTCGCTCACGCTCGTGCGATATATTCTCATTCTATTCAATTGCGATATAACTTCGCTTTGCTCCGTTGCGATATGATATAAATTCCTTATCTCGTCCCGAAGGGACATATCGCATTACGAAGTAATATATCGCACCGCAAGGTATATCGCAAATCCCGTAAGGAATTTATATCGCTGAGTTTAATCGTTTTACGATTAAACTCATTATATCACATTCTTAAAAAAAAATCAATTGACTATTCGACATAAATAGTGTATAATTTTTTGAGGAGGCGTAAAAAAATGGCAAATGACAACATTTATTCCAATTTTGGCATCTGCGACGAGGTTTTTGACTTTGGCGAAAAAATAATAAACAGCCTGCGTGGCAGATTTCAGGATATAGACGAAACAGCAGAATATAATCAGCTTAAAGTGATTTCAGCCATGCAGAAAAACCGTGTTGATGCGGCGTGCTTTAACGAATCAACGGGCTATGGCTACGATGATGTCGGCCGTGACACCTTGGAGCGGGTTTATGCAGACTGCTTTAACTGTGAGGACGCACTTGTGCGCCCTCAAATTACCTGCGGAACTCACGCCCTAGCCCTTGCTCTAAGCGCAAATCTGCGCCCCGGCGACGAGCTTTTGTCACCTGTGGGCAAACCCTATGATACATTGGAAGGTGTTATCGGCATCCGCCCTACAACAGGGTCACTTGCAGAATACGGCGTTACCTACCGTCAGGTTGATTTGCTCCCCGACGGCGGATTTGACTGGGAAGGTATCAAAAACGCAATAAACGAAAAAACACGCCTTGTTACAATCCAGAGGTCAAAGGGATACCAGACCAGAAAGACCTTTTCGGTTGAAGAAATTGCAGAAATAATTAAATTTGTTAAAAATATAAAACCTGATGTTCTTTGTATGGTGGACAACTGCTACGGAGAATTCGTCGAAAGGACTGAGCCTCCAGACTTTGGCGCTGATATGATTGTTGGCTCGCTTATCAAGAACCTTGGCGGCGGACTTGCCCCCTCGGGCGGTTATATTTGCGGAACACGCGAGTGCGTTGAGCGTTGCGGCTACCGACTTACCGCACCCGGTCTTGGCAAAGAAGTCGGCACCAATATGGGTATGATGAGACAGTTCTATCAGGGGCTTTTTATGGCTCCCACAGTTGTTGCAGGTGCTCTTAAAGGAGCAATCTTTGCGGCAAATATTTACGAGAGATTGGGTTTTAGGGTTGTTCCCAACGGAACAGAATCAAGACACGATATAATTCAGGCAGTTGAGCTTGGCACCCCCGAGGGCGTTATCGCCTTTTGCGAGGGTATTCAGGCGGCGGCTCCCGTTGACAGCTATGTGACCCCTGTACCGGGCGATATGCCGGGCTACGAATCACAGGTTATTATGGCGGCAGGGGCATTTGTTCAGGGCTCGTCAATCGAGCTTAGTGCTGACGCACCCCTGAGAGAGCCTTTTGCGGTTTATTTTCAGGGTGGAATCACCTGGTATCACGCAAAGCTTGGAATATTGATGTCTGTTCAGAAAATGGTTGACGCCAATCTCCTTGACATTGAAAAAATCAAATCTTTGGAGGTTTAAACATTATGTGGTTAGTTTTAGCAATTATAGCAATGCTCTGTTGGAGTGGTTCAGACTTTTTCAGCAAGCTGGGTTCAAAACCCTCGGATAAATACAGTCATTGGAAGATGGTTATTGCCGTAGGCCTGGTTATGGGTGTTCACGCACTATTCGAGATTATCGGTGGCACTACCATCACATTTCAGGATATAATTTACTATTTGCCCGCATCGGCAATGTACATACTTTCAATGATATTCGGTTATGTTTCACTCAGATACATTGAGCTTTCGGTTTCATCACCCATCTGCAATTCATCAGGTGCGGTTGCGGCAATTCTGTGCTGGCTTGTTCTTGGTCAGACGGTAGACAGCCTTTCAACAGTCGGTATAGTAATCGTGTCATTGGGTGTTATCTTCCTTGGAATTGCAGAATACACCGAGGATGATGCGGCAAAAGCTGCACGTCAGTTAAAGGCAAACAGAAAGTATTCAAAGAGTGTTCTTGCAATACTTCTGCCCGTTCTTTACTGCATAATCGACGCATTGGGAACATTCTTTGACGCAGTAATCCTTGAAGAAGGCAACACATTTATGACAAGTGTGTTCCATTATATGGACGAGGATGTTGCAAATGTTGCATATGAGCTGACATTCCTGTTTATGGGCGTTGTTGCGGCAATTTATGTATTTGTAATCAAAAAGCAAAAACTGTTAAACTGGAAAGACGAAGCTCCCAAGGGAATCGGCGCAATCTGCGAAACAGCAGGTCAGTTTGCATACATCTTTGCACTTTCGGCAAACCCCGTTGGTGCGGCACCTGTTATCTGTGCTTATTGTGTTGTTTCAGCCGTATGGAGTTCAATCTTCCTTAAAGAACGACTTTCATGGAAGCATTATGCAGCACTTATCGCCGTTTTCGCAGGTATTATTATAATGGGCGTAGCCGAAGGACTTGCCGAAATGTAAGGCTGTTAAAATTGGCTGTAAAAAAGCATTAAAACACCGTTGGGTTATCCCAACGGTGTTTTTTGTTTGTTTAAAAATCTAATGTTTCGCCTTATTCAACATATCCTCAAGCTCTGCCTTATTATAAGTATAACCCTTGTTGCAGAACTGGCACACAATCTCTGCCTCGCCCTGCTCGTTAATAATGTCCTGAATTTCCTTTTTGCCAAGGCTGATAATGGCACGCCTCATTCTCTCGTCGCAGCAATCACAGCGATATGCGACTTCCTTTTCTTCAAGAATTTCAATTTCAAAATCCTTCATCACTCTGCGGATAAGCGCCTCGTTTGACAGGCCTTCCTCCAGCATTGCGGTAACACTTGAAAGCTCCTCTGCCGCCTTTTCAAACTTTTTAAGGTTAAATTCGTCGCAGTCGGGCATAATCTGTACAATAAAACCGCCCGCCTGCTTGACAGAATAATCTCTGTCTACCAAAACGCCCAGAGCCACAAGGCTTGGAATCTGTTCGGACTGTGCAAAATAAAAGGCAAGGTCGTCACCAATTTCGCCCGTCTGAATGGGCACCTGTCCAACATACGGTTCACGCATATTCATATCCTTTACAACACTCAAATATCCCTCTCTGCCAATAGCTCCGCCAACATCCAGTTTGCCGAAAGCATTAAGGGGCAGCTCGGCTGTGGGATTTTCGATATAACCCTTAACATCGCCCTCGGAGCTTGCAACGGCAATAACTCTGCCCAAAGGTCCGTCGCCCTTCATCTGCAGTGTCAGGGAGGTTTTTTCGTCCTTGAGCATAGCACCCATAAGGGTTGCCCCCGTCAGCAGTCTGCCAAGTGCCGCAGTTCCCGTTGGCATAGTGCTGTGGAAGTCTTTTGCCGCCTGAACAATGTTTTTTGAATTTACTGCATATATTCTTATAAGTTTATTTTTTGTAACCGCAATGGTCAGCTTGTCTGACATAATTTTTGTTTCCTTTCCATTAAAGCAGAAAATCGGCTCACAAGAGCCGATTTGTTTTGTTTATCGTATATAATCAAGAACTATACGCGGGTAACGTTTGCCGCCTGCGGTCCTTTAGCTCCTTCTACAACTTCAAATTCAACTTCTGCGCCTTCTTCCAAGGTCTTGTAGCCGTCCATGGCAATTGCTGAAAAATGAACAAATACGTCTGTTCCTTCTTCTGTTTCGATAAAGCCGAAGCCCTTTTCAGCATTGAACCATTTTACTTTGCCTTTTTGCATAAAACTGTTCCTCCAATTTCTAGCCTGACAGCAATTATCCAAACCTGCCTAAAACGATGTAATTTCGGTATATTTAGGTTTGTCGTCTTTGACAGGCGTCAGCCTGCCTGCATCCTCCGCACCAAAATCTCCTCAAAATTCCACTCTTTTTAGGTCGAAGAATTTTAAGAGCGCTGATTTTTGTCTGAACAAGGCAAAAACGGAGCTAATCCTTTGTGGATTAGCGAGTATTTTAACACAGTTCGGGCGTAAATCAGCCACTTAAAATCAGGTTTGCATAAATACTGTCTGGCTTAATCAACTCTCTGTTGTCCACCGCATAAGTATATCATTATTCCCATTTTATGTCAATATATTTTTTTTGAAACTACGAAAAAAATTCTCTCGTCGCCGTCTGTTGCTGTCGCAAATTCAAAGGGTTTGTAAATTCCTGTCACCTCAAGGTCTGCCGACTTAACTGCATCGGAAATTTCCGTCACAGAATATGCCCGCTCCTGCTGGAATTCATCAAATCTTATGTAACTTTCATCCTCGTCCTCGCAGAAGAATGTAAGAGCAAAATCGCAAATATTCGTTTCTTCGCAAAACTCACTTTGCCACACATAAAATATTCCCTGCTCGTCATTGACAAAGGTATTGCCCCCTAAAACATTTTTCAGCTTGTGAACACTGTTTATATCAAAAATGAACACCCCACCGGGGTTAAGATAATTATTTACAAGCCGGAAAAGTTGTTTTAAATCATCATAATCAGTAATATAATTCACTCCGTCAAGGGCGCAAACAATGGCATCAACCGTGCCAAAAAGCTCCATTTCGCACATATCCTGACAAAGAAACAGTATCTCGCGGTTTTCTTCATACGCCTTGTCCCTTGCAATATTCAGCATTTCAACCGACATATCAAGACCAATCATATCATAGCCCCGCTCCGCCATAGGAAGGGTAATATTTCCCGTTCCGCAGGCAAGGTCAAGGACAAGCTCAGGCTTCTTTCCAAGCCGCTTAAAAATCTCTTCATAAAAGTCTACAAATTTGTTGTAGTCCGCATCCTGAAGCTTATCATAAACCTGTGCAAAATCGTTGTACATAAGGTATCACCACCTAAATTTTTTCAAGCTGAACATATGCCGCCATCAGATTTTTCTCACCAACGGTGTCAAATTTAACACGCAAAAACATATCCGCACCGATAGCCTTTGCCTCAAGCACGATACCCTCGCCAAACTTGCGGTGCAAAACTTTGTCACCTGATGAAAAATCAAGTGCCGGCTTGCTGCCTGCGGCTGTGGCAGGTGTCTGTGCCTTTGCTGTGTTAGATGAAAACATTGATGTATCCATAGCAGGCTTTTTGGTATAAGTAAATCCGAAATCGGCAACCGTTGTCTTTCGTGCGCTTTCTTCATTTACCAGTTGTTTGGGAATTTCCTTCAAAAACCTCGACATCATATTATACTTTGTTGTGCCGAACAAAGTTCTTGTGTCGGTATGGGTCAGGTAAAGGCGCACCTTTGCACGGGTAATGCCCACATAACAAAGACGTCGTTCCTCCTCCATCTCATCATCCATACCAAGTGAACGTACACCGGGGAAGATACCCTCCTCCATACCGATAAGGAAAACATTTTTAAATTCCAGACCCTTTGCGCTGTGCAACGTCATAAGGGTTACAGCCTCCTGAGTTTCGTCAAGGCTGTCAATATCTGCCACAAGGGAGATGTTTTCAAGCAAATCCTCTAAAGTGGTTTCGGGGTTTTCCTTCACCGTTTCCTGAACCATCGAAAGAAATTCCTTTAAGTTTTCAATCCTTGTACGGCTTTCAACGGTATCCTCTTTTTCAAGAGCGGAAATCATTCCCGACCGTTCAAGAACGCATTTCACAAAACCCTCTAAGGTTTCTTCGGTTTCTCGCGCCTTGGTGAGACTATCCATTATATCAACAAAAACTCCCACCTTTGCGCTACTACGTGAAAGCTCGGAAAACTGTGCTGCACGGCGGCAGATTTCAAGAGCACCAACGCCCTCTGCTTCTGCAATATCAATAATTTTATCAACGGTTGTATCGCCTATACCTCGCTTTGGCTCGTTGACAATTCTGCGGAACGCAACATTGTCTGTGGGATTCTGAACAAGTCTTAAATAAGATGTCAAATCCTTGATTTCCTTGCGGTCATAAAATCGCAGACCGCCCACAACCTTGTAAGGTATCGCCATTCTAAGTAGGGTATCTTCCACCACACGGGACTCTGCATTCATACGATACAGAACAACAAAATCGTTGTAGCTTTCGCCCTGTGAATGAAATTCTTCAACCGATGCGCCGATAAACCGCGCCTCGTCATGCTCGTTGACGGCATTGTAAACAGTTATCTTGTCGCCCTCGCCGTTTTGTGTCCACAGTTTCTTCTGCTTTCTGCCCATATTGTGCCCGATTACACCGTTTGCGGCATTTAAGATATTCTGTGTCGAACGGTAATTTTCCTCCAACTTGATAACCCTTGCATTTTCAAACTCTTCTTCAAAGCCTAAAATATTTGATATGTCCGCTCCGCGGAATTTATAAATACTCTGGTCATCATCACCCACAACGCACAAATTGCGGTGCTTTGCCGCAAGAAGGCTGACCAAGCGGTACTGAGCATGGTTTGTATCCTGATACTCGTCGATAAGTATGTATTTAAATTTGTTCTGATAGAATTCAAGCACATCGGGGTTTTCCTCAAACAGCTTTACGGTGCACATAATCAAATCATCAAAGTCAAGAGCATTGTACTTTTTCAGCTTTTTCTGATAAAGTGTATACACCCTTGCCACCACCGACTTAAAAAAGTCCGCCTTAAAAATTTGAGTATAGTCCTCAGGTGTTACAAGCTCATTCTTTGCCTGACTTATTGCACCGCCGATTGCTTTGGGAGCAAATTCCTTTGAGTCAAGGTTAAGCTCCTTTAAACATTCCTTAATCAAGGTCTGCTGGTCGGCTGTGTCAAAGATAACAAAGCTTTTGTCATAGCCAAGTCGGTCAATGTCACGTCTTAAAAACTTAACGCAGGACGAATGGAAGGTTGATGCCCACACATCGTCACCCATACCGCCAAGCTTTGCATTAAGACGTGATTTAAGCTCTGCCGCCGCCTTGTTGGTAAAGGTTATTGCAAGAACATTATAGGGTCTTACCGGGTCAACCGACATATAATCCCACAAATGGGGCGGTATTTCCTCTATCTCGCCATTGGCAAACCATTCAAGGATTTCAAGCTCCTCGTCGCTTATCCCCGACGGAACGGCAGTATCCTCATAGGCTCTGCCAAAGGTCAGCAGATGTGCAATCTTGTGTATAATAACCGTAGTCTTGCCCGAGCCTGCCCCTGCAATCACAAGAAGTGGACCTTCGGTATTCACCACAGCCTCTAACTGTTTATTGTTAAGGTTTTTATAACCGTTTTCTATAATCTTTTTTCGTATATCTAAAAAATTCATTTTGTTTCTCCTATATCTATCGGATGATTCCGCCACCGATGACATTTTCTCCGCCGATTTCATAAAACACAACCGCCTGACCGGGGGTAACTGCCCTTTGAGGATTATCAAAAGTCACTTTAACGCAACCATTATCCATTGGTTCAACGGTTGCCTCGGCTTCTCTTGCGCTGTAACGCACCTTTGCGCCCACACGGATTGGTGCTGTAAGCTTGTCAAAAGGAATAAAATTCACGTTGTCCGCAATAAGAGTATCCGAAAATTCGGTTCCTTTTTCGCCAAGGACAATTTCGTTCTTCTCTGCATCAATCTTTAACACAAACATAGGCTTGCCGAATGTAACACCCAAGCCCTTGCGCTGACCCACCGTGTAGTGGATAATTCCCCGATGCTGACCTAAAATATTGCCGCTTTGGTCAACAAAGTTCCCCGGAACATCACTCTCGCCCGTGCGTCGGTGTATAAACCCTGCATAATCGTTATCAGGAACAAAACAAATCTCCATACTGTCAGGCTTTTTTGCGGTAATCAGCCCAAGCCTTTCGGCAATGGCACGGGTTTCGTCCTTGTTTTCAAGTCTGCCAAGGGGCATAAGAGTCTTTGAAAGCTGCTCCTGATTTAAAGAATACAGGGCATAGGTCTGGTCCTTTGCACAGGACATTGCACGTTTAAGCAGGTATCTGTCTGACGCTTCGTCATACTCAACCGATGCATAGTGACCCGTTGCAACATAGTCAGCACCAAGAAGCTCGGCTCTTTTCAGCATTGCATCAAATTTAAGATGCTTATTGCAGGCAATGCAGGGGTTTGGTGTTCTCCCGTTTTGATATTCGTTTACAAAATAATCTATAACGCACTTATCAAACTCACGGCGGAAGTCAAGAACGTGATGCTCAATCCCCAGCTTGTAGCACACATATTTTGCATCCTCAACTGCCGATGCGCTGCAACAGGTGCCATCCATATGCTGACCGCAGACTTCCTCGCCGTCCCAAAGGCGCATGGTAAGTCCCACCACATCATAGCCGTCCTCAAGCAAAAGTGCCGCCGCAACGCTTGAATCAACGCCGCCCGACATTCCTATAACTACTTTTTTCTTACTCATAATAATAAAAAAAAGAAATTGGCACCGTCCTTTGATAAAACAGCCTTCCCCTCCGAGGGGAAGGTGGCACCGACAGGTGACGGATGAGGTGTTTGTCATTATCCACCTCATCAGCTTCACGGTGTTCAGCAGCTTCTCCTCAAGGAGAAGCCTTGTCCTATCCTGAAACTTTTATGCCAATTCCTCTACCCTTTCAGATATTATTCTTCTGCACCGTGGTCGTGTGCATGACAGCATGAACAGTCACCGTTGCAGCCCACGATATGGGTGGGGTCAATGCCCTTGCGGTTGTAATAGTCGGCAATTGCTGAATGAATAGCCTCCTGAGCCAGGTTTGAACAATGCATCTTTACGGGGGGAAGTCCATCAAGAGCCTCGGCAACCGCCACATTGGTAATCTCAAGCGCCTCGTCAATGGTTTTGCCCTTTACCATTTCTGTCGCCATACTTGATGTAGCAACAGCGGCACCGCAGCCAAAGGTCTTGAACTTAACGTCTTCAATCTGCTTGGTGTCGTCGTTTATCTTCATATAAATCTTCATAATATCGCCGCATTTGGGGTTGCCAACCTGACCTACGGCATTTGCATCTTCAATTTCACCCACATTTCTGGGGTTTGAGAAGTGGTCCATAACTTTTTCGCTGTACATAATATATCCTTCTTTCTGTTTTAAGTATATCAATCATCAAGTCTGAAATAAAATTATTCAGATTGCGGCTTTGCCGTGAGTGGTGCTGTGCTGTGTGCACCGCCCCGAGCAAAAAGTCGTGAGATGGGTAATTTTATTCAGACTTCTTTACTGCCTCATATAGTGGGGACATTTCTCTGAGTCTCGCAACAATTGTTTTAAGAGCCTCTACGATTCTGTCAACATCTTCCATTTTATTTGCATCTCCAAATGTAACTCTTAAAGAGCCGTGTGCAATCTCGTGTTTTAAGCCGATTGCAAGCAGAACGTGTGACGGGTCAAGTGAGCCCGATGTGCATGCACTGCCGCTTGATGCGGAAATCCCCTGCATATCAAGCATAAGCAAAAGGGATTCGCCCTCGATAAACTCAAATGAAATATTGGCATTTGATGCAAGCCTTGCCGTCGGGTGACCATTAAGCCGTGTGTACGGAATTTCAGAAAGTATTCTTTCGATATACTTATCACGCATTTCGGCAAGCCTTTTTGTATGCCCTGCAATATCTGCGGTTGCAAGCTCAATTGCTTTGCCAAGACCCACAATTGCCGCCACATTCTCGGTGCCTGCGCGCTTATTGCTTTCCTGAGCACCGCCTGTAATAAAGGGCAGAATTTTTACTCCCTTTCTTACAAACAATGCACCGCTGCCCTTTGGTCCGTAAAATTTGTGACCTGTCATTGACAGCAAATCTATATTCATTTTGTTCACGTCAATCTCCAGCATACCAATAGCCTGAACTGCATCGGTGTGGAAGATAACTCCTGCATCCTTTGTTACCTTGCCGATTTCCTCAATTGGCATAATAGTGCCTATTTCGTTGTTTGCCATCATTACGGTAACAAGAATGGTTGTGTCTTTAATTGCCTTGCGCACATCCTCGGCTGTAACCATACCAAACTCGTCAACGGGCAGATATGTCACCTCAAAACCCTCTTTTTCAAGAGCCTGGCAGGTGTGAAGAACTGCGTGGTGTTCAACCGCCGTTGTAATAATATGATTACCCTTTGCCTTGTTTGCGTGTGCAACGCCCCGGATTGCCCAGTTATCAGCTTCTGTACCAGAGCCGGTGAAGAAAATTTCCTTTACATCAGCACCGATAGCCTTGGCAACCTGTTCGCGGGCAAGGCTGATTGCCTTTTTTGTTTCTCTGCCCTCGGCATAAACGGTTGATGCATTACCAAAATTCTCTGTAAAATACGGAATCATTGCATCAAGTACTTCACGCCTTACGGGAGTTGTTGCCGAATGGTCAACATAAACTCTTTTTGTATCCATAAAATCCTACCTTTCTTCTGGGAGTGAAATCTATGAAAAGTAGATACTCCATCATTTAAATTTTTGCGACTGTGCAACTGCCATCTTGTCGCATCTTTCGTTTTCGGGGTGGCCTGCGTGACCTTTTACCCAAACAAGCTCCACCTGATGCTTGTCAAGAAGGTTGAGAATTTTTTCCCAAAGGTCGGGGTTAAGTGCCGCCTCGCGGCGGTTACGCATCCAGCCGTTTTCGCGCCATTTCACCGCCCAGCCGTTTTCAATTGCATCAATAAGATACTTGGAATCGCTGTAAAGCTTAACACGGCACGGCTGATTTAAAGCCTCAAGACCAACAATAGCCGCTGTAAGCTCCATACGGTTGTTGGTGGTCTCGGCATCGCCGCCCGAAAGCTCCTTTACCGCATCGCCATATTTAAGAATAACTCCATACCCTCCGGGGCCCGGATTTCCGCTGCAGGCGCCGTCGGTAAAAATCTCAACAAGCTTAAGCTCGCCCATAGGTTTACCCTCTTTTAATTGATACTTAAATGCAAATTTGCATTTACAGTATATTGTAACACATTATTCCAAAAAAATCTACCCATAATTCACATTTTTTGCAAAATTATTATTTGACAAATTTCTTATGAAAATATATAATATTTAAAGCAAATTCACAAAATAGGAGAATTCAGATGAGCATACTTAATGCAGAAAATATAACACACAGTTTTGGCGGCAGACAGATACTTGAAGACGCCAGCTTTCGCCTGCTTAAAGGCGAGCATATTGGTCTGATTGGTGCCAACGGCGAAGGCAAATCCACTTTTTTGAAAATTATAACAGGCGAGCTCCAACCCGACAGCGGAACGGTTGAATGGTGCCGTCACATTACCTACGGCTACCTTGACCAGTATTCGTCACTTGAAAAGGGCAAAACCATAATGGATGTCCTGCGGGATGCCTTTTCACACCTGAGCAAGCTTGAAGAGGAAATGATTGCCATTTACGACAAAATGGCAGACGCCACCGACGACGAAATCACCAAAATGATGGAAGACGTTGGCGAAATGCAGGAAATCTTAGATTCATCAGGCTACTACACCATTGACACCAAAATTTCGGAATATGCCAACGGCCTTGGTCTTGGTGAAATCGGTCTTGATAAAGACGTATCTGAACTCAGCGGCGGTCAGCGTGCAAAAGTGCTCCTTGCGAAAGTTCTGCTTGAAAATCCGATGATTCTTATATTAGACGAGCCCACCAACTTCCTTGACGAAAACCACATAAACTGGCTGACCAACTTTTTGCAGAATTACGAGAATGCATTCATTCTTGTTTCACACGATATGCCCTTTTTAACCAATGTAACAAACGTGATTTATCATCTAGAGAATACTATTTTAACCCGTTACAAGGGCACATATGACGACTTTTTAAGAATGTACGACCTGCAAAAGCAACAACTTGAGCAGGCATACAAAAAGCAACAGAAAAAGATTGCCGACCTTGAGGTTTTTGTTGCAAAAAATAAAGCAAGAGCCGCAACGGCAACTCTGGCAAGGTCACGACAGAAAGAGCTTGACAAAATGGACCGAATCAGCCTTGCCCCCGAAAAGATAAAGCCAACCTTTAATTTCAAATGCGACCGTGCACCGGGCAGAATAGTAATCTCTGCCAAGGGTCTTGTTATCGGCTATGACTCGCCCCTGACCAAAAAAATTGATTTGCAGATTGAACGAAATCAAAAAATTGCCATAAAAGGTGTAAATGGTTTAGGAAAATCAACACTTCTTAAAACCCTGCTTGGAATTATACCGCCAATCGAGGGCACAATCGAGCACGACCAGTTTATGAATGTTGGCTACTTTGAGCAGGAAGAAAGTGCATCAGACAAAACCGCACTTCAGGAATTCTGGGACGAATTCCCTTCCCTCACCAATGCCGAGGCACGTGCCGCCCTTGCAAAATGCGGTCTTACCACCGAGCATATAACATCCCAGATGAAGGTGCTTTCAGGTGGCGAAAACGCAAAAGTCCGACTGTGCAAAATTATGCAAAATCCCGCCAACCTTCTTGTTCTTGACGAGCCTACCAACCACCTTGACGTTGATGCCAAGGCAGAGCTTGCAAAGGCAGTTAAGGAATTTAAAGGAACAGTTTTACTCGTAAGCCACGAGCCTGAATTTTACAGCGATGTATGTGACGAGATATGGGATGTTTCGGACTGGAGTACAAAAATTGTATGATTAAAATTTTTGTGAATTGAAATATGTTTATTGACGGGAATAGGTAAAATTGATTCTGAACACACAAATCGAGCCAAAGCCGCGCTTTGGGCTACCCGAAGGTGTACTTGTGTACACCGAGAGGTAAGCCTGACAGCAGTTATACGAACCTGATTTTAAGTGGCTGATTTCCGCCTGAACTGTGTTAAAATACTCGCCAATCCACAAAGGATTAGCTCCGTTTTCGCCTTGTTCAGACAAAAATCAGCTCGCTTAAAATTCTTCGACCTGAAAAGGATGGAATTTTGAGGAGATTTTGGTGCGGAGGATGCAGACAGGCTGGCGCCTGTCAAAGACGACAAACAAAAAGATACCGAAATTACGCCTTTTCAGGCAGGTTAGAATAGCTACTGTCAGGCTTCGTTTGTGCGTAGCAAAAAGACTATATAAATTGGAAAACCGCATACAAGTGTATGCGGTTTTCAACCTTCTGAATAATGTTATACTAATTCACATCTTTTATCTGAAAATTTCCCGTCTTTTTGCGGTCAGGACAATTTTAACATTCCCGAATTTATCTCACAATTACGATTTCAGATACTCTGTCTTCGAAAATCTTGATAAATACTCTTACTTCATTTCCTTCTTCAAATACTTCGATATCGCCTGCTGTTACAACATTAACATTGCCGGTCTTACGCTGTGAGTTGTATTCATAAACGGTTGCATCTGCTGTTGAGTAGTTCTGAACTGTGCCGTTTACGCTTACGTTTACAGAATCCGCAAATTTCTTTGTTACACGACCGTATACAAGTGTAAGGTCTGTACCGATTGTTCTTGTGAACTCTGTTCCCTTGGTATCGCGGTCAAAGAGGAGGGTAATCTGGTCAACCTCGCCCTTGGCATTTGTGCTGTACTGGAAGATATCACCCTGTTCAAGTCTTGCTGAATCACCCTTTACAAATACATTCTTATCTGTTGAGGTGAGCTCAACTCTCTTTGAATTTTCAAGACCGTAAACGATGTCGATTGCATCGTAGTCCTCATTCTGTGCCTCTGCGATTTCGTCAACAAGAACGATTGGCGATTTTGCCTCGGTAATACCTGTTGAGCTTGTTACGATAATTGCACCTGCGCTGAAGTCTTCCTGAAGGTCATAAACCACGATATCATAAGGTGTATTATTTGAGAACATTGTGTTTGTTCTTACCGCATACTTTGTTGTATCTGTGCCTGCACTTTCAGGAATATCAAATATTACTGTATTTGCAGTTACGCGTACATTACCAAGCATACCTGATGCACTCTTATAAACCTGTTCTGCTGCGGCAATGTTCTTTGTGAACACGCCCTTGTTCACCGCTCCTGTACCTGTTTTGTCAACTGCGATGTCAAGACCTGTAAGTCTGCCTGATGAATTCACCTCATAGGTGATAAGCTGAGGTGATACAACTCCGTCCTTGCCGAACTGTGCAAGAGCTTCCTCGGGTGTAAGACCATAGGTGTTGTTTACACGGATTTTTTCTGCGCCGTCATAAACAGTTGTTTCACCCTGTGCTGTGAAAATCTTGAACTGAAGTGTTTTGTCAATAGTGCCTGTTATACCTGCATTTGTAAGGTAACCGTAAGCACCGCGGATTGCCACACCTGTTGATGTTGCAGTCTGGTCTACTGCCGCAACGTTGCCTTCAACGTCAAGATAGAATCTGCCTTCGTCTCTCAGGTTGATTTCATTGGGATAGTTTGCAGCCTTTTTATAAACCTTGTCTGAATCGTTAATCTTAAAGCCGTCCTTTGTTATCTGAGTTACACGGCCAAGAACGCTTTCGGTTGAAACATAAGCCTTGATAAGTGCCTTATCCTGGCTGACTGTATAGGAAATTACATCCCATTCGTTCAGGTCTTTGGGCTCAATCTTAGCGCCGTTCTTCACAAGTGTATACATAATATCTGTGTTTTCGGGGTCAAGGAGAAGCGAGCCGTTGTTATACTTGTCTGTAACTCTGCCTGTAACAGTTGAAACAGTTTCTACAACAAGATTTGTAAAGTTGTTTACAAATACAATATCGTATACATTATTTATATCTGTATCAAGCAGAATCATATTACCTGTTGCGGGTTTAAGCTGTTCGTTTGAAAGTGTTGCAATATACTTGCCGTTGTAAATATAAACGGGCTCTGCAACTATTGTTGCGGTTTTTGCATTCTGGTCGTTGGTGTTTGATCTCCAATAGGTTACTGTTTTGTTTACGCCTGCATCCCCTGTTACCGAAACAATGTCTGTTGCATTAATTGTCAGAGTATTGTTTTTGCTGGTCTGGGGTCTTACAAGAATAAGTGTTTTTTCGTCGGATGTTGTGTCAATTCGTGCATAATATACCACGTTGTAGCCAAGGTATTCCCTTGCCATTGTGTCGCCCTCGACAAAGATGCTGTCGTTTATCATAATACGGTCTTCGGCTGCTGTGCTGCCACCTGTAAGGGTTGTTTCGCTTGTTCCCACAACCTGACCGTAAGCCTTTTCAACATTAAGTCTGTCAAAAAGCAATGTCTTGTCAACAACTTCATAAACTACGTTGCTGCCAAAACCTGTCTGTTCCATAAGGTTTACTGTAAGCGCATTAAATACAAGCTGTGCCACGTCGCCTCTTTTTGCATTTGCGGCACCTGCTGCTGTAATACCTTTAAGAAGCTGATTTTCTGATGCAACCGCCATATATCCAACAGGGTATCCGCCACGGTCGTTTGCTACGGGTTCATAACCCAAAGCTCTTACAACAATTGTTACTGCTTCCTGAAGAAGCACGGGGTCATCGGGGCGGAATGTTCCCTCTGCGTCACCGATAACCATTCCCTGCTGTTCTGCAACGTTGATTGCGCCGTTTGCCCAGTGATCCCGCGCAACGTCAGGGAATCGTGTGGGTGTGTTGGCACCGTTTGCAAGGTCTTCAAGACCTACCGAATATACTGCAACCTTTGCCATTTCTGAACGCAGAATACTGTCGTTGGGGCGGAATGCACCATCCTCGGCATCACCTACCATAATACCAAGTGCGCCAAGAACCTCTGCCGCTTCCTCATACATTGTTCCCTGAATATCGGGGGGAAGTGCCACTCTGCGGCTGCTGTATCTTGAAAGTGCAACCTGCTCGCTGAGTTCGTCGTTCATCATTGCATTGTGCTTTGTTCTGTTCTGTTCAACGAGTGCCTCGCTGTTGTCCATTGTCCGTGTTTTATTGGGCATTGCTGCCTGACCGTCGGTATTCTGTGCCGAGGTCTGTCCGTTTGTGTTCTGTCCGCCGTCAGTCTGTGCTGATGGCTGTCCGTTTGTGTTCTGTTGGGTCTGACCCTGTGCTGCACCGCCGTCAGATGTGTCACCCGGAGTTGTTCCGGTGCCTTCTGCAGCATTTCCTGCTGAACCGCCAAGCATTTCAGGAGTTTCACCCGATGCCAGACGCATATCCGCATTGGCAGCAAAAACATTTATGCCAAGTGTGAATATCATTGTAAATACCACACATAGGGCAATAAGTTTTTTTGACATTTTTATTCCTCCTTATTAAAATTTGAAAATGTTTCGTGTTTATTGTGCGTCGATAAAAGGAATTTACAACACTAACTTTTTGGCTCAATTAGCAAATAATTACGGCA
This sequence comes from Clostridia bacterium, assembly GCA_045646865.1. GTDB lineage: Bacteria > Bacillota > Clostridia > Monoglobales > Monoglobaceae > SIG440. The sequence goes on from JAZRLM010000022.1 coordinate 34,893, forward strand.
GATTAATTTTTTAATGATTTTGTAATAAAGATTTAAAAAATTTTTCCTTAAATATAGTTGAAATAAATAAAAATATGTGTTAGAATAAAAATGTGTTATACTATATGTTGTATAAATTTTAAACTTTTATATACAATAAAGGGGGAACAACCAATGATTAACAAAAAAATACTGAGCATGATTCTTTGCATAGTTTTTCTGCTCTCCACCGCCGTATCTGTGTCAGCGTTGACATTTTCTGACGTAGAAAACGACCCCACAGTTGCATGGGCAAAGCCCTATATCAACTCAATGGCAGATGCTGGCTACCTTAAAGGTTACGAAGACGGCACCTTTAAGCCCAACAACACAATTTCAAAAACAGAAGCGCTTATTCTTCTTGCAAGAATGATTGGTGTAAACGACAGTCGCTTTGCAGATTCTGTAGAATATGCCGTTGCAGGCAATGAAGATGTTCTTAAAAATTATTCAACCAACTATGTAAAAGAGGTATCCTTCCTTCTTTACACAGGAGTTCTCAAAGCAGACGAGCTTGATACATATATCTCAGCAAAAAACAAAAACTCAGCTCTCTTGAGATACGAGGCTGCAATTCTGCTTACCAAGCTCCTTGGTGCTGAAGAAGAAGTTATGGGCAACGCATTTGTTTCTTCTTCATACGCGGATACTGTTGAAATCCCAGACTATGCACGTGCATACGTTGAATATGTTAAAGACGCAGGCATTATGCAGGGTATGGGCAACAACGAACAGGGCAAACCCGAATTCTGGCCCAACACAGCAGTTACCCGTTCACAGATGGCAAAAATGCTCCACAGCCTTATTGATGTTCTTGATTTGACAGTTGACGAGGGCGTTATCGTTTCAATCGACGATTTTGAAGAAACCATTACTGTCAAAGCCAACAGCAAGGATATTGTTCTTGCCGTTGACGAAAACACAAAGTTCAAAATCAATGGCGAGGATGTTGCCCTTGAAGATATGGTTATAGGTATGGACGTTAAGGTTACTCACCTTGCAGACCGCGTAAAGATGATTGAAAACAATGTAACAATCGAGAATGCGGTAATTTACGGTCTTGTTTCTGCCACATCAGAGTCAGGCGGTAAAAAATCTGTTACCATTGCCGACGCAAACGACAAGACAATTGTTGAAACATACGTTCTCAGCAAAAATGCAAAAATCAGAGTTGACGGTGCAATCGACCTGTTCAGCAAGGTTAAAAAGAGCAACTATGTTTCACTTACAATAGTTGACGGTCTGGTTGAAGAGCTTGACGTTATCGACAAAACCGCAACAAAGGGCGGTACACTTGTTTCAATCGATGCATCAGGCGAATACACAGTTCTTAACGTTAAAGACTCCGCATCAGGCGAAAACGTTAAATACGAAATTTCATCCGAAGGTGTTCAGGTTTCACGCAACAGCCGTGACAGCAATCTCTCAGAGCTTATGAACGGCGACACCCTTTCATTAAGACTTACCTACGGCAAGGTAACAAAAATTTCAGCAAGCAGCAAAAACTCAACTGTTGACGGTACAATTTCTTACATTACACACACAACATCAGGTACAACAATCGGTATCGAAGCAGACAGAAAAGTTACCGAATATAAGGTTAACAAGAGTGTAAAGATTGTTATTGACTCAATCGAAAGCGGCTCAGTATACGACCTTCGCCCCGGTACAGATGTAAGTGTTGGTCTTCAGAGCAGCGAAATTATCTCTGTTGAGGCGGCAGGTTCAGTTTCAAAATCACAGATTACAGGTGCAGTTAAGAGTATCAACACCACCTATGGTCTGATGGTTGTTGAAGAAAACGGTAGCCAATTCGATGTATTTGTAAACAGCAACACCAAGATTATTGACAGTACATCAGGCAAAACATTGATGCTTAAATCAGTAGAAAAAGGCAAGAGTGTTACCGTTACAGGTTCAAGCTCATCAGGCGTATTTGAAGCAAGCGTAATCGTAATTCACTAGTTAAATAACTTACACAACACAAAAGGGCTGATTAAAAATCAGCCCTTTTAATTTTGTATTTATTTAAATATCCGTAAACTTAAATGTTACCCTTGTTGTTTTTGTTTCACCCGGTTTCAGGAATTTAAGTTTTCCTTCCTTGCGCATTACATCTCTGCCGTCGGGAGTGCAGTTACCCGGCTCAAGACCCATAACATATTCATTATCACCAAGCGTCTTCCATTGTGTAAAGCAATCAGAATTTTATTTCCTGTTTAATTATTTCGACAAATCAGTAATTATTTCCTTTTTATCGTATACTATATTTTTACAAAAATATATTGTAATTTATTATTATTTGTGTTAAACTGTAAGGGCTAAACTTTTTTTATTAATTTGACATCACAACGGGTACACTATGCAAAAAGTGTACTCTCTGTTTCATTATTCCGTTGTGAGTTAAAGTTAATAAAAAGTTTAGCAACTATATTAACAGAACCAGAGTTGTACGTTTTTTGAGTGTACAGCTCCGGCTGTACACTTTTTTTATTTAGGAGAGATGCAAAATGTTGAACATTGGGTATATGGAATTTTTCCATGACGAAAAAATACCGAAAAATAAAAACACCGATTTTCTTAAATCTTTATTAGCCGAAGACGAAGAAATTCTTTTCTGCTTTTCAAGTCTGCGTGACCGTCTTGCCTTTTTTACATCAAAACGTCTTGTATTTATGTATACTCCCGATAAAGTTTCCCGTCAGCTTGACTTTGTGCATTATGATAAATTTATTTCCTATAATATTATCACATCCGAAAAACATACCAATGCCAAGCTGGAGGCTAACCTGCCCGACATAGGCATCATAGGGTTTAATTTCGAAAGTCTTGACAGTCTGTTAAAGCTCTTTACATTTTTAAGCAATGTAATTTAAGAAATACTTGTTGCGAAATTTGTATTCCTGTGTTATAATTATTAATCGATATATTAATTATTCATTTTACACTAATTATAATCAGGATGTGAATCGAAATGTTCTTTTTCCCAAACTATAACAAACCGGGCAAGGGCGTTAACAAGCGCGACCCAAATCAGCCCCGAATTACAACTTTCTTTGAGATTCTGCCCCGAAAGCTCTGGAATCTTTGCAAGGTTAATATGCTGAGCCTTATTGTGGCTATACCCTTCTTTATTGTTACACTTATTGTTACGGGTATAATATCATCACGTATTGTAAACGCATTGTACACACTTGCCAGCAGCAATCCCGAATATCAGACGACCTTTGCTATTTTAGATTTGTTGCTAAGAGTGATTCTTTCATGGCTGTTTGCGGTTTTTTACGGCATGGGGCCCGTTACCGCAGGCGCAACCTACATTATCCGCAACTACGGCAGAGAAGAGCATTGCTGGCTCATTAGCGATTTCTTTGAAAGATTTAAGTCAAATTTCAAGCAGAGCATTGTTGTATGGATAATTGACCTTGCGGCACTATTTCTGCTTACCGTGGCTATTGATTTTTATATAACCGCAGGAATTTATATACTTGCCTTTATTCTGGTCTTTGTAGCCTTCGTGTATACATTGATGCACCTGTATATTTATCAGATACTTATTACATTTGACCTGTCTTTAAAGCACATATTTAAGAACTCTTTGATTTTTGCTCTTGCAAAAGCACCCAAGAATCTTTTATTGTTGCTTATCAATATTGCGGTGCATATTGGTATCCCCATTGTGGCTGTTCTCTTTGTTCAGAACCCCACCGTGATTATTGTAATCGGTTTGCTCGAAGTTCTGCTCCTGCCTTCGCTTACAAGCTTCACTACCAACTTCTTTATATATTCGGATATAGAAACATATATCAATCTCGCTCAGGAATCTGAAGACAAAGAATAAATGGCTCTTTTTCAATATTTGTTACGATTACCTCTTGCAATCCAAGAATTACTTGTGTAAAACGAGTGTAGAGCATAATTTAGTCTCCTATCCGTTATGGTTTCTAGACAATTCCATTTTAACGGATTTTAGCTAAATATGCTCTACTTTTTTTAAATTTTTCTAATTATTTTTTGTAGGCTCTATTTTGCTACCCCAACATTTATTATAGAGCCAATTTTTAACAGGTCGCCTTATCTCTAGGCGACCTGTGTTTCTTTTTATGTGTTTGATATATTAACAACATTATATTTTCTATCCTAAATACCACTTGAAGCCGTTGCCATCAGGGAAACTACCGGCAACAGTTGAAACCCCTTGTGCACCAAGGGGTTGATAGGCGTGAAAAAACATGCAAATCCACTTATACCCTCATTTTTCAATCAAAGTAGTAATCATATTTCAGTTTTGCATCTTGATCATATTTATTGCTTAAAGAATAAGTCGTCATATCCTTCATTATTATAGATATTGTTATCATGCTTGTCCGAACGATCTGCGACAATTATGGCACTGAACAATACCATTACAACAAATATTAATATAATAAATGCTAAAATTATTAATAATATCTTTGCCATACTTTTTTCCTTTCAAGGATTGATTGTCTAATCCCAAAATGTTCATAGTTCTTTTAAAATCCCAATCAACACATACCTTGCATCGTTATACTCATACGAACAGGTTGAAAGCATAACATATATGTCATCAGGTAAAAATTTATATTCTGATTTAAAAGTTGATTTTTCACATAGTTGGGATATAAACCCCTCTTTATCTTCGTCCGCAAGAGGCAATTTGTAAATTGATGCCGTACTGTTTACATTAGCTCCTGCAATAAGTTTCACTTTATAATCTTTTTCAGGTGTTAAAATATACATTTCAGGGTGCTTATGGTAATAATCTTGATTTCTATATTCTGTCAAAACTCCAAACATAGTACCATTTTTCATATTGTGACCGTATATTATTGTATTATTGTCAGTAAAATCGCCTTTGTTAAGAAAATCTACAAACAATGTACCGGAAGAACTATATTCGCCATCTGTTCCTCTGTGAAGATAATAAGAATTATCCTCAGCCTGCACAACAGGATAGTTTATCGATGTTCCCTTGCAGTAAAGCCATGCTATAATATCTTTGTTCTTTTGTTTGAGCTTTTCAAAATCCACATTTATGGGTGCGGCTTGTTGCGATGAGCTTTCTGAAACAACGTTTTGTGCCAGCTTTTCGCTTTTTATTCGTTCTTTATTGTAGCTATAAAGACGATACGATGAATAAACAAGTATTATTACCATTTCCGCCAAAAAAACAATCTTTAAAAAAGTCAGAATTTTTTTCAAGCACATACCTCCGCCTATTCGCTGCTGCCATCACCAGAAGAAGGTTCAGATGATGCAGAAAATGATTCGCTGCTTGATGCTGAATCATCACCTGTTGCAGAACTGCTTTCTGAGGATGAACTATTGCCTGACGGCGCATCACCGCTTGACGAGGATGAACCGCCATCACCCGAAGGTTGTGTCGGAGTGCTTGTGGTTTCGGTTGTTGCGCTGCCCCCTGCTGATGGCGAGGTTTCGCCCGAGGTCACAGATGAGCCTTCCGTTGATGAATCACCGCTGTTATCCATTGAAGGCTCGCCTGCTGACGGTGTTTCTGTTTCTCCTGATGATGCTTCGCCTAATGTATTTGACAAACTTTCTGTTTGTTTTTCTTCGCCTTGTGTGGTTTCAGAAGATGTGCTTGTTTCGCCGCCTTCTGTTGTGGGTTCTTCCGATTCAGGCTCGGTATACGAATGAACAATGGGTCCTTTAGCAGATCTGCGCTTAACTGGATTTCCCCATTTAGGATTGAACTTAATTTCGCAGTCAGATACTGCTTGGATTGATACAGTCGTTTCGTCTGTAAATATGTCAGTGTAATATTTATCCGTCTTTCCATCAGGGCTTTTTATTATAATTTCACAATATCCTTCGGAAGCTGTACCTCGCGCATAAATGGTAAATTCATGCCATTCCCCTTCTTCAGGAGTGCGAGCACACTTGTAGAAAGATGAAACTTTTCCCAGTTCTTTCTCTTCAACAGCAATATCCCATACCGCCGAACGCATTTCATAATTTTTTTCCATATCAACCCTAAAAAAAGCAATAGCAGTTGAAATCATCACTGTAATACAAGACAGTATTACGATTGCTGATAATATAATTCTCGATTTAAGAATGCTGTCGGATATTTTTTCGTTCTCAGGTATTTTTATATATTGTTTATACATTCTTTTCATTCTGTCACACCTCCTGATGATTAATTCGGCAATCAAAAGGCACACTGTTTTTAATTTCAGGTAAAGCCAAGAAAAATAATATTGTTTACAAGATGGGTTTTTGGTTGTAATAATAAAACAATTGTTGCCCGGTGTTTACCTACAATATGCCTTTTGATTGCCGCCCACTCCTTCTCGGAGTGGGACAGCATAACACATTTTTACAAATGCGATTAGATATTAGTAAACATCTACACCATCAATAACAACATTGAGTCTTTCTTTTGATAATGAGTTTTTATTTCCCCACAAGGTAGAATTTGTACTTGTTCCCTTGTCGGTTATATCAAAACCATTAACAGTACATCCGTCAGCAATAATTTCCTTAGTATCTGCTGACCAGTCAGAACCTACCTCAATTGCAGCCTTGTTAGAAATAGTTCCGTTATCGTTGAATACGCAGCCATTTACAGTCAGCTTGGTATTTGTATTTCCATACAGAAGAAGTGCCTTACCATCGCAGTTGAATGTACATTTGTTAAAGGTTGCAACAGGTGCACCCCATGTCCAGATGTTATATGTGTCGCCAGTCGCATTAAATGTACAATTGTTGAACTCACTATTGCCGTACAAAGTATATGTTCCGTTTATTGTACAGTTGTTGTAGATACCCTTCATACGTGCATAACCTGTGTATGTGCGGCTATCTGTATTGATAGTGATATTCTCAAATGTTACAGTAGAACCATCAAGGCTATAGTCACAGCCTTCGTATGAGCCATCATCCTGTGTAGCAATCTTGGTATCTTCCGCACCAACGATAGTTAAAGTTTTGCCCTGTGAAGAATCAGGCATAATAAATGTACCATCTGTCAATACCACAATATTCTCACCATCTTTGATAGCTTCATCCAATGCTGCATCTTCACGAACAATCGGAACATCAACATCTGTATTACCTACTGCGTATTTAATTGATGTCATTTCTTTGTCATCAGTTGCGAGCTTAGCAGCAGATGAAAGACCTACCATTGAGGTAGCAACTAAAGAGCCATCATTTTTATCAATAATGATGCCGGGTGCTGCAGAATATTCCGCATCCTTATCATACTGGTCGCCATAGTAGTAGTTATCTTTTTCATACGTATACTGAGTTGCCAACAGAGCAACACCCAAATCAATGGAGAGACCGCCTTTAACATTGAACTCGTTATCAATTTCGGAAGGAACCCACTGT
>JAZRLM010000023.1:0-3396 GCA_045646865.1 Clostridia bacterium
CAAGTTTTTTCTGAAATAGAGGAATAGAAATATGAGTAAAATAGTTTTCTTTTGTATTCCGGCACACGGACACACTAACCCCACCTTGGGCGTTGTTCGGGAATTAGTTTCTCGCGGGCACGAGGTTTGGTATTATTCATACAACATGATGCGTGAAAAAATCGAGTCGGCAGGTGCAACTTTTATATCCTGCGATGATTATGATACGGAGCAGAAACTGAATGCCAAAGACGCTACCCGTGTAGGAAAAGACCTGGCATTCTCTACAAAGATACTTGTAGATACCACATTGGCTCTTGATGACAAGGTTTGTAGGGAGATGGCAGAGCTTAAGCCTGACTTAATTGTTGCAGATTCCATGGCGCTATGGGGAAAAGCGGTTGCACTGAAACTTGGTATTCCTTTTGTTTCTTCAACAACAACTTTTGCCTTTAATCAGCATTCGGCAAAGATTATGAAACAAGGCATTGGTGATTTATTTAAGATGCTTTTCGCAATGCCAAAGACATCTAAACAAGTCAAACGATTAAAGGATAAGGGTTATCCCGTAAATAATATTCTTGATATTATTGGTAATGATGATAACATCCACACGATTGTCTATACCTCACCCGAATTCCAACCTTGTTCAGAAACATTTTCGGAAAAGTATGCATTTGTGGGGCCCTCAATTCGTCCTGTAACCGAGACAATAGAGAAAAAGAGGGATAAACTGATTTATATATCCATGGGAACCGTCAATAATGACATGATGCATTTTTACAAATCTTGTATATCTGCCTTAGCAAATACAGATTATCAAGTGATAATGTCTGTTGGTAATTTGGTGTCTATTGAGGATTTTGGAAAGCTCCCTGAAAATATATCAATTTTTTCACATGTTGACCAAATTGCCGTTTTGGAAAAAGCAGATGTGTTTGTGTCACACTGCGGAATGAACAGTGTCAGCGAAAGTTTATATTTTGAAGTTCCGCTTGTAATGCTACCGCAAACATCAGAGCAAAAAGGTGTTGCTGAGCGAGTATCACAGCTTAACGCAGGTATAAAACTTGATAAACCGGACGGAACTGTAGTTTTGAGTGCAATAAATAAAATATTAAGTGACAGCACCTATAAGAAAAATGCCAAGAAGATTGCTGAAGGGTTTAAAAACTCTTCGGGGGCAAAAGGTGCAGCAGATAAAATTATACAGGTTTGCAATGATGGGGTATAAAAGTTTCAGAAAGAGAGTTTGTTATGGAATTTAATGAAAAACTACAAAATTTGAGAAAACAAAAAGGACTTACGCAGGAAGAGTTGGCGGAAGCTCTCTATGTGTCCCGAACTGCGATTTCAAAGTGGGAGTCAGGCAGAGGATATCCGAGCATAGATTCTTTAAAAGAGATAGCGAAATTTTTCTCGGTGACAATAGATGAACTCTTATCAAGTGACGAAGTTTTAAGTATTGCAGAAGAAGATAATAAACAAAAAGAAAAGCAGTTAAAAAGTCTTGTTTTTGGTCTTTTAGACATAAGTGTTTTGATGTTCTTTTTTCTGCCATTCTTCGGGCAAAAAGCTCAGGAAACCGTACAGGGAGTTTCGCTTTTGTTATTAAATGGAATTGCACAATACCTAAAAATAGTGTATAATTCTATTGTAATCAGCATTATAGCATATGGGATTTTGACGCTTGCTCTGCAAAACTGCCAAAAAGTATTTTGGCTTAGAAACAAGGAAAAAATATCGCTTATATTAAATGCCGTCTCGGTGCTTTTGTTTATCGTAAGCTCGCAATCCTATGCAGGAGCTTTTCTGTTCATATTCCTGATAATAAAGGTGTTAATGCTTGTAAAATGGCAATGATACGGAAAGTGTCGTCCGTGTGAAGGTGCGATTCTTGAGGGTTTTTATACTTTCTTGTAGAGTGTATTCAGGCGAAAGCTAAATACAAAACAGGAAGGATTTAAAAAATGAAAAGAAAAAGTTTTTACATTGGGTTAGGGTTACTTGCATTGTTTGTCCTTTGGACGGTAGCGCTTCACTTTGTCGATGTGCGAGCAATTGGACCTGGGGGTTCAAGCGTTGGCTTTGCCACACTCAACAAATTAATTCACAACAGTACAGGCGTAAATATGCTACTCTACACCATTACGGATTGGCTCGGGCTTGTTCCCATTTGCTTTATAATGGGATTTGGCATACTTGGACTTTGTGAGTGGATTAAGAGGAAAAACCTTTTTAAGGTTGATTACAATATCCTTGTTCTCGGTGGATTTTATATAGTTGTGATGGCAATATATATTTTCTTTGAGATGTTCGTTGTAAATTATAGACCAATACTTATAAACGGATATTTAGAAGCGTCCTATCCATCATCAACGACTATGCTTGTAATGTGTGTTATGCCAACGGCTATTATGCAGTTTAATACCCGCATCAAAAACAGTATATTCAGACGGTGTGTTGCCGTTATTATTACCGCTTTTATTGTCTTTATGGTGATTGGAAGACTTGTTTCGGGCGTGCACTGGTTTACTGATATTGTCGGCGGGGCTATGCTAAGTAGTGGTCTGGTGATGATATATGATTCGATAGTCAACGGATAGTGGATTGTTTAATTCATATTACTGCTTTATACTTAAATTGCGGAGGTTATGAAAAATGGATTTGAATAAAAACGGAAAACTCCTTTGCGATTTAAGAAAAGCCAAAGGAATGACACAAAAAGAGGTTGCCGATATTCTTGGCATTGTGCCGAAAACAGTTTCAAAATGGGAGACCGGGCACGGTTTCCCTGATGTATCAACAGTATCAGTTTTGGCAGATATTCTCGGCGTGAGTGAAAAAACAATTTTGTCAGGCGACCTTAAACAAAATTTGGAGGAGGTAGGCAATATGAAACGAACAAAGTTTTACGTATGTCCCGATTGCGGTAGCTTTATGCAAGGGGTGGGAAACTGCTCTGTTATATGCTGTGGTAAACAGGTCGAGGCTTTAAAGATAAATAAGCCGGACGATGAACATATGATAAAAGTTTCTGAAATTGAAGATGATTTTTATATTGAGTTTAATCACGAAATGACAAAGGAACATTATATCGGTTTCGTGGCCTATGTAAGGTTCGACAGGGTGCTTACCGTAAGATTGTATCCCGAACAAGATGCTACTGTAAGATTCCCTAAAATGTATGGTGGCAAGCTTTACTATTATTGTAATACACATGGCTTGTTTGAACTTAAAATTTAAAGGTAATAACGTGAAAGTACATTTCACGCTATTGCCTCCGGCGGATTTAATTGCCCGTGCGAAATTTTCTTCGCATTCGCTCAGAAACGCACATGGGCGTAAAAATCTCTTATCATTCCTTGCCATACAGATAAGAGAAAATTACTATTTGTGCCGACGTATGGCGGTGGA
>JAZRLM010000024.1:0-13589 GCA_045646865.1 Clostridia bacterium
AGCTTCTCCTTGAGGAGAAGTCTTGCAGTCGAATAACCCATTTATGGGTAGTAAGTAAAAGTTGCATGGCTGGCAGGCCAATAAAAAGACGCACTTGTGCGTAGCCATTAGTGGGTAGGTCTATGCCCGAAAATGAAATACCCCCCGTTATACGGGGGATATTTATTTGTAAAAGTATTGAAAAATATGGGCAATGTGGTATAATGAACAAAGTGACATAACAGACAGAAAGAGGTAAGCAAATGAAAAAGTTTGCAGTATTATTGGTAGTGCTTTCGGGTGTTCTTTGGGGAACCTCCGCAATATTTACAACCGAGCTGAAAAAATTTGGTTTTGATGCGTTAAACATTGCTTTTATGCGAAATTCGGTTGCGGCAATATGTATGATTATCTTTGCCCTTATAACCAAAAGGGATAAATTAAAGATTTCTCCAAAACAGATACTGCTGTATCTGATGGTGGGCGTAACCCTTTACGGCAATGGTGCATTTTACTATGCGGCTATGGGACACATATCCATATCAATAGCGGTTGTGCTTTTGTATATTGCTCCTGCGGTTGTTACGGTATATTCGGTAATAGTATTTAAAGAGAAATTTACAATCGGCAAAGGCATTGCGGTTGCCATGGTTATTGTAGGCACCGCTCTGGTTGCAGGAATTGTCGGTGATATAAAATTAAGTGCGTTGGGGTTATTCCTTGGTTTCATGTCGGGTATATCTTACAGTATATATAACATCGGCATCAAGTATCAGATGAAAAACGGTGACGACCCCGTTGTGGCAACAGCTTATGCTTTTATGATTTCGGCTGTGGTTTCGGCGATTGTAGGCAAGCCTGCACAAACCGTACAGGTTTTGACAGCTAATTTCGGGTCTGCCATACTGTGGTGTACACTTCTGGGCATCGTGACAGCGGCACTGCCTTATTTTATCTATACATATGCAATGAAAAAACTTCCCGCAGGTGTAACCACATCTCTTGGTTGTGTAGAGCCTATGACGGCATCTATTATAAGCTTTACCATTTATGGTGAGACCATTTCGGTTTATTCAATTGCGGGAATTGTTCTGATTCTTGCATCGGTAATCCTGCTCAGCAAGGACGAATAAAAAGGAGAGAGAACTATGATTTTTGAAAAATACAGCTCAAACACATATGCCGCAAGCGGAAATCAGCACTTTTTCAATATGAACGAGGGCGATGTAAGGGTTGGTCGTGTGCTTTACAAAATTGCGGTTGGCGGAGAATATGATTATTCGTTGCTGTTTTCAAATATTATTGACAGCACTTATAGTGACGGCACAATCAGCCATAAAAATCTGATTTGCGACAGTTGGAAGATTCACAGTGCAAGGGTGGGCAAAAGTTGGATAATTGCAACGGATAAAAATGTTGAGGAAATGGATTTTGACAGGGATGTTACAGCATCCGATTTTTGTGACCTGACCTTTGACGGCAAAAAGGAAAAAACGGTTATGCCGGGCGAGTTTTTCAGCTCTGACCCCATTAAACTTGGTTTTGATAAAAATGAATATTTGTGCCTTGAAATTACATTTTCGGGCAAAATGATACCCTATCACGAAGAAAGCCTGTTGCCGGTGTTTGTTAAAGAAGGCGGCGAATGGAAGTATTCGCGCCAGATGCCCCTTGCAAGTATGATTGGCTGTGACCGCAAGGTCAAAGGCAGAATTGCATACCTTGGGGATTCAATAACCCAGGGTATAGGCGCAAAATGCAATTCCTATCTGCATTGGAATGCGTTGCTTTCTGAAAAGCTGGGAGCGGAGTATTCCTATTGGAATTTAGGAATAGGCTATGGCAGAGCCAATGATGCCGCAACAGACGGCGCATGGTTATACAAAGCAAAACAAAATGATATCGTTTTTGTGTGCTTCGGGGTAAATGATATTATACAGGGATTTTCAGAAGAACAAATCAAAAAAGATTTGGAAACAATTATTGACATTCTGAAAAAGAACGGCAAAAAAGTAATTTTGCAGACCGTTCCGCCCTTTGAGTTTCAGGAAAAAGATATAGAAAAATGGCAGAGAATAAATGATTATATCAAAACTGTTTTAAAGGATAAGGTGGACTTGATTTTTGACAACAACCCCTGCCTTTGCCCCGACGGAATTTACCCCATATACGGCGGACATCCCAACGAAGAGGGTTGTGCAATATGGGCGGAAGAATTATATAAAGCGGTGAAACCTTTTATAAAAAGTACTTTTTAATATGAAAAATCAAATCAGAGAACAAAACAAAATAAAGCGCCGTGCAATGTCTAAAGCCCAGGTTGCAGAAAAAAGTAAAGAGGCGGCAAAGGCATTTTTGCAAAGTGAACTATATAAAAATGCACAGCAGATTATGGTTTACTTTCCTTTGGGAAACGAAACCGACACAAGTGAGATAATATCGGCAAGTTTCAGGGATGGAAAAAGTCTGATTTTGCCCGTGACCGATTCACAATCGGGAGTGATTACTCCTTGCATTTATGAAAAAGACACGGTTCTTGTGAAAGGTGCCTTTTCGGTGACAGAACCTTTGAAAATAGTGCCTGCGGATATGTCAAAGACCGATGTGGTGCTTGTTCCGGGAATTGCATTTGATTTGTCGGGCAACCGAGTGGGGTTTGGCAAGGGCTGTTATGACAGACTTCTTGACGGCACGTCTGCGGTTAAGGTTGGGTTTTGTTATGACTGGCAGATTTGCCCCGAAATTACTGCCGATAAGCACGATGTTAAAATGGATTTTTTAATTACAGAAAATGGATTGATTTGTATAGACAAATAAGAAAAAATGTGGTAGCTTATCCGTGAGTTGTGCGTTTTTCGTGCGTCGGCTCACGTCGGCGCATTTTTTAATGCACCAGATAAGCACTATATCGTTGCGACACCAACACAAAACAGCAAAACCGCCCTGCGTCTGCAGGGCGGTTTTGCATATATTAAAGTGATTTTAAAACTTCGTCAAGGTCTTTATAAAGATAAAGCGAGCCGCACAGAATGGTGGGTTGCCCTTTGGAAAGGGCGGTTGTGTACGCATCCTTTAAATCGTTATATGGAATTGCATCAATGTTCAAAGCCTTTGCACAGTCGCATACCATTGATACCTCTGCCGCTCGGGGATTGTTTTTAACCTTTACCGCATAAATCTCGGAATTTTCAAGCAGTCCGCAACCTTTTAATATTTCAAGCTCGCCTGAAATATCCTTATCACCCATAAATGCCATTATAAAGGTTGCTCCCTGCCATTTTGGGAAGTACCTCACAAGGCACTTTGCCAATGCGGTCATACCGTTTGTGTTGTGGGCACCGTCATATATTACTACGGGGTCACGACTTAAAATTTCAAACCTGCCGGGGTTTGTTGCGGCTTTAATACCGCTTTTTATATGCTTTTCGCAAATTCCAAGTGCGTGAGCGGTTTCTATAGCAATGGCGGCATTCTGCGGCTGATAAAAGCCTGAAATTCCACACTCGATATTTTCAAAAACTGTGACGTCGGATGCGGTGTAGTCAAATATTTCGTGAAAATCAACCGTATCTTTAGCAATAGGTAATCCTGCAAATATAAGGCGGTTGCTTTGTTCGCTGCACACCTTTTTTAACACTTTTTCCGCATCAGGTTGCTGCGGAGCAGAAACGGTAAGACCTGTCGACTTATCTGCGTGGGCTTTTATAATGCCCGCTTTTTCGCCTGCGATTTTCTCGATTGTGTCACCAAGATATTCAATATGGTCAATGTCAATGGAGGTTATAACCGAGGCTACGGGAGCGGAAATTACATTTGTTGCATCCCTTGTGCCGCCAAGACCTGTTTCAAGGATAACCATATCACAGCTTTGTTCCTTGAAATAACAAAATGCGGCGGCTGTCCATATTTCAAACTGGGTGGGCAGGTCGCCAAGCTCGGATTCGACCTTACGTGCGGCTTCCTCGACGGTTGTTAAAATGCGGTTAATATCTTCCTCAGAGATAAGAACACCGTCCACCGAAATACGTTCGCATACCGAAACAAGGTTGGGCGAGGTATAACGCCCCGTGCGATAGCCTGCGTCGGTATATATGCATTGCAGAAAATTACATACCGAGCCTTTGCCGTTGGTACCTGCAATGTGGATAAATTTAAGGTTATTCTGGGGATTGCCCAGATGTTTCATCAGGCAGCTTATACCCTCAAGGCGGAGCCTTGCGATTGCCTGAAAGCTGTTTGCAAATTTTTTAAAATTGTTTTCCATAGCACCTTGTCCTAACATAATTCTCTTATTCGGTCAATATATTTCCATGCACCAAGCAGAACTGCTGTCTGAAGGATGGGTTTGATAATTCCTGCTATTATCCGCGCGGCAAATGCCACCGAAAACGAGGGATACCAGCCAAGCCAAAAGGTAAAGAGTGATGTGGTAAGAAACATATCAATGCAAAATTGCACAAGCACGCAAAGAACGGTACGGATAATGTAGCGGTTTTTTGTAAGATTAGGGGTAAAGAAGAACAGACCAAAAACCGCACCTGAAATAAATTCGATAACGGTTATCTGCGGAATAATCGGTCCCGATGGTGCAAGAACACAGTTGAGCAAATCGCCTATTGCTGCTGTAAGTCCCGCAAAAGCAGGCCCGAAAATGGCACCTGTAACAAAAATCGAGATAAACTTAAGCGGGATTTTCACCACCGTTCCGATACGGAAGGTGCAAAAGATTGAAAGCAAAGCCGTAATAGCCATAAGCAAGGCAAGGACGCAAAGGTTCTTTACGGTAAGCGGAGGAATATGTTTTTTCAAAAAAATCACCCTTTCTGCAGAATAGCTACAAAAAGGGTAATAAAAATATTTACGGATTTTGCAGCAACGGAATGCGAAACCAACACCGCAAGCCAAGGCGCGGCTTTTCGTAAAGACGGCAACTTCCCGTCCGTCTTTCACTTAACGCGTTGATTTCTACTTTGCCAAAAATAAAGAAATATTACTTAAGCTGGTCGCGACGTTCCTTAACGATGTTTACGCATTGTTCAAGGTCGCGGATTGTTTTGTGGACAACAGATTCCACGTTTTCAAGAAGATAATCAGCATACTGATATGATGACTGCTTTGCTGACTGAGCCTCGGCATTTGCCTTGGTTGTGATTTCTTCGGCAGCAGCCATTGCGCGCTTTGTGATTTCGTTCTCGCTGATCATTGCGATAATCTTGTCATTAGCAACCTTCATCAGTTCATCAGCTTCTTTGTTTGCGTCATTGATGATGTTCTGACGCTCTGCGTTAATCCATTTAGCTTTTTCAAGGTCTGTGGGCAACTTAAGACGGATATCCTGAATGATTTCAAGAAGCTCCTCTCTGTCAAGCATACAACGACCTGTAAAAGGAACAGAAGTACCCTTGTCTATTACGTCCTCAAGCTCTGCCAACAAATCCAAAGCATCCATTGTGTTGTCCATAATAAATCCTCCTTAGTATTATCAAAAATTAATAACCAAAACGGCGTTTTATGTGAGGCACAAGCTCTAAGGGAACAAGTGCATCAAGGTCACCGTTGTATTTTGCAACTTCCTTAACCACGCTGGAACTCAAAAACATATATTCTGAGCAGGATGGTATAAATACTGTTTCAATTTTGTCATAAAGGGCGCGGTTGGTAAGTGCCATCTGAAATTCGTATTCAAAGTCAGACACCGCGCGAAGACCTTTGATGATAATTGAATAATTATTTGTTCGCATAAATTCTGCAAGAAGCCCCGAAAATGATGTAATCTCCACATTAGGGATGTGTTTTGTAACACTTTTCAGCATTTCGACCCTTTCTTCAAGAGTAAAGCTGGGGTGCTTCTTCTCGTTGATTAATACGGCAACGATAACCTTTTCAAACATTCCTGCGGCACGGGTGATAATATCAAGATGTCCGTTTGTGCAGGGGTCAAAACTTCCGGGATAAACCGCAATATGCATATTTTACCCTCCATACTAACGTAATACAAAAACCGTAGTTTTACCGTATTTAGTACGTTTTATTATGTCAAAATGACTGCCATCGGGTTCTTCGCCAAGATGCTCGGATTCGGCAACTATAATGCCGCCCTCTGACAAAAGATTTTTTTCTGCTATTTTTTTTATGGCACCGCTTAGCAACCCTGTGTTATAGGGTGGGTCAAGAAAGATTATGTCAAACTGACTTTTTGCGCGGTCAAGGTAGGCAAGGGAATCACCAAAGATGACTTCAGCCCGGTCTGTAACCCTTGCAAGTTCAATGTTCTGACGTGTAACCTCAAAAGCCGATTTGTTACATTCTACAAATACAGCATGTTCCGAACCACGGCTCAGTGCCTCAACCCCCATAGCTCCGCTGCCCGAAAATAAATCAAGCACAGATTTTGCGGGGAGATACGGTGAGATTATGTTAAAGACAGATTCCTTAACTCTGTCGGTGGTGGGCCTTGTGTCAAGCCCCGGCGGCGCGATTAATTTCCGGCCCCTTGCTGAACCTGAAATAACACGCACATTCTCACCCCATTATTAATAAGTATATACTTATATTGTATATATTTTACGGATTTTGTCAAGGTTTTTCGGGAAAAAATTTGTGTATTGTGGTGCTTTTTATATGACCGGGGAATTGTACAATTTCCCGGTCATATAAAAAAAACCCCGCCTATGCCGTATACAGGATAAGGTAAAAACCTGCGTAGCAGGTGGGTAAAATCCCGAAAACATTACAAGTCCACTGGCCGCAATCAAAGATTGGTGAGGCATGTGCGCCGCCTTCGGAGAGAAATTCCCTTTAAAAAAGTGTTGGTTTTACATTATTCCATATCTACGAACATCGCAGGGATGCAAATTCGTTATTAAATTTTGCAGGCTTAGTTTATCACAAAACGGCGGAAATTTCAATAGGTAATTTATGTTTTTTAATAAAATGTATGTTTTGGTAAAAATTTAGTCTTTTCAAATGCGACAAAATGATGTATAATGTGACATAAAGGACATTAATTGACAGACGGAGGTGGAGATTTTGAAAATCGAACGGCTCAGCGAAAGCAAAATAAAGATTATTATAGATGCGGCAGATATCCGCGCGTGGAATGTTGACCTTAAGAATTTTATTGACAACACACCCGAGGCGCAGGATATGTTTTATCACGCACTTAAACAGGCAGAGCGGGATGTGGATTTTTGTATCGGCAATTCGCAACTTATGGTTGAAACTCTGCCCTTAACCGATAACGGCTTTGTGATGATGGTCAGCAAGCTTGAAAACAACACAGATGTAGCTCAGGCACTTCAGAAGGCGGGCAAACGGTTAAAACAGACCGAATTCAAAATCAGCCGCCGCAGCCGCGCCCACTCGTTGCTGAGAATTTTTAAGTTTGACGATTTCGAAAGTCTTTGCGATGGTGTAAGGGAGATTTTTGAGACCTACATTGGCGAGAGCCGCCTTATAAAATATCAGGGAGGATTTTACCTTGAGCTTGTTCCCCGTGACAGCGTGGGATTGTTCGAACTTGAAAACATCCTTTCCGAGTTTGCGACTAAAATAACCGAACCTCTTACCCTTCAGGGCGTCTTGAATGAGCACGGACTTGTGATGATGAAGGAAAATGCAGTATCCCTCATTGCTTATAATTTTTTGAAATAAACAGATAAATTCTGTGATAAAACCGCACATCTGTGCGGTTTTTTTGCATTTAAAAACTGAAACAACTTACCTTTAGTAAGTTCAAGGTAAGCGAAACGAAAGTTACGGATAAGAAAAATATTAAAAAATTAAATATAAGTATCGACTTTTGGACAGGTTTTACATATAACAAAAAACGGAAAAAATCAGTTGGCAACGTTTTGCCAAGACATATTATATGAAAAGAGGCTTTTACTATGAGTAAAGATTGGGCAAAAATGGATCTTACAAAAGTTCCTAACATGGTGTCCGAGACTGTTCCCGGTCCCAAATCAATCGAGTATCACTAAAGATGTGCTAAGCACTTCAAGGGTTACTCAAGTCAGGTTTCACTGTTCCCTGTTTCTTTTGAATCAGGCTACGGCTACACACTTAAAGACGTTGACGGCAATACATATCTTGACTTCTCATCAGGTATCTATGTAACAGGCCTTGGCCACTGCCATCCTAAAATCAGCGAAGCAGTTGCTTTCCACGCAAAGAACCTTATGAACTGTCACGACTTTACCACAAAGGTAAAGTCGGAGCTTGTTGAAAAGCTTCACGAAATCACAGGCGGTCGTTTCGGCTGTTTTCAGCTTTATGATTCAGGTACAACAGCAGTTGAAGCAGGTCTTCGCTCTGCTCGTGCAGCAACAGGCAAGCAGGAATTCATTTCCTTCCCGCACGTCGTGCTCTTTGTGACAAGAGAGGTATACTTCTCTTTGCTGACGAAGTTCTTAACTGTATGGCAAGAACAGGTAAGTACCTTGCTATGGAACACTGGAATGTTACAGCTGACATCACAACTCTTGGTAAGGGCTTTGGTAACGGTTTCGGTATCGACAAAGCCGCAAACGAAAAGATAATGGAAACTATCAAGGCTAACCCCAACACCTTTGTTCGTTGCTGTAGCGAGTTCCTCTATTATCCTGCAATGCAGACAATGATTAACTGGTATAAGGAAGGCAAGTTCGGCAAAGTACTTGAAATCCATTGCGGTTTCTGTCATTGCAGTGATATGGATGCAACCAAGCCTATCAACTGGAAACGTATGGTTAAATTCAACGGCGAATACGGTTGCCTTGGTGACCTTGGTATCCACACCCAGCACGTTCCCTTCCGTCTTGGCGTCAAACCAAAGACAGTAAGAGCTCATTTCAGCAACATTGTTAAAGAACGTCCCGACGGTAAGGGCGGTATGGTAGTTTGCGACACATTTGACAACTGCACAATCTTCTGCACAACTCTCAATGCAGACGGTGACGAAATACCCATGACATTTGAAACAAAGCGTATGGAACCGGGCTCAACAAACCGTTGGTTCTTTGAAATCTACGGCACAGAATGCAGTGCAAAGTTCAGCAGTGACGATGCAAACGCATTCCACTATACCTTATCTTGGGGCAAGGAACAGTCCTGGAACAGAATTATCATCGGCTACAAGCCTATGATTCCTACCATCACAGGTCCTATCTTTGAATTTGGTTTCACAGATGCTATTCAGCAGCAGATTGCGGCAACAACTCTTCAATGTCAGCAGACGATCTTGAAAAGATTACAAAGCTGGTAGCTGCAGAAGTTGCAAAATATCTTAAGAAATAATTGACTTAAAAACAAAAAGGAGCTAAAAACACAGAATCTCAGATTTGAGATTCTGTGTTTTTATTTAGAATAAAGGTGAAATTGCATAAATATATTTATACTATCTAAACAGAAAGGTTGTGTAAATATGGAAGAAAAAAGAAATATCGAACATAAAATTACAATGCTTGGCCGTGAAAAGCTTACGGTTTCAGGGGTGGAGGATGTTGACAGCTTTGATGATGATAAGATTGTTGCATACACCGTTGAAGGAGTTATGACGGTTAAGGGAGCAGATTTCAGGATAAACCGTCTTAATGTGGAGGACGGAGAACTTGAAGTCGAAGGCGATATTGACAGTATTGAATATGCCGACGGCCATAAAGCCGATAAGGGCGGCTTTTTCAGCAAAATTTTCAAGTAGGGAGTAGAGCCTGATGTATAATTCTGTGCCAATGGAAGCAGGTTTTTTTGCGGCAAGCTTTGTTGCCGGTATTATTTCGGCATTTATATACGATTTGCTTCGTGTCAGCCGCAGGATTTTAGGTCCCGGCGACGGAATTGTCAATCTTGAAGATATAATTTTCCTTGCAGTGGTGGCGCTAATTATGTTCGGGGCGGCATATATCAAAAACAGCGGGGAAATGCGTTGGCAAGGGTTTATCGGGTTTGGCAGCGGGGCAGGTATGTATGTCGCCTTGGTGAAAAACCGGTTTCTTAATGTCAGTACAGCTATAATAAAGTGGCTGATTAAACTGGTGGAGAAAATTATCAAAATTCTACTATTTCCAATCAGGCTGATTTTTAAAATTTTTAAGAGGCCCATAAGCGTTGTTATGTGGTATACAGGGCAGGGTGTCCGCAAGGCAAAAAGGATTGCAAGACGCGGCGGCGACAAACTTTCGTTACACTTTAAAAATATAGGATTAATGCTGCGAAAAAAGTGAAGTTTGAGTATTGACAAAGGGCAGTTGTTGATATATAATTATCATAGATTATTGTATGGTGGGGAGGGTTGTGCCGATGCCTAAAAATGCGCATGACGATAAAAAAACTCCTGCAAAAAAAATGGTTGTGTTGGCAATTGTTCTGGCGGTGTGCATAGGCGTGATTTGCAAAATTGTCGGTCAGCAGATTACTTTGTCAGATTACGAAAACCTTGCCAAAGAAAAAGAACAAAATATTGCTGACGCACAGCTTGAAAACCAAAAACTGCAGGACCAGAAAAATCAGGTGGAAGCAGACCCCGACGAATATATCCAGCGTCAGGCCCGTGAAAAGCTGGGTCTTGTTAAACCTAATGAACGTGTTTTTGTGGATATAAGTCAATAAATTTAAAAGATAAGATAAATTTGAAATATACAAGCGGTGTTAAATTATACACCTGAGGAGGATTTTTGAAGACTATGCAGATTGAAGCAGGAAGTATACTTCGCGGAAAGGTTACAGGCATTGCACCCTTTGGCGCATTTATTGAACTTGAGGGAGGAAAAACAGGTCTTGTACATATTTCCGAAGTGTCATCCGAGTATGTTGACGATATAAGCAAGCATCTTACTACAGGACAGAGTGTCAAGGTTAAGGTGCTTTCGATTGACGAGCAGGGTAAAATCAGTTTGTCAATAAAGAAGGCGGCAGAGGATAAACCAAAGAAGAAAAACAACGAAAGACCAAAAAACAACGGCGGTCTTAAAGGTGCTCCCGAAGTTTTTGAATTTTCTCACAAGGCAAAGGACGCGGAAATGTCCTTTGAAGACAAGCTCCTGAAATTCAAGCAGGACAGCGAGGAAAAGATCCAGGACCTCAAACGAAACACCGAAGGCAAGCGCAACGGCGGTTACAAACGAGCATATTAAAACTCCCGACGGAACTGTAATGGTTCCGTTGTGTGTTTTTAAGTGAAAATTGGTAATAATTACAAGGTAACGCAAGGGAGGTTACGGTTATGATTAACGATGCAATTATTTGGCTGATTGCCGCGTCAATACTTGGTATTGTAGAGATTTCAACGGTAAACCTGATTACCCTTTGGTTTGCGGTGTCGGCAGTTGTTACGGCTGTGTTTGCCGTATGCGGAGCGGCGCCCGGTGTGCAGATATCGGTCTTTATAGTGGTTTCGGCAATTCTGGTTATTGCAACCCGTCCTTTGGCAAAAAGATTTTTAGACCGCAATACTGTTGCTACAAATGCTGACAGAATAATTTCTGCAAAAGGTGTTGTGATTGAAGAAATCAACAGCATCAAAGGCTGTGGACAGGTTAAGGTTATGGGTCAGGTATGGTCGGCAAAATCCGCTGACGGTGAAAATATAGCCGAAGGTGCTTCTGTAACAATTGTAGCGCTTGAAGGTGCTAAGGTTGTAGTTTCATCTGAAAATGATAATTAAAGGAGATTTGTTTTATGGAATTTATTTTATTTATTCTTGCTGTCTTAATAGTAGTTGTAATTGCAAATATTAAGGTTGTTCCTCAGGCATATGCGTATGTTGTTGAACGTCTTGGCGCATACAGCGGAACATGGAGCGTTGGTTTGCACGTAAAAATCCCGTTTATTGACAGAATTGCAAAGAAGGTTACATTAAAGGAACAGGTTGTTGACTTTGCGCCTCAGCCTGTTATTACAAAGGATAACGTAACTATGCAGATTGATACGGTTGTATATTTTCAGATAATCGACCCCAAACTCTATACCTATGGTGTGGAACTGCCAATGGCGGCAATTGAAAATCTTACAGCAACAACACTTCGTAATATTATCGGTGATATGGAGCTTGACGAAAGCTTGACGTCACGTGATGTTATTAATACAAAAATGCGTTCTATTCTTGACGAGGCAACTGACCCATGGGGTATCAGAGTAAACCGTGTTGAGCTTAAGAATATTATTCCGCCTGCAGGCATCCGCGAAGCTATGGAAAAGCAGATGAAGGCTGAACGTGAAAGACGTGAGGCGATTCTGCGTGCCGAGGGTGAAAAGAAGTCTGCAATTCTGGTTGCAGAAGGTGAGAAGGCTGCTGCAATCTTAAAAGCAGAGGCAGAAAAAGAATCTCAGATTCTTAAGGCAGAAGCCGAGAAGGAATCTGCTATCCGTGTTGCCGAGGGTGAAGCACAGGCTATCCTTTCGGTTCAGGAGGCTACCGCAAACGGTATCCGTATGCTGAATGATGCATCACCGATAGATTCTGTTCTTACAATAAAGAGCCTTGAGGCATTTGCAAAGGCTGCAGACGGCAAAGCAACAAAGATTATTATTCCGTCGGAAATTCAGGGTTTGGCAGGTCTTGCTGCCGGACTTAAAGCGGTTATCGACGAAGAAAAATAAAATTTTACGACTGATAAAGGAAGTTTAGGAGGAAAAAGAAATGTCAGGACATTCCAAATGGGCAACAATTAAAAGAAAAAAAGGCGCACTTGACGCAAAAAGAGGTAAGCTTTTTACCAAGATAGGCCGCGAACTTATGGTTGCGGTTAAAGAGGGCGGACCCGACCCCGACAGCAACTCAAAGCTGCGTGATGCCATTGCAAAGGCAAAGGCTAACAATATGCCCAACGACACCATCCAGAGAAGTGTTAAAAAGGCAGCAGGCGAGGACGGCAACAAAGAATATTTTGAACTCACATACGAAGGCTACGGCCCAAGCGGTGTTGCTTTTATGGTTGAAACACTCAGCGACAATAAAAACCGTACCGCAGGCGATATGCGTCACTACTTTGATAAATACGGCGGCAACCTTGGACAGACAGGCAGCGTAGGTTTTATGTTTGACCGCAAGGGTCAGCTTGTTATCGCAAAGGCTGCAGGCATTGATGAAGATACTCTGATGATGGATGCTCTGGATGCAGGTGCCGAGGATTTTAGCGCCGAGGACGAATGCTATGAAGTAACATCTTCGCCCGAAGATTTCAGCAAGGTTCGCGAAGCGCTTGAGGCAAAGGGCTACGAATTCGAGCAGGCAGAAATCAGCTACATTCCGCAAACCCTCACTCAGGTAGACGACCCAGAAGCTGTAAAGAATCTTGAAAAGCTTATAGATATGCTTGAAGATAACGACGACGTGCAGAACGTTTACCACACCTGGGATATGCCCGAGGATGAAGAAGAGTAAGCATTGTGTTTATGATTAACAAACACCCTTTCCTAAAAACGGAAAGGGTGTTTTTGTTGTATAACGAAAACCACGCGATAGTCGCGTAGTTCAAAAGAGCTTAAGCGGTGAACAGAAAAGAAATCAGATACAATATATAAATTAAATGGTTGTTTGCATATGAAATAATTTATTCTAATTCATGTTGTGGGAAAGCCTTCCCCTGTGGGAGGGGAAGGTGAGTTTTGCATAGCAAACTCGGATGAGGTGG
>JAZRLM010000025.1:0-29896 GCA_045646865.1 Clostridia bacterium
TTTCCAGAATGATAGAGATTAACGATAGTCTTTTTAAATTCTGATGTGTACCTGTTTTTTGTGGACATTGTAATTCTCCTTTCGTGTCTACTATTTTACATCATTTCCATTTTGCTGTCCACTTTTTTAGTATACATCCAAGAGCATTTTGGGATGAAGGAAAACACAAAGTGTTTTCACACCGAGAGAGCCGCAAGGTTATGTAAAAGAAAAAGCACTCAACAAAAGCTGAGTGCAGTGGTCGGGATGACAGGATTTGAACCTGCGGCTCCTTCGTCCCGAACGAAGTGCCCTACCAAGCTGGGCCACATCCCGAAATGTTTTTTATAAAATACCTTTGATATTATACTACTAAATCTCTATTATGTCAATGTTTTTTGAAAACAAAAATTAATATAATTATTTTTTCATCAAAAATTTGCTTTTTTTTATAATGTATGTTATAATTATTGCATAGCTGTGTTAAAAGGAGTGATTTAGTGCGTAAATGGGGAGACAGATATGATGCATACCGTGTAAGAGATATTGACGGTGTACATTTTTATATGGCATATCTTATGCCTAAGAGAACAGATGCTGAGGTATATATTAATGAAAAAATTGATGTAACTGAACTTCTGGAATACATAAAAGAGAAAAATGCTTCGGGCGAACGCAAGGTTACGCTATTTCATTGTGTAATTGCGGCAGTAGCAAGAACAATAAAAATGCGTCCGTTGTTAAATCGATATATTTCAGGCAAACGTTATTATATGAGGCATGACATTTCAATGGGTTTTACTATTAAGAAAAAATTTGAAGACCATGCCGAAGAAACATTGATGATTTATCATCCCAAGGATGACCAAAATGTTTGTGCAATAACAGATAAGCTTGCGCCAAAGGTAGCTGTGGCAAAGAAAGATAATGGCGGTATGAAGGTTGATGATATCCTGAACATCGTAAAGAAACTGCCAAAGCCTATAATGCATTTGTTTATGGCGTTTATGCGTTTTGCAGATAATCATGGACTTATGCCAAAGGGATTCAGTAGTGTTGACCCCAACTATGTTACAGTTATGTTGTCAAACCTTGGCAGCATAAAGTGTGATGCTGTTTATCATCATCTTAATAATTTCGGAACAAACGGAATTGTTATTACAATAGGTGAGATTCATAAGGAAATTATACTTGACGAGAATAATCAGCAGGTAGTACGTGATATTGTTAATATTGGTGTTACTCTTGATGAGCGCATTGCAGACGGTTTTTATTTTGCA
Source organism: Clostridia bacterium (assembly GCA_045646865.1). Taxonomy (GTDB): domain Bacteria; phylum Bacillota; class Clostridia; order Monoglobales; family Monoglobaceae; genus SIG440. Next base: position 1,260 of record JAZRLM010000025.1, read on the forward strand.
CGTTCATTAAAACTAATTAAACATTTGTTTAAAAATCCACAGTTGCTTGATAAAACATTAGGGGAGGAAATTGATTTTGAATTCTGATGCTAAGTGGTTTAAATATTATGGAGATACTCCGCATACTTTGGTTTATCCCGATATTTCAATGTATGATATGCTGAAAAAAACAGCAAAGGATTATCCCTTGAATATTGCCTATGATTTTATGGGCAAATCTGCAACCTTTGAAAAATTTATCGAGGAAATTGATATTTGCTCAAAAGCCCTTGTTATGCAGGGGGTTATGCCGGGTGATGCTGTTACTGTGTGTCTGCCCAACACGCCTCAGGCTATAATCATGTTTTATGCAATAAACAAAATTGGTGCTGTGGCAAGTATGGTTCATCCATTGTCGGCAGAAACAGAAATTCAGTTTTATCTTAATGAATGCAACAGCCGTGTTGCAATAACTTTAACTCAGTTTTATGACAAGTTTGAAGCAATAAAAGGAAAAACACAGCTTGAAAAGGTTATAGTTACTAAGATAGAAGAAGCTTTACCTGCAATTAAAGGCTTTGCTTATAAATTTATCGGTCATGAGCCAAAGGTTGTTAAAGACCCTTGGGTTATTGCTTGGAATGATTTTCTCGGCAAAGGGAAGGAATGTACCAAAGAATATGTCTATAATGGTAAGGGTGATGACTCTGCGGTTGTTTTGTTCAGCGGTGGTACAACAGGTACATCCAAGGGTATTTTGCTGACCAACCTCAACTTTAATGCTCTGGCAATGCAGACTGCCGCTGCGTCACAGTGCTTTGCGGCAGGGGATGTAATGCTTTCGGTAATGCCTATATTCCACGGCTTTGGTCTGGGCGTTGGTATCCATACAATTCTTACTCATGCCGGAAAATGCGTTCTTGTGCCAAGGGTAAATGTAGCCGAATTTCCGGGACTTTTCAAAAAGCATCGCCCCAATTATATGGCGGGCGTTCCTACCTTGTTTGAAGCAATGATGCGTGATGAGGATATGAAAAAAGCTGACCTTTCCTGCCTTAAAGGATTGTTCAGCGGAGGTGATTCGCTGTCGGTTGAACTTAAAAAGAAGATTGATGCGTTTCTCAAAGAAAGAGGTGCAACAATTCAGGTTCGTGAAGGCTACGGTACAACCGAATGTGTAACGGCAAGCTGCCTTACTCCGATTGATTACTACCGTGAGGGAAGTATAGGAATTCCGTTCCCCGATACATACTACAAAATTGTTATTCCAAATACCAACGAGGAAGCTCCCATAGGCGAAATGGGCGAAATTTGCCTTACCGGACCGACTCTTATGAAAGAATATATAAACAATCCAAAGGAAACAAGTCAGACACTTCGTATCCACGATGACGGACGGATATATCTTCACACAGGTGATCTTGGCCGTATGGACGAGGACGGATTTATCTATTTTGTTCAAAGACTTAAACGTATGATTATTACTAACGGTTATAATGTTTATCCCTCACAGGTTGAGAATATAATTGATTCTCATGAGGCGGTAATGTTCAGTACCGTCATTGGCGTAAAGGATGATATAAGAAAGCAAAAGGTAAAGGCGTTTATCGTATTAAAACCCGGATTTACGCCCACAGATGAGATTAAAGAATCAATTAAGACTCACTGTGAAAAGAATATTGCAAAATATGCTCTCCCACGCGAATACGAATACCGCGACAGTCTTCCCAAAACATTGGTTGGCAAAGTAGCTTACCGTGAACTTGAGAAGGAAGAAGAAGAAAAACTTGTCACTAAATAGTTGATGTAAAAACGGCAGAAGTTGATATAAGTATCGGCTTCTGCTTTTCATTATCCGTTTTAACGGACACAAAAAAGAGTAAGATTAAATCAATAGCTTTTTGGTTGAGATATAGTTAAAATTCTTGACTTTACACACAAGATATGGTATGATTTAGTTGGATTTTATGATTAAAATACAAAAAGCATAATTTTTTGAATAAATTCCCATTTATGGGACTTTGAAAGGCGGTTTTATTATGCAGGAAGAAAAGAGAAAAGCTCTTGAAAATGTCTTTGGACAGATAGAAAAGCAGTACGGCGCGGGTGCTGTAATGCTTCTTGGTGAAAAAACTAATGCCGAGGTTGAGGCAATCCCTACTGGTTCAATGGCTCTTGATATTGCTTTGGGTATCGGTGGTGTTCCCCGAGGCAGAATTGTGGAAATTTACGGTCCTGAATCATCAGGTAAGACAACTGTTGCTCTCCATATTGTTGCGGAAGCTCAGAAGATGGGCGGCGAAGCTGCGTTTATTGATGCAGAACACGCTCTTGACCCTGTTTATGCTGAAAAGCTTGGTGTAAGGATTGATGACCTTATTGTGTCGCAACCTGATACAGGTGAGCAGGCATTGGAAATTACCGAACAGCTTGTTCGCTCGGGTGCTATTGACGTTATTGTTATTGACTCGGTTGCGGCGTTGGTTCCCAAACAGGAAATCGAAGGTCTGATGGGTGATTCACATGTTGGACTTCAGGCAAGGCTTATGTCTCAGGCTTTAAGAAAGCTGACATCCGTTGTAAGTAAATCAAACACAACAGCAATATTTATCAATCAGCTTCGTGAAAAGGTTGGCGTTATGTTTGGTAATCCCGAAACAACAGCCGGCGGACGTGCTCTTAAATATTATTCGTCTGTAAGACTTGATGTTCGTCGTGTTGAAACTGTTAAAGGCGAAGAAGGTGCGGTGGGCAACCATACAAAAGTTAAGGTTGTAAAGAACAAGGTTGCACCCCCTTTTAAAGAAGCGGAATTTGATATTATTTACGGTGAGGGTATTTCCAAGACAGGTAACATTATTGATGTGGGTGTTGATTTTGGTATTATAAAGAAGTCAGGTTCATGGTTCTCGTATGAAGACGAAAAGCTTGGTCAGGGAAGAGAAGCTGTAAAGAAGCTTCTTGAAGAAGACCCGTCACTCTGCTTTGAGATTGAACAGCAGATCAGAGAAAAGGCAGGTCTTCCGCCAATTGAAGAAGGCGAAGATACCGACAGAGAAATCAGCACAGCATTTTCTCCTGTTCCAAAGCCTACAGGAAAGAAAAAGTAATTTATTATGGAACTTGACAAAGCAAAAAAGATTGCGGCAAATCTTATATCATTTAAAATGTACACCTGCAAAGAAATTTTGCAAAAACTGATGCACAAGGGCATATCCCCGGATGTTGCTGAAACGGCTGTGGGAGAATTCTGCAGGGCAGGTATCCTTGACGATGCAGAATATGCAAGGGCGTATATTCACGACGGGGTATATGTGCATATGAAAGGTATGTTTCGCATTAAGCAGGAGCTTATCCAAAAAGGTGTTGCATCAAGTGTAATAGAAAAGGCGATTCAGGAGGCAGAAATTGATACCGAAGACAGTCTTGCGGAATATGTAAGGCTGAGGTTTGGTGATAAGGAGTTTTCCGATTGGAAAGAGCTTGAAAAGGCAAAGGCACACCTTGCAAGACGTGGCTTTGGTCTGTATGATATAAACAAATGCTTTGATAATCTTGGTATAAAGGTTAAAGAAGATTAATGTTGTATGGTTTAAAAGGAGTGACACAGATTGAAAAAGGTTTCGCTTGTTTCCCTTGGTTGTTCAAAAAATTTAGTTGACGCCGAGGAAATGATGGGAATTCTTGAGGCAGCAGGATTTGAACTTGTTGTCGATGAAGAAGATGCAGAAATTATGATTGTCAATACCTGTGCATTTATTGACGATGCCAAGCAGGAGTCAATTGACTGCATAATGGAACTTATTGAATATAAGAAAAAAGACCCAAACCGTATTCTGGTTGTTACGGGTTGTATGAGCCAACGTTATAAGGAAGAACTGATTAAAGAAATTCCTGAGATTGACATTGTTATAGGCACAAACGAATATGATAAGATTGCAGGAATAATTAAAATGCATACATCAGGTAATGCTGAAATATATTGCAGTGATGAATATATGTCCTGTGACAGACTGCCGAGAATAGTTACAACTCCTGATTATATGGCATATCTTAAAATTGCCGAGGGTTGTGACAACCATTGTACTTATTGTGTTATTCCGTCAATCAGAGGCAAATACCGAAGCCGTACAATTGAAGATATTGTCGCCGAAGCAAAGTCTTTGGCAGAAAAGGGAGTAAAGGAGCTTGTTGTTATAGCTCAGGATACAACACGTTACGGTATGGATATTTACGGTGAATACCGACTTCCGAAACTTCTTGACGAATTGTGTAAGATAGAGGGCATCAGGTGGATACGCATACATTATTGCTACCCCGAGCTTGTGACAGATGAGCTGATTGATACAATTGCACGTCAGGACAAGATTTGCAATTATCTTGATATACCCATTCAGCATTGCAACGACAGAATTTTAAAACTTATGGGCAGACGTACCAACAAAGCAGAAATTTTGAGTATAATCAAAAAACTTCGTGAGAGAATTCCTGATGTAATAATAAGAACGTCGCTTATTGCAGGTTTCCCCACCGAAACCGAGGAAGAATTTGACGAACTGCGGGGATTTGTTACAGAAACCGAATTTGACAGACTTGGAGTTTTTGCATATTCTCAGGAGGAAGGAACTGCTGCAGCACGTCTGGACGGACAGCTTGACGAGGACGAGAAGAAGAACCGTCAGGAAGTTATAATGATTGACCAGGCTGCTGTTTCTGAGGAGCTCAACAGCAAAAAGGTGGGAAGAACCTTTGAGGTGTTGGTAGAGGGATACGACAATCTTATAAAGCAGTATTACGGCAGAACATACGGAGATTCAGAAGAAATTGACGGCAAGGTATTCTTTACATCAGATACAAAGCTTCAGTCGGGAAATTTTGCAGATGTGGAGATTACTGATTATATGGAATATGACCTGTACGGCTTATGTAAAAAGGGAGGAAATTGAAAATGAATACACCCAATAAACTTACTTTGTTAAGGGTTATCCTTGTGCCGGTGTTTATGTGGGCACTGCTTTCGGGGTTTTATCTGGCGGCAATTATAATTTTTGCAGTAGCCTCATTAACCGACCAACTTGACGGCTATCTTGCAAGACGCGATAATCAGGTTACAACTTTCGGCAAACTGATGGACCCTCTTGCTGATAAGATACTTACAATTTCGGCACTTGCGTGTCTTTTGGGCATTGGTGCACAGTTTATCAATTCGTGGGTAGCAATGATTATTATTGCTCGTGAACTTATCGTTACAGGTATCCGTCAGCTTGCTATGGGCGAAGATACGGTAATCGCGGCAAGCCAATGGGGCAAAGCAAAAACTGTTTCTCAGATGGCGGCGATTATTGCCGTTATGGTTGACAGAATAATCCCGCTCAGAATAGGTGAGAGCATTTATGGTGCACTTACTTTCTGGCTGGTTGCTATTGCTGTAATTCTGACAGTATATTCGGGTCTTGACTATGTTATCAAAAACAGAAAGCTTATTACATTTAAATAAAATAATGTAAAATAAGGAAAAAATAACATATTTTGTATTGACGTACATAATTCTTTATGATATATTATTATTCAAATAATGTAGATAGGAGGACTTTTATGGATATTTTCGAAACAGTAAAAGCGATTACTGCAGAACAACTTGACATTGACGAAAGCCTTATTACAATGGATTCATCGTTTATCAACGATTTAGAGGCTGACTCACTAGACCTTGTTCAGTTGTTAATGGCATTTGAAGACGAATATGATATGGAAATTTCTGATGAAGAAGCAGAAGAAATTTCGACAGTAGGAGACGCAGTCAACTATATCAAAGAAAATTTAAATTAATTTATATGCGGACTGTCACGAAAATGGCGGTCCGTTGTTTTTTATTGAAGAAGGTTAGTATATATGAATATCGGATATGACTTTAAAGATAAAACCTTGCTGGAGCTTGCTATGACCCACATATCTCTGGCAAACGATTTGAAAAAAGAAAGCAACCAACGGCTTGAATTTTTGGGTGACAGCGTTTTGTCGTATATTATTGCAACTGAAATTTATAAGATGTACCCCAAATGCGACGAGGGTGACCTGACGGCTATCCGTGCGGCTCTTGTTTGTGAAAAATCTCTGGCTGAACTGTCAAGAAATCTAAAGTTGGGTGAAGAAATAAAGCTTGGCAAATCCGAAACAAAAACCAACGGTGTCAATAAAGATTCAATACTTGCAGATACATTTGAAGCTCTTCTTGGTGCAATTTACCTCGATAGCGACGGTGAAACAGCAAAGGAATGGACTTTAAAAGTTTTTGATGACAAAATAAAAAATATTAAAATTACGCCCGAAATTAACTATAAATCAGAGCTGCAGATTTATTTCCAGAAACGTGATAAGAACACCGAAGTGGTCAGATATAATCTGGTACAAAAATCAGGTCCCGACCACAACCCCAGTTTTAAAGTGGAAGCGGTTTATCAGAACAAGGTTATCGGAACCGGAAAGGGCAAAAACCGTAAGATTGCCGAACAGGATGCGGCAAGAGATGCTTTTGAAAGAATGAAGAAAAATGAGAAAGTATAATTTACCTATTTTTATACCCCACAGAGGATGTCCTTTTGACTGTGTTTTTTGTAACCAACGGAAAATAACGGGTGTAGATACCGATGTCACGGCAGATTATGTAAGGGATATTATAGGGGATTTCCTTAAAACAACTAAAAAAGAAAATTCAACAATTGAGGTTGCGTTTTTTGGCGGAAGTTTTACCGGTATGGATTTGTCGGTCCAGGAAGATTTTTTAAAGGTTGCGGCAGAATTCGGAACAGTTATTGACGGAATACGTCTCTCTACCCGACCTGATTATATCACCACTGATGTGATTGAACTATTAAAACGGTATAATGTTACAACCGTTGAATTGGGTGTGCAAAGCAGTGATGACGGAGTTTTGCAAAGCAACAACCGTGGACATAGCTTTGAGGATGTGATAAAGGCAACCCATAAGATAAAGTCGGCGGGGATTACTGTCGGTCATCAGATGATGCTGGGTATGTATTCCTCAACACCCGAAAAGGATATGAAAACAGTCAGGGATATAATAGCATTAAACCCTTCGTGTGTAAGAATTTATCCCGTTGTAACCCTTAAGGGTACGGCTTTGGAAAAATTCTATAATGACGGTATTTATGTACCGTATTCCACTATGCAGGCAGCGGAACTTGCAAAGGAAGCCGTGTGTGAATTCCGCAAAAATTCCATTGATGTCATAAGGGTAGGACTGCATTCCTCTGATGAACTTGACTCTGACGGAACTGTGGTGGCAGGACCTTATCATCAGGCTTTTGGTGAGTTGGTTGAAAGTTTGATTTATCGCGACAAAATCGAAAGTGATGTTCAGAAAAACGGTATAAAAGACTGTGAATTTGAATTTGTATGTCCCAAAGGCGAGATTTCAAAAGCTGTGGGTCATAAAAAAATGAATACAGAATATTTCTTTGAAAAATATAATATAAAATTGAAGATAAAAGAGGGATAGTCTATGCAGAAAATTGCCAGCTTTACGGTGGACCACAGATACATCCGTGAATGGATTTACATTTCAAGAATTGACGGTGACATCACAACCTATGATGTCCGTATGCGAAAACCAAACACAGGTGATGTAATGTCAAATGCACTTATGCATTCATTTGAACATCTTTTTGCCACATTTATGCGCAACGGCAAATTAAAAAATGATGTTATATATGTGGGACCAATGGGGTGCCAGACGGGGTTTTATTTGCTTGTGAGAAATGCAGAACACAAGTCTGTAATTGCCGAAGTCAAGGCGGTACTTAGGGCGATTGTGGATTATGACGGCGAAATGCCGGGCGCAAGTGAAATTGAATGTGGAAATTACCGCAATCTTGATGTGAATCTTGCCAAAGAAGAGGCAAGGAATTACCTTGCAAAAATTGCAGATGAAACAGAAAATGATTTGGAATACAAAACGGGAGAATAATCAATGAAGGCTTTGTTTGTGGCGATAAACGCCAAATATGTTCACACGAATATTGCAGTCAGATACCTGACATGTTATTGCGGTCAGTCAGGTCTTGATTGTGATTTTTGTGAATTTACCATAAACGAGCCAAAGGACAGTGTTCTTGAAAAGTTGTATATGTCGGATTGCGATGCATACGGTTTTTCCTGCTATATCTGGAATATAGGCAGAGTTCTTGAAATTTGCCGTAATCTTAAGCAGTTAAAGCCGGATTGCAAAATCTTTTTGGGCGGGCCGGAGGTTTCCTTTGATGCAGAGGCATTGCTTGAAAATAACAGCTGCATCGATTACATAATATGCGGTGAGGGCGAAATTGCAGTTGCGGACTTTTTGAAAAAAATTCCCGACGCAAGATGCGTGATACAGGGCACAAAACTCAAAATCATGGAGGATTTGCCATTCCCTTATACCGATGAAGATTTAAGGAATGTGGTAAAAGGCGAAAAGCTTGTGTATTACGAAACAAGCCGAGGCTGCCCTTTTAACTGTGCTTATTGCCTTTCGTCGGTTGATTGCGGTGTAAGATTTTTAAGTCTTGACCGCGTCAAAACGGAGCTAAAGAAATTTGTCGACGCAGGGGTTATGACGGTAAAGTTTGTTGACCGTACATTTAATGCAGACAAGGCTCGCGCGGTTGAAATATGGGAATATATACTCAATCTTGGCGGAGATGCCTGTTTTCATTTTGAAATTGGTGCCGACCTTCTTGATGACAGGTCGATTGAACTGCTTGAAAAGGCACCTAAGGGTAAAATTCAGTTTGAGATAGGTGTTCAAAGTACAAATCCAAAGACAATTTCAAAAATCAGTCGTACAATGGATTTTCAGACTTTAAGCAAAAATGTCAAAGCACTTAAAGAAAAAACAAATGTGGCTTTGCATCTTGATTTGATTGCAGGGTTGCCTTACGAAGATTATAATTCTTTTAAAGCATCATTTAACGATGTATATAATTTGTCTCCTGATGTGTTGCAGCTTGGTTTTTTAAAGCTTTTGAAAGGGTCATCTTTACGTAAGGATGCTGATAAATACGGAATTGTTTTTAATGCCTATGCGCCTTATGATGTATTTTATACAAACTGGCTGACCTATGAAGAAGTTATAAAGCTGAAAGCGGTGGAGGATGTTCTTGAAAGATATTTTAATTCAGGAAGATTTGATAAAACGTTAAAAGTTGCTGTCAGTTTTTTTGATACACCTTTTGCATTCTACTGTAAATTGTCTGAATTCTGGAACGAAAGAGGTCTTATCGGACAGGGTGTAAAAAGAATAACACTTTATCAGCTTTTATATGACTTTTTATGTACAGAATTGAATGAAAAAGAGGTAAATACGGTTGTTGCCGAAATGCGGAAGGATTATGCCTTGTGGCATTCAAACGGTGTAGGCACACCTGAATGGTACAGAATATAAAAACAGCAGATGATTTTTGTCATCTGCTGTTTTTGCGTATAAAATACTAGTTCTTTTTGTTCAGGTAGCTTTTCAGTTTTTCAAAACTTTCATCGCTTATAACGTGCTCGATTTTGCAACTGTCATCAAAGGCTGTTTCTTTGTCTACACCGATAGAAATAAGTGCCGAAGCTATAATGTGATGACGCTCAAAAACCTTTTCGGCAATAGCAAGACCTTCATCGGTTAATGAGATTCCGCCGGACTTATCGATAGTGATATAACCTTTTTCGCGAAAGCTTTTCATAGCAACAGAAACACTTGCTTTTGTAAACGAAAGCTCATGCGCCACATCTATACTGCGGACAAAGCCTGTTTTCTTTTTTAACATAAATATGGCTTCAAGATAATTTTCGGCAGATTCGTTTATTTTCATAGAACATATACTCCAAATGCATTTTTCACCATTATACCAAACCAAAAAGGATTTGTCAAATCTGCAAAAAACGGCATATTTGACAAATCCTTTTTGAATATGATTATAATCTGTAAAAGTTTTCAAGAACTTCGCTTAATGTTATTGGATAAACCAGATTTTCAGCTAGCCACATACAGCATTTCTGTGCTTCTTCTTTTGTGAAGAAAATGTTTTCGGTACAGCCGATATCCTCTGAATCATCCTGCATTGCTGCAAAAATACCAAAGGGTCTGGGGTTGTCCGATTTTGACTGCGTTACAAAATAATTAATCCCCTGAGCTGATGTAATAAGTTCGTAATTTTCGCATTTATTCATACGAATATCCTCCTGTGTGTATAGAATTTGTTTTAATATTACAACAATACTAAATACTTTAACACAGTAATCTATCGACATAATTCTACATTAAAAGAAAAAAGTAGAAAATGCGGTAATAATGCACTTTGCAAATATTTCTTGTTGAAAATTGTAAAATATTATGTTAACCTAAAAATAAAAAATATATGAAGGAGGACATAAAATGCATGAGTTTCTTGAAGCGGTGAATAAAATGTCACCCGAGGCGACAAAATTGATTTTTTACGGATTGAAACTTGCAACAGGTGTGCTTGTAATAGGGTTTGCTGCATATAAATATAATCAGTTATATATTGAAAGTTATGAAACAGGGATTATGTGCCTTGATATTGTAAAGGCAGCGTTTAGTCTGTTTGTTCAGTTTATTATAGGCGGTATTGCCCTTGACTGTGCAAAAAAGTAATAAAAGAAAAGCAATACTTGACGATTTTGGTATTTTGTAGTATTCTATATAAATACGGCATTAATTAAAACGATATAATACAGGGAGGCGTCGCTTTGAAGAACAACGGAAAAAATTTCTTGCAAGGTGCGTTAATATTGGCAGGTGCCAATTTCTTGGTAAAAATTATAGGTGCTCTTTTTAAAGTTCCGCTTCGTGAACTTGTTGGCGATGACGGAATGGGTATCTTTAATGTTGCATACCAGATTTATACCTTTATGTTTATAATTGCAACAGCAGGATTTCCTATTGCGGTTTCCAAAATGGTTGCCGAAAGTATTGCGAATGATGACGAATATGATGCAAAACGTGTTTTCCAGACAGCGGCACTTTTGCTTGGTATAATCGGTGTAGCGGGAAGTACGGCACTTTATGCTTTTGCAGATAATCTGGCGGGATTTCTTGGAAATGCGGATTCTGCTCTTAATATCAGGGTGATTGCTCCTGCAGTATTTTTTGTATCGCTTCTTTCTGCATATCGCGGATATTTTCAGGGAAGACAGAATATGTATCCCACGGCTGCATCTGAGGTGGTTGAAGCGAGTGCAAAGCTTCTTCTTGGTATTGCTGCGGCATCTGCTATTATGGGGATGAAGGTTGCGATTTCCGCACCGGGTGCAAGTAGTGGTTTGTCATCACATGCCCGCACATTATATTCCTCAACGGGTGCTATATTGGGTGTTACGGCAGGTACCTTCCTTGCGCTGTTGCTGATGATAATTATTTACAGTTGTAAAGAAAAAAAGGCAAGACCGATTTCCGGCCAGAGGATACGCTCAAGACGGAATATATTGAAAAATCTTGTACTTATAGCTGTTCCCATTACTATCGGGGCTTCGGTATCAAGCCTTACAAGCCTGGTAGACCTTGCTACAATTATGAACAGACTTGTGGTAAATCCCAAGGTGTTTGATTCATATTCGCATCTTTTTTCAGAAGGTACAGAATTCTGGGGGATGGCTGCGGAAGAAGGATGGCAGGGTGCTATGCTTCTTCAGAAAAAGGCAAACTCACTTTATGGCTTATATACAGGTCAGGCACAGACTATGTTTAATCTGCCGCTTACAATAGTGGTGGGGCTTAGTATGAGTATTGTACCTGCGATTTCAACCGCCCTTGCCGGCAGAAAGTTGGGTGAGGCGGGGGTTATGACATCAAGCATTCTCAGAATAACAATGCTTTTTGCTCTTCCATGTGCTGTTGGATTCTATGTTTTGTCCAGCCCTATTCTGTTGGTGTTATATAGTGATGCCAATGCAGGGGTGCTCCTGCAGAAACTTGCTTTTGCAGTACCCTTTGTGGCTTTTGTGTCAGTAAGCAATTCGGTGCTTCAATCCTACGGGAAAGTTTATTATCCGGTTGTGAATATGCTGGTGGGAGGAATTGTGAAGGTTGTAATGAACTATGCTTTAATTCCTGTCTGGGGCATTGACGCTGCTCCTATTGCAACAACTGCTTGTTATGGAACCATTGCTTTGCTTAATTGCATTTGCATAGCATTTATACTAAAGGTTAAAATAAATGTGATTGATATGTTGATTAAACCACTCTGTGCCGCTTTGGTTATGGGAGCTGTGACAATTGTATTCTATAATATGCTGTCGGAGTTTATGCCGGGTTCCAGACTTGTAACGCTTGCTGCTATTGCGGTTGGTGCGGTTGTTTATTTGGTGGCGGTTATTGCGGTTAAAGGTATTAAACGTGAGGATGTTCTCAATATGCCAAAGGGCGAAAAAATTGCAGGAATTCTCACTAAATATAAATTACTTTAAGTCAGGTTATACTGAGTCTTAATTACAGGAGAGAAATATGAAAAAGAATTATACTTATGAAGATTTACTGAACATAGTTAAAACCCTTCGCGGCGAGGGTGGCTGCCCCTGGGATATGGAACAGACACATCAGAGTATCAAGCACGACATCATTGAGGAAGGCTATGAACTTGTGGAGACCCTTGACGCTAAAGATTGGGAAAATGTTGCAGACGAAAGCGGCGATCTTTTGCTCCAGATTGTATTTCACGCACAAATCGGCAAAGAAAACGGCGAATATGATATGGATGATGTAATCAATGCTGTTTGCCGCAAGCTGATACATCGTCATCCTCATGTTTTTGGTGATGCTAAGGTGACGGATTCTGAAGAGGTGCTTGAAAACTGGGCTCAGATTAAGCGTGATGACCGTGGCCAGAAGACCGTTGCTCAGGATATGGCAGAGGTTTCAAAATATCTGCCGTCGCTTATGCGTGCAGAAAAAATACAGGGTAAGGCGGAAAAGGGCGGTTATGTTTTCAGCGAGCCTGTTTTTGCTGCTGACAGTATTGCGAATATGATGAACGTTATGCTGTCAAGCAATGACGCAGAGGTTTCGGAACAGTATATAGGAAAAATGCTGTTTGAAATTGTTGCTGTTGCAAAAAGAATGGGTGTGGATGCGGAAACTGCACTTAATAAGCATACTGAAACCTTTATTCAGGAATTTTCAAAATACGAGGACTAAATATTATGAGATTGGATAAATATTTAAAGGTGTCACGTCTTATCAAAAGAAGGACGGTGGCAAACGAGGCTTGTGACGGCGGCAGAGTTGCGGTAAACGGTAAGGTTGTCAAGGCTTCATATGATGTGAAAATCGGCGATGTTATAGAGATAACCTTTGGCAGCAAAACTCTTGCCGTGCGTGTTACAGATGTGCGTGAACAGGTAGGAAAGAGCGATGCGGCAACACTTTACGAGGCTGTACAATAATGTTAATGAAAAGAGGTAAAATTTTACCTCTTTTTTGTGTTTTTTAACGAAAAACTACTTGACAAATTGGTGAAAATTTATTAAAATTGTAAATGTATATGTTTTATGTAAAATAAATCGTTATACAGTTCTTTTATGTGTTTCTAAATAAACAAACTGTCCTTGTGAAAAGGGCGTTGAAATGGCGAAAAACGCAGATATATAATCTATGATTTATACGTCAAATATCGACTAGGGAGGTGTGTTAACATGAACGATATAAATACTTTGATTCTTCTGAGCGTTGTGGTTGTTATCGCTGTGATAGGAATGTTCTTGGCATTCAGATTCGGATATTCATACCGCAGAAAGGTTGCTGAACTTAAGGTTGGCAGTGCCGAAGAAGAAGCAAAAAAGATTATTGAAAATGCAAAAACAAAAGCAATTAAAGATGCTGAGCATGCAAAAAAAGAAAGACTTTTAGAAGCAAAAGAAGAAATACATAAAGAACGCAATGAGCTTGATAAGGAAATAAAAGAACGCAGAAACGAAATCCAGCGTCAGGAGCGTCGAATTCAGCAGAAGGAAGATGCTATTGACAAAAAAACTCAGGTTCTTGAGAAAAAGGAAGAACAGGTTCAGGAAAAACTGAGCGAGGTTGACGACCTAAAGGAAGAAGTTGAAAAGGTTAAAAAACTTCAGATGTCGCAGCTTGAAAAGCTGGCAGAACTTTCTGTTGCCGAGGCAAAGGATTTGCTTCTTAAGCAGGTCGAGATTGATGCAAGACACGATGCAGCAATTCTTATTAAGAGCATCGAGGATCAGGCTAAAGAAGAAGCTGATATGAAGGCCCGCAACATTATTACCGGTGCGATTCAGCGTTGTGCTGCTGATCACGTTGCTGAAACCACAGTTTCAGTTGTGCAGCTTCCCAATGATGAAATGAAGGGCAGAATTATCGGACGTGAAGGACGAAACATCCGTTCTATCGAAACCCTTACAGGTGTAGATTTGATTATTGACGATACTCCGGAAGCGGTTATTCTTTCCGGTTTTGATCCCGTAAGACGTGAGATTGCAAGACTTTCGCTTGAAAAACTTATTGTTGACGGAAGAATTCATCCCGGTCGCATTGAAGAAACAGTTGAAAAATCAAGACGCGAGGTTGATGCTATCATCAAGCAGGAAGGTGAACAGGCTACATTTGATACAGGTGTTCACGGTCTTCATCCTGAACTCATTAAACTTCTCGGTCGTTTGAAATACCGTACAAGTTACGGACAGAATGTGCTTAAACATTCAATCGAGGTTGCTCACCTTGCAGGTCTTATGGCGGCTGAACTTGGGACAGACGTTGCGCTTGCAAAACGTGCAGGTCTTCTCCATGATTTAGGTAAGGCTATTGACCACGAGGTTGAAGGTTCTCACGTTACAATCGGTGCTGATGTTGCTAAAAAGTATAAGGAAAACGACAAAGTTATCCACGCAATTATGGCACATCACGGCGATGTTGAGCCGAACTCTCTTGCAGCTTGTCTTGTTCAGGCAGCAGATACAATTTCTGCGGCACGCACAGGTGCAAGACGTGAAAATATTGAATCATACATCAAGAGACTTGAGGCCCTTGAAGAAATTGCAAATTCATTCAACGGTGTTGAAAAATCCTTTGCAATTCAGGCGGGTCGTGAGGTCAGAATTATGGTTAAACCCGACCACGTTAACGATGATGAAACAATCCTTCTTGCAAAAGATATTGTTAAGAAGATTGAAAGCACTATGGAGTATCCGGGACAGATTAAAGTTAATGTTATCCGCGAACTCAGAACAGTTGAATATGCTAAATAAGGAGCCTTTGCTCCAGGGAAAAGGCTGCTGCGGCAGCCTTTTCTGCATAAAAAAGTATTGTTATAGATGATTGATATAAACAGAGAGGAAATAAAATTCTATGAGAATTCTTGCGGTGGGAGATATTGTTGCGTCCGACGGACGTGAATTTATATATAATAATTTAGGTAGAATAAAAAATAAGTATAAAATTGATTACTGTATAGCAAACGGCGAAAATGCGGCAAATACAAACGGCATAACCAGAGATATTGCTGAAACATTATTAAGGTGCGGTGCTGATGTTATCACCCTTGGTAACCACACTTTTGCAAACAAGGAATACACTCAGGTGCTTACCGATATTCCTCAGGTGATAAGACCAATAAATTATCCTGCCGAAACGGAAGGCTGTGGATATTACATTGACGATTTGGGATATATCCGAATCGGTGTTATCAATGCCATAGGCAGACTTAATATGGAACCTGTTGATTGTCCCTTCCGTGCAACCGAAAAGGCTCTGCGGGAGATGGAAGGCAAGGCAGATATAATATTAATTGATTTTCATGCCGAAACTACAAGTGAAAAACTTGCTTTTGGAAATTATTTTGACGGCAAGGTTGCGGCGGTTTTTGGCACACATACACATGTTCAGACGGCAGATGCACACATTCTTCCGGGTGGAACTGCATATATTACTGATATCGGTATGACAGGAGTACGGGATTCTGTTCTGGGAGTTAAGAAAGAGATTATTATGGATTTATACTATACCCGAAAGAAATTCAGATTTGAGAAGGCCGAGGGCGAGGTATGGTTTAACGGAGCAGTCTTTGATATTGATGATAAGACTAAAAAGGTGATAAGTGTTGAGAGACTATATTTTTCAAAGCTTGAAGGAGAAGATAAGTGACAAAAATTAATATAGATGACCGAGTATATTTAAAAAGTGATTTGCTGACAAATGACGGGATAAGCCATTGTTTTACAACAAAATGCGGCGGTTTAAGTTGTGGCACGGTAAAGGGGCTTAATCTGGGTTTTCGTGTTGGCGACGACAGAGATGCAGTAACAGGAAATTATAAACTTGTTGCTGATGATATGGGATTTCTGTATGAGCGTATTACGGCAGGTAGACAAACTCATTCTGCAAATATCCGGATAATAACCGAGAATGATGCAGGCAAAGGCATCAGCCGCGAAAGTGAATTTATGGATATTGACGGCTTGGTTACAAATATCTGTAAGTTACCCCTTGTGGTTTATTATGCGGATTGTGTTCCTGTACTTATGGCTGATAAATCGGCTGGAGTTGTTGCTGCTGTTCATTCTGGCTGGAGAGGAACGGTCAGCGGGATTGCGGGTAATGCAGTAAAAATTATGGTAGAACAATTTGGATCAAAACCCGAAAACATAAAGGTGGCAATTGGTCCGTCAATCGGTCAATGTTGCTTTGAAACTGGTGGCGAGGTTGCTTGTGAATTTGATAATGATTTAGTTATCGAATGTGATAACGGAAAATTTATGGTTGATTTATGGAAGGCAAACGAAAGAATTCTCTTGAAAAGCGGATTAAATAAAGATAATATTGAAATTCTGAAAATATGTACTATATGTAATAATGATATGCTGTATTCTTACCGTGTCAACAAAGAGGCGACAGGCAGAATGGGTGCATTCATTTCGTTAGATTGAGAGATAAAACAAAGGTGGAAAGAAATTTGAAAAAAATATTTGCATTATTAACGGCGGCATTGCTGATGTTTACATTGTGTGGATGCGGTAAAAAATACCAAAATACAGAACAGAGCACAAGTTCGTGGAATGCTGCAGAAATTTCAATTTATTCGCATAAACCTGATACACTTTGTCCTGTTTTTAGCAAAAATCAGGCTAATATACAGATGTTGGGGATAGTGTACGAAGGGCTGATAAGTCTGGCAGACAACCTTTATCCGGAGCCTTGTCTTGCAGAAAGCTGGGCTGTGTCGGATGATGGCTTGGTGTGGACGGTTAATCTACGTCAGAACGTGACGTGGCATGACGGCGATGCTTTTGCGGCAGAGGATGTTGTTTATACAGTTAATCAGATTAAAAAGAACCCTGACAGCATTTATTTTTATAATGTTTCAAACATAAAAAATATAACGGCTTTGGAACAAAGCAAAATCGAGATTGAGATTAACGAGCCTTGGTCGAATTTTGTGAATCTTTTGTATTTTCCGATTATAAAAAAAGGTGCAGAAGATATTAACCCTGCATCATTTATACCTGTGGGTACCGGACCGTACAGATATGAGGACAGAAACGAGGTTAACACAGTTTATCTTGTCAATAACGACCAATGGTGGGGCGGAACTCCTGCAACAAACATGATAACAGTAAAAATGATTCCCGATAAAAGTACGGCACTTTATACCTTCAGTTCGGGTGGTATAGATATGATGTTGGCTGATGATATGGACTGGGGAAAATTTGCCGACCCTGTTATTTCATCACATACCACAATGTCAACACCGATTTTTCATTTTATAGGTTTTAATCACGGTAATGATGTGTTGGCGTTGTCAGAGGTGCGTAGTGCGATTTCCTATGCTATTGACAGGTCAAAAATTATTGACGAGGCAATGATGGGTTATGCAACAGCAGCAACTATGCCAATTCACCACAGATGGTTTGTGTGCGGAAATAAGATTGTTGGCACAAATCAGAACAAGGATGCGGCAACAAGAGCTCTTACAGATAACCAATGGGAATTGTTGGATGGTGTATACAAAAAGACTATTGAGGAAAGTATGCTGACAACTGATTTAAAAATACTGTATAATGAGGAAAATCCTACACGTGAGGCTATTGCTACTCTTGTTGAAAAGCAACTTGAGGAGCTAGGTTTTGCCATTACCCTTGAAAAGGTAAAGTTTGAGGAATATCAGGCAAGGCTGGCTGGTGGTGACTATGATATGTTTATAGGTAGCTACATTGTATCACCGGAAATAAGTTTTTCAATGATAACGGCAGAAGGAAATATATTCGGTTTTGAAAATGAAAAAATGCTGCAGGCGCAAAATAATCTGAAAAATAAACGAAGCCGCGAAGAAATTGAGGAAGGCTACGGCATTATGATTGATTGTTTCAAAGAAATTAACCCCATTGCAGGTCTGTTTTTTGAGGATACTGTGATGATTTATAACAACCGTATACAGGGCGGTGTTGCTCCTTCATATTTTGATGTATATCGGGGGATAGAAACTCTGCTTAAGGAAGAGGCAAGATAAAGTGAACAGAACAATAATTCATCTGGATATGGATGCATTTTTTGCGGCGATTGAGGTCAGGGATAATCCTGAACTAAGGGGAAAACCACTTATAATCGGTGCATTACCGTCTGAACGCGGTGTTGTTTCAACCTGCAGCTATGAAGCACGTAAGTTTGGTGTACATTCCGCAATGAATATTAAGGAGGCGTATCGCAGATGTCCACACGGCATTTATATGCACGGCGATATGAGGAAGTATGCCTGTGTTTCGGAGAAAGTACACAATATAATGCTCAAGTATACCGATTGTATTGAGTTTGTGGCTCTTGACGAAGGATATATGGATGTAACTGCATCTTTAAGACTTTTTGGAAGTGGCGAAGAAATAGGCAGGCAACTAAAGAAGGAAGTATTTGAAAAGGTGGGTGTTACCTGTTCGGTGGGGGTTTCCTACTGTATGATGGGCGCAAAACTTGCCAGCGAGGAAGATAAGCCTGATGGATTTTTTGTAATTCCTGACAGGGAATCGCTGGTTAACCTGATACATAAAAGACCTGTAAGTGTTATCAGCGGCATAGGGGTGAAGACGGCTGAAAAATTAAAGTCTATGGGTATTGTAACGGTAGAAGATTTGCTGAATACACCTGCAGAGCAGCTAGACAGTCTTGGTGTATTAGGACGTGAAATGTTGAAAATGGCATCTGGCAACGATGACCGTCAGGTGGTGGCAGACAGTACTGCTAAATCCATTGGCAGGGAACATACGTTTCAGACAAACGTTACAGATGCTTCGGTGCTTGAAGATACATTGTTGCTTCTGGCAGGAGATGTGAGTTTTCGGGCAAAACGTAATAGTCTTTGGGGAAAGACGGTAACGTTAAAGATTAAGTTCAGCAATATGAAAAGTATCACAAGGGCAAAAACCGGTGATGCAGTAAATTCGCAAAAGGATATCTGGAATATCACAAAGGAACTATTGAAGCACGAAAAAATAAACGAGAGTGTCAGACTTGTTGGTGTTGCGCTGAGTCATTTGCAGGATTCACCTGATGAAGAATTTCGTCAGATGACATTGTTTGACCAGCTTGAACCTGAAAAGGAAGATAAAAAACTAAAAAATCGCAGTCTTGAAAATACGATTTTTGATTTACATACAAAATACGGACGAAATATTCTGAAAACAGGAAAGGAACTTGAGGTTCATCAAAAAATAAAAAACTCAGTTGAAGAATAAATGTTGCAATGCGACAGAATGGAGAAACTTATGAAATTGTCAGAAATTAAGGAAATTTTAAACGCAAAGGTGATGACGGGCGAGGAAATGCTGGATACAGAGGTCGAGTCTGCTTTTGGCAGTGACCTTATGAGCGATGTACTTGCATTTGTAAATGATAAAGTTTTGCTTCTTACAGGACTGGTGAATCCTCAGGTTGTAAGAACAGCTGAAATGATGGATATTTCTGCAATTGTGTTTGTTCGCGGCAAATGCCCTGACGAAAGTGTAATTGCTCTGGCAAAGGCAAAGGGAATTGCGATACTTACAACCGAGCATACCCTTTATGTTGCCAGCGGCAAGTTGTATTGTAAGGGACTTACCGGTGACGAAAAGGGGGTATAAGCTGTGGCAGAGGTTATGAAATTACATTTTAATGTTAACGGCGACGACTTTACCCGTGCAGGTGAGGTTTCAAGCAAGGTTAAAAAGACTCTTAATCAGCTTGGCTTTAATCCCGAGGTTGTACGCAAGGTTGCTATTGCAATGTACGAAGGCGAAATTAATATGGTAATACACGCTGACGGCGGCGATATTGATGTTGAAATTTCATCGGACGAGATTGTTATTGTAATGAAGGATGTAGGTCCCGGAATTTCTGACCTTGAAATGGCTATGAAGGAAGGTTTTTCAACCGCAGACCATTCGGTAAGAGAGCTTGGTTTTGGTGCAGGAATGGGACTTCCAAATATGAAAAAATATTCTGATTCTATGAAAATTGATACCGAGATAGGAAAAGGGACAACTGTGACTTTGACTGTTTCTGCAAAGGTGTGAATTTGTTTCATATTGTCTGCCCACGATGATATGCACTATGTTGACTGTGGGAGGAAGGGATGTGTAGTTTTATGGAAACATATTGGCATTCTGTAACATTGGATATAGATTCGTGCAAGGGCTGTACTCATTGTCTTACTCGTTGTCCGACTCAGGCAATAAGAGTTCAGAAGGGAAAGGCAAAAATTCTTAAAGAACGCTGTATAGACTGCGGAGAGTGTATAAGAGTATGCCCTTATCACGCTAAAAAGGCTGTCGCTGACGACCTTGAAATGCTGCAGCAATTTAAATATAATGTAGCATTGGTGGCGCCTGCTTTTTACGGTCAGTTTTCAAAGACCGAAAACGTTGATACGGTGCTGAGCGCATTGCTTGACTTGGGTTTTGACGACGTTTTTGAGGTTGCAAGGGGCGCACAGGTTATAACAGAGAAAACAAAGGAACTGCTGGCATCCGGTGAACTTTTAAAACCGGCAATTTCGTCTGCCTGCCCTGCGGTTTTAAGGCTTATTGCTATTAAGTTCCCCAATCTCATTGCAAACATTGTTCCCCTTAAATCTCCTATGGAAATATCGGCTGTTCAGGCAAGATGCGAGGCTGTGAAAAAAACAGGACTTAATCCTGAAGAAATCGGTATATTCTTTATAAGTCCTTGTGCTGCAAAGGCAACCTTTGTAAAGGCAAACTACACAGTTAAGAAGTCTGAAGTTGACGGTGTTATTCCAATAAAGGATATATGCATAAAGATGTCCAGAGTTGTAAACAAAATTGCTGAGAAAGACGTCCGTGAATTGAGAAATGCAGGACGTTCGGGAGTGATATGGGCAACAAGCGGCGGCGAGGCTGAAACCTCGGGTGCTGAAAAATATATTGCTGTTGACGGAATACATAATGTTATAAACGTGTTTGAAGAAATAGAAGACGGAAAAATGAATGATATTGACTATGTAGAGGCTCTTGCCTGCCCCGGTGGATGCGTTGGTGGACCTCTGACTGCAGAAAACAGTTTTTCGGCAAGGTCAAAAATTCAGAGGATATGTCGGGCTCTTGATGACGGAATGCTGCCTTTTGATGATATGAATATGTTCTGGGATGAAACGATTGTATACCGTCCCATAATGAACCTTGACCCTGATATAAATATTGCTATGAAGAAGATGGCAAAGATTGAAGAAATTTATGAGGGTTTTCCGAAACTTGACTGTGGCTCTTGTGGTTCTCCTACCTGTCGTGCTTTGGCAGAGGATATTGTAAGAGGTTATGCAAAGGAGACGGACTGTATATTTAAGTTGAGGGAGAAGGTAAGTTTTCTTGCTCATGATATGCTTGAGCTTGAAGTTCCTGTTTATACAGACGAAACGGAGGAAAAATAAATGACAGTAAAAAATATTGCAGATAAACTTAACCTTGATTTTTACGCAGGCGAGGAACTTGCTGATAAAACGGCAAAAGGTTGTTATATAGGCGACCTTCTAAGTCTTGCTATGTCAAAGGTTCAGGCGAATTATGTGTGGATTACCATTCAGACAAACGTAAATATTGTTGCGGTTGCATCTTTGGCTGATGCTGCCTGCATAATTCTTGCTGACGGCTGTATTCCCGATGAAAAGACTGTTGAACGTGCAAAGGAGCAGGATATTATAATTCTTGGCGGCGATATATCGGCATACGAGGCGGCGGTTAAACTTGCGGAGTTGGGAATATGAGTCTTTATTATGATTTGCATATCCATTCCGCGCTATCACCTTGCGGTGACGAGGATATGACCCCGAACAATATTGTAAATATGGCATACATAAAAGGCCTTGATATTATTGCGGTTACCGACCACAATTCCTGCCGTAATGTCCGCGCAGTTATGAAGACGGCAAACGGCATTATAAAAGTTGTCCCCGGTATGGAGGTAACTACATCGGAAGAAGTTCATGTGCTTTGTTATTTTCCTGATATTGATGCAGCTGAAGATATGAGCGAATTTATCCGTACAAAGATGTCGGGTATCAAAAATGAACCCGAAATATTCGGACGGCAGCTTATTATGGATGCTCAGGATGAAATAGTGGGGGAGGAAGAACTTCTTCTTGTGAATGCTGTTAATCTTGATATTTATGAGGTTTCAGCCGAAACAAAAAAACGTGGCGGATTGTTTATTCCGGCACACATTGATAAATCAAGTTACAGCATTACATCCAACCTTGGTTTTTTGCCGCCTGATTTGTATGTGGACGGTTTGGAAATTACCACTCGTGGACTGGATAAATATAGGCAAATTTATGCAGAATACGGTGTTTTAACTGATTCGGATGCACATTATCTTGAAAATATTGCAGAACGAGAAAATTGTTTGAGAAATGATGATAAAAGTGCACAAAAAATATTAGAATTTTTGTACAAGTTTTAAGAAAGTATTTTTGTCAAAATGTAGATTTTTATAGATATTTTTGATATAATTTTATTGTGCGCTTATTTGACGCTTTTTTAACAAAGTGATTGCAAAATGCGCAAATCAAGTATGTTTAAAGTCGGCACCATCGGCTTTGGTGACATAAATTAAGGTAGGAGGTAAAGGAGAAATGGAAAAGAAAACAATTCCCTTCAATGGCACAAAGGAACAGGAAGCACAGCTCATGGCTGTCATTGCAGAACACAAGGATATAGATGGAGCAGTTATTCCTGTATTGCACAAGGCACAGGAAATTTATGGTTATCTTCCAATTGAGGTTCAGGAAATGATTTCTGAAGGTCTTAATGTGCCTTTGGCAGAAATTTACGGCATTGTTACATTTTACACACAGTTTTCACTTAATCCCAAGGGCAGATATCACATCGGTGTATGCTTGGGTACAGCTTGTTATGTTAAGGGTTCAGGTGATATTTTAGAAAAGATTAAAGAGATTCTTGGTATTGAAGTTGGTGAATGTACACCCGACGGTTTGTTCTCAATCGAGGCTACACGTTGTATCGGTGCCTGCGGTCTTGCGCCTGTTCTTACAGTAAACGACGACGTTTACGGCAGACTGGTTGTTGACGATGTTGAAGGTATCATCAAAAAGTATCAGGAAATGTAATGAGAGAAATTGCACTTCACATTCTGGACATTGTTCAGAATTCGGTTGTGGCAGGTGCCACAAAAATTGATGTTACGGTTTGTGAGGATATTGCATCCGATAAGCTTGCAGTTAGAATTAGCGATAACGGTTGCGGTATGACAAAGGAATTTCTTGAAAAGGTTATTGATCCGTTTACCACAAAGCGCACTACCCGAAAGGTAGGTCTGGGAATACCGCTTTTTAAAGCAGCGGCAGAAGCAACAGACGGAAGCTTTGATATTAAATCACAGGTGGGAGAGGGAACATGCATTACTGCGGTGTTCACATACAGTCACATTGACCGTCAGCCGCTTGGCAATATGGCGGAAACAATGCTTGGTCTGTTTACATCATATGAAAATATTGATTTTACATACAAACATTCTGTGAATGATAAGGTTTTTGAGGTTGATACAATTGAAATAAAAAATGTGCTGGGAGATGTTCCGTTCTCGGCACCCGAGGTTTATTTATGGCTTTCTGAATTTTTAGCGGAGGGCGAACAGGAACTGAATTTTAGTTAAAAGTGTAAAACGGAGGTAAAAAAATGAAAAGCTTGGCTGAACTCGAAGCAATAAGAAACAAAGCAAAAGGCTCTGTTAATTTGAGAAAAGACGACCATGCAATCCGTGTGGTTGTTGGTATGGCAACCTGCGGCATAGCGGCAGGTGCAAGACCTGTTTTGAATGCTATTATGGAAGAGGTTGCAAAGAGAAACCTTGAACACGTAGCGGTTACACAGACAGGTTGTATCGGCGTTTGCCGTTTAGAGCCAATCGTTGAGGTTATGGTTCCCGGTGAAGAAAAGGTTACTTATGTAAAGGTTGACCCCAAGAAGGCTGCTGAAATTGTAAGCGAACATATTGTTAACGGTCGCATTGTTACAAAGTATACAATTGGTGCTGCAGAGTAATCAAACAGCTCAGATTAAAAATACAGAAAGGTTTGGTGTTTAAAGATGGATATGGTTAGAGGTCATATTCTTTGCTGCGGCGGTACAGGTTGTACATCTTCCGGCTGTGATGCTATCATCAAGGAAATGGAAGCACAGCTTGCGGCACATGATTTGGAAAAAGAGTTTAAAATTATAAAAACAGGTTGCTTTGGCCTTTGTGCTTTAGGACCTATTATGATTATTTACCCAGAGGGTGCTTTCTACAGCAGAGTTACTCCCGATGATGTTCAGGAAATCGTTGAAGAACATCTCGTAAAAGGTAGAGTTGTAAAGAGACTTCTTTATGCTGAAACAGTTGAAGAAGATAACATTAAGAGTCTTAACGAAGTTGATTTTTATAAAAAACAGAAGAGAATTGCTCTTCGTAACTGTGGTGTTATCAACCCTGAAGATATTGAGGAATATATCGGTATTGATGGTTATCAGGCACTTGGTAAGGTGCTTACAGAAATGACTCCTCAGGAAGTTATTGATGTAATCAAGGAATCAGGTCTTCGTGGCCGTGGCGGCGGTGGCTTCCCCACAGGTACAAAATGGCAGTTTACCTATAATTCACAGAACGATCAGAAGTATGTTGCTTGTAATGCCGACGAGGGTGACCCCGGTGCATTTATGGACAGAAGTATTCTTGAAGGTGACCCCCACGCAGTTATCGAGGCTATGGCAATAGCTGGTTACGCAGTAGGTGCAAATCAGGGTTATATCTACATCCGTGCAGAGTATCCTATCGCAGTTAAGCGTCTTGGTATTGCTATTGCTCAGGCAAGAGAATACGGACTTTTGGGCAAGAATATTTTTGATTCAGGCTTTGACTTTGATTTGGAAATCCGTCTTGGTGCCGGTGCGTTTGTTTGTGGTGAAGAAACAGCTCTTATCACATCAATCGAAGGTCATCGTGGGGAACCGCGTCCCCGTCCTCCGTTCCCTGCAGTTGCAGGTCTGTGGCAGAAACCCACACTCCTTAACAACGTTGAAACCTATGCAAATATTACACAGATTATTCTTAACGGTGCAGACTGGTTCAAGACAATCGGTACCGAAAAGAGTAAGGGTACAAAGGTATTTGCTCTTGGTGGTAAGATTAAGAATACAGGTCTTGTTGAAGTTCCTATGGGTACAACACTTCGCGAAATCGTAGAAGAAATCGGTGGCGGTATCCCCAACGGTAAAAAGTTCAAGGCTGCACAGACGGGTGGTCCTTCAGGTGGATGTATTCCTGAACATCTTATTGATACTCCAATTGATTATGATTCTCTTATGGCAATCGGCTCAATGATGGGTTCAGGTGGTCTTATCGTTATGGATGAAGACAACTGTATGGTTGATATTGCTAAGTTCTTCCTTGAATTTACAGTTGATGAATCCTGCGGTAAATGTACTCCTTGCCGTGTTGGTACAAAGAGACTTTATGAAATCTTAGAAAAGATTACATCAGGTAACGGAACAATGGAAGATCTTGACAAGATGGAAGAGCTTTGCTACAGCATTAAGTCAACAGCTCTTTGCGGTCTCGGTCAGACAGCTCCTAACCCTGTTCTCAGTACTCTCAAGTATTTCCGTGACGAGTATGAAGCACACGTTCGTGACAAGGTTTGTCCTGCAGGCGTATGTAAGAAGCTCGTTAAGTATGAAATCGTTGCAGACAAGTGTAAGGGTTGTAGCC
The DNA here is from genome assembly GCA_045646865.1 of Clostridia bacterium. Lineage (GTDB taxonomy): Bacteria > Bacillota > Clostridia > Monoglobales > Monoglobaceae > SIG440. The sequence continues at coordinate 27,505 of JAZRLM010000025.1, forward strand.
TTTGTGCTAAAAAATGTCCTGTTGGGGCAATCACAGGCGAAATTAAGTCACCCTTCACCATTGATTCTGAAAAGTGCGTTAAGTGCGGCGTTTGTATGGATAGCTGTAAGTTTGGCGCAATTACAAAGAAATAATAGAGAGGGAGAGTGAATAAAATGGAAATGGTTAATATAAAAATCAACGGACAGGCTCTTAGTGTGCCTAGCAATTACACAATTTTAGAGGCTGCCCGCAGTGCAAATATTGAAATTCCTACCCTTTGCTACCTGAAGGATGTCAGCAAAACAGGCTCCTGCAGAATGTGTATCGTAGAGGTTGTAGGTGCAAGAAATCTTCAGGCTGCTTGTGTGTATCCTGTATCCGAGGGTATGGAAGTTCTTACAAACACACAGAAGGTAAGAGACGCCCGCCGTGTCAACCTTGAACTCCTTCTTTCAAACCACGACCGCAAGTGCTTGACTTGTGCAAGAAATCAGAATTGTGAGCTTCAGAAGCTTGCTGATGAACTTGGTGTTACAGATATCACATATATGGGCGAAAGAAACGAATACGACATCGATGAGGTTTCTCCTTCAATCGTTAGAGACAACAACAAGTGTGTTCTCTGTCGTCGTTGCGTTAGTGCTTGTAAGACAATCCAGACTGTTTCTGTTATTGATGCAACAGAAAGAGGCTTTAAAACAACAATCGCATCACCCTTCAATAAGTCACTTGGCGAAGTTCCCTGTGTAAACTGCGGTCAGTGTATCGTAGCTTGTCCCACAGGTGCTCTCCGTGAAAAGGATAACACAGCAGACGTATGGGCAGCTATCAACGATCCTGAAAAATATGTTGTTGTTCAGACTGCTCCTGCAGTTCGTGTTGGTCTTGGTGAAGAATTCGGTTACGAAATCGGTACTCCTGTAACTGGCAAAATGGCTGCAGCTCTCAGAAGAATGGGCTTTGATGGCGTATTTGATACAGATACAGGTGCTGACCTTACTATTATGGAAGAAGGAACAGAGTTCATTGAAAGACTCCAAAACGGTGGCAAGCTTCCTATGATTACATCATGCAGCCCCGGTTGGATTAAGTTCTGTGAACACAACTTCCCCGACTTCCTTGACAACCTTTCATCTTGTAAGTCACCTCACCAGATGTTTGGTGCAATCCTTAAGACATACTATGCTGAAAAGATGGGTATTGACCCTGCAAAGATGTTTGTAGTTTCAGTTATGCCTTGTGTTGCTAAGAAGTTTGAAGCAGGTCGTCCCGAAATGGAAGTTAACTCACTCCGCGATGTTGATGCAGTTATCTCAACAAGAGAGCTTGCAAAGATGATTAAGGAATCAGGTATCCTCTTTAACAAGCTGCCTGATGAAAAATTTGACAATCCCTTTGAAGAAGCAAGCGGTGCCGGTGTTATCTTTGGTGCAACCGGTGGTGTTATGGAAGCAGCTCTCAGAACAGTTGTTGAAGTTCTTGAAGGTAAGTCATTCGATAAACTCGACTATGAAGCAGTAAGAGGTACCGACGGTATCAAGGAAGCAACTCTTACAGTTGCAGGTACCGAGGTTAAGGTTGCTGTTGTAAGTGGTCTTGGTAATGCAAGAAAGGTTCTTAACGATGTTCGTGACGGTAAAGCTAAATATCACTTTATCGAAATTATGGCTTGTCCCGGTGGTTGTGTAACAGGTGGCGGTCAGCCCATCGTTGATTCTAGCGTACGTATGGATATTGACCTTAAGGCAAAGCGTGCTGCAGGACTTTATGCTGAAGACAAGGCTCTTCCTGTCCGCAAGTCACACGAAAACCCCGATATCAAGCTTCTCTATTCAGAATTCCTTGAAAAACCGGGCAGCCACAAGTCACATGAACTCTTGCACACACACTATACGGCAAGATCTAGGTTCTAATAAGAATGAGGCAATAAAAAAACGCCACAGCATAAAGCGTCGGGTTGCTAAGGACATTAAAAAAATAAGCGGTGTAACTATTGCGGTTGCACCGCTTAGTCCATTTTTACGCACTTTTTTCATTGCGTATTTCATCCATTAGAGCAAGTAGCTCTTTTTCGTCAGGTATGCTGATTAGTCCTACTGCCGTAAAGTAGATGTCTATTTTAACTCTGCGATGTTTGAATTTTTCATCGGGGTTATGGACATCTATTCTTTTTATCAGGGTGTTTACGATAGTCGGTGTAAGTGCTTTTAAATCAGTACATTCTCTTATCGTTTGCAGAAAAACTTTGGATGTATACTAAAAAAAGTGGACAGCAAAATGGAAATGATGTAAAATAGTAGACACGAAAGGAGAATTACAATGTCCACAAAAAACAGGTACACATCAGAATTTAAAAAGACTATCGTTAATCTCTATCATTCTGGAAAAAGTTACGCTCAAATTTATACCG